>DAOUJN010000020.1:0-177476 GCA_034422655.1 Dehalococcoidia bacterium
AGCGAATCATCCGTCAGGTCATACCCGGGCTCAAGGGAGACGCCCCCAGGTTTCTATGGCGGGAAACACTGGAAAAGCCTGAAAACCATTTTATTGTCTCGCACTCCAGGCCCGTTGCATAGCCCCTCCGAGCCCCCCACGGGAAAGTGTTAACTATTTTTCAATGGGAACTTACGAAAGCCAACGGGAAACCGCCCTCCGCCCGTTGCCGCCACCTTCGCCACATGACCAGGCTCGACGCCCACCGCAGTCGGTGCGGCATCTCCCGTCTGGTCAGTTTGCCCTTGGTATCCTCCAGCGCCACCGGCATCCGCCGGGTCTGGCTTTCGCTCTCCGGGCTGGCCGTCAGGGTCCCTTGTCCCACGTCCAGGCCCGCCGTTGACATGCTCACCGCATTCTCTCCACCAGGTCGTCCAGGACTGCCACCAGCCGCAGGCGGTGCTGGTCCTCGGTCCTGCGGCTCCTCTCCATGCCCGGCTGCCTGGCGTTCAGCCCCGGCGCTTCGTCTGAGTCCAGTTGCAGAAATGCAACTTTTCAACGGGGCCGATGCAACTTTTGACCCGTCCGGCCAGTTGCAGAAATGCACGTTTCAACTACGGCCACTGCAACCCGATGTTGGAACGGGGACTTACGAAAACTGTTAACAGAAAAACTCCTGTAGAGGGCCGATTTCCCCTGATTTCAGCTACGAACTGGCCCGACTTGCACTTCTGCAACCGGCGTCCTTTCCCTGTACACCCCGGAGACATCCCGCAGCAGGTCTCCGGCGTGAGGCCCTGCGCGCCCCCGCACTGATGCGGGTCCCTGCGGGAGGTTATGCGGTGGGTCCGGCTGGTTCACACTGTCCGGTGGCGGGCGGCGCTGGCTAAGGCGCCGACGAAACAGACCGCAGGGAAGTGAACCGCTTCAACCGGAAACTGAGCCTGCATCCCATCCCGGCGACCAGGTCGCCATCATCCCACCACAGGTTACAAAATGTTCGTTTCAGCTTGGGCCTTTGCACGTCAGAGCCGGATTTCCACTGTACAAAATGCACGTTTCAGCTACGGCTCTTGCACACCCACGCCGGAACAGGGGGTTGCGCCAAAGTGTTCACAGCCCGGCGGCCATTTCCACAGGTTTTTCGCCTGTTTCAGCTTGGGACGGACGCATTTCCCCTCATCCCGACAAGACCAGAATCCCTGTACACCCCCAATGATGCGAAAGCGGGGCCGGGAAAAAGAGGCCCTGGGAGACCCCGCACCGGTGCGGCCCCCTGCGAGAGGTCTTTTCCGGCGCGTTCGTGGTTCACACTATCGGGCGGCGCAGGCGACCGCGCCGGCCACCAAGACCATGGAGAGGCGAACGGCTTGACCCTGACACTCCAAACTCGGCCCGATCCGGCGGCCCAGCGGCAGCAGCTCGCGCCCCGTCGCCGTCATCACGCCTCCCCCGCGCCGACCGACAAAATTGTCGATTTCCAACGGGAGCGATGCCGCTCCGGAGCACTTGGCCCAGCGGCAAAAATGTCGCTCCCACCTACGGACTATGCCACTCCGGTCCGGAAAATACCCGCAAGTCAAGGTGTTCATTCCCTGGGTCCGGTAGAGGGGGATTTCCCGCCCATTCAGCTACGAAACAGCTACGAAAATACCCGACCGGCAAAAATGTCGCTGGCGTGAAATCCCTGTACACCCCAAAGGCATCGGGAAAGGGGGCTCCAACACAGGGGCCTGTAGGCCCCCTCATATGTACGCCCCCACGGGCGGTTACGCCGAGGGCCTGGGTTATTCACACTCCCTGGTGTAAATCGCTGGAGGGCGAATCCCAACCCGATTCGAGGAGGTACGAGATGATGAACCGCAACACCGACCTCAGCTATCACGGGCGCCGGGACGGTACCAATATCAGCGTTCGCCAGTTGCACGGCCAGAACAGCCAGCCACGGAGGTCTCCAGGCCAAGAGGTTGCACCCATTGCCCACGAACGCGCACCGGACCCTGACCGGCCTCATCCAGCGCGTAACGCACAGGCACATCGCAGGCCATTTCGGGGAGTTTCTCCCATCCGGAGGCCGGTTGACGGCCCGTCATGCACCCCCACGTCAATTGCGTTTTCGGCTTTCAGACTGGAACCCGCCCTTAACTCGAAGCGTTCACTGGTTACGCCCGGTAGAGGGACGATTTCGCCCTGTTCCAGCTTTGGAACGACCCATATGAGAACTTCGCTACCAAACCCAAACTCCTGTACACCCCCGCCACAGCGGAAAAAAGCCGGATGCCGCAGGACCCGTAGGGGTTATCAGGGTTGATAACGCCCACAGGTAGTTTCCCGCCGCCGTCCCGTTGGCCACACTCTGTTGCGGCGTCGGCGCCGAAGACGCCGATGACCCAAACCGATACGAGGTGAACGAAATGATCCTGGAACTCGAACACTGGCACGACACGGATACCCCATCACACAAGCACAACGAGAGGATATGCGAAACGACACCGGAAGAAACAGGCCGGAGCGTCCCTCCGGGAGCAGCCGGAAATCGAGCAACCGGAGACCCGGAATCGCCGGCAGAAAGACGAAGACCCCCAGGGGAACATCCCCGCAGCACACCGACGCACAGAAGGAGACAATGCAGACGGGGCTGCGCATCCTGGCCAGGATCATCGCCCGTGCCCACCTGGAGCGGCAGGCTCACCGGACGCAGGGCGAAGAGTAGACGCAGCCCGGCCCTGGCTTATTGCCAGCGTCGGGGCTGCTTGGTGAGCACGGCGCCGGAGGACGAAACTGTTTCCGTCGCTGGCCTTTGCCCCGTCAACGAGGCGGCGAAACAGTACTATCCAACTGGCCGCAGTCGTGAGGAGGCAAGCTGTTCGGAATTGCCGTTCCAATCGCAATGTGGCGGAAGGCGGCGAAGCGGTTCCGCCGCTCTGCAAGTGGGGATATAGGAGCCGTGGTTCATGGCCTGGTTCCAGTCCCCGTCTGCCACCTCCTGGGCAATGGTGAGAATACCGGTGTCCTGGTGCACCGCATCGAACCGGTCGCCGGAGGAGCATTGCTCGACCCCGGTTCCGCATCACTCAGCGGGCGGGCGCTTATCCCTTGATGGAACGCCTCCGGGAGAGCAGGGCTCGATCCCAAGTCAACGGTCCGGGTCGGGGATGGACCCTCCAGGTTTCTGGGCTGGAAACACTGGAAAAAGCCCGACAACACATCCAGTATCACCCGGACAGTCGACCTTGAAAAGGTGCAAAGGCGAACAATCAGGCCGGATGGGACAAAGTGCTTACTGCCAAGCAGCACGCTCCGAATGGCCGTTCCGGTTCCAGCCCCAGCCACCTGCTGCTCCAGCCATCGGGGCAGGGACGCCCACCTGGGTGAAAGGGTGCCCAGCGAAGCGCGCCCCGCGCCTTCGAGGGTAAGGGGCACGCTCCCATCTCCAACTTTGAGGTGAGACACCAGCCGCAGTCGGAAAATCCCTTGCCCCGAGGTAGGACCCGCGGGATCCCCGTCGGAGACCATCCGCCGGAATAATCCACGACCGGTTCTGCATCCACCGCACCGGCGCCGGGAGCGTCCCGCGAACCCTCCCATCCTGCGCCAACCCCAGTTATGCTCCCCTCCAGCAAGCGCATTCCGATTCGGTATAATAGGCGCAGGAGCAATTTTGACCCTCTTACAGATTCATGGATAGCAAGGGTTGCCTGTCGGCAACTACTTTGCTATCTGCATTCCACCTTGAGTGGTTCTTCCTTCGCCAGGAAAAGCTAGGTCAGGAGGCAATCCATGCCCCGCCAATGGATGAAACAGAGATTGAGGCATGCCCTGCGACTGCTCCGGGGGCCGGCCGTTGCGCTATTGCTCCTGGCCGTTGTCGCCTGTAACGCCGAGGGCACCGCAACCCCGGTTCCCACATCGTATCCC
Source organism: Dehalococcoidia bacterium (assembly GCA_034422655.1). Taxonomy (GTDB): domain Bacteria; phylum Chloroflexota; class Dehalococcoidia; order Lucifugimonadales; family UBA3495; genus Bin22. The sequence continues at coordinate 3,898 of DAOUJN010000020.1, forward strand.
ACCGCGGCGCCGACCCCGGTACCCACTGCTGCGCCCACTGCCACGGCCGAGCACACTGCGACCCCCACGCCGACACCGCAGCCGCATGATGGGTATCTCCCCCTTGACCCCTTCCCCTGGTATGAAACTGATGCTCCAACGGAGTTTTACGGACAGCCGGTTTACGGTGGCACCCTCCGCATTGGCTACGAAGACCCCCTGGAACACGCCAACGTGTGGGGTGCCTTCACTGGCGCCACTCTACGGTACAGGGCTCCCACCGGTGCCACCCTGGTGATGGAAAACCCCTACGACCCCGGCGCGCCGGTGCTTCCCGACCTGGCCGAAGGCTGGGAGCTTCACGAGGGGCAGGACGGCGTAACCTTCTATTTCCGGGAGGACGCTACCTGGCACAATGGGGAACCCTTCCTCTGTGAGGATGCCAGATTCACCTTCGAGACCATGATTACCGGAAACGGCCTCACACGTAGCAGAATGAAGGGCGACTTGGCCCACGTGATTCTAGAGGAAATGACCTGTCTTGACGACCTGACACTGGAGGTCAAGTTCGACGGCCCTACCGCAATCCCCTTGCATGCCTTCTCCAATCCTGGGGCGCTGGTCTTCAACAAGGCATGGTTTGTGCAGGGGGACGTAAACGCGATGACCAGGGGTGACCTCGAGTACGCAATGTTTACGGATGTCAACGTGGGCATTGGCCCCTTCAAGTGGGCTGAAGATCAGAGCGTGGGCATAGACGAACAGCGATTTGAAAGGAACCACGACTACTTCATCCCGGAACTGCCCTACGTGGATGAGTTGGTCATCCACGGAATTCCGGACGAAGACACGCAGCAGGCCGCTATGCTGGCGCACCAGACCGATTGGCATTGGGTCGACAACTTCGTTCAGTACCCTGTCAGCAGGGGACAAGGCCAAACCTCCTACTATTACATCGACAATTGGGAACAGTACGGGCCTTACGTTGACCACGATCAGATCGTGACTGTTATCCGTCCCAGCCGACACAGCTTTCGGCTGGAGTTCAATTCTCGAAAGGCGCCTTTTGACAACATGGGGGTACGCCAGGCCATAGTCATGGCTATAGACCGACAGGAAGCGGTCAAGAGGCTTTCCGACGGTTATGGAGTATTCGGAGGCTTTGGCTACTCTACCGGAAGCCCCTGGGAGTTACCCCGGGAACGGCTTTGCTCGGTACCCGGATGGTGTGAATTTGACGACATGGTTTCTATTCGGGCTGAAGCATGGGACATCCTCATGCAGGAAGGTTTCGATTTTAACGTGAGCTACGCTCTTGCTGTGAAGGACCGAAATGGGCCCTTTAGCTCGGTCTTCATCAAGGAACAACTGGGGCAGCTTGGTATCAAGACCCGCGACCCCGAGCCGCCTTGGGTACCTTGTCCTCCATGCGGCGAACCTGACGAAGATATTATCATTACAGATCGCCGGCTTCGCGCCGATGATCCTAACGCCGGCGTAGCCCGGTACCTGGCCTGCGACTCCTACGGCAAGGAGCTGAACCCGGAACTCTGCACTCCTGATATTGTAGCGTTGCTCGACCAGGCCCGGATCGAACTTGACCCGGCCAAGCGGCTGGCACTGGCTCACGAGATTGAGTTGGCCACGATGAAGCAATACAGTTCCTTCCCCATTTACTGGGAGCTGGAAGCGGTGGCCTTCTGGCCCGAGGTGCGGGGCTACGTCCACTTTCCGAGTCCCAGCGGCTCCTTCCTCAAGTTCATGCACATGTGGATTGATCCGGCCCACATCAACGACACCGGATACGCCGGCCAGACTGCGGGGGTGCCTGGCGGGATGTAGGGAACGTGGGCAACATGCTTTTTCCGTAATTCCAGTGGTAGCCGTTTTGACAGGCCAATCATGCGAGCCGCCATCCCCAGTATGAACAATTACAAGGAATCAGGACCTTTCGATATTCCCCTTCTCTTGGGGAGCGTCGGCGGGTGCGCAGGACCCCGGAGTGGAGAGACTTCTTTACCCTGTGCCAGGGGCCGGCCCAGGTGTGGTGCGTGGATTTCGAGGGACAGTACAGGGCGGGACACAGGGAGGTGGTGTATCCATTGACCCTGGAAGACGCCCATTCTTGCCACCCTGAAGGAGTGCCAGGGGTTGAGAAGCACCCGAGGGGCCGGAATATGCCGGAGCCTGGGGGTATTCCGAGGGTACTGACTGCCTCAAAGATCCGCAGCGACAACGGGCCTCCCTGCGCCAGCGTGGGACTGGGCGGGCTGAGTAAACTGGCTGTATGGTAGGTAAAATAGAGGATAGTGCCGGAGCGGATAGAGCAGGGACATCCAGAGCAGAACGGAGGGTTGGAGCGGTTGCACCGGACGCTGAATGTGAAGACTGCCAGTCCACCATACTTCCACCCGCTGGACAGACTGTCCGATTTCCTACGTGCCACTGTCCACAATCACCTGCCCCGACCGCTGGACAACTGTCCGATTCTGAACGTGGCGCTGTCCAGGGACGGTGGAAGCTGCCCTGGAACCCAAGTGCTTGCTGCACCCGTCCAATAGGGGGTGATTTTCCCCGATTTCAGGTTCAACGGGACAGAATTGGACAGTCCGCCATCAACTCTCAATCCCTGTACACGGGTATGACACTACACCGGCCTGTCCAGATCCCTCTCCCCATAAGGGCGGACGCCGGCGCCCGCCTGAACGACTGTTCCCCGCTTGAGCCACAGGACAATCGCGCCATCTCAATCGTCCGGGATGTCCGCCGTCATCGGTCCATGGCTGGCGCTGCGCAGACCTTTGTGTCGCAATGGCGCCCCGAGACGTGCCAGGCTGACACTGGGTGCCGACTTGCAGAAATGCAACTGGGACCGGAACCGGACCTTACCCATGATCGTTCGCGAACCCGGCTCCCGGCCCCGCTTTACCGCCCATTCAGGTTCAGGAAGGCCGCCACTTGTATTTATGCAACTCGTGCCAATCCCTGTACACGGGTATGACATCAATGCCGGCCCTGAACAGGTCCGGGGGCTGATTCGGCCTGGGAATGCGGAGCGGACCGGCAGGGCGCCGCCACTCGAAGGTTCCGCACCATCGCAGCTGCAACTGCAGGTCCCGTTGATGAGGCCCTGGCCGGGGAGGACGGGGTAACCGACGCCGATGCCGCTATCGTGGGGATGAGACCCGCGTCCCGTCATCGGCAGCCACCGGAAACACCGCCCGCAGCCGCCTCCAGCGCGTCATCGAGGAAGGGGCGGCGGCGTTCACTGGCAGCACCGCACCGCACGGCTTGCCGGGACCGTGCTTGGCACTCGCTTCCCAAAAGGGAAATCTCCCCGGATATTCCGGGACCGGGCCTCACCCGAAATCGCTCGCAAAAGGGGTGAATCGGCCCGATTAGTTCCATGTGTTTTGAGTTCAAAAGTGGCCGAAAAGTTCCCGAAAGGGAAGTCTCAAGAATCCCTGTACACGGGTATGACATCTAATCCGGCCCAGCCAGGCCCCCGGACTGGTGACTTTGCGGTGGAATGGGAACCCGTCAGGGTTGGGACCCGGCGCCTGGTCGAGAGCGCCGGCGGGGGATGCAACGGTTTACGCGCCAGGTTTGACCCGTGATGACCGGTTCGTTCACCAAGGGATTGAGCCGAGGGGCGTCCTCGGCCTCTTCATAGGGAGCCACGTCGAGGATGACGCGGTAGCGATCCGTTTCAGGTGGCTTCAGGTAACACCGCAGGGGCAACCATCAAGGCCGCCTTCTCCCTGAATCAAACATATCCCGCCCGGACCGGAACGTTGGCGACGCAAGGCCAAGGCGAACCAGATAAGCAGGCCCAGGTCAACTAACGGGCTCCAGACTCCCGCAGCACTGCGATAGCCCACTCGCTGCCCATCACTCTGGCCAGACCCAACGGAGTGCTCTCATCATTGTTTCTGGCGTTGGCATCCGCGCCGGCCTCCAGCAAAGCAGAAAGGGCCGAATCATTTTGGTGCCAGGCCGCTGTGTGCAGCGGAGTCCATCCTTCATTGTTCCTGGCCTCAATGTCTGCCCCGGCGTCCAGCAAGGCCTGCATGACTTCCAGGTTGTCGTTGTACTCGATGGCATTATGCAGCGAGGTGTTTCCAAAAACGTCACCGGCCTCAAAATCTGCGCCGGCGTCCAGCAGGGTCTGGGCGAAGGATGGGTCTTCATTGAAAATGGCCGCCAGGTGCAGCGGGGTCCACCCCAGTTCGTCACTGACCTCGATTCCCGCTCCTGCGCCCAGCAGAGCCTGAACGGATGCCAGGTTGTCGTTGTACTGTAGGGCAAGGTGAATCGGGGTCTGCCCATCACTGTTCCTGGCTTCGGTGTTAGCTCCGGCGTCCAGCAAAGCCTGAAAGATAGGCATGTCGCCCCAGTAATTGAAGGCCGCCGCGTGGAGCGGGGTCGATTGGTAATCATCCCTGGCGTCGATATCGGCCCCGGCGTCCAGCAAGGCCAAGGCGACCGCCGGGTCTTGGCTGACATGAATTGCCATATGCAACGGAGTCCATCCGTGTTCGCCCCTGGCCTCGATATCAGCGCCGCAGGCCAAAGCGGCTGCCACGGCCGGCACATCCGCATCAGACCAGAAATCCAGGCTAGACCAATGGGATTCCGCCGTTGGCTCGGAACAAGCAACAGGCGTGGTCTTTGGCGCGGGAGTGGCAGCCAACGCCGATGGGACGTTTGGCAGGGGAGTGGGGGAAGGGGTCGGGTCGTGGGCCTGGGTGGGTGCGGCAATGGGCGTGGCCGTGGGTTCCGCCGTCGGCGTCAGGGTGGGGGCAGGTCTCGACGTAGGTGATGGAGTCGGTATGGAGACAGCGGTTGGCATTGAAGTGGCCGAGGTGATCGAAGTTGCCGCGGGCACGGCAGTTTCCGTCGCTGGAATTTCCGGCGTCGGCGCCGGGGTGGAACAGCCGAGAAGAACGACGAGGAAGGGAAAGTACAGGAACAGGCGCACGAAGGAGGCCCCCTTGGTATGAGGATGAGGCACTTGCTACGGCTACCCGCTCCAGCATCGAACCGGCAAGGCATCGCCGACGTTCACCGCCTCCGTGGGTTCGATGCGCCGGAGCCCCAAATAGCTGTAACGGAGCCATTTAACCGACCGGGAAGGGGTCGGGTCAATTCCGGCCAGTTTGTTGGGATTCTGGCGGAATAGAAGCCGTTGCTGGTGGGCATGATTCTCCTGTGATAGTGTGGGTTGAGACAGGCGACTCACGGGTCTGGTTGACGCCGGATGTTGAAGGGGAGCAGGTAGTTTGAGAAATTGGCCACCCCTAATGACGTTTCCAGCTTCCGTACCAATCCGAAGCCGAGGCCGGACGTAACCACGAGAGGCGCCTACGGGTTCCAACCGTGCGGCGGGGGCATTGCGCCTGTGGTTTGGCGCAAGAAATAAGATGGAATCTATGTTAAGGCCAGTGTAGATGTGGGTGAAGATTGACAGCCCGACAATTACCGAGCTCGAAATGACACTGTATAGAGCCTGATGACGAAACTCAGGATACGGATGAGGCGGAGGGCCTACGTCGCTGCGGCCCTGCTGGCGGTTACCATCCTGGCGGCCTGGTGGTTGATCGGGTAGCGGTGTGAACACAGGCAGTGGCCGGAACGCCGCCCCGACGGGCCGGGACGATTGCAAAGCCCCATTGCGGAGATAGCCATGCAATTTTTCACAGACAGGGCTATGCGGGTAAAGTCCTCATACACTACCAAAGTTTGGGCGTCGCGATTCCAATGCCGGCTAAAGATAGTGTCAGATGGAGAGCGCTGAGATGGGCAATAAACTCTTGCCGCGGGTGCTTTTGCCGCTGCTGACAATAGCAATGTTGATCACCGGATGTTCTTCTGAGGAAACTACTGGGGAAACTACGCCGGTTCCTGCGGTTGGGACGGCGACGGCGACGACCGCAGTTCAGGAGCCAACCCCGGTCTCCGCGCCGCTTCCCATAGTTGAGGATGCCGAGAACGAACGGCCAGCTGCGCTGCCAACTGCCGACGAACCGACGCCCCTGCCCACGGCTGAGGAACAGAGCGGCGATGTGCAGCTCCGCATCCTGGCCATCAACGACCTGCACGGCCACATCGCCACATCATCGGACTCCTTCGGCGGCGTGGGTCGGGCCGACTACCTGGCGGCGAACATTGCGTCGGCCAGAGCCGAGGCCGAGAATTCCATCCTGGTTTCGGCGGGAGACCTCATTGGCGCCTCACCGCTGATTTCGGCGTTGTTTCACGACGAACCCACCATCGAGGCCATGAATCTGATGGGCCTGGACATCAACAGCGTGGGCAACCACGAGTTCGACGAAGGGTCGGCGGAGCTGCGGCGCATGCAAGCGGGCGGGCCGCACCCCGTTGACGGAGACCTGGACGGCCCGCCCTTCGGCGGGGCGGACTTTCAGTTCATTGCCGCCAATGTCATCGACAACGCCACGGGCGAGACGGTCTTCCCGTCCTACGCCGTCCGGGATTTCCAGGGAATAGGGGTTGCGTTCATCGGCATCACGCTGGAGGGAACGGGCGCCATTGTGGCCCGCAGCAGTGTGGCCGGGCTGACCTTCCTGGACGAGGCGGAAACGGTCAACGCGCTGGTGCCGGAACTGCGGGAAATGGGGATCGAGGCCATCGTAGTCCTGCTGCACGAGGGTGGGTGGTCCGACGGCGGCTGGAGCGACTGCGGCTCCGGCCTCTCCGGGCCCGTCGCGGATGTGGCCCGGCGTCTTGACGGCGCAGTGGACCTAGTTGTCGCCGGGCACACCAACGACGAGTTCGTTTGCCAGGTGGATGGCCTATGGGTGACCATGGCGGATACCCGGGGGCGTCTGTTCACCGTCATCGACGCAACTCTCGACCGGCGGTCCGGGGATCTGCGGGTGAGGGAGATCGAGAACCGCCCCAATTCGCAGGATGGCGTGACGCCGGAGCCTGCGCTCACTGAACTTATCGACAAGTACCAGGCGATGGCGGCTCCCAGGGCCAACGCGGTAATTGGCTCACTGACTGCCGACATTGTCCGGAAGCAGAACGAGGCGGGCGAGTCGCCCCTGGGCGACGTCATCGCGGACGCCCAATTGGCAGCGACCAGCGGGGCGGACTCGGGCGGCGCGGTGGTGGCCTTCACGAACTCCGGCGGCATACGCGCCGACATGCGCTTCGCGTCTTCGGGCGATGAGGCCAACGGCGAACTGACCTACGCGGAAGCCTTCGCCGTGCAGCCGTTCGGCAACAGCCTGGTGACCATGTCACTCACCGGGTCGCAGGTCGACGCCCTGCTGGAGCAGCAGTTCGGCGGCGCCGATGTGGAATCCCGAAACGTGCTCCAGGTATCGCAAGGATTCGTCTACACCTGGGACGCGGCAAAACCGCCGGGAGACAGGGTCGACGCGTCCGGCATTTCCATTGACGGAGTGAAGGTGGATCCGGACGCCCGGTACCGGGTGACCGTCAACAGCTACCTGGCCGACGGCGGCAGCGGCTTCAGCGTCCTGACCGAGGGCACGGAGAGGACGGGAGGAATGATCGATATTGATGCCCTGGCTGCGTATTTCGCCAGCGCAGGCGTGGTTTCCCCCGGCCCGCAGGACCGTATCACGCGATTGAACTGAAAGGGACGAAACCGTCACAAGACCTTGCATTGAGACCGTACCCCAAAGGACCACCTCAGCCACTGGATTCCCGCACCCGCCGGGAGTCGTAGCAGCCGGCCAGGATTTTGCAGCCACCGACCGAGGGAGAGCTGCTGGCCAGAGACCAGGCCGGCGTGGTCTGGCAGCAGTGCGGCAGGCTGGCTGGGCCAGGACCCGCCCGTGCTGATCACGCCCGAGATCAACCTGGCGTCCATCCTGCCGTGGGCGGAGGGGTTGCTGGAATCGTCCCACCAGTCGCGGCGCGACGACCCCGGGCCCGACGCCGACGCGCTCTACCCCGACGACGTGCAGGCGTCCATGCCGGAACCGGCCCAGCAGCTGGCGCCGGCGCTATCAGTGCAACTGACCCGCGCCGAGAAGGACGCGCTGGACCTGCTGGCCGCCTGGCCCCGGTGCAGCCGGGAGCAACTGGCCGGGCTGATGGGCGGCGTCACCGTCCGCCGGGTCAACCAGGTGCTCCGTGTCCTCCGGGAACACGACCTGGCGCAGGAGAACGAATCCCGGCTCATGCTCACCGACCGGGGGTTGACCTGCCCGGCCCGCCGGGACCGGGCCGCCGTGGGTCTCACCCTGGACCGCTGGACCGCCCAACCCAGCATCAACAACCCCCTAGCCTACGCTGGCACCGCCCTGCGCGCCCTGGCCTCCCAGCCGCGCCACCACGATGGCGTAACCGGATTCGCCGCAGCGCTCTCTTCCGAAGTGTCCCGCTCCCCGAACCACGACCTCTTCGACCTGCTGCCCACCCACCGCGCCAGCATCGGCTATCGCTGGGGCCGGACCAGCTACGCGATCCATCCCGACGCCTCCTTCACCCTGGAGTACCGGGGCCGGTGGCGCCCCTTCCTGCTGGAGTTCGAGCGCCGGGCCACCACTCCCCGGCGCATTCCCCTGCGCCTGGCGTCCTACCAGCGCTACTTCCGGAGCGGCTGGGCCCGGCGCGACCACGGGGGACGCCTGCCCGGGGTGCTGTTCGTGTTCGAGACTCCACAGAGCGAGGCCGCCTTCCTGGACGTGGCCGACGGCACTGAAGGGCTGGACGTGATCACCGCCAACGCCGAGGCACTGGCGGAGCACGGAATCCTGGGCGAGGCGTGGATACTGCCGCCGCCCCACTCGCTGGACCGGATGCCGCTGTGGTCATTGTACCCGGTTCCCTAAATACAACTCCGCCGTGCCGGACCTTTCCTGTAGGGGCTTTCCAACGGACAGGATTGGACAATTTTGCCGCAGCTTGCCGCCATCAACTCCCGTTACGCCCCCGCCGGTGCAATGTGTTGCAGAGCCGACACGTCAGGCTGTCACCTGGAATATCCCCAGCGCCACCCGCCAGGCACGCAATCCAGGTACGATTGCCAGCGACAGCCGCCCTGCCACGGAGTCCATCCGATAGGGGCAGGATGCCGGGCACCCTGTCCAACGGAGTCAACCGGGCCGTTCCCGCGGTTTCTTACAGTTCCCAAAAGGGAATTCCCCACACCTGCGGTGTCTGCGTGCAACAGGTCGAAATGAACGAAATGTTGCAGGTCATGGACCCGGCGGACCCCAACGCCATGCGCCGCCGGCAGTGGGCCGGAGGGCGGTTGCCGGGTGACGGATAGTAAGACAGCGTGTGATAATGGCTGGCGCAAGGAGGTATCATGGCACCTGGAATATCCAGAAACACCGAGACCGTCACTTTCTCGCTGCCCCCGCAGCAGGCCCAGCATCTGCGCCAGGTGGCCAGGGAGGAGGAACGCACCGTGAGTGAGCTGCTCCGGGAGGCCATCCGTCTCTACATGGAGGAGCGGGAGTGGCGCGCCAGGGAGCGGATGCAGCGGCGTTCCCTCCGGGCCGGCACCGGCGAGACGGAGGGATCAGAGAAGTGAACGAGCGCAGCAAGGGAGGCACAAGGATATACCACGGTTGGCTCGTTGTTGCAGCCTCCATGATCATCCTGGCTGCCGCAACGGGCGTGAGCGACAGTTTCTCGGTCTTGGTGCTTCCCTTGTCCTGGGAATTTGGATTGAGCAGGTCCTATCTCGCTGGCGCATTCGCCATTGCCGTGCTGACGAATGGACTCACGCAGCCCATTATCGGTCACCTGTCCGACAGGTACAATTCCCGGAGAGTCATCCTGGTCAGCGTCGCGGTGGCAGGTCTCGCCTCCGTCGGCCTGAATTGGACGTCTCAATACTGGCACCTGATCGTTCTGTTCAGCTTGGTGTTTTCCACTGCGTCGGGCGGCGCCTCCTTCGGCATCCTGGGGCCGCTGGCGGCGCGCTGGTTCCTGAAGCGCAGGACATTGGTGCTGGCCCTGTTGCTGTCTGCTCCGACCGTGGGGAGCATTGTCTTCACCCCGACGGCGAGCCTTCTCCTGGCCTTTTACGGGTGGAGGGAAGCCTGGATTGTGCTGGGCTGCGTCCTGCTGTTCCCAGCCCTGCCCCTGGGTCTGGTGTTTCTGCGCAACTGGCCCTCGGAGATGGGACTCAAGGCCGACGGAGACCCGGAATCGCCGGTGGAAGCGTCGATGCGGGGAAGCGCTCCCGTAGGCCAACGCGGCCGGTTCGAGGTGGATCGCTGGTGGCGGGCATTTCGCTCTCCGCCCGTCTATGCACTGTTGCCGGCCTTTGCCATAGCCGGATTCGCCATTTCCCCTGCCTCCACATTGTCAATGTTTTCGACATTCGCCGTTGAATCGGTGGGCATCGACCTTGCCGATATATGGATCGTTCAACCGGTGATGGCAGTGCTCGGAGCGATTGGCGCACTGGCGGCTGGGTGGCTGGCCGACCGGTTCCCCCGCAAGAAAGTCCTGGGAGCGGCACTCCTTGCGCAGGGCATCGCTCTTCTGGTGTTGACCGCAGTGCAGACCCCGGCCGGCGTCTGGCTGTTCGCCGTCCTGGCCGGTCTGTCCGGGACAGCCTGGATGGTCATCGCATTATCCTTGATCGCCGACATATACGGACTGCGCGCGCTGGCGACACTTTGGGGATTTGCATTCCTGTTCCATGCGATTGGCAGGGTCAGTGGCCCCGTTTTGATCGGGCTGGCGTGGGACTTTACCGGCTCCTACGTCCCGCCTATGGCGGTCGGCGCCTTGATGCTTGTCCTCGCCTCCATCATGGTATTCGCAATCAACGAAAGCAAATACTCGGCACGATATCAAGCTGCCATTGGAGTCGGGACCGTGGGGAATTGACGGCGGAAAGGCAGCTTTTGGTAAAGCGTCGTTGTAATACCAGAGGGTGTGGGAATTCATATGGACAACCAAGAGGAGTGGCCCCAACCTGAATCCGGCTCGCAACCGGCTGTGCCCCGCCGTTCCAGGGTCTACTACGGTTGGTTCGTCGTCGCAGCCTCCATGATCATTTCAACTGCCGTTTTGAGCGTGAGCGACATTTTCTCGCTCTTCCGAGGTTTCTTTACCGACTTCCTCCAGATGGGCCCTGACATCATCAACCACACACGCCTCATCGGTGTGCTGCTGGGTGGATTCAGCCAGCCGATTCTCGGCTACATGTTCGACAGGTTCAATTCCCGCAAGGTCATACTTATCAGCATCGCGGTGGCCGGCGTCGCCACTCTCGGTCTAACTTTGGCCGACCGGTTTGTTGTCGCGGCCTTCCTGTATGCCGTGGTGATTTTCGCTGCCAGCGGCGCCACGTTCGGTGTCTTGGGGCCGCTGGCGGCGCGCTGGTTCCTGAGGCGGAGGACATTGGTGCTTGCCCTGTTGTTGGCTGGCCCCACCTTGGGCAGCGCTGTTTTGGTCTCGATTGCGACCTATGACGTGGTTGCCTACGGGTGGAGAGCAGCCTGGATCGTGCTTGGCGCCGTCTTGCTGTTCCTGGCCCTGCCCTTCGGGCTCAAGTTCCTGCGCAACTGGCCCTCGGAAATGGGTCTAAAGGCCGACGGCGATCCGGAATCACCGGTGGAAACCTCAATGCTGGGAACCGCTCCTGTGCCCACCTGTGGCCGGTTCGAGGTTGAAAGCTGGCGGTGTGCGTTCCGCTCCCCGCCTATCTGGGTACTCTTGCCCACCTTTGTCGTTGGCGGATTTGCCGCCAATGCCGCCGGATTCCTTCTATTCTTCGCAGTCGATTCCGTGGGCGGTCCCATAGTCTTGGGAAGCATCTTCTCTTCGGTAATTACAACGCTGGGAGTGATAAGCGTGCTGGCGGGAGGTTGGCTGTCCGACCGGTTCACCCGCAAGAAAGTCCTGGGGGCGATGTTCCTTGCCCAGAGCATCGCTTTCCTGGTGTTGATGGCAGTGCAGACCCCGACCGGCCTCTGGGTGTTCGCTGTCCTGACCGGCCTGTGCGGCACGGGCGGCATGTTCATCGCATTGGTGCTGCTTGCCGACATTTACGGACTGCGTGCGCTGGGAACGCTATGGGGCATTGCAATATTGTTCCATTCGATTGGCGGCGTCATTGCTCCCAGTATGGTCTCTCTGGCAATCCTGTTTACCGGCTCTCACCTCCTGCCTACCGCGGCCTGCGCGTTGATGCTGGGACTCGCCTCCATCATGGTATCCGTGCTCAATGAGAGGAAGTACTCGCCACGGTACCAGGTCGCCTCTTGAGACTCGGTGTTGGGGAATGGACGGCAGCACCGACTGCCACGTCAACCCGAATGAGCCAAGGTAATTGGTCTCAGTATTACAGCCGCAGATAATGGCTAGAGTGCCGGAGACGGCGCTGGCAGCGGCAGCGGCGGACCCGGGCTTCATAGCCTCGTCTCCAACGGGACCAGTCCAACGACAGTTCGGGCGCCTACCTGGGCTGCCAGATCAACCGGCACAGCAGCCAGCACACCCAGGGATCCGTGAACGATGGATGCCTAACAGTGCATATGGAGCCGTTTCCCTGGGCATGAGACTCACGGGCGGGTTATGCCTCTGGTAAAACAGGAACGCCCGGGAGGTCCGATGATATGGCAAACCCGGCCCGCAACGGTGACTCTCATCCAGGTCGGGTTATCACAATATTTCTTCGTTGCGGCCAAAACTGACTCTTTGGGCAGACCCGCGCGCTTTCGCCGGATCGTCCGGGACGAGGACGGCCCGGCTCTGGTGCTGGCAATCTGCGAGGGCTTACGCGGGCGGGTCCTTGGCGGGGAGTGGGAAAAGATTCCGTGCCCCGCGCGCTAGGGGGCACGGGTTCGGGCGTTCATTTTCTGGGGCTGGCTTTGCATCGCGAGCCCAAGGAGAACGATGGAATATGCATTGCGAAACAGTCTCGGCGGGTTTCTCTCCCTGCTCAACTGGGTTATTTTCGCCATGCTAGCGACTATGTTTGGGTCCAGTCTAACCGGCCCACTGAAAACCATCTGGCACTTTAGTGAATTCTACGAGGCAATAGCCACCATCTTCATATTCGGCCTCATGCGCCAGGCACTCACCTGGCCGGGCAACCAGCGCATCGGGCAGTCCCTGCAAGTGGATTAACATTCTGGCACTTGGGAATCTTAGTTATCCCCGGTGTCTTGGAGCCATTCATTCGCCCATTGAAAGCAACGCTACCGAGAAGAACACGACCAGGGCCATCATGAAGTAGAAGCCGATTGACCAGCCAAGTTCCCCCAATTCCCTACCCCTCCCTGGTCCCCTCTTGTAGCGCCAAAGTCCATATTGAAAGACCACGCCGACTAGCCATAGGGAGTAGACCACCCAGGATCCTACCCCCGTGAGACTGAACAGGAAGGCCAAGCAGTCCATCCACTCGGATCCGCAGGTTAGAGTTACCGGCACGACCACAACGGCAGGCAAAATTAAAGTAGCGGAGACCCGGTATAATAGGGGGAGATAACCTGCTGGAGTTCTGAGCAGGTGATGGCTCATGATTACAACCTCTGGGCCGAGGGAAAATCCAAATGACGTTGGTCCGGGTTAATTTTACCGGTCTAGCCTCCTCTGCGGCCCTCATCGAAGGGACCTTTCTGGAATGGCAGCAAGTCCCCCCACTATATCAGGTCGTGGCATGAATTTGCGGCTTGCTGGTATGGTTTGGGTCAAGGTCTTAGAACGCAACAAACGATGTTTTGGCAGCAGGCGGACAATCCATGGCTCGGAAAGGCTGGACGGTGCGGATTCTGGCGACCTTCATCCTCCCCGCTGCCTGAGTCCTGAGCGGGATTTGGTGGACGGGAGGGTCCGATCTGGACGCCCTGATATTCCTGCTCACCGACATAGTCGAATGGCATCCAATATGGGCTCCCTGGGTCACTTACGCCCTGTTGATCGTGGGTGTGGCCTTTCAGTTTGGTCTCTATCGGCACGTCAACGGACTAGCGGGGGAATCCGAGGCGGAAAGGCCCTGGTTAAGAGAGATATGGTGGTCGGTCGGGTTCTATTCCGCCGCGTCTCTGATCCTGTTTTTTATTGCGTTCTTCACTTTCTTAACCGAGTAGGACTCCACGGACTGCCCGCACTGGCTTAGGCGTCCCCGGGAGCGCCGAAGACGCCAATCTCCGGGGCTTTTTCGTTGTACTGGCAACTGGATTGGGCTGACGAAAAACGCTTTACATTTTCTGATTTCGGGCGCTGATTCATTCCATCAGCCGAGGCAGGCAATGAAAATTCCCGCAGTATTACCCTTCCTTTTAATGACTGTTGCTCTAGCCGTTCTGCTGGCAGCCTGCACTTCCGAACCAACCGCGGGGCCTACCGTCACGCCGGATGCCGGACCAACTTCTGGGCCCGCCACTGAGCCAACGGACATTGTCCCCACCGCAACCATACTTGCTGAACCCACCGGAATACCCTTACATGAAGAATTTCCCCCGCCTGCCATGCCTTCGCCGCGGTTATCGGCGCCACTGCCAACCGCCACTCGTACCAGTATGCCCATACCCACGGCAACCCCCACGCCCGAACCTACGCCCACGCCACCCCCCAGTCCCACCTCGACGGCCACACTAACTCTATCTTCGAGGTTTAAGAACGCCTGCAAATCGGGTGCGTTCCTCGACCTCAGGTCTGATTCGGGTTGGATAGGTAGAGCAACCGCTGACGGCCTACTGGTTGAGGGTCTCGACGTGGACCTCGACACTGGAGAACTAGGCTGGGTTACAGACACAACAACAGGAATGAGCTTTGAACATTATGGTCACCACGAAGGTTACGGACCCATAGGACGATCAAGAGGGTTCGTAGTGGGCACTTCGGGGGGAGATGGTTGCATCACAGTAACAAAAGGTCACACAATCCAATTAGTGCCGTCTCGCTACATGTGGGGCTCGCAACTTGAAGAATGTGAGAAACTGGGTGCTAGCAACGACCTAGGTCCGGGCTTTCACTTGGTGCCCCAGAATCCAATTGTTTGTGTATACGACATACTCGCCGCACCGATTGAGCAGGATGGGGGAAAAGTCCTGCAATACGTCAGGCACATTCCGGAACAGGAATAACAATGGGTTCTGCGGTACAGGGGCCGCTACAAAGGAAAATCTGGGGTCTCGGCAACTAATAATCTAGCATTGTGGTCTTTTACCCTCGTGGCACATATTATATTCGCTTACGCCTGCTGCTGCTCAGTTGACATACAAAAGGGTATACCTGCTCTGGGTCAGGCGTCCCCTCGGATGCTCCATCTCCGAAGCCAATAAACTAGCGGTGGAGTGACACCGATGCCGCTAGCTCGTCCGTTTCTTATTTGACTGATAACAAGAGAATACAGCAGGTGCCAACAGAAGTGTCAACGGAGTTGGAAAAAGCGTAATCCTGCGCAAAACGTGGCCCCTCCTGAAATACAAAAGGGCCTGATTGCGGTAGAGTTTTCCAGATTCTCCCGCAATTTGACTCAACACCTCATGTAACTTCTGGTACTCATGACAATAACGACCTAGGTGATCTCAGAGTCTTCAGCAGCCCGAGACCAAGGTTGCATGTGCTGGTCCATGAACCCCATTTCTCCTGCTGCCTGAGCGTTAGCTCCAGCCTCTATGAACTTCTGAGCCTCCTCAGATTCAAGATTCAATGCTTCGGCTATTTGGTCACGCGAATAGCCATCCGCAAATAGAGCTATGGCGCACACGGTTAATTGTCGATGGTTCATGTTAGATGGCTCCCCTCCAATGCGTTATCTCTTTTATCCATCGTACTCCTCTGGCACTCCAAAGTCAGCCAATCCAGCGTTATTGCCTGATAAAAGTCTAACTCACCCATGCCCAGGGTGGCCTAATGGTTGTGGCGATCACTGCCCTAATGCTCGTGGCGATTGACACTCCTGCACCATTTCCCTGACCTCGCCCAAAGCGCTATTGATGTTGCCGGTTGACGAGAGCAAATGTTCTATGATTTCCTGGATGTGCGGTGTGTCTGTGAGGGCGTTCAAGCTGGTAGGCTCCGGGCGGCGTGTTTCCCTTGGCATACAGCACCTCTGGGGGTTGGCGGCAGGCTCTCACACCACTGGCCGCCTTCCCCGCAATTTGAAGTAACTCTGAGTATAAACATACACTTTCATGGTAACAATTCCGATCGAAGTTGGTTGGTGCCCTAACCTATGAGCATTGAATATGGGGTGTGTTAGGCTGTCCTCAATCTTCGCCACACTATCCCCGATTCGGCCAGCCAGTTAAGTAGCAAAGCGAAACGTCACAGCTCCTTGTGCTCCCTCGACCTCTCGTGTTTTGTTGGTTTTTGGTAGGTTTTGTGGGCATGTAACCCCCGGGTCTTGCGGTCTGCTTGACAAATGGAACACCCGTGCATAGTCTGATTGTATGTAACGGTTAAGGTCTACCCGCAATCAATCCTTTCGCGGATGCCCCGGTAGTCCTAAAGCCCTCCGGTGGAAGCAATGCGAATAGATACACTCTTAGTCGGAGCCGCTATCGGGGCCTTTGGCTTCGGTCTTATAGGGTTTGGCGTGGCGTGGCTCATACCACCGTTGCCCCTGCCAATAGGAAGCATGGTGGGTTTTGGCTTCGGCATGGTCTTAGGAGCAATGATAGGTGTGGACAGCCGTTAGAAAGCGGTTACCTCTGGCTGCAAAGCGGCTTCTAACGTGGTGGTTTTGGAAGGCCATCTTGCTTCTCGTGTTTGCCTCCTTTGGTGTGTTCGTCTTCGTGACTACTCCCGATACTCTAGGGGTTGTCAGAGAACCAGGGAAGGGGCCCCTCCCCGAATGGACCGCAAAGGCTCCGACATTGGCCTTACTCTCCGCGGGAATGCTTTTTACTACCCTGTTCCCCAAGAAAGACAGCAGACCGGACGATATAACCCACTTCTTGGGCGAAGTCCTCGCGGCACTGTGTGTACTTGGCGCGAGTTACTATTGGTTACAGGCTGATACCACAGGCAAACCCGGCCCATTACTGGGCCCAACGGTGGCTGGGATGACGGCTCTCGGTATAGTAGTTATCCTGGCACGGGGTATTTCATACGTGTGGACAAGGCGGCAGCATACCCCATCTGGCTAACCAAGTAGAGACTTCAGCCCCAACTGCCACAATCCCGTGACGTCACTAGCTCCAATAACCCATAGCATCACCATTTTCGTCCATATCACCGACTTAATAGCGGACAGGCGGCACCCAAAGGCAACTAGCAGATCCTCCTTAATCATTGACACAGACTCGGCTGTCATTGTTTTTTTGGTGTAGCTCCAATCTTCGTCGCCGTATCACAGCGAACTCCTAAGGCCGAGATGGGAGTTGCAAGCATCGCGGGAGTGGTGAAGCTGTGGGGTGAGCGCCGCTCCCGCCCTCCTATTTATTTCCCAATATTAGAAAGTAGCTTTTGATAGCTTGTCAACATGCGTCCGCGGTTAGTTTGACAGCCTCTCAATATAGGCTATTGCGTGGGGAAACAAGCTTATGATTTACTGGCTATAATCGGAGGCCATTGGGAGAAGGTCGGGGCCGAGGGGTCTAAGCAGAAACAAGGGCGGGATTACTTCTGGGTGGGCATCCTCAGGGGTCTAGTCAGGTGCAAGGGCCATCCTGCGCCTCGGGGCTTGGCGGGTGCCGGAGGGGGTCTAGACATGTGTGTTTGCTCCGGCGGAGTTATGGGCTTCCTTCACGACGTGAGGCAGACGGACAGAAATCTTATATGCGGACTTTTCGACGGCCCCGCCGCTCCCGAAGAGTAGTGAGTTGCCCACGTCAAGAGGGCGAACAGGTGGTTACCGGCGTAGCCGGGCCATGTTGTCAATTTTAGGCAGCAATGACCCAGAAATGCGGGAGAATCGCCAAGAGCATTGATCCACTTCGAGACCGAGGAGAACGGCGACAGCATCGTGGACGCCGCCAGCTACGTCGACCGCGCCCCATTCGACAGTTCCAACTTGGAGACCATCGCCCAACACGGCATCCTGGCTGGCCCGGGGCTGCCGCTCGTCCCGAAGCCGTGGGAGAGGCTGCCATTGCGGCGACTGGTCAATGTGCAACTTTTTCAATAAAGCGGCTCCCGGGGTTTCCTGTAGGGAGGCCACACACAAACGTGAATTACAGAGGTATTCCCCCGTCTTAACCCTGTCTGACCCCAAAAGCCCTCCTGACTGTATTTTGTTGCAGAAATCAGGGCTTTCGGGGCGGAAACGCCGGCCCCGCCCAAGAAAGCGGAAGAGTGGCTGACACGAATGCCACATAAGGAGTGACCCGTAAATGAGACATGATTAGAGGCTAGGCGATGAGACCGTTGACCAAGGTCGGGGCTTGCCAGGCATTGAGCTTGTCGTTGTCCACTCTGAACCGGCGTATCGCCGCCGGGGACGTGGCAGTAAGACGGGAGCAGCGCGGCGGGCGGCACAGGGTGTACGTGATGCTGAACAACGTCCGCCGGTGAAGGGCTAGGCCCCCTGGAACGACGATACGGCGCTCAACATGGGCCGGGAGAGGTTAGGCGAATTGACAGCAACTTGGCCTGTAGCGCCAACGCCACGCCAGGCCGGTGAGCAAATTGAAGACGTCGCAAACATCGGCACCGCAGGTCCGACGTGGCCGTTGCACCCTGCTCCGGTAACGAACCGACCGGTGAACAGGTGCATTAGCAGTCAAAGAACGTGATAGGGGCAGGTGTTAAGGAACAAAGCCAAGCGCAATGTAACAATCGCTTCTACAACAAAGCGGAAATACATTGTGCGACTGAATCCAAGAGACAGTCTTTGTACCTATTTTGTCAACCGCACGTTGTCAGCTTTCACCCTACCAGGAAGCCGGGGATCATCGACTATCGTGTATTCAACCTCCATATCCCGGACTCTCAAATGATGTGGAACCTCTGCCATTCCGCTTTCATGCACAAATAGGTCGCCACCGTTATCTATCTCGATGAAGCCGTATCTCTTAACATCGTCGAAGAACTTCAAGCGCCCCCTACCGGACGACCCTACCGCCGGTAGCCCCGATTCTTCAACTGTTCCTTCTACGTGCGCACCGGCCCGCCAATCACTTATCAGTTGTTCTGTAAAGGCTCTGAGCCGGTGAGGTGGATTTCTCTGGTCAGCATAGGACCTTGAACCGCGTTGAGAATTGAACTGCTCAAGAGATGTCTTTAACAAATCTGTAGCGTATGCCATTTGTTGGGGTCCCGTGAATGCGTCGCGGAGAGTATCGACCACCTTCAAAGCGTAGCCCGCCATTCGATTGCTGGTTAATGCGGGCTGATTAAGCCCTCCGATGATCATTTTCAACAGCATCAGTAAGTGATACTTGTACGGCCTTAGTTCCCGCGAGAACGAAACTTGATTAAACCATTTTTCAACGGCCAATAGTGCCACGCCACTGGCGTAATATGGCTCGGGACGGTGATGCATGGCAAAGATACGTCCCTCGTATGCTTTCAGCAATTCTCCGTAGTAGCGGGGATGACTGTGAGGTTCGTCAAGGAACATCCCAATGAATGATTGGATTTGCCTTGGCAAGGTAACAATATTTGTGGGATGAACGTTGTCAAGTACATATTGCTTAGAACGACGCTCGTAATAAATGCGCTCCGCAGACGCGCGTGTCGTTTCCCTGGTGAGATAAAAATCCTCAAGCTCCTTATGGAATGGAGTCAGTGACTCTAAGGCTTCCGGAAGGACTGCCGTTTGGCGGTTGGTTGCCTTAATCACTTCATTGACGACCTGGCTGTCTCGCGTGGCCACGATTTTGACGGGTATGAATATATCCGGACCAACGGATTCTTTATGCTGAAACAAAATATGAGTTGTTTGGCATCCGTTGACGATTTGAAAGTCTCGGATCTGAAAGACATCACCAGTACGCCTCATATCCCCAGCAATGATCGTAATGCCATTGTTAAGGAGTGGAAAAGTATTCCGGTGCTGTTCATCAGATATAGTGCTGCCTATTTCACGATTGACCGGGTTATGTCCCTGGAAGTCTCGTACATTGTCGTAAAATAACTCCCGATTTAAATCGCCTTCGTCGGTCGAAACCAATTTCACAAACTCGTTTCCAGGCAACAATCCGATATACGCTTCGTCAACACCATTTATGGTGGGGAAAGCGGCATTCTTCCCGAACTCTATGGTCTTGGCAACTCTACGGTCAAGGAGGCGTCGGTCAGCTTTAAGGACGTCAGCGTCGATTGGGGCAAGGTGGACAGATGAAAATATGTTCAATTGCCGAAGCTGATGTTCTCCGTCGGTCAGGCGGGCTCGGGGCTCCGGTGCATCAGTCCATTGGCCCGTGGTTACGTAATAGAAATAGCACCGCGGATCTCTCTGCATCTTTCCAATCTGACCGTAAAGGTACCGCGTAAGTTCTATCAGTTGAAGAATTTCCTCCTTGAATACTATGCTTGGGTTTGAGTTGGAAACTGCCGCGAAAAACTCACGAACTCCAAAAATCGAGGTACCGATTTCCCCCGCGTTGAAGGTGGCCGAGGTCTTAGCTTGGACAAAGACGAACTCTACGTCTAAACGACCCAGCCTATCTACGAAGAACTCAACGTCCTCCTGAGTCCTTGTCGGGCGTCCATTGACGAGAATGGTGATAGCATCCAATCCTCCATCTCCACCACCCCCTACCAGTACATCCTCCTCTATTTCTGTAATGTCGGCTTGGTGATACCGTCGCAGGATCGTCGAAGTAGCAAAAGCCTCGAATTGTTCGTATTCCGGCAACTCGGACAATCCACGAGAGGCCGCAAAGCCTTTAACGAATCCATCTAATACCAGATCATTCATCGGATCCTCCGGACGTGGTGCACATGTTCGGCAAAGTATGAGTTTCAGTCTAATGTGGTGCGGAGACGCTGGCAAGTGCAGTCATTGATTTGGTTCGATAGAAGCGGTCGCACACGGTTAATCACTCTACCCGTGAGCCTCGCCAAGGGTCCAGCGGGAGAAGCTCGCCGGGAGAAAATAGGGAGGAACACCCCTTCTCAACTCTATTTCTCTCAAACGACTTCCTGCGAAGTCGTGGGAAGGTCGCCAAGGACCCTATGTAGTTCAGAGTGTGAAACTCATACAATCACATTAGACCAAGTCTAACCGTGGTCCATATCCAGAGATCCAAACGGTTGACAAGCTTACACGACCGGGGCAGTATTTAAGTAAGACCCGATAACAAGGAAGAGAAATGCCAAGAACAACCAAGACCATCACCTTCTCGCTGCCGCCGGAAATGGCGGAGCGGCTGGACCAGGCCATGCAGGGACAGGGCCGGTCCCGCAGCGAGTTCCTGCGGGACGCCGTGGTGCGCTACATTGAGGAGTGCGAGTGGCGGCAACTGCTGCGGTATGGCGAGGAGAGGGCCAGGGAGCGGGGCATCGGCCCCGAGGACGTGGCCGGGCTGGTGGATGAGTACCGGAACGAGGCGGGTCAGCCCCAGCCGTGAGGGTAGTCCTGGACACCAACGTGATCGTCTCCGGCCTCAACTTCCCCGGCAACGAGCGGATGGTGCTGGAGTTAGCTCTGCGGGGAAGGTTTGAGCTGTTCCTGTCCTGGTTCATCCTGGGCGAGATCTCGGGGGTGCTGACGCGGAAATTCGGCTGGGACCAGGAACGAGCGATACGGGCGGTAAGCGCCCTTCAGAACGCGGCCACCATCGTTGAACCTCCGCGTCTGGCCGAAGTCATCGAGGGCGACCACCCCGACAACCGCGTATTGGAAAGCGCCGTGGCCGTCAACGCCGACTATCTGGTGACGGGAGACCGCCGCCATCTGCTGCCTATCGGGGTATACCGGGGTGTCAGCATAGTCAACGCTCCTCGGTTCCTGTCAGCACTGGGATAGGCTCGTTCTGTGTTAAGGCGAGTCTATCGTAGATTCCTTTAGGGGAGGCGTAGGCACTCGTAAAGTGCGGCACTTCGTACACAAAGGAGATATGCTGAATGACCGTTAGGGCAGTCGAAAAGGCTATCCGAGATGCTCGACGAGTGATACAGGAGTGGGAGCAAGTTGCAGAAACCTATTGGCCAGGAGAGAACTCTTGGAGGGAGGACCAAACTCGTTACGCCATCATCAACCCAATTATCAGGGCGCTAGGATGGGACACGAGCGACCCCAAAGAGTGTCACCCCGAATATCCCAGGCCATTCGGAGGACGGCGCGTTGATTATGCACTGTTTCGTGAAAGGGAGTTAACCGACATCGGCAGCGGCAACGCTGTGCCCGAAATCATCATCGAAGCCAAGAGGGTAGGTGCTGACCTTGACCGTGGATTAACCCAATTGCAGAGATACGTCCGGGCGAAGCCATCCATGAAAGAAGGAGTGGCAGTCTTGACCAACGGGAGAGAATGGCGCCTCTACAGCGTTGAGGGTCGAAAGAACCTGTCAATGGAGCGAGGCGAAACAGTAGACATCCTCTGCGGTAACTTGCGACAGATTTCCCAGGCTCTTAATCTCTGGATCAAGAATACACGCGACCTTGAAGCCACGCCGGGATGAGCTGGCATGAGAACGAAATACCTTGCTCGGAAAGTCGTGTTGAAGGCAGCCAAGTTTGGCTTACAGTTCCCCGACCCCTTGGACCTGGCGCCGAGACTCACCGACCACTGACACTTTCTCATTGACAATGGTCGGCAATATGTCCGATGATATTTGGTAAGACTGGGTAAGTGTCAACAAGGCAAGAAAGGAGCACATATGAAGAAACAGCAGTTCCAACCTCTGACCCCGGCGGCCCTGTACGCCCGGGTCTCCAGCGACCGCCAGGACGTGGACCTGTCGGTCGCAGCGCAGATGCGGGCGCTCAGGGACTACGCCAAGGCCAACGGCTACTCCGTCGCCCGCGAGTACGTGGACGAGGCCGAAAGCGGCAGAATCGCCGACCGTCCCCAGTTCCGCAAGATGATCGACGAACGGAGCAAGGCCACCGCGCCATTTGAGGTGATTCTGGTCTGGAAGTTTTCGAGATTCACCCGCAAGCGGGAACACGCCGTTGCCTTCAAGTCCATGCTGCGGCGCAAGGGCATCCGCGTGGTTTCCATCACCGAGCACGCCGACGACACCCCCACCGGCAAGCTGATGGAGGCCATCATCGAGTCGGTGGACGAGTTCTACTCAGAAAATCTTGCCACAGAGGTCGTGCGGGGGATGCGCGAAGCCGCCTCCCGTGGTTTCTTCCTGGGGTCCAAGGCTCCCTTCGGCTACACCCGCATCAAGGTCAGCGACGGGGTGAAGGACCGGCCCACCCTGGAGGTTGACCCGGTGGCGGCTCCGATAGTGAAGGAGATATTCGAGAGTTCGCGCCGGGGCAACGGTCTGATGGAAATCTGCAAGGAGCTGAACGGCCGGGGCATCACCCACAAGGGACGGCGCTGGCAGAAGAACGTGGTCCACTACCTGCTGACCAACGAGGCCTACACGGGAACCGCAGTCTGGGGCGTTAAAAGCAAGGACGAGAAGGCGGGTGAGCCGGTGAGGGTGGAAAACGCCTGGCCCGCCCTGGTGTCCAGGGAGACCTTCGACGCCGTGCAGCAGGGGTTGCACGAGAGGGCGCCGGCGAAGCAGAGTCCCGGTCGCGTCGGCAGCCAGTACCTGCTGAGCGGGATCTTGCGTTGCGGGGTGTGCGGCAAGCCCTACTCCGCCCAGGGAGCCAAGAGCGGCCAGTTCGCCTACTACGTCTGCGCCAGCCTGTTCCGGGAGGGAGCGGGAGCGTGCAGCAACGGACGCTACCTGAACGCGGGGAAAGTTGAAGACCTGGTAATCGAAAAGGTCAGGGAGCGGATTCTCACCGAGGAGACCATCACCGAGCTGGTGACGTTGGTGGCCGAGGAGATCGACAACATCGCCGGTGAGGTCAACGGCAGGCTCACCGCCATCAACAGCGAGCTATCCGACGTGGACAGCAGGCTGGAGAACCTCTACCAGGCATTGGAGACGAAGCAGTTGCCCCTGGAAGTCCTGTCGCCCCGCATCCTGGCCCTGAAGAGCCGCCAGGACCAGCTTACGGCGGCGCGGGAGGAGGCCGAGTCCCAGTTGGAGCAGCGGCGGGCGGAGTTGCCCACCAGCAAGGAGGTCAAGGGCTACGTGGCGGACTTCCGCGCATTGTTCCAGGAAGGGACTTTCCCGGAGCGGAAGGCTCTCATCCGCAACTTCGTGCAGGGCATTGAAATCGTAGAGGACGAGGCGGTGCTGACGTACACTATCCCCATGCCCCAGGACGGGATTACGTCGGAATCGGCCTCGGTTCTTGATTTCGTCCAGTCCGGCCCACCGTCCTGAACGACATGGACCGGAACGAGGCCGGGCAGGACAGTCTGCTGCCGGAAATCGCCGATGACCTTGACCTGGGGTACGAGTCCACAATACGCAGCGACCTGGAGGACATTCGTGACGGCCTGGAACAGACCCGTTCGGTCTTTTTTTACACGGTGGTCGTTGCGGCCGTGCTGATGGGGCTGATGTATGCGCCCCGCCTGGCGTCGTGCCTGCGCTGGCCCGGGTACACCCTGCTTTTCGTAGGGTTAGCCGCCTTCGTCCTGGGCTGGCTGGTCCGGGCCGGCCTGCCCGGCCTGGCCGCCGAGAGCGTGGGCTTTCTTGGCTCCGACGAAAGGGTGCGGGCAAACATGGAGCAGTTTCTGCAGGGATTCGGCAACTCCGGCCTGTGGCTCGCCCTGACCGGGGCCGTGCTGCTGGCCGCCTCCTACGGCTGGAGCCGTTGGAAGGGGAGCAACTGACCCGGCCCATAGTTGTGCCGATAACCCGGATGCAGGGGCTCCCGGCTTCGGTCCGGGCTGACCCGGGCATGCCGTCATTTTCCCCCGCTATTTCCGCCCCGGCGAGAACTTCGTGGCCCCGGAATCGAAGTTACCGCCGGCGCGGGAACGGCGAAAAGGGGCGTTTGAACACTTCGCCCTTCCTCTCCTGAAATCACTTGCATAGCCGTCCTCTGCGAATATTCCCCGTTCCAGCCCCTCCAATTTCCTCACCAATTTCCAAATTACACTGGATTGACACACATTTGGGTGTCCAATTACACCTGTGCGTCATGGACAATGGAGTATTGTAAGGACTATCAGGTTAATGAATATGTCGACTGCCAACGAAGTAAGACTCTCCCTGGTCATTTCAGTAGTGGCGATTGTGCTGCTGGCTCTTTTCCTTGTGTGGTCGGCGCTGGGAAACCCTCCCTGGGAGGGGAGCGCCGGTCAGGCGGCCCAGGCCAACGCCCAACCGCAGCCGGTCCAGATTTCCAAGGGAGAGGTGTGTACGGCGATTCTCCGGGCCGACACCCTGATATTCGTTGAGCTTGGCCTTCAAACAGCCTGGGAAGAGGCCAGGTGCGCAGAATTCTTCACCGAAATAGCCGACTGGCAACCAGGCAATTAGCGCCAGCCCTCAATTGGAAGGCGACAACTTCCTTCGCTGGAACGACGGCAACGCAACTGTATCCATCTATCCAATTCTGAAGGACCGCTAGCCAAAATGTTTCCGTTTATGCTGTTTGGACAACTGTTCTTTTCTTTGTGGCTGTTCTCCACCTTGACGGTCGCCTGACGGTGTACGGTGGTGGCTGCGGAGCCTTCGGGGGCCGTTTCAAGGCGTTGCGACGCCGCTAGGTATCCTGCCCTTCCTCCGCCTCTTCCTCCTCCTCGGCATCCGGACTCCTGGCCAGGCGGTAACCGACGTTGGGCTGGGTCAAAATGTACGTGGGGTTCGACGCGGCGTCGCCCAGCTTGCGCCGCAATCTCTTGATAATGGTCCTGACCAGCCCGGCGTCACCCGAGTTCTCCGGTCCCCAGACCCGCTGCAACAGGTGCTGGTGGGTCAATACCCGACCGGCGTTCAATGACAGCTCACAGAGCATGTCGTACTCGGTGGCGGTAAGTTCGACCACACTGCCGTCCAGCATAACCTCCCTTTCCGGGTAGCGAATCGTCAGGCTTTCCACTACGTAGGGCTCGGTGGGCCTGGTCAGGCGGTCAGTCTCGTGCCGCCGGAGGGCCGCCCGGATTCTGGCGGTCAACTCCGTGGCGGAGAAGGGCTTGACCACGTAGTCGGCAGCCCCCATGTCGAAGGCCCGCGCCACGATATCGTCCTGCCCGTAGGCTGAAAGGAAGATGACCGGTATGTTCCGAATCCCCAGAATGTCCTGCATCAGATCGATACCGCTCGACCCGGGCAGCATCAGGTCCATCAGGGCCAGGTGGGGCCGCTCCTGCTCCGTCAGCTTGAGGGCCTCCTCCGGGTCGCCGGTCACGCTGATCAGATAGCCGGCCTGGGAAAGTGCGTCGCGAACGTACCGCAGCGCCTGGGGATCATCATCCACCACCAGAACGCGGGTAGCATCGCTTAGCGGCTGTCGTCTGGCCGGGGACCTGCGCACCTGTTCCTGCGAGGGCCTGACTACGGCCTCTTCAATGGCCGGAATAGTAAAGGTGAAGCGGCTTCCCAGTCCCGGCCCGTCGCTCTCGGCCCAGATGCGGCCGCCGTGGGCCTCCACGATTCCCTTGCAGATGGCCAGGCCCAGGCCGGTGTCGCCCACCGGATGATCGGGATCCTCGCCGGCGTGGCGGGAGAACTTTCCGAAGAGTTCAGGCAATCGCTCGGGAGATGTGCCCCGGCCTTCGTCGGTCACGGTGACCTGCACGTGGACGTCCTTCCGGACCGCCGAAACCCGTATGGGAGTAGAGGCCGGCGAATACCTGGCCGCGTTGGTAAAGAGATTGCCCAGCACCTGGATAATCCGGCGCCGGTCAGCCAATACCCAGGGAAGGTCCGGGGGCAGGTCGATGTTGAGTTGTGAGCGGCCCCCGGCGCTGGTGAATGCGTTCCTGGCCTCGTCCACCAGGCTGGCAACCTCCGCGGGGGCCGGAGTAACCGGAAGGGTGCCTGTCTTCGCCCGTGCCAGGTCCAGCAGGTCGCTGATGAGGCCCCTCATTCGTCCAGCTTCCTGCTCAATAATGCGGTGGAACTGGCGCATCTCTGCCGGGTCCAGGTCCGGCCCGTCATTCAGCAGCGTGGTGGCCGAGCCTCGGATGGAGGCCAGCGGAGCTTGCAGTTCGTGGCTTACCATGCCCAGGAACTCGGACCGCAACCGGTCCAGCTCATCCAGCGGTGACAGGTCCTGCAGGGTCACAACGAAGGATTCTACTTCGCCCTCTTCCGAAAATATGGGTGTGGCATTCATCAGGGTGGTGACGGTGCGCCCGTCCGGAACCCGGATGACGATCTCCTCGACGCGTACGGTCTCCCCGCTGCTTAACACCTGGGCAATGGACAGTTCGTGCAGAGGCATCTCCGTTCCGTCAGATCGCTCGACGGTAACTACTTCTAACAGTTGCTCCGTGGTATCGCCGGGGTCCAGCAGACCGCTGACGATCCGCCTTGCCTCCCGGTTTAACGACAGCGGAGCGCCGGTTCTGCCATCCAAGACCAGCACCCCCACCGGCGAGGTGTCAATGAGGGTCTCGAGGCCGGCCCGCGCCCGCTGCTCCTCCCGGTGTCGGCGGACATTGTCGATAACCAGCGCTGCCTGGGAGGCAAACATCTCCAGGGTCTCCTCGTCCTCTTTGCTGAACTCGGACCCGTCGTTGCTGCGGCCCAGGTAGATGTTGCCTATGATCTGGCCGCCGTGCCGGATAGGCGCGGAAAGGAACGCTCCGGCGGAGAGGGGGAAGTTGTCGGGCAGGCCCTGTGACCGGTTGTGGCTGAGAAAATCGGGCACACGCAGAGTGTCCTGGAGCGTGCTGAAGTAGGCATAGAACTGTTCCCGCCCCGGCATGTCCGACATCCACTCCCATTCCTCCGCCGTCAGTCCCGAGGTGAAGTAGTCCCGCGCTCTGCCCGTATCGTCCAGCGTGGTAATTACGCCGTAACGGGCGCCGGTAAGCACGGTGGCGCTGTCTACCACCTCCCCCAGTATCTTGTCGAAGTCCAGGCCCTCGTTGATGCGCAGGCTGGCCTGGCTCAACAGGTACAGTCGCTCCCGCAGCGCGGCGTTCTCCAGTTCCAATTCGTGCGCATTGTTCATAGTGTTACACTCCCTGCTTGCCTTGGCGTTCGCCGTCACCCCGGCTGCTCTCCCGGGGATAGGGGAGACGCCTTCACCTTTGGCCCCTCTCCCCATAGAAAGGGAGCAGGTAGCGGGAATGTCTCCCCGCTGCTTGGTCTCACATTTCCATGCCCCGATCAGGCCGGTGACTCCATATCCTTCGGCTGAGCCTGTCCCAAGCCTGCCCGAACGTTCAGGACAACATGCCTTCTCGGCGGAGATAATCTGCACCTGTGGCGAAGACCATTGGCGTGGCTGCCCCCGAAGAACCGCCCACATTCTACATCGTTCTGTCAAATTACACAATGATTACACATACTACTACCTGATATGCCATGAAGTTGCCATTTCCCCGCAGGATGGTGACCGTTCAGGCACAGGAAAAAAGCCGCTCCCCGGAGTTGTCTTTCCGACTCGCGATCGTGCCCTGGGCATGCATTTCAGGCCCTTCGGCAAGCGCAGAACGGCCCTGTCTACGGCATGGGCGTCTAGCCAAACTCAAGAGGAATTCCCCTGCCACCAAGGCAGGGGAATTCCTCTTGTTGCGACTTGCGCGGGCGAGGGTAGTGGGCTGACAATGATTCCCCACGCCCTGATTATCGGCTCGAATTGGCCCAGTGTTCCTTCACCCAGTCAGCCACTCTCTCGGCTATGGCAATGGCGGTTGTATTGGTGTTGGCTCGGACGACGTTGGGCATCACCGAGGTATCGGCAACCCACAGGCCTTCCAGCCCCCGCACCCGGCAAAACTGGTCCACCACCGCCATCGGGTCCGACTCCGGCCCCATCTTGCACGTACCCGCCAGGTGCTGGGAGGTGGTGACGTTGCGCTTCAACCACTCATCCAGCGCCTCTTCCGACTCCAGGTCTTCGTACGTGGGCGTCAGGGGCCCCGCTACAATGCCCTGGAAGGACTCGTGCTTCAGCAGGTCGAAGCAGATGCGGACCGCCTCCCTGAGGCGTTCCCGGTCGGCTTCTTCCTCCAGGAAGCCGTAGTACAGGTTGGGCTGGTCGTGGGGGTCCGCCGAAGCGAGGGTTACGGCCCCCTTCCCCTCTGCCAACTCCAGGATGCAGGAAAAGCGCACACCCTCCCCGGCCAGTGGGTCTCCTCCCAGCGGGAAGGAAAAGGAGGATGGCAATATCTGCATGTCGTTTCGCACCCCGGAGCCGCCGGCGGTGTAGCGCAGCGCCGCCTGGACGCGTGGCGCTTCCGCGTCCTGGGGAAAGTCGTCCCTGACGCGTAGCCGGACCGGCGCCATGGGATGGTCCCGGAAGTTCTGTCCCACGCCGGGAACGTCCCGTAGCGTTGAAATCCCCAAGCCCCGGAGATGCTCCGCCGGCCCCACGCCCGACAGCATCAGGATCTGTGGCGACGCGATAGCCCCGCCGCTTAACACTATCTGGTCGGCCTCCACCCGGAAAACCTCCCCTCCGCTTTCCGCCTCAACACCTGCGACCCGGTCACCCTCAAATAGAATGCGGTGGACCAGTACGTCGCCCCGGACGGTCAGGTTCAGTCGGTGGCGATTGGGATTGACGTAAGTAAGGCCCGTGCTCATCCGAACGCCGTTCGGGTTATTCATGGGGATAGGGCCGACGCCCCCCGACTCGGGATGGTTCATGTCCGGGTCGTCGGGATAACCCGCCTCCCGCGACGCCTGGTAAAAGGCCTGCTGGAAGGGCAGCCATTCTTCCCTGGCGAATCGGCGGACCGGTATGGGGCCGTCGCTCCCGTGAAAGTCGTCATGTATGTCGGTGTCCGTCTCCAGCCTGCGTAGATACGGCAAGACCTTGATGAAGCTCCACTCGTCGTTGCCCATCTCCGCCCATGAATCATAGTCCTCCGGCGCTCCCCGCAGGATGACCTGTCCGTTGATAGCGCTGGTGCCGCCCACGACCTTGCCTCGGGGCACTGGCATGGGCTCATTCTGCTCCGGCCTTGCCCGGGCCTCAAATGACCAGTTGTGGGGCGCGCCGGGGGCTGATGCGGTGGCGCTGTATCCGTACTTTAGGTCGTCAGGATAGGTCTCAAAATCAGGATAGTCCGGCCCAGCCTCCAGCAGCAGGACGGACTTGGTGGGGTCTTCCGACAGGCGGCCCGCTACTACACACCCTCCCGAACCCGCCCCGATTACGATAACGTCATATTTCATGAGATAAACTCTCCGAATTTTATCTGCGTCGAATCCAATGGCAACACCAACGGAGTATAAGTCAGCCAATCCTTGACTTCAACGAGTTATCAGGACCGGTCTATACTTTCGCAAAACTGGCAAACCGCCCGAAATGGACTTGCTAACCGAGGTATTGTTCTGGCAGACTTGGCCCATGTCCACACCCTTTACCGGGAGGCGCTATTGGCCGCGCCCAGCCAGAATCCGGTTTACGAAGCCCACGAAAACCCTCCATTTATCCCAGCGCTCAGGCATGGCTTCCAGTTCAGTCTGATAGCCTCGGCTACCTTGCTGGTAACGCCGGTAGTAGTTGCCGTGGCATCGGGGCTGGGGGAATCCTACCTGTCCTGGATGGTGTTTGCCTCTCTTCTGGTGGTTGGGCTTTCCACTCTAATACAGGTCCGGCGGCTGGGGCCGGTTGGCGCCGGCGCTCTCCTGCCCATGTTCACCGCCGCCTTTGCCATTCCCTTCTGCATAACCGCGGTTGTCGAAGGCGGACCCGCTACGTTGATGACCTTGGTCTTCGTCTCGGCCCTCGCCCAGTTGGCTATATCCAGGTGGCTTTTCATCCTTCGCAGAATCATCACGCCTACCGTGGGCGGCACCGTGATGATGATCCTGTCTGTAACCCTGGCTTCTGTGGTGTTTTCGCTGCTTGATGAGACCTCGCAGTTGGAGCCGGAAAAGGGCCCTGCCACGGCCCTGATAACCCTGGTAATCGTGGCTGCCCTGACCCTTCGTGGCTCTCCGATGCTCCGCCTGTGGGGGCCTGTGGTAGGCATAGTGGCCGGTTGTATCGCCGCCATGGTCCTGGGCATCTATGATTTCGGACCGGTTGCCCGCGCCCCGTGGGTCGGGTTGCCCAGCGAGTGGCCGGAATTTGGCGTGGACCTGGGCATTCCCTTCTGGACCCTGCTGCCTTCCTTCCTTTTCCTGGGAGTGATTATTTCCATCCAGGCCAACGGCGAGGCCATTGCCCACCAGCGGGTCGCCCGGCGGGAAGCCCAGGCGGTGGACTTCAGGCAGGTCCAGGGCGCCATGGCCGGTGCTGGGGTCACCAACTTGATCGCCAGTGTCTTTGGCGCCGTACCCAACGTCATCCATCCCGGCGCAGTCTCCTTCACCCAGACTACCGGAGTAGCTTCGCGCCGGGTCGGTTACGTCATCGGTTGCATCTTCATCATTGTGGCCTTCCTGCCCAAAGTATCCGGTCTGCTGAGCACAATCCCGGGACCTGTCATGACGGGTTACCTGATAATGGTCACTGGCAACCTCCTTGTCGACGGGGCTCGCACAATCATCCAGTCCGAGTCCAATCGCCAGAAAATTGCGTTGGCGGGAGTTTGCTTCTGGCTGGGCGCGGCCTTCCAGTTTGGCCTCTTCACCCTGCCCGACCTGGGTGGGGTGGTCAATGCCCTGCTGAAGAGCGGAATCACCACCGGGGGCCTGGCCGCAATCGTCATGATTCTCTACATGGAACTCACCAGCCCCCGACAGATGCGGTTCGAGTCCCAGTTGCACATAGATGCTCTGCCCGACCTGACCGACTTTGTTAACCGGTTTGCCGACCGGCGCGGCTGGAATGATGCGATGAAGGCCAGGTTGGGCGCGGTGGCCGAAGAAACCCTGTTAACCCTTGCGCCCCTGGACCTGGAGGGCCTCCTGGCCGAAAGTGACGGTACGGACGGCGCCAGCGACCGCAGCCTCATTGTCGTGGCTTCCAGTGACGGGCAGGTGGCTGACCTCGAGTTTATCGGCGGCAGCAGCGGGGTGAACATAGAGGACCAGGTGCATCAACTACAGCAATACGATACCCTCCCCCCCACCGAAAACGACCTTTCCCTCCGCTTGTTGCGTAGTTACGCCACCTCGGTAAGGCACCAGCAGTACCACGACACCGACATCATCACCGTCCGGGTGGGGCAACCAAATCCGGAATAGCCGGCTTGGTGGTAGGTCAGCATTGAATTGAGGGGTAAAGAGACTTTAGCTTGATGCGGGCATCCTCGGTGGTGAAGCGCCAGTCGGCCCATGCGTTGTCTTGGTTGCGTGGAGTCTGCCAGGTTGCTACCTGTCGGCGTAGTGCGCGTTGGTCTGGAGTCCGGCGGTCCGGGCATGGCCGTGCCAATACTCCCAGTTCGATTTTCGCCAGGTTCAGCCGAATCTCTTCATCCCCACCCCACTCCTCACGCGCCCCTGTCATCCGGCCTCTATTCCTTGGTAGAATACCGGCGCCTGCTGCTCGAATCAAATATGTTCGTCTACTAGGCCCTGCCTGACTGCACGTTCGTACTACCGGCGGCGGCAGCCTGGCGAAGGCGGTGAACGCCAGCGTGGCAGACCGCAAATCTACGGTAGCTGCCATCAACTGGCGCTTCACCGCCAGGGACGCCAGATTGAGACTCCACCACCTCAACCCGTGCCATACTTAATTTGACGATTGACTAGACGCCTCCAGGCACGCCCGTGGTCTGACCGGCGTTGCCCCGGTCGTCCTTGTGGGCAGGGTCGATCCACATCTGTTCGTACTGGGTATGAGATCCGGACGGCTGGGGGTGATGGAAGTAGCCCCTGACCTCGGGCCAGAATGCCACGGCCTCCTGCTCCCAGTACAGGGGGAACTTCCAGTACTCGCTCATGGCCTTGAGCTGGATCTGGTCGGATATTTCCTTCCGCGCCACCGGATCGCCCTCGCTCAGCGCCTGGTCCAGCAGGGCCTCCATCTCCTGGTCGCAGTCCGTTCCCGGCGTCCAGTAATTGGAGGTGGAATCGCACCGGAAGTAGTAGCCCATTCCCAGGGCCGGGTCGTCGGTGGGCATGGTGGCATTGCCGGGCATGATGCCAATCCAGGTTCCCTGGTTACGCATCTGCGCTATGGCAACAATCTCCACCTGGTTGAAGTCGGTCTTGATACCCAGGAGCCGCAACTGCTCCTGGGCGAAGGTGGAGCGGGCCACAACCTGGGAATCGGCCTGCACCGTGAACAGGTAAGTCTGGTCAAAGTCGAAGCCTTCTTCATTGAGAATCTGGACGGCTTCCGCGCGTTGCGCTTCCATATCGGTAGCAGCGCACCAGCCGGGTACGGCGCAGCCCTTTTCCTTGCTTAATTCCCAGGCGCTGCCGGGAACCATTAGGAACCCTTCAGAGCCGAATCCGTCCTGGAGCACCTCAATGCCGGCCTGCCGGTCCATTCCCATGAAAACGGCCTGGCGGATACGGACATTGTCCCAAGGCTCTTCGCGAGCATTCAGCCAAATCTGGAAGTGGCCCCGAGTCGCCCGGATGACCGTCATTATCTGATCATGATCGACGTACTCGCGGTACTGGCCGAAATTCCGAACCCAGTGCCAGTCCGTCTGGTGGGCCATCATGGTTGCCTGCTGGGTTGTCTCGTCCAGGATGCCGAAGATGACCAGCTCGTCCACGTAGGGCAGGGCGCCGTCGCCGCCACCCTTAAAGTAATTGGGGTTTTTGTCGAAATGCTGCTCATCTATGCCGACGCTCTGCCCTTCGCGCCAGATATAAGGGCCGGTGCCTACGGAAACGTCCTGGAACATGGCTTCCTCGCCTCCCTCCAGGAACCATTTCTTGTTAAACATGAGGGCGTTGGAGCGAGTAAGGGCCAGCAGGCCCGGGGCGGTCGGCCCAAAGTAGCCGATGTGCAGAGTCAGGTCGTCAACGCAGCTTGTATTGTCCATGTCAATGAAGCTGAAGTTAGCCTTGTTTGAACTGGCGGAAATGCCATTACCGGTAACCCAGGTCTCGAAGGTGAAGCGAGCATCCTCACAGACGAAGGGTTCGCCGTTGTGCCAGGTGATGTTGTCATGAAAGTAGAAAGTGGCGCCGGTGACGCCCTCATCCAGCGTCCAGCCCTTGGCCAAATCGGGGATTATCTCTGTGTTGTCGTAGGGGTTGTCCGATACAATCCGGTTCATGGTGGAGCCGCGATACCGGGTGGCGGCCCCGGTGGAGGCGCCCCAGGTATTGGCATGCTCCAGGGGGTCTTCGTAATTGATGCGAAGCGTGCCGCCATAAACGGGCTCGCCGTAAAAGTCCGTGTCCGGCGTCCAATATTCGGCGAAGACCGGGGCCTGCTTGGGGCCGGCAACCATGTCATCGGCGGGTTCTTCAATCGGAGCTGGAACGGCCGTAGGCGCTGGGACGGGTTCGGCTATAGCCGCGGGGGGTGGTTCGGTAGATGGGGTGGTTGGCGCTGGCGTCGCCGTGGCGGCCGCTCCGCAAGCCACAGCAGCCAGCGCCAGGGCTGCCAGGGCCGGAGCATACAGGAAAGCCTTGGGGTTCCTTAACCATCTGTACGACATGTCTTCAATCCTCCCGCAATTTTTGGTGTCCTTACTGTCCTTGATCAACGAAGATTGCTGTCAGGGGACTTGCGAAAGGGATCAATCGTCTGGGCCACACCACCTGAAGTTAATGTTTAGTCACATTGGGGACGCCCGAACCTAACCTGAGTAAGACTCTGTACAATCGCCGCCAAATTGTGATTCCATCGAATATATATGCTGCAACGCCCCCTGTCAACAAAAAATTACGGATAGTTGTAGTATTTTGCCAATATATTTTAGTAAACCGGCAATACTACTTTATTTGTTATATATATTAGATGATAATTATACTTATCAGATATGTTATTCGTAATATTTAATTGATTAGACAGTCCTTTGCATTTGTTTCTTTGGTATAGGGAGGTATCGGAGCGGGGCAAGGCAACCCGTATCTCGCGGCGAAGAGTTGAATGAATGTGGCCGGAACCTCGAACCCGGCATATACCGATTTGCCCCTTGGCAGCCACGGCAATATGGACGGAGAACTCCATCCGCCACAGCCCCGGTATGCAGGGATTTACATTGATATAACCCCTATCTGATGGTATAGTTGCCCACGCCAACTCCCAGGGCTGAAGCTGGGTTCTTTCCCTCCCGGATGGAAGGTGCGCTTGGTTAAATTTGACGATTATGAACTGAATCCCTCCATCTACGACGAAATGTTCCTTCCGGAGGGCAAGCCGCGTCCCCAGGCCCGGGTGCTGTACGACGCCCTCAACCAGTTGTCCCCCAACGACTTGGCCACCATCCAGGGCCGGGTAAACCGCACCTTTTCCAACGAAAGCATCTCCTTTACGGTTTACGGCGACGCCGAAGCCGAGGAACGCATAATTCCTGTGGACCCCATTCCCCGGGTTATTACTGCCGAAGACTGGCAGGTGCTTTCCGAGGGGCTTGAGCAGCGGGTCAGGGCCCTGAACAATTTTCTGGTAGACATCTACGGGCCGGCCAGCATTGTCAGGGACGGGGTGATACCCGCTGACATGATTCTGGAGTGCCCCCAGTTTCGACCGGAGATGCGGGACTTTGTCCAGCCCTACGGCAGTTGGGTGGCTGTCTGCGGCACCGACATCATCCGGGTCAACGACGGCTTTCGGGTGTTGGAAGACAACCTGAGGGTGCCCTCCGGCGTCTCCTACATGATTGCCAACCGCAAGGCCGCCAAGGCCAGCTTGCCCCGCATCTACCGCAGCGCTCGCGTGCAGGAGGTGGAGCAGTACGGCTCCGCTCTCCAGGCCACCCTGCGGGAACTGTCGCCTAACGGCAAACCGGAGCCAAAATTGGCCCTTATGACCCCTGGCGTTTACAACTCCGCCTATTACGAGCACATGTTCCTGGCCCGGGAGATCGGCGCGGAACTGGTTGAGGGCAGCGACTTGGTGGTGCGAGACCGCGTTGTATATATGCGCACCACCGAGGGCCTGCAGCAGGTGGACGTCATCTACCGCCGCATTGACGACGACTTCATGGACCCCCGCGTATTCCGGAAGGATTCCCTGCTGGGGGCGCCCGGCCTGATTGAGGCCGCCAAAGCAGGAAACGTGACCCTGGCCAACGCCCCGGGCACCGGCGTCGCCGACGACAAGAGCGTGTACGTCTATGTTCCCGACATGATCCGCTATTACCTGGCCCAGGAACCCATTCTTCAGAACGTCGAAACCTACCTGTGCCGCCGTCCCGAAGACCTGGAATTTACACTGGACAACATCGCGGAACTGGTCGTCAAGAAGGTGGGCGAGTCCGGCGGCTACGGCATGATTATCGGGCCCCATGCTACTCCACAGGAGCGGGACGACTACGCCAGGACAGTGCGGGAAAACCCGGCCGACTTCATTGCGCAGCCGGTGCAGTCCTTCTCCCGGGCCCCCTGCCTGATAGAAGGCAGTTTCGAGCCAAGGCACGTGGACCTGCGGCCCTTCATTCTTAACGGCCTGCAGACTCGCATTGTCCCCGGGGCCTTCTGCCGGGTGGCTCTCCGCCGCGGAAGCCTGGTGGTGAACTCAAGCCAGGGCGGGGGCGGCAAGGACGTGTGGGTGCTGGCCGGGGACTAAGTAACGGTAGCTCAAAACTGGCAGGTAGTATAGTAATGCTTTCCCGCAGCGCCCAAAGCCTCTACTGGCTCGGCCGTTACCTGGAACGGGCGGGCAACCTTTGCCGTCTGCTGCAATTGCAGTCGGAATCGCTTGTCGATCGCCCCGTCCGGGAGATTCACTTTGGGTGGAACCGCATCTACAAGTACGTCCTTCGGGAACCACCGGGCGGTGAAGTCCATCTCTTCGGGGACGAGGAATTCGTGCTGGCCGACTCCTTTGCCCTGGCCGACGATCTTACATTTGAGCGCACCAATCCCAGTTCCGTTTACAGCTGTTTCGCCCAGGGCAGGGAGAACGCCAGGCACACCCGCCATTGCATCAGCCCCGAAGTATGGACGTGCCTGAATACTACCTACCTCAGGCTTCAGCAGCAGAGCATAGCCAGCGTGTGGCAGTGGGAACCCACCACCTTCTACCAGGCGTTGAGCACCGATATCGAGACCTTTGGCGGCCTGGCGGAATGTACCATGTACCACGACGACCGGTGGAGCTTTCTCCAGCTTGGCCGTTTCGTGGAACGAGCCCAGGGCGCCGCCGCCCTGCTGCTGGCGCAGATAGACACCGTTACCGCCAGCTCATCCCGGGAGTTTAACGAGGAGGACTGGACATCGTTGCTGCGCGTGTTCTACGCGCTGGAGGTGTATAACCACCGTTACAGCGTGGCGGTCCTTCCCGACCGGGTGATGGACCTGCTGGTCAGCGACCCGCTTCTGCCCGAATCCCTCGGTCGTTCCCTGGCCCTGATCGGGTCGGAGATTGCGGCCATTGGCAGCGGTCCCTACTCCCGCTCGGGACGCGCCCTCCAGCGCCTGGTGGGCCGCCTGTCCTCGATGATCAACTATGAGTGGCCCGACGAGGAGGAACGTGTCCCTCTGCTGCGGGACATCTCCGCCGGCGCCGACGAACTGCACTTCCTGATTACGGAAGCCTACTTCGACTACCCGATACAGGAACCGGCCTGACCGTTCCAATCGATTCGTAGTCTATCCGGCCCATCTGCTCCAGATCGGTTCCGCCCGCTCAAGTTGTTGAGCGGGCGGATGATTTTGGCTACATGGCTGTAGTAAGGGCCGATGTATATACCTAGCCAGCCGCCACCCACTCCACTACCCGTTCGCCAATCATCAGCGCGGTAGGGTGAAGGCCGCCGGAACGGGGAATCTGGGGCACCACCGATGCGTCGGCCACCCACAGGTTTGTTACGCCCTTGACCCGGCAGTACTGGTCCACCACGGTCATGGGGTCGCTGTCCGGTCCCATCTTGCAGGTGCCGGATACGTGGCGGGCGGTGCCTACGGTATTGCGGATGTACAGGTCCAGGGCATCGTCGTTGTTCAACTCCTCATCGGTGGGCGTGATGCGGTAGTCATACACGTCCTTGTAGGCGTCGGTCTCCAGCAGGCTGGCGCCCTTGCGAATGCCGTCGCGCACCCGGCGCATGTCCTCCGGATTCTGCAGGTACCGGTAGTTGAAGGTGGGTTGAACACTGGGGTCGGCGGACGCCAGCCTGACGTAGCCGTTGCCCTTGGGCAGGCCCAGGGTGCAAGACATGCGGGCGGACCGTTCCGGCGGCACGTCGCCGGTATGGTACCGGGTGCGGACGCCGCGTACCCGCTCTTCCCGCTCGTCCACCACGGTGTTGGACCGCAGCAGCATGTCGTTGGTCTCGTCGGAACCATCCGCCGTGTAGTGCAGGCTGTAGTGAGCGCCATCCAGGTTGGGCTCCATGCTAACGTCGTCTTTGACCTTGTAGTTGATGTGCGCGCTCAGATGGTTCCAGAGGCTCTGGCCCACGCCGGGCGATTCCTGCAGGACGGGTATGCCGAACTGTTCAAGCTGGTCCCGCGGCCCGATCCCGGACAGCATCAGCAGTTGGGGAGACCGGATAGCGCCCGAACACAGCACTACCCGTTCGCCAAACACCTGGAAGGTCTCGCCGCCGCTCTCCGCTTCTACTCCGACAGCCTTCCGGTCTTCGAACAGTATCCGCTGCACGTAAACCTCGCCCCGTACGGTCAGGTTCAGACGGTGGCGCATGGGGCTCAGGTGGGCTAGCGCCGCGCTCATGCGGACGCCGCCCAGGTTGTTGGTGGGGGCGATGCCAACGCCGGTGGGGTTGGCGCCGTTGGTGTCCTCTACAAAGGCATACCCTTCGGCAATGCAGGCTTCACGGAAGGCCTGCTGGATAGGCGAGGGGTCCGTGGATTGGCGGCGCCGCACCGGTATGGGGCCCTCGGTGCCGTGGAAGTCGTCCTGGATGTCCAGGTCCCGCTCCATCTTGCGGTAGAAGGGAAGGACCTTGTCGTAGGACCATTCGGTGTTGCCCCAAGCCGACCAGTTGTCAAAGTCCTCCGGGAGGCCCCGCTGCATGGCCTGGCCGTTGATGGAAGAGCCGCCGCCGATGACCTTGCCCTGGGCCACGTGGATTTCTCCCTGCTCCTCGGTGATGGTCCCCCGCAGGGCCCAGTTGTGCTCCGAGTCCGGGGACTCGGCGAAGCGGGTGCCGCCAAACTTTATCTCATCCGGCAGGTTCTCCGGGTCCGGGTAGTCCTTGCCGGCCTCCAGCACCAGCACCGAAGTGTTTGGGTCTTCCGCCAGCCGGCTGGCCAGCACCGACCCGGCGGCGCCTCCGCCAACAATTATCACGTCGTATTTCATACATCCTCCAGAATTGGGCTCGGGTAAGTGGAATCCCTGAGTTCACGCACATTATAGCGTCAGATGAGAAACTTAGGACAATATGGTAGTGGGGAGATTCCCAAGTTGGGAAGGGGCCTGTGTCAGTCAAATGGCATCGTCAGGGCTCGTCCTTGACAAAGCCCCTGGCCCACCCTAACTTGACCGCACAACTTGAGAACAAGGGAGGTCCTGCCATGCCCAAGTACACCTACGACCACATTCACCTGCGTACCAAGCAGCCCGACGAAATGGCGGCTTACTTCGAGAAGATGTTCGACGCCAGGGTCATCAAGTCGGTGCAGTCAGACGGGTTCGTGCGCACCGACCTGGACATTGATGGGCTGATGGTTTTTGTCGCCCCGGTGCCCGAAGACGAAGACATGGACAGCAACCCCAGGGACCCGCACCTGGGCCTGGACCATTTTGGCTTTCGGGTTGAAAACCTGGAGGAGACTGTGGCGGAACTGAAACGCCGGGGCGCTGATATGGCCCGGGAACCCCGCACCATTCGCCCCGGTGTCCACGTGGCCTTCGTTCGCGCCCCCGACGACGTGCGCATCGAGTTGCTGCAGAGGGACTAGACCAGGGCCCGGGGAAACGTTCTGCCCCGCCGGCGTTCAGCCGTAGCCCCGTTCTACCAGCACCGAGTAAATCCTGGACATCTGGGACTTGGCAAAGCGCTGGCTCATGGAACGCATGACGGCGCTGCGGTCCCGGCGAAAGTCGTCGGGGCCGTGGAGCTGCCCATAGACCGCCAGCACTCCCTCCTGGAAGGCGCGGCGTTCGATGGCCTCCTGCAGTACTCGCTCGATGGTGTCCAGTGAGCGGGCTATCTGGTCGTCGCTCCATTCCTCGGACAGCAACTGGACCATGTCTTCCACCACGGGCGTATCCGAGACCTCGAAGACGTTGCGGGCCACGGCGGCCGCTTCCTCTTTGGGAACGTGGTCCAGCGCCCAGTGAATTTCCTCGATTTCCGGCGGCTTGAGCTTGATCAGGCGAGTAAAGCTGCCGGGTCGTTCCCTGGCTCCGTCCGCAAACCGAACGTAGAGCATTTCCCCTTCTTCGCCGTCGAAGTATTCGTCTCCCAGGCGCACCAGCCGGGAACTGATTTGCCGCTGCCGGTCCCGGTATTCATCCTCCAGGTTGCCCGCCAATTCTATAGCGCGCCGGTCCGCCACCGGGCAGTCAAGTCCATCGAAGACATGGGTGGCCTCATGGGGCGCCACCAGTTCGCCGTTGTCCGTTCGCCCGAACAGCAGGACCAGGTCAATGGCCGTGTCGTACCGGATGAGCAGGCGGTTTTCGTAGCCGAAAAGCTCGTAGGCCACGGCCTCGCCGGGCACAAGCCGGTGGGCGAGCACGGCCGGGTACTGTTCCAGGGCCCTCTCAAGGAGGTTCAGGAAGTGGGGCGACATGAAGGGCCGCGTCCTGAGTTTGAAGCTGGTAAAGGCCCGCCCGTCGGCATCCTGGTAACCGTACTGGCAGATATTGGTGCCGTCTATCTTTTCGAAGGCCGACACTTCCTGCGCCCCGTGCAACACCCAGGAACCGTCCTTGTGGAAAGGATAAGCCGCCTTGGGCGTAACCTTGATGAACTGGGGCGCCGGCCGGTCGTTGACGTGAGAAATTGCCAGGGCGCCGTATTCGTCGCCCCCGATGAACTGGATGTGGCCGGCCACCCTGTTCTCGGGATTGAAGGGGTCAACCTCTATGAAGGGCCGCCACATCCGCGGATGAGTGCCCGGTTCGGTGTGCCTGTAGTGCAGGTCGTGCCAGATTCTGGTGGCTGCCGGGGTGTTCACGGTTCTCCTCTCCGGCGTAGAGATTTCCCACAAATGAAAGAAGGCGATGCCGGCATCGCCCCACGGTACTCGGCGGAAATTTCTGAAGCGGTTATTCGGTGGTTCGCTCCTTCACCGCCGTTAACAGTTCCCACATGCGGTGCCAGACTATTCGCCGCTCCGGATTGGTCAACGGTTCCCCTTTCCGCTCGCGGCAGACCAGAACTGCTCTGCCAGCCAGGAAGCCCCAACTGCCCGGCTCATCGTTAATCCAGGCCACCACCTTGTCCCGGTTCTCCTTGATGACTGCTACCAGCAGGGCATCGAGGTCGTCCACGGCCTCGTTCACCCTCCGCCCACCGGACGGACAATTTCCAGGGCGTCCCCGTTCCGCAGGGTAACCTGGGCAAAGGACTCTTTCTTGATTACCTCGCCGTTGTACCCTACAGCCACGAACTGCAGGTCCAGTCCAAATGAAACAAGGTAAGACTCCAGGTTGGTGGCTTCCTCGACCTCCCTGGTCTTGCCGTTGACCATCAGGTTAATCATCTCAGGCATGAGCGCTTCCTACTCCCGGGGTCTGTCAAAAGCTACAGGTGCAGGTCTTTTTGGCCGTCCCGCGCAACCGCGATTGCTTCCTTCAACCTTCGGGCCGCATCGCCGGGGCGCGGGTCGGCCAGGATTCCCGTGATTACCGCCACGCCGATGGCGCCGGCTTCAATTACCTGGCCGCAGTTCCCAGCGTTGATTCCCCCGATGCCCACCGTCGGCAGCGAACATTCCCGGAGTATCTGCCGGACTAACCCGAGGCCGGCAGGTTCCTCGCCGGGGTGCGAGCGGCTGGCGAACATTGTTCCCGCCACCAGAAAGTCGGCCCCGTCCCGCACCGCTTGTTTTGCGCCGGCCACAGAGTGGACGGAACGTCCGATCAGCCTGTCCTGTCCCAGGATGCGGCGGGCTGCCGGCACCGGCACCGCGTCCTCCCCCAGTTGGGCTCCGTCGGCGGGAAGGGCGGCGGCCACGTCAACCCGTTCGTTGATTACCAGCAGGGCCCGGTCGCCGATGGCCTGGCGCAACCGGCCCGCCAGGTCCAGCAATTGCGCCCCATGCAGGTCTTTCTCCCGCAGTTGCACGAGGTCAACGCCGCCTTCAACCGCCTCGGCAACCCGTTCCACGAGAGTGGACTCGTCACCGACAGTCCGGTCGGTCACCAGGCACAGGCAGGGGTCGGGCAGCGCTACCGGCAAGACTTTAGCTGCCCGCGGTAACCGGTTGCGGCACTTCGTCGGTGGGGCTGCTGGCCGAGGCGTAGGCCCGCGTGGGAATCCGTCCGGCCAGGTAAGCCTTGCGGCCGCCATCGACTCCCAGCTTGAAGGCCTCGGCCATCTGGGCCGGGTTTTCAGCCTGGGCGATGGCGGTATTCACCAGCACCGCCGAGGCGCCCAGTTCCAGGGCCTTGGAGGCGTCGGATGGGACAGCCAGTCCGGCGTCAACAACCACGGGCACCCTGGCCTGTTCGATGATTATGCGCACCTCTTCAACCGTATGTATGCCCTGGCCCGAACCGATGGCCGACCCCAGGGGCATAACCGTGGCGCACCCCGCCTCTTCCAGGCGGTGGGCCAGCACCGGGTCCGCGTGGATGTAGGGCAATACGATGAACCCTTCCTTGACCAATAACTTCGCCGCCTCCAGGGTGCCCACCGGGTCGGGAAACAGGTACTTGGGGTCGGGGATAACTTCCAACTTCACGAAGTCGGTCTTGGCGACCTCCCGGCCCAGGCGGGCTACGAACATCGCCTCTTCCACGGTGGCGCAGCCGGCCGTATTTGGCAGGATGTTGTACTTGGACCAGTCGATATAGTCCAGGATGGTCTTCTCCGTGGGGTCGTCCAGGTTCAGGCGACGAATGGCGACAGTAACCATCTCCGTGCCCGAGGCCTCGATGGCTTCGACCATTTCTTCGTTGGTCCGGTACCTGCCGGTACCAACGATAAGTCGGGAACTGAATTTCTTGCCCCCAATTACCAGGTCGTCCGACATTACTGCATCTCCTTATACCCTGCTGAATACAACAAAACCGCCGGTTATTCTAACGGCGGTTGCTTGTTTTCCAGCGTCTTGTCCCTGCGACGGCATTACCCGTATCAGGTACAGACGGTCGGTAGCGACTCCCG
Organism: Dehalococcoidia bacterium; assembly: GCA_034422655.1. Classification (GTDB taxonomy): domain Bacteria; phylum Chloroflexota; class Dehalococcoidia; order Lucifugimonadales; family UBA3495; genus Bin22. The sequence goes on from DAOUJN010000020.1 coordinate 47,175, forward strand.
GCTACCCTCTCAGCCTGGCTTGCCCAAGCTCCCGCCAGAACAATCTATATTCGATTTAGAACGCAACTTTAACACGCAGGCCCATCCTAGTCAAACCAACGGCCGCGCCTGAATTATTCAGAGCCAGGGGAACAGGCCTACCCCCAAAGCCGTCTTTCCTATTAGTTGCCCCCAACCATGACCTGGTCTGGAAGTGGCTTACGGGAAGGGTTAATATACCTGCATGACCACACAGTCCTCCACTACTGCTTCCCATAGTACCGGCAGCCTGTTCATTGGCAGACCGTCGCCGGAAGTACGGGTCACACTTTGGGACCTGGTACGTGACTTAAAGCACGACGACCTGATGGCCCCGGTAACCGTGGTTTCACCCTCCCGCTACGCCAGCCTGGCCCTTCGCCAGGAACTCGGCGATAGGGGATTCATCAACGTCCGTTTCATCCAGATGCCGGTTCTGGCCGAGTTGCTGGGCGGTGCAGCCCTGGCAGCAAAAGACAGAAGGCCCATTACGTCCACGCTGCAGAGCATTTCCCTGCGCCGCGCCCTGTCCGAAACCACCGGCGTTCTCCATCCCGTGCGGCATCATCCCCGGACCCAGGCCAGTGTCCGGACGGCGTTCCGGGACCTGCGGCGCCTGGGCGAAGACGAGATGGACAACCTGGCGCGGCAGGGCGGCGTCACCGCCGAGGTCGTTTCCCTTTACCGGAAGCACCGCCGGGAAATCTCCGGTGACTGGTTCGATTCCGAGGACCTGGCAAGGGAGGCTGCCCACGTAGTAGAAAAGGGACAGGCCGCTGCCCTGGAAGATTTGGGCCACATCATCCTGTTCTTGCCCCGGCCCCTCAGTCCCGGCGAAACCGCGCTGGCCCTGGCCCTGGCGAATCAGGCAAAGTGCTCCGTCATCCTGGGAATAACCGGCGACGGCCAGGCTGATGGTCCAATCAGTGACCTGCAGCAGCAACTCGAACCGGCCCTTGGCAACGCCCGGCCGGCTGGCGCCCCTGATTCGCCCGTGTTCCCGCCCGGCGACGGCGCCCACCTCCACGTGGCGCCCAGCGCCCACGAGGAACTACGTTGGGTGGTCCGGCAGATTATGGCAGAGGCGAGCGAAAACGGTACGCCCTTCCACCGCATGGCCGTCCTGTACCGCATGGAGAACCCTTACGGCGCCCTTATCCGGGACGAACTGGCCATGTCCGGCATACCTCTCGCCGGCCCGGGCCGAGACTTGCTGGCAGACACGCCGGCGGGCCGCACCATCCAGGGCCTGCTGGACATTCCCGGCAATGATTTCCGGCGGGACGAGGTGATGGAATGGCTGACCGGTTGCCCCGTCAAGGCCAGAACATCAACGAATGAAGAGTTCAGCCCCAGCCAGTGGGATGCCATCAGCCGCGACGCCGGAGTAGTGGCGGGGCTGGACCAGTGGCGGGAAAGGCTGGCAAGCTACGCCGAGTTCACCCGGGATGGCGCCGACCAGGGACAAAGGGATGAGTCCATTTCCGAAGCCCGGGCGGATGCCATGCGGGCCAGCGCGGCGGCGGCGCTGGCGTTGCGGGACTTTGTCGAGAACCTGGCCGGCGCCCTGGCGCCCCCGGAGGATGGCAGTTCCTGGAAGGCTTTCTGCGACTGGCTGTCCGGCTTGCTGGATAACTGTCTGGCCTGGCCCACCGCCGGGGTTGATAAAAGCGGACTGGAGCGGTTTCAACGTGAAGTCGAAAGGGTATTCCAGGTTCTGAAGGAGATAGAGTCGGCCGATTCCTTGTCCGGGTCCGCAACTGCCGAGGAATTCCGGCAGGTGGTCAGGGACGCGCTGCAGGTCCCCCAGGGGCACCTGGGCCCCACCGGCAGCGGCGTCTTCGTGTCCAGCTTTGTCAACGCCGCCGGAATGAGTTTTGACAGGATATGGCTTGTGGGCATGATCGAGGGCAGCGTTCCCCCGGCCATCCGCACCGATCCCCTGCTGCCCCAGGGCGATGTGACGGGAACTGCCCGGTTCTCTCGCGCTCAGCGGCACATGGCTACTGAACGCTACGATTACCTGTCCGCGCTGGCTACGGCTCCTCGCCGGACGCTCTCCTATCCCGTCGCGGACCTGTCCTCCCATCGGGCCGCGCATCCCTCCCGCTGGTTCCTGGAGCAGGCTTCCGGCCTGGCGGACAAGCAAGTCCACAGCGGCGACCTGCCCTCCCTTGTTGAGGAGCCCTGGCTGTCAGTAACCAGGTCTGCCGAGCACGCCCTGGATGCCCTCCCGGACGGCGCCCTGGCGGATGTCCTGGACTACCACTTGAACCGCCTGGTGCGGTGGAAAAGTGAAGGTAATCCCGTCGCTCGTCACCCGCTGGCCGTTGGAGCGGCGGTGGGGCGTGCCGCGAGGATGGGCCGGGAACGCCGCTCCCGGCGCTTCACCCAGTATGACGGCAACTTAACCTCAGCAGTTGGTGGCACCCGCTTCGGGCGAAACCTGGAGCGGCAGCCTATCTCTCCCACGCGCCTGGAGGCCTGGGCCACCTGTCCCTTCCGCTTCTTCCTGGGCAACGTGCTCCGACTCGGCGCCCTGGAAACCCCGGAAGACGCCACCCGCATCACTCCACTGGAGCGCGGCAAGCTGGTCCACAAAATCCTGGAAGACTTCATTGTGCATTGCAGAGATTCCGGGCTGCTGCCGCCGCCGGGAGACCCCTGGCGGGAGCAGGACCGGGATCGTCTCTTGAAAATCGCGGAAACCGAGTTCGCGGTCGCCGAGTCCAGGGGAGTTACCGGCAGGGGCCTGCTCTGGGAACTGGAAAAACAGAATATTCGCGACGATCTGGGAGCGTTCCTGGTGGCGGAGGCGGGCCTGCGGCAGCGAATCGACACCGGCGATATCCAGGTCGAAGTGCCATTCGGCCTCGGTGGCGATTCGCCGGCGGTCGTTGACGAGGCAACCGGCCTCAGTTTCCGGGGCCTGATAGACCGGGTGGACACCAGCGGGGACGGCAAGTCCGTGCTGGTGATGGACTACAAGACAGGGTCGCCCAGTCCCTATGGCCGGCTGAAGGACGACCCCATCGACCGCGGAAAGCGGCTGCAACTGGGAATCTACTCCCTGGCCGCCCAGCGCCTGTTCCCCGATGCCATCCACGTCCAGGCGGCCTACTGGCTGGCCTCCGGTCGCGGGGGATTCAGGTTCGCGCCGCCGTCGCCCGATCACTTCGACATCAACGACCCGGAGACCGCCCGGCGCTTTCGGGACGGAGTTACTATCGTGGTTTCCGGCATCCGCAAGGGCATCTTTCCCGCCAACTCCGGCGGTCGCACCGACAACGGCTTCGCCAACTGCCGTTACTGCGACTTCGATACCCTCTGTCCTTCCCGCCGTGACTATATCTGGGAAACAAAGAAGGCCGACGATGCCCTCGCCACCTACCGTCACCTGGCCGAGGCCGATTCGGAAGACGACGGGCCGGAGGAAGAATAGGTGGCAGGCCAAAACCAGCAACCCCCCTCGGCCCCGCCGGAATTCACACCGGCGGACAATGAAGCTCGGCGCGCAATAACCGGCGAACTGGATGACACCCTGTTCGTAGAAGCCAGCGCCGGCACGGGCAAGACCACCAGCCTGGTGCGGCGGATAGTCAACCTGGTGGTCTGCGGGAAGACCACCATGGACCGTATCGCCGCCATCACCTTCACCGAACTGGCTGCCGCCGAGTTGCGAGACCGGGTCCGGGAGGAACTGGAAAAGACCGCCAGCGACGCCAGCCGCCCCGAAGACGAGCAGGCGCGGTGCCGCCAGGGCGTTGAGGACCTGGACCAAGCCAACATTCGGACTCTCCACTCCTTTGCCGGCCAGTTGCTCCACGAGCGTCCCCTGGAAGCCGGGCTGCCGCCGGGCTTCGAAACCTCCGACGAAATTGTGGCCGGTCTGGCCTTTGACGATGCGTGGGAGAAATGGCTCGACTGGGTCCTGGAAATCGATTCCCCCATAGCCGGCTCCCTGTCCCTGCTGCTCACCCAGGGAATAACCCTGGGCCAGTTGAAGAAACTGGCAGGGGAGTTCCACGGCAACTACGCCGACCTGTCGGAACCTGGGCCAATGCCGCCAGCCCCGCCTTTGGGCGCTGCCGCAGTGGCCCTGGTTCAACGCTGGCCTGAGGCGGAAAGGTTACTGGATTACTCCAAAATTGGTGCCGGTGACCCCTTGTACGACCACGTTAGTCTGCGGGGCCTGGCCGTGCAATCCCTGGGGCATGCACCGGCTGACAGTCTAAACTATTACCGGCAGCTTGCCCGGCTCTTGCCACTGAGAATGACAAGGGGAAGGCAGGGCGACTGGGGCACTGACCCCGCCACCGGAAAGAATGCCTGCGCCGCCCTGAAAGACCTGCTTAATGACCTGCAGCAGGAGATAACGGCCGAGCTGGAAGACGCCCGGCGCCACGCCCTTACGGAAATAGTGGCAAGCCTGACGGAATTCGTGCTGGAATATGCCCGGCAACGCAAGCAGGACGGGAGGGCCGAATTTCAGGACCTGCTGGTGTGGGCCAGGGATCTGCTGCGGGATGACATAACGGTGCGCGACTACTTCCGCCGCCGCTTCTCCCACCTCCTTATTGACGAGTCCCAGGACACCGACCCGATCCAGGCGGAAATCGCCATGTTCCTCGCCGAAGCGGTGCCGCCAGACGTGCCGGAAGGGGAGCGTCCCACCGCTTGGGACGCCGTCGTGCCCGAAAGGGGCAAACTGTTCGTTGTGGGCGACCCCAAGCAGTCCATTTACCGCTTCCGCCGGGCCGACGTGGAGCAGATGATTCACCTGCGGGACCGTATGGAAGCCGGTGGCGGGCGCACCGTCAACCTGTCCCAGAATTTTCGGTCCCAGGAACCGGTGGTGGCCTGGGTCAACCACCTGTTTGAGAATTGGATGGCCCAGGGAGATGCCGGTGAGTCGGCGGAGCAGGTACAGGCGGAATACGTTCCCATGTTCCCCCGCTGGTCTGCGGCTACCGCCAGTTCCGTGGGCCCCCGGGTGTGGGCGCTGGCCGACGAGGCGCAGCCTGGGCTAATCGGCGCGGTTCGTCAGCAGGAAGCGACCGACATCGCCGCCCTGCTGCGCCAGATAGTGCAGGAGGGGTGGCTTAAACTGGACCGGACGGCCACGGATGCTGCGGGAGGAAGGGAAGTTTACGCCCCGGCAGGCTACTCCGACATCTGCCTTCTCATCCGGGCCCGCTCATACCTTTCCGAACTCGAAAGGGCGCTGAATGCCGCCAACGTCCCCTACCGCCTGGAGAGCGCATCCCTCATCTTCGACAGCCAGGAGGTGCGGGACCTGCTCAACTGCCTGCGGGCCATAGACAATCCCGCTGACCGGGTGGCAACCGTGGCCGCCCTCCGGTCGCCGGCCTTCGGGTGCAGTGACGTCGACCTGCTTCGCCACTACGAAGGGGGCGGTCAGTTCGACTACCTCTCCGATGCTGGCGGCCGGGGCGAACCCGTCGTGGTAGAGGGCCAGAAGGTTCTGGAGAGCTTCCATCGGCGTCGGCTGTGGGAATCCCCCGCAAACCTGATTGAGCGGTTTGTTCGCGACCGCATGCTGCTGGAAGGGGCCGCATCCCACCCCCGAATGCGGGAGCAGTGGCGCCGCTACCGGTTCATGGTGGAGCGGGCTGCCCAATACGCCGAGGCGGGCGGCAAGTCCCTTCGCTCCTTCGTGGGCTGGGTTGACGACCAGATTCTTGAACGGGTGAGGGTTACGGAAACCCCGGTGCCCGACTCAGACGAAGAGTCGGTGAGGATTATGACCATGCATTCCGCCAAGGGGTTGGAGTTCCCCGTGGTTATATTGACCGGCCTGAATACTGCCGACAGGTTCCGGCCCACAACTTCCCTTTTCGACCGCTCGCGTGGTTCCGTCGAGGTTGGTTTTGGGTCGCAGAACACCAGACTCTGTACGGACGGCTACGAGGAGTTGCGGAGTAAGGAAGAGCGCATGTCGGCCGCGGAAAATGTGCGCCTGGCATACGTCGCCGCAACCCGCGCCCGTGACCACCTGGTCCTGAGCCTGCGCCGCAAGGAAGGGGAAAATTCGGCGGCTCACACCATATCCCAATACATGGCCGACCATCCCGAATTGTGGGAACCGGTAGCCCTCAAAGCCGCCAGCATGACAACATCGGACGAACCCCCCGAAGAGGACACTGCACCTGGTTCAGTCGCCAGTGGCCCCGAACACTCCGTTGCGGCTCGGGATGCGTGGGTCGCCGGGCGCCAGGAGCTTATCGCCAGGAGCAGCAGGCCCTCATTCACCTCCGCCACGGCCCTGGGCCAGCGGGAGCGGCAGGAAAGGGAGCGGAAGGACGAACCGGAATGGGGCCAGGCCGATGAACCCTGGCGACGGGGCCGCGCCGGTACCCAGGTGGGCCGGGCAGTCCACGCGGTGCTCCAGTCCATAGACCTGGCCACCGGCCACGGGGTGGAGGAACGGGCCAGGGCTCAGGCCACCGCCGAGGGCATCCCCCATCGCGAGGGAGACGTCCTTCGCCTGGCCCGGGTAGCGATAGACAGCCCCATCGTGCGCCGCGCCGTGGCCTCGCAACGCTTCTGGCGGGAAGTCCCCGTGGCTGCTCCCGTTGAAGGCGGCTTCCTCCACGGCTTCATCGACCTGCTCTTCGAGGAACCCGACGGCCTGGTCGTGGTGGACTACAAGACCGATTCCGTGGCAAACGACAAGGTAGAGGACGCAATGAAAAAGTACCGCCTTCAGGGCGGCGCCTACGCCTGCGCCGTTGCTAAGGCCACCGGCAAGCCCGTAAAAGAGGTGCGTTTCCTCTACCTGGAGGCGGAGGAGGATGTGCCCCTACCCGACCTGGCAATGGCCATGCGGGACGCTGAACTAACCGCGGCCGCGGAATTGTCTGTCCCCGGCATCAGCCGCTGAGAAACGGTCTCAAAGGGTTCCTTCCCCCTTGATGGGGGAAGGCTAGGATGGGGGTGACAGGTGGTCAATTCAATCGCTACCAGCTGGCTCAAGGGTCACAAACGGTTTTGAGATAGTTTCTTATTCACTCAAGAGGCGGGGTAACGCTAATGGGCATTCTTACCGAAGACATGAAACGGGTGGTCCGGCAGCAGCGAATAGGCTTTGTGGCTACCGTCTGTCCCGACGGCACCCCCAACCTTTCACCCAAGGGGACGGCGGCGGTTTGGGATGATGACCACCTCCTCTTTGCTGATCTCGCCTCGCCGGTTACCATGGCCAACCTGCGGCAGAACCCTTCCATCGAAATCAACCTGGTGGACCTCTACTCCCGCAAGGGCTACAGGTTCAAGGGTATGGCCCGCATCGTCGAAAAGGAAACCGACTCGGCCCTCCATGAAGAGATTTTCCAGGCCTACGAGCATGGGGGCCGGGGCGTCCACCAGGTCCGCCTGCCCGCCCGCGCCTACGTGCTGGTAAAGGTGGAGCGGGCTCTGCCTCTGGTCTCCCCCGCCTACACTCCGGGAGTCACGGAAAAGGAAACCCGGGAAACATGGGCCGCATACTGGGCCGGTGTCCACCAGGAGAGGCTGGAACAGCTGGAATCAGAAGCGTGATAGCGGGGGCGCTCAACAAGACCTGAAAAAATAATGGGGCAGGCACTAAGCCCGCCCCACAATTCTTTCCTGGTACCCGCTGGGAAACTACCCGCGCTGGCCTATCGGCACATACTCCAGGTCCATTTCGCCGGTGTACTCCAGGAGGGGACGGATGAGGATGTTGTCCTCGAACTGCTCAACGCACTGCAGCGTCCAGCCCGGGATGCGCCCCAGGGCGAAGATGGAAATGAACAGGTCGTCGGTGATGCCCAGCAGGTAATAGATGCAGCCCGCGAAGAAGTCCACGTTGACGTGGATGCCCCGGGACCGGTAGGGCACCATGGCTTCCTCTTCCACGTAGGTCAGAATCTGGAACCAGTGGGGCTGGCCCACCTTTTCGCTCAAAGCCCGGGCGCGTTCCCGCAGGTGACGGGCCCGAGGGTCCTCGGCCCGGTACACCCGGTGGCCGAAGCCCATGATGCGGCCGCCGCTCTCCAGCCTGGCCCGGCAGTATTCCTCGGCGTTTTCCGGCTGCCCGATTTCCAGCGACATCTTCATGACTTCCTCGGCGGCGCCGCCGTGGGCCGGGCCCTTCAGGGTGCCCACGCCGGTAACTACAGCCGAGTGCAGGTCGGAGATGGTGGAAGCGGTAACCCTAGCCGCGAAGGCCGAAGCGTTGGCCCCGTGCTCGGCGTGGAGGATAAAGTCCACGTCCAGCAGCCTGGTTGTCTCGTCGTCTGGCAATTCGTTAAAGAGCATGTACAGGAAATTGCCGGCGTGGTTCAGGTCCGGATTGGGCGCCACCGGTTCCAGGCCCTGGCGCAGCCGGTGATGGGCGGCCACGATAGTGGGGCCCATGGCGGTCAGGCGTATGCCCTTGCGGATAGTGGCCTCCGCCGAGTTGTCATTCACTTCCGGGTCAAAGGCGGAAAGGGCGGAAAGGCCGGTGCGCAGGGCGTCCATCGGGTGGCTGTTCTTGACCAGGTCCAATACCTGGATTACCTCGTCGGGAATGCGGCGGTTGGCCCGGAGAACGCCGTCAAAATCGGCAAGCTCCTGCTGCGAGGGCAGCCTGCCGTAAAGCAGCAGGTAAATCACTTCTTCAAACGTGGAATGCTCCGCCAGGTCGTGTATGCTGTAGCCCCGGTAAAGGAGCTTTCCCACCGAACCGTCAATAAAGCTGGACTTGGTGGTGTCCAGGTAAACGTCCTTAAGTCCCTTCATTATCTCCGGGGCCATTAACCATCCTCCTTCCGAGTGTTCCCCAACCAAAATCCGGTCAACGGGAAACGTCCCGGACAGCAAAATCGTACTTGAAATCAGCCAAATTCGTAGCGGGATTTTAGCATTGGCCGCCGATAAGCGTCAAGCTGAACATCCCACTCCCAACGCTGCCGAGGTTGCGCCTGCTCATTGCCGCGCCGTCCGTCGTCGCCGCCGTGGACCCGCCCCTTCGCCTTGACACTCTCATTGGTTTGTAACAGAATGCGGGCAATCGCCCGTGTCATTTGCCGCAGAATCGGCGCCGGAAAAATGCGTGTTTCGTCCCGCCTTTCCAGCCCGACCGCGGCATTATGAAACCATGGGTCTCTTATCCGTAAGCAATCCACTTTCAGCCAGTAGCAAGGGGGCCTGTCTATGACCACCGCAGCCAGCGCAAACCGCACCACAGTCGAAGTTGCCGGTACCCAGGTCGAAATGTTCTCCGGTGGCAGTGGCCCGCCCCTCCTGTTCCTTCACGGCGCCGGAGGCAATGCCGGCTGGCAGGCCTACCACGAGGAACTGGCAAAGACATACACCGTCTATGTGCCGTCCCAGGCTGGTTTCAACGGCACCGAACGCCCCCAGTGGCTTTACACCATCACCGACCTCTGCCACTTCAATCATGCCATGGTGGAGGCCCTGGGCCTGGACGACTACGTGCTTATGGGTTCATCCATGGGCGGGTGGGTCGCCGCCGAAATGGCCGCCATGTGCCGCGCCAACATCAAGGCCCTGGTGCTGGTGGGCGCCGCCGGCATCAAGCCGGAAAGGGAACAGATAGCCGAGATTTTCATGGTTTCCGCCCAGACCCGCATGGCCCAGCGCTTCCACGACATCTCCCAGGTCCCCAACCGCGAAGACTACGAGCGGGAACCCACCGCAGAGGAACAGTTGATCGCCCACTCCAACCAGGAAATGGCCTCCCGCCTCTGCTGGCGTCCCTACCTGCACAACCCCAGCCTCCCCCACTACCTGGCCCGCGTCAACACCCCAACCCTGCTGGTCTGGGGCCGCCAGGACGCCATAATCCCCCTGGAATGCGGCCAACTATTCCAAAAGGCCCTCCCCAACGCCCAGCTAAAAGTAATAGAAAACTGCGGCCACTCCCCGGCATTGGAGAAGCCCGCTGAGTTCCTGGCGGCGGTGGGGGAGTTTCTGGGCGGGGTGTAGGGTTTCCCTTGAATATGTGCCTTCCCCCTCGATGGGGGAAGGTCAGGATGGGGGTGTGGTCCTGTTCCCCCACCTTTTTCCAAGACAACCATCAGGAGTCGCCAAATGCCCAGCTTGGAATTTGAGGGCAAATACAGCGTTTACGCCCACCACATGACCGTGCCTTATCGCCCCCTTGTCCCTGATGTGGACAGGTCGTTGAACCCGGCTGAAATGGACGATAACCTAATCATTCATGGTGACAACCTCCATGCCCTCAAGGCCTTGCTGCCTCGCTACGCCGGTAAGATAAAGTGCATCTACATCGACCCACCCTATAACACCGGTAACGAGGCGTGGGTCTATAACGACAATGTAAACAGTCCCATGATGCAGCAGTGGCTGAATGAGAACAAGCCGGTGGACGGCGAGGACTTGGAACGTCACGACAAGTGGCTGTGCATGATGTGGCCTCGATTGCAGCTACTCAAGGAATTGCTGGCCGACGACGGCGTTATCTTCGTCTCCATTGACGACAACGAACATCAACACTTGCGGATGTTGTTGGATGAAATTTTCGGTGCGAGACAGTTTATAGCGCAGGTAATCTGGCAAAAAAAGTACGCCCCCGCCAACGATGTTGCTTTCTTTTCTGACAACCACGATTTCATTTTGTGTTATGCGAAAAACCGCTGGGAAAAAGAAACGAGCATAGGTTGGAAGAGGAATCTACTTCCACGCGGTGAAAAGCAGAATAGACTCTACAAGTATGATGATAGCGACGGAAGGGGGCCTTGGCGAACGGATAATTTAACTGCTAAGACTTACTCCGCAGACTACGACTATCCGATTACTAACCCAAACACCGGAGTGGCATTTTCCCCAACGCAGGGGAGAAGCTGGATTACCAACTCAGAGTCAATGGCCAAATGGATCGAAGACAAAAGGGTTTTCTTTGGGAAGAATGGAAAAGGCAGGCCTCAGCTAAAGAGGTATTTGTCGGAAGTGCAGCAAGGTGTAGTTCCTGTGACCATCTGGTCCTACGATGAAGTGGGCCACACGGACGCTGCCCGAAAGTTGATAAAAGAGATATTCCATGAAAGAGATAATCCCTTTGATAATCCGAAACCTGTAGGTTTAGTTGACAGAATACTTAGGCTCGCAACTGACCCGGATAGTATCATATTGGACTCTTTCGCCGGTTCCGGTACCACTGCCCACGCCATCCTTGCATTGAACAAGGAGGACGGCGGCAACCGCAAGTTCATTATGGTGGAGTGCGAAAAGTACGCCGACAACATCACTGCAGAACGTATGAGGAGAGTAATCAACGGCTTCCCCGAGGCGCGGGATAAGGACTTGCAGGAAGGTTTGGGCGGCTCCTTTACCTACTGCACGCTGGGCGAACCCCTTGACATAGACCGGATGCTTTCCGGCGAAGCTCTGCCTTCCTACAGTGACCTGGCCTCGTACCTTTTGAACAATGCCGCCGCTGACCTGTCTGTTTCTCAAGAATTGGCGCCCATAAACGATGATGGGCTATTCCACAGTACGCAGGAACAGGACTATTACCTCTTGTACGAGCCGAACCTGGCGTGGCTACAGAGCAATGAAGGTATCTTGAAGGAAGAACTGGCCCGTCGTATTCACAAGAAGGGGAGGAAAGCAGTGGTCTTTGGCGTTGACAAATTTATGGGTCAGCAGTTCTTGACCGAAATGAGCATCACGTTTTGCCAGATTCCCTATGAACTGCACCGGAACGGCTAGCGGGGGGCGCGCCGTGGAGTTAAAGGAATATCAGGAGGGAGCGCTGAAAGTATTTTCCAGCTGGCTGGAAGTACTGGATAAAGCACGGCAGCAGAGCGAAGCCGTAGCAGCATTGGCCCAACAGACCGGCATGAACCTGCCGCCGGAGTTGTTGCACTACCCACGCATTGCCTGGACGGATTGGGCCAAGAACCAGGACCTGGATACGGTGTCCTCCTACGTAGACCGCCGGGACGCCGCCGAAAAGCCTATTCCCCACGTCTGTTTTAAGGTTCCTACCGGCGGGGGAAAGACGCTCCTGGCCGCTGCTGCCCTGAGGGCATTGGGCCGAAAAAACGGCCTGGTGCTCTGGATGGTGCCCACCAACGCCATTTACGCGCAGACTAAGGCCGCCCTGTGGAATAAGGAACATCCCTATCGTCAGATGCTGAACTTGGCCAGCGGCGACCGGATTAAAGTGCTTGAAAAGGACGACCTCTTCACGGCGGCCGACCTGGAGCATTATCTATGCATCATGCTGATGTCGACCCAGGCTGCCAGTAGAGTCAAAGATCCTGACTTCCTGAAAATATTTCGGAATAGCGGCCAGTATCCCACTTTCTTTCCTCATAGCGATAACTCCTCAGGCGACCGGCAACTACTGGAACAGTTTCCCGACTTGGACCGAGATTCGGCGAATGGGCCCGTAAAGCGCAGTCTGGTCAACATTTTCAAAATGCATAGGCCAGTCATAGTATTGGACGAAGCCCACAAGTCCTACGGTAGCAAGAACAAGATTAAGGAAGAGGCCGTACAGTCGTCGGTAAACCGCTTAAACCCCGGAATGGTTATTGAACTGACGGCTACGCCCAACCACAACTACAGCAACCTGTTGGTGAACATTACCGGGACTGCCCTCCATAGTGAGGAGATGATTAAGCAGCCGATACGAGTTGAATCCCTCACCGAAAATGACTGGCAGAATACGCTGGGCAAGGCCCACGACCAATTGGAACTGCTGGAAAATGAAGCCAAATCCCTGCAATACAGTTCCGGGCGCTATATCCGTCCTATCGCCGTGGTGAGAGTGGAAAACACGGGCAAGGCGCAGCTAAATCAGGATTCCGTGCACTCAGAAGACGTGCGGAGGCACTTGGTTGAAGTGCTGGGTGTCCCTGCCGATTGGGTAGCAGTTCAAAGCAGTGAAGTCAAACAGTTGACCGGAGTAAACCTCCTTGATCCGGCCTGCCCCGTGCGCTGGATAATCACCAAGGACGCCTTGCGCGAAGGTTGGGATTGCCCCTTTGCTTATCTACTGGTAATGCTCGACAAGACCAAGGCAAGAACTGCCATTACCCAACTGGTTGGGCGAATCATGCGCCAGCCTTACGCCAGCAGGACCGGGCGAGAGGCATTGGACCAGTGCTATGTCTATTGCCAGGACACAGCGGTAAGCGCCGCCGTTCAATACATTAAAGAAGCGCTGGAAAGCGAGGGAATGGGCGACCTACAGGATCAAATTAGAAGCGACCAAATAGCTAACTTTAAGACTGTAACCGTCCGGCGTCGGAAAGCGTTCCGTGACCTGGAGATATTCCTTCCCAAGGTGTTGCATCGTGACAGCGATAACAACTGGGACCAACTGGATTACCAAAGGCACATGTTGCCGGAGATCGACTACGCAAGGATAACCGCGCCAGACACGCAGATTGGCGCCCCGGAAGGCCCGCAGCAAGCAGGGGCTGCAGTGTTTGTGGAGGGGGAAGGCCTCCTTGCTCGATTCTTTGACCCACAGCAATTGGAAATAGACACCTCTTTTAGGGTGTCCTGGTATGCCCGTCGAATCTCTGACATACTTCCCAATCCCTGGCAAGCCGCCCGAATTGCCCTGGAAATGGTACAGCGACTTCGGGACAGTGGGAAGGATGAGGATTACATATACAGCCAGCGCAATGTTCTAGACGACCAGCTCAGGCGACACGTAATCCAAGAGATTGACCAGCAGGCTCAGAAGGCTTTCCATGCCAAGCTCGCGAACGGAGAAATCCGCTTTGACCTCGAACTCAGCGCCCTCAATCACCAGTTGACCAAGTGTTACGAAGTTCTGGTAGCAGATTCCGATAGTGAATTGCAACACTACGGTGAGTCGGTGCAATTCAGCCTATTCGATAAGGTTTACGAACGAAATTACAATGACCTGGAGAAACGGTTCGCATTCTACTTGGATGAACAAAGGGTGCTGGACTGGTGGCACAGGGTTGCCGTCCGCCAACAGGGAGGTTATTACATTCGCGGTTGGCGTCGAGAACGAATATACCCCGATTTCATTGCAATGGCGGGCACCACCGACGGTAAGCCAAGCATCCTAGTCTTTGATACCAAGGGCGACCAACTGAAGGGACATGAAGATACCGATTACAAGAAGCGAGTATTCGCCACCTTGGAACAGGCTTTCAATGCCGGAAAGATGGTAGTAAGAAACGGGCCAGCGAAAGGTACATTTAGGCTGGTATTCGACCAAGTAGGGTTTCCTGACGTTCAGGAAGCGCTGAATAGATTACATGGACTATACAAAGCAAGAACCTAAATCCCGCCAAGGAGACAAACCATGACCGAAGTTTACTGGTTTTCCGAGCAGCCCTACGGCCACGTTACCGACGACGACCTGGCCCCCTACGAATCGGGGCGCATGCACTTTCCCAATACCCACTTCGACCCCGAAAAGGCCCACGTCCTCTACAACAATTACCATGACCAGTACGCCCTTGCCGACGAGGTGGGCTTTGACGGCATAATGTCCAACGAGCACCACTCCTCTTACTGGTGCATGAAGCCCTCGGTGAACGTGGACGCGGCGGTCATTGCCAAGGTCACCAAGCGCTGCAAGATTGCCATGTTGGGCAACGTGATTGCCCTCAACGACCCGGTAAAAATGGCCGAAGAAATCGCCATGCTGGACTGCATCTCCGGCGGCCGCATCATCTCCGGGTTCGTTCGCGGCACCGCCGTGGAAACTCTGCACGCTGGCATCAGCCCCACGGAAAACCGGGACCGGTTCGAGGAAGCCCACGACCTTATCGTCAAGTGCTGGACCGACCCAGGCCCCTTCCGGTGGGAGGGCCGCTACTTCCCCCACCGCATGGTCAACCCCTGGGTGGTGCCCATCCAGAAGCCCCATCCGGAAATCTGGTTCCCCGGCACCGGCAGCCCCGAAAGCGTCATCTGGGCCGCCAAGCGCATGTATCCCTACATGAACCTGGGTTCCCTGCTGGACCTTACCAAGCAGTTGAAGGACATCTACTTTGAGACGGCCCGGGAGGAGGGCTATGAGCCTGGCCCCGAGCACTTCGGCTACCTGATCCGGTGCCTGGTAGCCGATACCGACGAACGGGCCCAGGAGGTTGGCCGCACCTTCCTCTGGACCGAGACCCACCGCCAGCGCGGCCCCATCGAGTTCAACGACCCGCCGGGCTACCAGTCCCGGGAGGCCCTGCGGATAAAGCAGTCCCGTCCCACCATCGGCACGGGCACCATCGGCCGCCGCATGGGCTACGAGGAACTGCAGGAAGCCCACAATATCATCGTGGGCAGCCCCGAAACCGTCATCCAGAAGCTGCGCTACATCAAGCAATCCCTGGATCCCGGCTACATGCTCATCTACGGCAACGAGGGCGACATGCCCCACGAGGACGTAATGCGTTCGGTGGAACTGCTGGGGACAAAGGTGATACCGGCGATTAAGGAGGACTAGCGGACTTCAGTCCCTGGTCAGCATCTTCTCCAGCCGTTTGCGCACGTCCGGCCACTCTTCTTCGATGATGCTGAAGTAGACCGAGTCCCGGTTGGAGCCGTCTCGATTGATGCGGTGGTTGCGGAAGATTCCTTCCTGCACCGCGCCAATTCTTTCGATGGCGCGGCGGGAACGCGCATTGTTGGTGTCGGTCTTGAGGAACACACGCCTTGCTCCCAGGTCGTCAAAGGCATGTTTGAGCAGCAGGTACTTGCACTCGGTGTTCACGAACGTGCGCTGGTAGTCCATCCCGTACCAGGTACTGCCGATTTCCAGCACCCGGTTGGGTCGATCAATGTCAATGTAGCCCGTTGAACCGATGGCCCGGCCCGATTCGGGCAAGATTACCGCGAACTGAACTCTCTCACCCCGGTCATTTCGGTCTATACAGGTCCGGACCCAACTCTCTGCGTCTGCAGGGGTTTCGAAAGGGGCCGTCGGCAGATAGCGCCAGATGGACTCCTCCTTGCCGACCTCATAAAGGTCCTGGGTGTGAGTGTAAGAAACGGGTTCCAGGCGGATGCGGTGGCCCGAAATGGTGATGGGCTTTGGTTCCAACTTCTATCTCCTGTCCTGTTCCGGGCCGGCCAATAAGTCCCTGACCCGGTCCAGGATTCGCTGCCCCACATCGTACTTGGTCAGGAGGGGCAATTCTTCCACCTTCAATTCCCGGTCTACAAAGACCACCCTGTTGGTGTCGGAGCCGAATCCGCTGTCCGCATCGGTAATATCATTGGCCACAATCAGGTCCAGGGACTTGCGGATGACCTTGTCCGTGGCGTTGGCCACCAGGTTCTCGCTTTCGGCGGCGAACCCCACCCTCACAAAATCGCCGCGGGCGGTATCCAGGATGTCGGTGGTCCTGGCCAGTTCCAGGGTAAGTTCATCGTCCGACTTCTTGATTTTCTGCTCCGCAGCCGATGCCGGACGGTAGTCGGCCACCGCCGCGGCCATTATCAGGGCGTCGGCATTGGCTACCTCCCGCTTCACCGCCTGGGTCATCTGCTCAGCACTCAGCACGTTGACCACTTCCACCAGGGGCGGGTTGGGCAGGCCTGTGGGAGCGGTGACCAGCACGGCCCGGGCCCCCCGGTCCCGCGCCGCTTCGGCCACGGCGTACCCCATCTTGCCGGAGGAATGGTTGGTGATAACTCGCACCGGGTCTATGGGTTCCTGGGTGCCGCCGGCGCTTACCACGATGGTACGGCCGGCCAGGTCGCCAGCACGACCCAGGGTGGCGGAGATGTGGCCCAGCAGGTCGTTGGGTTCAACCAGGCGCCCCATTCCCACCAGTCCGGACGCCAGCCGCCCGGGAGCGGGCCCGGCAATCGCCACGCCCCGTTGACGCAGCTTCTCCAGGTTCTCTTGCGTGGCCTGGTGGGCGTACATGTCGGCGTCCATGGCCGGCGCCACCAGCAGGGGCGCGGCGGTGGCAATGACGGTGGTGGTCAGGGCATCGTCGGCCAGCCCCGCGGCCAGTTTGGCGATGCAATTCACCGTGGCCGGGGCAATTACCACGATGTCAGCCCGGCGGGCCAGCGCCACGTGCTCGTTGGCGAACTCGGATGATACGTCGTAGATGTCGGTAACGACCTCCCGGTGGGTGATGCTGCGGAAGGCCAGCGGCGTGACGAACTGGGTGGCGCCGTAGGTCATGATCACGTCCACCAGCGCCCCGGCCTGCACCAGCTTGCTGGCCAGGTCAACGGCCTTGTAGCTGGCTATGCTGCCGGTTACGCCCAGAACAACGTGCTTGTCCGCCAGGGGCCCAGCCATCACTCCTCCGGTAAGAGAATGTCGGTCTACGGTGATTGAATTAATTCTAGTCGACCAGCCGCCGCTAGTTCCTTGCCCTGGCCGGCTTTTCCTGGTTCATTTCGTAAATCAGGCGGAGGCCAACGAGGGTCAGGTCCTGATTAATGTCGTGAAAGACATCGGTGTGACCGGCGATAACCGTCACCAGCCCCCCGGTGCCGATCACCTCCGCGTCCCGGCCTATTTCGTCCTTGATCCGGTCCACCATGCCGGTGACCAGCGAGGCGTACCCGTAAACCAGGCCGGACTGCACGGCGTTAACCGTGTTGCGGCCCACCACCGACTTGGGAGCCACCAGTTCAACTCGACGTAGCTGAGAGGCGTTGAAGAACAGGGCGTCGGCGGCCACGCTGATGCCCGGCGAAATGACGCCGCCCAGGTACTCGCCCTCCCGGTTCACCACGTCAAAAACGGTGGCGGTTCCCAGGTCCACCACTATCAGCGGCGGCGAATACAGTTCAATGGCGGCCACAGCGTCCGCAATCCGGTCGGCGCCCACGTCCCGGGGATTGTCGTATAGAATCCGCAGGCCCGTGCGTACTCCCGCCGAAACGGTCAGCGGCGTTACGCCGAAGAAGGCGCTGCACAGGTCGGTAAACACGACGGTCAGCGGCGGCACGCCGCTGCAAATGCAGGCCGCGTCTATGCTGGCAGGATTGATGCTGCGAAGGTTCAAGAGGTTCACCAGTTGCAGTCCGTATTCGTCGGAAAGGCGGCGCGAGTCCGTGGACAGCCGGAAGGTGGTCAGCAGCCGCTCCCCCTCGAATACGCCGATGGTAACTACGGTGTTGCCAATGTCGATAGTCAGCAGCATTGCCGGATTATACCCCATGGCCTTGCCCTTTTCACCAAAAGCGGCTGAGCCGAAGGGGCTAACGCATGATGGGTTGGGGTCTAACCGTCCTTCCCGCGAGGACGGGAACCTCGTACTTGGTTGCGACTGCGTTCAAGGTGACTATTTCCGTAATGCGATTGCCCAGCGTCTTCAAGTTGACAGTGCCGATTGCCAGTGGCTACCATAGCCCTTGCCGAAGGCGCTTGCCCACAACTTAATCCGAACGCTGCGGGAGATGGAAAATCATGGCCAATATGGATCAGGTGCAGATAGTCAGGCAGGGTCGGGACGCCGTAGCCAAGTGGCGGGAAGAGCACCCCGGGGAGTTCATGGACCTGAACGCCTGCTACATGAGCCACACCCGCATACCAATGGTAAACCTGACCGGCTCGGACATGCGCAACTCGGACATGATGGGCGCCATGCTCCGCCGGGCAGATCTTTCCGACTGCCGCCTGAATCCCATTCACTTCTACCGGGCCGACCTCCGGGAAGCCAAATTCGTTAGTTCCCTGTTGAACGGGGCCAACCTGCGGGGAGCGGACTGCCGCCAGGCGGATTTCAGCAACGCCGACATGGACCGCGTTATTCTGTCCGATGCCAACCTGTCCGGGGCCAACCTGCAGGGCGCCAACCTTTCTCGCGCCAACCTGGACCGGGCGGATTTGACCGGGGCCGACCTGACCGGCGCGACCCTCAACGGCACTGCCCTCACCCGTACGAATCTGACCGACGCCATCTTCCGGGAAAGCGACTTTTACGAAGCCGTGTTCAACTCCACGCCCATGACCGGCGCCGATTTCGCTGCCAGCATAATGGGCTATACCGTCTTCCAGAACTGCAACATGAACGGCGCCGTGGGTTTGGATTCGGTCCGGCATGATGCTCCCAGCACCCTCGGGGTTGATTCGCTTTTCCGTTCCGGCGGAGCCATTCCGGAAGTGTTTCTCACCGGGGTCGGTTCACCCGAATACCTGGCGGCATTCCAGCAGTCCATCGGTGGCGCTCAGGCGCTGTCCAACGACTACTTCATTGCTTGCGCCGCCGCCGACGTGGCCTTCGCGACCAGGCTCCAGGACGACCTCCGGGCCAACGGCGCCCGCTGCTGGATATTCCCCGAGAATGCCCGGGGCAGCGCGCTGGTGGACCGCCGCAGCACCTCCGAGGAAGAGGAAATTGAGCGCTGGATTCGCCACTACGACAAGCTGATCGTGGTGTGCAGCGCTGCGGCCATCGCTAGCGAGACCATTCGCAACGACATCATCGCCGCCCGGGAGGCGCAAGACAGTCGCGACCGGTGGGTGATGTTCCTGGTAACCGGCGACGGCTTCTTGAATTCGCCGCGAGACCGGTACGCCCGGGAACTCGGTTCCACCTTCAGGGTGTTCGACCTGCCCGGCCAGGCCAGCGACACGGAAGAATACCGCCAGGCCGTGGCCGAACTGGCCGCCGCCCTGATGGAGGACCACCCTGCCAGCGCCAGCCGGCCAACTCCCAGCGCATCAGCGTCAAGCATGCAGCTGTAGGAATAACAGTTAAAGGAAAAATCAAAGGGTACTCGCGTAATCAAGGCCCGGGGAGGCTTTCCATGGAATTTGGTCTGTTTATGATGCCCCTGCACCCGCCCCATCGCACTTATGCCGATTCCTACGACCGGGACCTGGCGCTAATCGTGGAGGCGGACCGCCTGGGCTACCACGAGGCCTGGATTGGCGAACACATTACGGAACGCTGGGAGAACGCCCCCTGCCCGGACCTGCTGATCGCCAAGGCCCTGGCCATGACAAACCAGATCAAGCTGGCTACCGGCGTTACCCTGCTGGCCATCCACAATCCCGTCGAGGTGGCGCACCGTATCGCCATGCTGGACCACCTGTCCCGTGGCCGCATTTACTGGGGCATCGGCCACCGGGCTATCCCCACCGACCTGACCCTGTTCGGCGTGGGCGCCGGCACGGGGATAGACGTGAGGGAGCGTTCAGCCGAAGCGCTGGACGTGATTCTCAAAATCTGGGAAGCCGACGGCAAGTTCACCTACGACGGCAAGTACTTCCAGGTTGACGCCCCCGAACTGGACCCGGTGATGGAACGGGGCCTCCACATGAAGCCCTACCAGCAGCCTCACCCGCCCATTGGCGTAGCCGCGACTTCCCTGGCATCCGGCTCCATACGGGTTGCGGGTGAGCGGGGCTGGATTCCCATGAGCAGTTCCAACCTGGCTCCCCAACACCTGCGAGACCACTGGACGGTGGTAGAAGAAGGCGCCGCCGACGCCGGCAAGGAATGCAGCCGCAGGGACTGGCGCGTGGGTCGGGACGTCTTTGTCGCCCGCACCCCGGAACTGGCTCGGGAGCGGGCCAGGGCCGTCCTGGGCCGTAACTACGTCCAGCACCAGTTGCCCAACCGCCAGGGTTCGGGTTTGCTCAACTCCACCAAGATAGACCCGGAAATGCCCGACGAAGCGGTGGATGTCGACTACATGATGGAGAACATCTGGATTGTGGGCGACCCCCAGGAGTGCGCCGACCGCATCCGCAATCTCTATGAACAGACCGGCGGCTTCGGCCATCTGCTGGCCATCACCCAGGACCCGGACGACCCTGACTGGGAGCACGAGTGCCTCCAACTGCTGATGGAAGAGGTAGGCCCCAGGGTTTCAGACCTTCAGGGCGACTAAAAGTCAGCTTGCCGCCCTGCATAACGCCCCTTCATCACAAAACCATGACCCAATCACAGCCCCCGCCCTTTCGTAGGGGCGGCCCTATGTGTCTGCCCTGCCCCAACCTGCTGTGCTACCATTGTAATCACCCAATTCTGAATCCCCAGAGGTCCAGACATGCCCCTCATCCCCAGGCTCCGGCGCGGCAATGCCGTTGCCGTAATCGAAATTCACGGCGGCATCGGTACGCGGGTACGCGAATCGGTATACGGGAAGCTGCTTGCCGACGTGGCGGCAAACCGGCGTTACCGGGCCTTGCTGCTGGATATCCAGTCGCCCGGCGGGTCCGCCTCTGCCTCTGAATCCTTGTATTACAGCGTGGCGAAAGTAGCCGCCCAGAAACCGGTAGTGGCCTACATCCGCAACATGGGCGCCTCAGGAGGCTATTACATCGCCTGCGCGGCCAACCGGGTCACCGCCCTGCCCTCGGCGCTGGTCGGGTCCATCGGCGTAATCTACATGCGGCCAATACTGGAACAGCTTTTGGGCCGCGCCGGCATCGAGGTGGCCGTGACCAAGGGCGGCCGGCTGAAGGATATGGGCGGCTTCTGGCGCGGGCCCACCGACGAGGAATCAGAGAAAATACAGGAACTCATAACCGAAATCTACGAGAACTTCCTGGCAGTGGTCATGGCTGGAAGGTCTCTGGGTGATGAGCAGGCGCGGGAACTGGCTACCGGCGAAGTATTCACCGCTCGGCGGGCCAGCGAATTGGGCCTGGTGGATGAATTGCTGGACTTCGACCAGTCCCTGCAACTGGCCGGCCGGTTGGCCGGCATAGAAGGCGGAAAAGCGCGGGCCCGCATTCTCAGGCCCCGGCGGGCCTTGTCCGAAAAGCTGACCGGCCGGCCCGCGGGACAATCCCCAGCGGTAGGCCTTCTGGGTCCCGACCTGCTTCGTTTCCTGGCCGGCGGAGTCTACTATCTCGACCCCTCTGCGCTGCTGGGCTATCCCCACGATTAGGCCGCTTGCCGCGTCGTGGTGTTTCCTCTACCAGCCCGCGTCGTTGGGCCGAAGCCCCATCATGGCCTGGCCGCCAAATTCGTAGTTGGACAACAGGCCGGCGCCGTGCTGCACCACCACGTGAACGTCCCGCCATCGCCGCTCCAGCCCGTTGCGCCGGTGGATAGCATTGGTTCCCGCGGCGTGGAACAGGATGTCCACCGCCCTCGCCGCCTGGTGAATGGAATGGGTGATGGCCAGCCGGGCCTGGGCTATTTCGGGACTGGGCAATGGCATATCGTCCGAGAAGGAATCCCACGCCCGGTTGATGGCCTCCAGGAGGTAGGCGCGAGAGCCGCTGATGATGGCCTCGGCCTCGCCCACTTTCGACTGAACCTGGGGCCGGTCGCGCAGCAGGGTCGTCGAGATGGTGGTCCCAGATCCCGAAGCCAGTTCCTTGAAGGCGTCCATTGCTCCCCGTGCCGCGCCCAGGGCCACCGCCGACACCAGCACCCAGATGGCGGTCAGCATTGTCCTGGGGTGATACAGGAACCCCGCTTCCAGGGGAGGGTCGTACAGGCGGAAGGAGCGTTCCGCGGGGACAAACACGTCCTCCAGCACGAAGTCGTTGCTGCCCGTGCCGCACAGCCCCACCACCTGCCAGGTGTCGTACACCGTCGCCGTTTCAATCGGCGTGAAGAGCATTACCGTTTCCGGCCGGCCAGCCTCGTTGAGGCGGGGGCCGTTGTCGTCAATCACCCGGGAGTTTACGAAGAGCCAGTTGGCATTGGCGATGCCGCTGGCGTAGTCCCACCGCCCGCTCACCCGGTAGCCCCCGTCCACCGGACGGGATTCGCCGATGGGCCGGAAGGAACCGGCGCAGCGAAACTCCGGTGGATTGCCGAACATCCGCCGGGAAGCATCGGTCGTGAAATTGCCCGTGAAGAGAGCGCCCCCGTTGGACAGGAGCCCGCACCATCCCACCGACGCTTCGGCCCGCGATACTTCCTCGATAACTTCGTAGGCGATAGCCGGATGAAGCTGCGGGCCGCCCATGCTGGCGGGCAGGAAAAGCTGGTAAACCCCGGCCTTGTCCACCAGGCTGGCAAGCCCGTCGGGAATCCTGCGTTCCCGGTCCATTTCTTCCCGCGCCGTTGCAATGTGGGGCGCCAGGTCCCGGGCCGCTTTTACGAATGACTTGGCGTGGCTCTCTGTGAGTTGCATGTCTTCCTTGCCATTTAGAAACTATCCAAAAAGTCCCTTCCCCCTTGATGGGGGCGTAACGTCCACCTGTGGCGGGAAGGTCAGGATGGAGGTGACGGGTGGTGAGTTCAATCGCTCCCCGCTGGCTCAAAGGTCCCAAACGGTCTTGAGATAGTTTCCTATTCCTGCCCGCTGGAGGCCGCCCGCCAA
The DNA here is from genome assembly GCA_034422655.1 of Dehalococcoidia bacterium. Lineage (GTDB taxonomy): Bacteria > Chloroflexota > Dehalococcoidia > Lucifugimonadales > UBA3495 > Bin22. Next base: position 70,407 of record DAOUJN010000020.1, read on the forward strand.
AGGAAAGCCCCCGTGTAGGCGTAAAGCAATACGCCCATGGGGTTGATGAAGGCCCACCACTCCAGGTGAATCAGCCCCACCACGTCCGGCTCGCTGCCGGGGTTCAGGCTGGCAAACCAGTTCCAGAAGTACCACAAGGTGAGGACTATGGACGCGGCAAATGCCAGGTTCACTTCCAGGTAATCCCGGGTGATGGCGGAACTCTCCTCTTCCCGACGGCAAAGGCGGCGCTTCCGAATGGAGTTCACGACCAAGACTAGGATTACGCCCACGGCCATGAACCAGTTGAGGGTCTCCCAGACCCAATAGTTGGAACTGCCGTCGTGGTACAGGGGCGTAGCAATCCAGTTTATGCCCGTGGCAAAGGCGATGGCTATCAAACATATTGCCAGAACTCGTTTCAATGCAGGCATGTGCTCACTGCCCCCAGGTTTCCGGCTTCAGGTTGCGACCATGTCATATCCTGGTGTTCCGTCGAGGCCTAACCCACGATGGTCTTTGCCTCCTGCCACAGGGCTTCCTTGTCGTCCAGGGGCAGGCTCGGAAAATCAAGGCCCCGCTGCTCGGCCAGTTCTTCCATTTTCAGGTACCGCGACTTGAAGCGGCCGTTGGCCTGGCGCAGGGCGTCCTCGGCCTGAACGTTCATCCACCGACACAGATTTACCATGACCAGGAACATGTCCCCCAGCTCATGGACCCTTTCGGCGTCGGTGGTTGCCTCGTTGAACTCGCCTACCTCTTCAACCAGCTTCTGCAGGACGCCGGCAACGTCCTCCCACTCGAACCCCACGCGGGCGACCCGGTCCTGCATCAGCTGGGCGTAGCTCAGGGCCGGCAGGGCGCTGGGAATGCCTTCCACCAGCGACTTGCGGACTCCCTGCTGGGCGCGCTCGGCCGCCTTCAACTGTTCCCAGTTGAGTTCAACCTCCCGCGCGTCGGTGACGCTGGTGTCCCCGAAAACGTGGGGGTGCCGGCGTATCAGCTTGTCGTTTATCGCTGTGAGCACGTCGGCCAGGGTAAAGTCCCCGGCCTCCCGGGCAATATCGGCGTGGAACGCCACCTGCACCAGGATATCTCCCAGTTCCTCGGCCAGTTGGGTTGGCGACCCCTGGTCAATGGCCTCCAACGCCTCGTAGCATTCTTCCAGCAGATTGCGCTTGAGCAATTCGTGGGTCTGTTCCCGGTCCCAGGGACATCCCCCCGGCGCGCGCAGCCTAGCCACGACGTCCACCAGGGTCTGAAAGTCACCCATATCCCTGTCGGTCAGCGGTTGCGAGGGTTGGTTATCGGTCATGACGGGAATTATAGAGTGCCGCCATTGATTGCTCAACCTGGGACACAATGCTAGTGTAGAAAGCGCCGCCCGTTGCCGGTGCCAATTAGGTGAGACGGCAGGTTCCGGCAATCACAACAATACAGGCGCAGCTGATTTGAACGCAGATACTTCCCGAGTCCCGGAATTTGTACGTCGGATTACGGCCATCCTGGTCGTGATTTCGGTACCCCTGTTCCTGATTGCCGCCAGCGTAGCGTGGGCCGTCAACGATCCGGGACTGTACCGGAGGGGATTCGAAAAGTACAACATCTCGGTCTATTCGGGCATCACCGATGAAGACCTGGTTAGGGTGGGCGCCGACCTGCGCCGGTATTTCAACTCCTCCGATGAACCCCTGCGGGTCGTCGTCCCGGTCTACGGGATGGAGCGGGAACTGTACAACGAACGAGAAGTCCACCACATGCGGGACGTAAAGGGCCTGGTCCGGGGCGTTTACTGGTTAGCGGCCATAACCTTCGTGTTCATGCTGGTGGTGAAGGGCGCCGGCTATTACCTGTGGCGGTGGGCCTTCGCACCCCAAATGGCTCGTTTGGGTTTGTACGGGGGCCTTCTAACGCTGGCCCTGGTCCTGGTCGTGGGCCTGTTCGCCCTGGTGGGGTTCGACTCCCTGTTCCTGCTCTTCCACCAGGTCAGCTTCACCAACGACCTATGGCAGCTGGACCCCCGCACCGACTACCTGCTGATAATGTTCCCCCAGGGCTTCTGGTTCGACGCCACCATGCGAGTGGCGCTGACAACCATCGCCGGCGCGGTGCTTCTGGTAGCGGTCAGCGGCGGCTACCTCTGGTACTTCAACCAGAGGAGCAGGTCGGATAGTCAGGCTACTGCATGACCATATCGTAGGGCAATCCGGCCCACCGAAATCCGAACAGTTACAGCTTGCATCCTTGACTACCATCTTGCAGTCGGGTAAATTTCCTCTTAGCAAAAAGGCAACACCCGGGGGAGGAGTAAGTGCTATGCCCATCTATGAATACATGTGCCCCACCTGCGACTACAAGTTTGAAAAGCTTCAGTCCATGAGCGCTACCGGAGCGGAGTGCCCCCAGTGTGAGCAGCCGGCCAAGCGGGCGCTTTCCGTGTTTGCGTCCATTACCGCAGGCGCCACGTCCGACAGCAGCGATTTCAGCACAATGCCGCCACCGCCCATGCATGGCGGGTGCTGCGGTGGGGGCTGCCACCACTAGACCATGCCTTGACACCCCATTGGGCAGGTGTCAGACTAGCGGAGCTTTCCACAGGAGGCCCTGGCCCGGCCGTAGATTTTGCTACAGGCCAGGGGTGGTTACAATGCTCCATCAATAATATCGGGGAGGAACATTCATGGCAGATGTCAAGATTGAAATTCGCGCCAACGGACCCAACCGGGTGACCGGCCCCATAGAGATCGTTGACCAGGCTGGCAACAGCTACAATATTCCCGAGGGGCAGTGGGTCTCCCTGTGCCGTTGTGGCGCATCCGCCAACAAGCCCTTCTGCGACGGCGGCCACCGCGACGCCGGTTTCGAAGCTCCCAGCGAAGCCCGCTAATTCTCCCGGCCGGGAGGATTTCCGGCAAGCAATTTGGCAAGCGATCAAAGGGTCGGAAAGAGTCCTGCAGGACCGGTTCCGGCCCTTTGCTCATTCGTCATCACAGGAACCGAATAACGGAGGCTAACGAATGTCATCCAGCGCCACCATCTCAGATGCGGCCCGCGCCCTATTTGCCGAGTACCAGGCCGGGGAGGCGTTCACTGCTTTGCCCGGACCCTGGGGTATCGAATCAATTGCAGAGGCTTACGCCGTGCAGCGGGAATATCTGAAGCTGCTGGCAGACGTGCAGGGAGAGGTGGCGGGCTACAAGCTGGCCTACACCACGCCTACCATGCAGCAGCAAGCGGGGTGGGATGAGCCCTGCGCCGGAGCGCTGATGGCAACTACCATCTGCCACTCGCCGGCAGCGTTAAGGGGCGACGCCTACCGGCGGCTGGGCTTTGAATGTGAAGTGGCGGTAAGGCTGGGCGCCGACCTGCCGGCCTCAGGCGCTCCCTACACCCGGGAGTCAGTGGCGGAGTCAATAGACGCCGTAATGGCAGCCTTCGAGGTAATTGACATGCGGCAGCCCGAAGGTGTCCACGGCCTGGTGCGGACGCTCACCTCGGTGGCGACCAACATATCCAACGCCGGCGCCATCCTGGGCCCGCCGGTGGAAGACTGGCGCAGCTTGGACCTGTCGGCGGCCCGGGGCTCCGCTACGGTCAACGGCGAAGAGGTGGGTCATGGCTACGGTTCAGACGTAATGGGGCACCCCTATGAACCCCTGGCCTGGCTGGCCAACAAGCTTGCTGTGGACGGCGAAGGCCTGACCGCCGGCCTGGTAGTGATAACCGGCAGTATAGTGCCCCCCAGGTTCCTGGAGGCCGGTGACCGAGCGGTCGTCTCCATTGATGGGTTGGGTGAGGCCCTGCTGACTGTGGAGTAAATCAGGAAGGAAGCTGCACAGAAACGAAAGGGACGGTCTCGCAACACCGTCCCTTTCTCCTTCCCGTCGAGCAACGCGCTAAACCCTACCCGGGGCGCCGCAACTGCCGGACGCCGCGAACCGAAGCCAGCCGTTCCTCTGCCAGGTGGTCGGCGGCCATGAATGTTGGGATTTCTTCCCGCTTGGAAGTGTGAATAACCCGCTCCATCACCTCGTAAATTCGCTCCGTCTTTTCCCGTGCCAGGTCAGGGTTGTACGCCGTGCCCAACTCGGCGGAGACGTTGATTATTCCGCCCGCGTTGACCACGTAGTCCGGCGCATACAGGATACCCCGGCGGTGCAGTTCCTCTCCGTCCGCGTCGGTCAGCAACTGGTTGTTGGCGCCGCCGGCGACGACCTTGCAGGTCAGGCGCGGAATTGTGCTGCCGTTAATCACACCGCCCAGGGCGCAGGGGGAGAAAATATCGCACTGGACATCGTAGATTTCCTCGGTTGCTACCACCTCCAGGCCCATATCCCGGGCCTTGTTCAGCGCTCCGGCGTAAACGTCGGTGACGACAACCTGCGCGTCCTCTTCCAATAGGTGCTGTGCGGTGTGGGATGCAACCTTGCCGAACCCCTGCATGGCTACCCGCTTGCCCCGCAGCGAGTCAGTCCCCCAGGTTTCCCGGGCGCAGGCCTTCATCCCCATGTAGACCCCCAGCCCGGTCATTATGGACGTATCGCCGCTGCCGCCCAGGGACAGGGGCAAGCCCACCACGTACCCTGTTTCCTGGCTGACGAACTCCAGGTCCCGGCCGGTGCTGCCCACGTCGGTGGTGGTCAAATAGCGGCCCCCCAAAGTGTCCACAAACCGGCCATAGGCCCGGAGCAGTGCTTCCGTCTTCTCGGTATTGGGGTCGGCGATTATCACGCCCTTGCCCCCGCCCATGTTCAGGCCGGCGGTGGCCGACTTGTAAGTCATGGCGCGGCTCAGCCGCAGCGCATCCTCCAGGGCATCCTCTTCAGTAGCATAGGGCCAGATCCGGGTGCCGCCGCAGGCAGGCCCCAGTGTGGTATCGTGTATCGAGATTATGGCCTTCAGGCCCGAGTTCGGGTCGGAGCACATTGCCAGTTGCTCGTGACCCGATTCGCTCATATAGTTAAACAATTGCATGTGAACCACCTCCTCGGGAGATTCGTTGCCAGGGGCGGAAGGCTCTATAACCCTCCTTGCAATTATCATTATACTAAATGATTAGAATTGGCGCACAGGTATGTGGCGACGAAAAACTACCAATATCTATAGTAGTATTGCAATATAAGACCAGTTTCCTAGCCTGAAATTGTAAAAACGTTCAACAGTCTGCTCCCCCAGGTTGGCTTTTCATGTTGAAACTCGGAACCGTAGCGCCGGTCTTCACTCTGCCCCTGGGTTCGGGCGGAGATTTTGCGTTGGACAGCTTCCGGGGGACCAGGCTGGTCCTGTACTTCTACCCTCGCGCCTTTACCCACGGTTGAACGGCGGAAGCCAGGGAGTTTGGAAACTTCCACGGAGCCTTCCAGGCAAACAACGCGCAGGTTGTGGGCATCAGCACCGACAGCGTGGCGCGTCTCAAGAGATTTGCCGAAGAATGCGGCATTTCCTTTCCCATGGCCAGCGACGCCAATGGAGAGGTGACGAGGCTGTACGACGTAAGAAGGCGATTCGGCCTGGGCACATCGCGGGTAACTTACGTTATTGACGAGCGGGGCGTAATTCGCGACGCATTCCACAATGAGATATCCATGACCAGTCATGCCCTGAGGGCCTTGCAGGTTGTCCAGTCCCTGGAACCATCCGACGCTGCCCCGCGATCCGACAACTCAACCCCATAGTTTCCTTCCCACAATGACACTGCTTCAAACGGGCGAAAGGGCATCACAAGACAGCCAATGCCTCCTTGTGTATACTGAGGCCAGCAAATGTGAGGGGACATGGAACTTTCCGTAAGGTTCTTCGCTCTGTACCGGGAACGGGCCGGGTGCAGTGTTACCCAGGTTGCCGTGCCGCCTGGCGCCACCGTGTCCGACCTGGTGGATGAGGTTCGGGAGCGGTTCCCCCGCCTTGCGCCTCCTGACGTGCAAATTGTGGTGGCCGTAAACGAAGAGTACGCCGAACCCGATGCGCCATTGACGGACGGCGACGAAATATGCCTTATCCCTCCGGTCAGCGGCGGGCGGCACTGAACTCCCCAACCTTGTCACGTCTCCCTTCAAAAAGGTAACAGCCATGAGCGACATGATAGTCATTACCAGCGAAGAGCTTAGCCCCGCCGAATTTACCAACCTCGTCCGTAGCGATGCCAACGGCGCGGTGGTGACCTTCCTCGGGACAACCAGGGATTCCTTTGATGGCAAGCGGGTAATCCGCCTGGAATACGAGGCCTACGAGGAAATGGCCTACCGGAAACTCGAAGAGATTCGGCAGCAGCTGAAGGCCGAGTTCGGGGTTGAGGATGTGGCGATAGGACACCGGATAGGTGTGGTGGACATTGGCGAGATCAGCCTTGTGGTGGCGGTGGCGTCGCCGCACCGCAGCGAGGCTTTCCACGCCTGCCACGAGGCGGTCAACCGGTTGAAACACTCGGTACCCATCTGGAAGAAGGAGTTTTACGAAGGCGGTGAACACTGGGTTTCCTGCGAAGACCACGAGTTCCACGAAGGCACAGGCGTTCCCTCCGAACCCCAGGCCGCGCCGGCGGACAACGATTAGGCGTTGCCGCGCCGAATCCGTCAGCTATTCTTTTTGGCGTCAGCCCTTGGGTTGGCGCCTCTCCTCTTGCTTTCTCACGCCGACGAACTCCGGTCCGGGGAAGCCTCGCCCACGCTCAGGCTATGCCGGATTGACGTAAGTCCTTGCCAGCACGAAATCAACCTCGCCCCAGGTGAGGAAACTACCCTGGCCCTGATTGTCCGGTTGCCCGATTCCACCACCAGTGTTCTCTCCCAACAGTCCCTGGTCGCCTGGTATGTGCGCCTGGCTGTTGAAGGCGACGATGCCGTTGTTTTCCCGGACGTGGTGGTTACGGGCCGCCCGTTCCAGGAACGTACCCTGCCTCAGCTTGCGCTCCGGGATCTGGTCCGCCTGGGTGAAGACGTTCAGGCCGACCCTTCCGCCGGCAGGTACTTTCAGGTCACCAATTCCTACGCTCCCCACAACCGCCGGCTGGAATACGGCATTACCCTGGTGGGCGCCGGAGCAAGGGCGGCGGGGGAAGACTGGCTGGGCCAGGCCGGTGCTATCGACGTAGTGTTAGGAGCACTCACGGTAAGGGGGACGGCTACCGGCAATGCCCGGCTGGTACTGGATTCGGCGGGGCCAACGCCTTCTACCCTGGTGACTCTGGACGACTCCGGCGAACTCCGTTCCTTTTACCCGGATACCTGGGATGCCGCGGCGAAGATTAATGTGGGCCCAAACGCCGAAAGGGCCAGGCTGGAGGGCCAAGCCTGGTCCGACGTCCCGGGGAGCATGGATTCCTACCTGCCGTTCACCGGGCCGGTACGTGTGGAATTCTGGCAGCATGGCGCCGTCCCGGCCTGGGAAGGCGGCGCCGATGCCCCCCTCGCAACCTTCACCAATATCCAACCACGGGCCGACGGTTCCTTCATCATTTCCGACCTTCCAATACAACTGGTACCCAATGGGGTCTATGACCTGAGGGCCAGCGGGCCAGGCACCTTGTCCTATTTGCTAACTGACGTGACCGTAGCTACCAACACGGGGCAATCGGGCAGTTTCCCAACTATCTTGGAAGCGACTTTTGGTCCCCTTGGCAGCGGAGACCTGAACGGCGACAACCAGGTCAACGACGCTGACCTGTCCACATTCAGGTCCAGCTTCGGGCAGGAAATCACCGCTGGACATACCGGTTCATCCGCAGACTTCAACGATGACGGCCTGGTCGATGGCCTGGATTTCTCCCTGATGGCCGCCAATTACGGCAGAAGGGGCCAGTAGCGCGGCCCTGCGCCATGCCCCGCAGCCAAACAGGGCCCATCGCTGGGGCGGCCCTTGCGGAATCCGCCTGAGGCGGACCTTTGGTGGGTGGCTGGCCAAGCCATGTATGGTTCCATCCAATCAAAGGGCAATTCTCGCAACAGCCTCGGCCACCGCAACATTGTCCTGGTTCTCAATCCGCACCAGGCACTCCACAATGTTGCTGTTGCCCTCTCCGTGTTTCGCCGTAACCCAGCCCGAAAGACTGATGGTGTCCTCCGGTTTAACCACTCCCAGACTCTTCACCGCCAGACTGCTCCCCTTCGCCATAATCGCCTGCAGCGGGAATCCCTTCTCCAGCAATTCGGTGACATAGGCTACCACTGCCTGGCTAGCCAGACCAACGCCATCAACGTCGTCCGTGCCGTTGTTCTCAGGTTCCACGTCGCCATCTTCGCACACCAATGACCGAAACCGCATGATGGTATCGCCGGTTTCCCACTTCACCAGTATGGGAAGCTCGTCCCCGACGTCGACGGAATCAAATGTAGTTGTCCTGGCCCACAACCTGGCCATTCCTTCAACTCCCATCGAGTCATTTCAAGAGGCCTTGAATTCCATTATCCCCGCTGACGGGACAATAGCCAACAGGCAAATGGCAATGCAGGGCCGCTGCGTTGCGCTTACTTGACCTTACAGCTTCCGCCAGCGTCTCCGCCCTTATGCTAAACTTGGTGCCATTCGTACCCTCTGCGGGGAGAATGCATACAGGCGGTAAACCTCGGAGGCCTTTTCCAATGACCACAATTGAAGATTCCAACAAGCGCGGCATGGTGGTGGTAGCCCATGCCGACGACGCTGAATGGGGCTGCGCCGGTACCGTGGCTAAGCTGTGCCACGAGGGCTGGGAGATGGTCTACGTGCTGTGCACCGACGGCAGCAAGGGCATCGACGACCCGGAAATCACCGGCGACGAACTAATCCGAATCCGCATGGCGGAGCAGACCAACGCTGGCAAAGTCCTGGGGCTGCATGACGTGGTCTTCCTGGGCTACGAGGACGCCATGCTTCAGCCCACGCTGGACCTCCGCCGGGACATTGCCAGGCAAATCCGCCGCTACCGTCCCGATCTCATAATCTGCCAGAACCCCGTCCGCGACCTGGTTGGCAGGGGTTACATCGGTCATCCCGACCACTTTGCCGCCGGCGAGGCGACGCTGGCGGCCGTGTATCCCACCGCCAGGGACCGCCTGACCTTCCCCGAACTGCTGCAGGAAGGACTGGAACCCCACAAAGTCCGGGAGCTCTGGATAATGGACCGGCAGAACGCGGACCAGTACGTTGACGTTACCGACCACATCGAAACGGCGGTGGACGCGTTGCGGGCCCACGCCAGCCAGGTAGACCCGGAGGACGCGAACAAGTATCTGAAGGGGTGGCGCAGCGAAATCGGCGCCGAGGTGGGCTTCCAGTACGCCGAAGCCTTCAAACGCTTCGTGCTGGGGTAGGCGGGATATTCAAACATGGATGGACAGGATATACAGGATGGGGAATCAAAACCCGGGAAATCCTGTGCATCCTGTATATCCATGTTTGAGTCTAACGGCTAGGCGGGCTTGTGGGCCACCACCTTGACGCTGGCCACGTTCAGCGGAACGCCCTCGCTGTCGAACCGGATATCTTCATCAGTGGTCTCTACCTCTACGAAGCCGGCCCGGGAAAGCCGGTCCAGGTACACGGCCTTGTCCTCGGCGCCGCCCACGCAGGCAACCCAGGCTTCGGCGTCGGTTACCGCCGGCCCCTCGGGCGTAAGGGCTACCATGTCCGACACGTGCATCCGCCCGCCCGGCGACAGCACCCGGTAGGCTTCGCGGAATACCGCGTCCTTGTCCGGGGACAGGCAGATTACGCAGTTGGATATCACCACGTCCACGCAGGCGTCTGGCAGGGGAATGTCTTCCATCTCCCCCTCCACAAACTCCACGTTGGTCAGGCCGGTGGTGGCCAGGTTCTTGCGGGCCAGCTCCAGCATGTCCGGGGTCATGTCCAGCCCGGTAACGTGGCCCGAGTCTCCCACCTGCTGCGCCGCAAGAAAGCAGTCAATGCCGCCGCCCGAACCCAGGTCCAGCACCCGTTCCCCGGACCGCAATCCCGCCAGGGCCGTGGGGTTCCCGCATCCCGCGGAAGCGGCTACTGCCTCGGCCGGCAGCCCCATCACCTGCCCCTCGTTGTAAAGCCGCAGGGCCCTCTCCGCGTCCGAAGGTCCGCAGCAGCCTTCGTCCCCTTCACACGATGATTGAGCCTCAGAAACTTCAATCACCCCCCGGGCGCGAGCGCCGTACCTTTCCTGCACAAATCGCTTGATTTCGTTCTGGTTGGTGGCCATAGTCTTACTCCTGCATGACAGCTACTTGGTTGTTCCGCCAAGCCTGCTCTTCAAGTGATATCTGAGAATTGGAGTATACGGAGCACACCGCTTCAAGGTCAAACTATCCAGCCTGGCACAGCGGCAGAGTGATTCCACTTGCCGCCGCAGTTTCTATGATAGAATGGCCCAAATTCACCGAAAATCGCATTTCGAGACGGGCTTTCCGGCCTGAACTCCTTGGAGGTATCAGAGATGATAGACCAGGTTGAACTTATGAACATTGTTAACCGCTACCGGGACAACGCCGTGGTCGTGCCGGCCATGCGCGCCAACGTTGGCTGGGCCGAGGTGTCTGAGGATGTAACCCGGGACGTTCCCGCCAGCGGCGCCATGGGCAAGACCAACTCCTTTGGCCTGGGCGTGGCTCTGGCCCGGCCCGACGAAAAGGTGATTATCTTCGACGGCGACGGCAGCCTCCTGATGAACCTGGGCGCCCTGGTTACCATTGCCAACAAGGCCCCCACCAACCTTTACCACTTCGTAATGGACAACGGTGTCTATGCCACTACCGGCGGACAGGAAGTGCCCGGCGCCCAGAGCACCGACTACGAGGAGATGGGGCGGTCTGCAGGCTATGCCCACAGCTATTCCTTCGACAATCTTGAGGACTTTGCCACCCAGGCCGAGCAGATCCTGAACGAAGATGGCCCGTCTCTCATCCACGTCAAAACCGTCCCCAACATCCGCTATCCGGAAGAGCGCATGGCCGGCGGAAGCAACCGCCGCACTCCCCAGGCCATCGACGAACTGATGCAGGAATACGGCCTGCGCTAAAAAGAGAAAGGACTTGCCATGAAGATAACCGGCTACCACACCCGCATTATGCGCGTTCCGGCAGAAAACCCCCTTGTGGACGGCATTCCCATCGGCCCAGGCACCAGGGACTTCGTTACCATCGAACTGAACACGGACGAGGGGATCCAGGGCATTGGCTATTCCTTCATGCCGGGAATGGTGGGCAATCCCCTGTTTACGGCCTTGAAAGTGACCGTGGACTGCATGTGCGACATGATCATCGGCGACGACCCCATGGCGATAGAAGCCATCGTTGCCAAGCTGAAGCGCCAGACCGGCACCATCGGCCCGGGCATGTTCAACTTCGCCCTGTCCGGTGTGGACGTGGCCCTGTGGGATATCAAGGGCAAGGCTTTCGGCCTGCCGGTGGCCACGCTGCTGGGCGGCCACCGGGACCGGGTCCCCACTTACGCCAGCGGCCAGTTGACCCGCGACCGCAACCTGGAATTCCTCGCCGACGTGGGCCACCGTCTGGTGGAAAAGGGCTTCAGGCAGATGAAAACCCAGATGGGCGCTGAACCGTCGGCCGACGACGAAGTGGCCCGCATTCGGGTCATGCGGGAAGCCATCGGGCCGGACATTGACCTGATGTGCGACATTAACCAGCTTTGGGACGTGAACCGGGCCATATCCATCGGCAAGCGGGTGGAAGAGTACAACCTCTTCTGGCTGGAGGACATGACCACCTTCGACGACTACCAGGGCCTGGCCCGCATAGCCGACGCCCTGACCACCCCCATAGCCGCCGGGGAGTACGTCTTCGGCATTGCTCCCTTCCGCCAGCTCATCGAGAATCGGTCAATTGACATCGTGATGATCGACCTGATGCGGGTGGGCGGCATTACCCAGTTCCAGAAGGTCGCCGGCATGGCCGAGGCCTTCAACATGCCGGTGGTCAGCCACGTCGCGCCCGAGGTGCAGGTCCACAACATAGCGGCCATCCCCAACGGGCTGACCGTGGAGTACATGCCCTGGTCCCTGCAGCTTTTCGAGGAAACCCCTGCCATCGTGGACGGGGAAATCGTCGTGCCCGACAAGCCCGGCCTGGGCCTTGCCTTCAGCGAAGACGCCATCCGGCAGTACGCGGTGTAGCCCACCGGGATGCGGCCCCGACCTTAGTGAAGGACTCTGCCGAGCAACCAACCGGAGCACGAATCCAATGCTTGAATCAACCAACGAGTACCTCATTGCCAGCCGGGAGTACATGGGCAAGGCCTACCAATACTTGGCGGAAAATGACCTGCCCCAAGCGGGAGAAAAGGCGTGGGGCGCCGCCGCTGAAATGGTGAAGGCCATTGCAGAAGAACGCGGCCGCTACCACAGCAGCCACCGGGTTCTTTACCAGATCGTTGACGACCTGGCGGAGGAGACCGGAGACTCGGAACTCAGACGCACATTTCAGGTAGCGTCCGACCTGCACATCAACTACTACGAGCGCTGGCTTTCCAGCAGATACCTCCAGCAGGGAATAACTGACGTTCAGAACTTTATCAACAAGCTGGAGCCATTGGCCCACTCAGGCTGACCCGTTCAAAGCATTTATCTTGTCCTAAAGGAGCAGACCATGACCGCCCAACTACGCATCTATACCATTAACCGGGGAATGATGGATTCCTGGCTCAAGGTTTTCAATGAGCACATCCGGCCACTGCACGACAGGCTGGAAATTCCGGTGGTCAGCTCCTACGTGAACGCCGACCGCACCGAGTTCATTTGGGTTCGCCGCTTCAGCAGCAGGGAAGAGATCCCCGACAAGGAAGCCGCCTACTTCGCCTCCCCGGAGCGAACGGCCCTCGGCGACATCCCCACCAGCCACATCGCCAAGATGGAAGTGCGGGTGATTGAGGAAATAACCGGATAGGGCCGTCAGTGTTCGAATCCTGCCTGGCTGCACCGGCGTAATAGTCCCTGAATAGAGTTAACGGACCAGGAACAACGTGAAATGAAAGCCCTGAAAAAAATTTGGCAAGGCCTGAAAAGCGTCGCCATATTGTTTAGTCCGCGACCCTCAGCCAGCTATGGGCAGTACCTTAGCGACACGGTCCAATACCACCATTGAGGGCCGCGCCCTTAAGCCCCGGTCCGGGGCCAGGAACGGTCAACTCAACCGCTTGACCATCTCCACGTGGGGAATGCCCGCCTCCATGAAGACCTCGCCCCTCTCCACGTAGCCGTGGCCGGCGTAGAAGGCCTTGACGTATTCCTGGGCATGGAGCAGGCAGTGAGTAAGCCCCTGCTCCTTGGCCTGCTCTTCCAGGAACGCCAGTATCTTCCCGCCCACGCCGTGGCGTCGCCACTCTTGGTCCACCGCCATGCGGCCAATGCGGCAGGTTCCGTCGTCGTCCCCGTCAACCAGCAGCATACGTCCCGTGCCTACGGCCTGGGCGCCGTGCAGCGCGATGGCATGGGTGGCGGTGGCGTCGGCCTCGTCCAGCTCTTCTTCCGGGGGAATTTGCTGCTCTACCACGAACACCCGCATCCGCACGTTGATGGCGCCTTCCAGTTCAGCTTCCGTTTCCACCAGTTTTACAACGACGTCGTCCACTTCAATCTTCCTGAATTCGGGTCTGCGAAGGATGAAGAAGGGCAACCACAAGGGTTGCCCCTACCGCATTGTCAGCACAACTTTGTGCCCGCCGTGAGCGCGGTCTGCTTACCGGGCCAGGCCATAGGCTGCGCCCTTCAAGGCCGGGTCTTCAGACTCATTAAGGGTGGCAGCCAGGTCGGCCACCAGCTTTCCTGCGGCGGTGCTGCCCCAGAACCAGCGGTGAAGTGAGTCTTCGTCTGCCTCTCTGTGCTGCTCCATGCGGGCCTCGTAGTAGAATGCCTTGAGGTCGTCGACACAGTAGCGAATGAACTGGGGCCTGGACACTCCGGCCGGCCGTTCGTCCATATCTGCAGCATCATCTCCCGTGGCGCAGGCTTCAAGGAACCGGACTACACCCCGGAAACGCCGCTGGGGAATGCCGCACAGCCCCACCGCCGTCCGGCCGCCGTGGTTGTCCACCCAGCGTTCGTAAAAGGCGCGCAGGGCGGTAACCTCGTCGGCGGCGCTGCGGGTCGCCTGTTCGGCCTCGGCCTCAACCTGGGATGCCTGGGGCATAATGGCAGGGTCGTCATCCTCCGGAAAGTCCTCCAACACCGGACCTTCAGGCTTCCCGAGCAGGTCAAATGCCGCCCCCAGCACACAGTGCTGGTGGTCAGCGTCGTTGGGACGGCCCAGCGCAAAGCCGAAGAAGAATGGGACGAAGAGGGCGCGGGGCGGCTTAACCTTGGCGGCGTGTTCCCGCACCATGGCAATGGTGACGGTGGCGATGCCGTGTTCCTCGAAAACCCTGGCAAGCACACTCACGGTGTGGGTGCACAGGGGTCAAGTGGGCGTTAGCAAGACCACGTCAACACCTTCTTCCTTCATGAGCCTGGCCACTTCGGGCCCGGTCTCTTCTATGACGGTGCTGGCGTCGCGCAGGGCGCCCATGAAGGAGTAGAAGTCGGTGGCCAGGCTGCCAATCTCCCCCCTCTCGTTCAGTTCCCGCAGGCGGTTCACCGGAAAGGTCACGTTCAGGTCCCGGTAGATTCCGGTGTGGTCGAAGCCAATGGAGAAGTGGCTTTGGACCACGTCCACCGGGTTACAGTCGCTGGGAATCACCCGGTAGGTTGACTCGCCGCCCGGGGTGTCCCGGTTGAAGGGCTGATCATCCCGCAGGTGCAGGCCGGCCGAGGTTACCAGGGCCACCTTGCACTGGGACAACGGCTTGTCCAATGCCACCCACGGTGTGTCGTCATGCTCCAGGCAGGGGAAGAACTCCAGGGTCCTGCGCTGAACTTCGCTCAGGGTTTCCAGCCGGGGCATTACTGCCTCCTCGACATCCTTCTGCGCGACTCTGCGTACTCTGTGTCTCTGTGGTTAGGTCCATCCCTGGGAGCGTTTAATCGCAACGACACAGGCTGCGCCGAGTTTCGCAGGGGAATACTAATCAAAAACTATGGCCCCCCGGCCAACCTCGCCCTCGTCCATGTCGCCGTAGGCCTCGTTAATCTGGTCCAGCGTGTAGTGGCGGACCACCAGGTCGTCCAGGTTCAGCTTGCCGGCCAGGTAGAGGTCGATCATTGTGGGCATGTCCGTGCGGGAGCGAGCGGAACCGTAGTAGGTCCCCCGCAGGGTCTTCTCGTTCCGAACAATGTCAACTCCATTGATGGGGGCCTCGGCCCCTATCGGCGCAATGCCCACCACCGTGGCCGTTCCGCTTTTCGCGCACATATCGTACGCGACCTTGATTGTCTCTGCGGAACCAAATACCTCAAACGTGTAGTCGGCGCCGCGGCCGCCGGTCAGTTCCTTGACCTGGGCCACCGGGTCGCGGTCGGCGGCGTTGACCGAGTGGGTGGCACCAAACTTCATGGCGAATTCCAGCTGGCTCTCCCGGATGTCCACGGCGATGATCTGGGAGGCATTGAGCAGTTTCGCGCCCATGATTACGTTGAGTCCCACTCCGCCGCAGCCGACCACGGCAACGGTGCTGCCGGGCTGGACCTTGGCGCTGAACATGGCGGCCCCCACGCCGGTGGGAACGCAGCACCCTATCATCGCGGCCTTGTCCATCGGGATGCTGGTGTTGGTGGGTATGCAGCCGGTCTCCGGCACCACGGCGTACTCGGCGAAACAGGCTACCTTCCCCATGTGGTGGATGGCCTGGTCGCCCTTGTGCAGGCGGGTGGTCCCGTCCAGCATGAAGGGCCCGGTGGCCATGTGAAGGTCGCAAAGGTTGGAATTGCCCTCCAGGCAGGACCTGCACCTTCCGCAGGCGGGCACGAAGGACAGGACTACCTGGTCGCCCGGTTCGGTGAGTGTCACCCCCGGGCCCACTTTTTCCACGGTGCCCGCTCCTTCGTGGCCCAGCACGGCGGGCAGGGCGATGTTGGCGTCTCCGTGCATGAAATGGCGGTCGCTGCGGCAGATACCTGCGGCGCCGATTTTCACCAGCACCTCTCCGGCCTTGGGTTCCTCCAGGTCAACATCCTCAATTACCAGGGGTTGGCCATACTCGTACAATACGGCAGCCTTCAATTGCGGGCCTCCTGCGACAATTTGCTGCTAATCATCCCCGTAAGGCAACTGTATGTCAACCGGGGAGCCCACGCACGGCAGTCCTGGCGAAGAATCCATACTCTCCTCGTGCCTTTCGTGGATAAAAAGGGGAAGCAAACCCACGACCCTCGCCGACTGTCGCGGCTGCGTGATGAAGCGTCTCGCAAAATAATGTAGTATGCTTGCAGTCGGAGACCGGCCCGCATTGAGTCGCGAGCGGTGGCTGAACTTCCCTGGAGGGAACGCCGGATGTTGGAATTGAGGCAAGTAACTGCTGCCGAGTTCGAGGAGTGGGTACGCGTGGAGGCCCGCGCCTACGGCAACAGGTTGAACGCCGACCCGGAGATGCTGCGTCCAGCCTTCGACCTCGACCGGTCCATTGCCGTTTTCGACGGCGGACGCATAGTAGGCGGCGCTCACTCCCACCTGCAAAAGGTCTCCATACCTGGCGGGGAGTCCCCTATTGCCGGCGTAGCCAACATCGCGGTTCAACCCACCCACCGCCGCCAGGGTATAATGACCCGGATGATGCACCACCAGTTGAAGGACGTTTACCAGCGCGGCGAACCGCTTGCGGGTCTGTTTGCGTCCGAGAGCGTGATATACGGCCGGTTTGGGTACGGTGTCGGCTCGCTAAGAGAAGAATGGAGCATTGAACGGGCCCACAGCAGGTACGCCCACAATTACGACTGCCCCGGCACCTTCGCCTTCATAGACCCCAACGAAATTGGAAAGGCGCTGCCTGATGTTTTTCGCCGCAGCACCGTCGGGCGTCCCGGAGTTTTCCAGAAAGCCCCCCATCTGTGGGAACGCGAGGCCGCCGCCCCGGAGCACCGCCATGGCGGCCGGGGCGGCATCTTCTACGTGGGGTACTACGAAAATGACCGTATGGAAGGGTATGCCCGGTACCGGACCAACGAGGGCACGGTAATCGTTCAAGAGTTGATGGCAGTGACTCAGGATGCTGTCGCCGCCCTCTGGCGCTTCTGCTTCGATACCGACCTGGTGAATCATGCCGAGGCGGAACGCAGGCCCGTTGACGACCCCCTGCCCTGGATGTTGGCCGACCCCAGGAGGCTGCGCCGCACAACTCGTGACGGCCTATGGATGAGGTTGGTGGACGTGGGGGCTGCGCTGTCCCAGCGACAATATGCCAATGAAGGACGCCTCGTTATCGAAGTGAAGGACGATGTTTGTCCCTGGAATGCCAGGCGGTTCGAGCTGAAGGCCTCCACCGAAGAATCGGATTGCCGCGTTACCGAGGCATCGCCCGACATGGTCATGGGCGTGGCGGCCCTGGCATCCACCTACCTGGGCACGGTTACCTTCACCACCCTTGCCGCCGCCGGGCTGGCCGAGGAGAAGAAGGCCGGGTCCCTGGACCGCGCCAACCGAATGTTCTCGGCCCAGCAACTACCCTGGACCCCCTGCGGTTTCTAAGGCCTGCAGACACAAAACTGCTGCTGATTTTCCGGCCCAGTCATCTCCAATTACCATGACTGTCATTCTGAACGGAGTGAAGAATCTAAAGTTCTTGCTATGGGAGAGGTGGTTTCCCGCCTATTGGGTTGCAATCGAGGCTGGGGCGTAGAGCCAGCCTTCAAGCAAGACCACCGGGTCAAAGCCTGCCTCACCTTCAGTCGGTGGCTTCGGAAACCTTTCGGGAGCCAGGGCCCAGAGGGCGGCGGCCACTGCCGCCACAATTGAGTCAAGCGCATCGTGGCTCCTTAGTGCCAGGCCTTCAAACTCCCCGAAGTCTAACTCAACGGGCAGTGCCCGTACAGGCAGATTGGCTACGATGGACCGGCGTCTCTCCGACGCTTTGGCGCCTCCCTTATACCCCTTGTATGGTAGTCCCAACCGGCGAAGCGCCGCCCCGGGCATCACCTCCAACAACTCGGTAACGGCCCCTGCACTTTGGCAAGAACATTCAGGAAGCGGCGGCACAGAAATGGCGTTTGAAGTCTCGCCAAACCATAGCCGGTGCAGCATTTGCATCCCGCGGAAGGTCATGGGCAACATTATGGGGTTCACCATGTGCAGGCAGGAGTAGCTCTCCGGCGGGTCGCAGGCCCGCTTTGGTTCGCCGTGTTCGGACACGAACTCATCGCGGATAGTCAGAAAATTCTCGTACTCCATTGAGGCTGCCGCCCGCCAGAGGTCCGGCATCGTCCTGGCTTCCGGCGCCCAGTACCCAGCGTAACTTGCGGGTGTGGCAAAGGGGAAGTCCAGTGCCGCCACAGTGGGCACGGAACAGGCGGCAAGGGTATCGGTAAGTTCCAGGCGGGTGACTCGCCGGACGTCAAGCAGGGACAGGGATGTTCCTTCCAGCGTGGCCCGGGTGAGCCAGGTATTGTTGTCGGCTCTTGCCCCGCTGAAATCAACACCCAGGATCTGTACCATAGCCCTCCTTCCTTAACCCAATCCTGTCCATCCTGTCCATCCATGTTTGAATCCGCTCAATATGGGTAGTATAGTCTTGACCATCCTGCTAACCAACCGCATGAGGAGAATTATGAACCTGACCGCACGACGTGAACGCTATCGCGCAATCCTGGCCGGGGACCGCTGCGTCCATCCCGCCTCGGTGTTCGACCCCATCTCGGCCCGGGCCGCGGAAGACCTGGGCTTTGAGGTAGGCATGTTTGCCGGTTCCATCGCCTCGGGCACGGTGCTGGGCGCGCCGGACCTGATTGTGCTGACGTTGACCGAATTTGCCCAGCAGATTCACCGCATCTGCCGCGCCGGCGACCTGAGCCTGATGGTGGACGCCGACCACGGTTACGGCAACGCCCTGAACGTGAAGCGCACCGTGGAGGAACTGGAGACGGCCGGCGTTTCCTGCCTGACCATTGAGGACACGCAACTGCCCCTGGGCTTCGGCGCCGCTGGAGAGGGTTCGCTGATATCCGTAGAAGAGGGTGTCGGCAAAATGAAGGCCGCGCTGTCTGGACGGCAAGACCCTGCGCTGGTGGTCGCCGGCCGCTCCAGCGCCCTGCGGGTAACGGGCTTGGAGGATGCCATCAAGCGGGCCAAGGCCTACGAGGCCGCCGGCGTGGACGCCATGTTCCTGGCCGGGGCCCAGACCCGGGCCGAGGTGGAAGCGGTGGCCGCCGAGGTAAACATACCCCTGCTGCTGGGCGGCGCTGGCGGCGAACTGGCCGACCTCGACTTCCTCAGCGGCGCCGGCGTCCGCGTAGCCCTCCAGGGCCACCTCCCCTTCGCCGCCGCCGTCAAAGCTGCCTACGACACCATGAAGTCCCTGCGCGAGGGCGTCAAGCCCGCAGACCTTGCCGACCAACTCGCGTCCCCGGCCCTCATGAGCCAGCTAACCCGCCGCGGCGATTACGACCAGTGGATTGGCGACTTCTTGAAGTAGAGGGACTTAACCCATTCAACGCCTTTCGGAGTCCACCTGAAACAACTCCCGCAGATTCCCAAGCCATTAGAGGAGGTAAACCCCATGAACTTTAACCAGAACCACCTGCATTTCCGCAGCGAAGACCCGGACGCCGCCGCCAAGTTTTACTGCGACAACTTCGGCGCAGTCATTACCGGCGAGCGTCCCCTGTCCACCACCAAGTCCATCACCCTGGAACTCAACGGCCGGCCTTTGATGACTATTTCCGGTCGCGCTGAAGGCGAAGACCCCGTCCCCGGTTCCACCGAACCCCGGTACGGGCTGGACCACTTTGGGTTCCAGGTCGACGACATGGAGGCAGCGGCCGCCAACTTCCGTTCCAACGGCGTCCACTTTATCTGCGAGCCGTGGACCATGCCCTCGGGCTCCATGGTGGCCTTCATTGAGGCCCCGGACCATGTCAGCGTGGAGATTATCCAGCGGCCCAGCACCTAGCTACTGCTTCCGTTATTGCTGGCATCAAGACCATGGGGACGGGATTATATCCCGTCCCCTATCTTGCTACTGGCCCGGGCGTAACTCGCTATAGGCCCAGCGCTTCCAGGCCGACCCGGGCCAGGTCCTCGTCGGCCTGGCCGCTGGGATAGCCGCCCACGCCGATGCCGCCCAGGATCACACCGTCCTTCATGATTACCAGGCCGCCCTGGCCGTGGGTAAGGTTAGGGTCGCCCAGTTCGCTGATGCTGCGGCCCTGGCCGTGCATGCGCTCCGCATGGGCGCCGGTGTTAAGGCCCATAATCGCGGCGGTGTAGGCCTTGCGCAGGGCATGGCGTCGGCTGAACATCCGCAGGTTGTCCATCTTGGCGTAGGCTTCCAGGTTGCCCGTCGAGTCAACGATGGCCATGGCCACCGGGGCGTCGGGCGTTTCCTGGGCCTTGGCCATCATGGCGGACATGGCGCGTTGAATGTTCTCCAGATTCAGTGACGATTCCGGCATTTTCTTCATCCTCCTTCCTGTTGCATTGTGTCCTTACGCGGAAAGATTGACGGCGGACTAAGCCGCCACCGCCTCGTCCACCCGCTTGCGAAAGTCCTCGGCGGCCAGGCGCATAAGCCCCTGGGACGACACGGTAACGAAGTTGGCGCCCAGCTTGATGAATTCGGCCACGCCCGCGGCATCGCCCGGGTTATTGCCGCCTACGCCCACGTTCTTGCCGGCCGCCCGCACCCGCGGAATCACTTCGCCCATCACCCGCCGGACCTCCGAAACGGGCGGGAACCCCATGCTCTGGCCCAGGTCCGAAGCGGCCACGTGCAGCACGTCGGCCCCCGGCACGGCCAGAATCTGGTCCAGGTTGTTTACCGCTTCCACTTCCTCCACCATGGGGATAACCAGCACCTGGGAATTGACCCAGGTAGTGGACTCGTCGCGGGTCACGCCGACACCGTAATCGTGGGCGCGGCCTCCGCCCATGCCCCGGCGGCCGTCGGGGAAATACCGGGCCGAACGCGCCACGCCGGCGGCCTGCTCGCCGGTATTGACGTGGGGCACAATTATCCCCTGCAGCCCCCGGTCCAGGAATCGCAGGATCGTAGATTCCTCGCTGTTGGGTATTCGGGCTATGGGGGTAATTCCGAAGGACTCGGCGGCCCGGACCATGTGTTCCACCTGGTCCAGGTTCATTGGGCCGTGCTCGCAGTCAATCATCACGAAGTCGTAGCCCACCGCGCCGAAAATCTCCACCAGGTCGGGTGCGTAACGGGTGATGATGGCCCCGAAAACGACGTCGCCGGCGGCCAGCTTGGCCTTGGTAGTGTTGGTCTGCATCTCTTTGCCTCCCTTTGGGTTGGGTAGCTTCGGCGATTATATGGCCGCCGAGGAAGGCTGGCAATGCCGGTGGACGGAGCCGGAAACTTCCGATTGGAAGATTGTGCCGCGGTGAGCAGGGGAATAGTATAGTGGCAGCTGAGTTCAATTGCGGGGATTGGTGATGCAGTATCGACCCTTGGGCAACACCGGCCTGGATGTGTCGGAAATCGGGTTTGGCTGCGGGAACGTTGGCGGCCTGATGATCCGGGGCCGCCATGCCGACCAGATGCGGGCGGTGGCACGGGCCATGGAACTGGGAATCAACTACTTCGACACGGCATCTTCCTACGGAGACGGCCAGTCGGAGACCAACCTTGGACGGGTTTTGAAGGAGTTAGGGGCGGACGTTTACGTGGGAACCAAGTTCCGGGTTACGACCCGCGAGGCGGGACAAATAAAGTCCAATGTCATCGCGTCCGTGGAGGACAGTCTGGCTCGCCTGCAGCGTGAGCAGGTGGATTTGATTCAGATGCATAACCACGTGGCACTGGCTGGTGAAGGAGGGCCGGTCTCACCGGAAGAGGCCCTGGGTGAAGTGGTGGACGCTCTCCAGCACTTGCGCGACCAGGGCAAGGTGAGGTTCTGGGGCATGACCGCGGTGGGGGAGACAACGTCCCTGCACCGGGTTATCGACGCGAGGGCTTTGAACACGATTCAATCGGTTTATAACCTGGTCAATCCCAGCGCGGGAAACGCCGTGCCGCCCGGCTTTGATATGCCTGACTACGGAAATCAAATCGGACGGGCAGCAGCGAATGGCATGGGCGTTCTGGTAATCCGTGTACTGGCGGCGGGCGCCCTCAGCGGTGAGGAAACACGACATCCCGTGGCGGTTCCCAGCGTCGCGCCCATAGGGTCGGGCCGGGACTACAGCCAGGACCAGTCCCGGGCAGACGGGTTCAAGTTCCTGGTAACGGAAGGGTACGCCGGCAGCCTGGTGGAAGCTTCCTTGCGCTTTGCCCTCAGCAACGCCGGGGTCAGCAGCGTCCTGGTGGGTTATTCGAGCCTGGAGCACCTGGAACAGGCGGTTCAGTATGCCGAAATCGGTCCGCTGGCGGAAGAAGCGCTGGCGCGGCTGCCCGGGGTGTGGGCCGGCTTCACCGGCTGATGTTCGATTCCGCTGGGAAATTTTCGGAAGAGGAGGAGCCGCATGACGTCAGACAGCCTTATTTCGATTCCGGCGCGAAGTGGCCGGGCGGCCTTCGTGTCGCAGGGCCAGGTCGTGAAGGTTATCAATACCCACGGTCAGCAGGTGGTGGATACCTGGGCCTTCCGCCGGAATGATATGACCGAGTTCATGTCTATGGAGCATTCACGGACCGCCATCGGCAGGACCATGCCGGCCCTGGGCCAATCGATGGTTACCAACCGGCGGCGGCCGATTCTGACCCTGGCGGAAGATACGTCGGGCGGTATCCACGATACCCTGTTGGCGGCCTGCGACCGGTACCGGTATGAGCTTCTGGGCTGCACAGGGTATCACGACAATTGCACTGACAACCTGGCGGCGGCCCTGGAGGAACTTGGGCTGGAACCGCCCGAGACTCCCAGCCCATGGAACCTCTTTATGAACATTCCAGTGGGGTTGGATAACACCCTGGCTATCGAACCTCCGGTTTCAGGGCCCGGCGATTACGTGCTGCTGCGGGCGGAAATGGATTTGGTGGTGGCCTTCTCCGCCTGCCCCCAGGATGTGGTCCCCATCAACGGGGCCGACTGCGTCCCTACCGAGGCTCACTTTCAGGTGCTACAGTCCCTCCGGGCAACAGAAAAGGTGGCGTGAGTGAAAACACGCCCCCGTTGCCCCGATATGACCGGGCCTGTCCGTCCGCTTCTCCCCGGCTGTTATACTGGGGCGGTACTAATTGCCCCGGTAGTCGGTCATTTACGAACAGAAAGAGAGGTGTCGTCATGAAGTGGGCCTCCGCAATCTCTGAAGAACCATCCGTGGAGTCGGCGATTGACGAATGCGTTGCCAGCCTGAAGGAGCAGTTGGGAAATGCAACGGCGGATCTGGCCGTCGTTTTTGCTTCTTCCCACTACCACCAGAACTACGAGGCGGTACCCCAGCTTGTCCGCCAGAGCCTGGGTAATGGCGACTCTACCCCTCTCATCCTCGGATGTTCGGGAGGCGGGATAATCGGTAACGGGCAGGAGGTTGAGCAGAATCCCGCCCTGTCCATCACCGCCGCCTCCCTGCCTGACGTAACACTCACGCCCTTCCACCTGGCCAGCGATGCCCTGCCTGACCTGGACGCGGGACCCGCTTCCTGGGAGGACTTGCTGAATGTCAGCCCTGCCGACGCCCCCCAGTTCGTACTGCTGGCCGACCCCTACTCTTTTCCCGTGCAAAACCTGATTCTGGGCCTGGACTTTGCCTTCGCCGGGGCCGCCAAGATCGGCGGGCTGGCCAGCGGCGGGCAGCAGCAAGGAGCCAACGCCCTGTTCCTCGGGGGCCGCGTCCACCGCTCCGGCGCGGTGGGAGTAGCTATGCACGGCAACATCACCATCGACACGGTGGTGGCCCAGGGGTGCCGGCCCATCGGCAAGCCCATGCGCATCACCCAGAGCCGCCGCAACCTGCTGGAATCGCTGGACGGGGATACGCCGCTGAACGTCCTGCGTGCCCTGTTTCCCACCCTCACCGAGCGGGACCAGGGCCTGATGCGGAACTCCCTGTTCCTGGGCGTGGTGATGGACGAGTTCATAGATGAGCCGCAGCAGGGGGACTTCCTGATTCGCAATGTCATGGGCATGGACGACCGCAGCGGTTCGCTGGCCATCGGCGAAATGCTGAAGGAGGGCCAACTCGTCCAGTTCCACCTGCGGGACGCCGACACGTCGGCGCAGGACCTGGCAGCCGTACTGGAGCGGTACGCAGGGGACAACCGGGAGAACGAAGTTCACGGCGCCCTGCTGTTTTCCTGCCTGGGTCGCGGCCAGTACCTTTACGGTCGCCCCAACCACGATACCGACCTTTTCCGGGACAAGCTGGGCTCCGTGCCCCTGGGCGGCTTCTTCTGCAATGGCGAGATTGGCCCGGTCAGCGGCACCACCTTCCTGCACGGCTACACCAGTTCTTTCGGCATCTTCCGTCCCCGGATGTAGCGGGCTGTCCTCGCTGCTTTAACCGGTGCGGCCGGACTGCCCCATGGTTGTCGTCAAAGTCGGGATACCGGTCTCCCTCACCGGCCAGTTCCGGACCCAGGGGCGGCAGGCGCTGGCCGGCCTCCAGGCCTGGGTAGAAGACGTAAACCTGGCGGGTGGCCTCCCAGTTGGCCGCCGCAGTTTCAGGTTGGAGCTGGTCCACTACGACGATGCCAGCCTGGCGGAACAGGCCAAGGCGGCCACCCGACGATTGGTCCGGCAGGACCGGGTGGACCTGCTGTTCGGCCCCTATTCCAGCGGCCTGGCCCGGGCCGCTGCGGACGTGGCGGCACAGGAGGGCCGGATTCTCTGGAACCAGGGCGGCGCGGCTGAGGCAATTTACCAGCCCGGCCGGCGGGTGGTAGGCATTTTGTCCGGGGCAAGGGGGTACCTGGCGGCGCTTCCCGGTCTGCTCAAGGGAGTCAATTCCCAGGCCGGCAGCTTTGGCATCGTCCGGTGTTCCACCGGGGCCTTCCCCCGCCAGGTCAGCGAGGGACTGGAGGCCGAGGCCCTGGCGCTGGGCTTCACCAGGGCGGTTTGCCTGGAGTTTCCGCCCGAACAAAGCGATTTTGAAGCCCTCGCTTGGGATGCCGCAGAGGCACAGCCCGACCTGTTGCTGGTGGTAGGCCGCATACGCCACGACATCGCAATAGCGAAGAGCCTGGTTTCGGCATGGCGGAAAGTAGAAAGGCCGCTGGCAACCGCGGCGGTGGCGACGCCCATCGACCGGTTCCGGGAGGAATTGGGAGCTGATGTGGAGGGATTTGTGGGGCCCAGCCAGTGGGAAGCGTCCGGCCGGGATATAGAACTCCCGGTACACCTCAATTACTTTGGCCCCACTCCGGCCCAGGCGCTTTCGTCTATGCAGCGCGTGGCCGCCGCTGCAGGTGTCCCCGTTGACTATCCCATGGCGCAAGCCTACGCCTCCGGCCTGGTTGTCCAAAGGTGCGTGGCGGAGGCAGGCGGCCTGGAGCCGGAACTGCTTTGGCAAGCGGCCGTCCATCTGGACTTTCATACCTTCTTCGGCAGGTTCCGGGTGGACCCGGATACCGGCAGGCAGATGGGCCGGTCAGTCTTCCTGGTCCAGTGGCAGCAGGGCCGAAAGGTAGTGATCTGGCCTCCCCATCAATCGTCCGGTTCTTTGGCTGTTTCGCCGGCGGCTGGGTGACAGCCAGATTGCAGGCTCTATTACGTTAACGGAGGACAATAGCCGATGCGGTTGAAGGACAAGGTTGCCGTAATCACTGGTGCCGGAAGAGGTATCGGCCGGGCCATAGCGCTGGCCTATGCTGGCGAAGACGCCAGGCTGGCCCTGGCGGCCCGGAGCGTTGACCAGTTGGAGGAGGTGGCGCAGCAGGCACAAGCCCAGGGAGCAGAAACCTGCATTATCGCGACTGACGTCACCGACCAGACCTCTGTGGACGGCATGGCTCGGCAGGCGTTGGACCAATTCGGGAGGATAGACATTCTGGTCAACAACGCCGGTATCGTTGGCCCCATTGGCGCGCTGGAAGACAACGACGTGGAGGCCTGGATGCGCACTATCCAGGTTAACCTGGTGGGAACCTACCTTTGCTGCCGGGCCGTGATTCCCATAATGGCTGCCGGCGGAGGTGGACGTATTATCAATCTGTCGGGTTCGGGTTCAACCTCAGCTCCCTATCACCTGTCCGCCTACGGTTCTTCCAAGGCCGCAATCATCCGGCTGACCGAGATCCTTTCCCTGGAACTGGCGGATAAGAACATCCAGGTGAATGCCCTGGGACCAGGTTCGATTCACACCGGGATGTGGGAGGAGATTACCGACGGGGCGCAGGCCGTGGGCGATACCGAACTGTACGAGTTCGGACTTCAGGTAACCGGCGGCGGCGGGGCATCCATTGAGCGGGCTGCCGAACTCGCCGTATGGCTTGCCAGCGATGCCGCCGACGGGCTGAGCGGTCGCCTGATTCACGCGGTTGCCGACGACTTTCCCAGCCTGACGCCGCTGATACCGGACATTATGGCCTCGGACCGGTACACGCTGCGACGGGATGAAGGGTAATCAGACCGCCACCGCCACTTCCACGGAATTAATGGGCGGCAGGTTGTCCACCATTATCTCCCAGCTGTCTCCCTCGTCGCGGCTGTAGAAGACCTGGCCGTTGACGGTGCCCACGTATATGCCAGCCGGGTTCAGCGTGTCGGTAGCCATGCCCTCGCGCAGAACGTGGATGTAGGCGTGTTCCTGGGGCAGCCCGTTGGTCAACGGTTCCCAGTCCTGGCCGCCCGTGCGGCTGCGGAAGAC
Organism: Dehalococcoidia bacterium; assembly: GCA_034422655.1. GTDB lineage: Bacteria > Chloroflexota > Dehalococcoidia > Lucifugimonadales > UBA3495 > Bin22. Next base: position 97,142 of record DAOUJN010000020.1, read on the forward strand.
ACGGAACCTGGCGCCAGAGGCATAGCGGATACCCCCGCCTACGTCAGTCCCCAAGACCTCGTCCTCGGGCAGAACGAACAGGGTGTCCGGCTCTCGGGGGTGCAGGCCGAGAACGAAGCCAAAGCGCGATGGCAGGCCCTCGGTGATGTCGGTCCACCGGTCTCCGTGATTGTCGCTGCGATACACGCCGCAATGGTTCTGTTGGTACAGCAGGCCCGGCGCAAGGGGATGGGTCAGGAGCTTGTGGGGACACTGGCCCCACTCGGGAAGCGGGTCCCCGGGGATGAAGTCGGCGCGCACGCCCCGGTTGGTTGGCCGCCATGTCTCGCCGCCATCGTCGGTGCGGAAGACTCCCGCGGCGGAGATGCCCACCCACATACGCTCAGGGCTGTCCCGGTCCAGGGCGATGCTGTGGAGGCACAGGCCGCCAAAGCCGGGCATCCATTCGGGCCGGGTTGGGTGCCTGCCCAGTCCGGCAACCTCGCACCAGGTCAGACCCCCGTCTTTGGACTTGAACAGGGCCGCGGGCTGGACGCCGGCGTAAAGGGTACCGGGTTCGCCGTCGCTTCCCGGCTCGATGTGCCAGACGTTATTGACGGTGGGGCCGTCGTGCTCGGCGTATTCGGGCTTGTCGGCAAATCGGGGCTGCTGGCTGGCCTGCTCCCAGGTCTTTCCCAGGTTGTCGCTGTATTCCACCTGGGGGCCAAACCACATGCTGTTGCTGGCGGCCAGGAGCCGGCCGCCGTTTCGGGAATCGTAAACCAAGTGGTAGATATCTGTGCCGGGGTTGTAAGGCCCGGCCAGGCGCCAATTCCGGCGGGACTGATTGGCGGTCAGGATGAAGGCGCCCTTCCGGGTGCCCACCAGCACCACCAGGTCACCGGGGCGTGCGTCTGCTCCCTCTGTCATGTGGCTTACTCCACGGCGGTTATGCTGCTTGCCTTGGCGGCAGCCATTCTAACACTTAAGGAGTAAGAATTACCTTGCCGTGGGAGCCCCGGTTTGAGAGATGCCGGTGGGCCTGGGCTACTTCCGACATGGGCAGGACCCGGTCAACTACCAGGCGAACCCTGCCGTCGGCCAGCATGGGGAAGATTTCCGACATCGCTGCCGGATGGTCCAGGCGCCCTACCGGCGAACGGCCCATGCTGAACCCGATGACCGTGCGGTTGGCGGCAAAGATGTCGCCGCCGGCCAGACTCGCCGCAGTTCCGGATGCATTTCCGTAGGAGATAAGCTTGCCGTAGGACGCAACGCAGCGGACGCTCTTTTCCAGCACCGGGCCGCCGACGCATTCCAGCACCAGGTCGACGCCGTTGCCGCCGGTCATCTGTTGGACTTCATCCTCGAAGTCCTGGGCCACATAGTTGATGGTCTCGTCCGCGCCCAGGGAGCGGGTCAGGTCCAGCTTTTCGGTGGACGAGGCGGTGGTAATGACGCGGGCGCCAAAGGCCTTGGCCAACTGGATGGCGACAGTTCCCACGCCGGAGGCCCCGGCCTGGATAAGCACCGTGTCCCCTGGCTGCACCTGCCCGCGGGTCTTCAGCAGGTGGTAGGCGGTCAGGAACACGATGGGCATGCCGCCGGCGTGGACCGGGTCAACGGTTTCCGGGTAGGGGAAGACATAATTTGCATTGATGGAAACGTACTCGGCGTTGCCCTGGGGCCCCATGCCCAACACCTTTTGGCCCACGCTGAGGCCGTCCACACCTTCCCCCACTTCCACGATAGTGCCCGCGGCCTCCAGCCCAAGGGTGGAAGGCAGGTCGGGCCCGGGATAGTTGCCCTGGCGACGCATGATGTCGGCGTAATTCACTCCCGAGGAGTCCACCTTGATTATTACCTGGCCAGGGCGGATTGTGGGTTCGGGCACGTCGGCCCATTGCAGCACATCCAACCCGCCAAACTCTTCAATTCGTACCGCTTTCATTCCATTTCTCCGATTGAATAGGGTTAGCCTTGGGGGCGCAGTTGAGGTGTGGACAGGACATCCGGGTTTATTACCCGGACCGCTTCCCCTGCGGCATAGGCCCGAACGTCTTCAATGGCGCCGGCGTAGAAGGCACGGTAACCCTCTTCCGTCACATAACCCAGGTGGGGCGCGATAATGGTGTTGTCCAGCCTGAGGAAGGGGTGGTCTGCGGGCAGGGGTTCAACGTCGAAGGTATCGAGGGCGGCCCCGGCGATGGCCCGGCGTTCCAGTGTGTCCACCAGCGCCGCTTCGTCCACGATTGGGCCGCGGGATATGTTCACCAGGTATGCGGTGGCCTTCATCAGGCCTATTTCGCGGGCGCCCACCAGGCCCCGAGTGCGGCCGCTCAGGCGCAGGTGGACCGAGGCGATGTCCGATTCGCGGAACAGGGTGTCCTTGTCCACCAAAGTTGCCTGGCATTCCGCTGCCCTTTCGGCGGTGAGGTTCTGGCTCCAGGCGATGACGTTCATCTGGAAGGCGTTGCCCACCTGGGCCATCAGGCCGCCAATGTGGCCCAGGCCGATGAGGCCCAGGGTCTTGTCCTTCAGGCCCACGCCGATCGTGGTCTGCCAACGGCCGTCCCTGGTAAGGCGGTCTTCCTGGGGTATCTTTCGCAGCAAGCCAATGATGAGGCCCCAGGTAAGTTCGGTAGGACCTTCGCCGGCCCCGCCGGTGCCGCAAACCACAATGCCCAGTTCGGTGGCGCATTCCACGTCGAAGGAGGCGTTGCGTCCGCCGGTGGTTATGAGCAGGCGCAGATCCGGCAGACGGGTAAGGACCGAGCGGGGGAAGGCGGTGCGTTCCCGCATACCTATCACCGCGTCGAAGCCCTCGAGTCGTTGAACCAAAGCGTCTTCGTCGGCCAGATGATCGCTAAAGACTACGGGTTCCCAGCCTTCAGGCAGGGCGGACCAGTCGGCCAGCTGCAGGGCAACGTCCTGGTAATCGTCCAATATTGCTACTTTCAAGGGGTGGTGCTCCTGTACCTCTATTTGAAGTGGGGCGCAACGTCCTTTGCCAGGATTTCCATGCTGCTCATAACCCGGTCTGGCGGGATGAGGCCGCCGGGGTTGAGTTCGGCGATGACACTGTTGAGGCCCAGGTCTTCCTGAAGTCGTGAAAGGCGTTCGACCAATCCCTCGGCGGAGCCAAAAGCCACCTTGGTTTCCAGCATCCTGTCGAAGGTCATGTTGGCCAGCCGCTCCCCCCGGCCCTGGCGGAGTTCGGTTGCCTCGGTCCCGGCCCTACCCGCCGAATCGCGATACAGGGAACTCATGCGGCTGAAATAGGCGTGTATGCTTTCCGCCGGTTCTTCCAGGGCGGCCTGCTCGGTTGCGGCGGCGTAAATTGGGATGCGCAAAGAGACATCGCCCGCGCCCTCGTGGCCGGCCTGGCGCCAGGCGTCGCGGTACTTGCCCAGATTGACCCGCAGGTCGTCCACGTCCATGCCCCTCAGTCCCACAAAGATCGGCATTCCCTGCTGGCCCATGCGGGGGAAGGTTTCCTCCGTAGTTGCGGCGACCCGCAGCGGCGGGTGGGGCTGCGTATAGGGAGTGGGGGAGATGTGTGCGCTTTCTATCTGGAAGTATTCGCCATGGTAGGAGAAGGCTTCACCCTTCCAGGATTCCAGGATGATTTCCAGCGCTTCCTCAAACCGGCCCCGGCTTTCCTTGTATGGAATGCCGTAAACGTCGTAGGCGCGGGGAAAGGCGCTCCGGCCGATGCCGAAATCGAACCGGCCCTCGGCTATCTGGTCCACCGTGGCCATCTCCTCGGCGATACGAAGGGGGTTGCCCAACGGTAGCACGGAGACCGCAGTCCCCACCCGCAGGCGCTCGGTGCGGGTGGCAATGGCGCCCGCAATGACTGCCGGGGACGACAGCACGGTGCGAGTTGGCGCGAAATGCACTTCGGAGAGCCAGGCTTCGTCCAGGCCCCACGCTTCGGCGGCGTCAACCAGGGCGAACCCCTCCTTGAAGGCCTCGACCTGGGTCCCGCCCTCGCGGCGGTCTAACTGCATGAAAATGCCGAAGTCCATTTCTCCTCCAGTGGTACCCCGCATAACTCCAGCTATTGTGGGTATGCGCTTTTCCGGCGGGTCGGCAACGGAAATTGGGCTGCTCGCTCTCGTTTCGGGACGTCCGCCTCTGGCGGGTGGGCAGATACGAGCGATGGGCTAAAGTTAAGCACACGGCCAAGTTGCGGTCAAGGAACAACCCCCGAGAAAGACACTGGGCCACCCCGCCGAAACGGGATGGCCCTTGGATGCTTGACGTCTTTGGCGCGCGGAATCCGCCTTTGGCGGACCGTTGCCGGGAAGGCTATTCCCCGCCAGGTACTCCCTGCGTCTGGCCCGAGAAACCCGAATCATTGTAGTGGTTCGGGTATATCCACATGTGGGCCCACCGAAGGTGGCTGGAAGTGGGACCGGGGAAGTGGACATAGCCACGAACCTCGGGCCAGAAGGCCACCCCTTCCTGCTCCCAGAAGGACGGGAAGTTCGAGTACAGGTTCATGAGCTCGACCTGGATTTCTTGTCCCAGTTTCTTCCGGTCCTCGAAGGCCGTCATCTTGCCCAGTTCCTCGAACCTAGCTTCCACCGAGGAATTGCATTCGGAGCCCGGAGTCTGGAAGTTGTACAGGCTTTCGCACCGGTGGAAGTGACCCAGTCCCAGGAAGGGGTCATCCACGCCGGCTACGCCGCCCGTGGAGGCCATGAAGTCGCCCCAGTCGCCGGCCTGCCTGGACTTCCGGTAGGCGATGGTCTCTATGACGTCGAAGTCGGTCTTGATGCCCAGCAGCCGCAACTGTTCCTGCATGTACGTGGCCCGGTTCACCCGCTGGTTGTCGCTCTCCACCGTCAGCACGTAGGTCTTGTCGAAGTCGAACCCTTCTTCGTTAAGAATCTGGATGGCCTCGGCCCGTTGCGCCTCCATATCGCCAGGGGGACACCAGCCGGGTATGCTGCAGGCTTGGTCTTCGGATACCGCCCAGGGGCTGCCGGGAGGCATCAATCCCAGTCCCGTGGAACCGTAACCCTGCAGGGTCACCTTTATGCCCGTCACCTTGTCGAATCCCATCGCCACGGCCTGGCGAATCCGCACGTTGTCGAAGGGGGCATTACGGGTGTTAATCCACAGATTCTCGCTCGACCGTGTGGCGCGGATTACCGTCTGTATCTGGTCGTGTTTCACGTACTGGTCGTACTGTCCGAAGTTTCGGATCCAGTGCCAGTCCGTCTGGTGCGCCAGCATCGCCGCCTGTTGCGCCGACTCGTCCAGGATGCCGAAGATGGTCAGGTTGTATATGTACGGCAATCCCTCTACGTGGTAGTTGGGGTTCCGCGTAAAGTGCTGCTCGTCCACTCCTACCTGCTGGCCCTCGTCCCAGGTGAAGGGACCGGTTCCCACCGTAACGTCCTGGAACATGGCTTCTTCGCCGCCCTCAAGGAACCAGGCCTTGTTGAATATCATGGCAGCCGGGTTGCCAAAGCTCAGCAGGGGTACGGCGGAAGGATTCGTAAACCTGAACTTCAAAGCAGACTCGTCGACGCACTGCATTTGGCTCAAGTCCACATCGGACAGCCGGTTCTTCATGTAGGAACCGGTAATCCCCTCTTCCGTAATCATGATTTCGTAGCTGTAACGGGCGTCCTCACAGGTCATGGGTTCACCGTTGTGCCACATCACGTTGTCTTTAAGGAAAAAGGTTACCCCTTTCAGGTCGTCGTCTACCGTCCAGCCATAGGCCAGGCCAGGGATGTAAGGAGCGCCGGGATCATCGGGATTGTCCTGAATCAGTGTATCGTGCGTTGGAACGCGATACCTGATTGTGGTGCCGCTACGAGCGCCCCAAACGTTGGCGTGCTCCAGGGGGTCCTCATAATTGATGCGTAGAGGTCCTCCGTAGACCGGCTCCCCATAGAAAGCCGTGGGGGGACTCCAGTAGTCCGCAAATGAGGGAGCTTCCCTGGGGCCCATGGCAGACTCGGACACGGGAGCCAGGGCGGCCTGCGCTACAGTTGTGGGGGTGGGTACCGCTGCCGGTGCGGCTTGTTGCGCTGCCGGCGCCGGCGCAGCGGGTGCGGGCTGCTGGGCTGGCTGTTCCTCCACTTGCTCTGCCACCCCCAGTCCAGCACGAACATCATGCTGACCAGCGCGCTGGAAAGGAAGAGACGCCAGATCCATCTTCTGTACATGCTCATCATTATTCCTCCCAAATGGTGGTTGCCTGGTAATGCTTCCATACACACTAGGGTATTCCGGTTGTGAGCGGTACGATAGCTCGGTAAAAACATCTTGACCGTAGATACCACCCTTTCGTGGACTAGCTCACTCTTGGCAATATGCCACGGGCAGCGATGCGATGCCTGCCAATGGTCAGCAGAGTAGGCTGACCTCAAAACAAATGCTATGTTCACCTTCCTTGGTAGATTTGGATGATGGTGGGGATGCAGGAACATGCCCGCATAAGGTACTGGGCACAAAGTTTTCAAGTGGACAGTGTCGTTAGAAGGCGGCTTATTAACAGAAAAACCCGTTTCCGAAAGTCTTCGCAGAGCAAATTTGGCAAATTATATGGATGTCAAATAAGTTACAGATTTTACAATCGGTTTTCGTAAAGCCAATATCCCTGGAGTTCCCAAGGAACGGCCCCTTTCATTGCATAAAGTATTTGCCGCTTCTCCTTGGGCAGCCACTGGGGGGCGCCCGAAAGCGACAGCAGGCGAAAGAAATAAACCTATGAACGGGAATGCTACCGAAATTCGAAACATTTACAGCGAATACTGTTGGTGTTACCATTTTGCGGCGGCAATATTCCTTTAACCCGTTGCGTAACTTTTGCAGGGAATGCAGTCCCCTTAAATGGCTGACCTGGGCGAAATCTCTCTCTGGCTGGGCCTGGCACTGGCCTGTTATGCCTTATTTGGCTCGGTTGCGGGCCGGGTGCGCGGGATACCGCCTTTGGTAGTCAGCGCCCGCCGTTCCGTCTATGTCGTCGCCCTCGTTATGCTCGTCGCTACCCTCTGCCTGGTCGCCTCCTTCATCAACCGGGACTATGAAGTGGCCTACGTCGCCGCCCACAGCAGCAACGCCATGGCCGACATCTACACCTGGGTCGCCTTCTACGCCGGTAACGAGGGTTCCCTCCTCTACATCGCCTTCGTCCTTTCCGCCATGTCCGCCGCCGCTGTCCGCTGGGCTCCCCGCCGCACCCGCGGCTTTCTGCCCTATACCACCGCCACCCTGATGGTAGTCCAGGTCTTCTTCCTCGCCGTTATGGCTTTCATGGCCAATCCCTTCGCCAAGCTACCCTTCATACCGCCGGACGGAGAGGGCATTAACCCCCTCCTTACCCACTTCGGCATGTTCTTTCATCCCCCCGCTTTGATGGCCGGGTTGATTGGCGTGTCCATTCCCTTTGCCTTCGCCCTAGGCGCCCTCCTGGCCGGTAGGCGACGCGACGAGTGGGCCGATTCCGGGCGCCTGTGGGGTATCATCGCCTGGGCCCTGCTGGCCAGCGGCCTGCTTCTCGGCTCCTGGTGGGCCTATACCATCCTTGGCTGGGGCGGTTTCTGGTTCTGGGACCCAGTAGAGAATGCCGCCTTGATGCCCTGGCTGGCCTTGACCGCCTTTGTCCATTCCATCATGGTCCAGAAGCGCCGCGGCATGTTCCGGATGTGGAACATTGTCCTGATAAACGCGGCCTTCGGGCTGGCCCTTTACGGCATGTTCATGAACCGGGGCGGCCCCACTCCCTCCGTCCACTCCTTTGGCGCTTCCAACCTGGGCTGGGTTTTCTTGCTCTTCCTTGCCGTGGGGGTGTTGGTCCCCTTTGTCGTCTTTTTCTGGCGCTACCACCTGCTGAAGAGCGCCCAGAGCCTGGACGCCATGCTCTCCCGGGAGGCTGCTTTTCTGGTCAACAACCTGCTCCTGCTGGGTATAGCCTTCGTTACCCTGTGGGGCACTGTTTATCCCCTTTTCATCAAGCTGGGCGGCGGAGAGGAAATCACCATTGCCCGGCCCTATTTCGACCAGGTTAACGGGCCGCTGCTGCTGGCCCTGGTGTTCCTGATGGGCATTGGTCCCTTGCTGCCCTGGCGGCGGGCCAATTGGGGCAGCCTGCGCCGGGCCCTGCTGGCGCCATGCTCGGTAGCGGCGGTCACCGTGGTCGTGCTCGCCCTGGGTGTAACCCGCCAGCCCTTTGCCCTTATCGGATTCGGCCTTTGTGCGCTGGTGGCTACCGGCATACTCCTGGAATGGTGGCGGGGGATGCGGGCGCGCCACCGCGGCACGTCCGACGCGGCGGGCAAAGGAGGTGAGAACTATGTCCTTGCCCTATTCCGGCTGATTGGGGCTAACCGTCCCCGGTATGGCGGCTACATTGTTCATATATCCGTCGTGATGGTGGCCCTGGGCGTTCTTGGCGGGTCCCTTTTCGACGTTCAGCGAGACGTGGTGCTGGCTCCGGGCGAGTCCTACGAAATCGCCGGCTACGAGGTGCATTACGTGGACACGGTCCAGACGCTCCAGCCGGACCGAACCGAGTATCACTCGCGCCTGGAGCTCTTCCGCGACGGCCAATTCCTGCAGAACCTGGAAGCGAGAAGGACCTTCCATCCCTCGTTCAATATGGCCTCCACCCTGGCTGCAATCCGGTCAACGCCGGTGGAGGACTTTTACGTGGTACCCAGCGAAAACCTGCCCGACGGGTCGGTGGGTTTCCGCATCCTGGTCAACCCCTTGGTCTGGTGGATGTGGGTCGCCGGGCCCGTGCTCATCCTGGGCACGGTGGTTTCCCTGTGGCCCGAACGTCGCCGCGAGGTGATCTCCTGATGGCCGTCGTAATCGGGGCCATCCTGGCCCTGCTGGCAATCGCCGTAGCCGTCTTTCCCTTCGTGCGGGGCCGGTTCTTTTCCGAACCCGCCAGCCCCCCCACGGAGGACGGCGCGGCCGAGTCCGCCGGCGAAGCCAGCGTAGAGGAGGACGAACTGGCCGCTATCTACCAGGCCATCGCCACCCTCCGGCTGGAGCGGGAACTGGGAAATATCCCCGAAGGCCTGTACCGGGAACAGCTGAACGGCTATCGGCTGCAGGCGGCTGTGGCCCTCCGGAAACGGGAGGCCAACCTCCGCGAGTCTGCCTCCAGCGGGCGCGGACCGGAAGGCGGAACGTCCGAAGCGGCGGAAAACTGGGCCCTGGAGGAAGAGATAAAGGTGGCCCGCTCCGGACTATATGGTGGTAGCAATGACGCTTCACAGTAATCCTCACCGGATGTTTGCGCTGCCCCTGGCCTTTCCTCTGGTTGTCTGCCTGTTGATGATTGGAGTTGCCCTTCATACTCCCGATTCCTTGCGCGCCCAGGAACCGGAAACCGTAATCGTTCAAGGCATTGCCAGCAATGGTACCGACGGTGGCCCGGTTCCCGCTAACATGCCCATTACCCTCCATGCCATTGACCAGGTTGCGGGAAGGGTGGCCACCTATACTTCCACGATTGACCCGAATGGTGCGTTCACATTTAGGGAAGTGAAGCCGCTGGCCGGCGGCAGCTACGTTCTGGTCATGGACTACGAGGGCATGCGCTACAGCGAGCTACTGGAATCGGAAGAGTTGGCCAGCCCGGTTGAGTTCAAACTCTACGAAATAACCAGGGACATTTCGGTAATCGTCGTGGAACGGCAAGCCATGATTATTGCCGACGTTGACGAGGCGAATCGGGAGATACAAGCCCTGGAAGTGCTGAGCGTCAGAAACGCATCCGACCGTACACTATTGCCGGAGTTAACGAACATTACCAACCCTGCTGACATAAACTTTCTGAGGTTTTCCCTGCCCACCGGGGCGACGGAGCTTTCGGTCCAATCAAGCCTCCCGGGGGGTGACATAATACCGATGGGTACGGGCTTTGCCGTGACCGCGCCGGTGCCACCCGGTGACCACGAGATTACTTACACGTACCGGTTTCCCTACCAGGGGGACAGCGTTTCTTTCAGCCAGCGTTTGATACAGGGCGCTGAACAGTACCAATTGCTGGCTCCCGTTGCCTTGTCCCAAATACAGGTGTCGCCGCTGGAAGCCAAGCCCCGGATTGATGTGGGCGGAGCCTCTTACCTCGTCTGGGAGGCGGAACAGGTCCTGCCCGGACGAGGGGTTACGCTTCAGATCACCCAGCTTCCGCAGCCGGGCCTCACCACTCGACTGACAAAGCAAGTGTCCGGAGTTGACCTGTGGTTGACGCTCATACCTGCTGCCCTGGCACTGGCCCTGGGGGCGCTGCTGTTGTGGGCCTGGTTTCGGGCCCCTCGGTCCAGGCAGGCCGAGACCTTTGTGGACAGTCAGCAACTGGCGCGCCGACAGGCCCTGATCCAGGCAGTCGCGGTATTGGACGACCGGCACGAAAGGGGGCAGTTGGCAGAAGAGGATTACCGTACCCGGCGGGAGGAACTGATGGACCAACTGCGCGGTATGCCGTCGCCAGCGGGTGACTGAGGCAACCAGCCGTGAGCAAACGTGCCTGGATATTGATCGCCACCGGGTTACCCATACTGGCTTTCCTGGGCGTACTCGTATGGGCATCGGCGCAGACGGGCGGCCGCGCCGGAGGCATGGGTGTCAACACCCAGTTCGGGGTAGCGGAAGTTGATACTGAACCCGCGCCGGACTTTGACCTCAACTTGCAAGACGGAAGCAGGGTTAGCCTCTCCAGCCTTGAGGGCAAGGTCGTGCTGGTGGACTTCTGGGCGTCCTGGTGCGCCCCTTGCCGGCAGGAAGCGCCCATCCTGGAGCAGACGTACCGGGAATTCAAGGATGATGACGTGGAATTTGTCGGGGTGAATATCTGGGACCTGCCCGACAACGCAGCCGGATATATTGACGAGTTTGGCATCAGCTACCTCAATGGCGTGGACGAAGACGGCGCCATTGCGATTGAATACGGGGTGAAGGGCATTCCCGAAAAGTTCTTCATTGACCGCAACGGTCTTGTCCGGCAAAAGTTTGTGGGCCCGATGAGGCCCGATAGGCTTCGCGAAGCCCTGATTGCCCTGCTGGAAGACCGGGGGCAACCGGGAAAGGATGGAGTGGGTAGATGAGCCAGGAAACGTCGGTGGCATTGGCAATGGACTGGGGTGGGACCTGGTGCCGGATAGCAGCGGTAAGCCGGGACGGCAGGATTCTCTGGCAATCCAGGTCAAGGAACGCGGCCGGCGCCGAGAAGGAAGGGTTGCTGGCCGGAGCTATGGACCTAATCCAGCAGGCCAGGGACTGGTGCGGCGCCGGGATGCCGATTACCGGCCTGGGAGTGGCGGTGGCCGGGCCGGTTGACTCGGATACGGGGACGCTGCGGCAGCCGCCCAACCTGGCTTCGCTGGACGGCGTGTCCCTGAAGGAGGCCTGGGAATCCGAGCTGGGCTTTCCCGTTCTGGTGGGCAACGACGCAACCCTGGCAGCCCTGGGGGAGTTTACGTACGGCGCAGGGCTGGAGGCGCGGCAGTTCAGGCCGGAGTCCAACAGCCTAGTATACATAACCGTCAGCACCGGTATCGGGGGCGGAGTGATTGACCGGGGGAGGTTGATGCAGGGAACCCAGGGTCTGGCCGGCGAAGTGGGGCACATGGTCATAGACAGGCGTCCCGACGCGCCGATGTGCCAGTGCGGCAACAGAGGCTGCCTGGAAGCGCTGGCTTCGGGCACCGCAATTGCCATAAGGGCCCGGGAAAGGGCTGCGGAACCCGGCAATAAGGGCAGTGCGCTGTCGGCACTGGAACCCGGCCTCATTACCGCGGAGCGAGTGCTTGAGGCAGCCGGAGAAGGCGATTCCGTTGCCTGGAGCATACTGGATGACGTGCTCGATGCCCTGTCGGTGGGGATGACCAATCTGCTTCACCTCTTCAACCCGGACCTGGTTGTGATGGGCGGCGGCGTCACCTTTGGCCTGGTGCGAATGGGACTGCTGCCCAGGATTTACAGCCAGATGCAGCAAAGAGCGATGACCGACGGGCACCGGAACTTCCAACTGATTCCCAGCCGCCTGGGGGATGCGCCGGGAATGCTGGGAGCGGCCAGCCTGGTGTGGAACGGGGGCTAGGGAAACTCTGAACAAAGCCGCGTCAGCCAATGGGAAGCCGTATCCAGGATTAATGGGTACGGAATTCAGCTAAAGACTTGCGGCATCACCCCCATCCTGACCTTCCCCCGTCAAATGGGAAGGGACTTACTCAGAGATTCATTAGATGATGTACCTTCCGCCCATGACGTTGAGCCTGTCGCCGGTTATGTAGCCGGACTCGTCGGAGGCAAAGAACAGGCAGGCTTCGGCGATGTCGTGAACGGTGCCCTGGCGGCGCATGGGAATGCTGGAAAGATGGTCATTGGAGCCGCGGGCCACGTCCTGGAACTCGGGGTACCACTCGGGATGGGCGCGGGTAGTGTCCGTGGAGCCCGGGTTCACCATGTTGGCCCTGATGTTGTAGGGCGCCATCTCGGCGGCCACGGCGCGAATCAGGCCCAGCAGGCCGGTTTTGGCGGTGGTTACCAGGGCGGTATCGGGCCTGCCGGTAATGGCTGACTGGCCACCCATGGCAATAATGCTGCCGCTTCGCCGCTCCATCATGCCGGGCAGCACTGCCTTAATCAGGTAGAAGGCCGGGAACAGGTTGATTTCCATTACCTGCTGCCATTCCTCGTTGGATACTTCCAGGATGGGCTTGTGGGGACGGATGGCCACGTTGCTGACCAGGATGTCCACCTTGCCCAGAGCCTCTATGCCTTCTTCGACCACACCCGCGGCCCGGTCCGGGTCGGATACGTCCCCCATGGCCAGGTGCGTATCTACGCCCAGTTCGCGGCACTGGGCAGCCACCTCTTCCAGTTCCTGCCGGCTTTGCCGGGTGTTCAGCACCAGGTTGGCGCCTTCGCGGGCAAAGGTCAGGGCTACCTGCCGTCCGATGTTCCTGCTGGCGCCGGTGATGAGCGCCGTCTTTCCCTGTAATCGCATCAATCCTCCACGCCGCCGGGGGTCAGGGCGGCGAATTAATCCACCCGACTGAGTTCCTGGAAATTATCACAGTGGATGGGGGTATGCAATTGTTCGGGTTTGGGCAGCTTTTTGTTTGTCCACGAATCCGCCGCGGCGGACGAATGTTCAGTAATGGGAATTTTTGATTCTCGTTCCATTTGCTTCCATTTTAGGGCGGTTGTATTGGGGTGGGTTGCTCTTGACGTGGTGGGCCGGCTGTAATATTCTGGGTGCAAGATATAGATGCTACTTTTACAAGTGAATATGCACTGAAGGTGGCCCCAAAATTGATGGGGCTGAAAAGGGAAGCCGGTGAGAATCCGGCGTGGTCGCGCCACTGTAACTGGCGAGAACGTACCCAATCCACCGTGGAAGCCACTGGCCCGCTTAGCCGGGCTGGGAAGGCGGGGTAGGTTCGTTAGCAGCCAGGAGCCAGGAGACCTGCCTTCAGTTTGGCGCCAAATACGCTTCGCGGCAGGGTGTATGGGCTTTACGCAAAAGCAGCCTGACCCGGAGGGTCAGGCCTTTTTTGTTCCGTCGCGCGCTTCTACCTGGCGGTTTGGCACATCATACCGGGCAATTGCCCATCCAACGCTGTGGGCGTTGGACCCTTCCGATGGGAGTCGGCTGGATGGTTGCCAGACGGGTCGTGCAGGACCTCCTCCCCTCATGACCGGGAGACGCAGGAAACTGCGTCGCGGCGGACCATCCAGCCAACTCGCTACAGCCCCTGTCGAAGGGGAGCAAGGGAGCGCTGGCAATTTTTGATTCAAGATACCATAATGGGCCCCACCAACTCCGTTGAGGAGGAAGGAATGCTTCGCGAATTACTGGAAGAATGCCAGCAGGGTTTCCACCAGGTAGGTTTCAATGAAGTGGTGCTGATGTTGTCGAACACCGCCGCCACTTCCGAAGTTTACATGATGATGAACGACTTGAGGTTTTCCGAAGACGGGAACATCGTCACCTTTATGGACGAGGGCGGCACGCACCTGCACATGTATCTGGACCGGGTGGAAGAAGTCCGGTTGCAGCACCGCATGAATGACCAGGGCCTGCCGAGCTATTCCGTCTGGTTCATGGACGAGGGCAGCGAACCGGTGCTGCGCATCTACCTGCGCAAGTCGGATAACGACGAAACCAACCAACCCCGCCATGACCTGTTCATGGCCCTCCTGGAAAAGTACGGTACTACCTTTAAGCCGGCCTAGCCTGGAGCCTGTCGGGTCGGTCCAAAGCTGGCGACACTAGCGAGGGTTGATGACCAAGGCAATAGTCATAGCCGGTGTCCGCAGCGGGGTGGGCAAGACCACCATAGCCACCGGAATTATGGGGGCGCTGACCCGCCGCGGCCACAGGGTGCAGCCCTTCAAGGCCGGCCCCGACTATATTGATCCTTCCTACCACCACCTGGCGTGTGGAGTCCCCTCCCGCAACCTGGACACCTGGCTGCTGCCGCACCCAACGGTTACCGAACTGTTCCGCCGCGCCGGCGGGGATGACAAGGTGTGCGTGGTAGAGGGCGTGATGGGGGTGTTTGACGGACATTCCAGCCTGACGGAAGAGGGCTCCACTGCCCAGCTTGCCAAGCTGCTGAATGCTCCCGTAGTGCTGGTGGTTGACGCCGCCAAGGTGGCGCGGAGCGTGGCGGCTGAAGTCCTGGGCTACCAGCAGTTCGATCCCTCCCTGCGGATTGCGGGCGTAATCCTGAACGGCGTAGGCGGACCCCGGCACCTGGAATTTTGCCAGCCCCAGATCCAAGCAACCACCGGGCTGCCTGTATTGGGCTACCTGCCGCGCCGGGAGCAGTTCGTTCAACCCGAAAGGCACCTGGGGCTGATACCCACGGTAGAAGGCACGGTGGTCGAGGAGTGGTACGACGCCCTCATCGCCCAGGTGGAAGAGACCATAGACCTGGACGGGATACTGAAAATGGCGGCCACCGCCAGTCCGCCGGGCGGAGACCCGCAGGTATATCCCGCAGAACCACAGACTGTAAGGGCCCGGATAGCCATTGCCCAGGACAAAGCCTTCAGCTTCTATTACCAGGACTCGCTGGACCTGCTGGAGGCCTGGGGAGCCGAATTAGTGCCTTTCAGTCCGTTGACCGATGAATCGCTCCCCCCGGCTGTGGGCGGCGTTTACATCGGGGGCGGGTTCCCCGAGATGTTTGCCAGGGAGTTATCGGAGAATCGCCCCATGCTGGAGTCCATGCGGGACGCCCTGGCGCGGGAGGTGCCGGTGTACGCCGAGTGCGGGGGCCTGATGTACCTGGGGAGCAGCCTGTCCGACCTGGACGGCGCAGATTATCCGATGGTGGGCGCCATTCCCGTGGTAACGTCCATGAGCAACCGCCAGCTGACACTGGGGTACCGCGAAGTGGAGGCCTGCGAGGATACGCCCCTGTTGAAGCGGGGCCAACGGGTCCGCGGGCACGAGTTTCACTGGTCGGTACTGACGGAACAGCCGGGGCCGGAACAGGCGGTGTACCGGGTGGTGGACCAGGACAATCGCCCGGAGGGGTTCCGCATGGGCAGCATCTGGGCTTCCTACATCCACATCCACCTGGGCAGCGCGCCGGGGCTGGCCCGCCGGTTTGTCGAATCCTGCGTGATAAAATAGGGCTACCTGCTTCGATCGGCTTTACTTTGGCCGGTCACGGGGCAGGAAACCAGCGGAGGAATTAGCCGGAATGAGTACAGACCAGAGCAGCCAGGAGAGTCCGCAGTCCGTTAAGGGCCCCCGCATAAACAAGGGCCTGGTAATCGTCAACACGGGCAACGGCAAGGGCAAGACGACGGCGGCCATGGGCGTCCTTTTCCGCGCCTGGGGCCGAGATATGCGGGTCATCATGCTCCAGTTCATCAAGCACACCACCGCCAACTTCGGCGAGCAGCGGGCCGCCCAGAAAATCGGCGTTTCCATGCGGGCCATGGGGGACGGATTTACGTGGCGTTCCCGGGACCTGGACCAGAGCGCCGACTTGGCCCGGGCGCTGTGGGAGGATGCGAAGGAGGTGCTGGCCTCGGATGAGTACGACGTGGTGGTGCTGGACGAGTTCACTTATCCCATGCACTATGGTTGGATAGAAACGGAAGAAGTGCTCGAGGCTCTCAGGGGCCGGCCCGAGATGCTGCACGTGATTATTACGGGCCGTCACGCTCCCGATGCGCTGGTGGAATACGCTGACCTGGTGACGGAGATGAACGTGGTGAAGCATCCCTACCAGAGCGGAATCAAGGCCCAGCCGGGTATTGAGTTTTAGGTTTACGGAGCCCGGCGGCCCCGAGTCGCAGGCCCGCCAGAACTGCAGGAGGTCGCGATGACCATTTCCCCCCTGGTTGATGAGACGGTGGAGAGCATAACCGCGCTGGACGAGGCTGCCATGACTGCGGCGCGTGCCCGGCAGGACACCCTGACCAAGCCCCCAGGCAGCCTGGGACGGCTGGAAGAGTTGTCGGTGATGCTGGCCGGGATGTTTGGGCAGGCGGTACCCCGGATCAGTCGCAAGACGGTCATCCTGGCCGCGGCGGACCATGGCGTTGTGGCCGAGGGGGTGAGCGCGTATCCCCAGGAAGTTACGCCCCAGATGGTCTACAACTTTCTGCGGGGCGGCGCGGGCATAAACGTGCTGGCCCGGCAGGCCGGGGCGGACATCGTGATACTGGACGCCGGGGTGGCCGCAGACCTGGAACCCAATCCCCTGTTGCGGTCGGTGAAGGTGGCCTACGGCACGGCCAACATGGCGGTGGGGCCGGCAATGACCCGCGAACAGGCCGTGCGCTGCCTGGAACTGGGCATTGACGTGGCCAGGGAGCAGATTGGCGAGGGGGCGGACCTGATAGCGTGCGGCGATATGGGCATCGGCAATACCACCGCCTCCAGCGCGATAACCGCCGTGGCAACCGGCGCCGACCCGGCAGTGACCACCGGGCGGGGTACCGGCCTCGATGACCCGGGCCTGGCCCACAAGGTAGAAGTGGTCCGGCGGGCTATCCAGGTGAACAGCCCGGACCTGGCCGATGGGCTGGACGTGCTGACCAAGGTGGGCGGGCTGGAGATTGGGGTGCTGGCCGGCGCCATGCTGGGTACCGCGGCCAGCAACAGGCCGGTGGTGGTGGACGGCTTCATTTCCGGGGCGGCGGCCCTGATAGCGTGGCTGATTTCGCCGGGGGCGCGGGACTATTTCATCGCCGCCCACCAGTCGGTGGAACCGGGGCACCGGGTGGGGCTGGACGCCATGGGGCTAACGCCCCTGCTGGACATGAACATGCGCCTGGGGGAAGGGACTGGTGCGGCGCTGGCCATGCACTTGATAGAAGCGGCGGCCCTGTGCCTGGCGGAGATGGCGACCTTTGCCGAGGCGGGTGTTTCGGAACGAAGCGACGATGAAGAGTGACCAGGCGGCAGGGTGAACACTATTGGCATCGCTGCTTGCGGCCCTTAGCTTTCTGACTATTTTTCCGGCTCCGCGGAGCGCCGACCTTCCGCAGCAGGTTATCAGCAATTCCCGGGCGTGGTTTCCGCTGGTGGGCCTGCTTATCGGAGTCATGCTGGTCGGGCTGGAATGGTTACTGGACTACGCCTTCCCGCCGTACCTGACCGCCGCCCTGCTGGTGGTATTCCTGGTGGTGATAAACCGGTCCCTGCACCTGGACGGACTGATGGATACCTGTGACGGGCTGTTCGGGGGGCAGACGCCGGAACGCCGGCGGGAGATTATGCGGGACTCCAGCGTGGGCGCATTCGGGGTGGCC
Organism: Dehalococcoidia bacterium; assembly: GCA_034422655.1. Taxonomy (GTDB): domain Bacteria; phylum Chloroflexota; class Dehalococcoidia; order Lucifugimonadales; family UBA3495; genus Bin22. The sequence continues at coordinate 114,890 of DAOUJN010000020.1, forward strand.
GGGGCAGTCAGCGTCCTGCTAATCAAGTACGCCGCACTGGTTTCGCTGCTTGCGATGAACTGGCCGGGGAAGGAAGGAGCGTTGTTGATATTCCCGGTAGTGTCCCGGTACGCCATGGTGCTTCAACTGATGGTTTATCCCTACGCGCGGACTCCCGGGCTGGGTTCTCCATTTCACGGTCGCGACGCCCGCCTGTATTCGGCTTTGGCAGCGGTCACCGCGGCCGTGGTTGCCATTGTCGCTGGGGGCGCCGGAGGTGTGATTATCCTGGCGGGGATATGCCTGCTGGCGCTGCTCTTGGGGAGGCTGGTTGTGGGGATGATTGGCGGTTTGACGGGTGACGTTTACGGGGCGACTAACGAATTGGCCGAGGCGGGAACGCTGATGGCAGCCGTGGCGATTGTGCCCCTGGGGCTGCTGTCTCCCATCTCCCACCAGGTGAGTGTTTTTCTTGGCGCCTCCTGAAATGCCGGGTTTCCTGGCGGGTATTCCCCTGGACGTGGGCGTTTTCCTGCTGGCGGTCCTGCTGGACCTGGCCGGGAGGGAACTGCCGTCGCGGCTGCATCCCACGGTCTGGATGGGCCATACGGTCAAGCTGGCCGAAAGAGTTGCGCCGCGTAGCAGGTTTGGGGGATTGGCGGTGGGGGCGGTGATGGCCTTGCTAATCCCGGCGTTCTGGGGCGGCGCGGCCTGGCTGGCAGCGTGGGGGCTGTGGGAAGCGCATCCGTTGGCATACCTGCTGGGGGGCGCAATTCTGCTGAAGTCCACGTTTGCCGTGGGGATGCTGCACCGGGTGGCAGCAAGGACCCGTTCCCTTGTGTTCGCCGGCGACTTGCCTGGCATCAGGGATAACATGCGCTCCTTGGTAAGCCGGGACGTGTCGGCCATGGAATCGGACCAGGCCATCGCCGCCACGGTGGAGTCGGTGTCGGAGAACACGACCGACAGTTTCGTGGGGCCGTGGCTGGCCTTCGCCCTGTTCGGCCTGCCCGGCGCCTTTGCCTACCGCGCCATCAACACACTGGACAGCATGGTAGGCTACCGGGGCGAGTACGAATACCTGGGCAAGGCGTCCGCCAAACTGGACGACCTGGTTAACCTGATACCGGCACGGTTGACTGCGCTGCTGCTGGCCGCGGGCAGCGCGCTGCTGCCGGGCCAGCGGGCCGCCGGGGCCTGGCGCATCATGTGGCGGGACCACTCGCGGACCCCCAGCCCGAACGCGGGTTGGACCATGAGCGGCATGGCCGGGGCCCTTGGAGTGGAACTTGAGAAAGTGGGTCAGTACCGGTTGGGTGACGCCACCCGTCCCCTGGAAGCGGCCGACATTACCCGGGCGGTCCAGTCCATGTATTTCATTGCGGGCTCGGGCGTGCTCATTGCCATGGGGGTAATCTTGGTAAAGGACCGGTTGTTCGGATAAATGGCAGAGCATGGGTCACCAGAGCAGAGCGTCAGCCGCCCGGTGCATGGGGGGATACGGCCGGCTCAATTGAGAGCGCTGGGGCTGGACCCTGCTGACGTCCTGGACTTCAGCGCCAGCGTAAGCCCGCTGGGTCCCCCGCCGGGCCTGTGGGAGGCGCTGCAGCGGGTTGACCTGACCGCCTACCCGGACCCGGAATGCCTTGAGTTGAAAGAGGCCCTGGCCGAGTTGCACGGGGTGGACGCGGAACACATCCTGGCGGGGAACGGCTCCACCGAACTGATACACCTGCTGGCCCGGGTCAGTTTTTCCCACGGCACCAATGATCTGGCGAGCGGGGCGTTGATTTTGACTCCCACATACGGGGAGTATGCCGGGGCGTGTGCCCTGGAAGGCGCCCACGTCGTGGAGGTCAAAGCGTGCCGAGAGGAAGGGTTCGGGTGGGACCTGGGCAAGGCTGCGGAAATAGTCGCCGCCCGGAAGCCCGCCCTGGTGTTTCTCTGCAACCCCAACAATCCAACCGGTGTTTACCTTGCCAGAGAGCAAGTCTCGACGCTGACCGAGGTGGCTGACAGGTCCGGGGCCTGGCTGGTTCTGGACGAGGCATACGTTAACTTTGTGGAGGAACGGTGGGACGCCACGTCACTGTTGATGAGCAGTGCGGGCGGCAATGTAGTGCTGCTGCGTTCCATGACCAAGGACTACGCGTTGACCGGCTTGCGGTTGGGCTATGCGGTGGCACAGCCCCGGATAATTTCCAGGCTGGCAAGGCTGCAGCCGGACTGGAGCGTCAACGGCCTGGCGCAAGTTGCCGGTCTGGTTGCCCTCGGCGATGCGGATTACCTGCCGGCGGCACGTAAAGCAGTAGGGGAAGCCAAGGAATTCCTGGCCGGCAGCTTCGAGGCAATGGGATTCCGTGCCCTTCCGTCGGCAGCCAACTATATGCTGGTCGAGGTGGGTGACGGCTCCCTGTGGCGTGAAAGGTTGATGCGACGGGGCATTTTTGTCCGCGATTGCGCCTCCTTTGGCCTGCCGGACTGCATCCGCATAGGGATTCGCGCCATGCCGGACTGCCGGAAACTGGTTGAAGGTATGAAAGCTGAACTAGGGCTACAAGGAAGCTAATCGCAATAGAATGCGGGTACTGCATGAGCTGATGCGCCGCAATCAACAGTAGAAGTAACGGGTTGCCGGGAAGGAGAACTTTACCAATGGGTACCATATATATCGTGCGCCACGGCGAGACCATGTGGAATGCCGAGGGCCGCATACAGGGCCACACCGACGTAGAACTGACGGAACGAGGAAAGGAACAGGCCAGGGCAACGGCGCGCCGGCTGGCGGGAGTCCGTTTTGACGTTGCCTACTCCAGCGACATGAGCCGCGCCCGCGACACGGCCCTGATTATCCTGGGTGAGCGGGAGATACCGCTCCATTCGGTGCCGGAATTGCGGGAGTATAATAAGGGGGTATTTGAAGGGTTGACGCCGGCAGAATACCGCCAGCGTTATCCCGAACTTCACGAGGCCTCCCTGATCAACGACCCCGATTTCGCTCCGCCGGGGGGAGAGACTATCCGCCAGTGCCAGGCCCGTCTGTCGGGGTTCGTGAACATGCTGAGGGATAGCCACCCTGATGAAGATGTACTGCTAGTGGGGCACGGTGGTTCTCTCCGCAGCGCCCTTGTGGCCCTGCTGGACCTGCCCCTGGAAGCCAACTGGAAGTTCGTGATGCACAACTGCGCGCTGTCCGTTATCCGAGTCTACCCGGACAACGCGGTGCTGCATCTTTATAACGACAATTCCCACCTGGCGGGGATGTAGGACGGCGGTGGTGGAGATTTCGGTGGGTGTGGCTTAGTGTCCGGTCCATGGAGCCCCGAGAATACTGAAATATGGAGGGGCAAGGATGACGACAATACATAAAATCCCCGCCAGCGCGGGGACGTATACGTTGAGAGAGGCCGCTCTTTATTTGAAGGCGACTTTTGCAGGTTCCCACAGTTTCCCAACATTGCATACCCAGCACCTGTCCTGGTGGTTCCACAAGGGTCTTGGAAGCGGAGACGGCGAGGGAAAGACCGGTGGGAGCCGGTCCATAAATTTTCTGGAGCTGGTTAGTTTCAGAATGGTTGCGGCTATGAGAGCCCATGGAGTTTCCCGCCATGACATAGAGCTGGCAAATTCCCTGCTTCGGGAGAAATGGGGCTGGGACTATCCCTTCGCAATGCAACAAATTTGGATAGTATCTCCCGACCTGTTTGTGGAGATAGATGGAGCGCCAGTAGCAGTTACCAGATTCTGGCAATCGGCCCTTGATTTGATGAGGGGATACCTGGTCCCAGTGACCAGCAATACACATGGGTTGAGCTTTGATGACTGCCAGCTAGCTGCCACCTGGTCCCCATCGGAGGGGGTCCTGATTGATCCTCTTTTGCAGTTTGGTGAACCATGTATTGCAGGAACGCGGATTCCTACGGAAACGATTTGGGCACTTTCTGAGGCGGGAGACGATATAGAACTGATAGCAAGGGTATATGGCTTGCCTGTGAGCCAAATCAAAGCTGCCGTGAAATGGGAAAGCAGACTTGCAGAGATCGCCGCCAATTGAGACTCCGGGGTTTCTGCTGGATGAATCGCTTCCCCATCTGATTGCAGATGTCCTGCAGCAAGTTGGTTATCCAATAACCAGCTGTCGGCAATGCCAGATGGAAGGGTTGAAGGACGATGAACCGATACCCTGGATGGCAGCAAACCAACTCACCTGGATAACCAAGGACGACGCAGCCAGACTCGACCACGGAGCCCTGATACGGCAATCTCTCATCAGCGTAGTTTGGGTTCGAGGACTGGAGCGAAGGAACCGGACCACGGCCAGGAATAACGTAACGGTAAAAGACCTGCATCGAATGCTAACAGTGAAGTTGGATGACATCAGCAGTGAGCTTCGCAGCGCGCGGGGACCTCGATATTTTCGGCTGTACATTGGGAGCAGGGGACCAGCCATGGAACGATATACCGATTGGGACCAAATAGGGAACAGGCGCAGGGCTTCCCGCGCAACAGGCGGGAGCAACGGCTGAGCAGCATGAACCACCTTAACACCCCTCTTGGCAAGGTTTTGATGGTGCAGGGAACCGCTTCCCACGTGGGGAAGAGCGTGCTGGTATCCGCCCTTTGCCGCATTTTCAGGCAGGATGGATTCAGGGTTGCGCCTTTCAAGGCCCAGAATATGTCCAACAATTCTTACGTTACCAGGGATGGCGGGGAGATTGGCCGCGCCCAGGCGGTGCAGGCCGAGGCGGCGGGGGTTGAGGCCCGGGTGGAGATGAACCCGGTGCTGCTGAAGCCGGAGGCCGACCACATCGCCCAGGTAGTCCGCATGGGGCGTCCGATGGTCTCCGCCCGAGTGAGGGACTACTTTGGCCTCAAGGCCCAGCTGTGGGATTCGGTAAGTTATTCCCTGGACACTCTCCGCAGCGAATATGACATCGTCGTCATCGAGGGCGCCGGCAGCCCTGCCGAGATTAACCTGAAGGCTACCGAGATTGTAAATATGCGGGTGGCCCTCTACGCCAAATCGCCCGTTCTGCTGTGCGGCGATATTGACCGGGGCGGGGTTTTTGCCGCCCTGGTGGGGACCCTGGAACTGTTGGAACAGGAAGAGCGGGATGCCATCAAGGGCTTCATCATCAACAAGTTCCGCGGCGATGCCAGCCTGCTGACCGACGGGCTGACCATGCTGGAGGAGCGGACGGGGGTCCCGGTTACCGGGGTGGTGCACCATTACAGGGACATCCACATTCCCGAAGAAGACTCGGTGGCGCTGGATATTCCGTTGAGGTCGGCGGGCGATGGCTGGCCCGTACTCGATATCGTCGTGGTCCAGCTGCCCCACATTTCCAACTTCGACGACTTTGATCCCCTGGCCCGGGAACCGGGGGTGAACCTGCGGTACGTGAATGCCGTGGCAGACCTGGGATGCCCCGACCTGGTCATCCTGCCGGGTACCAAGACCACCATTCCCGACCTGGCCTGGATGAATGACCGGGGGTTGAGCCAGGCGATTGCCGACCGCCACCGGGAGGGTGCCGCCATTGCGGGCATTTGCGGCGGGTACCAGATGCTGGGTCAACACCTTTACGACCCGGATGGCATTGAGTCATCCCTGCCGGAAATGGCAGGACTGGGACTGTTGCCCCTCACTACCGTCTTTGCCGGTACCAAGGAAACCCACCGGGTTCGGGGAGAGGTGGCCGAGGGAACCGGTTTGTTGAAGTCGGCCGCCGGTGCGCCTCTTACCGGCTACGAGATTCACATGGGCCGCACCTACGGAGAAGGAATTGCGCTGCCCTTCCGCATAACGGACCGCACCGATGTTGCGGTGACACCGGCTACCGCCTACGACGGGGCCATTGATGAGTCCGGTCGGGTGCTGGGGACCTACATCCACGGATTGTTCCATAATGGTCAACTGCGCCGCGCCATGCTGGAGGAGTTGGCCCGCCGGAAGGGTGCAGTTCTGCCATCAGTCGCCGAACTGGGCGCCATGGACGCGGAGTTCGACAAGCTGGCAGACTGGGTACGGGGGAGCCTGAACATGGACCTGATTTACGAGATTACGGGCCTGGACCGCAATTTCGACGACGTGGGTTAGCGCTAGATGCCGGGCAAGGTAACCCTGGTACTGGGTGGCGTCCGGTCTGGCAAGAGCGCCTTTGCGGAAGAGTTGGCGGGCCGTTCGGGGGAACAGGTCCTTTACCTGGCTACCGGCCAGGCGACGGACGGCGAAATGAGGGAACGAATCCGCAGGCACAAGGAACGGCGTTCCGCCCAATGGCATACGCTGGAGGAACCGGTGGCCTTGCCGGAAGCGTTGGGTCGAGTCATGGCAGAGCAAGCGGAATTTGCCGTGATACTGTTGGATTCGGTGGACATCTGGGTTTCCAACTTGATGCTGGCTGATGAAGAGGGCTACCCCGCGGCTACCGAAGGCAGCGCCATGGATGCGCTGGAATTGACCGTGAGCTTGTGCCGTGAAAATGCAGGGCAGGCGATTCTAGTCAGCAGCGAAGTCGGTCTGAGCCTGGTGCCCACCAGCCGCCTGGGCCGTCAATTCCAGGACCTGCTGGGAACGGTCAATCAACGGGCCGCTGCCCTGGCGGATGAAGTGTTCCTGGTGGTTGCCGGCATTCCGGTAAAGGTAAAGCCGCCATGACGGGGGCAGGAAGGGGATAGGCTATAATGGCGGGAAAATGGCCGTAGAAATTTGCGCAGCAGGTCCAGAACTCCTACAAATAAAATACTCCTATAAACCCGCAGGAAAATTTCGGAATCAGATCGCTGCGCCCTATTTTCCTGCGTTAGAGTAGCCAGGCCAAATCAATCACTGCACGCACGTTAAGCCTTGAATCAACAATTCCAAAGTCGAGTAAATTCAACGATTTCTCACTCTTCCGCATCCTGCTTTGCCTCGGCCACTGTCCGCTCCCCCGGGGTTTGCGGCGAGTTGGCCCAAGGCATGCTGGGAAGCGATTATTTCCTGGTGACCTGTCCCGTGGACTTTTTTGCCAGGGTTTGCGTTGAACTCTACCAGGACCCTGTTGGCATCAATGTGCCGCCCCATTGCTCAAAGACGGCGACCGCAGTGTTGAGGACGCTGGAGTACCTGGGGTATGCCCACCTGGGCGCGCAAGTCAGTGTCTCCAATCCCATTCCCCGCAGCAAGGGTTTCGGCAGCAGCAGCGCCGATCTGGCTGCGGCCATCGCCGCCACCGGGCTGGCCCTGGGGGTCGAAATAACTCCCGCGCAGATTGGACGGCTGGCCTTGCAGGTAGAGCCCACCGACGGGGTAATGTTCCCAGGCATTATGATGTTCGATCACCGGGCCGGCGCGGTGGAGGAACAACTGGGACCGCCACCGCCTGTTGAGATAGTTGCCCTGGACTTTGGGGGCGAGGTGGATACCCTCGCTTTCAACCAGGTGGACCGCCGGTCGCAGTGGCAGGCGGTGCGTGGGCAGACGGACGAAGCGTTGACTTTGGTGAAAGAAGGGTTGCGGCGGCAGGACCCCTGGCCATTGGGCCGAGGGGCGACCATGAGCGCCCTGGCAGCCCAGCAAGTGCTGTACAAGCCCCGCCTTCCGGACGTGATCGAGTTTGCAGAGAGGGTAGGAGCGGTTGGCGTCAACGTGGCCCACAGCGGGACGGCCATCGGGGTGCTGCTGGATGCGACGCAGCGGCGGGGAAAGTCCACCTTTCGCCAGGCCCGCCAGTCCTTCCCGGAGGCGGAAGCGGTCTATCACCTCCGGCTGCTTGGCGGGGGCGTTCAGGCAGTGTGATTCGCGAATACATGATGGAAATTTACGTGAGATAGTAGCCTGCGAAAGGGGCCAAACGGGCTTTATTGGGGATAGAAATACAAGGAGACTGAAGTAATGGCAGTACACGACCTGGCAATAATTGGCGGGGACGGCATTGGTCCGGAGGTGGTGGCGGAGGGCAAGAAGGTCCTCGATTACCTGGCTGACAGCGTTCCGGACCTGGGATTCAACTACACCGAGTTTCCCTGGGGGTCCGCATATTACCGGGAGACGGGCAGGATGATGCCGGAGGACGGCCTCCAGCAGGTGGCTGCCAATGAGGCCATTCTGTTTGGCGCAGTTGGCGACCCGGACATACCGGACCACATAACGTTGCAGGGCCTGCTGCTGCCCATGCGCAGGGCTTACGACCAGGGTGTCTGCGTCCGGCCATCCTACCTGCACCCGGGAGTGACGTCACCCCTGGCCGACAAGAATGCCGGTGAAATTGACCTGGTTATTTTCCGCGAGAATACGGAAGGGGAGTACGCTCCGGTGGGCGGCCGCCTCTACCCGGGAACGCCGCACGAGACGGTGATGCAGACCAACGTGTTCACCCGCAGGGGCACGGAGCGCATTATTCGCGCCGCCTTTGAGTATTGCGTCCGCCGCAACAGGCGGATGAAGGTAACGTCCGTCACCAAGTCGAACGCCCAGGCTTTCGGGATGGTCTTCTGGGACGAGGTTTTCGATGCGGTGGCGGCGGAGTTCCCCCAGGTGGAAACCGAGTCGCTGCTGGTGGACCGGGTGGCGATGGACCTGGTGCGCTGGCCCGAGGACTTCGACGTGATGGTGGCGTCCAACCTGTTTGCCGACATAATTTCCGACATTGCGGCAGTGGTTACGGGGAGCATGGGGCTGGCGCCCAGCGCCAACATCAACCCCGAACGCGAGTATCCTTCCATGTTTGAGCCGGTGCACGGGGCAGCATTCGACATCACCGGCAAGGGCATCGCCAATCCCCTGGCGACTATCTCCGCCGTGGCGATGATGCTGGACCACCTGGGTGAGAGCGAGGCAGCGCAAAGGGTAGACGCGGCTGTGGTTCGCAGCCTGGAGGAGCGCCGCGTAATGACTCCCGACCTGGGGGGCGCCGCCACGACCTCGCAAGTGGGGGATGAGGTGGTAAGGCTGCTGGGGGAAGGGTAATAGGCGGCAGTCGGAATCCAGGAAGGCGCTGCAGGGTTAACCGGAGAGCGAAGGAATCAGGGCCACCGCCGATAGCCCTGCCGTGGATGATACGTAGCTTGTGCTGATAGGGAAAAGCCGCTTATAATTTGTGAAATATTGCGCTGTCCAACAAAGGGGGAAACGCCGTGAATGCACGCCAGACCAGCAGCCAGGCCGGAGAGTTGTTAACCTTCTTCCGTGGAGAATATGTTCCTCTAAGCCAGGCCAAGGTCAGCGTTATGACCCACGCACTGCACTACGGCACCGGGGTCTTTGAAGGTATTCGCGGCAATTGGAACGATGAACAGGGAGTAATCAATATCTTCCGGCTTCGAGAACACTACGACCGGCTGCTGCGGGGCGCTCGCCTGCTGATGCTCAATATCCCCTACACGGCGGAAGAGCTGTGCGACATCACGGTGGAACTGGTGGAGCGAAACGAGCATAGCCAGGACATCTACATCCGCCCCCTAGTTTACAAGAGCGCGGAACTGGTGGCGAACCTGAAGCTGCAGGAACTGGAGAGCGACTTTACCCTCATCACCGTTCCCTTCGGCAATTACCTGGGTTCCGACCTGTTGCACTGCTGCACCTCCTCCTGGCGCAGGGTGGACGACCCGATGATTCCGGCGCGGCTGAAAATCTGTGGCATCTACGTCAACAGCATACTGGCCAAGACCGAGGCCACGATGGCCGGTTTTGACGAAGCAATCATCCTCAACCAGGACGGCCACGTCTGCGAAGGCTCCGGCGAAAACCTGTTCGTCATTTCCGAGGGACGGATGTTCACGCCAAGCCTGGAAGACAACGTGCTGCCAGGCATTACCAGGGACACGGTGATGGAGTTGGCCCGGACTGAGCTGGGCCTGGAAGTCACGGAAAGGAGCATAGATCGCAGCGAACTGTACCTGGCAGACGAAGTGTTCCTGACCGGCACCGCGGCCCACCTGACTCCCGTGGTGGAGCTGGACCACCGCCCCATCGCCGATGGCAACGCGGGGCCGGTTTCCAGCAAACTGCAAAAGATGTACTTCGACATTGTTGTCGGGCGCAACGAGAAGTACCGCCACTGGTGCACTCCCGCATCCCCCCGCCTGGTGACCGTCTAGGAAAGACCGCTCCGGCCGCTGACGGCGGATATCCCAACCCGTTTTCTGGAGGTCAATGCAGATGACGCTCCAGTCTCCTTTAAGCTGGGAGCCCCTGGCGCTGGCCGCGTCCCTGGTGATTGTTGCTTACCTGGTGGGAAGCGTGTCTCCATCTTTCGTCATAGTACGGCGGCGGCTGGGCCGGGACATCCGGCAAATGGGAGACGGCAACGCGGGAGCCGAAAACGTCTGCCGGTTGGTTGGCATCAAGCCCGCGGTGCTGGTGGCGACTATTGACATCAGCAAGGGATTTTTGGTGGTGCTGGTGACCCGCTGGCTTTCACCCCATTCGCCAATGGAGCACCCGCTGACCGGTGGAATCACGGGCGACGGCTTTCATAACGGGGTCATCCTGGCGGCGGGAATAGCGGCCGTCGCAGGACACAGTTGGTCAGTTTACCTGAAGGGAGCCGGCGGGCGTGGGGCCGCCACCGGCGTGGGGGTGCTTTGCGGCATGGTAACGCTGCCCGCCCTTCTCATTTCACTTCCGGCCTTGGTCCTGTTGCTGCGGCATCGCAGCACTACGTGGGGGCTGGCGTCCTTCTTTGTCGGAACCGTATCGCTTACCGCGCTGATGGGGTACATGAACCTTTTCGGTTACTCGCTGTCCTGGACCGTATATGCGGTTACCGTCCCCGCGGTGGTGGGAGTAATTCACTTCGCCAGCCTCAGGCGTTCCATCCCCCAGTCCTCCATCGTTCCCGAGAAATGAAGAGTTGTCTTATCTGTCCGGCCGCAACCGGCAGTTTCGCAGTTTCCGCTTTCACCGCCTCCGGCGAATTCCGCTTCCTTTATGCGTTCGTCCGAGCCTGCTATAGTTGGCCCGGTTCGCCGCTTCCAGATCACCCCGGGGCCGTTGCTTAATGTGGATTCTCGTTTCCCTGGTCGCGGCGGCCACTTTGGCCATCGTGAATCTTACCGACAAGCGGCTGCTGGACCACCACCTTCCGAATCTCGACACGCTGTATGCCTGGGTGGCATTTGTTCTGGTGGTTTATATCGTCGGGGCGGTGGCAGTGTTCGGTGTCCCTGTCGATACATCTCCGGAGTTCATCCTGGCGGCCCTGGGTTCAGGGTTGGCGCTGGGAATAGGCTATGCCCTGCTTTTCGTTGCCTTGAAGGTGGACGAAGCATCCAGGGCCGTGGCTATTTCCCAGGTCTATCCCATCGTGGTGGCACTCCTGGCGGTTCCGTTCCTGGGTGAGCAGCTTAATATCTTCCAATGGGGCGCAATACTGCTGGTGGTGCTGGGCACCTTCCTTATTTCGCTGCCGGCGTCTCCTGGCGGCCTGGTGGCGCCGCGACTGTCCCGGGGAGTTCCGGCATCGCTGGCCAGCGGGCTGTTCCTGGGCGTGGGAATATTCGCCGCCAAGGTGGCTCTTGAAGAAAGCTCCCTGGTCACGGTGTTCATCTACCAGCAGGTGGGAACGCTTCTGGCCTTCCTGCCCTTCTGCCGTCCCCGGGTGATCGGCCTACTGGTGGGAGCTATGCGCAACCCGCATACGGTGGCGCTGTTGGCGGTGGGTGAAGGACTGCTGCCATTGGTGGTGGTTGGGGGCGCCCTGCTGGCGACCAAGCTGGGACCCGTGTCCCTGGTGAGTGCATTCCTGGCCACAACTCCCATGTTTGTGTTTGTGCTGGCAACTGCGCTGAGCCAGGGGCGTTGGCAACTGATGCAGGAAGCAATTCACCGGCAGGCGTTGGCACTGAAACTGGCGGCCATAACGATGATAGTGGCGGGCGTGAGCGCGTTGGGAGTGTTCTAGCCGGGGCCGAGATTGGGGCCTGTGTGGAATGGACAACACAAGAATATGGCAGACAGGTGAGGGGAAATTAGAGACTTGGGGCGCAGAGAAGGACCCGCTTCACCCCCCACTTTCGCCGGAGTCGGCAGAGCGGTAGCCGGGCGGGGGCTCGTCGAAAGGACGGCCGTCACGCTGGGCCGCCTGCTGCCTCTGGTACCAGGCCACCCATTCCTGCTGATTTCTTGCCGCTCCGATTTCCCTTTCCCGCTTCTTGAATTTTTCTACGATGAGTTCGGCCAACATGAAGCCTACCCCCTTTGCCAGGTTGATGAGTTTCTCCGCCAGATATACCACGCCGCCGGCTACGCCCAATCCGCCGAGGGCGACGGCCAAAAAAGCCCACTGGTCGTCCCTGACATTTACCGGCGCGGCGATAACGCTCAGATAGGCGATAGCCAAGGCCATCCCAATAACGGCAGCGAAAGCCGCCAAGTAAACTATAACCTTGACTATTGTTATTGTAACACCTCCATGCGGTTTCTTCGCCGTTGATTATATACCAGGTCGCCCCGCCATCGCTTCGGGACAACGTTCTGTGGGCGGTATGTTATATAATCTCCCATATTTGCAGAATAGGGGGGATTTATGGGCTGGTCCAGCCACCACAAGAACGGACTAATCTACTATAACCCTCAGATGAGTTATCGCGGTTATACCCTGGTGGCCACCAACCGGGGCGGTTGCTTTGCCAACCTTATCGACATGGAAGGCCGAGTCTGCCACCGGTGGTACCATCCGGAAGAGATTGTGTACGGCTATCTGCTGCCCAATGGAAATCTGCTGTTCCGCAGCCGCACCGCCCGCAGCGAAAGCGAAGGCCCGCAATTCGGCGGGCGCTCCTTGTCGTTAATTGAACTGGACTGGGAGAGCAACGTAGTCTGGCAGTACCGCAGCCCCGATATGTTCCTGCACCACGACTTTGAGCGACTGCTGAACGGCAATACGCTGGTATTGCTGTGGGCGCCGCTGCCGGAGGAACTGGCGGCCCAGGTTAAAGGTGGATACACCTCAGACGGCGACGAAGAAATGTGGGGCGACGTGGTGCAGGAAATAACTCCCGAGGGCGAGGTAATCTACGAGTGGAAGTCGTGGGAGTTTCTTAACGTGGATGAGGACATCATTGGCCCGTTGGAGGGTCGCCACGAATGGTCGCATCAGAATGCCCTGAACGTGACGCCAGAGGGAGATTTGCTGGTCAGTTTCCGACAGACCAGTACCGTAGGAATTGTGGACAAGGCCACCGGGCAATTCCGATGGAAGTGGGGACCCGGCGAGGTGTACCACCAGCACCATCCAACCTGGCTGCCCAGCGGCAGGGTTATGATTTTCGACAACGGGTGCCATCGCCGGGGCCCCAGCCGCTCCCGCGTCATAGAGGTTGACCCGGAAACCAACGAAATCGGATGGGAGTACACCGGCACACCGGAAATATCCTTCTTCAGTTACAACATCAGCAGCGCCGAACGGCAGCCCAACGGCAACACCGTAATCTGCGAGGGGGCGCCCGGCCGCATTTTCGAGATAACCCAAGCCGGTCAGATAGTTTGGGAGTACATCAACCCCTTTTATGGCGAAGTGGGCGGCCCACCGCAGAATGGCGTTTTCCGCGCCCACCGGTACGGCCCCGACCACCCTGCCTTGATTGGCAAAGACCTGGACCCTGAGCGTTACGGTAACGTGAACAGACTTTACGCCTCCGCCTGATTCAGGCATGGGGCACCGACGGACGAGGGCCTGACACCGCCGTTTGCGCGGACGCAGTTTCCTGCCATTCCATATTTCAGCCGCTATACAGGAGATGAACTAAATGGGTAAGCTGGACGACAAGGTAGCCCTGATCACCGGTTCGGGACGCAACATTGGCCGGGCTACGGCGCTCAAGTTCGCCGAAGAGGGGGCCGATATAATCGTCAATGCCAGGAGCAACCGGGAAGAGGCGGAGGCGGTGGCCGAAGAAGTGCGGGACCTGGGACGCCGTGCGCTGCCGGTACTGGCGGACGTGTCCAACAAGGAACAGGTGGACAGCATGGTAAAGATGGCCTGGATGAGTTTGGGCGCATTGATATTCTGCTGAACAACGCCGCCATCCGGCCCCACAAACCTTTCCTGGAATTGACCCTGGAAGACTGGGAATACGTGCGGGGCGTGGTGCTGGACGGGGCCTTCTACTGCACCCACGCGGTGATGCCGTCAATGGTGGAGAACAACTATGGCCGGGTGCTGTTCTTCACGGGCGACGGCGCCTGGGCCGGCGGCGCCCAGAGGGGGCACGTGTCGGCGGCCAAGATGGGGCTGGTGGGATTCAGCCGGAGCCTGGCCACCGAGTTCGCGCCCCATAACGTGCGGGTGAACGTGGTATCGCCGGGCAGCATTGATACCAGCAGGGCCAACCCGGAATGGTACCCGGAGAGCCGTCCCCCCAACGCCTCGGGAATTCCCTTGGGTCGCCAGGGAAAGACGGATGAAATCGCCGCGGCCTGCCTGTTCCTGGTGAGCGATGACGGCGGATTCATTACCGGGCAGACGCTGCACGTTAACGGCGGGGCGGCGTTCTTTTAGGGGGAGCCGGCTCCAGGGATGAAAGAAAATTGGGGGCGAGATATGTTCTCGCCCCCTGCTATTTCTGGCGCCGTTTGAGTGGCCCTTGCCGGGCCTTTGCCACCTAGTCCCGGAACCGGAACTCCTTCAAGTCCGGGGGGATGATTAGTTCCGCCTCGGTGAGTTCCTGGATTTCTTCGGGGTTCCAGCCGGGGGCGTGTTCCCGAAGCTCGAAGCCGTTGGGAGTTACCTTGAAGAGGCCCAGGTCGGTAGCCACCAGGGTTACGACGCCCGGAGCGGTGATGGGCAGGGCGCAGCGCTTGAGCATCCTGGGCTTGCCGTCCCGGGTGGTGTGCTCCATGGCTATGAACACCTGCTTGGCGCAGGCGGCCAGGTCCATGGCGCCGCCGATGCCGCCGCCCTTCCGGTTGGGAATGCGCCAGTTGGCGAAGTCTCCATTCTCGGCCACCTCGTAGGCTCCCATCACGGTTACATCCACCATGCCGCCGCGTATCAGGGCAAAGGAATCGGCGTGGTGGACGATGGCCATTTCAGGCACGGGTATGACGTTCTGGCCCCCCGCGTTGACCAGATGACGGTCCTCTTCGCCCGCCGGGGCCAGGGGCCCGTAGCCGATGACGCCGTTTTCCGAGTGGAAGATAAGGTCCTTGGCGGGGTCAACGTAGTTGGAACACAGGGTGGGCATTCCAACCCCCAGGTTTACAATCCAGTCGTCCTGAAACTCCATGGCCAGCCGGTCGCACATAGCCTGGCGCTGCAGCTTGGGTTTCTCTTCAGCCATATTGGTTCCTCCTTGCTGGGACTTGCGGGAAACGCGAGAACCCGGACTTAATCAAATATGCCATCGGGCGGAATTTTGACCAGGCGGTTTACGTAGACGCCCGGCACGTGAATTTTGTCGGGGTCCAGTTCGCCGGCCGGGACTATATCGTCCTCGATTTCGACAATTGTAACCCGGGCGGCCATGGCCATTATGGGATTGAAATTTCGCTGGGACAAACGGAACTGGAGGTTGCCGAAGGTGTCGGCGCGCCAGGCCCGGATGAGCGCATAGTCTGCGTGAAGGGGGTATTCCAGGACGTAGGTGCGCCCGTTAATTTCCCGGTGTTCCTTGCCCTCGGCAAGCTCGGTGCCGACGCTGGCGGGAGTGTAGAAGGCGCCGATACCTGATGCGGCGGCGCGGATTCGCTCGGCCAGGGTTCCCTGGGGGACGGTTTCCGCGTCAATGGTGCCCTCGTTGTACATCCTGACGAAGGGACTTATCTGGGAAGGATGGGTGGGGGAAGTGAAGGCGGCATACATCTTCTTGACCTGGCCGGCTTCGATCAGGGTTCCCACGTCCACCTTCTCATCCAGGGTACCGCAATTGTTGGAAATGCCGGTGAGGTTCCTGGCGCCCTGGCGGTGGAGGGCGGCCAGCAGGTTGCGCGGCACGCCCACGCCGCTGAAGCCCGGCGACATAAACGTGGAACCGTCGGAGACGTCGGCCACCGCTTCGTCGAAAGACTGGAAAATCTTGTTCTTCATCTACGCCTGCTCCTGATGGACAGTGTGCCCTACATACTACCGCAGTCCGCCATTCCTTGCCACACCTGAAATCAATGGGGCTACAGGTATGGCGACACTTGACAAGGAAGTCGATTAGCAGAACAATCCATTGGAGCAAATCTACCTTGCAGGCAACAGGATAAAGTACGGGAGGGCTAGCATGGCTACTGAGCAGCACCGGACGCACCTTTACGTAGGAATCGCGGGGGAGGGTCCGCTGATCGAGGGGATTGGAGAACCCAGGCCGCTGGGCGGCGGCGGTCTGTACCGCCAGGCCGATGGCGATGAGGACTGGCAGAGCATCGGCAAGGGCTTGCCGGAAGAGCCCCAGGTAAGGGCCCTGCTGGTCCATCCGGAGAATCCGTCGGTGGTGTATGCCGGGACCCAGGCGGGCGTATTCCGCAGCGATGACCGGGGAGACCACTGGGAGCGCACCGACTCGCCGGAGGGGGACGTCTGGTCCCTGGCCGCCGACCCGCAAAATCCGTCCGTCATGTACGCGGGCTACGACCAGTGCGTCATCTGCCGCTCGGATGACGGCGGCCTGACCTGGAGCAAGGGTAACACGAAGGATGTCGCCTTCCCGCACATTACCATGAATCCTTATCAGATATGCAAGCGGGTAATCGGGCTGTCCGTTGACGCCCACAATCCCCAGGACGTTTACGGCGCCATCGAGGTGGGAGGCCTGGTAGCCAGCCGGGACGGCGGCGCCAACTGGGAGTCTATTACCGACGGCCACTATACCCGAACGGGCCCGGTGGACCTGCACGGAGTCCAGGTTAATCCCAAGGCGCCGGGGTTGGTGTACATCATCACGCAGCTGGCCATGTTCCGGAGCCGGAATCGGGGCAGCAACTGGGAGTTTGTGGACATCGAGGAAATGTTCCCGGGCGGCAGCTATTGCCGGGACCTGGTGGTAGCTCCCGATGACCCCAATACCATGTACCTGGCGGCCGGGGCCGGCGGCGGCAGTTCCCCGCCGGGCACCGTGGAGGCCGGGGTGCTGGTGCGCAGCCGGGATGCCGGGGAGACCTGGGACCGGGTAGACCTGGGGGAAATGGCCCCCAGCCGCATGTTCCAGATAGCTATTGACCCCAGGGCTCCTAGCAACGTTTATTGCAGCGACCGGGACGGCCTGGTGTTCCGCAGCAGCGACCGGGGGGAGACGTGGAGCAAGAGCCAGGTGCCGGGTGAAATGTCCCGCGGCCGCCACGTTTATCCCATGGTTTGCGGCTAGTTACGTCTTTTTCCACGAATGGGCACGAATAACTGCCGATGTTGATGATTCATAAACATTGGTGCTTATTGGTGTTCATTCGTGGATTTCATTCCAATAGTTAAGAGGGAGTTCAATTGACATCCGCAGCATTGGAACGCGCCACCTACCGAGTATCGGACCAGGACCTGGAATATATGGTCCTGGACCGCAGTGAGTTGCCTGACGAGTTTCAGGGTTACCAGCAGGTGCGAGTGGGCGTTCTGGACAACGAGAACATGGCGGCGCACGGGTTCGCCGGGAGCACCGCGGCCCGATTCAGGGACGCCGGCCGCATTACCGGCTACATGCGGGAATTTGGTCCCACGGCGGAGATGAACGTATTTGACGGCTTCAATTTTGTGGGGTCAACCGTGGCGCACCTGTTCGAGAATTCGGAATCGGTTACGGACTGGATGCACAATATCTTTCTCAAGGACTTCGAAGGCAACGTGGGAGAGAGCGTGGGGGAGGGTCACCAGTTGATTTCCGTGGACCGCCTGGAGGTGTCGGGTTTTTTCGACGAGGCCGTGGCGTTGAAGGCGGTACAGGGCGGACCCCAAGGGGTCGTTTCATCGACGGTTATAGATTTCAGGGTTGGAAGGATACTGGGAGTGGCCTTCGTGGGCACGGTGGGCAACTATGACCGGCTGGATTTGGCCAGCCAGCTGGCACTCGGCCTGGAGAAGCGAATAGTGCAGGTGGTGCTAGGGGCGATTTAGGGGCGGCTATCTAATCTGGCGGCGACGACGTTGGGAATAGGGGGCAACGCGTTGGCGGCGAACCCGCTTTCTCCGACCTAGGGCCTCTATTTGGAGCTGGATTGCCGCGACTTTGTCGTTGAGCTCGAATAGTTCCGGGATATAGGGGTAGTCGTGCTCGTTCTCCCATAGCTTCTTGTCAACGTCATAAGGATACTCTTCATAGTAGGCCAGGGCCGCTTCCATGTCTTCCATCGTCAACCACTTGCTGTAGCCCCCCAACGCTTTCTCTTTGTCACCCTCGTAGACCTTGTAATAGCCGATAAGTACCCACACAGGCAAGCCCTTGTTCCGCAGATGGGCCCCGTCATCGTAGTCGTAGTCTTCCAAGTACTTTGCCCACCACTTGTCCTTGTAGTACAGTGCCATCTCCGTCAAACCTCCGGGCCCAGCCTGGTGCTATTTTCCGGCTTGGTATTTTAGCATAGTGACAGGGCGGCGTTGACTGAAGGGAGGTGATCTGGTAGGTTGGGGCCATCTGAGAGGAATCATTCTTTGAGGTGGGCTTGATGGTCAACCAGAACCCTGAATGGCAGCCGATTTTACCTTACCCTTCCCGTGCTTCAGTAGCTGATTTAGTGATTGCGACGATAGAACGGAGTGCCGGGATTGTGTTACCGGACGGTTGGCCGCGTTACGAGCCTTACTACCTGAACAGGGAAGATGCCCTGAGTAACGAAGTTATTCGTGGAGCTATCGAAGGTTCGGTTAGCGGCGCTGAACCCGGTGGGTGGCTGTCGGAGGAACTGGAATACTTCGAACGTCTAATGGTGGAAGATGCCATAGAGTTCTTGGAGAGTGGGCCAGCGGGACGTGCTGTTTTGGACGCATTTAGAGCAGTTGCAAGGCAACGTTTCCAAGCTGACCCGAATGCTGCCCAAAGAGATTCTGAAGACGGGGATGACTACGATGATTGCTGACAAATACCCAGGGCATCTAGTCTGGCAATCCGCCAATGGTCATTCATTACAGTTTTGTAGTGATGCGTTTGAGTTGATGAGGCAAATCCCCGACGATAGTGTGGATTGTATTTGGACTGACCCGCCCTATTTGCTCTCCAATGACGGCATTACGTGTATTGCGGGCAAAATGGTCAGCGTAAACAAGGGAGAGTGGGACCGCAGCAATGGCATCGAAAACGACCACGAGTTCAACTTGTCTTGGCTTCGAGAATGTTACCGCGTCCTTAAGCCCGCTGGCACCATCTGGGTAACAGGTACATTGCACATATATTTGAGCGTAGGCATGGCGATGATGCAGCTTGGTTACCGTATATTGAATGACATCGTGTGGGAAAAGACTAACCCGCCGCCCAATTTGGGCTGTCGCTGCTTCGCTCATTCCACCGAAACCCTATTGTGGGCCACTAAAGCGCCAAAAGGCAGCAAGCACAAATACACCTTTAACTATCAGGAAATGAAGGCCGAAAACGGTGGCAAGCAGATGAAAACCGTCTGGAAGTTTCCCGCTGCGGGCCGCGACGAGAAGGTACACGGAAAGCATCCCACTCAAAAGCCAGTGGCTCTCATAGAACGTTGCTTGCGTGCGAGCACCAATCCGGGGGACGTGGTGCTTGACCCTTTTGCGGGTACGGCGGCAACTGGTGTGGCTGCGCTGAGATGTGGGAGAAACTTTGTAGGAATTGAGAAGGACTCGGCGTTTACCGATATCGGAACAAAACGGCTCGCTGACGTTGATCGGTTTGGCGCACCTGAAATTCAGAAAATGGTCGCTAGTCAAAGCAGGCTAATGGACGATATTGGGAAATATGAGATGGTTGGTGATTAGGCGAATGTTTATTGTGTAAAGTTGATCTTGAATCTACATTCAATTATATTGGGCGTCCTGATACCCAGGAAAGAGGACGCTCCCAATGCAAAATCAAAGAGTTCTTATCTATCGAACGGCCAATGATATTGGCATATATAGTGCACCAGGAACAAAACAACCGAGGGAACAATACCCTTACGACTTCATTGTGAAATACCGCCAGCCCGGCCTTCGGCTACGTACCCCAAAGCACATCCATATAATTGCGGACCTTTATCAAAAGCGTGCCCTAGAGCCGAACCTCACAAACGATTTCGTGGACCACATCATCAATCAAGTAATTTACCCGGTACAACCAATAGACTACTTCCCTCCAGAGTTACAAGTATTCAGACCTGCACATATCGCTCAGTTTGAAGGGCTGCATGGTATTAGCGAGTATAGCCCGGAGTTTCTCTTAGTGGCTATAGAGCTGATAATGATTCAAGAAAGGACCAATTATCCAGATGGAGTATTGAATCTCAATTTGTTTCAAGCGTTTCGAAACAATGCTGACATTTATAGCGTTGTAAGTGCAGCGACTTTTCGTGGGCGTTAACCCGTCTTCACAGATGCTCACGGTGGTTTGCTCTTCCTGAGACCTAGAAGCCCCGGCCTTCGATGCAAGGCCGGGGCTTTTCTATGCGGTCGGTGAAGGTGTTTTACTGGCTTAAGCTGATGCCGTTGCGTTCTATTAGTTCCTGGACTCGGCGGTTGGCCAGGCGGCGGAGTTTGTCGGCGTTGGAGCGTTCTTCGTCAAGGCCGCGGTAGACGTCGCTTTCGTAGGGGGCCCAGGTGTTGGTCAGGCTGCGGAGGGCGCTGCCCTCGCGGTCTGCGGCTTCGGAAATCAGGTCGGAGCTGGGGCGGAGATATGACGCCTGGGAGAGGCCCCGTACCCGGCTGCCAATCTCGCTGAACCGCTGGTTGTATTGCTGAAGGGCGGCAATGACGTTGGCGCGGTTGCAGTCGCCTTCGGTGCGCACCCAGGCGTCGAAATCGGTGTGGAAGCTGTCCCAGGACCCCATCAGTTTGCCGAAAGCGGCAACAAATTCGGCCAGCGCCTCGCGGTCGTTTTCGCTGAAGCCTTCAACCAGGTCTTCGAGGTCCCTTAACGCATTCCGGCGGACGGCCCTGGTGCTGTCCAGCGTCTCGTCAAAGGCATCGAAGTGTTCCGAGTAGTCGGGAGGCGGGCCGCCATTGCCTTCAGCTTCGCCGGACTCCTGGGGGAACCCCTGCGGGTCGGGGTCGCCTGGCATGGAGGTGGCGGCGGGCAGGCCAATTTCACCACCGGCGCCGGCGTGGTCGTTGGGGGCGGCTTCGCTGCCGGCCAGCGCATGGGGCAGGGCGCCCTGGTGGTCGCCTTCCGCGGAACCCTGGGGAGCGCCGTTTCCGCCATTCGCTTCGCCCTCGCCATTCGCCCCGGCTTCTTCAGGACCGGTCATGGCTCCCTCGGGGCCGTTGGGTTCGGCGGTTTCTTCGCCGTTTTCGGCAGCTGCGGTCTCGGCCTCCGGCTCGGCTTCGCTGGCCTCGGACCGGGCGGCCCGGCGCATGGCGTCCAACAGGTCGCCCAATGCCTCCGCTTCGGCATCGGCAGCTTCAATCAGCGGGTCCTGCACCGGGTCGGTTACTTTGTCCGCGGGCAGTTCCTCCAGGGCTTCGACGACGACCTCGTGCTCATCGACCAGCGACCGGAGACGGGTGACAATTTCGGTGGCGTCCAGTTCCAGGTGTTCGTCTTCCAGGGCATCGTAGGAATCGTAGAAGTCGTCCCATGCTGCCTCGACCGGAGCCAGGTTGCTGGCAAACTCCTTGGCGATTTCGCGGTCCTCAGGATCGTCCATCTCTTCCAGTTGGTCCACCGCAATCTGGGTCATGCGGACCATGTCGGCGGATTCCGCCCGGATGTTTTGCGAGCTTTCCAGGAGGACGGTGTTGGCGGGGTTCCAGTTGTCGCGCAGGCTGCGGAGAGAAGCTTCCTCATTGGTGGCGGCTGCAATTACTTCGGTTGGCAGCTCGCGGGCAATGCCTTTGCCGGGGAGGTTTCGGGCCTGCATGGTTATCTTGCCGAAGTCGCTGGCGAAAATCCGAAGCGCTGATTCCACCGCCGTCCGGTCGCATGCCTGCAAGCCCGCACGCCACCGGTCCAGGTCCACGTGGAAGGAATCCCAGTCCTGGCTGATTGCCTGCTGGGCCTCCACAAATTCGGTGACAACGTCGGTGGACACCGGAATGGGAGTGGGGGAGGCGCCGCCACCGGAAGAGGCGGGTGCGCTTGAACTTGTTCCGGACGCGGGGGTAGAGTCGGCTGCCTCGTTGGTGCAGGCCAACGCCAGGACCATAACCAGGCACAAAGAGGAAAAGAGAATATGACGCAACGTTATCTTCATTCGGTCTCTAACACCCCTGTATTGTCGTTAACCAGGCTGTACCTGAATGCGCCGGACTGGAGTTGCCGGATGGCCGTTTCAAGAGAGCCGGCTGAATCTCCCATAATCACCAGTACGTCCCGGTCTCCGGAGCTGTGAAGGGATACGATGGCCAGATTCTCCAGGGGGATGCCGGTGGCAAAGGGCGTGGTCAAAGTGTCGCCGACCAGGATGCCGTTGGCATCCAGGTAACGGGTTGCGCCGGAACCCTCGTTGAACAGCCCCATGTAAACGGTATCGCGGCCCACGTTTTCCGTCCCCCGCAGTTCGGCGGATACCCCCTGGGCGGAGAGGATGGCCTTCATGCCGGCGGCGCCGGTGACCAGGCTGGGGTCGCCCAGCAGGATGTCCACATCGCCATCGAAGAACTTGGGGAACTGAGCCAACTGGTAGTCGCGGTCGCTGTCGGTCAGGAAATCTGCGATGTTGGACACCAGGCGGGCGTTGTCCCTCACGCCGCTGTAGGGCGGAATCATGAAGGTCCAGTCGTAAACGGCGAGCACGTTGCGGTGGGCGCCGATGGCAAGGGGAGCCCGCGGGTCGTTTACCTCGGAAATGGTTGAAAAGGTCTGACCGCCGGTGAATGCCAACCCGGGGCCGGCGGAGTCCAGGGAACCCGCGTAGTAGAAGGCTACCTCGTTGACGCCGGTGGTTATTGGGTCGGCCGGGAAATCGCGGACGAAAATTTCCCGGAAATTGGAGTCGTACTCATCCAGGTTGTACAGGTAATCGGGCTGGAAGAAGACCCCTAGGGGTTCAGCGAGGTCGTTCATGTGGAAGTAACGGCCGGGGTCTCCGACCATGAGGACCTTGCCGCCGTCCTCCACAAATCCCAGGACGGCCTCGATCTCATCAGGATCGAACCAGACGGCAGGCAGTATCACGAGGAAAGCGTCGGCCTGGCTCAATTCTTCCGCCAGCGAGAGACTGGATTCCGCGTCCCGGAAGCTGGAACTGTAGCCCCGAGCAGATACGCGGGAAAGCAGAACGTTCAACTCCGAGTGGCGAAAGTTGTTGCGGTGGGCAGCGTCAATTAACAGATGCCCGCGGGC
The DNA here is from genome assembly GCA_034422655.1 of Dehalococcoidia bacterium. Classification (GTDB taxonomy): domain Bacteria; phylum Chloroflexota; class Dehalococcoidia; order Lucifugimonadales; family UBA3495; genus Bin22. The sequence goes on from DAOUJN010000020.1 coordinate 138,209, forward strand.
ATCGGCCCCAATCGGGCTGGAGGCGAAGACAGGCTCGTCGGGATAGTCCACGCCGGCCACGGGTATTGACTCTATTTCCTGGAACGCTATGTCAGGGGTGGGAGGCGGTGAGTAGAATCCCCGATAAAATACCAGGTAAGCCGCCAGGAGGAAGGCAACCAGGAAAACGGGTAGAACGAGAAGTTTCCACACTTTAGTGGTCGGCTCCTACGTATAAGTAATAGAACTGGGGATGGTTCATTTCCAAGGGAATGTCCGGGAACTGTTCCTGGGCCGGGACGCCGAATACGCCGGCTTCCAGGGGGCGGTTGATGGAACCCAGGCCGTCCTGGAAGGACGAGGCCGCGACCTGGTCGCCAATCTCGGGAAAATCGGATGCCTCCGAGCCCTCCACGGGCTGGGGCCGGTCAACCAGGGTATTACGGTCGGCGAGAAGCTGCAGAAGGTTGACGTCGGACTCGGAGAGGGGTTCTGCTGAGTCACCGGCGGAGGAATATATGCGCCGCAGGTTCTGGACGAAAAGGCGGTTTACCTCGACGTTGACGTTTACCAGGCTGTAGTTCCTGATGCCGGCCAGTTCGGCTACCTTTTCGTAGGCCTCGGTGTCGCTGCCAATCTCATCTACCAGGCCCAGAGATACGGCCTCCATGCCGGTGTAGAGCTTGCCGTCTCCGACCTGTTCGGCGGATATCTTCAGCTTATCGCCGCGCTCGCGGACTACCATCTCAACAAAAGCCGCCTTGAGCAAGTCCAGGTCCGAAATCCAGTCACGGCGGGACACGCCGGTAAGCTTGTAGGGGCCGGTATAGGCAATCTGCTCCGGAATTTGCGGGGGGAAAATGGGACCGGTGCCGGCGACCACGCCCACGTTGCCCACCAGGGAGGACGTCTTGGCGTAGGTGTAGTTGGTGCCCAGGGCCATCATGTAGCCGCCGCTGGCGACCATGCCGTTCATGACCATGACCACGGGTTTTTCTTCCCGCAGCCTGGCGGTTTCGTGGTAAAGCTGCTCACTGGCGGAGGCGCCGCCGCCCGGGCTGGCCAGCTTTATGACGACGCCCTTGATTTCGGGGTTGCGGCGGGAGTACTCGAGAAAGGAAGTGATGACGGCTGAGGAGTCTTCGGAAATGCCGGTGAAGGGAATGTCAATGACGCCAATCTTGGGTTTGGCCGGCAAAGCATAAAAGAACACTGCGTAGCCTATAGCAACGCCCAGGATGGCCAGGGCCGGCCCGGCCACGTACCAACTTGTCAGTATCCGTCCCAAACCTGAAAGAATTCGCATTCCCACCTGCGTATTCCCGCAGTCGGTAATGCGGGAACTGGCGACCTGCGATGCGGAATTTTGCTGAAACTCCGAATCGCTGGCTACCGATGGTATCTTACGTATAACTAGGTGTCAACGACTGGGCCGGCAAGGGCAGTGTCATCGCGAAGCCCCCGGAAAGTGCTCTTGGGGAAGTTGCCGGCCAGGGCCCCGGGCCCAGCCTATCCCTTGACGGGACCAGACTGAACCGCGTCGCATCACTCCATTCTGCGCTGTTATCGCCGGCAGGCACAATAGGGGAGACCGGCTGCATCGCTCGTGGTTAGGCAAATTTACGTCGTAGTGACGCGGTTGGATTTATCCGTTCCTGCCGTGTGGGGCGTTCTGGCCCCGAGGCCACAATAATTGAAGAACATCAAGAAATTGTGGAGGCTGGCACAGATCCGGCCTTACTCGCTGCCGGCACGCAAGTCGGATGTGCGGAAGATAAGGAAGGACAGGCCGATGAAGGCGCTGATGTAACCCGCTGCTATGGGGATATACCAGGCGGCGTCAACCAGGTCGTTGTCACCCTGCAGTCCCCGGGTTATCCCCCAAAGGGTCCAGGCGGTTACTTCCCGGATGGGCCACTCCAGAAATTCGCCCAGGGCATTTGCAATGGGATAGAAGATGCTTTCCGCAAATACGATGGCTAGGCCCACGCCCACCGTAAAGGCGCCGGACTGGCGCCAGTGTGCCAGGGCAATGCCCAGGGCGAGGTACAGCAAGGCGGTGAGAATGGATACGCCGATTGCCTGCAGCCCCTCCCGCCAGGCCTGGAAGTGGGGCGGCAGGAATGCAGATATGGCGACGGCAGCGGCCAGCAGGACCAGGTGAAAACCCAGCAACAGCGTTGCGGCCAGCAGGGTTTTGGCTGCCAGGACGACGGCGCGGGACGCCCCACGAGAGGTGAGAGTCCTCATATTGCCGTTCTGCAAGTCGGAGGCGTGGGTGAAGGAAGCCAATACAACGGCCAGCATAGGGGACACTGCCGACGCGGTGCCCGCGGCCAATTCGATGTAGCCGGAACCTGAGAGGGTTGATATCCAGTCGACTTGCCGGGTCAAAATCGCCAGGAGAATGAGGACTAGGACAGGAACCGCCAGGCTCAGCGCCGCCAGAATTAGAAAGGGCACCCGCCGGCATAGCCTGAACCATTCCCAGCGCGTCAGGCGCAGGATGTCATCCATGGTTTTCACTTTCCGCCTGGGACGCACCCCGTCCGACTGCTTGCAGGTATTTTTGCTCGAGAGTTCGGGGACGTTCCTGGACATCTACTGGGCGCATGGCGGCAGGATAGATTCCGGCGTCAGCCAGGTCTCGCGCTACCTTCCATTCTTCACCTGCGATGGTTTCCACCTCCAGGCCGGCGGGTCGGTTCGTCGTGGGGGAGGCGAGGGAAATCTTCCAGCCCCTGGATTTGAGGGTATGGATTGCGCCTTCGTTGTCGGTGGTTTCCAGTTGGATTGAGGTGGCGGCAGCGGCAGGTTCGACCATAACACCCTGGTCCACCAGCTTGCCACGGAAGATGATGGCGTAACTGTCGCAGGTGAGTTCCACTTCGTTCAGCAGGTGGCTGGACATTATGATGGTCCTGCCCGTTTGCTGGCCGAGGGTGCGGACCAATTCCCGAATCTCCACCATTCCTTCAGGGTCGAGGCCGGTGGTGGGTTCGTCCAGCAGCAACAGATGGGGATTGCCCATCAGGGCGCCGGCAATGCCCAGTCGCTGTTTCATGCCGGTGGAACAGTGCCCGAACATGCGCTCGGCAAGGCCCCCTTCCAACCCCACCTGGGCGAGCAGCAGCTCTACTTCTTGTGGGTCGGGGTCGCCACCGTATATGCCCTGTAAACAGCGCAGGTTTGTCCGGCAAGTCAAGTGGGGCCAGAACAGAGGCCTGGAAATCAGACAGCCGGTCCGGGCCAACGCGCGACGGTGGTCGGGTTCGCCCAGGAGGCGGCAGGCTCCGGAGGTGGGTGAAATAAACCCGGCGAGAACGCTCAACAGGGTGGTCTTGCCCGAACCGTTGGGGCCCAGCAGGCCAAGCAGGGAACCGGAGGGAACCTCAAGATTGACATTGTCCAGGGCGACGAAACGGCCAAATCTCCTGGTCAGGTCCCGGGTAAGCACCGCCGGGCTGTCGGCAGTGGTTTGCTGCCAGTCATTAGCCATTGCCACCTGGGGCGGGGTAATCTTCCAGGTTGAAGGGTTCGCCGTTCAGGTTGATGGTGTCCTCGAAAAGTTCGGGGCGGCCGAAGGACTGGCGGGCAAAGCAGCCGTTGCGTGCGTTTCGCATGACGCCGGCGACTCGTTCCGGGGCGTCGCCGGATTCCACGTCGTAGTGAATCGCAATTTTGTCGGCCCTGGCCTGGATGGTCTGGCGCAGGACCGAGCCTTCGGCGGAGACGGTGTAGCCGATGTTGGCCTTAATCTGTCCCATGTCCACTTTCATCATCTGAGCGTACCGCTCAAGCTGGGTCATTTCTCAAAAGAGGATGGCGACCGCAAAGTAGGTCATGGGAGAGGGGGCTGTGTTCTCGCCCATGGGTGGCCCCTCGTCGCACATGATGGTGAAGCCGCGAGCTTCAGCCTGCTTTTTCATTCCGTCCAGGGTCATGGCATCACCCTGAATTGTGAAGGACCGAGAAAAACGATCGTTGTCCGGGGTGGTCATGGTGTTACCCTCCGTTTTCGAGTTGGCGAAGAGTATAGCATGGGGGGAGCTTGCCTTCTTCGTCTTCCACTGCGACCAAAAAAGCAGGGCGTATTTTGCGGTACAATTGCCCCTGAATGTAGATTGCAGGCCGGGCCTGGCGTCCGGCGGGAAGGAGGACTTAATGCCCATTGTTGACCATTCTCAGGCCCCAGAGGTGCCCTGGAGGCCCGGCTACCGCAAGTGGGACGTGGCCGGCCACGAGCAGGGTGTGACCAGCACTTTCAGCATCAATACCGCCGAACCGGGGACCGGCGCTCCCCTGCACACCCATACCATTGACGAACTGATTGTGGTCCTGGAGGGGACGCTGGAAGTAAGCATGGACGGGGAGACCAGCATGGTGGGGCCCAATCACACCGTCGTCATTCCGCCCGGGGCTGAGCACAGTTTCAGGGTAACTGGGGACGGGACCGCCTTCCTGCTGGTCTTCTTTCCGGCCCTGAATCCCTATTCGGAAGAGCATACTCACTACCTGGAAGGGGCCCGGCCGGCTTCGGTGGGTGATTAACGGTCCGTAATCAGCAAGCGGGAGAAGTTTATGACCTGGATTCGACAAGAGGACGTGGGAATGCCCGGCATCATCAGCTCCATGTCCATCAACCCGAAGATGATGGAGGCGGTCCGGGGCCTGAACCAGGCCATCAGTTTCGGGGGTTCCGAACTGACCAGGGTGCAGGAGGAGTCCATCGCGGTTGCCGTATCGGTGATAAACCGGTGCCGGTATTGAGCCTCTTCCCACGGAGGGTTCCTCCGTCAACATTCCGATGACCCGGAATATGCCAGCCACATACTGCACGACTACACCACCGCCGACCTGGACCCGCAGACCAGGGGGATGCTGGATTTTGCCGTGAAGCTCACGAAGGAACCCACCGAGATGCGGGAATCGGACGTGCTGGGGCTGCGGGAACTGGGGCTGACCGACGAGCAAATACTGTCGGTGGTGGGGATAACGTGCCTGTTCAACTTCATGAACCGGCTGGCCGACGGCCTGGGTGTGGACGTTGACGCCGACCGCCAGAAGGCCATGGACCGGTGGGTAACCGGCCCGGCCAGGGAACAGGAATGGCTGTGGGCGGGCAGGGAGTTAGGAATTAAGAATTAGGAATTAAGAATTAGGAATTACGAATGTGGCAGCTTAAGGTGGATTGCCTCATTCGTAATTCGTGACTCCTAATTCAGAACTGACTCAGTCGGGGCGGTCCTCGTGGATGCCGGACCTGGTCCAGTAGTCCCACAGGTTGGCGGCGTTCATCCGCATGACGCGGGGCGATGTGCCGTCCTGGCCCACGTCCATGGGGTAACGGTCGGTCAACTCGGTGAGGTTTTCGACGGCTTCGTCGCGGGTCATGCCTCGCTCCACCGCATTTCGGGCGTACTCCTTCCACTCCAGGATGTACTCGCCCTGCTCGTCCAGGTAGCTCTTGTCGCAGCGGCGGCCGTGGCCCGGGATGAAGACATCCTCGTCAAGCCGCCGGAGGGACTCCAGGGCCCGCAGCCACTGGTCGGGGTTCGCCTCCTGGATGTAGGTCTGCACCTTGTGGAAGATGTTGTCGCTGGTAAAGACCACGCCCTCTTCCTTGATCAGAATGGCTGCCTGGTAAAGGGTGTGACCGGGCATGTGAATCATCTGGAAAGTGTGGTCGCCCACGTGGAGGGTCATGCCGTTACGGAAGGTGATTACCGGAGCGTTGGGCACGTAATTTTCCAGCAGGGCGGGTTCGTCGGGGCCCATGCCGGCCACCCGGGCCACGTGTTCTTCAAGATTGGTATCGAGAATCCGCTGCCGCACGCCTTCGTGGGCGATGACGGGAACGTCAAAGTAGGCGTTGCCGGTCCAGTGATCGCCATGGGGCTCGGTGTTGATGATGTAGAGCAGTTCGCCGTGCCTGGCAATCTCCTCTTTGAGCTTCAGGGCGTCGCTGGGCTTCTGGGGACTGTCGATCATTACCACTCCCTCGGAAGTTACCACGAAGCCATGGTTGCAGCCCCGGATTTGGGTTTCGGCGAAAACGGTGCTGGTTACCTGTTCCATTTCGTTGCTCCTCGGCGTCCTCAAGACTGGCTTGGAGGGGATTTATTCCCCCCAAAGTGGAAATTGGGGGGAAGTCTCAAGTTTAGCGAACGACCGGCGCACCTTGCCAGGCGGACGGGAGTTAGCTGCCAACCGGAGCGCCGGCAAATGCCTCAGACAGGCAGGCGGCGGCCTGGTTTACGGCTTCTTTGGCCTTGTCCACTGCCGCCGACATGCCGAAGAAGCCATGGATCATGCCGTCGTAACGGGTACAAACCGTGGGGACGCCGGCTGCCGACAGCTTCTGGGCGTAGGCTTCCCCTTCGTCGCGCAGGGGGTCAAACTCGGCGGTAATGACCAGGGCCGGCGGCAGGCCGCTCAGGTCAGCGGCATGGATGGGCGCGGCGTAGGGGTTGGTGGAGTCGGCTTCGCCGGCCAGGTAGTGGTCCCAGAACCAGATCATGCCGTCGCGGGTCAGGGAGTATCCTTCGCCGTTTACGGTGTAGGAAACGTTGTCGAAATTCCGCTCGGTTACGGGGTACACTAGCAGCTGGAACACCAGGTCGCACCCGCCCCGGTCGCGGGACATGAGGGAGACGGCGGCCGACAGGTTGCCGCCGGCGCTGTCGCCGCCGGTGGCGATGCGGTTGGGGTCCACGTTCAGGGATGCGGCGTTGGCTGACAGCCACTGGGTGGCGGCGTAGCAATCATCGGCGGCGCCGGGGAACTTGGTCTCCGGGGCGAGGCGGTAGTCCACGGAAACTACGACGCAGTTGGCCCCGGCGCACATGTGGCGGGAGGCTCCGTCAGCGGTATCCAGGTCGCCAACAACCCAGCCTCCGCCATGGAACCAGGCAAGGCCGGGGAACGGTCCCGAACCTTCCGGGGTGTAGATGCGGACAGGGATTTCGCCGCCGGGCCCGGGTATGGTGCGGTCTTCCACTTTGCCGACGTCGGGACCGGGAGCGCGCGGACGCATTTTCCCGTTGATGCGGGCCTGCTCGGGCGACACTTCGTTGTTGGGCGGCAGGCCCAGGGCGGCAACGGCCTCCATTACGGTTACGATTTGCGGGTCAAGGGGCATGAGGGCACCTCCTTAATTGTGAAACAGGAATAAGGGTTTGAGGGATTGTAGCTTTTGGGGCGGGGGATTGCTAGAGTTGGGGCAAGAAGGGACAATAGTGCTTAGTCTTTATTAACCTTTCGTTGGCAGGAAATTCCTGGAAGGAAGGAAGCACAATATGGCTCTGGAAATCACGATCAAGGACATCCCGGAGGACGTATACGCCGGGCTTTCAGAAAAAGCAGCATTGCAGCAGAAATCTCTTGACGCGTACTTGCTGGAAGAATTGCGACGGATAGCGCAGCCCTTAGCCAATAAGGAATGGGTTGAGGAAGTGCGGAAATTGAGAGAGACACAATCCACCAAAGTGACCGCCGAAGAAATCATTAGGGCCAGGGATGCGGACCGCAAATGACGATTGTAATTGACGCTTCTGTTGCAATTTCGGCTTTGGTGGACACGGAGAGGCATTCTGAGTGGGCTGAGTCCCTTGTCGCGAGTAATGAACTGGCTGGCCCCGAACTCTTCATGGCGGAGGCGAGCAACATATTGCGTCGCTTTGAAGCTGCTGGACAGATTTCCGCAGAAAGGTCGGAAGCAGCACATGACTCTCTGCGGAGAATAACGATACGACTGTTCCCGTTTTCGCCTTTCTCCCAGCGAATCTGGGCGTTGCGCCACAACCTGACTTGTTACGATGCCTGGTACGTGGCTGTGGCAGAGGCTCTGGGTTGTCCCTTGGCAACTATGGACTTGCGATTGGCCAGGTCAGGCAGTTTTCTCTGCGACGTTATTCTTCCCACTGACAACGTGGAATACGATAGCTGACAGTCCGTTCCCCTTTGTGCATAAACTAGGAATTTGCCCGCCACCGCAAATTCGGGTGTCTGGCTGCGCCTGCCTCATCCAGGCGGGATACGGGGGTGGTGTGCGGGGCGTGGTGCACGAAGTCAGGGTCGTCAAGTGATTCCTGGTTAATGTCGCGCAGGGCCTGGATGAAAGCGTCCAGGGTGTGCCGGTTCTCCGACTCGGTGGGTTCTATCATCAGGGCCTCGTGGACAATCAGGGGGAAGTACATGGTGGGGGCGTGGAACCCGTGGTCCAGCAGGCGCTTGGCCACGTCCAGTCCGCTGACGCCTCTGGCCCGCTGCCAGTCGGCCGAGAGCACTACCTCGTGCATGCAGGTGCGGTCGTAGGGGAGATAGTAGATGTCCTTGAGGGCTTGCAGCAGGTAGTTGGCGTTGAGTACCGCGTTCCCGCTGATGGACTTGATGCCGGCGTCGCCCAGGGTGCGAATGTAGGTGTAGGCCCGTACCAGCACGCCGAAATTGCCGTGGTAACCGCTCATTTTGCCGATGCTGTGTTCGGGCGTGTCCAGGAAGTAATAGTCCGAAACGTAGTCGTCGGGATAGGATTCCAGGCGCGGGTCGTCGGTTACGTTCACCACGGGCGCGGCCAGGTAGGGCGACAAGATGGGCGCGCAGCACACGGGCCCGGCTCCGGGTCCGCCGCCGCCGTGGGGGGTGCTGAAGGTCTTGTGCAGGTTCAGGTGGATGACGTCGAAGCCCAGGTCGCCCAGCTTGGCGCGGCCCAGTAGGGCGTTCATGTTGGCGCCGTCGCCGTAAACCAGGCCGCCGGCCTCGTGGACAATGCGGCACACCTCGACGATGTTCCGGTCGAACAGGCCCAGGGTGCTGGGTAAGGTTATCATCACGCCGGCCAGGTCCGGGCCAACCAGTTCGTGCAGGGCCTCCAGGTCCACGTTGCCGTCTTCGTCCGACGCCAGGGTGACTACTTCGAAACCGGCCATGGCCGCCGATGCCGGGTTGGTCCCGTGAGCGCTGTCGGGTATGGCCATCTTCGTGCGGCCCGTATCTCCGTGGGCGTGGTGGTAGGCGCGCATCATCAGGACGCCGGCCAGTTCCCCGTGGGCGCCGGCCAGGGTGGCCAGGCTGACCCCGGCCATGCCCGTTATTTCCCCCAGGAACTCTTGGAGCCGGTAAAGCAGTTCCAGGGCTCCCTGGCTCTGCTCTTCCGGCTGCAGGGGGTGAATGGCGGCAAACCCGGGCAGGAAGGCCATCTCGTCGTTGACCTTGGGGTTGTACTTCATGGTGCAACTGCCCAGGGGGTAAAACTGGGTGTCGATGGAAAAGTTGAGCTGGCTGAGGGCGGTGAAGTACTGGACCACCTCCGGTTCCGACACCTCGGGCAGCGCCAGGTCTTGCCGCAGCAGGGACGCATCGGGCAGTGGCTGGGGCGGTACGTCCAGCGATGGAGTTACTACGCCCACCCGCCCGGGAACGCTGCGTTCCATCAGCAGCCTGGTTGTATCGCGAGATCCACCTTTGAGCATTAGCTAAACTCCGCCAGCCCCGCTACCAGGGCGTCAATGTCGTCCTTGCCGTTCATTTCGGTTACGCACACCAGCATGCCCTTGTCCAAGTCCGGCGGCAGGGGGCTACTGTAGGGCGGGACGCTGATGTCCAGGCCGCCCAGAATGTTTCGCTCCATCAGCTGCCGGTTAATCTCCAGCGGCGGGGCAGGGCACTGGACCACAAATTCCTGGAAGAACGGGCCGCGCTTGAAGGGGAGGCTGTAGCCCGGCAGTTCTTCTATCTTTGAAGCGGCATAGTGAGCCTTGTGGTAGCAGAGTTCCGCCACCTGTTTCAGTCCCTGCCGACCCATGGCAGCCAGGTAAATGGTGGCGGCGAGGGCGTAGAGCGCTTCGTTGGTGCAGATGTTGCTGGTGGCCCGCTCGCGCCGGATGTGCTGTTCCCTGGTCTGCAGGGTCAGCACGTAGCCGGTACGGCCCTGGGTGTCCACGGTGCGGCCAACCAGGCGGCTGGGCATCTGCCGGATGTATTGTTCCTTGCAGGTGAAGAGTCCGAGATAGGGGCCGCCAAAGCTGGCCGGTATTCCCAGCGGCTGACCTTCGCCCGTGACTATATCGGCGCTGTAGTGGCCGGGTGGATTGAGCATGCCGCAGGCCAGCGGGTCGGCGGATACCACCAGCAGCGCCCCGTGGCTGTGGGCCAACTGGGCGAACGCTCCCAGGTCTTCTATTCCGCCGTAGAAACTGGGGTACTGGACTACGAGGCAGGCGGTGTCATCGCCAACTTCCGGTTCCCAGTGGCGTACCACTTCGATGCGCACGCCCTGGGCCTGGCAATAGGTGCGAATGACCTGGAGGTATATGGGGGAAAGGGTATCGGAAACGGCCACGCGATCACGGCGGGTAACCCGGCAGGCCATGAGCACTCCCTCGGCCAGGCTGGTGGCGCCGTCGTACATGCCGGCGTTGGCTACCTCCATGCCGAAGAGACTGCTGATGAGGGTCTGGAACTCGTAGATAACCTGCAACGTACCTTGGCTTACCTCGGGCTGGTAGGGGGTGTAGGCGGTCAGGAACTCGCCGCGGGTCATCAGCGCCTTGACGACGGACGGGATGAAATGATGGTAGGAACCCGCTCCAAGGAAGGAGGGGCCGGCGCCCATGGCCCGGTTCTTTGAGGCCAGCGCCCCCAGTTCCCTTTGAATTTCCAGTTCCGACAGGGGTTCAGGGAGGTCAAGGGGCGGGTTGCGATACTGGTCCGGGATGTCGTGGAACAGTTCGTCGATGGCCTTGACGCCGATGCTGGCCAGCATCTCGGCCTGCTGCTGCTCGGTGTTGGGGATGTAGTGAGATTGAAAGTGGGCGGTAGTCAAAGGCAATTCTCCTGGAGAGTAACTATCCGGCCGGGGAAGGCTTGGTCATTAGTTGGAGCCGATATATTCGTCATATTCGGCGGCGGTCATCAGGTTCTCCAGTTCGGCCAGGTCCGCCAGGACAACCTTCATAATCCAGCCGGACTCAAAGGGGTCGTCGTTGACCAGTTCCGGGTGGTCAATAAGCTGGTCGTTGATGGCTTCAATGTGGCCGGTAACCGGCGAAAAGAGGTCGGAGACCGCCTTTACCGATTCCACTTCGCCCATTTTCGCCATGTAGGAAACGTTGTCCCCGGCATTTGGCAGATCGAAATAAACGATGTCGCCCAGTTCATCTTGGGCAAAGTCGGTAATTCCTACCGAGACCAGCCTGGCATCAGCGTCGTCCAGCTTGGCCCATTCGTGTTCGCGGGTATATCTCCGGTCGTCGGGACTCATCCTGTCGGGTCCTCCTGGTCAATGGCTGAATTCTTATCCCCTGCTATAAAAGGGAAGCTGTACCACTTCCGCTTCGGCCGTCCGGCCCCGTATGTCCACTGAAAGGGAGGTTCCGGGTTCGGAATGGCCCGCCAAAACGTAGCCCAAAGCTATGCTGGTGTCAAGCGTGGGTGAGTAGCTGCCACTGGTAATGCGACCGACTTCCCTGCCCTGGGCGAGAATGGGGTAACCGGCGCGAGGAGCGCTGCGCCCCGGCAAGGTCAGGCCCACCAGCGTACTTTCGGTGCCGTTTTCCCGCTGGCCGGCCAGGACCGACCGGCCAATGTAGTCGCCTTCCCGCCGAACGAAGCGGTCCAGCCCGGCCTCGATGGGCGAAGTTTCAGGGTCGATTTCGTGACCATGCAGGGGGAGGGCAGCCTCCAGGCGCAGAACGTCCCGCGCGCCCAGGCCACAGGGGAGTGCGCCTGCCTCCATCAATTTATTCCAGATGGGCGCTGCGGCCTCACTGGGCATGGAGATTTCGAAGCCGTCCTCGCCGGTGTAGCCGGTACGTCCGATGAATACCGAATGGCCGTTCAGAGCGCCTTCACCCCAGGTGAAGAAGCGCAAAGACGACGGCGGTTGGCCGCCGGAGAGGCGGCAAAGGCCGTCCAGCAGTTGCGCCGCGCCGGGTCCCTGCAGGGCAATCAGCCCGGTCTCGGTGGTCCGGTCGTCCATGAGGACTCCGCCGGGAAATTCGGCGGCAATCCAGTGGTCGAACCACTCGACTACGGCGGGCCGGTTGCCGGCGTTGGGAATCAGCAGGAACCGGTCGTCAGCGAGACGGTAGAAGATGGTGTCGTCGATAACCCCGCCTGCTTCGTTGCAGATGAGGCAGTAGCGCGCCCTGCCAACCCGCAGACCGCTGGCGGAACCGGTCAGCACGCGGTCAAGGAATGCTCCTGCCTGGGGGCCGGAAAGGTAGAGGCGGCCCATGTGGGAAACGTCGAAAATGCCGGCAGCGGTGCGCACGGCGTTGACTTCGCCAATGATGCCGGAATACTGGACGGGCATGTCCCAACCCCCGAAGGGGACCATGCGCGCGCCGAGGTCAACGTGGGTCTGGTAGAGAATTGTTTGAAGGTTCATGGCTCAATTATAGGGGCTGGGTTGATGGTTTACCAACAGGGCACCGCTGGGGGCAGGGCGATCAGCTAAAGGGGCAAGAGTGTAAGTGTGAATGCGAGAGTCCGCTACTGCGCGGGCAACGTAGGAATCAATGCGGGGTAAACAAATACAAAACAGCGGGTGTTCGACTTATAATGAGTTGGAGGATTGATTCCATTCCGACTATCTCAATACCGTGAGTAAAGCTCGGAACTCTGGCCAGGGACTATGACCCAGCCTGTCGTCACCCCCATCCTGACCTTTCCCCATCAATGAAGAAGGGAATCAATGAGGAAGGGATTTTGAAATAGCTTATGGTCAATAGAGAGGAAGAGAGGAAGATGCGGAGACTTTTCGCCCTGGCGACTTTGTTGATTTTGGGAATTGCGGCGGCGGGCATGGCTCTGGCCGGGCCGGGCATGGTTAACGCCCAGGAATCGGAAATTCGGATATTGGACCAGCGGGTGGACACCAACTTTCCCACGGACGTGAAATTCTACGTGGAGGTGGACGGGCCTGACGAGATTGAAGAGGTGCGGGTGGTGATGAAAACCCTGGGGCAGACCACCCGCAGCGCCTATCGCCAGGTGGAGTTCGAGCCGGGCAGGAGCGTCAGCGGCGAGGCGGAACTCCTGACCAGCGGCAATAACTACGTGCCCCCCGGCACACGCATGGCCTACTCATTCGAGGTGCGGGACACGGCGGGCCGGGTCCTTGAGACAGAGGAGCAGGTCTTTGTCTACCTGGACAGCCGGTTTGAATGGTTCACCGTGTCCGAGGGAATCGTAACCGTCTATTACAACGATCCACTGGTCAAGAGCCGGGCGGAGCACGTGCTGGAGACCGCCCTGACGTCCATGGCCATCACCGGCCCGGTACTGGGAATCAACCCGGACGTACCGCTGCACATCGTTACTTACCATAATTATCGAGACATGATAGGCGCGCTGCCCTTCCGCTCCCAGGCCACCAGCAGCCAGCTAATCACCCAGGGGATGGCATTCGACGAGGAGCGGGTGTTGATGGTCCATTCCGGCGACAGTTCGGTAACAGCCACCACGGCCCACGAGTTTGTCCACCTGCTGGTGGGGGACGCCCTGGGCCGAGCCTACTCCCGGGCCCCGGCATGGCTCAACGAGGGCCTGGCCGAGTATGGCTCTCAGCACGGCGGGGACCGGGAAATCAAGAACCGCACCGTCGAACGAGCCATAGCCAGCAACAAGTTGCGACCCCTATGGCATCTCATATCCTACAGCGGCACGCCGGATGAGATTATTTACGCATACGGCCATGGCGAATCGGTAGTTACGTTTATGATCCAGGAATACGGCGTAGAGAAAATGGCCGAGCTGATGCAGGAGATAACCCGGACGCTGGACATTGACTCCGCCCTGCAGAAAGTCTATGGCCTGGACCAGCACGGTATCGACTCCGCCTGGCGGCAGGAGATAGGGCTGGAACCGCTGCCCAAGCCGGAGGACAACTCCCGCCCGCTGCTGGAGAATATTCCCGACGCCACCATAGCGCCTATGCTGATGCCCAGCTTTTCCTCGCAGGGAGCATCACCTGCGCCCACCTCGGAACCGGTGTTGGCGGCCCCCGCAGCGCCTGAACCCGCACCGGTGCCGGCGCAACCCCAGGCAGTAGAGCAGCAGTCCACCATTGCACCGACTGCTGCGCAGGCGGCAGTTGCGGAACAGCCGGCCGTCCTGCCCGAGCAACCCGCTGCTCCTGCGGTTGAACCGGCCGGCGACGGTGCGCCGGAACCTTCGCCGGGTGGGTGCGGCCCGCCGGCAGTCCTGGGCGGTTTCGTTGGCGAGATAGCGCTGCTGATGCTGCTGGGCGCGCCGCTGGGGTTGGTGGCAGCCAGGCGGATGAATGGCAGGCAGGAGTAGGGTAGGGTCAGGCCAAGGAACGGGTGGCTGGCGCCGCTGTTTCGGGAGAAAACAAAAGACGGGGCCCGCAGAGTTTGATTCCGGACTCTGCGGGCCCCGCGCTATTTATGGCAGTTGAGCGGCGTCAACGGGCGCGGGGGTTGAAGGCGTCGTTGAGGCCGTCGCCAAGCAGGCTGAAGGTAAACAGGAGCAGCACCAGCACGCTGGAGGGTACCAGGGTCAGGTGCGGGTCGCTGCGCAGCACCGAGATATTGCCGTTCTCGAAAATCATCACGCCCAGGCTGGGAGTGGGGGGCTGGATGCCGATTCCCAGCCAGCTGAGCACCACTTCCGCGCCGGCAACGGCGCCCAGGCCGGCCGAGACGGAAACAATCACCGGACTGATCACGTTGGGCAGCAGGTGCCGGCCCAAAATCCTCTTTGTGCTGGACCCCATGGCCCGGGCCGCCTCGACGTACTGGTTCTCGCGCGCCTGGAGCACCTGGCCGCGGACCAGGCGGGCCATGCCGAACCAGGAAAAGGCCGCCAGGGCCAGGGAAATCACCGTATAGTCCACTATTCCAAGCCGGATAATCCAGTCTATTCCTGTGGCATCCTCGAAGCCCCTGACCCACTGCAAAATCCTGGGCTTTACCGTGGCAACGATTATGAGCACCAGGAAGATGTCGGGAAAGGCGGAAGTTACTTCCCCTACCCGCATGATGACGCCGTCGGCCCATTTCCCGAAGTAGCCCGCGATCAGTCCCAGGGTTACGCCAATGATGAGGGCGCCGGTAACCAGGGAAGTAACTGTGATGATTACAGTGGTGCGCAGCGAATACATCACCCTGCTGAGCATGTCGCGACCCAGGCGGTCGGTGCCAAGGGGATGGGTGATGCTTGGCCGCTCCTTAACCGAGGAAAGGTCCTGGTCGTTGTATCCATGGGGCGCCACCAGCGGGGCAAACACCCCGGAGCCGTACATGATGACGATGATGGCCAGGCAGGTCATGGACAGCTTCTTACGGGACAACCTCCGCACGGAAAGGTATAAGTAGCTGTGACCTCTGGTTTCGGACTCGGGCAACTGGAGGCGCTGGACTTCATCCCGCAACGTAATCACCTCCCAGCCTTATCCGCGGGTCCAGTATGGGGTAAATGATGTCAACTATCAGGTTAGCCAGGACGAACAGGGTGGTTCCCAGCAGGGTAACCGCCATGATAATCGGGTAGTCCCGGGAGAAGAGAGACTCGATAGTCAGCAAGCCCACGCCGGGTATGCCGAAATAGAGCTCCACGATGAAGGAGCCGCTGGCCAGCCCAGCCAGGGAAAAGCCCAGGGTGGTAACCACGGGAATCATGGAGTTGCGCAGGATGTGGCGCACCCTGACCAGCCGCTCGGGCAACCCCTTGGCGCGGGCCGTGCGGACGTAGTCCTGCCCGATAACGTCCAGGGTACTGGCGCGGGTAAGGCGGGTAACAATCGCCACGCCGGGGATGCCCAGTACCAGTGCTGGAAGAATTATGCTGGTGGAGAAGAACCCGTCCCAGCCATGGGTGGGCAGGATACCCAGCTTCAGGGAAAAGATAAGCAGGGCAATGGGTATGGTGAGGAAAACGTGCATGGATTGCCCCACCAGGGTGAATGCCACCATGGCGCTGTCCCACCAGGTGCCCTGCCGGAGGGCGGCGAAGAGGCCGGCCGCTATTCCCAGGGTTACGGAGATCAGCAGCGCGGCAAAGTTGAGCTGGGCGGATATCCAGATTTTACTTTTCAGCAGATCGGTGACGCTGCGCCCTCGATACTGATAGCTTTCGCCGAAGTCCCCCTGGAGGGCGTTGCCGATGTAGCGGGCGTACTGGACCGCGATGGGGTCGTCCAGGCCCTGCTGCTTACGGATTCTGTCGTAGGCATCCTGCCGGAAATTCTGGCCCAAGAGTATCTGCACCGGATCCCCTGGGCCGAAGCGGCCCAGGGCAAAGGTGATGAAGGATACGATAAGCAACAGAACCGGTACCCACAACAGACGGCGGGCGATGTAAGTTCCCACGGCTACTACCTC
Source organism: Dehalococcoidia bacterium (assembly GCA_034422655.1). Lineage (GTDB taxonomy): Bacteria > Chloroflexota > Dehalococcoidia > Lucifugimonadales > UBA3495 > Bin22. The sequence goes on from DAOUJN010000020.1 coordinate 154,534, forward strand.
GCTGCCGGCCTAGCTTTGGGCAAGGTGAATGTACCGGAACTTGGGTATGGTAAGCGGCAGCAGGAAATAGTCCTGGACGTGGGGCTTGATCAGGAAGTACCAGTCTTCGTCGTTCCAGAGCAGCACCCAGGGAGCGTCGTCGAGGATCATTTCCTCTACCTGGTTGTAGAGTTCGAACCTCCTGGTAACGTCCTGCTCCACCCGCGCCTGCTCCAGGAGGGCGTCCACCTCGGGATTGGAGTAATTGGTGCGGTTGCCGTCGCTTTCGGAATGGAACAACAGGTCCAAGAAGTTTTCCGGGTCCGGATAGTCGGCGCCCCAGCCCAGGGAGAACATCTGGTAGCGTTCCTGGTTGACGTCCTCCAGGAAGGTGGCCCATTCCGTCTGCTGAATCTCCACCTGGAGGCCTAGTTCCTGTTCCCAGGCCTGGAGGATGACCTCAAGGCCCAGGGGCACCGCTGCGCCGAGACTGCCGGAGATGCTCAGAATCAACCGCGGAATGCTGTCGGGGTCGGCCCCATAGGTGGACTCGGCCAAAAGCCGGCGAGCCTCCTCCGGGTCGTAGGGGTATGGGTCCAGGTCAGCGTTATAGGAAGGGAACCGGGGCGGAATGATGGTCTTGGCGGGACGCACCGCGCCCTCGTAAACCACTGAAGCAATCTGCTCGCGGTCAAAGGCCAGGTTGAGCGCCTTCCGGAACTTGGGGTCCTCCAGGGGCGGCTCGGTGGCGTTCAGGCCGATGTAGCTGGTGGTGAAGCGGGCGGGATAGGGATGGACCAGGGGATTTAGCGCGTCTGAGGGGTCCAGGACCCGCTCCAGGTCGGCCAGCCCGACACCCGTGACGTCGATTTCGTCGTTTTCGAACAGGATCATGCGGGAGCCGCCGCTGAGGATCATTTCCACCTCGTCCAGGTGGGGCGGGCCCAGGTGGTAGTATTCGTTGCGGGCCAGGAGGATGGTCTCGCCGATTGTGTATTCGGCAAGTTGGAAGGGGCCCGTCCCGTTGGGGGTCTCAAACCAGTTGTCACCGATCGCCACGTTTTCCTGGTCCAGGATGAAGCCGGTGGGATAGGTGAGCTTGGCCAGGAAATAGGCCTTGGGAGCGTCAATGGTGAAGCGGACAGTATGGTCGTCCACCACCTGGACACCGGAGACCTCGGTGGCCGCCCCGTCGAGCCTGGCCTGGACGCCAACGATGTCGTTCAGGTACTGGTCAACCACGGGCGAGACCAGTTCCGGGTCGGACACCCGTTCAATAGACCACTTCACGTCCTGGGCCGTCACGGGAGTGCCGTCGTGGAACTTGGCGTCGGGGTGGAGGTGGAAGGAATAGGTGGTCCCGTCCTCGCTTATTTCCCAGCTTTCCGCCAGGTCGAGGGCCACTGCGAAGTTGAAGGGTTCGATGGTAACCAGACCGCCAAAGATTTCGTTGACCAGCAGGCCGGAAATGTTGTCCTCGGCCAGGTGGGGGTCAAAGGTGGGTGGGTCGGCGAACAGCAGGCGCAGTGTGCCGCCGTCGGTGGCCATGCCGGAGCCGCTGTTGGCGGGGCGGGTGCCTCCCACATACACTTCGGGGGCCGCCGCGCTGGTTTCGGGCGGAGCCAGTACGGGGGCTGACGGGACAGGTTCAGGGTTGGGCGGCGCGGTAACTGCCTGCGGCACGGGCGTGGGCTGCATGTTCTGCTGCGTATTGCCTCCCCTGTCCTGTGATGTAGCCGGCTCGGCCGGCGTGTCGGCCGCAGCAGGTTCCGGGGGTTGCTCCACGTTGCTGGCAGGCGCCGGCTCGGCCTGGCTTACCGGTTCATCCTGGGAATCGCCAGGAAAGCAGGCAACAACGAAAAGCCCAAGAACAGCCAAAATTAGGAGAGTCGTCCAGCGCATACTTACCTTCCAGATTGAATTAGTAAATGCGAGTCAGCTTAGGGGGATTTAATGGGTTAATGGAGCGGTACCATTTCTGCACCTCCAGCATTATATTCGTACATTACCTCGCAAGGCAATCAACCAATACCGGGACTCAATGCCGTCCGACGGCGAGACCTGCGGGGCTGCTTGTCGTCGTGCTGCCCGAGCGGGGGCGGTGGTGAAGCAGGTCCACCCGCCGGCGCTCCGTATTGAAAGCTGGGCTCCTTTTTGGTACGATTACCAGTGCCGTTTTTCCGGCGGAGGTACCGTGGGGAGCGGTTTTAGTTTTCTGTGGCGAGCGTAGCCAAGAGGCCTAAGGCGCCTGTCTGTGGCACAGGAGATCACGGGTTCGAATCCCGTCGCTCGCCCCAACCACTTCAGCCCCAGCGTTGTCCACCCCTATGCGCCTGTAGCTCAATGGATAGAGCACTGGGCTTCGGACCCAGGGGTTGCGGGTTCGAGTCCTGCCAGGCGCGCCACCACCACCTATTTTCCAACTCGGTAAGGCAGTCCTAGCCGCGTTCCGGTCCGGCAGCGTCTATCTGTCCCGGTTGCATCTATATACGATGCGACGTGGGTTTCGGATGCTGTTTCGGGGAGCAGGATGCCTTGAATCGGGAAGCAAAAGAATGAACAAGACCGGCAGGACAATCTGGCTGCTGGGGCACCGCCTCAGCATGATGGGGTGGGTGGACCTGGCCTGAGAATTGCGGGAACTGGCGGGTCGGGCCGACCTGAGTGATGCGGACGCCGTTGCCGCGGCAGGGGCTTTGCTGCAGGGGGCGGAGATGGGCGCCCGCCGGCATGGCTGGGAACAGGTTGCCGAGGGTATCAGGGAGGCGCTGGTGGCTTTCGGACAGGAGACCGATTGGGCGCCGCAGGATGTTTTACCCACGGCGCCGGAGGCCGGTGGCCGTTAGCAGAGCAACTGCGATGGCCTACACCCGGCCGTGGCAGCGCTTGTATTTCTTGTTGCTGCCGCAAGGGCACTTCTCGTTGCGGCCAATCTTGCGGCCTTCCCGGCGCGCAATCGCCTTTCTTTCTTCGCACCTGCTGCAGGTACAGGCGGGCGGATGCTCGGCGTACCAGTTTGCTCTTACCATGTGACTCCTGACGGGATTCGATGACCTGGCGTATTGGCGCCCCGGGGACGGCCATTGCGCCCAGGGTTACTTAATGTCGAGAAGCTCCACTTCAAATACCAGGGTTGAGTTAGGAGGAATCAGACCGCCGCCGATGCCGCGTTCACCGTAGGCCAGGTCCGGCGGGATGGTGAACTTCCACTTGTCCCCGACCTTCATCAGCGCAACGCCCTCATCCCAGCCCTGGATTACGTTCCCCTGGCCGACGCCGAACTCGAAGGGCTGGCCCCGGTCAACTGAACTGTCGAACTTGGTGCCGTCGGTAAGCCACCCCGTATAGTGGACTACGGCAGTGTCGCCCGCCGAAGGCGACGGTCCGTCGCCGGAGGCCAGGACCTCATACTGGAGGCCCGATTCGGTGGTTATCATACCGTCATCGTTGTCGGTACCCTGGGAACAGGCGATAAGGAGCAGGGCCAGCAGTGGCAGAACTATCCAGAGCTTCACGGGACCCTCCTGGTCAGGTTGACTACTTCGGCATTGGACGCCGCAATCAGGTCGTCGGGGGTAATGATTATTTCGTTGCCCCACACTCCGGCGCCAACGCCCAGTTCAGCATACTCGGTGAGCGCGGCGTCCAGCAGGGACCGGAACCCCGCCGGCTGCCAGTGAAAGGGCGGTATGGAACCAATGGCATAGCCCGTTATTTCCCTGACAAGGGCCGGGTCGGCCAGGCTGATGTTGCGGGATGCCAGGGCGCGCTTGAGCTGTCCTGATATGGCATGTTGGTCGCCGCCCAGCATGACCAGGGCCATCTGCCCCTCCGCGGTGCGGAAAACCAGGGTCTTGACCATCTGGCCTTCCTCAAAGCCCAAAGCCTGGGCCACGCTGGCTGCTCCCTTCTCCGTGTCCGGTGAGAATTCCAGCCTGCGGTACGGGATTCCACGTTCGTCCAGGTAATTGTGAGCGGGCAAGTCCATGGTATTCGCTATCGGGCGGGTTGGCAGGGGCCTTGGCTCCAGGTAGCGTAGGCCAAATTCCGGCTGGGGTCAATGCGTGGGTTAATCCAGGGGGCTTGATGGTGCTTTCGAGCAAAGAGAAAGGGGCGGCATCTTTTGCCGCCCCCGGGCTTTTGGTGAATCCGTTAAGCGGCAGTCACTAGGGGCCCGGCCTGGTACCCAGTTTGACCGTCAACTCGTGGGCCTCTCCGTTGCGTAGAACGCTCATAGTCACCTCCTGGTCGGGGCGGGTGTTGGCCACCAGGTAGGCGATTACGTCGTCAATGGTCTCGACGGGGTCGCCGTCGATGGAGACGATAATGTCGCCTCCGGTGGGCAGTTCCAGTCCCTCCAGTTCCAGGGTGCCTTCGCTGCCCTCCAGGCCGGCTTCCTCGGCGGGGCCGTCACGCACCACGTCAATGACCAGGGCGCCCTGGGTGCGACGGGGCAGGTCCATGGCTTCGGCAATGTCGGGCCGCAGGGTGGTGCCGCTGATGCCCAGCCAGGAGTATTGGTAGTCGCCATCGTTGATGATGGAAGGGACCACCTGCCTGGCGATGTTGATGGGTACGGCGAAACCGATACCACTGCTGGCGCCGGAGCGGCTGATTATCTGGGTGTTGACCCCGATTACGTGGCCGTTACGGTCCAACAGGGGGCCGCCGGAGTTGCCCGGGTTTATGGGCGCGTCGGTCTGGAGCACTTCGGGAATGGAAAACTGGCTGTGGCCGCTGCGGATGGTGCGGCCAATGCCGCTGATAATGCCGGTGGTGATGCTGAACTCCTGGCCGAAGGGGTTGCCCAGGGCGGCCGCCAACTGGCCCATGGCAACCTCGTCGCTGTCGCCCAGGGTTACGGGCTTAAGGAAGCCGTCCGGGTCGGACACCTTCAAGACTGCCAGGTCGGAATCGGGGTCGCTGCCCAGGAACTCGGCTTCCATTTCGACGCGGTTGGGCAGCGCCACGATTATCCGGTCAGCCTCCGTTACTACGTGGTGATTGGTTATGATGTGGCCCTCGTCGTCCCACACGAAGCCCGCTCCCCCGGTACGCTCAAAGAAGTCGTCGGGAATGTTGGGAATGTCCGGAATGCTGGGCCGCTCCGCCAGGGAGCCGAGATTCCTGGAGACCCGAATCAAGACCACCGATTCCAGGTTATTTTCGTAGATGTCCCTGATTACCTGGTCCTGGGCGGCCACTATTTCCACGGGAGTCAGGCCGGAAAGCTGCGGCCGGCTTTTGCCGGAATCGCCCTCGCCTGGCGCCGCAACCTGGGGAACATTGTCGCCAAGAATGTCGTCAAGGGGGCCGGCGCCGGCAGTGTTGATGGCTTCGGGGGTGTCCTCTTCCTCGGTGGCCGCCTCAGCCTGGGGGACCGGCTGGGGCGAGGCCGAAGAGGCCGGGCCTGGTAGCTGGCCTGCCCTGGCGGTTGCGGCAGGGTTATCCCGTGAGTCGGCAGTTTCTTCTAGGGTGACTGAGCGGGCCTGGGAACCCTGGGTGGAGGTTGCGGCCGCGGGTTCTTCTGCCTGCCCGCCGGAGAAATCGGGCTGCAGGAAGGAGCAGCCGGACAGCAAGGCTCCAAAGAGGGTCAAGAATATGGAATAAGCCAGCGCGCGCCGGACAGAAAGCCTGCCGCGGGCGCCGCCGGAAAAGAAGGCAAGAGATTTGAATGAGCTTCGCACAATCAACCTCCTTCGTTGGAACTTGCCGGAGAAATGAGAATATCCATCTGTATTGAGTATAACGCAGGAATATGGTGAAAATATCAGAGCTACACTCCTGTTCAATACGTCTTGAGGTGAAGCCCGGATTTACCGTTGCCAGGGTGGAGGGAAACATGGTAAGGAATGTGCTGGCACCCTGACCCGCCTCTGCCATTTACTGCGACGGCCAGGGCGGCCACGGGGGCCGTTCCCTTTGCCGTGGCGGTTGCTAAATTCGGAACGGAGGGGCGGAATAAGGTATGAAATGTGCCTCACCGTCATTGAAAATCCGATATGGCTATGCTACCTTTATGCGGGATTTTGGCGATAGAAGTCCGGCAATAAAGAGCCTTCAGGGACCCTGTTAATGGCGGGAAATTACCGCGCAATTGAACCGGCTGACGGCATCCGGTGGCATCACTGGAACCGGGAGACTTTTCACCTGGCTCAGGAGCAGGACAAGCCGGTATTGTTAATCATATCCGCCGTCTGGTGCTACTGGTGCCGCGTGATGGAAGAGACCACCTTTGCCGACCCGGAAGTGGCGCGGTTCGTGAATGACCATTACGTGCCGGTGCTGGTGGATAACGACCACCGCCCCGACGTAAACGCCCGCTACAACGTGGGCGGCTGGCCCACGACGGCCTTCCTGACTCCTCACGGCGGCTACATCGCCGGAGCCACCTACCTCCCCGCGGACCAGTTGCTGGCCATGCTGATGGAAGTAAAGCGCGCCTACGATGAGGACAAGGCGGGCATCTACGACCAGGCGAGCCAGTTGCAGCGGCAGCGGCAGGAGTTCGTGGGTCGGGTGGCGGCGGGACTGGAGCCCGACCACCGCCTGGTGGACATAATCGGCCGCCGCATGGCCGGGGCGTACGATGCGCGCAACGGTGGGTTTGGCGAAGAGCCAAAATTCCCCTCCGCCCCCATCCTGAAGCTGTTCCTGCACCTTTACCGGACCATCGGCGAGGGCTTCTATGCCGCCATTTTGCGGAAGACGCTGGACGGCATGGTGGAGGGTCAGCTGCATGACAGCGTGGGGGGAGGATTCTTCCGCTACTGCGCTCTGGGCGACTGGACCGAGGTCCAGCACGAGAAGATGCTGGAAGACAACATCCGCCTGGCCGGTGTTTACCTGGATGCGGGGATTCTGCTGGAGAATCCCGAATACCTTGAAATCGCGAATGGCACGGTGGAGTACCTGCTGCAAACGCTGCTGGATACCGAGGCAGGGGCATTCCGGGGCAGCCAGGGCGCCCATTCCGAATATTTCGGGCTGTCGGAAGCGGAGCGGCTGGTGAACCCGCCACCGGAGCCCGACCCCTTCTGCTATGCCAATTGGACCTGCCAGGCGATTTCCCTGCTGCTGGAGGCGGCGTGGAAGCTGCCTCGCCCCGAGTTGGCAAATGTGGCGTTTGGTCTGCTGGACGGGATGATGGCCCGTGCGAGCGCCGGAAAGCTGCCCCATGCCTTTGACCGGGAGGGAGAACCGTCGGCCCAGATTCCCGCCGGCACGGACCTGCTGACCGATTGGGCCGCCTATCTGAACGCCCTGATGGATGCCCACGACTGCGCCCCAGATGCCCCTGAATACCTGCAACGGGCGGTGGGGGCGGCCCAATTCCTGGAACAGCGATTCTACAACGTGGCGCGGGGCGGGTACTTTGATGTTTCGGCCGATCCGGAGGCCGTGGGGTACATGCGGCTGCGGGAAAAACCGCTGCCGGAAAACACATTAATCGTCGAAGCCCTGCTCAAGCTGCGCCACGCTACGGGAGACGTTCAATACCAGGTGCGGGCCGAAAATGTCCTGAGTGCCTACGTGGAGGCCAACCGGGATTTCGGCGAACACGCCGCATCCTACGCCGTGGCCGTGGACCGCTTGCTTCATCCGCCGGTGGAAGTCACGGTGGAGGGCGAAATGGGGCAAGTGGACACCCATGAACTGGCGTTGGCCGCAGCCCGGGTCGGCCACCCCCATGTCATCGTCAAGCCGGTGGAAGGACCGGAGGGGGCCTTGCCCATGGCCCACGTGTGCGTGGATACCCTGTGCTTCCCGCCGGTGTCCCGTCCTGAAGAACTGGCCGAGTCGGTTGCGGAGGCTTTGCGTGGGCCGCAGCAGACCGCGGGCAGCATTTTCGAGAACTTTGTCAGCTTTTAGTCCCCGGATATCCGGGGCTATGACCAATACGGAGGCCTTTCCCTGAAGACCGTAAACTGCAACGACCTTGGTGAAGCCCACATAAACCAGCGACATACCCTTTCCGGCTGGGTCGACAGCCGCCGGGACCACGGCGGCGTGATTTTCGTTGACCTGCGGGACCGCTCCGGCATAGTGCAGGTGGTGTTCAGCCCTGAGCTTTCGCCCGAGGCCTACCGCACCGCAGAGCAACTGCGCGCTGAGTGGGTGATACAGGTAAACGGCGCCGTGAGGCGGCGACCGCCCGATTCGGAGAACCCGGCGCTGCCCACCGGGATGGTAGAAGTCTTCGCCGACGAGGTAACGGTGTTGAACGCCTCGCTCACGCCTCCCTTCTACATTGAGGACGATGTGAAGGCCGACGAGGCCCTGCGCCTGCGGTACCGGTACCTGGACCTGCGGCGGCCGCAGATGCAGCGAAATCTCATCCTGAGGCACCAGGTGGTCAAGTACATTCGGGACTTCCTGGACGAGCGGGGGTTCCTGGAAATCGAAACTCCAATCCTGATCAAGAGCACGCCGGAGGGAGCGCGGGACTACCTGGTGCCCAGCCGGATGCAGAAGGGCAGCTTTTACGCCCTGCCCCAGTCGCCCCAGCAGTTGAAACAGTTGCTGATGGTCTCGGGAGTGGAACGGTACTTCCAAATTGCGCGCTGCTTCCGGGACGAGGATCTGCGGGCCGACCGGCAGCCGGAGTTCACCCAGCTTGACCTGGAGATGAGCTTCGTGGAGCAGGAGGACGTGCTGCGGCTTACCGAAGAGCTTTACACCGGAATGGTGGAAAAACTGACGCCTCACAAGAAACTGATCAAGCCCTTCCCCCGCATGCCCTACGACGAAGCTATGGCCCGCTACGGAAGCGACAAGCCGGACCTGCGGTTCGGGCTGGAAATGACCGACGTTACCGACCTGGCCGGCGAAACGGAGTTCCGGGTATTTCTGTCCACCGTTGAGCAGGGGGGCATTGTAAAGGGGTTCGTGGCGCCGGGCCAGGGGCATTACACCGGTTCGGATATGCGCCGGCTGGAGGAAACTGCCAGGGAGTTCGGAGCCGCTGGCATGAGCCACGTCCGCCTGCAGGGCGACGGTTCTCCGGCAAACCTGGAGGAGGACAACTTCCTGCTGTCACCGGGGCTGCGCATGCCCGTGGAGTGGTCGCGAAGGCTGGCGGAAAGGATGGGCGCCAGCGGCGGGGACCTGATCGTATTGATGGCCGGGCCGCCAACCCAGGTGAACCTGTGGCTGAGTTCCATGCGGGAGTATTTTGGCAACCGGCTGGATCTGGTGGACGAAGATACCCTGTCCTTCGCTTTCATTACCGGTTTCCCGCTGTTTGAGTGGGACGAGAACAACAACAGGTGGGACTCTTCCCATCATCCCTTCACCTCGCCGGCGGACGGCAAGGAGGCCCTGCTGGACGGGGACAACCTGGGCGGCATCGAGTCCAAGGCCTACGACCTGGTGTGCAACGGTTCCGAACTGGCCAGCGGCAGCATCCGGATACACCGCCGGGAACTGCAGGAAAAGATTTTCGCCATACTGGGCTACAACAAGGAGCAGGTGGAGGAGCGATTCGGCCACATCCTGGAAGCTTTCGAATACGGCGCGCCGCCCCACGGTGGGATCGCGCCGGGCATAGACCGGTTGGTTACCATCCTGGCCGGCGCCGACTCAATCCGGGATGTGATCGCCTTTCCCAAGACGCAGAGCGGGACGGACCTGCTTTTCGGCTCGCCGTCGCCGGTGGATGCCGCGCAGTTGCGTGACCTGGCGCTGCGAATCACGGAATAGCGGCCCGTGGCATTGCCAATGATTGTGGTCGGAGACTGGCCCCGGGTCCAAAAATATAAGCGGAACAATAAGGAGGAACCCTGAATGGCAACCTCGAGTCCTTTCAGTTTTGACGGCTTGTATTCCCAGGCTTCGGTGCCTGTCGTCCGGGGAGAGAACCGCCACGCGAAGTACGACTTTGCGGTGGCGTATCCGGACCCGGACACGCTGCCCCTGGAGGGCCTGGCGGACGCCGTGCGGTCGGCTTTGGAGCGGGAGGGCAAGGGCCTGGCGCTTTATCCCGTCTCCACCGGACTGCCCTCGCTGCGGGAATGGGTGGCGGAGAAGCTGTCGCGGGACCGCAACATGAAGGTGGGCGTTGACGATATCGTCCTCACTTCGGGTTCAGGCGAGGCGATTGCCATGATTATCGCGGCCCTGACCAATCCGGGCGACGTGCTGCTGACGGAGGAGTACGTGTACCTGGGCACCCTGCGAACCATGCGCCGGTTCGGGGCGGACGTTCGCAGCGTCAGGTGCGACGATGAAGGGCTCATTCCGGAGGACCTGGACAGGGTCTTGGCAGCGGTGGCTGCCGAGGGAAAGAAGGTCAAGTTCCTGTATTCCATTCCCGCCTTCCAGAACCCAATGGGGTGGACCATGACGCTGGAGCGGCGCTTGAAGACCCTGGAGATCACCCAGAAGTATGGCGTGCCGGTGCTGGAAGACGACTGCTACGTTGACCTGCGGTTTGAAGGCGAGGACGTAACCTCGATGCACTCCCTTGACGATACGGGGCGGGTGCTGTACGTGGGTTCTTTCTCCAAGATTGTGGCGCCGGGAGTGCGGCTGGGCTACATGGTGGCGCCCCAGGAAGTAATCCAGCGGGCCATGAGCTTCAAGGGCGGCGGCGGCGTCAACCAGTTTGCGGCCCTGGCGGTCCAGGAGTACGCCAGGGGCAGCATGGACGCCCACATCGACGAGCAGAACCAGTCCCTGCGGGTGAAGCGGGACGCCATGCTCTCGGCCCTGGGCGAGAACTTTGGCGACTCGGCCCAGTGGAGCAAACCGGAGGGCGGGCTGTACGTGTGGCTGGAAATGCCGGAGGACGTGAACCTGGCCGCCATCCAGGACCAGGTGTTTGACGAGGGTGTGGGCTACTACAACGGCTCCATGTTCTCACCGGAGGGCCGGGGCGCCAACTGTGCGCGGCTCTGCTTTGGCCATCCCCCCGCCGAGCACGTAGCCGAGGGTGTTGCGGAGTTAGCAAGAATTTTCGAGCGGCGAGGGATTCTGGGGCGGTAAAGGAGTCGTCACTGACATGTGGGGGTCTCACTTGCTGAAGCTGAAATGCAACAAACCTGAAGAAATCGGATGTTAATTCCCGAACTCCTTGCCAGGGTCTATAATTACTTCCATGACTACACCGAATGACAGAAACGACGAGCCTATGGAAATCCGAGAATACCTTGACCATATTCTCGCAGCCGTCCACGCGGTAGACGCCAAGGTGGATGTGGTAGACGCCAAGGTCACGGAAGACCGGAAGGCGATCAACGTCCTCACCGCTCAGATGGCGGAACTGGAGCAAAAGTTCGACGGCGTCAGGGACGACCTGGCAATGGTAAAGGGCGGTCATGCCCGGAACGCCATGCGACAAAACTTGAGCAGGATTGCCGACGAGTTTGGCTTCCTGTTCATTGCCGAAATGCCTCAACAGGCCGTCATAGAATTCTCGAAAGTAGCTGCCAGCCAGGGGCTGGGTCAGGGTGAAGCCGAGAGCTTTCGGAATGCCGACATGGTAGTTCATGTCAGAGATGCCAAGGGCGAACCGGGCTATCTTGCGATTGAAGCTTCATTTACCATCGACGGCAATGACGTAAGACGAGCCAACAGGAATGCCCTATTTCTCCACCAATATACGGGCCTCCCCGCCTACGGCGCGATTGCGGGGGTCGAAGTGTTGCCCGATGTCCAGGAAGACATAGACGGCGGCAATGTACTGTTTTACTCGATTAGACCCCGAGAGTTACAGTCCGAGTGAGAGCCGGGCAGCATTCTGCACATGGAATAGCGCCAAATGGACTGGCCCGGACCTGAAAAGTCCGGGCCAGTCTCTTGCCAGGAAATTGCCGTATTCCAACAACTAGTCGTTATCCGCCGTAACAGCCTTTTCCGGCACCGCGACGCCGTGGCCGTTGCGGAACGCGAAGCGGGCAACCAGGTCGCCGATGCTCTGGCGGAAGCCGGAGTACTCCAGTTCGCCGTAGGGCAGCATGGCGGCGCCGGACCAACCCTGGGAGCGCATTTCTATTCCCTTCTGCTGGGCAAGCAAGCGGACGTGGTCCCAGGAGGGGTTGTCGAAGAAGTCGATGCTGGAGTCGGAGAAGGTACCATCGGCGGCAATGGAAAAGCCAACGCAGGAGACCAGCGGCAGGCAGTACATGCCGGTTACCGGCGTGTTGATGGCCACCGGCATCAGGGGCATGTTGTGGGAACCGCGAGCGTCGCCGCCGATGTAGTGGGCCTTGGCGTAGGGCGACGTGAGCTCTTCGGGGGCCGGGAAGATTCCCTGGTTGCGGACCACCGCCACCGGGTCGTCCTTGCCGGTGTAACTGCCCGCGATGTTGTGCAGGCGGGTGGCGGAGATTGCGGCGGCCGTCTCTCCCGAGTACCGGGAAACGATGGAGTCAATGCCGAAGCGCTCATTGTCGCGCAGGAGAACCGCCAGCTTGTAGTAGTCTTCGGGAGCATTCAACGCAATCAGGCTGTCACCTTCGGTGTTGTCCATGTCAATGATGTTGAAGGTGAAGCCCTCGCTGAGGCGGGGCAGCATTAGCCCGGCGCAATACATGGGGTCGGCAAAGCCCAGGAACATGGGCAGATTGTAGGCGCCGGGACCGCACTTGTCGGCGGCCAGGACGAAGAAGGACTCCGCCGGGCGGACCGGGTTGGTCTTGATTGGGTCGTGTTCGAACTCCACTTCCGCCACCGCCGGACCGGCGCCGCGGATGTTGCCTGAAGGGGCATCGGCCAGCAGGTCCTGACCGGCGCCGTAGAGACCGAACTGGCGGGCGATGTCGGTGGCCTGCAGGAAGGTGGTCCAGGCAAACTGGTGCACGTCGGTGTCATTAGGGCCGCGGGTGTGGGTGGTAGTCATGCAGATGTCGTCGCCGGTGTGCCCGACGTATCCGTCAATCAACAGGCCGCTGCTTATGGCGTCCGCCACCGCCTGTTCTACGGCGTCCATCATACGCTGGGACGGCTTGGTGTGCCCACCAATGGAGCCGACGTCGGCTTTCAGAACGGAAATCGTAAGTTTCATAGCTCTTGTCTCCTTAACTCATCAGCAATGGGATGCTTATTGAGCGGGCTCAGGGTTGAAATTCGGGGCCAAAGTCTGCTCCATAAGAGGTTCCTGAAAGGGGGTTTGGCAATGCGGGATTATAGCAACTATGGGGTATAGGGTCAAACGAGGCAGCGTTGCGGGAGCTTTGTCGAAACGGCCGGTGGCCCGGGTTTCGTCAGGATTGGGCCCGCGCTCGCAAGAGTTGGACTGTGGGTACAGGTTGTGGAATCCGCATCGCCTTTCTGACACGGGGTAGCCATTGTCTAGCGAATAAGTAACGTGTATATTCTTAATTGGGCCTCCCCGTAATCCCGGGCACAAAAACAGTCTTCAAACCACCATTTATGGCTACGCAGGAAATACTTTTACTTATTTCACTGGGGATAATCGTACTGTGGACCACGCGGCTGGCCCGTTCCAAGGGCCTTAATCCATGGTATTGGGCCGTGGGCACCGCCGTGCTGGTTATCCTCGCGTGGACTTTCAGCCGCCAGTTCCTGGCGCCCGTGGTCATGGCTCCCCTGATATTCCTGCTGCTGTTCCGGAGTCCCCTGTTCCGGAAAAATCGGCAGCCGGAATCCAGCGCGTGCCCCCGTTGCGGCGCCGTGGACACTGGAGGACTGAACTTCTGTGTGCAGTGTGGTTGGGACCTTTCCCTAACTACAATGGACCAGGCGAGCAGCGGAGGCGAGGCTGCCCCGTCTCCGGAGGCGCGGCGGGACGATGCGGGGACCCAGCAGGACGAGTCGGTCCAACCAGCCGAATCTCCAGATCTCTCCACTGCGCCGGAATCGCGACAAGCGGAAGAAGTCCAGGAACCGGTCCAGGAAGCGGAATCTGCCCCGCAGCCGGCAGCGGCACCCGAACCTGTTTTGGCCCAGGAAGCGACGCCCGCGCCGGTGGAGGAGCAGGCCCCGGTCCAGCCGGAGCGTCCTCGCAGGGAACCCCGGCCCATTCCCACGCCGGCAAACCTGACGGCCCGGGGCATCGAGTTGTTCAACGAGGGCCGGTTCCAGGAGTCCATAGACCAGTTCACCAAGGCCATAGCCCTGGACCCCAACTACCGGGAAGCATGGGAGCGGCGGGCCGAAGCCTACGGACGGATGGGCAGGTCGGAGCGGCAGAAGGCCGACCAGAGCAGGCTGGAAGCCATTTAGGACGAGATTAACTTTCCGACGACGGCAGGGTCGCCTGCCACCCCCAGAGTCTCCTTCTCCACGAGATTAGATGGCCATAATGTGGTAGCCGGCGTCCACCGGGATGATTGAACCGGTGATGCCGCTGGACATGCTGCTGCAAAGGAAGAGGGCGGTCTTGGCCACCTCCTCGGCCACGATGTTGCGCTTGAGAGGCGCGCGCTCAGCGTGGATTTTTTTCATGTCCAGAAAGCCGTGGATGCCCCGGGCCGCCAGGGTGTCGATGGGGCCGGCGGAAATGGCATTGACCCGTATTTCGTCCTCCCCGAATTCGGACGCCAGTTGCCGGACACTGTGTTCCAGCGCAGCCTTGGCAGTGCCCATGACGTTATAGCCCGGATAGACCTTCTGGGAAGCCTCGAAGGTCATGGCGATGACGCTGCCGCCGCCGGTCATCAGGGGAGCGGCGTGGCGGACCAGGGGAATGAGGGTGTAGGCGCTGACGTCCAGGGCGACCCGGAAGCCCTCCCGCGCGGTGTCGGCAAAACGTCCGGCCAGGTCTTCCCGGTTGGCGAAGGCGATGCTGTGCACCAGGAAAGAGATGTCCCCGAAGGTCTGGCCCAGTTCGCCGAAGACGGCTTCAATCTGGTCGTCGTCAGAGGCGTCGCAGGGCAGGGCGATGGCGCCATCCAGGGTATCGGCCAGCCGGACGACCCGCTCTTTCAGGCGATCGTTCTGGTAGGTCAGCGCCAATTGAGCGCCGGCCACCCCCAGGATCCGGGCAATGGCCCAGGCAATGCTGCGGTCGTTGGCTACCCCGAAAACTACGCCTTTCTGTCCGCTCAGGTCTATGGGATACAAGGACTATCCTCCACTGCTGCCGTTTCGCGCCCGATCATCGCCCGCAAAGGGCGGCGCGCGCAGTTGGCCTAGACAAATTCGGGAGCCACCTGCTCCAGGAAGGTACTCAGTTGCTGCTCGGGCTCGAAGGACGCGAACCTGACGATGACGGTGTCCGCCCCCGCTTCAAAGTATTGCGCCATCCGCTCCTTGACCCTTTCCGGCCCGCCGAACGGGCCCCAGCGATCTCCCCAGATTTCCGCGCCGTAGTAGCCGAGCAGGTACCGCTCGGACTCCGCCTCGGCCCGGGCCAGGTCTGTGTCCATATTGACGGTCAGGTACATGACCGTTTCCAGGGAGTCCGGATCGCGGCCCAGGGCGGCGGCTTCGGCTTTGACCGCCTCGATAACCTGCGTATGTTCTTCGGGCGAATCGGAGATGGAAATTACGCCGTCGGCCAGCCGGGCGGCCCGCTTAATCTGGGCGTCCCGCGCCCTGGCGCCCCAGTGGCAAGCCAGGTAGATGGGAACGCCATCCTGCTGCACTGGCCAGGGCTTGACCGTCACCGAGTCAAGGTCGAAGTGCCGGCCGGAAAAGTCCACTGTTTCTCCCCGGCCAAGGGCCTTGATAATCTGGACCATTTCCTCCGTGCGGCTGGCCCGGCGGCGGGCGGAGACGCCGGCGGCCTTCCACTCCCCTTCCTGCTCGGCGTTGAAGGCGCCCCCAACGCCTGCGGCGATCATCAGCCGGCCGTGGGAGATTAAATCAACGGTACCCAGGGTTTGAGCCAGAAGCACGGGGTGGCGCAACGCCATCAGCAGCACCGAAGTCCCCAACCGGACCCGGTTGGTGCGGGCGGCCACGGCGGCCAGGGCGGTCAATGGCTCCAGGCGGGGCTTGGCGGTGAGACTGTCCCCGACCCACACTGAGTCCAGGCCGGCCTCCTCGGCGCGGCAGGCCAGGTCAATAATCCTGTCGGCGCTCTGGGGTCGTTCTTCGGCCAGCAACAGGCCGCGGGTTGGCAGCAGGAAGCCTATCCTGGGCTTCTTGCCTTTCTTTGTAGTGGAATCAGATTGCGGTTGGGTCACCTTCGCCTCGCAGATGGGGAAACTCGACCATGGGATTGTTTGACGGCGTCTTGTGGGGCGTGAGCCGGTCCAGCAGCCCCGGCTCCCGTTGCTGGAAGAATTCCAGGTCTTCGGTAATGTCCAGGTCGAAACCCAGTCCCTCGCTGTAGCAAATGGCTACGGAGATGCCCAGCTTGCCGGCCTGGCCCAGGTGCTTGGTAAAGCTGCGGTTGCCCAGTTCGGGCTTGAAAGCCAGCTTGGGCGGGATCAGGATGCCGTTGGTGCCGCTGTCCCGGCGGGCCGGGGCGAGGACAATGTTGCGGCCATGGCCCGCGGACCGGATCATGCTGGTAATGTCGGCGGACTTGATGAAGGGCAGGTCTCCGGGGAGATACATGGCCCCGAAACCGCGCTGGGAAGCCCGGTCAAAGGACTTGTCCACGGTGTCGTTCAGGTTTCGACCCAGGTCCTCCATCCAGATGCCGTCGAAGTTGCGGGTCAAATTGCGGATGCGCCAGTCGCCGCCCACAACCCAGAACACCTCAACCGAAGCCCCCCTAATGGCCATCAGGACCCGGCGGAGCATTCCGATGACCAGGTCGCTGCGCTCTTCGGCGGTGAGGGTGCGAGACAGGCGGGTCTTGCAGTCCGCAAGGGGCTTCATGGGAATTATGGGGATTATGGTGGTTTCATCCACAATGCCTTCATTCATCATGCTGAAGACCGCCTCACAATTCAAGAATGAGTTGGGCCAGGGCCACCTTGTCGGCCTCGGTGTTCATAATGGTGGGCGCCACCACCGCCTTCAGCCCCAGTTCGTTGATGGCAGAGGCCAGGCTGGCGTCCTGCTCGTCTATTACCATAATGTCGCAGATATCGGCGTACATTTTCGCGACGCCCAGGCACGATGCCTCGTGGCCCAGTTCCGCCATAATCCTGGCCGCCGGGCCCCGTACCGCCTGCCCGACAACGATTGGGCTGACGGCGACGCGTCGGCACCCCTCAATATTAGCCAGCCGTTCCCGCAGGCCGGGCAGGGCCAGGATGGGCCCGGTACTGAGCAGGGGGTTGGAAGGGCACAGTATTATCAGTGATGCCTCGTCCAACGCCCGGGCAAACCCCGGGGAAAGCCCGGCTGCCTCCGCTCCAAGGTAGTAAACTGACTTGACGGACGGTTCACTACGGTACCAGACAAAATACTCCTGCATGGACAGGTCGCCCGCATCGGTTTCCAGGCGGGTCCGCACCGGGTCGTCCGACATGGGGACTATCGAATGGGCCACGCCCAGGCGATCACAAAGTTCCGCCGTAACCTGGGACAGGGTGGCTCCTTCCCGCAGCAACTGCGTACGGCGAATGTGGGTCGCCATATCCCGGTCGCCCAGGTTGAACCAGGTCTCCGCGCCGTAGCGGGCCAGCATCTCCAGGGTATGGAAAGTCTCGCCGGCCAGCCCCCAGCCCGTTTCCTGGTTGGAGATACCGGCTAAAGTATATAACATCGTGTCCAGGTCGGGGGATACGTGCAGGCCGTGGAAGGTCTCGTCGTCTCCGGTGTTGACCACGACGGTCAACTGGTCAGGAGACAGGAGGCGGGTCAGGCCGAGGACCAGCTTGGCGCCGCCCACGCCGCCAGCCAGAGCCAGGACATTCCCGTGGCGCTGCTCCATGGGCCCTGGCGGACTCGCCCAGTTACCGGGACTCGGCGCCGGTGTTGGCGGCGTGACGGGGGTGCTCGAACCGGAAGGTGTCCAGCTTGACCAGGCGGTGGTAGGAGCCGAAAATCTCCTCCACGTTGTCGCCCACCAGGTCCAGAGGGTCAACCTGGCCGTCGTCCTGGTCGAAGACGCGATGGAGGCCGTAAGTAGTGTACCGTTCCGCCGGAATGCGGCCGGCTTGCCGGATCATCTGCCGGAACTCGGAGGGGCGCATCAACTGGCCGTGCTGGGCGCCGGCCGAGGTCGAAATGCTCTCGTTGATCAGGGTGCCGCCCAGGTCGTTAACGCCGGTGGTAAGCAGCAGTTGGGACATGCGGCTGCCTTCCTTGACCCACGACGCCTGGATGTTGGGAATCCAGTTGTTGAGCATGATTCGCGCGATGGCGTGGACCTTGACCACGTCCATGCCGGTGGGGCCGGACCGCACGTTGTCCACCAGGCCCCGCAGGAACATGGGAGCTTCCGAGTTGACGAAGCTGAGGGGCACAAACTCAGTGAAGCCGCCGGTGTCCTTTTGCATGTCCCGCAGCAGGGCAATGTGGCGGGCAATCTGCTCGTTGGTCTCCACGTGGCCGAACATAACCGTGGAGGTGGTGGGGATGCCCAGCTCGTGGGCGGTGGTAATCACTTCCTTCCACTGTTCCACGCTGATGCGGCCCGGGGAGATGCGGTCCCGCAACTCCTGGTCCAGCACTTCCGCGGAGGTGCCGGGGAGGCTGCCCACGCCGGCGTCGCGCAGGCCCTCCAGGTATTCGCGGATGGTGCAGCGGGAGCGGACTGAACCATACAGCACCTCTTCCGGCGAGAACCCGTGGACGTGCATGTCGGGCAGTTCTTCCTTGATGGCCTCGCAGAGCCGGATATACAGGTCGCCCTCCATCTGGGGCGGCAGGCCGGCCTGGACGCAGACCTCGGTGGCGCCGTATTCCCACGCCTCCCTGGCGCGGCGGACGATCTCGTTGACGGGCAGGAAGTAACCTTCCTCCTCCCGAAAGTCGCGGCTGAAGGCGCAGAAGCCGCATCGTTTGATGCACACGTTGGTGAAGTTGATGTTCCGGTTTACCACGTAGGTGACCAGGTCGCCCACGGTGCGACGGCGCAGTTCGTCTGCAACCATGCCCAGGGCCGCGAACTCGGCGCCGGTGGTCTCAAACAGGGCCGCCGCGTCTTCCACGGTAATGTCTTCGCCGGCCAGGGCACTGTCCAGAATCCCCGCCGTTGACGGCTCAAGCTGGGCAACCAGGGCCGACAGGCTGCTGGCCGCGGTCCGGTCAGTAGTGAATCGCTCAGTTCCTTCCGGCATACCGCTCCATTCCTCCTTTAACGTATCCCTCATAGTCGGTCAGGGCCAATGCCCGGGCCTGGAGGGAGTCGGGCAGCCAGTCGCCGGTTCCCGCAAAATATTCGGGGTACACCGGCAACCGGGGTCTCAGTTCAAAGCCCTGCTCGGCGGTGCGTCGTTGCAGGTCGGCCAGGGCTGGCCAGGGGGCCTCCGGGTTGACGAAGTCAATGGTCAGGGGGGACACGCCGCCCCAGTCGTTGATGCCGGCGGCCAGGTAGTTTTCGTAAAGGTCGGCGCTGAGGTTGGGCGGTACCTGGAGGTTGACGTCCGGCCCCAACAGGATGCGGGCCACGGCCACGGTCCACAGCAGTTCTTCGCCGGCGGCGTCGTGGGCGTCCTGCATGGGCGTGGCCGGCTTGGCCCGGAAGTTCTGGATGATGACTTCCTGGATGTGCCCGTGGGCGCGGTGCAAGTCCCGTATGGACAGGATGGCGTCGATGCGCTCCCGGCGGCTCTCGCCAATGCCGATGAGAATGCCGGTGGTGAAGGGAATGCCCAGTTCCCCGGCCAGTTCCATGGTGCGAAGGCGGACCCGGGGCCGCTTGCTGGGAGCGAACTCGTGGGGGCCGCCCGCTTCGTACAGGCGGGGACTCGTGCTTTCCAGCATCAGCCCCATGGACGGGTTGAAGGGCTGCAGGGCGGCCAACTCCCGCCGGCTCATGGTGCCCGGGTTGGCGTGGGGCAGCAGGTCGGTTTCTTCGACCACCAGTCGGCATACGTCGGCCAGGTATTCCAGGGTTGTGGAATAGCCGCGCCGTTGGAGCCATTCCCTGGCTTCGGGGTAGCGTTGCTCCGGACGTTCCCCCAAGGTGAACAGCGCCTCGGTGCAGCCCAGTTTCTGGCCGGCGCGGGCTACGTCCAGCACCTCCTCCGGGGTCATATAGATGCGGGAGGCGGTTTCGGGACTCTGCCGGAAGGTGCAATAGCCGCAGAAGTCGCGGCACAGGTGGGTCAGGGGAATGAACACTTTGGGGGAGAAGGTAACCGTTCTCCCCTTGCCGGCGTCTCGAAGACGAGAGGCGGCGGCGCAAAGGTCGTTGATGGGAGGACATTCAGGACTGGCAAACAGGTAGGCTTCCTGGTCGGAAACTTCGCGGCGCAGAAGTGAGGCGTACACGCTGGGCGCACCGGCACCGGCCTGCCCCACTTGCGTGGGGTAGCTGTCGGCTGGCGGCGGGGTTCGGGTTATGAACGTATTCAACGGGCACCGCTTGGAAGCTTGTCCTTAATGGGAACATCATTGTAGCGGTTGCCCCTATAGGTAGCAACCGCCGGTTGAACTACAACGACCGGCCACAATAACGCCACAATTTCCCGCCGTGGCAGCGGGAGGCCGGAAGAGCAATGGGCCAGTCCGCCTGCGCTACTGCATGGGAGAGTAGGAGGTGGGCCGCAGAATCATGTTGCGGACGCGGGTGTTGATGGGCCCGTCCTTTTCCGTTTCGGCGCGGACCCGTTGCCAGTCCGGGTCGGCCTGGAAGGCGGCCCACTTGGCTTCCCGGTCGGCCAGGCTGTCGTAGCCCAGCATGTAGACAAGCTGGTTGCTGGTGCCGATGTCCTCGGTCCAGAAACCCACCACCTTGATGCCGTGCCTTTCAAAGAAGCCGACGGTGTGGTTGGCGAACCGGTCGTTCAGGTTGGGAAGCCGGCCGGGGATGGTCTCGTAGATGCGCAGTTCGTAAATCATGGTTGCTCCTTTGCTTGTAGTGCCCGTAAGTTCGACTACTCGGGATTGTTGGCTATGAAATTGCCACAGGCTGTGTTAGCCATTCCGCCTAGAACCCGTCCAGCTTGCCCTGGTCCCTGGGGTCAGTGACGCCGGGAAGGGAGCGGCCCAGGTGTTCGTAGGCGCGGCGGGTGGTAATTCTTCCCCGGGGAGTGCGTTCCAGGAAGCCAAGCTGCATCAGGTAGGGTTCCCAGACGTCCATTACCGTGTCCGAATCTTCGCTCAGGGACGCGGCCAGGGTTTCCAGCCCCACCGGGCCGCCGCTGAACTTGTCAATTATATTGGCCAGCAGGCGGTGGTCGGTCTCGTCCAGGCCCAGGCCATCCACCCGCAGCCGGTCCAGGGCCTCCCCGGCCACTTCGCCGGTTATCTTGTCGTCGGCCACCACCAGCGCGTAATCGCGAGTGCGTTTGAGCAGGCGGTTGGCAATGCGGGGGGTGCCCCGGGACCGGGCCGCAATCTGGGAGACGCCTTCCTCGTCGGCGGCGACGCCCAGGATGCTGGCAGAGCGCTTCACAACCACTTCCATGTCGGCCTGTTCGTAGTAGTCCAGTCGGAAAATGGAGCCGAACCGGTCCCGCAGGGGAGGGCTGATCATGGAGAAACGGGTTGTGGCGCCAATGATGGTAAAGGGATTGATGCGCAGGTTGATGTTCCGCGCCGCCAGGCCCTTGCCAACCATCCAGGACAGGAAGAAGTCCTCCATGGCAGAGTAGAGCACCTCTTCCACCGTGCGGTGGAGGCGGTGAATCTCGTCGATAAACAAAATGTCGTCGGGCTGCAGGGCGGTGAGTATGGCCGCCATATCGCCGGCCCGTTCGATGGCCGGGCCCGAGGTAACCTTTATGTTGACCCCCATTTCGTTGGCGATGATGTGGGCCAGGGTGGTCTTGCCCAGGCCCGGGGGGCCGTAGAGGATGATGTGGTCCAGGGGTTCGCCGCGCAGCCTGGCGGCCTTGATGCCGATGCCCAGGTTTTCCTTGACCGGCGCCTGCCCCACGAACTCGCTCAGCCGGCGGGGGCGCAGGGAAACGTCCGTGTTTTCATCGTCCGGCTGGGAATCGCCGGACACTATCCGTGATGAGGCTTCGGAGTAGCGTTGGTGGGCGGCGCTGGAGTCGGTCAAGTTACCTTTCCCGATGGAACCGATTGGGGGCGGCCCCTCGCCAGGAACGGCGAATGCCTGGGGAACGGGCCCGGTTGGAGTCATTCTAGGCCAGGCCCCGGATAGCGTCAAGGAACGGTACACTCGCATATGGCAACAATTGACCTTGTTGTGCGTTGTATCCAAAGTTGAAAATAATGCCCGCCCGGATATAATGTATCGCTAATGGACCGATATTTGCTTGCGAGTTGGCGGGCTTAGGTATGCAGGTACTGAACGGAACTGAACTGGCTGGCGCATTGACCGCAGGTTTCCACTGCCTGCAGCGTTACCGCGATCCCATCAATGCCCTGAACGTGTACCCCGTGCCCGACGGCGATACCGGCACCAACATGCTGCTTACCATGCGGGCCGGCGTGGAAAAGCTGGCGCAGGCCGACGGGGCCACCGCCGGCGAGGTGGCCTTCCGGATGGCCGACGGCACCTTCTGGGAAGCCCGGGGCAACAGCGGGGTTATCCTGTCCCAGTTCTTCAAGGGCATAGCCACCGGCCTGGAGGGCAAGGAGGTATGCGCTTGCGCCGACCTGGCGCAGGCCTTCCGTTCGGCGACCGACGCTGCCTACAAGTCCGTCGGCAATCCGGTGGAAGGGACCATGCTCACGGTCATTCGCTGGGTGGCCGAGGCCCTGGAGACGGGGCTGGAAGAGGCCGGCGACAATGACGACATTCTCTCCCTTTGGAATGCCGCCTACCAGGCATCGCGAAACGCCCTGGACGCCACACCTTCGATGCTGGCCAAGCTGCGGGAGGCGGGCGTGGTGGACGCCGGCGGCATGGGCATCGTAGTCATCCTGGGCGGCGCCTACCTGCACCTGACCGGCGAAGACGTGGAGGAAGCGGACCTGGAACTGGCCACCGCTGCCGGCCAGATAGACCCGTCCCAACTGGCCTCCGTGTCCGTGGAAAGCGATTTCCTGGACTCATCGATGGAATCGGAGTGGGG
>DAOUJN010000021.1:0-65636 GCA_034422655.1 Dehalococcoidia bacterium
CATTGACGAGGACAGCTGCCTGGAAGCCCCGCAAATCGTCCGCGCCCTGCTCCCCTGGGCCTGGGACCACCGCTACGACGACATCCTCTGCGGCGAAATCTCCGCCTGAGCGGCGACACAGAGGGTTGGGGCGTAACCGTCGTTCCCGCGCAGGTCGTAGATGCGCCTTTGGCGTGCGGGAACTTCGCAGCAGGAAATGTGCCTTCCCTGAGAGGCGCAAAGCCGGTTCAAGGGGTATTCCACTCCCTGAAAGCTCCCAAATGGCCTGTTTTTGGCTCACAGCGCAACGCAAGGCTGCAGCCCATATCTAGGAAACGGAATCAATTCTCGGAAGACGCAAATCGCCCCGCTGCCGGCATCCGTTTCTGCTAGACTGCGATTTCACCGGCCATAATTGGGAAGGAAGGATGTAAAACTTTGGATATCGGTAAATTCCCCCCGCATCTCCTGCAAAGGCTGTTGTCCCAGGAAGGAGTACACGACCCGCGTGTACTGATAGGGCCAAGGGTTGGCGAGGATGCGGCCGTGATTGATATGGGCGACCGCCTGCTGGTAGCCAAGACCGACCCCATCACCTTTGCCAGCGCGGATATCGGCTGGTATGCGGTCCAGGTAAATGCAAATGACGTTGCGTGTACTGGAGGTGTACCAAGGTGGTTTCTGGCCACGCTGCTCATTCCGGAGAGCTTTACGGAGGCCGAAGCGGAGTCGGTCTATAGCCAGGTACTGGAAGCGTGTACCAGTTTGGGCATTGCCCTTGTCGGAGGGCACAGCGAAGTTACCTATGGAATTGACCGCCCCATTGTTTCGGGGGCAATGCTTGGGGAGGTGGAGCGGGACCGACTGGTAACCACCGGCGGTGCCCGTGAAGGGGACAGCATAGTGATTACGAAAGGAATCGCCCTTGAAGGCGCGGCTGTGCTGGCCGGTGAACGGGCGGAGCAATTGGCCGCCGCCGGAGTGTCTCCTGCCGCCATCAATGCCGCCAGGGAGTTTCTATACCGCCCGGGGATCAGCGTAGTCCAGGAGGCTCGCATCGCCTGTTCCATAGCGGAAGTGCATTCCCTTCACGACCCTACGGAGGGCGGTATCGCTACCGGCTTACGGGAAGTGGCCCACGCTTCCGGAATGGGCCTGGCCATAGAACAAAGCAGCATCCCGGTCCTGCCGGAATGTGAGGAAATATGCCGGGTCCTGGGCATTGACCCCATGGGTCTGCTGGCTTCTGGCTGCTTGCTGATTACGCTGCCCGCAGCCCAGGTTCCCGCGCTGCTGCGGGCCCTCGAAGATGCGGAAATCTTCGGATGCGAAATTGGGCAGGTCATTGCACCCGAGGAGGGTCTGGTCATGTTGAGTTACAAGGGAGAGGTCCCACTTCCCGATTTTTCGCGGGACGAACTGGCACGGTTTATCTCCGAACAGGAAGTGTAACAAAAGTGTAACATTATTTACACGCTCCTCGATTCTCTTAGCCTTGTCGTTACACGCATCAGCAAACTGCCCGGTTACATATACATTTATTGCATTTCTTGGTACATTTTCAAGGCTTCAGCCAGGTGGTAAGCGGTGGTGTTTGCGCCGCTCACCGTGATGGACACCTTCTTTCCCTTGAGTGACTGCCGTTGCTTCAGGGCGCCGGCGGTAGCCGCAGCCCCGGCCCCTTCCGACAGGGTGTGGGCTTTCTCTATCAGCAACCCCATGGCATACCGCAGTTCATCGTCGCTCACCAGGACAAAGTCGTCCAGCAGGTGCCGGATTATTCGCTGCGGCAGTTCGTATCCGCTCATGGTGGCTATCCCTTCCGCGAACGTGGTCATGGGCGCCTGGACCAACTGCCCCTGCTGCCACGACAGATACCCGGCGGGAGCCCCTTCGCCCTGAACGGCGCGGACCTTTATGTCCGGGTTTACCCCATTGGCCACGATGCAGGCCCCGGACACCCCGCTGCCGCCGCCCAGGGGCAGGTACATTACCTCTACGTCCGGCAGGTCCTCAATGATCTCCAGGGCCTGGGTGCCTACCCCCGCTATCAGCAGGGGCTCGTCCGTGGGATGCACGTAGCGGAGACCTTCCTCCCGGGCCAGGCGCTCGGCGTGGGCCTTGGCCTCGTCGAAGTTGTCGCCGTAGAAGACCAGCTCTGCGCCCAGTGCCTGCATGGCCGCAACCTTGATGGGATTGGGGTCCTTTGCCGGCAGGGCTATTAGGGCCCGCGCCCCGAAGATCTTGCAGGCGTTGGCAATCGATTGGCCATGGTTGCCGGTGGAGGCGGTGATCACTCCCCTCCGCCGTTCCTCCTCATCCAGGTGGGCCAGCAGATTGATGCCGCCACGCCCCTTGAAGGCGCCCAGCGGGTGGTACTCCTCATGCTTAAGGTAAACCTCCGCATCGAACAGCTGGCTCAGTCCCGCCGAGTAGTGAAGCGGAGTCCTGGCCAGGTAGGGAGCAATGGTCTTCCGGGCCTCGTAAACATCTATCAGGGTTGGCGGCTGAATCATAAGTCCTCTCTTGCCAAGGCTCTTGACCTGTCCAGGTTGGTGCCGCAACCGGGACAACAGCGCCAGCCTAGCAAAGCCGGTGGGAGGGGTCAAACCCCGGTCCTGTCCCAAGCCGCTACGGGTGTTGCCTTCCCGGAAGCGTTCCAACTACGCCGCATAAGCCGGGTACGTAGTGGACTGGACGCTGTCGCCATCAGTGAGAGTAACGGCGGGCGAACCTGTCT
Source organism: Dehalococcoidia bacterium (assembly GCA_034422655.1). Taxonomy (GTDB): domain Bacteria; phylum Chloroflexota; class Dehalococcoidia; order Lucifugimonadales; family UBA3495; genus Bin22. The sequence goes on from DAOUJN010000021.1 coordinate 2,720, forward strand.
CGGCTGCACGTACCGAGCCTTCCAAAGACTCCAACGCACAAGTTCGGAAGTGTACTGTCCCGAAATTGGCGGAAGTAACGTGCAGTCAGTCGATGGTCTAGAAATCAAGCCGGGTAATGCATGTAAGGAGACCGTCATCCACTTTCCCCCTCCAGCAAGGAATGCCCTGCAGGCGCATGTAACGGTTCCAGGACGGCCGCCGCGGCAATTGCGACCACCACTGCTCAAGAATGGTCGTTCTGAGAGCCAATTCTAGCCCCTTAGAGCCCCATTTCCGGCCCAGAACCCCCTGGAATCGGGGAAATCGTATCTAAATGTGGGTTCCAATTATTTCTTAAAAAAATATAAAACTTGGAATAGCCAAGTATTGACAATGGCCGGAACACTCGGTACAATTCAGTACATCTTACTACTCAGCACTACATCGCCACTTTTGAGGAGGAGTACCATGGCCAGGAAGACCAAACTGATGCAGCGTGTAGAAAAGGAACACCAGCGCCCGCTGGAAAAGCTGTTGCCTGAAATGGTCAACGAACGGGGACTGTCGAGTACCGCTGAAGAGTTGGGCGTAAGCAAGGCTACGCTCGGTTACTGGTTGCTCAAACTCGGGATCAGCGTCCGCCGCGTGGCCCTCGCCCCTGGCGAAACCCTGGAAGTAAAGCGGGTGAGCTAACCTGCCCCGGCCTGGCATGTCGCCGGTGAATGTGAGACGAATACATGCCCTGGTGGTGGATGTGATGAGACGGGTTGTTTGAGAACTACCTAAGCAAAAAGGCCGCCCGAACGATATGTCGGGCGGCTTTTCCTTTTGGTTCCAGGGAATTGGACCTTAGCCTGTGCCAAATTTTTTGAATTTTCTAAGTTTATGTCAATTCCCTTATCGAAGTGCCTCGTTTCAGGACTTGATTTCAGGCCCCTCTGGGGATCGGAACACCTTTTGGCGCCCAAAAGGGCCCCTATGCGCCCCGTGAGCGAAAACGGTACATTTATGTTTACTCTTTTGCGCTTCTCGAAAGTATTCCCAGTTCCAGATGTTACCCCTGGAATATATCCTCTGGCAGGAAGGCCGACACGGTAATATTGGGGAGATCCACAATGTTGCTGATCTTCAGGTCTACGGCAACGCTGCAAATAATGTAGGCTTGTTCTTTGCTCCAGCCCCTCTCTTGCAGAAGTTCAACCATATTGATCAGGGCATTCCTTGCCGCCAGTGTCAGATGGTCTTCCCCTTCCTGTGTCCCATCACTTCGTATGGGCATGCCCATGGTGGCGATGAAATTGCGGGGCGCCGCCCATTCCGGCGGCAGAAAATAACCGGAATGCGCGTACCTGGGGAACCGGATGTTGTGGCGAGCTGCCTCGCCTTTCAGCAACCTGAATCGTACTGCCGCCGTCGCTCCCATTTCTATTGCGGTAATGCAGCATTCCGAGTCACCCTGAGCAAAATGCCCGTCGCCGGCTGAGTACAACGCCCCTTCCACGTTGACCGGAATCAGCAATCGGGAGCCCTTGGTAAGCTGCTTGGCGTCCACGTTGCCGCAATTCTCCCTGGGCGGTAGTGTCCGCAGCCCCGTCTCAGCTATTTCCCCGCCGGCGGGGACAGCGTCCTCCGGGTCGGGAGGGGCCGCCGTGCCGCCCCTGCGGACCAGATCGGCCTCCCTGTCGGCCCAGGCCCTGAGCTGCGCGTGTGATGGGGCGATACCCGCGGTTCCCATGAAAGAACCGTCAATGATGCGAACACCGGGTATTTGGGGAGAGGTGGCCCATCCGTCTTCTATCACCCAGTGGGCCAGGTAGGGCTCGGTGAAGATGTCCCTAAGGAAACCTGCTCCGGGACGGTTTCGAGTCCACCCGCTGGGCTGGGCAACAATGTCCAGATACTCTATCTCCAGCAAATCACCAGGTTCGGCTCCTTTGACGTATACCGGTCCGGTCAGAGGATGAGCGACCTTTGCATCCAGCCCTGCCAGGTCCGCCTCCGTCATGCTGGGTTGAATCTGGCAGTCCGAGGCGTCCCTGGTCTCCAGTACTACTTCCTCTCCTTCCTCTACTTCAAGGATGGGAGGGATATCAGGATGCCAGCGATTGTGACCCTTTTCCGGTTCTTCCTTCAGGCGCTTGCTATGATCAATTTCTACGCTTTGCATGTTATGTGCCACCTTATGTCAAGGTTGCCCGAATGGGGGGATTCTAGGTGCAGTCGCTACGAAGGTCAACGGGCGCAGTGAAATGCCGGCGAATATAACCATTCCAATGTCCTGCCCATCCCATAGACCGATTCCCATGGGTGTCTCGCTATACTCGGAAGCGTGGCTGCCAACTTGACCCCTTCTGGGGGCAAAGTTATCATCCCAAGAACCGTAGGGAAGGGAATTGCCTGTCGCCACATTGACTCTGGTCTTCCACTTCCTGGCCCGGCGCCCGTTCCGCCCCAAATTTTCGGTGATGGAGGACCTATGCCGCAAGCTCATGAATTGATCGTCCAGTTCCTTGAAGAGGCGGGAATCGAGTATGTGTTTGGGATTCCCGGCGGGGGAACGGGCCAAATCTACAACCTGCTGGTAGACCGGGAAGAACGGGTAAAGGCTATTTTATGCCGGCACGAGCAGACCGCTGCCATCATGGCCGATGCCTACGCCCGGGCCACCGGCAAGCCGGCGGTAGTCATGGGCCAGGGCCTGTTCATCGGATCCAATGCCAGCTTCGGAATCATGGAGTCCATGCTCAGCAGTTCACCCATGTTGGTCCTTACCGATACTTCCGACGGTGGTTCAGCGCAACATCCGGCCAACCAGTCCGGCGCGGGGGAGTACGGCAGCATAGACCTCCCAACAATTATGAAATCCATGACCAAGTACACTACCCTGGCTACCAGCCCCAAGGAGGCCGCACTGGGCACCCAACTGGCCATAAAGCACGCCACCAGCGGGCGGCCCGGCCCGGCGGCGGTGGTTATGCGTTCTGCGGCCATAGCTGGTGAAGTCGACGTTGAGTCGCCCCCGTTCATTCATCATACGTCCGGATATTTGAGCACGGCCAAGCCCCAGAGCGCCCCCCAAGACATCGAAAGGGCAATAGAGATTCTTGCATCGTCGCGGCGGCCGGTTATCATGGCCGGCAATGGCGTTCACCAGGCCAAGGCCCATGCCCAGCTTCAGCAACTGGCGGAAATGTGGGGAGCGCCTGTGGCCACAAGTTATAAGGGAAAGAGCGCCATCGCCGAGACCCATCCGCTGGCCGTGGGCATGGCTGGCGTGTACGGCCAGGAAGCGGCCAACAGGGCAGTGGGTGATGCGGATGCGGTGATAATTGTGGGGGCCAAGCTTAGCCCCCAGGACACGGTGCGAGAGCGGCCCCACGTGTTCGACCCGCACCGCCAGCGCATAATTCAGATAGACATAGACGACCGCAATGCCGGGTGGACCTTTCCCGTGGAATTAGGCCTGATTGGTGATGCCGGCAGCATACTGGCTCAATTGGTGGAAGCCTCCAGTGGGACGGCCCGGTCGACGGCAGGCAACCGTCAGGAGTGGACCGACAGCATTCCCCGCCGCAAGTCCGAAGACGCATATTATGAAGATCCGGCGATGCGCATTGATTCCTCGCCGGTTATGCCCCAGCGCCTGGTGGCATTGCTTCGAGAAACCATGCCCGATGACACCGTATACGCGCTGGATGCGGGCAACAACCGAACCTGGATGGCGCACTTCTACCAGTCGGCGCAGGCCAATACTTTCTTCGCACCGGGAGGGACCGCGGGAATGGGGTGGGGCCTACCAGCGGCCGTGGCCCTGAAGCTGGTGTATCAGGATAGACCGGTAGTGGGTGTCACCGGCGACGGTGGCTACATGATGACCGTCAATGCCCTGTCTACTGCAATGCAGTACCAGTTGCCCCTCATCTGCATAGTTTTCAACGACAACGCCCTCGGAATGGTGCGCCACCACCAACCGGAGGGCAGGCGAATCGCCTCCGAGTTCATGGAAACGGACAACGCCGCCGTGGCCCGGGGTTTCGGCTGCTTCGGGGTTCAGGTCAGCGACTCCCGCGACCTGCCAGGCGCCCTCCGGGACGCCCAGGCCTCGGGGCTGCCGTCGGTAATCGACGTGATAATCGACCGGGGACCCTCCCCCGATGACTGGCGCGCCGACCTAAGGACCGCAGGCGAAACCTGATTCAGATTTCGGTTGACTGGTTACCCTATGGTGGAAGATTCCTGGTTTTTTCGAGGGCAGGCGGCAGTCCTGCCCTTTGTTCTCGTTGTGAAGTCAGGTGTAGGTGGGTATCAACGCGGACTAACGCTTTCATTGGCAAGTGGCCCCCTGATTGTTTGGCTTACCGATTTTATGTATATTGCCCTTGTCCCCTGCCAGGGCGGCACGGGCACACTTCACTTAACGCTATTTGGTTACGAGAGAGGCTTTCCATGGCAACCTGGACCGATGCTCAGATGGATTCCATAGACAAGATGCTCAATCCCAAGTCTGTCGCCGTAGTGGGCGCTACTCCACGCATGCAGTACGGTGGACGCTTCCTGAACGCCATGCTGAAGGCCCAGGACCGGGTGAACATTTACCCGGTCAATCCTAGGTACGACGAGATTATGGGAATCCCTTCTTACGCCAGCGTATCTGACTTGCCCGAGGCGCCGGACCTGGTGGGCATCGTAGTGCCCTACCACCAGGTGCTAAACGTACTTCAGGAAAGCCATGCCAAGGGAGCGAAATCGGCAATCGTCATTTCCGCGGGGTTTTCGGAGCGTGACCTGGATGACCGACGTGACCTTCAGGGCGACCTGGGCGCTTTTGCCCGGGAGTCGGGCCTCCGCATTTGTGGGCCCAATTGTCTTGGGGTAGCCAACGTTCAGGACGACATCTGGCCTTCCGCGTCGTCCCGGGGATCCGACGGTTTGAGTGGTCCCATAGGCCTGGTCTGCCAGAGCGGGGCGTCGGCATTCGGCCCATTCCTGACACGCGCTGTGGAGGAAGGTATCGGCCTCAGTCACATCATTTCCACCGGCAACGAGGCCGATCTGGACTTCTGTGACTTTGCCCGTTACCTGCTGGACCAGGAGTCGGTGAGGGTTATCGCCGGCTTTGTGGAGGGATTCAAGGATGCAAGAAAGCTTATTGAGGTCGCCAAATTAGCAGCGGAGAAGGGGAAACCCATCGTACTGATAAAAATTGGGCGGTCGGAACTGGGGTCCCGCGCAGCCCGCTCGCACACCGCGGCCCTGACCGGTTCTGATGCCTTGTATGACGAAATTTTCGCCCAGTATGGAATCGCCCGGGTACAGGACTACGATGAACTGCTCGAGGTTTCTCAACTGCTGGCCCATACCGATAAACCGCTTCAGCCCGGCGTGGCCGTGGTATCTCATTCCGGTGGTATCAGTTCCCTGACTGCCGACATGTGTGGGCAAGCCGGTCTGGATCTGCCGCCCCTTACGGACGAAGCGAGAGACGGCATAAACGACGTACTCAAGGGTTTCGGCTGGGCGGCCAACCCATCGGATGTTACGGGGTTTGCCAACAGCGACTCCTTCCCCGAAATTATGCGGTACATGAGCGAACAGCCCCAGATTGGCACTCTGGTCGTTGCCAGCGCCGGCTCCGACACCCAGGCCGAGCAGGTAATTGCTCAGCGGGATTCCAGCGAAAGGGGATTGGCCTTTCTTTGGACCGGAACCCGATCCGCTACCGCTGGTCTTTCCAAGCTGAAAGAGGCCAGGATACCCATCTTTTATGTTCCCGATAAACTGGCCCTGGGCCTGAAAACCCTGCTTGGATACCACCAATGGAGAAATAACAGGAAATCCGCTGGTTTCGGAACATATCACAAGATTACAGAAGAACAAAGCAAGCTGGTTGACGGATTTAAGAAAATAGAAGGAGCCGCATTCTCGGAATCCAAAAGTAAGGAACTGATTTCAGCCTGGGGGATACCCATCACGAGGGAGATTCTGGCCGAAAATGCGATGGCTGCGGCCCAGGCGTCGGCGGAAATAGGCTACCCGATGGCTCTGAAATTGGACTCGCCCGACATCCTGCATAAGACGGAGGCAGGGGTGATTCGTCTGGGTCTGCAAAATGGAGAGCAAGTCGCGGCTGCTTACAGTGAAATTATGTCAAATGCGGTCCAGTCTGTCCCCGGCGCCCAGATTAACGGTGCGCTGGTCCAGGAGATGGTGACCGGAGGGGTGGAGGTGATAGTTGGCGTTTCCTACGACGACCAGCTCGGCCCGGTCCTCCTGTTTGGCACGGGCGGTGTGATGGTGGAGGTATATGACGACGTTGCTCTGCGCCATTGCCCCGTCACCCGGCCGGAGGCGCTGCAAATGATTAAACAGGTCAAGGGTTCGCGCCTGCTAACGGGATTTCGGGGTACTCCGCCGGCCGACATTGGAGCCCTGGCCGACGTCCTGGTTCAAGTCTCACAGATGGCCTCCCAGTTGGAAGGAACGCTTTCGGAACTGGACATCAATCCCCTGATGGTCTTGCCCGAGGGACAGGGAGTAAAGGCGGTGGATGCGCTGGTCCTGTTCAAGGAATAGCAGGAGTGAATTGCCGATTTAGTGGAGCAACAAAGCATTAAGGTCGCCAACATATCAGCTTGTCTGTAGACCCATTTATTTTCCACCCGCAGCGTGGTCAGTCTCGCTGTTGAAGTACGTTCCCGGCCAGGTCAGTAATACTGTCGACCTTGACCAGAACTGCGGCGCCCAGACGATCCGGGTCTCGGTCCAGTTCCGCCTGCACGGTGCGATACATCACGTTATTCCTGATGGCGCCGGATTCGTAAACTGTTGCCCTGCCGTGAAAACGCCAGGTGATGCGTAGTGGCGAATTCCGGTAGAAGATGACCACGTACGGGTTGGCTGCCACGTTTTCCAGGGCTGACCTCTTGGCCCGCTCCCAATAGGCCAGGGTCTCCCGGTCGAAGACCATCACGCTTCCTTTCATGCTGATTTGCGGTCTCCCCTCTCCGGTGGCAGTACCCAAAAGGCAGGTGCAGCGGTCGTCCATGGCGCTGTACAGAAACTCCCGCATCCGGTCATCGAGGTAAATCATGCCATCACCATCCTATTGTCCTCTTGTTCTTCGGGCATACCCACTGGGCGAGTGGCCGGCTTTGTCGAGTCGGTTTAGGTCACGTACAAATATAGTATAATGCGGGCCAACGGAGCATCAGTCGATTCGGCTCCCTCAATTCGCCAGAGAATGGGCGTCGCCAGAAGCTAACGGCGAGCCACCTTCCCTAACTTGGTTTAACTGGAGTCAGTCATTGGTAAAGTGTCTGGAAATCCGCGATTTGCCCGAATCCGGCCAGCTGCAACTGGCCCTCAGGACCGATGATGGCGTAGAAGCCGTTCCGCCAGTGGCTTTTCGTAACCCTCTGGAAGTGGCCGGCCGCACCGAAATCTCGTGGTATTTCCAGGAGTACGCGGAGCACCCTTTTGGCCCCGCCAGGGACCGAGCGGAGGCTGTGGAAAACGGGTTTCGTAATCTGGGACGACTCCTTTTCGAGACCATATTCGCCCCAGGACCTGCCAGGGAGCTATTGAATAAGGTAGCGCAGGAAGACCTCGGGGACTGCCAGTTGGCAATAGTATCCGGTAGCGCGCAGTTCCTTGCCCTTCCATGGGAACTGTTGAACAGTCCTGAATTGGGGTACCTGGCTTCCTCCCTCTTATCGGTTGTACGTCAGGCGGACGATTCTCCGTTGAATCCGCAGGACCCTGCCCTCGATAACCAGCAGCTGAACGTTTTGATGGCAACGCCCTTCGCTGGCGTGCAGGATACCAACTACTCTGGGGGCTTGTCTGCATCCCTCGTGGTCGTGCTGGAGTCACTGGACGTCCAGGTGGAGCTTGACTTTGCCCGCCCACCATCGTTTGCTTCTCTGTCCCGTGCGCTGGATTCCAAGCAGACTCACTACCACCTTCTTCATTTGGATGGCCTTCTGCTGGATGCCGCAGGCAATATTCTGCTTGAGGAACCTGGGGCCCCACCGCAGGCCGTGGACGCACTCGAATTGGCCCGGGTTGTGAAAGAGGCAAATGTCCCTATAGTCGTGCTTTCCGCCGGTGACCGGGGTAGCCGGAGCGACACCCAACAACGAGGATGGGAAGAACTGGGTATGGATTTGGTCCAGGCCGGAGTTCCCGTTGTAATTGCTGTGCCATATTGCTTCCGTGGTCCTGCCACTTCAGAAGCGTTTCTGCGCCGCTTCTATCAGGCTTTAGTCCAGGGTCTTGATGCAGGCTCCTCCCTGGCAGCCGCCCGGAATGGCTTGATGGCCGAACCCCTCCGTCCCGCGATTTCCGGCCCACTGGTCTCGTGGGACTGGATTACTCCGGTCATCTACCAGCGCCACGCTTATGCTCTGCCGGTCATTCAGCCGGAGCAGTCCAGCCCCCTGGGAGTGCCCGTTATCCAGCCCCAGGAGGAGGCGGAACCTGAAGGCCAGTTTCCCGTTGCCGGACAATACGGTCTGGTAGGGCGACACGCCGAGCTGGCCCAACTGCAAAGGCAGTTGGAGCGAGACTCCGTGGTTCTGTTATCCGGCACTACAGGCATCGGCAAGACGGAGTTGGTCCTGGGGCTGGCACGCTGGCTCCACAAGACAGGCAGGGGGACTTATCCCGGTGGCATCTTCTACACGCCCTTTGAAGCGTCCCACGCTGCAAGCCTGGAGCGAGTCATCCATGAAATAGGCACCGCCGTCCTGGGACTGAGATTTGCAGACTTGAACTCCGAAAGGCAGCGTGGCTGGGTGGTTGAATACCTGAAGGAGCAGCCATCCTTAATTGTTTTGGACGGCGCTGAAAACATTGCCGGTTTTCCGTCCGGCTCGACCGGATTGCTTGATGAACATGAGCAGGCAGAACTGGGGAGATTTGTCTCCGATGTCACCGTTCCAGGCGCCAGCCGGGTATTGCTGGCCAGTCGGAGCGCCGCTGAGGATTGGCTGGGTGTTCCCTATGGCCGTATGACACTGGAAGGCTTGAATCGCTTTGACCGCACGGACCTGGCTGGCTTAGTGCTTTCAAAAGCCTCAGTTGGGCCGGAACGAATCAACGAAGAGGTGGCGGCCTTACTGGAGGATATACAGGGCCACCCACTGGCGTGCCAGATCGCTCTGCCACTACTTAAGGAAGTCCCTGCTTCGGTTATAAGGGGAGAACTGGAAAGTGCCCTTGCCCAGCTGCCCCAATCGGCTATGGAAGATGGGCGTGACAACTACCTGACCGCCCTGATGGAATATTCGTGGACCAAGATGTCTCATCGCACCCGCACACACCTTCCTTTCCTCTCTCTGTTCCAGCGCCGGGTAATGATGGACATCCTTACCCACATTACCCAGGAGCCCGTCTACCGGGGCGCCATGGGCGAGGAGTTAGGTTGGGGAGCTTGCCGCACGCTGCTCCGGTCCGGCTTGGCAGCCGGGTTCCTGGAACCTATTTCACCCAGCGTCTACCAGATTCATCCGGCAATTCCTCGTTTCCTTGGTTCCAAGCTGGGTCGCCAGCTACGCCCCGACTCCATCGGACGCCTGGAAGCCGAGTTTATTCGCGTTTACGCCGACACCGCCGATTATTTCATGGAGTCCCTCTACGAGAACCAGGACTCCGGCGCTACCGCCGTGCTGGCGGAAGAAGGAAACCTCAACCAGGGGCTGGGGCTGGCCCTGGAGGCCAAGCAGTGGGACAACGCTCAGTTGATTATTCAGCCACTGGCCCAGGTGTACAGGATGCAGCGCCGCATCCCCGAGTTGCGAAGGCTGCGCAGCCAACTCCTGGAGGCAATCGGCGGCTCCTCGGAAGTAGCTATCGAGTCCGGAGCGATTGATCTTTGGCTGTATCTGCTGGGCACCGACGTCAGTGAATCGGTGGAGCAGGGCGACGTGGTTCGCGCCCTGGAACTGAACCAGCAACTGGCGGACTATCTGACTGCGCAGCCAGAGGCGGATGCCGATCCCCGAGTAGCTTCCGTCTACCATCAGTTTGGCGCCATAGCCCTGCTCTATCGCCGCCTGGACGAGGCCGCCGGGTGGTTTGAACGGTCTCTGGCCATCATTGAGAATGGCGAAGATCGGTCTTCAGTGGCCGACGACTATTTTGCCCTCGGCCAGGTGCGCCAGTACCAGCGCCTTTACACGGAAGCCAAGGAATGGTACGGCAAGGCGCTCGATATCCACCAGCGTCTGCCCGATGAAGAGGAGATGGTAAAGGACTACCGTGCCCTCGGCCTGGTTACCCAGCTTAAGTTCGAACATAAGGAGGCCGAGAGCTGGTACCACCGGGCCAGGGACATGGTTGAAGAGCATCGGGACGAGGAAACGGCCGTGCAGGTGTACCACGAGTTGGGAACCGTGTGCCACGCCCAGTACAACTTTGATGAGGCCAAGAACTGGTATCAGCAGGCCCTGGGCCTCAGTGACCGGCTGGGCAATCAGGCTCAGATGGCTACCGAGCTACACTTCCTGGGTCTGCTGGAACAGGACCGGGGAATAGTCTACGAAGAGGCTGAAGAATGGTACCTCGCAGCCCTGGAGCGCAAGGAAGAACTGGGCGACCGCCGTGGGGCCGGTGATGAATGCCGGCAGCTGGGCGTCCTGTTCCACGAACAGAAACTCTATGACCAGGCCCAGGACTGGTACCACCAGGCCCGGGAAATCTTTGAGGAACTGGGTGACGTGCAGCGGGTGGCGCGGACCTACGGGCAGCTAGGCATGATCGCCGAGGAGACGGACAACTTGACTGGCGCCCTGGAATGGACAGCCCGCACCTACCAGTTGGTTACCGAGTACGAATTGCCGGTACTGGTGCAGGTAAAGGCCCATTTGGCCCGCCTGCGGGAAAAGTACGGCGAAGAAAACTTTGCCCGTTGGTGGTTGGACTTCACCGGCGACGAGGCGCCCCACGACCTGGACGTGGATGCCAGCGGCATTCTGTAAGCTCTAGCCCGAGTCGGCGTCCAGCAATCAGGGCCCAATGTGATGCCTGCGGTAACGGGGCAGCAAACAAGGACAACAGCGCTTCGCTGTCTCTTTTACCAGCTCTGTACAGGAGGCCAGAAATGGCAGTAGGAAAACTGGAAATCACCTCCCGCCAGCCATTCGCCAATGGGGAATCCTTCGGCGATGTGGGCCCCTATGAACAACTTGATGGAATGGTCTATTTCGTCATCGATCCCGTCAACCCCAGCAACGAAACGGTTACCGACCTCAGGCTGGCGCCCCGCAGCAATACAGGAGAAGTCCACTTCTATTCGGACTTCCGCATTCTCAAGCCCGTTGACCAGGGACGGGGCAATGGACGCCTCTTCTTCGACATCCTTAACCGGGGCAGAGGGCCCTGCTTGCGAAACTTCAACAATGCTCCGGATTTGACCCCGGACGTGCCCCTTGAGGCTGGCAACGGATTCCTGATGCGCCAAGGCTACACCGTCGCCTGGTGTGGTTGGCAGCACGACGCTCCCGATGTTCCAGGTGTCCTGAGGCTGTATCCGCCAGAAGCCCGAAACACCGACGGCTCCCGTATCACCGGCAAGCTGGTGGTCACCTTTGTTCCCAACGAACCCATCAACGAAGTTTTCGTTTCTGACCGCAACCACAGGCCCTATCCTTCCAACAATCTGGAAGACTGGGAAGCCTACATGACCGTGCAGGACCACGAGGACGGACCGGAAACCATAATTCCCCGGGAGCAGTGGCGTTTCGCCCGCAAGAACGACGGGCAGGTGGCGCCGGACGCTAATTATGTCTATAAAGAGTCCGGTTTCGAGCCCGGCAAGGTTTACCAGGTCATCTATTCCACCACGGGAGCGCCCATAGTCGGCGCCGGGCTGCTGGCCACCCGCGAACTGGCTTCGTTCCTTCGCCATGGCACCGACGCAGAGGGGAATCCCTGTGCCGGTTCCCTGGAGTATGCCTACAGCTTCGGTTCATCCCAGAGCGGCCGATTCCTTCGCGACCTCCTGTACTACGGGCTCAACTATGATGAACAAGGCCGTCGAGTCTTTGACGGGTTGATTCCCCACGTCGCCGGCGCCAAGCATGGCGAATTCAACCAGCGGTTCGCCCAGCCCTCCAGCCAGGCCAGCCGCAGCTGGAACAGCCAGTTTCCCTTTAGCGATATTGAGCAGACCGACCCAGTTACCGGCAGGACCGACGGTGTCCTTACCCGCTCTGCGGCGCAGGGACCGTTGCCCAGGGTTATGAACACCTACACGTCCTCGGAATATTGGGCCGGCGCCGGCGCCATGGTCCACATCGACATTACCGGATCCCATGACCTGGAAATACCCGAAGAGGTCCGGGTATATCACTTTGGCGGGGCACAACACCCTCTGGGCACGCCCTATTTGCGTGACAGCGACCCGGCCAACGGCAGCAAGGGTCAGCAGCCCTTCAACTGCCTTGACTACCGCCCCCTGCTCCGCGCGGCCCTGGTTAATCTGGACCGCTGGGTGACGGAGGGTGTGGCCGCTCCTGCCAGCCAGTACCCACGCCTGGATAATGGTACCGCGGCGGATCCGGACGCTGTAACGGAAAACCTGCGCCGCATTCCGGGGGTCAACACGCCTGAGCCGTACCGGCGATTCCGTCGTTTGGACTTCGGGCCGGAGCCCGGAATTGCTACAAACGTGCCGGCAATTTGGGGTGAGCTCTTTCCCCTGCTCGTGCCGGCCGTGGACGAGGACGGCAATGAACAGGCTGGCATTCGCCTCCCGCTGACGACCGTGCCTTTGGCGACCCACACCGGTTGGAACTTGCGCCACGCCGATATTGGAGGAGAAGGACAGATACTGTCTTCAGGTGGTGCCACAGGGGGAACCCTGGCTGGCTCCACTATTCCCTTCCCCGCGACGCGAGCTGAGAGAGAGGCCACCGGAGACCCCAGGCTTTCCATCGAGGAACGGTACGCTTCCCAGGAGGATTACCTGGCGCAAGTGAGTGCGGCCGCCGAGCAATTGGTCAGTGAGGGATACGTCCTGGCCGAGGACGTAGAACTGCTGGTCTCCCAGGCTTCCGACCATTACACGGAATTGACCAGCCGAGTCCCCGAAGCCCAGGCAGCGGATAACTAGCCTGCCGCCGCCGAGCGATAAGAATCAGGAGCTAACCATGGACCGTACTACCAGGCTGCTGAGTGAATATTCATGCCAGTTGACTTACGACGATCTGGATGCGGCTACAGTCCACCAGGCAAAGCGCACCCTGATTGATACTCTCGGGTGCGCCATGGGCGGATACTTGTCTGAACCGGCCAAAATCGCTCGCAGCCTGGCGGGGTCGGTTTCAGGAAGCCCGTCGGCGCGAGTGCTGGGTACCCGCGGCCATAGCTCCCTGGACATGGCAGCCTTCGCCAACGGGTGCATGATCCGATATCTGGACTGCAACGACTCCTACTTTTCGCCGGGCGGCGGCCACCCCAGCGATATGGTTGCCGCCGTATTGGCTGTTGGAGATGGCCTTGGCTGCGACGGTCACGACGTGATTACTGCCACCGCCCTGGCTTACGAGGTTTTTTGCCGTCTTTCGGACCAGGTGGTAACCGGGGATTATGGCTGGGACCAGGGTATGTTCAGCATCGTGGGAGCTGCCTGCGCCGCCGGTCACCTGATGCGCCTGGACCGGGAGCAAATGGGCAATGCCGTTTCCCTGGCGCTGGCCCCCAACCTGCCCCTGGGCGTAACGCGGACTGGCGAACTTTCCATGTGGAAGGGTTGCGCCACCGCCAGCGCCACCCGCGCCGGCATATTTGCGGCTCAATTGGCCGCCCACGGCATGTCGGGGCCCGGTCTACCCTTTGAGGGCAAGCGCGGTCTTTGGGAGCAGGCAGGGGTTACCCACGTTGTTACCCTTGAAGAATTCGGGGGCAACGGCCATCAGTTTCTGTTAAATGATACGACCTTCAAATTCTACCCTTCTCAAATACACACCCAGGCTCCCATAGGCCTCGCGGTTGACCTACACCAGCAGGTAAAGGTCGATGAGATCGAGTCCATCACTATTGAAACTTACCGTTCAGGGGTTAGCAGCCCAAATACCGAACCGGAAAAGTGGGACCCAAGAACGCGGGAAACTGCCGACCATAGCATCCCTTTCCTGGTGGCGATGGCCCTGCAGGATGGCGCCGTCACGCCCGGGAGTTTTATGCCCGAGCGCATCGCCGACCAGTCCCTTCGGTCACTGATGGCCCGGATGCAGATGGCGGAGGGGCCGGGCTTCACTGAAAAGTACCCTGAACAATACAACTGCCGGATTGTGGTAGTCGCGTCCGGCGGACAACGCTACGAGGCGGGCACTTCCTATCCCAAGGGGCACAAGGGCAACCCTCTGAGCGACCGGGAAGTGGACCAGAAATTTATCAACCTGTCTTCTGCAGTATTGTCTGAACAGCAGTGCTCAGAGGCATTGGAAGCGCTCTGGCAGATAGACAAAGCCTCGAATCTGACCCGAATCATGGATTCGCTGGTAGTTTAGGGAATCTCCTGCGGGAATACCTTCCATGAAGACCAACTCACGCCCAGACTTTCGTACGCTCTTTGCGGGCCAGGCAGCCCTTCCCGACAGTGAAGTGGACCTGCCCCGGGCTGCTCTCTACATTGCAGGGGAAGAGTATCCCAACCTGGATGTGGATCACTATCTGGAACGATTGAATGAAATGGCCGCTGGGGCGCGTTCGCTGACTGCCAACAACGCCTCGGGCGAGACCCTGGCGAGGACACTGAACCGGTACTTGTTTGACCAGGAAGGGTTCTCCGGCAACGCCGGTGACTATTACAATCCCCAGAATAGCTTTCTGAACCGGGTCATGGAAACGGGGATTGGCATTCCCATTACTTTGTCGGTTCTGTACCTGGGTTTGGCTCGGCGCCTGGGTCTGGCCTGTCACGGCGTGGGAATGCCCGGGCATTTCCTGGTAAAGATTCAGGAACTGGACCTGTACATGGACCCGTTTCATGGCGGACAGCTTCTTTCGGCGGCTGACTGCCGCCGCTTGGCCGGAAATCTTTTTGGGCCCTCCTTAGAATGGGACGAGCGGTTCTTGAGTCCTACGCCGGGCAAGACGATCCTGGTCAGAATGCTTAACAACCTCAGGCTTATCTACTCGCATCACAGGGACTGGTCACGCCTGGTGGGAGTGCTGGAACGCATGCTGCTTTTTGACCAAGCGAATTTGGCGCTTCACAGGGACCTGGCCCTGTGTCACGTCACGCAGGGTGACGTGGACGCCGCTGTGCGTTCCCTGGAAGGTTTGATCAGCGCCTCCACCAGCGAAGGTGATGTAGCGACCGCCCGAAACTTGATCCAAAGCATTCTGCGTAAGGGATAGCTTTCTGGTCCGCCTGTCAAACAATCCAAGTTGCGTTGAGTTTCGTATTTCAGTCCGTAAGGGCTGTCAACTCCAGGCAACGGGGGAGTAACGGTGACTGACTACCAGGTCCTGGAGGACCAGGAACTGCTAGTTCGAATCGCTGCCGGAGAGAAGGATGCCCTCGAGGCCATTTACGAGCGGTATTCATCGGCGGTCTACTCGCTTGCCAGGTACATGCTTCGGTCGGAGGCGGTAGCGGAAGAAGCGGCCCAGGACGTGTTCCTGAATATCTGGCTCAAGGCCGCCAGCTACAATGCGTCCAGGGGACAACCCAAGACCTGGATAATGAGCGTAGCCCACCACAAGATTATTGACGTAATCAGGTCCAGGCGAAGGGCCGAAGCTGTCTCCGATCCCAAGGAGTACGAGACCCTGGACTTGCTTCCGTCCCACCAGATTGGTACAGACGAGGAGGTCCAGAGGAACGTTGAAGCCGAAAGGGTTCGGGAAGCGCTTGAAAAGCTGCCGGCTGCCCAGCAGGAAGTGATCAGGCTGGCGTATTTCAACGGCCTGTCTCAATCGGAAATAGCGGCCAGGCTAGGGCAACCGTTGGGGACGGTAAAGACCAGGGCGCGATTGGCCCTGCAGAAACTTCGGGAAGAATTGCGGCAAGATGACGATGAATAAACAGCCACCGCCATTTCCTTCAGAGCATCCGGTAGATTTGCTGGAAGCATTCGCCCTCGGGGCCCTGGAGGAAGGGGAGGGGGATGAAGTAGAGGTCCACCTGGAAACCTGCACGTACTGCTCCACGCTGCTCGCCAGCTTGGAGGGAGTTTCTGTACTCCTGGCGGGTGCTGTCCCGCAGGAAGTGACCCCAGCCAGTCTTCGAGCCAGAGTTTTGAATTCTGTTGACGCTTTGCCACCTGTATTTTCTCCAGAGACAGAGGTGGAATCCCGCTCCCCTGATTCGTCTGATTCTAACTCTCGGTTTACCTTCAGCAGCTTTGCGATGCCCCTGGCCGCAACGCTGGTCATTGGGCTGCTTACCGCCTCCCTGATCATGAATGTAGTCACTACCAGTCGGCTTAATTCCCTGGAACAGGAGCGGTTGGAAACCAACTCCAGGTTGGAGGGCCTGGAAAGGAGCCAGGCTTCAGCCAATGCCGGCATCGCCCAGTTGGCGGCGGAGACTCATCAGGCTGACTCAGCATTGAAGCAAGTTATGGAAACCAGCTACCTGATGGCGCGACCATTTACCCAGCCACTACTGCTACAGCCCACGGACGGCAGGAGTGACTCAGAGGGGGTGCTGCTGGTAACCAACGATGGCAAGAAGGCGATCCTGATGCTGGCCAACATGGAGCAGTCACAGCCCTCACAGGCTTACCATGTCTGGCTTTCTCGAAACGGCCAGAGCCTCCCTGTGGGTCAGATTGTGGTTGATTCCACAGGCTGGGGCACCATGGCATTGAACCCGCCCGAGTCGCTTTATGGCTTTGACTGGATGAACTTGACCGTGGACGATCCGGAAGCCGGAGCAGGCCGTGGCAGCGAAATGGTCCTGCAGACCAGGATAATTTCTCCGGGCTCTCGTTAGCTCCAGCCGGGAAGGGGGAACAAGAGAGGTTGCGTAACCACTTCAAATCTGAAACATCCTGGCCGGGCGCATTGAACGTGCGAGCCGACGACCTGATTTGTGAAATCTGCGGCTCCCGGATGATACAACGCCAGTGCAAAATCAGCTGTCCCAACTGCGGGTTCACCAGGGATTGCTCCGACCCTTAGCCGGCGACCCAACTCCTCCTTTCGCTATTCAATGGGGCCCGCCTTGCCCGGCTTGCCGTTTCTGCTATACTTTGGCAAACTCCCGGCTGGAAACCGTGGCGCCGAGGCTGGCGCCGACGTGACAAGCCGGGGAATTCACTACCTAACCAAAGGAGTGTGGCAATATGGGTATCAACATCAAGGGAATTGGTCATGTAGGTATCCTGGTTTCAGACTTTGAACGGTCTTTCAAGTTTTACACCGAGGTGCTGGGCCTGAAAGTAACCAACCACCGCAAGCGGCCTAACGGGGCCGAAACCGCCTTTCTGCGGTTCGACGAGACCCATCACGACGTAGTGATTGCCAGCGCCCCGGAGGGCGTGGACGTTTCCGAAGCGGTCCCCGCTAACGCCCGGCTGGTGCAGCAGATTGCTTTCCTGGTGGAAGACCGGGACGAGTTTATGCGGGCCCTGGCTCACCTTCATTCCAACGGGGTCAAGATTATCAACGGCCCAACTACCCACGGCATCGAAAGCGACAACAACATTTACGGCAGCGGCAGCCGGTCCTTCTACTTCAGTGACCCCGACGGCAATCGGCTGGAGATCTTCACCGACGGCATGAGGGTCAAGGACGGCGAGCGTTTCCCCAGCCCCGATTACCTGGAGGCGCTGGAAGACTTCATGCGCACGCAGCGCGGCGTGGAAGTCTAGCCTGTCCCATCTAAACGCTTTAGGCGGATGAACGGGTCCCTCAATGGGGGGCCCGTTATTCTTTGGCGTTACCGGCGAGACTAACGATTGAATGGCCACCATTCGGGATAGTCCCGCAGCCGCAACCACCGGAAGAGCTGGGGTTGCGCTTCAGCCGCCAATCGCATGGCTTCCAGGACCGGTTCTCGGATGGACTCATGGGCCTGTAGGGACGAGCGCAGCTTGAATAGGTGGTAGCACTCTCTCAGGTTCAGCTTGGAGATCATCCGACGATAGTGGCCGTGGGTAGTCAGATATTGAGCCGCCAGTGGAGAGACCTGGCTCACCGCATGGAATCCACTTTCCGCCAGTTGCATCGCGGCTCGATATTCGCCTTCCAGCCCGGCATCTACCAGCAGGCCGGGTGTCTTGTAACCCAGGTTCACGTTGAGGAATTGAGGGAAGTAGGACTGCATCCGGTGGCGCTTGAATTCCCGGTAAGCGCCGTAGTCCAGCGTGAATTCGAAGGTGTAGTCCACGACTTCGAACTCCCGGATAGGCGCGTCATGGTCTCCCATGTTCTTCATAAGCCCGTCAATAAGCTGCATCCGCTCTTCACTGCTCATGTCCTGAGACTGCTGCCAGGCGTTGCCGTAGCTGTGGGCGGCCTGGCGAAAGAGGATGGCAGCGGTCAGCCGTTCTTCCGCGAGGGGGTCGAAGCAGGCCAGTGTAACCGAGACAGGCGAAGCAGGCCTTATCTCAGGCATACGAAGCCCAAGCTGCCAGTCCCGTTGCAGCGCCGCCTTCAGGAAATCACTGCGGTCGGCATACTTTATGAGCGTTGGCGTTATGACACGTCCCTGCTCCCTGAGTTGCTCGCCAAGGGCCATTTCCTCGGCCAGCCCTGAAGACAGCAACTTGGATATCGCGTGCTCCAGTACCCGGGCATTGGCCGTTAACCCAACGTTGGTAAGGGTCGCCGCCGGAAGGACGGAACGGCAAGCGTCGGTGGCCAGCCGGCGCCGGCGCAGGTTGTAGGCGCCATCCCTCTCGCCTTCACGCTGTGGGAGGGTGTTGCGCAGGTGTTCTAAACAGCCGTCCAACATGCGTTGGTAGGTGGCAAAGAGGCCCTGACAGGTTGCCAGGTATGCCGCCTTCGCCTCTGCGTGCCCGTCCACTTCTGCGGGCAGGTGGAAGTAGTCCTGGGGCATTACCTGGTAGCGGGAGGACTTCTCGGTGTAGGAAGCCAACCGGTTGTCTTCCAGGGTATCGCAGGCCAGCCGGGATATGTTCTCCACGGCCAGGTGCACCACAGCGTGTTCGGCCACCGAGGCGTGGCCGTAGCCCAGGACCCAGCGCTCGTGAAAGTCGGCGGCCTTTTCCCGGCTAACCTGTTCGGCGATCTCGTCGAAGGGTTCGGGGCGCCGGGAGGTCATGGCAAAGGCGACGGCAATCTCCTCCTCTGTCAGGTCATGGGCGTCCAAGGGGTAAACGCGGGGAGAATAAACGGACGCCGGCGGTGTAGTCATCGGGTCAAATCCCATGTATTGATTGGTGGGTTGCAAATGGAAGCAGCGGCCCACCATTAGATTCTCGGGAACAGAGGCGGGCGGCGCCAATGCCCGTTATATCAGCAGGGTAATCGGCTGCTCCAGCAGGCCCTTCACTTCCACCAGGAAACGGGCAGCTTCGGCGCCGTCGGCCACCCGGTGGTCGGTGGAGAGGGTGGCTTTCATGACCTGTCCGACAGCCAGTTGTCCGTCGCGTACCATGGGCTGCTCCTTTACAGTGCCAACAGCCAGCACGGCGGCGTGGGGCGGGAAGATGATGGCGGCGAAGCTGTCCACGTCGAACATGCCGAGGTTGCTGACGCTGAACGTGGTGCCGCTGTACTCTTCGTTGCGAAGCGTGCCGCTGTTGGCCCGGTTGATGAGGTCCTTGCTGGCGGCCGCAATCTCGGCCAGGGACTTACTGCCACAGTCGCCGATACCGGGCACTATCAGGCCCGATTCCAGGGAAATGGCTATGCCGATATTGATGGAATTGTTGAACTGAAGATGGTCTCCCTGGAAGAAGGCGTTGAACTTGGGGTGCCGGCCCAGGGCGATAGCGCAGGCCCGGACTACCAGATCGTTGACGCTGACCCGGGCTTCCGCCGGCAGGGCATCGTTAATCTCCCGCCTCAATTCCATGGCCCGGTCCATGTCGATGTCTGCCGTGACGTAGAAATGCGGCGCCTGTTGCTTGCTGTCCACGGTTACCCGGGCGATGGCCTGGCGCATGCGGGAAAGCTCAACCCGGTCAGTTCCCGGAAGGGGCTCAGCTTCCGCCGGCGGCGGGGTGGCGACCGGAGGGGAAGGCTGCGTTGATGTTATGTAGGGGGTGGGCCGCTCTGAATCCCGGATTTCGTCGGTAGGCCTGGTGAAGGCCAAAACGTCCTGTTCGACAATTCGGCCATTGGGGCCGGTGCCGCTGACCTGGGCCAACTCAATCCCGCGCTCCCGGGCCAGCCGGCGCGCCAGGGGCGAGGCTTTGATCCAGCCATTGGTTGGGGCGTCGTCGCCTGACGGCACGTACTCCAGCACGTCTTTCTCGACGATTCTGCCACCCGGCCCGGTTCCCACAACCAGAGTAAGGTCAATTCCCATCTCCCTGGCCAGTCGTCGGGCTATGGGGGAAGCGCGGACTTCGCCGTCCTGCCTTGCGGGGGAGACTGGAACGGCCTGAACCGCATGTGAGGCTGCTTCAAGGTCGGAGGCTTCCGGGGGAGGGGAAGGCGCTTCACCGGCTTCCGCGCCCAGGGCCTCCCCGGGTTCGGCGATGATGGCTATGGCGTCCCCCACCGGCACCGCCACGCCCTCTTCGGCCACCCGGCGGTGCAGCACGCCGCCGGTGTAGGCTTCGAACTCGACAGTGGCCTTGTCGGTCTCAATGTCGGCGATGACCTCGCCACGGGCCACTTCATCGCCTTCCTGCTTGTACCATCGGACGACAGTGCCTTCCCGCATATCGTAGCCCATCTTGGGCATAACAATGGTCGTCGCCAACTCAGCCTCCTGTCGCTACCGGGCAGCCGGTCCCGCGGTTACATGTGGACTGCCCGGCCCTCGGCGGCCAGGGCAGCTTCCTTGATTATCTCAGAAATGGTGGGGTGCGCGTGGACCAACCACCCAAGCTCCAGGGTAGTGCCTTCCAGCAGGCGGGTCAGGGCAAGCTCGCCCAGCAACTCGGTAACCTCCGGGCCGACCAGGTGCGCCCCCAGGATTTCGCCGTAACGGGAATCGACCACCAACTTAATCATGCCGTCGGCCTCGCCCATGCCGAGAGCCTTGCCGTTGGCCTGAATGTTGAACTTGCCGATTTTGACGTCGTGCCCCGCTTCCACCGCCTGGGCTTCGGTCAGCCCGAAGCTGGCTATCTGGGGCTGGCAATAGGTGGCCCGGGGCATCATGGCGTAGTCGAGAGGCTGGGGTTCCAGCCCGGCAATGGCCTCGGCGGCCACCGTCGCCTGGGCGGACGCCACGTGGGCCAGGGCCAGCTTTCCGGTAACGTCGCCAATGGCATAGACGCCGGGCAGGTTGGTCGCCATGGTGTCATCTACCTGGATGTATCCGCCTTCCGTAGCCACGCTCAAGGAATCCAGGCCCAGGTCTTCGCTGTTTGGCCGGACGCCGATGGCTACCAGCACCTGGTCGCAGGCAAGGGATTGGTCAGCGCCGTTCCTTGACACAGTAACCTGGAGGCGGCCGTCCGCTTCCGAAACCGCCGTTACGCCGGCGCCGGTCAGGATGTTGACGCCGTACCGGCCGAAGGACCGCTCGACCTGCCGGCTGATCTCCTGGTCCTCGCTGGGGGCCAGATGGGGAAGCAGTTCGACTATGGTGACGTCAACGCCGTACATCCGGTAAAGGTAGGCGAACTCCAGCCCGATGGCGCCGCCGCCGACTATAACCAGGGACTCGGGAAGGTCGGCCAAGAGGATGGCCTCTTTGCTGGTAATGACCTTGTCGCCGTCAACGGGAAGGGCAGGTATTGAGCGGGGGCGGGCGCCGGTGGCGATTATTATGTTCTTTGCCTGGAGCCTTTGACCATCAGGGGCCACCTCCACGACGCCGTTGCCGCGGAGCACGGCCTCGCCGGCAATGTGCTCCACCTCGTTCTTGCGTAGCAGGTAGGTAACGCCCCTCACGTTGCGGTCGACGACTCGGCGGCTGCGGTCTATGGCCGCGGAGTAGTCGGCGGAGAAGTTGTCGAACGTGAGCCCAAATTCGTCGGCGCGCCGGAAGTAGGAAACTATCTCCGCGTTCCTGAGGAGGGCTTTGCTGGGAATGCAGCCCCAGTTGAGACAGACGCCGCCAAGAGATTCCCGCTCCACTATGGCGCACTTGAGGCCGAGTTGAGCGGCCCTGATTGCGGCGACGTAGCCGCCCGGGCCGGCGCCAATCACCACCAGATCGTATTCCCCTGCCATCACCACCTGTCCAGATAGAAGAATGGCCCGATTATAACCAGCGGGAACCCGGCTAACAAGGCAGGTGGAGCGGGGTTGGGTCTCTCTTGTCTACGATGGGCATGTCCTTCGACCCGACAAGGGTCCGCCCGCCCAAGGCGGACGTTCTGCCCGCCAAGGGCGGACGTTCCGCAAGGGCTGCCCCTACGATGGGGTGGGGTCGGCTGACGACATGGTTTTATGGTGGCAGGGGTTTTTCCAGGGCGGCAAAGGGGGAAGTGTCAGCAATTGAGAATTAGGAATTAAGAATTGGGGAATGGGTGGGGGCGGCGCTGGTGGCATTGGTGGATGGTTAGGGAGGCGGGTTGAATGTATGAATTGGGGGGGAAACCTGTTATGATGGATTGAGAAATTGGATGGACAGGGGGACAAATGGGATTCGGGCCTATCGGACTGCCCCAGATTCTTATCATATTGCTTATCGTGCTGCTGATTTTTGGCGCGAAGCGATTGCCCGAGATCGGCTCTTCGCTGGGCAAGGGGATTCGCAGCTTCAAGAGTTCGGTTACAGGTGAGGAGGACGCCAAGCAGACTACGGTCAATAGCGAATCCACCGAGCGCACGGACGACAAATAGCTCGAGACCAGTTAACGCAGCTAGTTCAGGGGCGGCGCCGAGCCGTCCCTTTTTTATTGTCCTTCCGACAGGGATGCGATTTCCCGTTGGGAGCGCTGGCGCGCCCGGCCCGCCAGCCAGGCGAGGAATATGCCCACTTCGTACAAGGCCAGGAGGGGAGCGGCCACCAGGGTCTGGTTCAGCGGGTCGAAGGTGGGAGTAATGACGGCGCCCAGGATGAAGGCGATAACCACCCAGTATTTTCTGAACCGGGAGAACATCCTGGCACTGACTATGCCCAGTTGTCCCAACAGGTACATGACGACGGGCGTTTCGAAAGAGAGTCCCATCCAAAAGTGGAGCCGGAGCATCACGTCCACATAGTTGCTTATCCTGATCAGGGGATCTGCCACGCCGCCGCCGAAATTCAGGAGGAAGGGGAGGGCCCTGGGGGTCAGCACGAAATAGGCAAAGGCCAGGCCGCAGCAAAAGGCCAGCAGCGCCCCGGGCATGAACAAGAAGAGGTAGCGGCGTTCCGAGGTGGTCAATCCCGGCGCCACGAACCGGATAACCTGGTAGAGAATCACGGGCAGCGCCAGCACAAGGCCGCCCATGAGGGAAACCTTGACGCTGGTGGACAGCAGTTCGGTCACCTGGGTGGCGATAAGCAATACGCCGGCACCGTCATTTGCGTTTTCGGCGGGGCGCTTCAGCAGTTCGACGATGTCGGTCCAGAACAGGAAAGCAATCATCGCGCCGATGATGAGGGCAACCAGGCAGATGAAGATGCGGCGCCGCAGTTCCCCGAGATGCTCAATGAGCGTCAGTTCACGACTGGTGCTCATGGCCGTCTCCGTTTTCGGAGGTGGGGACTGCGCCGGTGGGAGCCGGAATGGTGGGGCCGGAAGGCTGTTCGGGCGGCTGGGGCGATGCCGGTCTGGTCGGTTCGTTCAGGTCGGTGGCGGCGGTCAGTTCGTTAACGCTGCGTTTTACGTCGCCTATCAACTTTCCCGCGGTGCGGGCCATTTCGATAGCCTTGGCGGGCCCCATCACCAGGAATGCGATGAGGAAGATTACGGCAAGCTCCAACATTCCCACGCCGAAGAGGTTCATGCCTGCGCCTCCTTGCCGTCCCGGAGTGGGCAGTATCCCAGGCATTGGCGGCCCACGGAAGCGGGCAGGTCTTCCGGCGGCACGTAGCCCAACTCTTTCAGCATTTCGAGCATTCGGCAGAGGGGAAGGCCAACCACGTTGGTATAGCAGCCGTCCTTCAGGGCAGCCGGGCGAAAATCGGTGTCCTGCACCGCGTAGGCACCGGCCTTGTCCATGGGAGTACCGGAAGCTATGGATTGTTCCATTTCCGCGTCGGTGAAGTTGCGCATGACGATTTCAGCCGTCATGTGGTCGGTGAGAGATTGCCCCGTGGCGACGTTGACCACCGTCAGGCCGGTGGTGACCTGGTGTTCGGTGCCGCGCAGTTTGATGAGCATTCGGCGGGCGTCCCGCTCGTCCTCGGGCTTGCCAATGGGGCGGCCATCCAGGACGACGGTGCTGTCCGCTCCGATGACGTAGCCTTCGGCCATCTGGCCGGCCACCACCGTAGCCTTGTCCCTGGAGAGCCGGCGCACCATGGCTTCGGCGGTTTCTCCGGACAGGTGCTCCTCGGGGGCGTTGGAAGGGGTTACCGCAAAGGTAAGGCCCAGTTCATTCAGAAGTTCCCTGCGCCGGGGGGAACCGGAGGCGAGGACCAGGGATGGGGCGGTGGGGTTCAGCTTCAGCACGGTTACGCACTCCACGTGGTGGGTCTGGGGGAACATGTCCAGCGGCTGTATGTGGTCAATTTCGTAGGGTCCGGCGCACAGGATTTTGAGGTCCCTAGCCAGGGTCTCTGGGTCGCAGGAAACGTAGACCAGTTGGGGCGCACCGAGCGTCAACAGCTTTTGCAGGGCGGATGGCTGGCAGCCGGCCCTGGGCGGGTCCAGGATGACCACGTCGGGCCGCTGGGGCAGTTCAGAGAGGACATCTTCCGTCTTTCCCAGCAGGAACTCCACGTTTTCCAGGCCTTCGGCGTTTTCCCTGGCGTCGGCCACGGCCGCCGATGACTCTTCGATGGCATAGACGCGCTTAACGAAAGGCGCCAGGAGTACCGCAAAGGTGCCGACGCCGGTGTAGGCGTCCAGCAAGACTTCCGTGCCGGACAGTTTGACAGCGTCCCGCACTACCTCAATAAGCCGGGAAGCCTGGTCTATGTTGACCTGGAAGAAGGACGGTGAGGCAACGCGGAACCGGCGGCTGCCTACCGATTCAAGGTAGTGCTTCTGTCCGGTGGCGAGGGGGATGTCAGGATTTCGAAGCGGTGGCTGCACCAGGAAGTCGCCGGTATCACGTCCCGCCCGGACGGCCAGTTGAGTGGTCTCGCCGCACCGGTCTTGCAGCTTTTCCAGGATGCTGTTGATGCCGGCGTGCATGAGCATGCACTGGTCGATGTGAATGAACCGGCGGGTCTCCCGGTTGACGAAACCCAGGTCTCCCGCCCGGCCAACGGTGAACCTGGCGTGGTTGCGGTACCCGAACTGAAGGGGAGACGGCAGGGTATCAAGGACGCGAACGTTTTCGAGTCCGCCCACCCTTTGCAGGGCGTCCACCACTTTGTCGCGCTTGATTGCCAGTTGGGCATCGTATGCCAGGTGCTGCCACTGGCACCCGGTACAGTGCCCGTAATACTTGCAGGGAGGCTCGACGCGGTCGGGTGAAGGGGCCAGGACTTTGACGACGCTGGCCGCGACATATTTTCGCCTTATCCCGACTACCTCTGCCAGGACGGCTTCGCCGGGGATTCCGCCGAGGACGAAGATGTCCTGTCCTTCGTGGCAGGCCATTGCTTCGCCCAGACGTCCCCAAGAGGACAGGGAGAGTTCGATTTGCTGTCCAATGCTAAGTTTCTGCTGTACCATTCGGCTACCCTTTCACACTATAAACCAAGGGACTGAATTTATCCAAGAAGGAGACGGGGCCCACTGGGGTGGACCTGTACCCAGGTTGTAATGGGACAGGCCGGGTTGTTCAGGTTGACCGGAAAGGGAAGCAAAGGCTACACTGGAAAAAATCGTTCCGTATAGAGTGCTACTTTTCTTTAGATTTGGCAGACGGAAGGGTTTGAGAAATTTGATGGGAGACAAGATTCTCCCGGGAGGAACAGATGCCGGAACCAGTGGACGTTAATGAAGGTACCTGGGCAGATCAGGTTGAGGGGTCCGAATTGCCCGTATTGGTGGACTTCTGGGCCGAATGGTGCGGCCCCTGCAAGATGATTGCCCCCGCAGTCCACGATCTTGCCCTGGAGTACGACGGCAAGCTGAACGTGGCGAAACTGGACGTGGACAACAACCCGAACATTGCGATGAAGTATGGCGTCCGCAGCATACCGGCGCTGATTTTTTTCAAGGACGGCCAGCCCGTTGACCAGGTGGTAGGGGCGGTGCCCAAGGGGGCGCTGAAGCGCAAGATTGATTCGGTGTTGGGGAGCTAGAGGTCGCCCGCCACACCTGCTTCGAGGTTCCCGCCTTCGCGGGAACGACGGTAACACACCAGGTCATTGACCGGGAAAGGGTTACAGGGGAGTGGAAGGGGCCCGGTGGCTCTTGCGGACTTCAAATCCGTTGTGCCTCGTGAAGAGCGGGGTAGGTGGGTTCGACTCCCTCGCACTCCCGCCACCTTTCCTCGCAGGATTGGATTGAGAGAAAGCCCGGTCTTTTGGAAGGCCGGGCTTTATGTATGGGTATTCTCTGCCGATGTCATGGTCGCGGCTGACGTGGGCGGGCCGGACGTGGGCTTGGTGCTTTTCTGGTTGCCTGGGTTTTGCGGGTCTGTTACCCTAGCTTTGCACCTGTTGGTGTACGCTTCGCGTGTTGCGGGGCCGCTCCTTTGAACGAATCGTTCCTTCCAGAATTTCGAGGATGGCATTGACCCAGCCCGCCAAAGTTCACGCTTCTCTCTTTGTCACCTGTATAGTTGACCAGCTTTACCCCCAGGTTGGAGTAAGCGCCGTCAGGGTGTTGCGGAAGCACGGTGTAGCCGTGGATTTTCCCGAAGACCAGACCTGTTGTGGCCAGCCCCTGTACAACTCCGGATTTACGCAATTGGCCCGGCAGTTGGCGCGGCGGACGCTCAACAGCTTTTCGTTGAGCGAGTACGTGGTGGTCCCGTCGGGTTCCTGCGCCGCCATGCTGAAGGTGTTTTACCGCGAACTTTTCGCCGGAGACCCGGAATTCGAGGAACG
Source organism: Dehalococcoidia bacterium (assembly GCA_034422655.1). Classification (GTDB taxonomy): domain Bacteria; phylum Chloroflexota; class Dehalococcoidia; order Lucifugimonadales; family UBA3495; genus Bin22. The sequence continues at coordinate 29,851 of DAOUJN010000021.1, forward strand.
GGCCGCCCGACTGGCCGACAAGGTTTACGAATTTTCGGAGTTCTTGGTGAAGGTGCTGAAGGTAGAGGACGTGGGCTGCCGTTTTCCGGCCCGCGCCACCTACCATTCAAGCTGCCACCTGCTGCGGGAACTGGAAGTCCGCAGCGAACCGCTCCAACTGCTGGAACAAGTTGAGGGGCTGGAAGTGGTCCCATTGTCCCAGGCCCAAACGTGCTGCGGCTTTGGTGGGACGTTCTCCGTTAAGTACCCCCATATCTCACAGGGCATGATGGAGGACAAGATAAGCAACGTGCTTTCAACAGGCGCCGACCTGCTGGTTTCCTGCGACATGAGCTGCCTGATGCACATTGGCGGCGGGCTGAGCCGCCAGGGACACGGGGTCGAAGTCCGGCACATTGCGGAAGTCCTGGAAGGACTGCCCGATGAAGGGGGGCAGAGCGGTGGCTGACGTCAAGACCCGTGACTTTGTAGCCGCATCGGGGGCTGCCATGCAGGACGCCAACCTCAGGCGGGCCTTGCGCCAGGTGGGAGGCGGCTTCAACGATGCCAGGCTGGAAGCGATTGAAGAGGTGAGTTGGGAAGCCTGGGAAGAGTGGCGGGAAGAGGCCAGACGTATCAAGATTCATGCCCTGGAGAACCTGGACTATTACCTGGAACTGCTTCACGACCGGGTTACAGAAGCGGGGGGACAGGTCCATTTTGCCAGGGATTCGGCCCAGGCCAACGCCATCGTTGCGGAAATTGCCAGGTCTCGCGGGGTGAAGATTGCCACCAAGAGCAAGTCCATGGTGTCGGAGGAACTGGACCTGAACAGCACCCTGGAAGCTAACGGGGTGGACGTTTATGAGACCGACCTGGGCGAGTACATCATCCAGTTGGCCGGAGAGACGCCTTCCCACCTGGTAGCGCCGGCCCTGCACAAGACCAAGGAGCAGGTCTCGCAACTGTTCCACGACGAACTGGGCGTGCCGCTGACCGACGACATAGAGGAAATGGCCAGGGTAGCAAGGCAAGCGCTGAGGGAGAAGTTTCTGAGCGCGGACCTCGGAATCAGCGGGGCCAATTTCCTGGTGGCCGAGACCGGTACGCTGGTCATCATTACCAACGAGGGCAACGGCAGGCTGTGCACCTCGGCCCCGCGAATCCACATCGGAATCACCGGCATGGAGAAGGTCATTCCCTCCATTCAGGACCTGGCGGTATTCTTGCGACTGCTTCCCCGCTCGGCGACGGGCCAGCGGATTACGAGCTACGTCAGCATGGTGTCGGGTCCGCGCCGGTCAGAGGATGAGGACGGGCCGGAGGAGTTTCACCTGGTGCTGGTGGACAATGGCCGGTCGCGGCTGCTGGCGGACCCGGACCTGCGCGAGTCCCTGTATTGTATCCGGTGCGGCGCCTGCCTCAACATCTGCCCGGTGTACGGAAAGGTGGGCGGCCATGCCTACGGGTGGGTGTATCCCGGGCCGATTGGCTCGATTGTGTCGCCGGCGCTGGTGGGGTTGAAGGAGGCGAAGGACCTGCCCCAGGCTTCCAGCCTGTGCGGGGCCTGCCGGGAGGTGTGTCCCATCAGGATAAATATTCCGCGGATGCTGCTGCACCTCCGGCATCGAATGGCGGAAAGCCCCCTGGACTCGGACAATTCGGCGACTACCGCGGAAAGGCAGGCCGCCAGGGGTTACTCCTGGCTGATGAGCAGTCCCGCCGCGCTGACGGCTGCCAGCAAGCTGGGTCGGCTGGTGCAAAAACCCTTCGTTTCGGACGGAAAATTAGGTCAAAGGGTACCCCTTCCGCTGGTCTCCAGGTGGACCGAGAGCCGCGATTTGCCGGCAATGCCCCGGCGGACTTTCCGAGAGGTCTGGGCCAGAGACCTGGAAAATGAAGCTGAGAGCGAAGGCCAGGGGTCGTAATGGTCGAAATACAGAATCCAGAACCGCTGGGGATACCGAAGGAAGACTTCCTGGCCCACGTGCGAAGGAGCCTCGGTCGCACCGATCCCCTGGATGCGGCCCCGAAAAACGACCGTCTGGCGGAACAAGCGGCTGACCTGGATGCCCAGGTTGTCGCTGCCAGGAGTCGTCTCGGGGAGAAATCCGGCGAACTGGCGGACCGCTTCGAGGAGACCGCCAGGCTTCGCAACTGGAACGTTTTCAGGACCACAAACACCGAGGAAGCCATCGCCTATATCGTGAACCTGGGCGGCAGGCTGGGCGTGTCAAGGGCTGCCAGGTCGGAACAGCCGGTCTTCGCGGAACTGCCCCTGGATGCGGCGCTGAGCGGCGCGGGAATCGAGCCATTTACCGCGGCCCGCGATGAGTCCACGTCCTCCCAACGGGTACGGGCGCAGATAGTTGACTCGGGAATGGGCATTACGGGCGCAGACTACGCGGTAGCCGAGACCGGTTCCGTTATCGTGCTGCCCCGCAAGGGCCTGAGCAGGCTGGTGTCCCTGGTTCCCCCGGTGCACATGGCCCTGGTCCGAGCGGAGGACATTGTTGAGAGTCTTGACGACGTGTTCCTGTTCCGGCGGCTGGAATACTATCGCGGCAATGGGGATATGGGAAGCTATCTCAACTTCATTACCGGGCCGAGCAGGACGGCGGACATTGAAATGAAGCTGGTGGTGGGTGTGCACGGCCCCAGGGAAGTGCACCTGGTATTGCTGGCATAGATTGGGTTTACACCGGACCGGTAGGGGAGGCAGGCATGCCCGTAAGGATAGGATTTACCCAGTTCCGCAAGCAGATGCTGGAAAAGGAGCTGGAGAACATCCAGAGCCTGCTGCCGCAGCTGGGCGTGGAGAAGGTATATTTGACCGGGGATATGATCACGGGCGACATTTCGCCGGACAGCCGCATTGACCTGATAGTTGTCCAGGATATTGACGGCGCTTTTGGGCGGAGGGCCGACTTCTTTTCGTATCACTTGAGCAGCATGGTGGCGGTGGACTGCCAGGTCTATACGCCGCAGGAATTTGAAGAATTGCAGGGCGAACTGCCTGCCCTGACAACCGCAATCAAGCATGGAAGGGTGATATACAGTGCCGAATAACCTGGCCGAAGGGGCAAGGTGGCTGAAGCAGGCTGAGCAAGACCTGCTGGATGCCCAGTACAACCGGGAAGGACAACGCTTTAACCTTGCCTGCTTCCTGTGCCAGCAGGCTGCGGAAAAGGCCGTGAAGGCTTACCTGTACCACCGGGGGGCTGAGGACGTGTGGGGTCATTCGCTGATTGACCTGTGCGAAGACGCAAAGATATTTGAGATGTTCTTTGACACGGTCAAGAGCGAGGCGCGCCAGCTTGACAAGTACTATGAAATTACCCGCTACCCAGGTTTTCTTCCGGGCGGCATCTGCTCGGAGGCGTTTGAAGACGCGGATGCGGAGCGGGCGCTTTTCCTGGGAGCGATTGTGGTGGACTTCGTTAAGGAACGGTTGAGCTAGCAGGATTTCAGGCGCGGCGGGCATTCTGAAGCAGGCGCACTGTTCTTTCGGCGGCGTTTTCCAGCAGTTCCTCGGTCCTGGACAGACTTCGCTCAAAGCTCATGGGCCTGTCGGCGATGCTCACTATCCCAGCAATACCGTGCCGGTACAGTTCTTCGTATCCGTCCCCCAGGCTTCCCGCCAGGATGACGGTGGGAACCCCGAAGGGGGCCGCCTTTCTCGCGACGCCGACGGGGGCCTTATCATAGATTGAAGAGAGATCTGCCCGGCCCTCTCCCGTAAGCAGCAGGTCCGCCCCCTCGATGTGTTCGTCGAACTTCAGGACTTCGCACACCAGGTCGATGCCTGACTGCAGCCGGCAGTTAGTAAAGGCCATCAGGCCGGCGCCCAGGCCGCCGGCCGCCCCGGCGCCAGGGTGCTCCTCGTGGAGGAAGTCCATTCCCAGGTCACGATGGGCCACACGGGCAAAATTGGCCAGGGCCCCGTCCAGTTCCGTCACCATTTCCGGGCTGGCCCCCTTCTGCGGGCCGTAAATAGCGGATGCGCCGGTGGGGCCGCACAGGGGGTTGGTAACGTCGGTGGCGCCGATGATGTTGATTTGGCGCAGCCGGGCATCAAGGCCCGTTAAGTCAATCCGGTCCAACTGAGCCAGGGCAGCGCCGCCCTTGGGAAGGACCTTGCCCTTGTCGTCCAGGAATCTGGCGCCCAAAGCGGAGGCCATGCCCATGCCGGCGTCGTTGGTGGCGCTGCCGCCCATACCTACGACTATCCGGTCAAAGCCACGGTCCAGGGCATGCCGGACGAGTTCTCCCGTCCCGTAGGTTGTGGTTGTCCTGGGGTTGCGACGCCGGTGGGGGACCATGGCAAGGCCCGAGGCCCGGGCCATTTCAATGACGGCGGTCTTTCCGTCGCCCATTACACCCCAGGATGCTTCCACCGCGTGACCCAGGGGGCCGGTAACAATAGTCCGGAAGGTCTCACCGCCGGTGCTGTTGACCAGCACTTCAAGGGTGCCGTCGCCGCCATCGGCCACGGGTACCAGGAAGGTCTCGCAATCCGGCAGGGCCTTGTGGACCCCGCGCTGGATGGCCTGGGCCGCGGTCAGGGCGGAAACGCTGGACTTGAAGCTCTGGGGCGCAATGACTATCTTCATCGTTGCTCTCCAATTGCGACTTAGTATTGTATCCATTTTAGCCCCGCTCTGCTAAAATCGGGTCAAATTTCCCCCAGGCGGTTACGCGGGAGGTGGTCCATTGCCGTCGAAGGAAGACCTGAAGGCCCAGGTGTTTGAAGCCATTGACGCACGCGCCGATGTGTTGGTAAACCTGGCGAAGACCATACTCAAAAATCCTGAGCCGGGATTCAGGGAATTGAAGACCTCCCAGTTGGTTTCCAGTACCCTGGCCGAGATGGGCATACCATTCCGAGCCGGGCTGGGCTTAACCGGCGTGCGGGCCGACCTGCTGGGCGGGAGTCCCGGGCCCACCATGGCCCTGCTCGGTGAACTGGACTCCCTTATTGTCAACGAGCACCCCTACGCGGACCCCGCCACGGGAGCGGCCCATGCCTGCGGGCATCATTGCCAGATTGGCATGCTGCTGGGCGCGGCCGTCGGGTTGAACCAGCCCGGGGTGCTTTCGGAGTTGAGCGGCCGCATATCCCTGATAGCCGTGCCAGCCGAAGAGTATATCGAAATTGAGTACCGGGACAATCTCCGCCGCGAGGGCAAGATAGAGTTCCTGGGGGGAAAACCGGAGCTAATCAAGCTGGGCGAATTTGACGACGTGGATCTGGCCATGATGATCCACACCACCAGCACCGTTGAAGAAGGCAAGCTGTGCATCAGCGGCACCAACAACGGCACGGTGGCCAAGAAAATCCAGTTCCTGGGCAAGGGTTCCCACGCGGGGGGTTCGCCCCACCTGGGCATTAACGCCCTGAATGCGGCGACACTTGCACTGTCTGCCATTCACTATAACCGCGAGACTTTCCGCGATGCGGATACCGTGCGGGTCCATCCCATCATTACCAAGGGCGGCGAGGCCGTCAGCGCCGTGCCGGCCGAGGTGCGAATGGAGACATTTGTACGGGGCAAGACGCTGGACGCCATCATGGATGCCAACAAGAAGGTTGACCGCGCCCTGCGCGCCGGGGCAATGGCTGTGGGCGCGGGGCTGAAAATCCAGACCATTCCGGGGTACATGCCGCTGGCCCAGGACAGCCGGATGAATGAGATTTTCCGGCCCAACGCGGTCCAGCAGGTGGGAGCAGATGCGGTAGGGCACGTTGCCCATCGTACCGGTTCCACGGACATGGGGGACATAAGCCAGATAATGCCGGCCATTCATCCCTACGTAGGAGGGGCTACCGGCCTGGGGCATGGCGCCGACTATGTGATACAGGACTACGAACTGGCCGTACTTTCGGCGGCCAAGGCGATGGCAGCCACGGTTGTCGACCTGCTGGCCGACGGCGCCAGCGCCGGCAACAAAGTGGTGGCGGAGCATCGCCCGGAAATGACGCGGGCCGACTACCTGAAGTTCATGCGGTCCCTGGCCAGTGAACAGACCTTTGAGGCTGAGAAGAATGCTGAGTAGAGAAGAACTCAAGAAGAGGGCCTGCGCCGCCATTGACCGCTACCAGGACGACCTCATCGATGTCTCCCGCCAGATACTGAAGAACCCGGAGCCCGGCTTCAGCGAGTACAAGACTGCCCAGCTGGTTACCGAAAAGTTTGACGAGCTGGGGATAGATTACCGGCGGGGCCTGGCCATAACTGGCGTGAAGGGACATGTTGCCGGCGGCGCCGGGTCCGGTCCGAGGGTTGCGGTTATTGGAGAGCTGGACTCGCTGATTGTGAACGAACACCCCCATGCGGACTGCGAAACGGGCGCCGCTCATGCCTGCGGACACCACTGCCAGATCGGGATGATGCTGGGGGCAATCAAAGGCCTGACGCAGCCCGATGTGCTGGCCGAGCTATCCGGTGAACTTGTGCCCTTTGCCGTGCCCGCGGAGGAGTTCATTGAAGTAGCCAGGCGACTGCAGTTGCGGGAAGAGGGCAAGCTGGAATTCCTGGGGGGCAAGCAGGAGCTCATCCGGCTGGGCGAGTTTGACGACGTGGACGTGGCCATGATGTGCCACACCGCCAGCGACATGGGGGAGCACAAGTTTGCGGTTGGCGGCACCAGCAACGGCCACGTGGTGAAGTACGTCCAGTTCCTGGGCCGGGGCGCCCACGCCGGCAGCGCGCCACACATGGGGGTCAACGCCCTTAACGCCGCCTCCTTTGCCCTGCAGGCCATCCACAACAACCGGGAGGTGTTCCGGGGAGAGGACACTGTCCGGGTACACGGAATCATGACCAAGGGCGGGGAAGCGGTCAATGCCGTGCCGGCAGACGTGCGGCTGGAGTGGAGGGTACGTTCGGCAACCCCCAAGGCCGTGGTCAAGAACTCCGGAATTGTTGACAGGTGCTTCAAGGCCGGGGCGCTGGCGGTGGGCGCCAAGGTGAAGATAACCAACATTCCGGGTTACCTGCCCATGAAGCACGATACGCACTTGCAGGAACTGTTCCGGCAAAACGCTTCCCACCTGTTGGGGGAACGCCGGACACTGGTCATACCCGGTCGGCGCAACCGGGGCGGGTCCACGGACATGGGAGACCTGAGCCACCTGATACCCGTTTGCCATCCCTATACGGCGGGCGCCGTTGGGTCAGGTCACAGCAAGGAATACCTGATCACCGACTACACGGCCGCCGTCATTAATCCGGCCAAGATAATGGCCATGGTGGTTATTGACCTGCTGGCGGAGGACGCGAAACGGGGCAAGGAAGTGATGAGTTCCCACCGGCCGGCGATGAGGAAAGAAGCCTACCTGCGTTTTCAACGGGAGCGGGCAGAGGTTATTGAGTTTGACGGCGCCCAATAGGCGCGATTGTTGCAGGGAGCTAAAGGGGTCGCCTCGATTGGGGCGACCCTTTCCGTTTGTGGAGGGTGCCGGGGACTCGGCCGTTGGCCGCCAACTACCAGAGTAGGGGAAGGTACTGGGCGCAGGCGCCGGACACGAGCGGGACGGTGAGGTTGTCGTCCAGCGGCAGGGGGGCGAGTTCAACCAGTCCGGCGACGATGGCGGCGACTATGAAGACCCAGTGGAAGGCCATAACGTCCGTGGTTACCAGCAGGGCAACCACCAGCAGCGACACGACGACGAACGCCAGGGTGCCGACCGGTGATTTCCCGAAAATCCTGGGGCCCGGTATGGGACGACCAACCAGGGCGGCGGACGGATCACCCAGGGACAGGAAGAGCAGCACGGCTACCGCAATCTCCTTGTCAAAGGCCAGGAAGGAGATGCAGGCGGCGATTAACAGGTAGGTGGCGCCGGTAATTCGCGCTTCCTCTTCCCTTTTGAGCAGCAGGCTAAGCGAGTTCAGGAACAGGCGGTTAAGCCAGGCGACGCGAAACCGGACCAGGTCCAGCGCCATGCTTCCGGCAGCGAGAATGCCAATTATCAGAGCGGGCAGAGGGTCGGGAAGGAAGTAGGCGATTACAGGAATCGCCGTGCCAACGGAGGCGTGGAAGAGCCGGCGGGGCCAGGGCGGCCCGGCGCTCCCGCCAGTGGTTGCCAATGGGGACTGCATTGCCATACATGCCGCTCAACTAAGGAATAGCGCCCCGTAAGGCGTTTCCTCGCGGGGCGGCTGAAAGACCGTATATATCGGTGACGTCCTTAGAACTCGATGGTCAGACCGTCACCGGCGCGCCAGCGCAACTCGCGGATTTCCGCTTCTTTGGGCACTTCAAAAATGAGCCACCCGTCAATTCCACAACCATTGTTTAAAGTGTGGGCCCGGACAGAATCGCCAAATTCGTTGGGTGGCGGTGGAAAGCAGTTAAGGGCCCGCTTCAGTGTGTCTTTCTCCTCTTCGTTTGACTCTGCTTCAATCGCAGCTTCTAAGTTAGCTTTCTGCGTTTCGAGAGTCACTAATTCAGCATCAAGTGCCTGCTCGGTTGCAGGATTCTGGATGTTCCACAGGAAGCACAGTTCCGTAGGATGTAGGGGAGGACACCTTGCGATCCTTTGGCCGGAAATATTCTCGGGCGCGTCAATTTCCTGGGGACGTTCCTTCACGTCGATGGGGAAGTACTTGTCGTGGAAGAAGTCCCGCACTTCGGCCGCGCCCTGGTCTATGTCAACGATGGCGCTGGTTGCCTTGTGGTTCTCCACCTTCACCCGGAGCAACAGTAATTCCTGGTCTTCTTCCTCCGGGGCAATTCGGTAATACTTGGGGGCCTCCCCTGCCTGGGGAAGGGTGTAGACCAACTCGGCCTCGCGCTCCATGGCCACCACGCTGAGGTGTAGAGTGCGCCCCGTATAGTACTTTCCTATGGCGGGCGACACATCTTCGCAGCCGATGATTGCCAGGATGGGGAGAACCAGTACGGCCAACAGCGCGGGCCGGAGACTATAGTTGATTAATCCGGAAAACCTGTTCATACCCTCACTAGGAACCTGTAGTTGTCAATGTGGGAAGCTGGCGCAGGCGGGCGACCAGGTCCCGGAGGACTACCAGGAGATAGTCCACCTCTTCGTCCGTATTTTCCTTGCCAAGTGTGATGCGGAGGCTGCTGCGAGCAAGCTCAGCGGTCTGGCCCAGGGCCAGCAGGACGTGGGACGGTTCCAGGGACCCGGAACTGCAGGCGCTGCCGCTGGACGCGGCCACGCCGGCCATGTCCAGGCCCAGCAGGATGGACTCGCCCTCCACGCCCTCAAAGCAAAAGTTTATGTTGTTGGGCAGCCGGTCCGCGGGGTGGCCGTTCAGGCTGGCGTTGGGAATACTGGCCGTGACCTCACCAATGATTCTGTCTCGCAGTTGAGCGCAGTGTTCGCTGGCCGCTTCCCGGTCGGAGTCGGCCAGTTCCAGGGCTGTAGCCAGGCCCACGATACCGGCGATATTCTCGGTGCCGGACCTTCTTTCCCGTTCCTGTCCTCCGCCCAGCAGCAGAGGCAGGAAGGGGGTACCCCGGCGAACGAACATGACCCCGGTCCCCTTGGGGCCGTAGAACTTGTGCCCCGACAGGCTCATCATGTCCACGCCCAGGCTGCGGACGTTCAAGTCGAGAAATCCTGCGGCCTGCACGGAATCCGAGTGCATCACGATGGTCCGGTCCAGTTGCCTAACCCGGGACTTCACAGCCTGGGAAATCTCCGCTATCGGGTTAATGGTGCCAATCTCATTGTTGGCGTACATCAGGGAAACCACCGTTGTAGCCGGGCCGATGGCATTGTACACCTGCTCCGCGCTTACTGCCCCGAACCGGTCAACGGGAAGGTAGGTAATCTCGTACCCCAAGTTTTCCAGGTACTGGCACGTGTGCAGCACGGCATGGTGTTCTACGCTGGATGTAATGATGTGGTTTCCGGTTTCACGCAGGGCTGTGGCAGCCCCGATGATGGCGGCGTTGTCGGCTTCGGTGCCGCCACTGGTGAATACCACCTCGCTGGTTCGGCACCCCAGCACCCGGGCCACGCGTTCACGGGAGTTGTCGAGGGCGTGACGAGCTTCCTGCCCGACCGTGTGAACACTGGAGGGGTTCCCGTACAACTGGGTGAAGTAGGGAAGCATGGCCTCGAGAACGCGAGGGTCGGTGGGCGTGGTACCGGCATGGTCCAGGTAGATTAGTCCTGGAGAAGACATAGGCAACCTCGAAATTGGCCTACCCAACATTTTAGCACAGGGAGATTCAGACAACAGGTGGTTGTGGCGGCGAGTTCCGCCATCTGCGTAAAGGTGGTACAGGGGTCGGTGGCTGGAAGGTCCTGGGACTATCTGCCGCGGCGGCGGGTTGAGCGAATCATTTCCGCGATTTCGATGCGGTTGAGGAGGCCTATGGGATGGCCGTCCTTCACCAGGGCAATTACCTGGTCTCCCGACTCTTCCATTCGCTCCAAGGCGTCGAAGACCGGGGCAGAAGCCTCTATGGTGGGGAAAGACGACAGGGGCGTCATCAGCTCCGCCAGGGTGGCCGCCTCCAGGCTCTGGTGATTGACACGGCTAAGTTGGCCGCCAGTCACCACGCCGTAAGGGGGGCCGTTTACGAGTATGCCCGTATAGCCGGTAACGAACAGGGCCATCAACGCCTCGGAGGACAGGGCGGGCAGGTGGCCGGGCAGGGGACTCCAGACCCCGGATAATGCCTCTTCGGCGCGGTGAGTCCTCAGGGATTCGCGAACCGACTCCTGGCGGTAGTTGGCGGTGGCCACATAGAACAGGAAGCCGCCAACCAGCGTCATCCAAAGGGCCTGGAAATTGCCCGTCAGCGCCCAGAAAATGCCGCCGCCGGCCAACAGGATGCCGATGGCCTGGCCGGCATGGAGGGCCAGCCTGGTGGCCAGCCAGTAATTGCCGGTGGCGCCCCAGATACCGGCGCGCAGCACCCGGCCACCGTCCAGGGGAAAGCCAGGGAGCATATTGAAAACGCCGAGAGACAGGTTGATGGCAAACAGCGTGAACAGGACGGCGTTCAGGTGGGAGCTATAGCCTCCCGCCAGTTCCCAGGCCAACCAGAGCATTCCCGCCAGGAACAGGCTGGTTACGGGACCTATGACGGCGACCAGGAACTCTGACATGGGACGCTGGGCCTCGTGACCAAGCTGGGAGACTCCGCCGAAGATGAAAAGGGTTATGCCCTTCACCGGAATGCCCCGGGCTAGGGCCACCAGGCTGTGCGACAGCTCATGAATCAGCACGGAGGCGAAGAAGAGCACCGCAGTCAGTATGGCCACCGCCCATCGCGATTCCGGGGCCCAATAGGGGTACATGTCCTCGAAGGTGGAAGACATGAGGAAGATGACCAGGGCGAAAACTACCAGCCAACTGTAGTTTATGCCCAGCGGTATGCCGAAAATTTTGCCAAGGCGGATTGATGAGTCCATGAAGTATCGGGTACCGTCCCCCGGAGAAGGCGCTGAGCCTTGCTTCCGGTTGAATCAGGGGGCCGGGAGACCTTCTTCAGCCTTAGAGACTAAATGGGCCCTTATGTTCATCTAATCACATGGCGGCGGATTTAGCTAGAGAGCGGGGCGGGGTAAGGAGGGGAATATCATCTTGAGGCGCACGTTAACCACAGAGCCGCAGAATACACAGAGCCGCACGGACTACCACTGATTCGATAAGGTATTAGGGCAAGTTTGGGGAGATGGGGGAGTGGCTTGATGCCGCGGTGAGGCTGATGAGCTTGTAGATTAGCTTGGCGGCGGTGTAGGTGCAGGCGGGCGGGCCTTCGCTGGGGGCCAGTTCGTTTACGTCGAAACCGATGACTTGCCGGGTTGCCGCCACCCGGGTCAGGACGGCCATGATGTCGTGCCAGAACATGCCGCCGGGTTCGGGCGTGCCGACGGCGGCCATCAATGACGGGTCTAGCACGTCAAGGTCTATGCTTATGTAAACTTCCGGGTTCAGAGCAGCAGCAACGTGGTCGGCATAGGATGCCGCACTTTCGCCGGAAGGCGGGGGCCAGCCGAAGGTGGGCACGGATTGCTGTTGAAGATAATCGCGCTCGTCGGGCGCCATGCTGCGAATGCCGGCCAGGACCACGGGACACCGCTCATTCAGCCGGCGGGCCCCGGAAGAATGACCCCAGGCAGTGCCCAGGTATTCGTCCTTCAGGTCGGCGTGGGCGTCCAGGTAAAGAACGGACATTTGGGGGAAGCGCTCCAGGTGGGCCAGGGCAGAACCGATGCAGACGGAGTGGTCTCCGCCCATAACGCCGACCAGGCGGGTTGGGGAAAGGTACTGCTGCACGGCCTGGCGGACGCGCTCCACCATGTGGGCCGGGTCGCCGGTATGGGGCTCCAGGGCTGCCGTGGTGTGAATACCAACGCGGGATACATCCTGGTCCAGTTCCCAGTCGTAGTCCTCAAGCGCGTAGGAGGCTTCGATGATGGCGGCCGGGCCAAGGCGGGCGCCGCTGCGGACGGAAGTGGTGCTGTCGCAGGGAACCGGAATGAGGATGGCGCCGGCGGTGGACAGATCGCTCTGATGGGGCGGCAGGGCCAAAAAGTTAGCCGGGATCCAGGGCAATGGGTTGTCCTTTCGCCCGGCCATGCCGTTCAGTTCCGCCTCAGGACAGGAGGGCCGACCGCTGTTCTCGGGTCTCGCTGACGCCCTGGTCGCTGTCCAGCCATTCGAGACCCCGGTCGAGCAGCCAGGTCTTGATGTCCGTCAGGTCGAACAGGTCGCGCGCATCCCGGGCGGCCTGGTCGCTGTCGAAGGACTTGCAGGAAAAGATGTCGATGTTGACGTAATTCCGGTAGGGGAAGGTATGGATGCTGATATGGCTCTCCGCGATGATTACAAAACCCGAAACGCCGGCGTCCTCGATCTTGGGGCCATTGTATTCCAGTACGTTCGGTTCCGTTATCCTTGTCATTCCCAAGTTGTCGGGGTAGTCGGTCAGAAATTGCCTGACCATTTCCACGTCCCACATTTTTCCGGTGTCGCCGGCATATCCGTCAATAACCAGGTGCATCTTTCCTGTCTTTAACCTCCGGAAGGCAAAAATAAAGGGGGGGGACAGTTATGTCCCCCGAATCCATCACTTGGCAAACAGCGATGTATAGAATATCATCACTAATGCTTTTGTTCAACGCTGTGGTATGGAGCGAAAAGAGAGACTTCGGACAACATGACGGGGGAGCGACTTACCCTCGCGGCAGCTGTCTGGCAGCCTTTTGAGATATGGAAGACAACAACAACGACAACATCATGATTCAGGCCATGGACCTGACGCACTTCTATGGCCCGCAGCCGGCCATCGAGGACGTGAATTTCGGCGTCAAGCGGGGCGAGATTCTGGGGTTCCTGGGGCCCAACGGCGCGGGGAAGACAACGACCATGCGCATTCTGACGGGGTATATGCCTCCCACGGAGGGCAAGGTTACCCTCGCGGACTATGACGTGGTGGAGCAGTCCCTGGAGGTGCGGAAGCGCATCGGGTACCTGCCGGAGACCGTGCCCCTGCACACGGAGATGCAGGTTACCAACTACCTGAAATACATGGGGACGCTGCGGGGAATGCCGGGGCGGCAGATAAAGCGCAGGGTGGACGACGTTATCGACGTTTGCCGGCTGCAGGACTACCACAAGACGATTATCGGCAAGCTGTCCAAGGGGTTTCGGCAGCGCGTGGGAATCGCCCAGGCCATTCTTCACGAGCCCGAGGTGCTGGTACTGGATGAGCCGACAATTGGCATCGACCCCATCCAGGTGGTGGAGACCAGGCGCCTGATCCAGGAACTGGGCAGGGAACAGACGGTGGTCTTGAGCAGCCACATCCTGCCGGAAGTAAACATGATCTGCGAGCGGGTGCTCATCATCCACGAGGGGCATATTGTGGCCGAGGACACACCGAGTAACCTGGCGCAGAGGCTCCAGGGCGTTGACCAGCTACAGGTGGAAGTTGGCGGTCCGGTGCAGGAGGTGCTGGCCGCGCTGAGGAGGGTGCCTGGAGTGACGGAAGTTACCCAGCGCTACAACCAGGGCCGCAACGTCTTCGCGGTGCAGGTGGAGCAGGGCCGCGACCTGCGGGACGAGATTTCCAGGGCCATAGTAAGCAACGGCTGGAGCCTGCTCAGTATGCAATTGGTGAGCATGAGCCTGGAGGACATATTCCTGCGGCTTACCACCCACGAGGAGCTTTAACATGCGAACAATCCAGGCGGTGGCCTGGAAGGAGATTCAGGTCTATTTCGGCACTCCCACGGCGTACATAGTCGGCCTGATTTTCCTGGCCCTCACGGGGATTGTGTTTGCCTTTGGCGTAGTGCCCAGCGAGAACAATCCCTTCCCCGAAGCCACGTTGGACTCCTTCTTTACCTGGACTTCTCTTTTCCTCATCTTTCTGCCTCCTGCCCTTACGATGCGCCTGCTGGCGGAGGAGCAGAAGCTGGGAACCATTGAACTGCTGCTGACGTCGCCGGTGCGGGACTGGGAGGTCATACTAGGGAAGTACCTGGCCAGTTTCGCTTTCTTGCTGGCGATGCTTGCGCTGACGCTTTACTATCCGCTTCTGCTTTATATTTTCGCGGACCCGGACCTGGGGCCCCTTTATTCGGGTTACCTGGGACTGATTCTCTACGGCGCGGCGGCGCTGGCTATCGGGATGCTGACTTCGACTATCACCAGCAACCAGATAGTGGCGTTGATAGTCGGGATTGGCGTAATTGGAGCCCTGTACGTCGTGCACTTCAGCACCGACATCGTAGGGGGGATTGCCTCGGTGCTGATCAGCGAAATCGGATTCCAGGCGCATTACGAGGACTTCGGCAGGGGCGTTATTGACACCAAGCACGTGGTGTACTTCCTGAGCGTAATCGCAGTATTCCTGTTCCTGGCTATCAGGGCGCTGGAATTCCGGAGATGGAGATAGAATGAGCGAACAACCTACAGATGCCGGCGGGGACTGGCGGCGGCAAAGAGGGCGCGGCCGTTCGGGTCGTCCCCAGGAACCGGAGGCTCCGGATGGGGAGGTGGTGGAGGACGACGAGACTGACGATGCGGAGGCCGGCTCCCGGACCCTGTTCAGTTTTCTTGAACCGTCACTGAATGCCATTGGTTCCTTCGGCGCGCCGCTGGTTATCGCCGGCGTGGTTGCCATGGGGGCAGGCGCGGTCCTGGTGGCCTTCGTAAGCTCCATGCGCCTGTACGGCTACATCAGCCTTGGCTTTGGCGTGGCCCTGATAGCGCTGATTGGCCTTATCTCCCTCAGTTCGGTGGTGGCGGCGTTCATCAGCCGCACCGGACGGTACGGCGTCAACTCCCTGATCATGCTGGCCGCCTTTCTTGGGATAGTGATAGTGGCAAACGCCGTTTCCTTCGGGAACAATGCGCGTATTGACGTTACGGCGACCAACCAGTACAGCCTGGCCGAACGGACCAGGGAACTGCTGAAGGGTCTGGAACAGGACGTTGAAATAATCGCCTTCTATAAGGGTGAGGTTTCCCTGGGGCCCCAGGGAAATCCCGAGGCGGCCTACCAGTTGCTGAATAGAGAAGCCAAGGTTGTCGAGACCTTTCGCGAGTTCAGGGCGGCCCGGCCCACCAGGGTTGAGACCGAACTGGTTGACCCTGACCTGAACCCCCAGCGGGTCAATCAATACTTTGGCACTACGCCTCTGGCATTCGTAAATGAGGCCATCGTGGTGAAGTTGAAAGACGGGGATGCGCAGAGTGTAATTCAGCCGCGGGACGCCAGTTACAGCCACGTGGAGCAGGACCTGGTTACCAGCTTACTGCTGGTGACAGGTAAGGAGCAGAAGGCGATTTACTTCCTCTCCGGCCACGGAGAGCGCAGCGCCAACAACACCGGTTCCGACGGCTACAGCGAGACGCGAGTTGGCCTGGAACAGGACAACTATCGCGTGGAGACCCTGCGGTGGGGACCCAACGAAACGGATGTGACCGTTCCTGAAGACGCCGCGCTCCTGGTTATTGCCCGTCCCACCAACGATATGCCGGATGCCCATGCGGAAGTACTGCACCTCTACATGCAGGGCAAAAACCCGGACGGCAGCGACCGTCAGCAGGCGGGCCGGCTTATATTCCTGGCGGAACCGGACACGCCGGACACTTTCCGCCAACTGCTGGTCCTCTGGGGCGTGATTGTCCGCGAGGGCTACATTCACGACGAAGCCGCTTCCCTGCCGGATAACCCGCAGAACCTGCAGTTTACCGTGTTTGACGATACGAACATGCCGCCCCAGCTTGCCTTTTTTATCAACCAGCAGATTTCCGACGCCCGCAGTTACCAGGAGCTTTGGAAGGCGCTGCTGGGCATCACCGCGCCAAAGGGACGGTCGCTGGGACAGGTAACAATGCCCGGTACAACGGCGCTGGACATCCGCCATGACGGAAATCCGCAGCGACAGTTGGTCCCCCTGGCCATAAGCTCCGACGCCAGCTACCTGATTGATGAACTGGACCGGGAAGAGGTGCGAACGGGAGAGGGGGAGGACCTCGACCCGCAGGGCCCGTTCCCGCTGATGGTGTTCCACCGCAGCCCGGGGCAGTTGGCCGGCGAAAACTCGCCTCAGCCGAGTGTGCTGCCGGAAAATCAGATAGCCCAAATGTTTGTCCTTGGTGATTCCGACTTCCTGGCAAACAGCTTTTATGAACGCGGGGGTGGCGCCGACCTGTTCCTCAATTCGGTCAATTACCTGGTGGGCGATCATGCCCTGGTGTCGCTGCGGCCCAAGGCGCTCACCGTCAGGGAGTTTAACGTGGACCGGAACGAGGAGAACTTTGTGAAGTTCACTTCCTGGCTGCTGCTGCCCGGGTTGATGGGATTGATGGCTGCCATGGTCTGGTGGGTGCGCCGGTAGGGCCGGGCAACGGCGAAGGGTAAACTGCCGTCACCCCCATCCCGGTTGAAATATTTCGTTTTCCGCGACAGGTTAACTATCAATGAACATACGGCTCACCATTCTCCTGATTATCGTGCTAATACTTTTTGGAGGCACCTTCGCCGGCGTTATCCTTACCCGGAGTCCCGAACCAAAACAGGAGCAGGCCTGGCTGTGGAGGGTGGACGACAATTCCCTGGTGAATATCCTGGTTACGTACGAGGGCGAAACCGTCGAATACCAGAAGAGGGAGGGCGGCGTCCGTTGGTTCATAGTTGGGGAAGAAGACGAGGATCGCCAGGTTTACCAGGACAAGTGGAGCGGCACCCCGCTGCTGCTCAGCGGCCCCCGGGTAAATCGCACGCTGGCCGACGAGATGGAAAACCCGGCCCAGTACGGCCTGGACCCGCCGATAACTGTGGTGCGGCTTACGGAGCGGACGGGACTGCAGTATGAGGCCCACCTGGGACGGGAAACGCCCGACGGCCAGAATCAATACGCCCGGTTGGTGGGGTCCCCCAAGCTGTTCAGCGTACCGCAAATCTGGGCCAGGGTGGTCAACCGGCTGGTATTCCAACCGCCCTATCCGCGGCTTTATGACACCGACATAGAAGACCGGGAGCTGCTGACTGTCGGCAAGCAGGATGTTGGCCGTATTGAAGTTACCGTGGATGGCGAAACCAGGCACTACGTATGGGACAGCGTTTCAGATGCTTGGTTCCTTTTTGACCAGGCGGTGGACGCCACCGAAGATGACGATATCCAGATTCCAGAGAATTTGTGGAATGACCGGGATGTGCTTCTGGAAAACCCGGATGTTATCGACACGGTAACGGAGAACCTTAAGGACCCGGAGGAGTATGGGCTTGATCCGCCCCAGGTCAGCGTTTGGGTGGGTTTCAACCAAAATAAGGCCCATGAATTTTTTCTCGGTGATCTGACGCCGGACGGGCGGCACCGTTATGCCCAAACATCCGGCCAAACCGAATTGTTCACTGTCACGGCAGAGTGGGCCGAAGCGATAGAAAGATTGGCCACCGACCCTCCCGTGCCGGATGGTGAGGGAAGCTGATAACACTCCAGGGCTTCTTCCAACAACCTTTTCTGGCAATAACACTCCGCGCCGGCTTATGCGGTTGACCGCAGTTCTCCAAAGGAGGTCTACCCTTGAAGGCTGAGATCCTTTCCATCGGCACGGAATTGCTGATGGGCGAACTGACGGATACCAACGCTTCCTGGATTGCCACCCAGCTACCGCCCCTGGGTATCCAACTGCAGGGTATTTCCATTGTCGGTGACGACCATACGGCCCTGACCGAGGCCATAGCGCGGGGCATGCAGCGTTCCGACTTCATTTTCACCACCGGCGGACTGGGCCCTACCCAGGATGACCTGACCAGGGAAGCGGTGGCCGCCGCCCTGGGCGAAACGCCCACGGTCCAGCAGGAAGTGGTGGATAATCTGGAGCGGTATTTCGCCGGCAGGGGAATGACCATGCCGGCCCACAACATCAAGCAGGCCCACCTGATTCCATCCGCCCAATTTGTCCCCAACAGGAATGGAACGGCGCCGGGGTGGTGGGTGGAAGGCAAGGACACGGTTATTGTGTGCATGCCGGGGCCACCCGGGGAGATGCAGCCCATCTGGCACGAAGAGGTGGCGCCAAGGCTCAGGGAAATGGTGGACGATGAAGTTACCATCACGAGGAACATCAAGACCCTGGGTATGTCCGAGGCGGCGATAGACGAGGAAATTTCAGAGTTTTTCGGGCAGGAGAATCCTTACCTGGGAATTTACTCCAAGGCGGACGGGATTCACCTGCGGGTGATAGCGCGGGCAAGGGACGAAGAAGTGGCCCGGCAGATGATTGTACCGGTGGAGGCGGCGATAACCGAGCGCCTGGGCCCGTACATCTGGGGCTATGACTCGGACACGCCGGAGCAGGCCGCCGGCCAGGCTTTGAGCGAGCATGGGTTGACGCTGGCGACCATGGAGTCGTGCAGCGGCGGGTTTCTCGCCAACAGCATTACGGACATTCCGGGGAGCGCCACCTATTACAAGGGGGGCGTTATTGCCCTGAGCCCGGAAATGCTGCTGGCCGCGGACGTTCCTTCCGGCGTGCTGGAAGGGCATGGCGTCGTGAGCGCGGAAACGGCAATGGCCATGGCAAACGCCGCACGGGACGGCATGGCAGCGGATTACGGCATCGCAATTACGGGGGTAATCGGGCCGGAGCCGGTAGAAGCGCACCCCGTGGGGCAGGTATTTGTCGCGATAGTGGGGAGGAAGGAAAGCCGGGAGTTGCAGTTCCGGACACCGCCCCGGCGAATCGTGATAAAGCGGCGGGTCGCCAATACCGCTTTGACTGAGTTGCGGAAGCTGATTGTTGCGGATAATGGCGGGTGAGAGCCAGTTGGTAGCTGCTTTTGACAGCGGGGACACAATAGAGGTGGGGCAGGTTTTACTAACCTGCCCCACTTTCGGTTGTCAGGCGCCTGGGGTTGATGGTCAGGCGGTCAACTGGCGGTAGAGCATAGGCAGCCGCTCGGGCAGGGCCCAGATGTCGCCCAGGACCTCGTAGCCCATGTCGCCGCACATTTCCTGCAGGTAGTCGTGGCCCGCCTTGTCCACTGTCAGGCAGAAGGGGGTTATGTCCTTGCGCTTGGCCTCGAGCAGGGCCATGTGGGTGTCATGGACTGCGTACTCCTTCTCCACGCCTTCCCGGCTGTAGCCGCGGTCCTGGGGGCGGCCATCGCTGATCAGGAACATTATCTTGGTGGGCGAGTCCTGATTTTCCAGCTTGGTAATGGCGTGACGGATGGCGCTGCCCATGCGGGTGGCGTGGAGCGGCGTAATCTTGTCGATGCGGCGCTTGATGCGCTCGCTGAAGTTCTCCTCGATGTCCTTGATAACGTAGAACTCCACGTTTTCGCGGCCATAGCCGGAGAAGCCGTAGATACCGTAGTTGTCGCCGATGGATTCCAGGGCGTGGATCAGGAGGGCGGTGCTTTCCTTTTCCAGGTCGATGATGCGCTTGTAGTGTCGGCGCACCAGTCCTTCCCGGCGGCGGCGGAGCCAGACCATGTATTCCACCGGGTCGTCGGGGGCATCCCGGTCGTCCACCGTGTGGCGGCCCTCGTCAATGGCCTCGGCAGTGGAGGCGCTCATGTCCAGCAGGAATACCACCGAAACGTCGCGCTCAATCTTGTTGCGGCGCCAGTAGATTTTCTCATCGGGCGGCACCTTCATCCGGATGTC
Organism: Dehalococcoidia bacterium; assembly: GCA_034422655.1. Taxonomy (GTDB): domain Bacteria; phylum Chloroflexota; class Dehalococcoidia; order Lucifugimonadales; family UBA3495; genus Bin22. Next base: position 49,955 of record DAOUJN010000021.1, read on the forward strand.
GGCAGCGGCCTCCAGGGCAGCGTTGAGGTCGATATCCTCTCCGTCAACCATCCGGTAAATCTTGCGGAAGGTCTCGGGCATAATCAGCTCGAACTGCCGCTTGATGTGATTTAGCAGGGTGGAGTAGTTCTTCAGGGAGTCGTTGTAGAAGTTGGAGTCGCCCTCGTCCAGCGACTTTTCCTTGACAACGCACCAGCGGGGCTTGTAGTCGTTGGCGCGGAAGTCCCACTCGTCGTACACGTAGGTCCTGGGTTCGCGGGCTTCCAGTTCGCCGCCCTGGTCATCGTCGTGGAGCAGGGGGCCGTAGCCCTGGCCAGGCTGGGAGTTGGGCGGAGGCACGCCGGCCTCTTTCATGATGTTCTGGGCGAAGGTGCTGGTGCTGTTGTTTATGTCGCCCTGCTCCGCGTCCAGTTCCAGTTCGGCGCTGTCCTGCAAGAGTTGTTCCAGCATTTCCTGGGACAGGGGTTCGCCCTCGCCCTGCTGGTTCTGGTCCATTTGCAGCTTGGTCAGCAGCTGGACCATTTCGGGCTTGAAATCGCCGCGGTAATCCACCGGTTCAGGGGAGTCGTAGGGGTCGCCTTCGCCGGCGTCGCCGGAAGAGTCCTGGGAGGCTTGCAGCTTGTCCAGGAGGGACTGGAACTCCTCCTCGGAGAAGTCGCCGGGTTCTTCCATGTCCTCCGGTTCCCACTGGTCTTCGGGCTGGGTCTCGTTCTGAAGGCGGAAAATAATCTCGTAGGCGCGCAGGGTTGCCTCTGCCGTGTCTTCGACGTTGGCGGCGACGTTGCGCAGCACGTGGAGAATCTGGGCCAGCATGGTGGCCTCTTCCCGGAAGTCCACCGGAATGGGCAGGTTGTTGAACTGGTCCAGGCTCATACGAATCAGAAGTTCGATAAGGGCTTCCTGCAGGGGCAGGTCCTCCACCTCCGGCCTGAGGGCCAGGGCTTCCGCCTGCACGTCGATGGCGGCCCGGCGAATGCCCGGGTACTCCGCCTTGATGCGGTAGTCCAGGCGCACGTCTTCCAGGACGGTGAACAAGTCGAAGGCCAGGCGGCGGTCGTCGAAGAGGCTGAGGAAGCGGCCGATGTCGGTGTAGGCCCGCATCTGGCCATCGGGCTCCAGATCGCCGATTAGAACGTCGTCGCTGATCTGTTGCGCTCCCCGCTCACGTTCCAGGGCGTAGCGGCGCTCCTCTTCAAAGAGAGGGGCCGGGCGGCTGAAATCGTAGTCAAAGCTGCCAAACTCCAGGTGTGCGACCTGGTGGGTAGCGACGACCTTGAACCAGGAAAAGTTCTGCTCCTTGTTCTGGTAGTGGTCCACCACCGGGGGGAGGAAAACCTTGGTGCCATCGGTAGTGGCGGTGTCCTGGTCCACCCAGCCGATGTTGCGGCGGACCAGTTCCTGGGTGCTGAGGGCTTCAATAGGAGAGCCGGACAGGGCACGGCAATAGAGCCGCACCACGCCCTTTACACGGTCAAGCTCCAGGCTGGAGGACAGGGTTTCCAACAGAGATTCGGAGGTGTTGGACTCCACCTTGAAGAAGGCAATGCCGCTTTCCGGGTTGTCCTTCAGCAGTTGAACGCCGTGATGGAACCAGGTGTCGAGCTGGTTAATGGTAACTCGGCGCATGACGCCGTCCAGGCTTTTAAGGAAGCAGGGGACGGCTTCGGGGGTTACGGCAAGGAGGCCTTCGCAAAGGTCGAGAATGTGGGCCTGGGAGCCGGTCTGAATTTCCCCGAGTGCCTGGCTGCCGTCGGTAAGGAAGCGGGCGGTATCCCGGATGCCCACCTTGGTCAGGCGTTCGCCGAGCTTCAAGAAGCGGCTGGTCTGGCCCTCGTCGACCTGCTGAAGGGCCTTGGGTGCCACCTCGAAGCAGCTTTTGACCTCGCGCCAGTTGCCGTCGGAGAGGGCGCGGCACATGGCGAGGAAGGCCTCGCGCTCACGGCCCATGGCCGGCAGGACGTCCTTGCCCAGGGTCAAGCACTCCACCGCAATGTCGTAGGACTTGTAGGACAGGGCCTCGATGAGAGAGGCGAAGACCTCCACGTCCCAGAAGGGGAGGCTGCGAATCAGGTCGGGGCTGACCTCGAAGAAACGGCTGGACAGAGTGCTGGACTTCCAGGTGCCCTTGTAGAGGCTGCGGCCCAGGCCGGCCCAGCGAGGAATGTACTGGGGCCGGAGGTTGGAAACAATGGACGGGCTGGCCTTGAAGAAGGAAACGGCCAGGGCCGGCGAGTCCTGGGAAAGGTAGGTGCCGCACCGGGCCCACTGCATGAAGGAAGGGAAAGCAAGGGAACGGGCAACGGTGGGGCAAACCCGGTAGTATTCCACCGCGGCTTCCCAGGAACGAACGGTCTGGCCCGCGATGGCGGTGCCCTCCTTGGCCCACAGGAGAAGTTCTTCGGAGGAAAAGGACGATTCCATAGCCTCTTGGACTTCACGGTAGGCATCCAGAACCGCGGGGGGGAATTTACCGAGTTCGGTTTCCAGTTCATCAAAGGGAGCGTTGGTCAAGATGTAAGGCCCTCCTTTTTCAAAGGCTCTGCCATTATGTCCAGGAACTGCTGCAGAATCTTGGCTGTCGCGCCAAAGACGACGTGCTCTTCGTGAACATAGGAGTAAACCGTGGTCAGTCCCTCTCCATTCCAACGGCTCTCCCAGCGGATGTTGGCCGGGTCGTAGAGGCTCAGGATGGGGACTTCCAGGACTTCTGCGATTTCCAGGTCGCTGGGTTCAAAGGGATAAGGATAGGGAATTTCACCCACGAAGACACGGACGCCAAATCCGCTGCGAGTCACCGCGTCGTCCAGTTGGCCCAGGATGGTTACATCCGAAGGGGCAATGCCCATTTCCTCGTGAGCCTCCCGGAGAGCGGTGGCGAGGAAATCTTCGTCTTCCGGGTCCCTGGCCCCTCCGGGAAAGGAGATTTCGCCCTTGTGATGCTCCACAAGTTCAGACCGCTTGTTGAGCAGGACGCAGAACTTTCCGTCTTTGGGATAGAGCGTAATCAGAACGGCGGCCGGCATAAGGCTATCGTCCGTCAAGCTCCACTTGGACCGACGCGCCAGGGCCTGCCTAACCAGGTCGGGGATGTTGGAAGGGATGTGAATCACCCCCATCGTAACCTTCCCCCTAGTTGGGGGAAGGGAGTTATGGGAAATGGGCGGGTTACAAACCCGCCCCTACAGGGCTGCACGGCCATCCTCCTGAGGCGGACCCCGGCAGGGTTTCCGGGTTATTCGAAGATGGAGGAAACCACCTCTTCAACACTGCGCTGGAGTTCGGCTTCGTCGGTGAGAGTCCAGACGATGGCGACCTGGCAGGCGCGGCGGGGCGGAATGCCCTCGGTCATCAGCCGGCCGGCGTAAATGAGGAGCCGGGTGCTGGCGCCCTCGGCGAGGCCGTGGTCGCGCAGATTCCGCACCTTTTCACCCAGCTTGGCCAGAGCGTTAGCCTGTTCGGTGGAGCAGCCGCTTTCCTTCTGGACAATCTCCGCCTCAATCTCTGCCGGGGGATAGTCAAACTCGACGGAAATGAAGCGCTGGCGGGTGCTGTGCTTCAAGTCCTTGAGCGCGCTCTGGTAGTGGGGATTGTAGGAAATGCAGAGAAGGAAACGGTCATCCGCCTCGATAATCTGACCCGTCTTTTCCACTGGCAGAATCCTGCGGTGGTCGGTAAGGGGGTGGATCAGCACCGTGGTGTCCTTGCGGGCCTCCACCACCTCATCCAGGTACAGAATAGCGCCGGCCTTCACAGCGCGGGTCATGGGCCCGTCAATCCAGCGGGTGCCTTCCGAGTCCAGCAGATACCGTCCCACCAGGTCGCTGGCGGTCAGGTCTTCGTGGCAGGCGATGGTGACCAGCGGAACGCGGACTTCGCCTTCACGCAGGTCCTGGGCGGGGCGGCCGCCATCCACGGGCCGGACCACCGTCATGGGGCGGCCGAGCTTCCAGGCCATGTATTCGACAAAACGAGTCTTGCCGCAGCCGGTGGGGCCCTTCAGCAGCACGGGTATGTGCTGGTTATAAGCAGCCGAAAACAGTTCCAGTTCGTCGCCCACGGCCCGGTAATAGGGTTCACTGCGGACCAGGAACTCTTCGATGGCATATTCCTTGAATTGGGGTTCATTCTGTTGGGACTCAACCGCTTCTACCATTATGTTCGTACGATCCTTTAGTTTTGTTCAGGTCTTCCTTCGACTCTGCGTTTCCAAATATTCCGGACTGCGTTTTCCAGGTCTTCCAGGTTACCTTCGTTTTCGATTACTTCATCGGCCCGCCGCGCTCTTTCCTCAGACGACATCTGGGATGCAATGCGCTTTCGAATCTCTTCAGGGGCAAAACCGTTGCGTTCCTGGAGCCTGGCCACCACAGCTTCAACCGGCGATTCGGTGGTCCATACCTCGTCCACCAGGGAGTTCCAACCGGCTTCAAAAAGCACCGCAGCCTCAACTACGGCCACATGGGCGCCCTGCCCCTCCAATCCCTGGAGCTTGTCCCTGACTATCGCGGCCATCCTGGGGTGCAGGATGCCGTTCAGGACGGCCAACCGGCCAGGATCAGCGAAGACAACGCCCCCCAGCTTCCTGCGGTCTATTTCGCCGCTGTCCTGGAGGATATCCTCACCGAAAGCCTTTACCACTTCCTGCCAGGCTTCGGAGTGAGGAGTATAGGCCTCGTGGCCCACCTGGTCTGCGTTGATTACCGTGGCCCCCAGCCGTTCCAGCAGTTGGGAAACCACGGTCTTTCCGGTGCCTATTCCGCCGGTCAGGCCAATGACTAACATTCAGGCCCCAGTTTTGAAAACACTCCGGCAATTCTAACAAGGGGGTAAGTATGGGTCAACCTTGACGCACTGTTGTAACTGTTCAGAGTCAGCGGGAAAAGGCAGGCGCCCACATCCTTTTTCCGGCGGCAGCTTCACAGCTCGATGTTCATGTTGCCCCAGCGGTCGAGGTAGGCCTGCTGCAAATGCCGGAACTTCTGCTGGTAATCGGCGGTGTGAATGGGGCTGGTGGTCATTATTACCGCGTCTTCGCGGTTATCAGAGTAATAGTTCTTTCGGACGCCCACTTCCTTGAAGCCGTACTTCTCATAGAGACGCTGGGCGATGAAGTTGGAGACGCGCGCCTCCAAGGTCAACACCGTGGAACCGCGCTCCATGGCCGCGCGGACCGAACCGATGAGCAGGAGTTCGCCGATGCCGTTGCCCCGCAATTCTTCCCTGACGGCGATCTCGGTAATGTGCGCTTCGTTGCCCTGGAACCAGAGGCCAACGTAGCCGGCGATGTCGCGGGGCTGGGAACCGGATTCTGGATGCCGGGCAACCATGCCCCGGACGCCTCGCACCATGCGTCCCCACAGGGAAACGTCCACAGCTTCGCAGTCCGCCAGGTGGTGGGCCGGTGGGGGTTGTTCAGGTTCGGCTAAGGCCAAATCCGGCTGGCAGGCTACCAGGTATCGGGCGTACTTGTTGTTGACGTCGCGCTTGAGGGAGGTACCCATGAAGAGGGGAGCGAAGGCTTCCCGCTCGATCTCAATCACCTGGTCGATATCGCCGGACCTCATGCGGCGGATTTCTACATCCATCGTCACAAATGACCCTGCCACTTGGTTGGATTGCCTTGGCTAACCGGAAGTTTGCCGAATTTTAGCATAGGAGCCTGGGTTTGTAATTATAGGGAGGGCGGCTGGACCGGGGCGAGGGATACCTGGCCGTAGACGCCGTCGTAGCCTGGTTGGACGTGGATATCGCCGTTTCTGACCCTGGTGATGGCGACGGCCAGGTCTTCGCCGCCGGCGCTGGCCAAGTCGGACTCGGGTGCCCAGAGCAGGGCGTGAAGCTCGGAGCCGACGGCAGTGACGACCTCGTTGTATGTTCGCAGGACTCCCCGGGTGTTGGGACCGCGGCCTGTGACTGCGGAGATTATGTCGGCGAGGGGCGCAGTCCTGACAAAGGGCGGCCGGCCGTCGCCGGAGTAAACGGCGTTGGAAGGAAGGTTGTTATGTGAAGCGGGGAGGCTGCCGGGAGCCTTGCCCACGTCGGCCGGTACACCCTTGCCCAATTGGAGGGAGCGGTGAAGGACGCCCAGGGTCAATGGTCGGCCACATTGGGGGCAGGTGGTGCCTTCCTGGAGAGTCTCTTCGGGGTGCAGGCTGATGCCGCACTTGCGGTGGCCGTCGAAGTGATACTTCCCTTCTTCGGGGTACATCTCCACTGTCAGTTCGACACGGTTGTGCCGCAGGCCCCGCTGGAGTCCGAGGTAGGTGGGTTCTCCGGCAAAGACGGTCAACTCGCGGCCTAGCTTGGGCAGGGAATGGGCATCGGAGAAGGACACGATGGCCTTGCCTTCCAGGCCAGGTATCTGCCAGTTCATCTGCGGGTCGCTGGAAAGGCCGGTCTCGATGGCGGGGACGTGGTCCAGCATGTCGCCAAAGGCCTCGGAGAGGCTGTCGAAGCCGGACCTGGAACCGAATATGCCGTACCAGGGCGTCCAGGCGTGGGCGGGAACGACGAGGCAGTCCGGGCTGGCTTCCAGCGCCAGGTACACGGCGTCCCTGGCAGAGAGGGAGAGGGTTGGCCGGCCGTCGGAATGGAGGTTGCCGTAACTGGCGAACCTTGTACTAAGGGCGCGGGCGGTTGCCAGGTCGGGCGCGAAGACGAGCAGGTGTACCCTTCTGCCCTTGCCGCCCTGCCTGAAGACGCAGCTTACCTCGGTGCCGAGGACGAAGTTGACGTCGCCGTGCCGGAAGACGCCGTCGGGCCCGGGTTCCAGGTTCTCCTCCAGTTCCCGGAACCAGAGGGGGTGGGTGAAGTCGGCGGTGGCGAGGAGGTCGATGCCCTTGAGGCGGCCCCAGGCGGCCAGGTTGTCCAGGGTCAAGGCCGAGCTGGTGGCATAGGCGTAGGAGGAGTGGAGATGAAGGTCGGCGACGAAGGACATGGCCCAGTCTAGCACAGCCGCGGCGGGGAGAGGGTCGCCCTTCGACAAGCTCAGGGTGAGCGGAACAACGGAAGGGGCGGGTTACAAACCCGCCCCTTCCAGTTACTAAGGTTCATCCCGCCAGAGGCGGGTTCAGCTTCAGGCGGAAAGGGAGTGCAGGAGGCGCGCGGTTTCGGCGGGAATGTGGAGGGGGGCCTGGTGGCAGGAGTCCAGGTGGTGGATGTCAACGTTGGGCACCAGCCGGGCCATGTCTACCTGGAGGCTGGGGGACAGCAGGCGGTTACGGTCAAGGACGACGTAGCTGACGGGGCAGGGGAGGTCGGCAAGGGGGAGGTCAACGGGCGTCTTCATCAGCCTGGTGGGGAGGGGGCCAAAGCAGCCCAGGGCGCGGTTGATTTCCCGGGGTTCCATGCCGTTGCAAAGGTACCTGGAGATATGGGAGGGGGTGAGCCTGACGTCCCTGCCCAGCATGGTGCTGATACTGGTGACGGGGGAGAAGCATTTCCGGACAGGAGCCGGGAAGCGGGAGAGGGGAGTACGGTTCCGGTCGGGCAGCACGCCGGCAATCATTATCAACCGCTGAGGGGGTTCGGGAAGGAAGGGAGCGGCCTGGGCGGCGATCATGGCGCCGACGCCGTGGCCCACGAGGACCAGGTCGCGCATGCCGCGGCGTTCGACGGCGCGGGTGATGGCCTGAACGCACTCGTCGAGGCGGACATCGGCGGTGTCACCCTCCTGGTCGTCGCCGTGGCCGGGCAGGTTGAGGAGGTAGAACTGGGTCCCATAACGGGGAGTGTAAAGGTTGGGTGGGTGATCAGCAGGGGCGGTGGCGGCGCCCCAGACCTTATTCCAGAACCAGGCGGCCTGGCCCACGTCGTGAACTAAGAGAAAGTCGGTCATGGCGGTTTAATTCACTCTAGTTAAGCGCTGACGGCGGAACAGGGGAAGGGCCCAATGCCCATATCCCGCTGTGCCAATTCTACAGTCAAATGCCCGCGACGGGCGTTCTAAGCCAGGGAGTTCAGCAGACCGTCCAGGAACTGGCTTTCCTGCTCGGGCAGCACGGTACGGGGGTCAAGGAGGACGCGGTCGTCCTCAATGCGGCCTATGATGGGCTGGTCTGCGGCCCTTAACCGTTGCATCAGCCCCTCCGGGCCGCCGGGTATGGAAGCGCAGTCCAGGGACAGGAGCCTGGTGGGCAGGGTTTCGCCGGGCAGGCTGCCGCCGCCGATGGCGGATCGGGAGGCTTCCACCCTGGCGCCGGCCATGCCCCGTTCAGTCACCCCTTTCTTCCAGGTTTCGGCCCGTTCTTCCAGGACTTGCACGGGAGCGGAAATCATTTGCCAAACGGGAATCTCGCGTTCAGCCTCTTCGCGCAGATAGTGAAGTAGAGTGGCGATGAGGGCGGCGAGGGAGAGCTTGTCGATGCGGAAGGCGCGGGCCAGGGGATGGCGCTCCAGTTGGCGGACCAAGCCCTGGGAGCCGACGACAATGCCGGCCTGGGGACCGCCGAGCAACTTATCGCCGGAAAAGAAGGTCAGCCCCACGCCGGCGGCCACGCTCTCCTGGGGGGTTGGTTCGTGGGCCAAGCCGTAATTTTCAGTCAAAAGGAGAGAGCCGCTGCCAACATCGTGGAGGACGGGGATACCACGGGCCGCGCCCAGGGTGACCAGTTCGCTCGGTTCCACGGCGGCGGTGAAGCCCTCGACGCGGAAATTGCTGGCGTGGGCCTTCAGGAAGGCGCCCGTATCCTCGGTGATGGCGTTCTCGTAGTCTCGGACGTAGGTGCGGTTGGTGGTGCCAACGTCGACCAGGGTTGCGCCGCCCTGGGAGAGAACGTCGGGGACGCGGAAGCCGCCGCCGATTTCCACGGCCTCGCCGCGGGAGACTATGACCTCTTTGCCGTCGGCCAGGGCGGCCAGGCCCAGCAGGACCGCCGAGGCGTTGTTGTTGACGACCAGGGCGGCCTCGGCGCCCGTGAGTTGCTGGAGCAGGTCCTGAAGGTGGGCCTGCCGGGAACCGCGCCGGCCGCTGTCAAGGTCAAACTCGAGGTTGGAGTAACCCTGGGCCGCGTTTACAGCCGCTTGGGTGGCGGCCCGGCTGAGGGGGGCCCGACCCAGGTTGGTATGAATGACGACGCCGGTGGCGTTGATGACGGGCACCGGCGCCGGGCGGTTCATTGATGCGACGGTCTGCCTGGTGGCTTCTGCGACCTGTTCGACGGTGGGAGCGTCGGCGCCATTTCGCACTTGGGCCCGGGCGCGGTCGAGTTCCTGGCGCACGAGAGATACTAGCCAGTCACGGCTGTATGCCTTCACTTCCCGGGCCAGGGTGTCGGAAGACAGCACCCGTTCCACGCTGGGTATGTTGCGTAGCTGGGTCAATTATCAGGTCCCCTTTGGCTTACAGTATCAGGTACCAATTTTATCACGAAACAAGGCGGGCGCTGCCTGTGGGAGCGTATTCCAGGCAGGCAGGATGGGGGTGAAGGCATATTGTTATGGTGGCAGTGGGTTATCCTGGGTGGCACGGGGGGAGTGTCAGGAATTAGGAGTTAAGAAATGGGGGTTGGGGAGTTTGACCTGTGGGAAATTGGCAATGTTGGTGGGAAAGTATTAGAATAGTAGTGTGAAGGTGAGATGGGGCCTCAGAGCGCCCGTGTTCCTATAAGGGATAGCTCCTGGAAGGTCGTAATGAAAGGGACATTAGTTGGAGTTTCGGTGTTCCTTATCCTCTCTGTTGCGGTTTCCCTGGCCGCCGTAGGGGCCGTTACCCAGACGTATGAGGGAGCGGCCGCCGGCGGGGCCACCAGCATGGTAATTCCGCAGACGGAGGGTTTCCCCAGTGCGGCGGAACCCGAAGAGAAGAGCGGCGTGTACGGCGCCTTCACCTACGTTTGACCCTTCCACTAGGATATTCGTCCCCCGGGCGGGGACGCAAGTTAACACTCCCGCCACATACCACAATACACCTTAACCACTCCGCCACGTTCCCAACCTTCTTTTGGAGCTAATCCATGCAACCAGGACTGCCCCCGGAAGTTGACGGCCTGAAGAACATGGTCCGTCAAATTGTTAGAGACGAATGCGTTCCCCTGGAAACCGAGTACTTGGCGAACCCACCCCAGGAAGGCGTTGACGACGGGGGGCCGAAAGGGATTGCCGAGACGGTGATGGGCATCGTGGGAAGCCTGGACCCGGAGAAGTGGGGACGGCTCAACCAGGTATCCAAGGATACGGGAATATATACGTCCTTCGTCCCCGAGGAATATGGCGGGGGCGGCATGGGAGCCCTGGGCCACGTGGTGATGGACGAGGAGATTCACAAGAGCATCGTCCAGCTTCCGACCTCTCCGGTACCGATGATGATGATTGGCTCCTGCACTCCGGAACAGGAAGAAAAATACCTGTACCCGGCCATCCAGGGCGATATGAACTACGCCTTCGGGCAGACGGAGCCCCAGGCCGGGTCGGACCCCGGGGGAATGATGCAGACCCGCGCCGTAAAGGACGGTGACGACTGGGTCATTACCGGAAGCAAGATGTTCATTTCGGGAGCGGCCACCGCCGATTTCCTGCTGGTCCAGGCCGTAACCGACCCCGAGAAGCGGCAGCGGGGCGGCATCACCATGTTCATCGTTGACAACCCTTCGCCGGGGCTCAGTTTCGACCCCATCCGGGTATGGATCGTGCCCACCCGCGCCCAGCAATACATGGTAAACCTGGACGAAGTGCGGGTGCCGCAGACCCAGGTTCTGGGGGAAGTGGGCATGGGGTTCACCCTGGGGCAGAAATGGCTGGTCCATCACGACCGGCTGCTGCGCGGGTCCATGGCCCTGGGCATCCTTTCGCGAGCCCTGGAAATGGCGATTGAGTGGTCCAAGCAGCGGGTTACCTACGGGCGACCCATCAGCGACCGGCAGGCCATCCAGTGGATGCTGACCGACGTGTACATTGACATCATGAACCTGCGGGCCGTAACCCGGGAAACGGCGGCCCGGGCCGACCAGGGCGAGGACGTGCGGGTGGAAGCATCCATGATCAAGTACTGCGCCGGGGAATGGGGCTGCCGCAGCATTGACAAGATAATGCAGGTATTCGGCGGCATGGGCGAGACCCTGGACATGCCGATTCCCCACTGGTATCACCTGCTGCGCCATGCCCGCATCGGCGGCGGAACGTCGGAGATTCACAAGTTTGTGATGGCGCGGGGCCTGCTGGACGGCCGGGTTTCCTTCCAGGGATAGACGGGCCAGGGCCAGGCGGACCGGGAAGAGACGGACCGGGGATTAGCGGATGGAGCGCTGCGGCGCCAGCCGGGTGAGGCCGGATAGGATTTCCGGCTTCCGCGGAAGGGGCGGAGGGGTTATTGACCTCCACTGCAGGTAGATGGCGAGTACCGATTTCAGGCTGCAAGACCCGACCCGGACCTGTCCCGACCACCCGACGCTCCCCATAAAGGACCGGCAGGGCACTTCCTACTGCTTCAATTGCATCGTAACGGGCTTCCAGACACAGGCTTACAACGTGGCCTGCCGCATCCTCACTGACCGGCACCTGGCAGAGGACGCGGTGCAGGAGAGCCTGACATCCGCCTACCGCTCCTTCGGCCAGTTCCGGGGCGACAACCTGCGGGGCTGGCTGATGCGAATCGTTACCAACAGTTGCCGCGACATGCTGCGGGCCAGCCGTTCCCGTCCTTCCGTGCCCCTGGACCCGGTGTCCACGGAAACGGAGGCGGAAGACGGGGCGCTGACGGCCGCCAATCTGCCCTCGGACCAGGAATCGCCGGAGGATTTCGCGGAAAGGAGCGAGCTTCGCCGAACCATAGAGGCCGGGCTGGCTGCGCTGCCGGAGGAGCGGAGGCTGGCCATTATGCTGGTGGACGTGGAGGGATTCAGCTACGAGGAGGCCGCTGCGGCCCTGAACTGCTCGGTGGGGACGATAAAGTCCCGGATGAGCAGGGGGCGGCGAGAGCTGCGGGACTACCTGAGAGGGGCAGGGGAACTTCTGCCATCCGGGTTCCGTCAGGAATAGTAGGGCTATGTGGATATTTGGCAGACATAGGTGCGTGAGCGAGGACAGGCTGAACGACTACGTCAGCGGCCGCCTGTCGCCGGAAGAAAGGGCGCGGCTGGAACGCTCGTTAACAACGTGCGCCCGGTGCCGGGAAGACCTGGAATCGCTGCAGCAGACCCGGGCCATGCTGCAGGCGCTGCCCCAGGAACCCCTGCCGCGCAGTTTCGTGTTCGCGCAGGCTCCCGCGCCGGCTTTTGCGGAGGAATACCGGCCACCAAGCGTCCCTGGACTTCGGATGCCGGGGTGGGCCTACGCCGGGGCGGCGGCCGTGGCAGGGCTGGCCGTGGTGGTGTTTGTGCTGAGTGGCGCCGCCGATAGCTGGCTGCCGGGGGGAGCGGCGGAGGACGGACGCAGAATGGCCATGTCTTCGCCCGGCGAGCCGGCGGAAACTTCCACCATGAGGCTGCCGCAGGCGGAGAGCCAGGCTGCACCTGAGGCGCAGGCAGAAGTCCCTGTACCTGCTTCACAGTCCGTGGCGCCTGAGTCAATAGTTGAATCGTCCGTTCCGGCCCAGCCTCAAGCTATGGCGGAGGGCCGGGGCGTAGTGGCCGAAGCGGAAGTGGTGAAGGAGGTAGAAGTGGAGGTTGCTCCTGAAGCGATGGCCCAACCAGTGGCGGCTATGGTGGCGGAAGAATCCACGGCGGTTCCTGAGGCTATGGCCCAACCAATGGCGGCTATGGCGATAGAGGAACCCACGGCGGCTCCAGAGGCGATGGCCCAACCAATGGCGGCTATGGTGGTGGAGGAACCCACGCCCATCGCGGCGCCGGCAGCGCCGACGGAAGGGGTCGCAGCGGGGGCGGACGGTGCAGTAGTACCGGCCCGGGCTGCGGACGGTGACGTTGTTCCTGACCCAACAGCCGCGGCGCCGGCGGCCAAGGCGACGCCCGTGGCGGATGCGGCGGCGGAAGCGCCGGAAGCTACGGAAACCCCGGGGGTTGAGGCAGAGCGGCCGGTGGAGGTCGAGCTTGTGGGAACCCCCACTCCAGCGCCCGGGGCGCAGGACGCGGAACAGCAGGCGCCGATGATGGCGGCGGCAGCAGCGGGGCCTGAGGCGGTTCAGGGGGCGACGCCGGCGCCGGCTGCTACTCCACAACCCCGGGAAGCGGAGAAGGTTGCTACACCCGCGCCGACGGTGGAACCGCCGACACCTACCTTGCCTGTACCGGAGCCAACAGCAACACCCTTGATGCCTGAACCGACACCGACGTTGGCCGCAATTGCCAGGGCAGTGGTTGAACCTGAGCCCACCGGAACTACCGATTTGGCGCCGGGCAGGGAAGAGGCTGAGGTTGAAGGGGTGCTTGGGGCATTGGAACCTCGGGGTCCTGCCGGTACCAGGGGAGAGCAGGGACCGGCAGGACCGGGGGGACCGGCCGGGCCACGAGGCGCTTCGGGTCCGATCGGGCCACCCGCTGAAGCGGGGTCGCCTGGCGCACACGGGGCCGGAGGGCCAGTTGGGCCGCAAGGTGACTCCGGAGCCGGGGCGACTCAAGGGCCAGCCGCCGATGGATTTCAGGGCGGACAAGGTACCCAGGGAACACCGGGTGCGGCGTTGGTGGCGGTGGCAGTGGGCGCGGCAATCCTGGCGGTGGTGGTGGCGGCGGTAGTAATTTTCTTGCGTATGCGCTCCGGTCGGCGGGTTGGAAGCAGGCCGGGAACAAAAGACCGGGAAGATACGTCTATATTAGTGAACCGTCCAAGACTGGAAAATTAAGGAGGAAATGGGGACATGTTCAGGTCGAGAGCGAAGCAATTTTTCGTATTTTCCCTGGTGAGTGTCGTCTGCCTGTTGGTTCTGGCCTGTTCGTCGCAGGTGCCGGTGAGCACCACTGTAGGCGGAGCGCAGGTCAACAATGAAACTTCCGCGCCAGCAGCGGAAGTGGCCCAGGAACCGGCTGGCGAACAGATAGCGGTGGATTTCGGGCAGGAAGCGGCACAGGAACAGGCAGCCGTGGCAGTGGAAAAGCCCGATGGGAACGGGCCGGCGCCCGAACCCGCTGCAACTGTAGTGGAGCCGGCAACGGAGCCGGCGGGTGAAACCGGCGAAGTTGCGGCTAGTGTCGATCCCAGTGCCGATAGCGTAGTTGGGGGCGATGAGGTACAGGCGCAGGTTTCGGACCGGGCCGGCAAGGGCGCTGCCGGGATTGTGGTATCGGGGTCGGGAAAGGCCAGTTCCGCGCCGGACCTGGCAACGCTGAGGCTGGGCGTGGAGGCCATCGAAGCGACCGTTGGCGAGGCGCGTTCCGCCGCCGCCGAAGCCATGACCGCGGTTATGGAATCGGTCGGCGCAGCCGGGGTGGAGGACAAGGACGTTCAGACCGGCTACTTCAGCATCCAGCCCCGGTATACCGGGCGGGAAGTTACCCGTTGCATCGAGGCCGAGGGAGCCGCCGACGCTGCCGCCAAGGGCGGGGCGAAAGAAGAGGGTTCCGCCATGGTGGGCGTTTCCGCCCAACCCGCGGCCCAGGAATGCTTCCAGGAATACCGGTCGATCATTACCGGCTACGAGGTCAGCAACAACCTTACGGTGCTGGTGCGGGACCTGGAAACGGTCGACGACGTAATTGACGGGGCAGTGGACGCCGGGGGAGACAACATTCGGTTTAACGGCCTGTCGTTCTCGCTGGATGATACGACGGAATTGCAGTCGGAGGCCCGGAGCGCCGCAGTAGAGAACATGGAAGCCAAGGCCGCAGAACTGGCCGGCCTGGCCGGTGTGGAACTGGGCGACCTGGTGTACCTGACGGAAACCGGGGGCGGCGTTCCGCCGGTACTCAGGGCCGATTTTGCCCTGGCCAGGGGTGTTGCCGAGTCTGCCGGCGGTGTCGCCACACCCGTATCGCCCGGCGAGATTTCCGTCCAGGTAGGCGTTGTGGGGCAATACCTGATTGAACGGGGGGAGGAATAGCGGAGAGCCTGTGGTTTCCCGGCATGACGCGGTTGTAATGACCACGTTGGAGTTTTAGAATCACTGTGCCCCGGAATTGGCCGGGGCACAGTCTTAGTTGGCGTGGCAAGGCGGGGATTGAAGGATAACGTGGCGATATGGTACTGAGCGACCGGTCAATAAAGCAGGCGCTGGGCGAGGGCAGGATTGTCATTGATCCGGTGGACGCTGAGGATATTCAGCCGGCCAGCGTTGACCTGCACCTGGACCGGAAGATTCTCGTATTCAGCAACCACCAGCAGCCCTACATAGACGTCAAGGAAAGCCTGGACAGCCTGAGCGAACTGGTGGAGATAGAGGATGACAAACCCTTCATACTGCACCCCGGCGACTTTGTGCTGGGCAGCACGGTGGAGCATATAGAGTTGCCCGAGGACCTGGTGGCCAGGCTGGAGGGCAAGAGTTCCTTGGGGCGCATCGGGCTGGTGATTCACTCGACGGCCGGGTTCGTTGACCCGGGGTGGAAAGGCAACCTGACCCTGGAATTGAGCAACCTGGCCCGTCTGCCCATAACACTGTACTACGGGATGAAAATCGGCCAGATTTCCTTTCTGACCCTTACTACCCCCGCTGACCGCCTTTATGGCTCGGAGTCCCTGGGCAGCAAGTACCAGGGGCAAAGGGAACCGACGGCCAGCCGTTTTCACCGCGACTTTGACGGAGGGTAGAGGGTGGGTACTTTCTGCCGCATCCCAAGGGTGTCTTCATCATGTTCGC
>DAOUJN010000022.1:0-6257 GCA_034422655.1 Dehalococcoidia bacterium
CTGGGGAACGCCTATACCCGTCGTGTATTGCGAGGTTTGCGGCGCCGTTCCCGTGCCGGAAGACCAACTGCCGGTGCTCCTGCCCGAAGACGCGGAGTTCAAGCCCACCGGCGAGTCACCCCTGGCGGAACACCAGGGTTTCCGCAATACTATCTGCCCCCGCTGCCAGGGGCCGGCCCGGCGGGAAACCGATACCATGGATACGTTCATTGACTCGTCCTGGTACCTGCTGCGGTACTCCAGCCCCAAATTCGAAGAAGGGCCGTTCGATCCAGATGTATTGAAACAATGGCTGCCGGTGGACCAGTATACCGGCGGGGCGGAACACGCCGTAATGCACCTGCTCTATGCCCGTTTCTTCATCAAAGCCATGCGAGACATTGGCATGGTGGATTTTGACGAACCCTTCCTGAGGCTGTTCAACCAGGGCGTCATTCTCGGCTCCGACCACGAGAAGATGAGCAAGAGCCGCGGAAACGTGGTGAACCCCGACGACGTAGTGGGAATAATGGGCGCCGACGCCGTGCGCTGTTTCCTCATGTTCATCGGTCCGTGGGACCAGGGCGGCCCGTGGAGCGATGTGGGTATCAACGGCGTGGCCCGCTGGCTCAACCGAGTTTGGGTCCTGGTGGAACGTAATCCCGACGACCTGGCCGGTTCACCTGCAGACCCCCAGTCGGTGCGGGAAACCCTGCGCGTCCTGCACCAGACGGTGCGCAAGTGCCATACCGACCTCGACCGGTTTAAGTTCAACACGGCCATCGCGGCGCTGATGGAACTTGTCAACCACCTGAGCAAGGTGTGGGCCGAGGCCAGCGTGGACCCGGAGACCTGGCGCGAGAGCATCGAGAAGTTCCTGCTGATGCTGGCGCCCATCGCTCCGCATCTTTCCGAGGAACTCTGGGAACGCACCGGCCACTCCTACAGCATTCACCAGCAAGCCTACCCGGAGTGGGATGACTCCCTGGCCGCCGATGAGACCATTACCCTGGTTGTCCAGGTCAATGGCCGGGTGCGGGACCGCATAGAGGTCCCGGCCAACATTGACGAGTCCACCGCCAACGAACTGGCCCTTGCCAGCGAGAAGGTGCAGCCCTACACCGTGGGCAAGGTCGTGGACAAGGCCATTTACGTTCCCGGCCGCCTGGTAAACGTGGTGGTCGTTTAAGGAAGCGCGGATGACCCTGGTCCAAAAATATGCCTTGCTGCCGGAGGAAATAGACCGGGAAAGCCTGAAAATGGTGCAGGCTGACCTGCCGGCAGGACTGAGCCTGCAACCCACGGAACACTACGTGCTATGCCGGATAGTGCGCGCCGAGGGCGATCCGGCCATAGCTGAGGCCGTTCGCTTCAGCGATGGCGCCGTGGATCGGGGAATAGAGGCCATTGTCGCCAGGCGCGACATCGTTACCGATGTCCGCATGGTCGAGATGGGCATATCAAAGGCCTGGCTTGGCCGTCGGGGCTTGGGAACCAGGTGCTTGATCGATGCCCCGGAGGTGGCTGCCAGGGCCCAGCGGGAAGGAACTACGCGCTCTGTAGCGGCCGTGCGTGAGTTGGCTCCCTACATCGACGGGGCAGTGGTGGCCGTGGGCAACGCTCCCACCGCCTTGCTGGCCCTGCTGGATATGGTGGATGCGGGAGAGGCTTTCCCCGCCCTGGTCATCGGTATGCCCGTGGGATTCGTCGCCTGCCCCGAATCAAAGGAAGAACTGGTGAAGCGGGATATTCCTTACATCACCATTCTGGGCCGCCGGGGCGGCAGTTCCGCCGCCGCGGCCACGGCTAATGCCCTGCTGGAATTGGCAGGGACGGCCAGCGGCTGATTCCGCACATGGTGAGCCTTTCGAACCGCGCAAGGTATAAAGCGCACTGGGATGGAGCAAAGAGAATTGGCAAATAACGCCGAGCCGCCCTGGGGAGTAATACTACTGGGTCATGGCAGCCAGCGGGGTTCCAGTCCCAGGGAATGCGCTTGCGCCTGGCAACAGCCCGCAGCAACCGACGACGTTCAGGTCAATGGAGCCGTATCGATTGCGGATTCGCCAGACTGGCCCGCCTGGTGCCGCAGATGTCCCAGTACGCCCCAGGGCCTCGGCGACGTAGCCCGCCGCCTGCAGGAAAAACTGGGCCTGACCCTTGGCGTCGACCGGACGCTGGAATACGCTCAAGGTGACCCTGTCGAACCATCCATTCGGGTTATTCTTTCCTGCCTGGAGTTTATCCAGCCCTTCCCGGACGAGGCGGTACGTATTCTGTCCCAGGAGGGCAGGAACCGGGTGGTGGTGATGCCCTATCTCCTGGGTAACGGAAAGCACGCTACCCTGGAAATGGACGAGATGCTTGACGAAGTCAGGGCCCAGTCTCCCCAGGTGGAGTTGGTGCTGGCCGACGGGCTGGGTTCCGACCCGCGTATGGCTGACCTGGTTGTGGAGAGAATTGGCGACATGGGGAAGGAAGCCCCTGTACCCGGAGACGGAGAATCGGTGGGCATAATGCTGGTCAAGGCCGGCACCCGTACGCAGTACGACGACTGTCTCTGGCTGGCGGAACTGGGCCGGATGGTCGAGGCCAAGATGGGCGATGGCTATGCCGTGGATGTTGCCCAGTCCCACTACGGGGACCCGACCATGGAGTTCGCCGCCGCACGGCTGATCGAAGAGAGAGGTGTCTCGTCCCTTATCTGCGTTCCCTATATTTTTTTCCCGGGGCTGATTTTGACCCGAAACGTCCTGGGGACACTCGGGCGGCTGCAGGAAACTTATCCCTCCGTAAGCATGACGGTGGCGCCGCCTCTGGGCGTGGACGACCGGCTGATTGAGGTGGCCTCCGACCGGGTCCTCCAGGCATTGCGAGAAGGCTGACCTGAATTAGTCCGCCGCGGTCCGCCGGGGCGGATTGGCATTCGTGGATATTACATGACCGAAAACTCCGACATAACGGAACGCCCGGAAAGCGACTACAGCAGGCAAACCGTCCGCAGGCGGCAACTCCGCACCGGCTACACCACCGGTTCCTGCGCGGCAGCGGCTTCCAAGGCGGCCGCCCACGCCTTGCTCAGCGGCCAGGATGTGGGCGAAGTTACTATCCACCTGCCGGTGGGGAGCGACGTAACATTCCAGGTGCATCGCTGCCAGCGGGACGGAAACGGCGACCGCGTTACCTGCTCCGTCATCAAGGACGGGGGCGACGATCCGGACGTTACCCACGGGGCCGAAATCTGCGCCACGGTGTGGCGTGATGCCGCTCCAAATGCCGATGGAGTCCGTATTGTCGGCGGCCCGGGGGTGGGCACCGTTACCCGACCCGGGACCGGCATTGAAGTGGGCGAACCGGCCGTAACCAGGGTGCCCCGCCGGATGATTGCCGAGTCGGTGGCCCAGGCTGCGGCGGACAATGGGCTGCACCCGGATGCGGGTTTCGTGGTCCAGGTGTCAGTTCCCGGTGGTGAGGAAATCGCCTTTAAGACCACCAATTCCCGCCTGGGAGTCCTGAACGGCATATCCATCCTGGGCAGCACG
Source organism: Dehalococcoidia bacterium (assembly GCA_034422655.1). Classification (GTDB taxonomy): domain Bacteria; phylum Chloroflexota; class Dehalococcoidia; order Lucifugimonadales; family UBA3495; genus Bin22. Next base: position 3,522 of record DAOUJN010000022.1, read on the forward strand.
GGCGTGGTGCAGCCCTTTTCCACCGCGGCGTGGCGGGCCAGCGTGCACCTGGCCATCGACGTGGCGGCGACCAACGAGCTGTCCCATGTGGTCCTTTCCACCGGCACCCGCAGCGAGGAATACGCCCGGCGGCACCTGGACCTGCCCGACATGGCCTATATCGAGGCGGGCATTTTCAGCGGGCCGGCGATGAAACGTTGCGTGATGCGCAACGTGCGCCGCGCCGCCCACGTGGGCATGGTGGGCAAACTGTCCAAAATGGCCATGGGTTACTTCGTTACTCACGTGGCCGGCAACCAGGTGGACACCAACTTTCTCGCCGAACTGGCGACCCAGTGCGGGGCTTCCGAGGCGGTTCAGGAAGAGATTCGAGGGGCCAGCAGCGCCCGCCACTTCCAGGAAATTGCCCAGGCCAACGGTTTGCTGGGGGTCTTCCCGCTGATGTGCCGGATGGTGTGCGATGAAAGCCGAAAGCAGCTAGGAGAGGATGCCGATGCCCTGATAGTGGATGTCCTGTGCTTCGATTTCGAGGGAAATCTGCTGGGCCACGCATCGACGTCTCCCGAGGGTGTGCCGCTGGCAGCCGGGGCCGGGGCGTAAGCGATGGGCGCCGCGGAAACCGCCGGAATACCGGACTTGGTGCAAATTGCAGACAGTGCCCATCCTGGCGTCAGCAAAAGGTCCTGGGGCCTGCGCGACGAGGACTTTGAGCAACGCCGTCCCCTGCGCGGCCAGATAACCAAGCGGGAAGTGCGCGCCGTCAGCCTGTATTGCCTGGGCCTGAAAGCAGACGGCACAGTTTGGGACATAGGGGCCGGAACCGGCTCCATCTCCGTGGAAGCGGCCCTCATCGCGCAGCGGGGCCGTGTTTTTGCCATCGAGCGGGATGCGGCCAGTGTTCCTCTACTCCGTGCCAACGTGGCCCGATATGGGGCCGAAAATGTCGAAGTGGTGGAAGGTGAAGCGCCCGCAGCACTGGAAGGCCTGCCTGACCCGGATTCCGTGTTCATCGGCGGGACCGGCGGGGGATTGTCTGAAATCCTGGGGCAGTGCGTTGCCAGACTCCGGGAAGGCGGGCGAATAGTCGCCAACTTCGCCACCCTGGAAAGGACCAACGAGGCGTACCAGAGGTTCCGGGAGCAGGAATTAAGTTCGGAGATAAGCATGATCAACGCCGCTCGCAGCCGGCCCATGCCCGATGGTTCGGTCCGGCTGGAAGCGTTGAATCCCGTCTTTGTTGTGAGCGGGTGGAGGCAGGGTCCGTCTGCGGAGGACTGGGTTAATGAGCGAAGTACCGATTAATCCAAACTACGGCTGCCTGTACGGCGTCGGTGTGGGGCCAGGCGACCCGGAGTTGGTGACGCTGAAGGCCCAGCGTATTCTGGCGGCGGTGCCCATTATCTGCACTCCGCATTCGGACACCAGCCGGGACAGTTTCGCCCTGTCCATTGCCCGGCGCTATATTGATACTGAGCGGCAGGAACTCCTGCGGTTCGGGTTTCCCACGGATGATGCGGAAGCGGCATCCAGGGTGTGGGAGACGGCGGCGGAGGCCCTGGCGGAGCGGCTGAAGGGTGGCCAGGACGTGGCCTTCATTACCGAAGGCGACCCCATGCTGTTCAGCACCTTTTCCTACGTGCTGGAGAGCATTCGCGCCAATCACCCCGACATTGCCGTGGAAATCATTCCGGGCGTATCGTCGGTTATGGCCGCGGCGGCGCGGGCCAGTGTGCCCCTGGTTACACACGGCCAGCGATTGGCCATCCTGCCGGCGGTTTACGGCATTGACGACTTGCGGGAAGCCATCGCCAACTACGACACCATCGTCCTGATGAAGGTTAACCGGGTGCTGCTGGACGCGCTGGCGAACCTGGAGAGCCTGGGGCTGGCGGGCAAGGGAATTTACGTCCGCCGAGCGACTACCGAGCGGGAAGAGGTAGTGCAGGACCTGCACCGGTTGACGGAAGAAGACCTGGACTATTTTTCCCTACTTATTATCAAAAGGTGAAGCCATGCCAGCCGGAAAGGTTTATTTCCTAGGAGGCGGACCGGGCGATCCGGAGTTGCTGACGCTGAAGGCCAAGCGCCTGATAGAGACTGCGGACGTGGTGATATACGCCGATTCCCTGGTCCATCCTTCCATCGTAGAATTCGCTCGGGAGGGTGCGGAGGTTTACGGCAGCAAGGACATGGACCTGGACGAGATAATGCGGGTGACGCTGGAAGCAGCGGACAAAGGCAAGACCGTGGCCCGTATCCAGAGCGGCGACCCGTCGGTTTACGGGGCCATGCTGGAACAGATGCGGGTTCTGGAAGGGGCTGGCATTGACTACGAAATCATCCCCGGCGTGAGCGCCGCCTTTGCCGCCGCCGCCAAGCTCAAGGCTGAACTGACCGTCCCCGACGTCACCCAGACCATCATAATGACCCGGGCCCAGGGCCGGATTGCCATGCCGCCCAAGGAGCAACTGCGGGACCTGGCCGCCCATGGGTGCAGCCTCATCATATTCCTCGGGATAACCCGGATGCCAAGGATAGTCCGAGACCTGGAATCGGCCGGCTACCCCAAGGATACGCCCGTGGCCATCGCTTACCGGGTGGGCTGGGAAGACGAGCAGTTCATCCGAGGTACGCTGGAGGACATAACCGGCAAGGTGCGGGATGCAAAGATAACCCGGCAGGCCCTTATTTTCGTGGGCAAGGCGGTGGACCCGGATTTGCGGGACCCCTCGCTGG
>DAOUJN010000023.1:0-81924 GCA_034422655.1 Dehalococcoidia bacterium
TACTTCTCCTGAGCCATGGTCACCACACCTCCCCTTCCTTACTGGCTCACAGTATGGCATCCCCTAGGCAGAACGTCTATTTACTGCCTATCCTGATTGGTTTTGGTACTAGTTCACGTTCCCACTTTCAAACCAGGTTGGCTGGTCCGCTCGCCGGCCGGAACAGCGTTCTTGCCACTGTGCCCTGGAAGGGTTAGAGTATGGATTGACCGCGGGGGATTACCCCCACTCATGGGAAAAACGCCGCGCATCCGGGTAAAATATTTGCGTGGTTTTCGACAAGGCGGCAGCGGATACCATACATTTGGTTTTACTGCGCCATAATTATCCTGCCAACAATTTAGGAGGTTTTCACGTGTACCAGACCATCAGCAAGGCTACCATGGACGCGCTGGGCAAGATTGACACTCCCAGCATTTGCAACGCCATCGAGGGGTTCAACGTAAGGGGCAAGGAAGAGGGCTTCATGCTTCCGGAAATCAAGGGCGTGTTCCGCACCCTGCCTCCCGCCGTGGGCTACGCCGTCACCGGCGTAATCAGCGCCGTCCAGCCCGAGGGAAGGAACGTCTCCCGCGAGGACTGGTGGGACCTGATCGTTTCCGTCCCCGAACCCAGGTTCATAGTCCTTCACGACATCGACAACCCGCCCCTGGGCGCCTACTGGGGCGAGGTCCAGGGCAACATTCACAAGGCCCTGGGCGCCGTGGGTGTGGCCACCGATGGCACCGTTCGGGACATAGACGAGGTTGAAGCGCTGGGCTTCCAGTTTTTTGCCAAGGAAGTTTCAGCCTCCCACGCTTACGTTCACCTGGTGGAGATCGGCATTCCCGTTACCGTGGGCGGCCTGACCGTCAAGACGGGCGACCTGCTGCACGGCGACAAGCACGGCGTCACCAGCATCCCCTTTGAAATCGCCGAGCAGATACCCGACATGGTCGAAACTATCGCCGACTACGAGCAGAAGACTATTGGCCTGTGCCAGTCTCCCGATTTCTCGCTGGAGGCGCTGAAGGAAGTAGCCAAGATTACCCGCCCCTACTAGGAAGAGAGACCGCCGCGGCGTGCAACCGGTTCCCCGGGCACGCCGCGACAGTCCCGCACCTGGAAGGGCGACTCTCCTGCCGAACAGGCCTGGAACATCACATCCCTCGAACCGCAATTTCAAAACCCAGATTGGTCGGGAGTCCTTGTAAACTGATGAAAGCGCTTATATTCATCGCCCTTGCTGTCCTGCTTGTGTCTATGACCGCCTGCGAACTGCCGCAGGAAGAGGCGACGCCGACGCCTATTCCGGACGTGATTCCCACGCCCCGGATTGCCGATACTCCGACGCCGGCCGTCATCGGAACGCCCACGCCGGTTTCCGTGGCCACCGCCAGCGGCCGGACAATCCGGCAATATGCCCGGGCCCCTGAAATGGAGATTGACCCGGAGGGTTCCTATACGGCGGACATCCAGACCAACCAGGGCACCATTTCCGTGGAACTGTTCGCGGAAGATGCCCCCATCACCGTCAACAGCTTTGTCTTCCTCTCCAGGCAGGGCTTTTACGACGGCGTCATCTTTCACCGGGTCATTCCCAATTTCATGATCCAGGGCGGGGACCCCACGGGCACCGGTACCGCCGGCCCGGGCTACCGCTTCCAGGATGAAATAGTGCCTTCCCTGTCCTTCGACAGCGCGGGCATCCTGGCCATGGCCAACGCCGGCCCCAACACCAACGGCAGCCAGTTCTTCATAACCGTGGCCCCAACGCCCGGCCTCACCGGCGACCACACCATTTTTGGCCGGGTCATTTCGGGTCAGGAAGTGGCGGATGCCATTTCGGTGGCCCGGACCGACCGGAGTGACCGGCCCCTGGAAGAGGTGGTGATCCAGCATATTGAGATCAAGGAGAACGGCTAGTAGTCCTGGCCGCAGCGGAGCGCCTTCGTGACCTTCCAGAACCTGATCTACGAGAAGAGGGACGCCATCGGCTACCTGACGCTTAACCGGCCCGACCGGCTGAATGCGCTGAACGCCGCCCTGCTCGCCGAGTTCCGTGAAGCGCTGGACGTGGTGGAAGAGGATCCCGACATTCGCGTTATCATCCTCACCGGGGCGGGAAGGGCCTTTTCCGCCGGCTTCGACATCAACCGGGAGCCCGGGGAATCGGACCCCCAGGACATGCAGCCCGACCAGTGGCGCGCCCACCTGAAGGGCCATATTGACACCTTCATGAAAGTCTGGAACCTGGGCAAGCCGGTAATCGCCGCCGTCAACGGCTACGCCCTGGCTGGAGCCTGCGAACTGGTACAGGTCTGCGACATCAAGATAGCCTCCGACCGCGCCATAATGGGTGAACCCGAAATCCGCGCCGGCGTCGGTCCCCCTCTGCTCATAACCCCCTTCAGCGTTAACCTGGCCACGGCAAAGGAGTTGCTGCTAACGGGCGACACCATTGACGCCCACGAAGCCGCCCGCATCGGCCTGGTTAGCCGGGTGGTGCCCCACGACGACCTGATGGCCGAGTGCGAAAAGGTTGCCAGGAAGATTTGCCTGATATCCGAGGTTGGGGTCAAGATGAGCAAGATCGCCGTGAACCGGGCCCTGGAAGGCATGGGGTTCCTCTCGGCCATACAGCACAACCTGGAACTGATGACCCACTTCGACACCAGCGTGACACCCGAGCAGGAAGAGTTCAACGCCATCCGGCGGGAGAGCGGCCTGCGCGCTGCCATGGACTGGCGCGACGCCAGGTTCCGGGAACTGGGGTAACCTGGGCGTATACGGCTCCTCTGTCTACCCCAGAATCGAAATAAACACCCCCGCCACCACCGCCGAACCTATTACCCCTGCCACGTTTGGGCCCATTGCGTGGGGCAGGAGGTAATTGGCCGGGTTGGCCTGCTGTCCGATGTTGTGGGCCGTGCGCGCCGCCATGGGCACCGCCGAAACCCCCGCCGAGCCAATCAGGGGGTTCACCTTCTCCTTCACGAACAGGTTCATCAGCTTGGCGAACAGCAGTCCCCCGATGGTGCCGCAGGAAAAAGCCACGATGCCCAGGGCCAGGATGGCCAGGGTCTTGAAGTCAAAGACTCGTTCGGCCGTCAGTTCCGCCCCAATGGTAATCATCAGGAAGATGGTGGCGATATTCAGGACTTCGTTGGAGGCCGCGTTGCTCAGACGGGGCACCACACCGCTCTCCCGGAAGATGTTGCCCACCATGAACATGGCGACCAGGGGCGCCGACTCGGGAACGAACAGGATGATTATCAGCATGGCGCCGGTGGGGAAAATCAGCTTTTCCGTCCTGGACACCTCGCGGGGGGTCTTCATTTCGATGCGGCGTTCCCGGACGGTGGTAAGCAGCCGCATAAGGGGAGGCTGCACAAAGACCACGCTGGCCATGTAGGAATAGGCCACTACCGCGGTGATGCCCAGCAGGTCGGGCGCCAGCTTTGCCGAAGCGAATATGGTGGTGGGACCGTCGGCGCCGCCTATTATGCCGATGGCGCCCGCCTCTTCCAGCGTAAACAGATCGGGAGAGGTGAAGAAGCCCAGCCCCAGGGCCGACCAGAAGGCCACGAATATGCCCAGCTGCGCCGCCGCTCCCAGCAGCAGCGTCTTTGGGTTGGCAATAATGGGCCCAAAGTCCGTCAATGCGCCCAGACCCAGGAAAATCAACGGCGGAAGTATGTTCCATGACGACAGGGTGAAGTGGAAGATAAGGCCAAATATGCCGGAAGACTGTACCTCGCCCGAGGGATCGAAGTCCGCCAATCCGGTACCCGGCAGATTGCCCAGGATAATTCCCAGGCCGATGGGCAGAAGGACGTAGGGTTCCATGCCTCTGCCGATGGCCAACAGCATAAACGCTCCCCCCAACAAGAACAGGAGAGCGTTACCCCAGCTAAGGTTTGCGAATCCCGATTCTAGAAGAAACTCCATAACCGTCCGAAGTCTTGGTATGGGCCAGCATTGAACCTGGCCCGGTCAGCCGGAGCAGCAGGCGATTGGGCTACCGGTCCCTTTCCCGGATTCGGCGTCCCTCAAAGGCCAGAATCCTGCCCTGCTCGCGCCAACCGCTGATATCCGTTCCGGAGTCCCGGGGAGTCGGCGCCAGTTCATCCTCCTGCTCCCTGCGGTAAGCCTCCGTGGCCATCGCCACTGCCGTAGCAATGGCGGCCGCCAGCTCCGGCTCAACTCCGTTCTCACCGGAGTCATCGGCAACAGCGACGCTGGGTTCCAGGTCCCCTGCTGCCGCTTCTTCCGCCCTGGCCTGGGCCCGGCGCAATCGCCAGTTGCCCCAGCCGCCGACCAGGGCGGTGAACACCACCATGCTGCCGAGCACCAGGAAGGCTGCCCCTACGCCCACGTAGGTCAGGAACAGGGCCCGGTTCAGGTCAAATTCGATGCCCAAGAGTGCTCCTTCAGGCGGTATTAAGTAGGGGCAAAGCTTTGTCGCATTGGCCAGACCAGCGTGATGGACCGGCCCCAGGCCCCGTTGCAGGCCTGTCCAAAATCCTGGTGGATTATACCATTACCTACAAACCCGCCGGCTGAACTGCCACAAAGAATAACGGCCTAGCGCAGCCTGCGCCTTGCCCCGGCATTTGCTTGCCAAAGTTGCGGGGGCTATATTGGGGCCGACTTCAACCGAGGGAGGGCGACCCATGTCTTTGATTGAACAACGCCTGGAGGAAATGGGGCTCACGCTGCCCGACTCCCCTGAACCGGCCGGCAATTACCTACCGGTCAATTGGAGCGGCAACCAGCTTTGGCTGGCCGGCGTGGGCTCCCGGACGGCAGACGGGACTCGCATTTCCGGCAAGCTGGGCGGCGATTTGTCCGTTGAGCAGGGTTACGAAGCGGCCCGCTGCTGCGCCCTGAACCTGCTCTCGCGCATCAAGGCCGAAACCGGCGACCTGGACCGGGTGGACCGCATCATCAAGGTGGTTGGCTTCATTAACAGCGACCCGGCCTTTGGCGGGCAAGCCCAGGTGCTCGACGGCGCATCGGACCTGTTCGTGGAGCTCTATGGCGATACGGGCCGCCACGCCCGTTCCGCCCCCGGGATGGCAGCCCTACCCGGCAACATCGCGGTAATTGTGGAGTGCGTGGTGGAAATAAAAGAGCCGGGCGCATAGGCCCGGCTCCTTACCCTTCTTTCAACCTTGGCATGGAGATGGAGATGGGCCTTACCCTCCCCGCTGCACCTCGATGTCGGAGAGTTTTTCCACGAAGTGGACAATGGCGGAGTGGTCCAGTTCCTGGTCTCCGTCGTTGACCAGCGACCCCAGCATCTGCTGCACCAGCGCGGTTGCTGGCAGGGGCACGTTAAGCTCCTGGGCAGCCTGCAGCACATTTCTCAGGTCTTTCTGGTGGAGGCGGATTCGGAAACCGGCCCGGAAGTTGCGGTCCAGCATCATTGGGGCCTTGGCTTCCATGACGGCGCTGCCGGCCAGCCCGCCGCGGATGGCCTGGAATACCCGCTCGGGGTCAACGCCGGCCTTCTGGGCCAGCACCAGGGCCTCGCTCAATGCCTCGATATTGAGGGCAACGATTATCTGGTTGGCCAGCTTGGTGGTGTTGCCGGCGCCGATGTCGCCGGTCAGGTTGACGGTCCCGCCCATGATGTCGAACAGGTCATAGCACCGGTCGTAAATTTCCTGCTTCCCACCGACCATTATGGCCAGGGTGCCGTTGATGGCCCCGGGCTCGCCACCGCTTACCGGCGCGTCCAGCATCTCCACGCCTTTAAGCGCGCATTCCGCCGCAATCTTCTGCGACATTATGGGGGAAATGGAGCTCATGTCGATTACGATGGAGCCGGGCCTGGCGCCTTCCAGCACTCCGTCCGGGCCCAGAATCGCCCGCTCCGAGTCGGCGGAGTCGGGAAGCATGGTAATTACCTTGTCGGTAACTGCGGCCACCTCCCGGCTGGTGGAGGCCGGCGTTGCGCCCTCCGTGGCCAGTTCCTCCACGGGTTCGCCGATAATGTCGTAAACCGTAAGCTCGTAGCCCGCCTTCATCAGGTTGCGGGCCATGGGCTTGCCCATGATGCCCAGGCCAATGAATCCAATCTGTTCAGCCATGTTTCTCTCCCTTTTTGCGGCCTCCCCTGGCGGGGAAACCCTGGATTTCCGGTTGCAACTGTACCACAAGGACAGGAGGCCATACCAGATTTCTCTTGTTGCCTGCCGTCTCCCGGGGCATAGCCAGCCAAAGCGCCCAATGGCCTGCAATTGACCGAAACAGACCGTTTCCCGCTGCCCAGGATGACAGTTGCCCGTTGTGCGGACCAGATTAGGACGGTATCATATCTGCCGATAAAGACGGAGTGTGGAAGATATGGCCGAGCCGCTCAAGGCCCTGGTAACCGGCGGGGCCGGATTCATTGGTTCCCATCTGGTTGACCGGTTGCTGTCCGAAGGCTACCGGGTAGCCATCATGGACGACCTGACATCCGGCAAAATCCAGAATCTCAACACGGCGGCAACCTTCTACCACACCGACATTACTCACTCCGGCTTGGACGAGATTTTTAGCAGGGAGCAGCCCGACCTGGTGTTTCACCTGGCGGCCCGGGTCAGCGTTACTTCCTCGACGCTGCACCCGGTGGACAACGCCGAGGTAAACGTAATGGGTACGCTGAAGCTGCTGGACGCCGCACGCAAAGTGGGAATGGAGAAGTTCATTTTCGCTTCGACCGGAGGCGCCATTTACGGGAATCCCGATGAGAATCCCTGCAGCGAGCAGACGCCGGCCGACCCTATTTCTCCCTACGGCCTCTCCAAGTATATCGCGGAGCAGTACATCGCCCTGTTTCACCGGCTTTACCGGTTGAATTACACCAACCTGCGGTACGGGAACGTTTATGGTCCCCGGCAGGACGCGGAAGGGGAAGCCGGCGTCATCCCCATCTTCATCCATGCCATGCTGGAGGGCAACCGGCCCCGCATATTCGGCGAAGGAGACCAGGAACGGGACTTCGTGTACGTGGATGACATTGTCGAAGCCAACATGCGAGCCATTCACGGCGGAAACAATCGGACCATGAACATCGGCAGCGGAGAGGGCACAAGTATCAACCGGCTCTTTGAATTGCTGCAGGCGGACCTGAATTTCCACCAGGAGGCCGACCACCGTCCCCGCCGCCACGGGGAGGTTCACAAAATTTACCTGGACTGCAACGAGGCCCGGGAACACCTGGGGTGGTCGCCGCAGACCACCCTGGAAGAGGGATTGCGCAAGACTGTAGAATATTACGGTGGGGAAGCAGTTCCCACCAGGCGTTCTGCCTGAATTGATTCTATTGCGAGACGAGACAGCAAGCTCTGTCTCAGTTTTGACTGGGTTGGAGGAAAGCACGATAGATGGAAGCTGAGTACGATGCCATAATCCTGGGAGCGGGGGCCGCCGGCCTGGCCGCAGGGCTTTACACCACCAGGGCCATGATGAAAACGTTAATCGTGGAGTCGTTGGGACCGGGCGGCCAGTTGCTCATAACCGACGAAATCGAGAACTACCCCGGATTCCCCAAGGGTGTGAAGGGCCAGGAACTGGCAGTGATGATGGAGGAACAGACTACCCGCTTCGGCGCCACCATTGAGTATTCCGAGGTGGAGGCCGTAGAAGACCTGGACAAGCCGGTCAAGGTAGTCAAGACGTACGACCAGGATTTCACCGGAAAGAGCATAATCGTCGCCACCGGCGGTTCCCACAACAAGCTGGGCGTAACCGGCGAGGATGAATTTTCCGGCCGGGGTGTTTCCTACTGCGCCGTCTGTGATGGCAATTTCTTTCGCAACCAGGACGTGGTGGTCGTGGGCGGCGGCGACGCCGCAATGGACGAGAGTTACTACCTCAGCGGCATAGTCAACTCGGTTACCATCATCCACCGCCGGGATGAACTCCGGGCGGCGCCCATCCTGCAGGAAAGGGCATTTGCCAGTCCCAAGTACAAGTGGCTCTGGAGCCACGTGGTGGAGGAATTTACCGGCAACGAAGCGCTGGAACACGCCAGGGTGAAGGACCTGAAGACGGGCGAGGTGTACGAGTATCCCACCGCCGCCGCATTCATCTACGTCGGCTTCCACCCCAACACCGAGTACCTCAAGGGTGTGCTGGACATGGACCCCCTGGGCCACATTTTTACGGACATCCACATGCGTACCAAGCTGCCCGGGGTTTACGCCTGCGGCGACGCCCGGGCGGACTCGACCCGCCAGCTGGGCGCAGCCGTCGGCGATGGCATTACCGCCGCCCTCGCCGCCTACCACGACCTGGTAGGCTAGGTTCAATCCTGCAGCTTTAATGACTTGGGGTGAGCTTTATTCGCTCACCCCTTCTCTTTGCAGGACATTCCGCCGGCCGCACCCCTGTCCGTCTCCAGCTTCCACCCGCTCAACTCAGAGGGCCGAGCGCGTAGGCAGTCAAGGCCGCCAGCGCTTTCTGCACTTCCTGGCCAAGTAGCACGACGCTGCCGGTGATTATCACGCCGATGGCAACGTAGCGAAATACGGCCGTATTCATGCGCCGGGCCAGGAAGGCTCCTATGCCAAAGCCTACCACGAGGGAAGGAATCAGCAGCGCAATGTTTACCAGGGTGTCGCGGTCCACCAGTCCCGTTGCATAGTACAGGCCAAAGGCCACGATGTAAGTGCAGAGAAAGTAGAAGGCCAGGGCAGCCCGCATCTGCTCGCGTTCCCAGTTCTGGGCGATTATGTAGGCGGCGGCCAGCGGCCCCCCGATGCTCAAAGTGGTAATGGAGAGGGAGGTAAGGAACCCCACCAGCAACCCCGACCCCGGGCGTTTCGCCATGGGCAGTTGAATGTTCAGCAGATTCATTACACCCAGGCAGAGGATGGCAACGCCAATAATGATGCGGAGGGCAGTGGGGTTGGCCGAGTCCAGCACCAGGACGCCCAGGGGAACGGCCACTATTCCACCCACGGCCATGCCCCTTAGCTGGCTGAACCGCAGATGCCGCCAGGTCGTCAGCAAAACGAAGGCCAACACTATGGGGATTATGGCGTTGACGGTGACTATGGCGGCCTTGGGGGCCAGGAACAGCAGCAGCACCGGGGCCACCACCAGGCCCATTCCGAAGCTGACGGTGCCCATTATGGTAGCGCCTGCCACCACGGCCAGCAGGGCTATTACCAGTTCAACTCCCGTCAGCACGGGAGGCCCGCCGGTTGCCGCAATGGACGCCGTTCGGAATGGACCTTGGCCGGATTCCCCTGGAGAAGCCGGATCAGGGTTTCCAGAAGTCCAGCAGATACTCGAAGGTGGTTCCCATGGTGATGTAGTTTGAAGGCCAACCGAAAATGCCCACCCGGTTGACTATGTTGGTGCGGTCCCAAATTATCGTATTTCTCAGCTCATAACCCACGGAACGCAGCGCTTCTACCACTGCGGTGTGGATGGTAATGCGCCGATTATCCAACCACATGTCGGGGACGTCAATCACGCAGTGGCCCCGCTCCTTCAACAGGGGAAAGAGCCGGCCGTAGATTCCGGCCATCGCTTCCTGGTAGTCATCCAGGTCCAACGTGCCCAGGTCCAGGGGGTCCTGGCTGTATTGTTCGTTTTTCAGGTACTGGTCGTTCTTGCGTTCCCCACCTCGCCGGCTCTTGTTCAGGCGGCGGCGGTTCAACAGGTTGGCGTAAGGCGGCGAGGTTAGAATCAGGCTCACGGACTCTGGTTCCAAATACTCGTCGATGCAACGGGCATCGGCGCGAAGGGCCAATTGAGTGGTGCTTTCCTGTTCAGCAGAGTCGGAAAGCCGCTGCTCGCAGAGGTCCACATATTCCTGCTTCAGGTCGAATCCCACCGAGTTGCGGTTAAGGTCTCTCGCCGCAACCAGGGTGGTGCCGCTGCCGACGAAGGGGTCCAGCACCAGTTCCCCCTCGTGGGAGAACAGGGAAATGCACCGGGCCGCCAGGGAGATGGGGTAGGTGGCGGGATGGGCGTTCTTGTCCCGGATGTCCCGCGCCTCGTAGTAGAACTGCCACACGCCCAGCTGGGACTTAATCCATTCCTTGGCGGTCATGCAGTTAATGTGGTTGGGCGGACAATTGCAAAGCCTCTCGTTGCCCAGCCGGACCGCACTTCTCTCCCGTTCGACCAACATTGCCATGTATCCTCACCACCCTTCACAATCCCTGCTTGTTTGTGCGACCGATTACAATTCAATTCTTGAACAGGCCAAGTTCAGCGGCCACCTGGAGGGCGCGCTCCACCTGGACTACGGGGGGCCCATTCCGCTGGACCGAAATTTCCACGGTTTGCCGGGGATTAACCGTAAAGGCCCGCTCGCCGTCCAGGGCCACGGAGCAATGCCTGGGTTCCAGGGCCACGCGTTCCCCTTCGGCCAGCCTTTCCCACCGGGCTATGGCGACTTCCGTCACAATCCCCGGGGCTATGGGCGCCAATACCCTGGTCCGCTCCTGCCCTGAGTCGCCCGAGCCCATCGGATAACTTGTCGCCCTCTCTTCCCTGCCAGGTTCCCCCGCATTCTCCAGGACGTAGCGCAGGCCGCCGGCGTCATTCAACGACAATCTCTGAAGTCGGGCGCCCACGGAAGACAGTCCTATCGCGGCCGGCTCCGCCCGGGTAAGAAATACCTCATAAAGCGTGGAGAGATCCCAGATGGCCCGGGTGGCCACGTAGCGCTCCCGGGACAGGGCAACGTCCACCAGCGACATGTCCCGATATTCGCCGTCAACGTAAACCGCCAGGGTCTTGCTGATGGTGGACACCCACTCGGCCTGGAGGCTTCCGTCCGCTATCAGGCCGGCAACCAGGCCGGCCAGCGTTCCTTCCACCATCTGCGGAAAAACGTTGTTGGTCCCGGTGGAAATGGGAACAATGGGAATTGCGGTACTGCCGCAGGCCACGGCGCGGTTCGTACCGTCACCGCCCAGGGTCACCAGGCAGTTGACGCCCTCCCCGGCCATTTGCGCAGCGGCCCGAACCGTATCTCCTTCGGTGTAGTAGGTGGGCATTTCCAGCAGGGACAGGTCCAGGGTCAGGTGGGAGTCATCGCGCGCTCTCTCGCAGAGATGGGAACCGTCGGGCATGGCAACGACCCGTTCGATGCCCACCGACTGCAGGCCGATCAATACCCGCCGGACGATGTTGACCTTTTCCCAGTCGGGAATCACCCTTCCCTGGGCCACCAGCCGGCGAATGTCCTTGCTGGCCGCCGGATTGGCAATGATGCCTACCTTTCCCAAATACGCTTTCCCTTCGGGCGGGAACACTGGCGAAACTTCCCGCCGGCATGGCTCTGCTATAATCACCTCGATTGTAGAGAGCCCCGGAATTTAGAGTCAATTTAAGAAAAGTCCGAGATTTCACCAAAAGTGGGCGCCACCTCCGGCGAATACAGGGGAGGAAGAGAATATGGACCAGGAAATGGCTTTCAAGTCCGCCGTGCAATTGGGCCAAGTGATAGCTTCACGACAAGTATCCTGCGTGGAGCTGACCGAGTTTTTCTACGAAAGGACCGCCACCTTCAACCCCCAACTCAACGCGTACCTGGCCCTCTGTCCCGATGAAGCCATGGCAGCGGCGCGAAGGGCCGACCAGGCGACGGCGGCGGGGGAAAGCCTGGGGCCGCTGCACGGTATTCCGGTATCCATTAAGGACCTGGAAATGACCAGCGGCATCACCACTACCCTGGGTTCAGCTATCTTCAAGGACCGTGTCCCAGACACAGATTCAGTGGTGGTTGAGCGGGTGAAGGCAGCGGGAGCAATTATCCTGGGCAAGACCAACACGCCGGAGTTTGGCCTCTCGGGCACCACCGAAAACAAACTCGGCGACGCCTGCCGAAATCCTTGGGATACCACCCGAACGCCCGGCGGCTCCAGCGGCGGCGCGGCGGCGGCCCTGGCGGCCGGTCTCTGCACCCTGGCCACCGGCAGCGATGGGGGCGGGTCAATCCGCATACCGGCCAGCTTCAGCGGCGTTTTCGGAATCAAGCCCTCCCAGGGACGGGTTCCGCGCTACGGCGGGTACGGATATCCGGCAGCCAACCACTTCTCCCAGTCGGGCCCCATGTCCCGAACGGTGGCCGATACGGCGCTGCTACTCCAGGTCCTGGCCGGCCCTGACCCCCGCGACCCGGTTTCCATGCGCGATACCCCGCCCGATTTCTCGGCGGACCTGGGCCAGAGCGTGGCGGGCTGGAGAATTGCCTGGAGTCCCGACCTGGGTTACGCAGGAGTTGACTCGGAGGTGGTAAGGGTAACTGAGAAGGCGGCGCGCGTCTTCGAAGAACTGGGTGCAGTAGTGGAAACACCTGGGCTTTCGATTGAAGACCCCTTCGCGTCATTCTGGGACGTGTTTTCCACCGCTTCTTATACCTCCTACGGCCACCTGCTCGGGGAACGCCGGGACGATTTCACCTACTACGGGCTAAGGGCCTTCGACCGGGGCGCCGCGGTTACCGGCGCAGACCTGTCCCGCGCCCTGCTCCGGGTGGACCAATTGCGCCGCCAGATGGAGGTCTTCTTTGACGATTACGACCTGCTGCTGACGCCCACCATGGCGGTGCCGGCCTTCCCCATCGAAGAACGTCCAGCCATTATCGGAGGCAAGGAGGTGGACCCCTTCTGGGGTTACCTGCCCTTTACCTTCCCGATCAACATGACGGGCCAGACTGCGGCCAGCGTACCCTGCGGTTTCTCGGAGGACCCCGCCAGCGCCGGAATGCCCATCGGCCTGCACCTGGTAGGCCCCCGGGGCTCGGAAGCGCGGGTGCTGCAAGCCTCCGCCGCATTTGAGCAGGCCAGGCCCTGGTCCGACAAGCGCCCGCCCGTGTCCTGACCCCGAACACCGCCGGATTTCCCTCGGACGAAAGCCGCCAATCGCCCTCTAACGATTGGCGGCTCTTTCTTGCCTTGCCACGCCATTAACATGCGGCTTGAGTCCGTTTCCGCCAATGACATGGCGATTGGTAATCACGGTTGACTAACCAAGATGCAACTGTTAAAAGGAACAAACCCAAAACAAGGGTGGTACCTAGTGCCACGATGTATCTGGCGGAGTGTTGTATAAAATGGGGCCCCTATCACGCCTAAGCCTTTTGTGCCTTGTGTCAGCCATTGCCATTGCGTCCAACGTTACATACGGAAGCAACGTGGCTGAAGCAGAGGTGGTGTCGGAAAGGTTACCCGGCATTCCGATGGAACTCTCTCCAGCCGCGAAACAAGCCCTTCAGCAGTCCGACAAGGCATTCCCCTCCGACGATGCCGGGTTTTCCGCCTATTACCGGGTGGAAGAAGATGGTTCCTTCAGCCTGGAAAAGGATACCGTCGACAACTATATTTTCAGTCCACTGCCAGATGGCGGAACCGCGTTGAGGGCCACGTTAGTGGAAATCGGTGAGAATTACACAGTAGCGACCTTGACCCTTCTAAATATCGACTCGCTGGAGTCAACGGTCAACCTCTACTATGACGACGAAGGGTGGATCGTAGCGTATTTGTCCAGGGGCGAGTCCTCCGCATTAGTCTGGCAGGCCAATAGCGCCGACCCGGTTGACCCAAACATGGTGGAAATAGGTGACACGCTGCTGCTTGAAGCCATAAACGTCGTCGTGGACGGCGGGCTTGGCAAGACCGCCATTGAAGACGGTGACTCAGGGCTTGGGCATTACCACTGGCAATTCCCTAACGCCGATAACTTTCTGATGATGGCCGTGTCAAGAGAATACCAGGGAGAGTATCCAGTCCAGTTTGCGGTACCTGACAGCCTGACCCTGTTAGAAGTCTCAGCCAGCCTATGGATCTCGCAAGGGGAATATCCCCTTGCTCCCTGCGCCAAGGTAACACTTGATGGCACAGACCTGATCCCCAAGCAGTGTCTGAAAGGGATATACGGCAATATCTCTGACTTAATAAATTTTGAGGACACCAGCATCCATACATGGAAATTAATACAGTCGATGCGAGATGAGGGCGGCAGCGGCTCCTTGATGATGATCATTTACGAAACTTCCGGCTGAACTGGCAAATACCTCCAGGTACGGACTTGCGAACCCTTCTTTTCCTACTTACTTTCTTGACGGCCTCGCTGCCATGTGCTTTCGGTATTCCGATTTCGGCGACCCTGGCGGCATACGGCGTTTATGACTCCCTCGTTGAGCATGATTTTGACCCCCAAGATACGAACAAGGACATCGAAGTTAGATCGATTCAACCCGCTGTCTACGGTCCGCCTGTTGTGAGGGAAGGTGAAACCTATGCCATCATTGTTGTGGTTGCAAATAATGGCACGGAGGAGGAAACATTCACTCTTGTTGTGCGTGACGATACCGATGACAAGCAGATCTCCTCACAGCAAGTAACCCTGGCGGCCACGATGTCCAAGAACGAGACCATTACTTGGGACACTACGGGGGCGACCGGCGGGCCGGAGCCGGTAGACCCAACCTTTCCCGGTGCGCTTCACAGCTTAAAGGCAACTGTTACTCTTGCGGGCGACACGGTGCCAGAAAACGACTCAAAGACATTGATTCCAGAGGCCTTGCCAGGCATTTATGTGATTGCCGCCCCCAAGCCTACAGAAATTACCTTCCCGGTAAGTCGAGAAAGACCCCAAGCCCGTGACTCCTACGCCATGGCTTCCGAAGTACCCTCTATAGAAACGGAAAAGGTCCCGCTTTCGGAGCCATTCGTTGGTCCCATTCGCGGCCAGGGGGAAGCAACCCTTTCCAGCCCTCCCGTTTCCACTACTCCAGCAGCCCTCTCCAGCATATTTCGCAGTCCTGTGGACTCAGAGGAAGGTCTGTCTCTGGACAAGCCCGCGATTACTACAGTTGGCGAGCCGCTGTGGGGAACGCTACGGGGACGCATCAGGCTGCAGGGCCGAAGCAGCAGCCTTGGCAGCTATGTAGAAATCGGCGGCGAGATTACCTTTGCGGAACGGGATGGTAACTTCCTCGTCCAGCGGCCCCAGGGTAGCTTCAGCATGACGGCGAGAGCTCCCGGTTATCTGTCTGTCACCATTCCCAACCTCAGCCTGGAACCCGGCGAGACGCTGGCCCTGTCGCCGGTTCAGCTGCGCTTTGGCGATGCCGACGGGAATGGCGTAATAGACATTCTTGACTTGACCGTCGCGGCGCTGAACCACGGCCAGGTCTCGCAGACCACTTCACGGCCGTGAAATCCCCGTCCGCTATCAGCCCAGGGCGTCCCTGAGCACCTCAACCAGGTGCCGGGCCGGCCTTCCGGTGCCGTGCTCCACCTGCTGGCGGCAGGAAATGCCCATGACCGCTACTTCCCAGTCTTCCCCCCGGTCGCGGATTGTGGGGAAAAGCACCTGTTCGCCGATGGCCATGGAAATGTCGTAGTGTTCCTGCTCAAATCCGAAGGAGCCGGCCATTCCGCAGCAGCCCGAATTTATCAGCTCAACCTGGTAACCCGGTGGCAGGCGCAGGGCCGCCATGGAGGGGCCGGTGCCCACCAGGGATTTCTGGTGGCAGTGCCCTTGGAACAGGACCTTCTTCTCCACGTCGGTGAATTCCAGGTCCAGTTCGCCTTTCTCGTGAAGCATGGCCAGGAACTCGTCAATCAGGTAGCTGTGCTCCGCCACCTTGGCCGCGCGGTGGTCCCGGCAGAACTCCGGGTACTCATCGCGGAAGGTCAGCAGGCAGCTGGGTTCGCAGCCGATGATGGGCACGCCCTGGTCGGCGAAAGGATACAGGCGGTCCACGTTGTACCTGGCAAATGAAGCCGCCTCGT
Organism: Dehalococcoidia bacterium; assembly: GCA_034422655.1. Classification (GTDB taxonomy): domain Bacteria; phylum Chloroflexota; class Dehalococcoidia; order Lucifugimonadales; family UBA3495; genus Bin22. The sequence goes on from DAOUJN010000023.1 coordinate 15,741, forward strand.
CCAGCATCCCCTTGGAAATCATCGGACGACCGCAGCACTCGGCATTGGCCAGTTGAACGCGGTAGCCGGCTGCTTCCAGCACTTCCACCGCCGCAATGCCAATTTCCGGGTAGTTGTAGTTCATGAAGGTGTCGTTGAACAGGGCAACCGTGCCCTTGGGCGCACCCTTGATCCGCGTCGTATGACGGTAATTGAACCACTGGGCAAAGGTGGTGGTGGCCAGCCTGGGCAATTCCCGGTTGGGATGAACACCCAAGAACCTTCGGGACAGAAAGCGGCCAATGGGGCTGGCGGCCCCTAAATTGGCCAGGGGCGCAAACTTGCTCCCTTTCCGGCTGTACTCGGCAACCCGGGCAAAAAACTTATTGCGGAAAGGGCGCTTGTTGGTCTTGTAATAGTTGTCCAGGAACTCGTACTTGAGCTTGGCCATGTCCACGCCGGACTCACACTCCGACTTGCATGCCTTGCACTCCAGGCACAGGTCCATCGCTTCATACAAACGCTTGTCGGTAATCGTGCCCTCGGGGAGCTTTCCCGACAGCGCGGCCCGAAGCAGGTTGGCCCGACCCCTGGTAGAGTGCTCTTCGTCACGGGTAGCCATGAAGGACGGACACATGGTGCCCGTGAGCTTGCGGCAGGCGCCCATCCCGTTGCACATTTCCACCGCCCCGGCGTAATTGGTGTCCAGGGAAAAGTCCAGCGTCGGTGTCAGGGAATCGGCGGCATATTCGGGTCCGTAGCGCAGGTTCTCCCGCATGGGCGGGCAGTCAATTATCTTGCCGGGGTTCATGATTCCCAGCGGATCGAAAGTGCTCTTCAAGTCGCGGAAGGCCTGGTAAATCTCGGGGCCGAACATCTTTTGGGTCCACACGCCCCGTACAATGCCGTCGCCGTGCTCACCGCTCATGGAGCCGCCGAACTCCTTGACCAGGTCGCTAATCTGCTCGCCGATGGAGATCATCTTCTCGACGCCCTCGGCGCTCTTCAGGCTGATGAGCGGCCGGATGTGAAGGCAACCGACGCTGGCGTGGCCGTAGTAACCGGCGGTGGTGTTGTGCTCTCGGACCACCTCATCGAAGCGGCGGACGAACTCGCCCATCTTTTCCGGGTCCACCGCCGGGTCCTCCACGAAGGGGATGGGCTTGGCGTCGCCGCGGATGCTCATCAACAGCCCCAGGCCGCCCTTGCGGACGTTCCAGACCATATCCTGGTCGGCGCGGGACAGCATATTGACGCAGGCGTAGGCCAGCCGCCGGTGTTCCATGTCCCGCTTCAGGTTATCCATCTTGGAGGAAAGCTCGGCCTCGGACTCGCCGTAAAATTCCACCAGCAGCATGGCCCCCGGATCGCCCTGGACGAAGGCCAGGTTGCGGGACTGCCCCATGGACTCCCGTGAACGGTCCAGGACCATCTTGTCCAGCACCTCCACGGAGGAGGGCTCGTGCTTCAACACCTCTACCGTGGCCTCGCTGGCTTCGAATATGTCCCGGAAATGCAGGACGGAAAGGCTGGTCATCGTCGGCCTGGGCACCAGGTTCACCCGCGCCTCGGTCACGATACAGAGGGTACCCTCGGAGCCGACCACCATCTTGGTCAGGTTGACGGGTTCCTCCCCCAGGAAGGAGTCCAGGTTGTAGCCGCTGACCCGCCGCATTATCTTGGGATAGCGGGCCTCAATTTCGGCCAGGTTGTTTTGGGCTATGTTCAAGACCCCCCGGTAAATGTCCGACTCAAGCCCCTCGCCCCGGAGCTTGGCTTCCAGTTCGTGGGGTTCCAGGGGCTCGAAGTGGGCGCGGGTGGCGTCGGAGAGGACCACGTCCACTTCCTGAATGTGGTCCAGGGTCTTTCCGTATATCACCGAGTGGGCGCCGCAGGTATTGTTGCCAATGCCGCCGCCCACGCAGGCCCGGTTGGAAGTGGTGGGGTCCGGGGCATACTGCAGGCCATGGGCCGCCAGGTAGCGGTTCAGGTGGTCCAGCACAATGCCGGGCTGCACTTTCACCCAGCTTTCCTCCCGGTTAAACTCCACCACCTGGTTCAGGTACTTGCTGAAATCCATGACGATGCCGTGGTTTATGGTCTGCCCGGCAAGGCCGGTTCCGCCGCCCCGGGGCAGCACGGGCACCCGGTTGTCCCGGGCTATCTCCATTACGGCATGGATATCATCGGCACTGCGGGGAATGACCACGCCCACCGGTTCCATCTGGTAGATGCTGGCGTCGGTGCTGTAGAGGACCCGGGAAAAAGGGTCGAATCGTACTTCACCGGACACCCGTTTTCGCAATTCCGCGGCCAGTTCGGCCCGTTCCCGGCCCTGGATACGACGCGCGGCCTCGGTGGTAGCCATATTCATCCCTCGCTCGATGCAACTGCCCACAGTATGCATTGATAAGACGTAAGTTTATCACAGCCCGCTCTCTAAACCATTCCGTTTGCTCCTGCGCGCTCTTTGGTCGGGTAGTGAATCCCATATTTGAGGTTGCCCCCGCCCGGTGCTACACTGGCACCCTACCAGTTCGCAATACTGCTCCAACATACCGCAGCCGGAGGTTGTAATGGCGACTCAGAACGAAACAGAAATCAAGGACCTGCAAAGGACTGCCCTGGAAAACCTCTGGGTGTACTTGCGGGAACCCAGCGACATGGCGGAAAAGGGGGAACCCCAGATTTTCGTGGAAGGCAAGGGCTGCCAGGTAACGGACGCCCTGGGCAATACCTATATCGATGCCATGTCGGGCCTGTGGCTAAAGAACGTGGGCTACGGCCAGAAGGAAATTGCCGACGCCGCCTACGAGCAGATGCTCAAAATTACCTACATGCCCATGGGAACCACCACCGAACCCACCGTCATGCTGTCGGAAAAAATCGCGTCAATGACGCCCGGCGACCTGTCGCGCTGCTTCTTTACCAGCGGCGGTTCCGAGTCCGTGGAAACCGCCCTGAAGCTTACCAGGGCCTATTTCAAGCGCATGGGCGAGCCCCAGCGTACCAAGTTCATCAGCCGCAAGGACTCTTACCACGGAGCCACCATGGGCGCGCTGGCCCTGGGCGGCAACTTCCTCTATCCCAAGGACGACTACGAACCCTTGATGCCCAACTCCTTTCACGCGCCCCAACCCAATTTCTACCACTGCGAGTTCAACAGCAGCACCCCGGAGGAATGCGGCCAGCGGTGTGTGGATGCCATTGAGAACATCATCCAGTTCCAGGGGCCGGAGACTGTCGCGGCGGTGGTCGCCGAGCCTGTCTCCAGCCCGATGGGCGCGGTGGTCCCGCCGGACAATTACTGGCCTCTCCTGAGGGAACTGTGCGACAAGTACGGCTGCCTGCTGATTGCCGATGAGGTGATTACCGGCTTCGGCAGGACGGGCAAGTGGTTTGGCTGCGACCATTGGGGCATTACGCCGGACATGATGACGGTGGCCAAGGGCATTACCAGCGGCTACATTCCCATGGGCGGCGCCATCCTGCGCAAGCCCATCGCCGACGCCTTCGTGGGCAGCCCCAGGGCCGCCTTCCGCCACGTCATCACCTTCGGCGGCCATCCGGTAGCGGCGGCGGCCTCGCTGAAAAACCTGGAGATCATGGAACGGGAAGGCATGGTCGAGAACTCGGCCAGGATGGGCAAATACCTGCTGGACGGCCTGGAAGAATTGCAGGAAAAGCACTCCATCATTGGAATGGCCCGCGGCCTGGGCCTGATGTGCGGCCTGGAACTGGTGCAGGACCGGGATACGAAGGAACATTTCCCGGCCGACGCCAATCTGGGTCCCCGGCTGACCCAGGGCTTCGCAGACAAGGGACTTTTCCTGCGGGGCGGAGACGTAATGAACATCATGCCCCCGCTTTGCGTCACCCCCGGCGAAGTGGAGCAGATTGTTGCCACCATGGACGAGGTAATCGGCCAGGTGGCCGCCGACCTGGGCGCGGAGTAAGTGTCCTCGGGCAGGGGGACGAAGAATCACGCGGAGATTATCTTCGTGTCAAAGCCTGTTCGTGGTTCTTCATGGCGCCTTGGGAATTGCGCTCCCGATTAGTTCGGTTCGGCCCAGCGGAGGGTGATTATGTCTGCCAACTTGTCTTCCCAGGAAAACGTGGTTTTCTTCAACGGCCAACTCGTCCCCGAGAAGGACGTGGGAATATCCATCCGCGACCGGGGCTTCATCTACGGCGACGCGGTGTTCGACGCCACCCGCACCTTCAACGGCAGGACTTTCCGGCTTCGGGAACACATACACCGCCTCTACAATTCCCTCAGGTACCTGCGGATAGACCCGGGAATGACGCCCGACGAAATGGAGCGGTGGTCGCTGGAGGTCGTGAACCACAATCACCCCCTGCTCCCGGCGGGGCAGGACATGTGGGTCATGCAGCGAATCAGCCGGGGCGTGGAATCCACCGAAGCCGGCGCCGAAATGCGCCCCACGGTCCTGATTGAGAGCCATGCCATCCCCTTCGCCCGCCGGGCGCCCCTGTACCGGGATGGGATCAACGTCGTAACACCTTCGGTTCCCCGGATTCCGCCCCGCTTCCTCAGTCCCCGGGCCAAGACCCACAATTACCTGAACCTGGTAATGGGCGACCTGGAGGTCCAGGACACCGACCCCAATGCCTGGGCGGTCCTGCTGGACGAGTCCGGCAACCTGACCGAGGGCCGGGGCAGCAATGTCTTCCTGGTCAAGGACGGTACCGTAGCCACCCCCCAGGGGCGTTTCGTGCTGGAGGGCATCACCCGGGGCGTGGTTATGGAACTGGCCGCCGGACTCGACCTGCCCGTGGCGGAGGCGGACCTGGACCTTTACGACGCCTACACCGCCGACGAGGCATTCCTCACCTCCACCAGCCTTTGCATCTGCCCCATCGGAAAGGTAAACGGGGCGCCCATCGGCGACGGCCAGGTGCCCGGCCCCATAACCCGGCAGTTGATGGCCGCCTTCAGCGACCTGGCCGGCATGGACTACGTGGGACAGTACCTTTCTCACCTGGCAGAATAGAACGAGGGGCGTTCCACCCAACTCTTTGAACGAGGTGAACACCATGGCCGACAACCTTGACCATATTCTGGAAACTACGGAGGCCGAGCGCCTGGCCACCGGGTTTGTCTTTACGGAGGGACCGCTCTGGCACCCGGATGGCTACTGGCTCTTCGTAGACGTGCGGCGCGAGCCCGGGGCAATCTTCAGGCTTGTGCCCGGCAGTGCGCCCGAAATTTTCCGGGAGCCCAGCAACGGGTCCAACGGGCTGACCTTCGACCTGCAGGGCCGGCTAATCATGTGCGAGGGAGACGGCCGCAGAATGAGCCGGCGGGAGCATGACGGGTCCATCGTCGCGCTGGCGGAGCAATGGGATGGAAAACGCCTCAACCGCCCCAATGACGTGGTCTGCCACTCCGATGGAAGCATTTACTTCACCAACCCCGGCGGGCGCGTGCCGCCGGAAGAACGGGAAATCGAATTCAGCGGCGTCCACCGCATTGCGCCCGACGGCACGGTAACCGCCGTGGTCACCGACACCGAATACCCCAACGGGTTGGCCTTCTCCCCCGATGAAAGCATCCTCTACGTCACCAATACTCGGCAGCAGATGTACATTGCGGCCTACGACATGCAGCCGGACGGCACGGCAACCAACGGCCGGATTTTCGCCGACATGTCATCGGACGATCCTGACGGCGTGCCCGACGGGATGAAGGTGGACTCGGAGGGCCGGGTCTACAGCACCGGCCCCGGCGGCTGCTGGGTGTTTGAGCCCGACGGTACCCACCTGGGCACCATTCGGCTCCCCGAGTATCCCGCCAACTGCGCCTGGGGCGGCGACGACAACCGCACCATGTTCTTCACCTCCTGCACCTCGGTCTACACCCTGCGGATGAAGACACCTGGCATTGCGCCCTGGCGGGGAAGTTAGAGGGTCAGGGTGGCACACACGGGCCATTCCGCTGAATCGACGCTTGGCGATAAGCAGCACCCATGCTCTACCTCCTCGTAGCCCTCGGCGGCGCTGCCGGCACCGTACTCCGCTTTGCTGCCGGACGGCTGGCTATTCAGCTGCTTGGCCCCGGCACCGTCTGGGGGACCTTTTTCGTCAACGTAACCGGGTCCTTTGCGCTGGGGTTCTTCCTGGCTTACGCGCTGCAGCGGGGAGAAATTTCGGCGGACGTGCGGGCAGTGGTTGCCATTGGGTTGCTGGGCGGCTATACCACCTTCTCGACCCTCAGTTACGACACGATCCGCCTGCTGGAATCGGGGGAGTTGGCACGGGCCGGCATCAACATCGTGGCGAACCTGGCGGTGGGGTTGACGGCGGCCTACCTGGGCATCCTTTCCGGCCGGGCGGTCTGAGAATGGCCCGTCCTGGAGTTCTTGTTAGGGCAGAGGGCGAATGTTAAACTGGGTTGTGAAATGCTTCACCAGCAGTTTCCCCCAACCACTGAAGCCTTGCAGACCCCAGACTACCTGACCCGCACCGACGGGAATTCTCCATAGGGGCCGGGCAATGAACCACCTGATAGTCAACCGGAAGCCGGAAGCCAAGTTCGACCACCTGGTAGTCGCCTTCGCCGGGTGGCCCGACGCCGGGGAAAGCGCCACGTCCACGCTGAAGTACCTGCTACGCCAACTGGAAGCCGAGAAGATTGCTGAGATAGACCCGGAGGAGTTTTACGACTTTACCCAGGAACGGCCCCGTTCATACCGGACCCGGGACGGACGCCGGCGGGTGCGCTGGCCTTCCAACGAGTTTTATAGCTGGCAGGCCCCGCGCCCGGTGCCTGAAGGCACGTCCAGGGGCGCCCTGTTCTTCATTGGCGTGGAACCGAACCTGAAGTGGCGCACCTTTTCCGAGACCATCGCCAACCTGGCCTTGGACCTGGGGGTGAAAACGGTGGTGCACGTGGGGGCGCTGCTGGACGCCGTGCCGCACACGCGGCAGGTCAAGCTGACCGGTTCTTCCACCCAACCGGTGCTGCAGGAGGCGCTGGAGGCTTCCAACATTGGCACTTCCAACTACCAGGGGCCCACTGGCATCAGTACCGCGGTCATGGACACCTGCACCAGGAAGGGCATGAGCTACGCCTCCCTGTGGGGGCACACGGCCCACTACCTCCAGGCAGCGCCCAACTACCGGGTCTGCTACACCCTGGCCGAGCACATTTCCCGTGTCCTGAAGCTGCCGGTGGATTTGAACGAACTGCGGTCCGCCGCCGAAAATTTCGACCAGGAAGTTGTGGAGGCTGTAGCGAAAGACGAACAGCTTGCCAACTACGTCCGCAAGTTGGAAGACCGGTATGACGAAGCCCAGGTGGAAACGCCCATGCCGGAGCCTGGGGAGATTGTAATGGAGCTGGAGGAGTTCCTCCGGGGAGAACAGCGTCGGAACCGGGGCGGAGGGGCTTAACCGGGTTTTGCGTCCGCTCCTTCGACAAGCAGAGGACCAGCGGGCAGCCGGAGGCTCAGTCCTGACGCACCTCCAATCCAGCAGATTCTGCGGAGACAACGGGTGACGACAAGTACCAGCAAGATAGGCAATGCGCCGGGACGGACCGCTACCAAGAAGCCGGGCCAGGCGGCTCCACGCAGAAGAAGCCGGCGAAAGGCCGCGCCCTCCATTCCCATCGACGACGCCATCTGCCTAATGACCGAGGCATACGGCCCCTTTCCCGAGGAGCCGCGGCTTGACCCCATCCACGAACTGACCTTCACCATCCTGTCCCAGCACACCTCGGATACCAACTCGGAGCGGGCCTTTCGCAGCCTAATGCAGCGGTTCGGGTCCCTGGAGGCGGTGGCCGCGGGGGATGTGGCGGAAATAGAAGAAGCCATAAGCGGCGGCGGGCTGGCCAAAATCAAGGCCCCCAGAATCAAAGAAGTCCTGGGCAAAATACTGGAGCTGAACGGTTCCCTGGACCTGTCCTTCCTGCGAGAAATGCCATTGGCCGAAGCCAAGGCGTGGCTGAGGCAGCTGCCCGGAATCGGCCCCAAGTCCGCCGGCATCATACTCAGTTTTTCCCTGGGAATGCCGGCCATGGCGATAGATACCCACATCTACCGGGTATCCCAGCGGCTGGGTCTCATCGGCCCCAAGGTAACGGCGGACAAGGCCCACGACCTGCTGGAGGAAGCGGTGGCCCCGGAGCAGGTGTACCCCTTCCACCAGGCTTTCATCAATCATGGCCGCCTGGTCTGCAAGGCCCAGCGCCCCCGCTGCGACGAATGCGTCGTCGGCCACGGGTGCCCGTCCAGGGAGGGATTTATCAAGGCGGCGACGACTATCCACGAAGGGGCAGGAAAAAACGCGAAGGCCAAGGCTCCCCCGCAAAAGAGGAAGGCCGCGGCCCAGGCCCCTCATGCTTACCCGGAAGCCTAGCAATTCCCCTTGTCTATCTGTCCACGAATGTTCGCAAATGACAATTTCTCGAATATTGTCCCATTTGGTTTAATTTGTAGTAAAATGTCTGGGTGTGCCCCGGTCGTCTAGCCAGGTTAGGACGCCACCCTTTCAAGGTGGAGATCATGGGATCGAAGCCCATCCGGGGTACCATTTCTTGCCTGAACGCTTTTGCCAAGCGCCCCGCTGTCCCAGTTTACTTTCCACTTCATCTTGAACCGGCCACCGGCCGCACCCTGCCCTGGCACGGGTGGGCGTTCCTGGCCTCACAGGGAAAATGGCGCTGAAGAGTGGCTTTTTGCGACTGAACCGCATCCTTGGCAGGGGGACTTCTCCGTCCGCGGATACACGGCGGACCCATGCGGACGCCGACTCCCCCCTTAGCGCCGCAGACATCCCCGAGGGCCACAACCCGACGTCTTTGCTGCCCGGGTGGGCCCTTACGGGTCGGGACCGCCGCTTGATCACAAGGAAGCGCCTCATCATCGGCGGGTCCGTCCTGGCGGTCCTGCTGTTCCTTTTTTGGCTGAACTACCCGTTCATGCCCAACTACCGCATCCTGCTCTTCCACAGGCCCACCACGGAAGCGTCATCCGGCGCCACCGCCGGCCAGTGGGCCATGGCCGGCGGCGACCTGGCCCAACGAAAGGTGGCGCACGCGGCCGTCGGTTCCGAGTCCTTGCCCGCCGGCCGGGTCAGGTGGACTGTTGACACGGGTGAGGGGACCCGGGCCGGGCCCATAGTCGCAGACGGCGTTGTGTACCAGGGGGCCTATTTCAGAATCCTCGCCCTGGACGCCGAGACCGGGGAGACGGTCTGGTCGCAACCCACGTCGGGACCGGTGCAGGGTACGCTGGCACTGGCAGGCGGCACGCTCTACGCCGGCTTTCTGAACCACCGCGTGCGCGCCCTTGACCCCGGCACCGGCGAAACGCAGTGGGAATTCAGGACCGGGGACATCATCACCGCTTCCCCCGTAGTGGACAATGGAATTCTCTACGTTGGTGCCTGGGACAACCTTCAGTACGCCCTGGACGCGGCCACGGGAGAGGTAATCTGGACCTACGCGGCCACCGACAAGATTAGTTCCCACGCCCCACTGGCCGACGGAATAATGGCGGTGGCGGACAAGGCTGGGCGAATCAACCTGCTTGATGCCCGAACCGGGCAGAACCGCCTGGTCTACCGGACACCCAGGTCAACCAACGCCGCTCCCGTCATTGCCCACGACCGGGTCTACTTCGCCGCCGGCGGCCGGCTCTACGCCATCGACGCCACGGCGAAAGAAGTTCCCGGTCAATACCAGTTCAAGCGAGTCTGGGCCCAGTTCTGGCTGTGGCAGGTCCCCGGCGTCCCCCGGCCCGCAGGGCAGCAGGGCGGACTGTGGCGATTCTCCCCCGACGGCGATGACTCCACCATCGTTGCCTCCCCGGCGGTTGCCAACACCCGCCTCTACGTCGGCGACCTGGATGGGCGCCTTTACGCGGTGGACCCCGTGACAGGCCGGGAACAGTGGCGCTTTGAAACTGAAGGCGGCGTTTACGCCTCACCCGTAGTGGTCAGGGACGTGGTTTACGTTGCCACCCAGGCAGGTTACGTTTACGCGGTGGACGCTGAGTCGGGGGAGGAGCTGTGGCATTTGATCCTTGATGCAGCGGTCAACGAACCCATGGCCTTCGCCGAGGGGGTGCTTTACCTCCGCACCGCCGATGGCGCGGTGGTAGCCATCGAATAATTCCTGCAGTTACATGGGGCTGACAGCGGAAACAGGAGACGGGGTATTGGGCGCTGAAGAATCGCCAACCGGCCCGATTGACCGAGCCATCGAGAAGCTGGAGCAGGACAACCGGGAACTGAAGGAAGCCATTGCCAACCTGCAAAAGCAGGTGCGGCAGCGGGAACTGGACGCCGCCTACATGTACATCCATTCCAACTGGCTCTGGATTCGCTGGTTCCTGGTTCGCGACCAGGACCGGGCAGGCGAGGATGTAGCGCTGCTGCAGCGGACCCGTCTCGCCGAGTCAACCATCAGGGACAATCTGCCCCGCAGCCTGCGCACGGTACAATTTGAGCCGGAACCCATGCAGGCGGCCTACCGGTGGCGGATCGAGACCACCGTCATCCTTAACCGGCACGGCTATACCTTCTTCGACTGAACTTGTCCCCGCCAACCCCTCATTGTCCAACAGTTGTCGGCCCCTTTCGTCCCGCTTCGTTCAAGTTATTGAAGGTAAGCGAATTATCGGCTATCCTCACCGGGACTTTTGGCCGGTTTGCCAACAGCCAGCCGCAATCCACATCGAAGGAGTTGGGAAATGGCGGGAGACAAGGAGACTTACGAAATCGCCCTGAACCCGGATCAGATGGCCTTTGTCCACGCGATGAAGGACAAGTACAGCCTGGCGGACGAAGGCAAGACGATGCGGGTAATCATGGACTACATGATTTCCAACGCAGATATCCACGAGGCCGTCTTTACCCAGGTGCGCTGCCTGCGTTGAGGCTAGTCCCCCTGCTCTTGGTCAAGAGCGTCTAATACCGGGAAACATTCAAGTCCATGGGAAGTTCCAGCCGGTCGGGCCGGTACCAGAGAATGGTAAAAGGTTCGTCCGGCATTTCCTTGTAGTCCTGTTCTCGCTGAACCGATACCAGGGTGGGATGCGCATTTCATCCTGGCTTTTGGTTTATCCTTCCAACTGCCGCTTCAACCCATCCAGCGCCAGGTAGTAGCCGTAAACGCCGAAGCCGTACACCGATCCCTTGCAGACGGGCTGAACGGCGGACACTGCGCCCCGGGACGTGGGGTTCGAAGCATGGACCTCTATCACCGGGAAGCGGACCTGGGCAATGGCCGCCCGCAGCACGCCGTTCAGGGATGTGTAGCCGGCCGGGTTTATGACCGCGCCGTCCACGTCGCCGTCATGGCCCGCGTACAAAGCGTTCGCAACATCGCCTTCCACGTTGGAGTGGACGAACTCCAGGTCCAGCCCCAGGCCTTCCCCGTACCCCTTGACCTGCTCATTAATCTCTTCCAACGTCATGGGGCCGAAAATCTCCAACTGCACCTTGCCCCTCATGTTCATTCCCGCGCCTTGAATCACCAGGATTTTCGCCATGGCTAACTCCATTGTTTCAAATTGATGCACTCGAACCGCCGCTGTTTCCTAACCCGCTGGCGGCCATGCCCATCGGCTTTCCGAATATACCGCCTGCCCGGCCCGCCGGCAAGCGGGAACTGTCAATCGACGCAGCGACGGGGCCGGACCAGCGGCACGGCAGACCTAATCCGGCTGCAACCGGAACACCTGCCGGGTCTGCGACCAGGCCAGTGGCGTAAGAACCAGGGAGGGCACCAGCAGCCCCAGGCCAATCAGGGCGTTGACCGTGACGGCCCAGGGCGTGCCGAAATTCTCGGCCAGTATCCCTAAGGCCAGCCCGCCTAGGGGTGTCCCGATGCCGATGCACACGCTCATCAGCCCAACCATCCTTCCCCGCATTTCCGGCGGCGCCGCCAGCATGGTAATGGTGCTCTGCATGGTGCCAAAGCAGGACTGGCCCACTCCGCCTATCGTCAACACCACAAACGCCGCCATGTACCACGGAGTCCACACAAACAGGATTCCCATTACCAGGACGGCGGTGGACCCAATGATGAACACTAGCCCGTGACGCTGCAGATCCCTCGTCAGGGCCATTGCTCCGGCGCCGATAAGTTGGCCTATTCCTTCCCCGGCCAGCAGTAGTCCCACCAGGGCCGCGCCCACTCCCAGGTTGTTGGCCCCGATATCGGGAATGAACTGCTGGAGCGGAAACGCCAGCGCATTCATGATGATGGTGACGTAGAGCATTCCCCACAGCAGGGGCGTAGCCAGGGCATACCGCACTCCATTTCCCAGGCTCCGCCACACCGGTTCAAAGGTGGTGGTCCTCGCCTTGTTGGGGATTCTCACTCGCGTCATCACCGCCAGGTCTGCCAGGTGGACCAGCAGGATGAGTCCGGCGGCGCCCACGAAGCCGCCCGATTCCACCGACACGCCCGGCAGCCAGCCGGATACCAGGGGGCCGGAGGTGTCAATCATTATGCCGCCCAGCAGCGGCCCCACCATCTTCCCGGCTGTGTTGCTGATGTTGTCCAGGGAAAGGGCGTTTACCAGGCGCCGCTCGCCGACGATATCCAGGATTCCCGTGCGCCTTGACGGGTCTTCAAGGGCCTTGGTCGCCCCCTGGAGGAAGACGGCCGCATAAACGTGCCAGGCCTGGATGGCGTCGGTCAGCATCAGGCCGAGCAGGATTGCCGCCACCAGGGTGTTAATGACCTGGGAGGCCATCAATATTCGCCAGCGGTTGAACCTGTCGGCAATGAAGCCGGTGAAGAATGACAGGACGGGACGGGGGAGGTTGTTGAAGACCAGCACCAGGCCCAGTTGAAATGGAGACTGGGTAGCCTGGAGTATCAGCCAGCTCAGGACAAGCAGTTCCATCCGGCGGGATAGCTCACGGAGGGAGCCAACGTACCAGATGGTTCTGAAATCGGGATTTTGCAGGACCGAGAAAACGGGGGAGTCGCGTCGGGGTCCGAGCCTCAATATTCCACCGCCTCACCGCTCAACACTTCTAATGAACCAGGCCAGTCTAATGATAGCGTATAACGCTGCCAATCACCCCCTAAGTCGCTGACGAGAATGCAGTTGATTGCAGAACTAAATGCAGGCATAACCGTTAGCATTCTGGAAATGCCGACTATGAGAAGTATTTCGTCATCACACACTCTTTTGTTTACTATTTACATCTAATTTTTTCAAATTATCCCCTTTTGGTTGCATTTTGGGAAATGACGGGTATATATTGTTGCCAAATGGTAGGGGTCAGGTTTGCCATGGCCGGTCCCGCTTGCTGGCCGGCTGGCCGTTAAGTCGGCGCTGGCTTGCCTAATGACCATACACGATCCCTAACCCTAAGGAGGCCAACTGGTGGCACTTTCGGACAAGACCCTGGTATGTGTCGATTGCGGCGCAGAGTTCATTTTTACGGTCGGTGAACAGGAATTCTTTAACTCCAGGGGATTTGTGAACGATCCCAAGCGATGTCAGTCGTGCCGGTCGTCACGCCGGTCAGAGATGCGCGGAGGCTTCTCCGCCGGTCCCCGGGAGATGTTCCAGATCCTGTGCGCTGAGTGCGGCGTTGAGGCTACGGTGCCCTTCCGTCCCCGGGGGGACCGGCCCGTTTACTGCAGTGACTGCTTCAGCAGGAACCGGAACACGATGTCCCAGTTCTAGGCAAGTGCAAGAATGTGGGGCAGGAGCGCGGGCCAACGCTTCTCCTTTTCCTGGCATACAATAGGCCGTGCTGGCTTCGGTCGAACCAAGGGCGCCGTTTCTGTATGAAATGGCCGTCGTGGAAAACATTGTAGCTAAGTTTCCATTGACAAACCCCGCTTAACGCGGGGTTCGCTGTTTTCAGACCTGAACCGTTACGTCAATCCCTCCCCGGTTGCTACTAACCTTGGCCGCCTATAGAATTACATTGCGGCCACCTTCCGGCGCTGCGGGCTCTACTGCCGCGCCCCCTGCGGTTCCGCCAGTCTTGCTTCCAAGGACTCCTTCATGAACTTCAAGGACCTGCGAGAATTTTCCGCCTTCCTGGAACAGCGCGGGCAGTTGCATCGCATCAAAACGCCGGTAAGCTGCGAACTGGAAATGACGGAAATCGCCGACCGCATGGTCAGAAGCGGTGGGCCGGCCCTCCTGTTTGAAAACGTCGAAGGCTATGACATGCCCGTGTTCATGAACATTTTCTGTTCGGACCAACGTATGGCCTGGGCCCTGGGCGTGGACCACGTGGACGAGTTGGTGGCCCGGCTGGAGGGAATGCTGCAACTGGCCCAGGGCGCGCCCGAAGGATTCATGGACAAGCTCCGCACCCTGGGACAGATAATCCGGATGGGCCGCTTTCAGCCCAGGACCGTCAGCCGGGCCCCGTGCCAGGAGGTTGTGCTCCAGGGAGATGAGGTGGACCTGTTAAAGTTCCCCATATTGAAGTGCTGGCCCATGGACGGGGGCCGCTACATCACCCTGCCCCTGGTGATTACCAAAGACCCCAACACGGGAACCCAGAACTACGGCATGTACCGCATGCAGGTCTTCGACGCCCGCACGACAGGTATGCACTGGCAGACCCACAAGGTGGGCGCCCACCACTACCGGGTAAGCCAGGAACGGCAGGACAACCGGCTTGATGTGGCTGTAGCAATTGGCGCAGACCCTGCCACTATGTGGACCGGTTCCGCTCCCCTGCCTCCCGACATGGATGAGATGGCAGTGGCCGGCTTCATCCGGGAGGAGGGTGTTGACCTGGTAAAAGCTAAATCGGTGGACCTGATGGTTCCGGCCCAGGCGGAAATCGTGCTGGAAGGCTACGTAAACACCGACGAACAGCGAATGGAGGGCCCCTTCGGCGACCACACCGGCTACTACTCCATGCCCGAGGAATACCCCGTTTTCCACGTCACCACCATAACCCACCGGCAAAACCCCATCTATCCCGCCACCGTCGTGGGCCGTCCCCCCATGGAAGACTACTGGATGGGCAAGGTCACCGAGCGCATTTTCATGCCCGTCATCAAGATGATCATGCCGGAAATCGTTGACATGAACATGCCCGCCGAGGGTATCTTCCACAACCTGGTGCTGGTCTCCATCAAGAAGGAGTACCCGGGCCAGGCCAGGAAGGTGATGTACGGCCTGTGGGGCCTGGGCCTGATGAACCTGACCAAGGCCATCATCGTGGTAGATGATTTCGTGGACGTCCAGAATCCGTCGGAGGTGGCCTGGCGGGTGGCGAACAACATCAATCCCAGCCAGGACATAGTAATCGTGGAAGGGCCTCTGGACGACCTGGAGGTGGGGTCGCCCACTCCCCGCTTCGGCGGAAAGGTGGGCATTGACGCCACCAGGAAGGGCCCCCAGGAGGGCTACACCCGCGGCTGGCCCCCCGACATTGTGATGTCGCCCGAAATCAAAGGCCTCGTGGACAGCAGGTGGGCAGAATACGGCTTCCGTTAGCCGGTCATCCCACAACCGCCCGCGTTCATTTGTCGCAGACTGGAGCCACCCCTTAACTGCTATAATCTTCAATCACTATGCAAAGCACCGGACGCCAGGGCAACGAAGCTGCCGCCTTGCTGAGTAGAATTTCCCTTTACTTCAGCTCCATCCGCATTTGGGAATCCCTCTTTGCCCTCCCCTTCGCCTTCATTGGAATGGCACTGGCCTCCCAGGCCCTGAACGGTCACCCGTGGCCGGGCTGGTGGGCGTTCATCTGGATAAACGTGGCCATGTTCGGGGCTCGTACCCTGGGGATGGCGGCCAACCGCCTGGTCCACGCCAGGGAAGACGCCGCCAACCCCCGCACCAAGGACCGGCACCTGCCCAGCGGCCTGCTCAGGTCTTGGGAGGTGCTGGTCATGGCGGCCCTCGGCCTGGTGATTCTCCTGGTGGCGGCTGCCCAGTTGAACGTGCTGGCCATGCTGCTGTCCCCCTTCGCGGCGGCCTATGTCGTCTTCTATTCCTACGCCAAGTACTTTACCTGGCTCTGCAACTTCTGCCTGGGCTGGGCGCTGGCCATCGCCCCCACCGCAGCCTGGATTGGCGTAACGGGCCAGCTCTCCTGGGAACCCTTGCTCATCAGCTTTGCCGTGGCCATGTGGGCCGGGGGATTCGACCTCATCTACTCCTGTCCCGACTACGATTTCGACCGGGAATATGGCGTACATTCCGTGCCCAGCCGCATAGGAATCGCGGAAACCCTGTGGCTGGCCCGCATCATGCACTTCCTGTCGGTCTGCGCCCTGCTGGCCCTGGGAGTCCTGCTGGAACTGGCCTGGCCGTACTACATAGGCTGGGCGGTTGCCGTGCTGCTGCTGATATACGAAAATGGACAGGTACGCCCCAACGATTTGTCCCGAATCGGAGCGGTCTTCTTCCGGGTCAACGGGTATATTTCCGTTCAATTGTTGGCGTTCACCATCCTGGCCCTGGTGGTCTAGCGTGGACTTGTCACTGAAATCAAGCCCTTCCGGCAACAGTCGAAAGCCTATCATTGTGGGAATCTCGGGAGCCAGCGGTTCCATCCTGGCCCGGGCCACCGTGGACGAACTGCTGCTCCGCGACATTCCGACCATCGTCGTTTGCACCAACGCCGCCCGGCTGGTGTGGCAGGAGGAGCTTGACGCACCTTTCAGCGAGACCCTCTCCGAGTGGGAAGAGCATCCCATGTTCACCCATTACCCCCTGGGCGACATGCGGGCCTCCATCGCCAGCGGCACCTTCGCCACCGGGGGCATGGCCATCGTGCCCTGCAGCATGAACAGCATCGCCGCCATTTCCCACGGCCTGGCCAACAACCTGCTGCTGCGGGCCGCGGACGTGTGCCTGAAGGAGCGGCGCAAGCTGGTGCTGGTCCCCCGCGAGACTCCCCTGCACGCCACCCACCTGGAGAACATGCTGGCCCTCACCCGCAGCGGCGCCGTAATCATGCCGCCGGAACCGGCCTTCTACCTCAAGCCCCGGGGCATAGAGGACATCGCTACATTCGTTGCCCATCGAGTCCTGGTGGCCCTGGACGTCGTGGACGAATTGCCTGAAGACCTGCAGTACCGGGAAGGTAAACTCCCCGAATGAAGCCCCGAATCTTCACCAGGCCAACCCTCTGAACCATGGCAAACCTCAGCGGCGACGCCAAGCAGACCTACGTGGCCGACCTGTTCGCCCGCATAGCCGGCCGCTACGACCTGATGAATTACCTGATGACCGGCGGAATGCACCACCACTGGAAACGGACCACCGCCCGCCGGACGGCTCAGGGAATGGCCGGCCCTGCCCTGGACATAGCCACCGGTACGGGCGACCTGGCCTTCGCCCTGGCCAGCCAGCCGGAAATAGACAAGGCTGTCGGTGTGGACCTGCTTCCTGAAATGCTGGAACTGGCGGAGGGCAAGCGCCGGCAGCGGCCTGGCGCCCGGGTCGCCTCCTTCGTGCAGGGAGATGCACTGCGGCTGCCATTCCCCGACGACTGTTTCGCCTGCGCCACGGCCGGCTTCAGCCTCCGCAACATGCCGGACTTGCCCCAGGCCATAGCGGAAATGGCCCGGGTGGTGCGGCCCGGGGGCAGAGTTACCACCCTGGAACTAACGCCCATGGGGCCGGGGCTCAAGTCGAGTCTGTTTCGCCTTTACTTTCACCGCGTCGTGCCCCTGGTAGGCCAACTGGTTGCCGGAGACCGCAGCGCATATACCTATCTGCCCCAGTCGGTGGACTATTTCCTGCAGGCCGACCGCCTGGCGGCCCTCTATCGCCAGGCCGGCCTTACGGAAGTGGGATACCGTAAGTTGGGATTCGGCGCCGTTGCCATTCATTACGGAATAAAGCCGGCGAACTGAGACCCCTGCAATAATTGACCCACGCCGGAAATTGCGATTTCCGCCCGTCTCTACTCGGCATTCGACGGAAATACGGGGCAATGTGTATAATGCCCTTGTTGCCGGGTATGCCATCGTATAAACTGGTAATGCGCCAATCCCCTCGTGTTTTGGATTATTCCCTACTCTTTTCATCGAGAATTGCGATGAGCTCCATTTTTGACAAGCTGGAATCCATTGTCCTGCGCAATGAGGAAATAGAAACCGAGATGGGCCGGCCGGAAGTGGCCGCCAATTTTGAACAGGTCCAGAAGCTGGCCAGGGAAAGGGCCGGCCTGGAACACCTGGTGGAAATTGCCCAGCGGCACCAGGTATTGCTGAATGAAGAGGCGGACCTGCGGGCGCTGGTATCGGAAGGCGGAGACCCCGAAATCGTCCAGATGGCCCGCGATGAACTGGAGGCCGTGGAAGAAAGCCTCGATGTCCTGGCTGGGGAGCTCAAAATCGCCCTGCTGCCCAGGGACCCCAACGACGAGCGGGACGTTATCGTAGAAATCCGCGCCGGCACGGGCGGCCAGGAAGCCGGCCTGTTCGCCGGAGACTTGGCCCGGCTCTATACCCGTTACGCCCAATTGCAGCACTGGAAGGTTGAAGTCATGGACTCCAACCCGTCCGACCTGGGTGGATACAACAAGGTCGTGCTGGAAATCCAGGGCAGGGGCGCGTTCAGCCGACTCAAGCACGAGCGGGGCGTCCACCGCGTCCAGCGGGTGCCGGAAACAGAAGCCCAGGGCCGGATTCACACCTCAACCGCCACCGTAGCGGTACTCCCCCAGGCCGACGAGGTGGAAGTGAAGGTCAACCAGGACGAGCTTCGCATCGACATCTTCCACGCCGGCGGCCACGGGGGCCAGAACGTCAACAAGGTCGCTACCGCCGTTCGCATCGTCCACGAACCCACCGGCCTGGTTGTCGTGTGCCAGGATGAGCGCTCGCAGCACAAGAACAAGCAGAAGGCCATGGCCATGCTTCGCGCCCGGCTGTTTGAAGCCGAGCAGGAACGCCACGACGCCGAAATCTCCCAGAACCGCCGCTCCCAGGTGGGCAACGCCGACCGGTCCGAGAAGATTCGCACCTATAACTATCCCCAGGACCGGATAACCGACCACCGCATTTCAACCAGCTTCCACGGCATTCCCAACATTATGGACGGGCAAGGCCTGGACGACATCATTGGGGCCCTGGTTTCCTGGGAGCAGGGCCGGCTACTGGAAGAGGTGACGGCTTAGGCCGTTGGTTTGTCCTGATGCCCTTGCTCCGCGAAGCCGTCCAGCAGACCCATCGCACCCTGGAAGCCAGCCACATCCCCGATGCGCGCCTGGAAGCGGAAGTCATGCTCATGAACGTCATGCGCATGCAGCGCCAGGACCTGTTTTCCCAGCAGGAAACGGAACTGACTTCCCAGCAGGAGCAGGCGCTGGCCCAGATAATGGAGCGCCGGCTTACCCGGGAACCGCTGGCCTACATCCTCCAGTACAAGGAGTTTTACGGCATTAACCTGCTGGTGAACCCCAACGTGCTGATTCCCCGCCCGGAAACTGAGTGCCTGGTCGAGCACGCCCTGTTCATGGCGCTCATGGGAATGGAAACGCCCCAACTGGTAATCGCCGATGTGGGCACGGGGACCGGGGCCATCGCCGTAAACCTGGCCCTGCACCTGCCGGCCGCCCGGATTTTCGCCGTTGATTGCGCCGACGACGTGCTGGACGTGGCGGCCTACAACATCCGCGCCCACAACGTGGCCGACCGCGTTGCCCTGGGCAAGGGCGATCTGCTGGAACCGGTGCCCGAACCGGTTGACCTGATCCTGGCCAACCTGCCCTACATCCCCACCGAGCGAATACCGAACCTGGCGCCGGAAGTGCGGCAGGAACCCCACCTGGCCCTGGACGGCGGGCCTGAAGGGCTGGACTTGATTATGCGTCTGCTTGAGCAGGCCCCCGACAAGCTGAAAGAGCACGGAATCATCCTGCTGGAACTTGACCCGGAACAGGTGCCGGCGGTGCGGACGATGGCCAGCGAGGTGTTACCCGGCGCCGAACTATCGGTGGAAAAAGACCTGGCGCAAAGGGACCGGATCTTCGTCATAAACCGGGGCATGAATTACTGCTAGAAGCTGACCGGTCTTCGATTCCCATGACTTGCAGCGTTTAGGGGCGGGTTTGAAACCCGCCCCTAAATGTTCACAGCCGTATTTTGGTTCTTGCCAGGCTCCTATGCCGGCCACTTCATCTCTAGCGTAGTTACTTCCCAGGTCTCCATATCGGCGACGCGGATGGCGTGGTTGTTGGTGTCGGCGATGTACATTTTGCCGCCGGCGATACTCAGGCCGGCGGGCTCGGAAAAGGCCGCCTCTCCCGGGCCGCCGTCAACGTAGCCGGCTGAACCGGTGCCCACCAGAGTCCTGGCGCTGCGAGGGACGGGCATGATGACCTTGATTTTGTGGTTATAGCTGTCGGTGATGTACAACGCGCCGTCCTGCATGGTAATCCCCAGCGGATGCTGGAGGCGGACCAGGTGCCCTTCCCCGTCCCGGTCGCCAAACTCGAACAGGCCCAGGCCAATTATTGTGCGGACCTTCCCTTTCGGGTCAAGCTCGGCGGAGCGCACTGCGCTGGTCTCGCTGTCGGCGAAGTAAAGGCGGTTGCCGTCGGTCGTGATTCCGCTGGGCTGGGCCAGGGTCGCCTCGGCCAGGGGGCCGTCCGAAATGTACTCGGCCCCGGAGCCTGCAAAGGGCCCAACCATCCCCGTTTGCAGGTCCATGACCCATAGCTGGTGGCAGCCGGCCATGGCTATGAAGAGCTTGCCGTCGTGAAAAGCCAGGTCCCATGGGGAAATGAGCTCGGTCTCATCCCCGGGGACGTGGTCGGTACGCCGCTGGCCCTGGTTGCCGTTGCCGGCGATGGTAACGACCTTCCCCGACGCCAGGTCCACCTTCCGCAGGGCGTGGTTTTCCGTATCGGCGACGTAGAGGACATCCTCGTTCAGGGCCATTCCCTGCGGGTGGTTGAAGCGGGCCGACGCAAAATCGCCGTCGGCCAGGCCCTCGTCGCCGGAACCGATGATGTGGGTTACGCACCCGTCCAGTGTAGCGACAACGATACGGTTGTGGTTGCTGTCGGCAATGAAGATACGGTCGCCGGCCCCATCAGCCAGTACCTTCCCGGGGAAGGACAGGGGTGTGTCC
Organism: Dehalococcoidia bacterium; assembly: GCA_034422655.1. Classification (GTDB taxonomy): domain Bacteria; phylum Chloroflexota; class Dehalococcoidia; order Lucifugimonadales; family UBA3495; genus Bin22. The sequence goes on from DAOUJN010000023.1 coordinate 36,788, forward strand.
ATCTCAGCCGTTGCCGAAAAGTCCATACTGCCCCGCTCCAACAACCCGGCAGCATCGAACTCGGCCACCATTTCGCCCAGCAGTCGGTCCAGGTCTTCGTAGGTAATCTCGCCTTCGTGCTTGCCGATTACCTTGCCCTGGGGGTCAATGAACATCATGGTGGGCCAGGCGCGGCAGGCGTACTGTTGCCATACCTGGAACTCGGCGTCGTTGACTACCGGATGTTCAAGCTCGTATCGACGGACGGCGTTGTAGAGATTTTCCTTCTCCTTCTCGTTGGGGAACTTGGCGGAATGGACTCCGATAACCGTCAGTTCGCTGGCGTACTTGCGTTCCAGTTTCCGCAACTGCGGAAAGATGTGCATGCAGTTGATTCAACAGTAGGTCCAGAAGTCCAGCAGGACGATGCGGCCACGCAGTTCCGCCATGGTCAGGGCGCGGTCGGTGTTGACCCATTCCATTTCCGGCGGGAAGTCGGGGGCGTTGACCTGGCCGGCGTAGGACCTGTTAGTCATTGCAGTCTCTCCATTGTTGCGAAAACTGGAACGGCTTGCCCTCCCCTTTCACCGTTAGCGTGGGGCTTCTTCAAAGGCCAGGGTGGCGTGGCGGAAGAAGATGGCGCCCACGGGGTCGCCCAGGGGAGCGTTGCCCACCAGGACGGCGACTACGTGCTGCGTTCCGGGCACGGCGGAGTCGGTGAGCGCCACCCGCTTGGGCGTGTTGTTCCCGGTAATGACGCCGATGTTTCGGTCTATGGCGCCGTCAATGTAGACCTCTCCGTAGTTGTCCACGTTGCATTCGAAAAAGACCCGGTTTCCGGCGGCGGCCTGGCCCTTGACCGACTCGGGCATGGTGAACGCCAGGCGGTACCAGGCAAAGGTGAAGCCTATGGACAGGCGCTCCTGGATGGTTTCGGGCTGCTCCCAGCCCGAATCGTCATAGTCGGGCAGGCGGGCATCCACGCCCCGCATTTCGGCCACCAGGCCCTGGTTGGGCTCGCCGGGCACCATGCCCATGGCGCGGCGCCAACCGGAAGCGCCAACTACCTGCAGGTCCGTCTTGTCGTCCAGGTCAAGTGAAACTCTAGCCATTGTTTTCCTCCGAAAATTTAGCTGGGGCAGGGGTAGCCCGCTGTTGCTGATTCGCTTGCTTTAGATGCCATGTGACGTGAGCGGGGGTAACATTTTCTGGCGAACTCATCACCCCCATTCGTAACCTTCCCCCGTAAAAGGGGGAAGAGACACTTGATGGTCTGACGCTGCTAACCAATATGGGCGGCGAAAAACTCCAATGTGCGGGGCCAGGAAGCTTCCGCGGCCTCCTGGTGGTGCCGAGGCCCCGTGAAGTCCATAAAGGCATGGTCGGCGCCGGGGTAGGTGTAGAACTGGTGTGCCTTGCCCAGGCGGGTCAATTCGCCGTCAAACTTGCGCATGTCGTCCTGGGACGGGTTCTCGTCCACCTCCCCGAAGTGGAACAGGATGGGGCAGTTGATATTCTCGGCCAACTCGTAGGGAGGCACCTCTCCCGCTCCCCAGGTAACCATGATGTTGCCGCCGTAGTAGGGGGCCAGGGCTTTTATGTTGGGATTGCTGGCCGCGCCCAGCCAGGCCACCCGTCCGCCCATGCAGAACCCGGTGATGCCGATCTTGTCGCCGCTGATGGCCGGGTGATTGCGGAGAAAGTCCACGGTGGCGTTGATGTCCGCCACGATGTCGGGGTCGCTGAGCACGTCCCAGGGACGGGGCCGCGGGTCGCCGTTCAGCACTTCGTCGGGGATACGGTGGTACAGGTTGGGAGCCACAGCGGCGTAACCCGCCTCGGCAAAACGGTCGCAGATGGTCTGGATGAACCGGTCCACGCCGCCGCCGTGCTGGCTTACCACGATGGCGCTGAATGGCCCGGAACCGGACGGGACGCTGGCGTACATGTCCATGTCATTACCGGCAACCTGGATTTTCTCCCAAAAGGATGGCATTTCGGTACCTCCCAAATTCAATCTATACTGACCGGTTCGTCTTGGTGTTCCTTTTCTTGTGGACTTCTTCTCATGTCAGAGAAACTTGCGATGGACCTTGCTTGTCGCTTGCCAGGCAAGGACAGAACAAGTTCAAGACTGGGATGGCCCGACTTAATGACCGTTTCGGTTTTCAGGTGGATGTGGGGGTGGCTCAACAAGAGGTCGCCCTTCCCGTTGTGCATCCTGCATCCGTCCATACCAAGCACGCCACTCTCTGTCTTTCTGCGCTTTACCCCGGGCCTCACCTTCCGCTTCGGCGTTGGCACGGGCTACCTTAAATTGCTCCTTGATTTTCTCTCTAGCCCAAAATACCACGATATAACTCCTGATGCTTCCACAATTGTTTCTACAGCAGGCCCTCAGCGCGTACTTCAGCCAGGGATTTTTCCACTGCCGCCAGGGTCTTGTCGATTTCGGCTTCGGTGTGGGTGGAAGAAACCAGGAAGGCATCGCGGCCCATAATGTCCACGCCGTTGTTCTGCATGCTGCGCTTCAGGGCGGTCACCGCCCGGGAAGCGGCGGCTTCCTTGATTTCCCTGTGGGACATGGTGGCGATTCCCCGCTCGAAGCTGCAGTCGGCCAGCACCAGGTGAATCATGGACGCGACACCGTGGGCGAGGCCCTCGACTTCCATCTTGCCCAGCACCTCGTTCAATCCATTCTTGAGCCGCAGGGCCATCGCGTCGGCCTGCTCGTTAATGGGCTGGCTGGCAATCATCTCCAGGCAGACGGCGCCGGCAACGGCGGAGAGGGGATTGCCGTTAAAGGTGCCGGGGTGGTATACCCGTCGCTGGTTGTCCCATTCGGGGTCGTTCCTGTGGGCGATCATGTCCACAATATCGGCCTTGCCGCCCACCGCGCCGCCGGGCAGGGCCCCGGCCACGATCTTGGCCATGGTGGTCAGGTCAGGGGCCACGTCATACAGCACCTGGGCGCCTCCCGGCGATGCCCGGAAACCCGTTACCACTTCGTCGAATATCAGCACCACCCCGTGTTGGCTGGTCAACTCCCTCAGTCCCCTGAGGTAGTTGGGCGTATCAAAGGGAAGCTGGCCGTAATGGGCACCCGTGGGCTCCAGTATCAATGCGGCAATGTCGCTGTCCCGATTCAGCGCATCTTCCACCGCCCCCAGGTCCCCGGACGGCACGATAACCATGCTGCCCCAGCTTTCCGGGGGTATGCCCGGGGCGGGTCGGTCGGACCCGGCCATGGCGTAGTCGTGCCAACCGTGGAAGTGGTCCTGCAGCTTGATGACCTTGTTCTTGCCGGTGTAGGCGCGGGCCAGGCGCATGGCCATCAGCGTGGCCTCAGTACCCGAACTGTGGAACCTTACCCGCTCCACGGAAGGCATCAGGGCCATGATGGCCTTGGCCCAGCGCAGTTCCTCTTCGGTGCAGGCCCCCAGGTGAGTGCCCCGGCTTATCTGCTCCGAAACGGCGGCGGCAATGGCGGGGTGGGAGTGGCCCAGGATCAGGGCGCCGTGCCCGGAAACGTAGTCAACGTACTCGTTGCCGTCCACGTCCCACTTGTAGGGGCCGGTGCCGTGGGTTATGTAAAGGGGAAAGGGCTGAGCATAGCGGTTGTCGTGGGTGACGCCGCCCGGGAAGATTCGGGTGGCTTCGGCGTAGCGCTGGGCCGACCCGGGATGCGTGGCGATATATTCTTCCAGGATGGTAGCCATAAAGCCTCCTCAACACGTTCAAGCCTGAGTGCCCCTATGATATACCATTGGAAAGTTCAAGGCTATTGGGGTAATGGCGGTCAGGATCTCGCCTGGCTTTCCTCCGCTATTGTCAACTGGGGCGGACGCCGGACCAGCAGGAAGCAGAGACTGGCCGCTCCGGCTGCAACGGCAGCCGGGATTATGGCCCAATCATAGCTGCCAAAGTGGTCGAACACCCAGCCCACGTAGACCGGAGAAGCCACCAGCGCCCAGCTGTGGGAGAAGGTTATGTAACCCCGCAAGGTGGCGAACCTGTCCCTCCCGTAGTAGTCGCCCAGGGCCGCCCACACTATAATGCCGGCTCCGTCCCCAAAACCCTCCAGGACGATGAAGGCCGTAATCAGCAATATGCCCACTGCCCCGGCGTCCCAGCTTCCGAAGTACAGGAAGGCCAGGGCCACCGCCTCCGCGGCCAGGGTGCCGGCCAGCAGCAGCGACTTCGGCCACTTGTCCCCGAAATAGCCCAGCACCAGCCGGGCCAGGAAGTTGATGCCGAACATCGCCCCCGTCAGGTTTGCCGCCATCTGCCGGCTGACGCCCTTATCCTCCAGGATGGGAATGATGCTGACCAGGATGCCCAGGGTGGCAATCATGCGCAGCCCCGCGCCCAGCATCAGCAGCCAGTAGGCCTGGGTACGCAGTGCCTCCCGCACCGTGTAGTCTCGCAGTACCCGCCTTCGGGCGGCAGCGCCCCGTCCGGCGGTGGAAGGCGGCGTGGCATCGCCGTCCGGCAGCAGGCCCATATCCTCGGGCTTGTTGCGGAAGGCAAAACACAGCGGCAACAGGAAGACCAGGTAAGCCGCCCCGGCCAGCAGCGAACCCATTTCCCAGCCCCACTTCTCAATCACCCCGTTCATGGATGGGACGATGAACAGCCCGCCCAGCGACGACACGGCGGCAAGAATGGAAATGGCCAGGGAGCGGCGGCGACGGAACCACTGGTTGATTCCGGCGAACATAGCGTGCTGGAAGGCGATGCTGTTCCCCAGGGACACCAGCCCCAGGTAAACAATGGCAAAGCTCCAGAAGCCGCTGACGAACTGGGACAAGGCAAAATAGCCCACAACCGCCAGCAGTACCGACGGTATCAGCAGGTTGCGGTTGCCGAACTTGTCGATCAGCCAGCCGGCGAAGGGGCCTTCCAGTCCCCCTTCCGCCCGCGCCAGGGAGAAGATCAGGTTGGTCTGGGCCTGGCTGATTCCCAGCGAGTCGCGGATGGCCGGCACGAAAACGGTGAAGCCCCGGAAATATATCCCGCTGGCGAAGAAGGCCATCCACGATGTGATGGCCACCATCCACCAGCCGTAAAAGATGCGAGGCCGGTCGGCGCGTTGCTCTGTTTGTTGCAAGACGGGTTGCCCTTGACCGCCGGAAACCGTTGCCAAAAAAAGACCCGCCCCAGGGGGCAGGCCGCAGGAAGGTTACCACCAATCAGTTGATAAAGTCTGCGGAACATTATCCGAAATATGCAATGTAGTTTAGCGTCTGAATCCCAATTGGGCAACGCGCGGTTATGCCCGGCGCATCCGGAATTACTGACACTTGTAGGTTGGAGGCCTGGCAATTCGGGCGTAGAATTAGTGCAGGCGCCCGTACAATCATCTGACCGAGGCAATACCACCCCTGAGTAAGGTTGCCAGCCATGCGCCACATCATTCACGCCGACCTGGACGCCTTTTACGCCGCCGTTGAGCAACTGGACAACCCCGAGTTGCGCGGCAAGCCGGTGCTGGTGGGCGGCAGTCCACAGAGCCGGGGCGTGGTGGCTACCGCATCCTATGAAGCCCGCGTTTTTGGCGTTCACTCCGCCATGCCCATGGCCACGGCCGTCCGCCAGTGCCCCCAGGGCATCGTGGTGCGGCCCCGCTTCGACCGTTACCGCGAAATGTCCCGTCGCGTAATGGACATCTTTCATCGCGTCACCGACCTGGTTGAACCCCTGTCGCTGGACGAGGCTTACCTGGACGTTACGGCGGCGGTGGGAGGCGGCAGGCCGCCCCTGGGTGTGGCTATTGACCTGAAGCGGCAGGTGAACGAAGAGACCGGCCTCAACGTTTCCATTGGCGTCGGCGCCAGCAAGTCGGTCGCCAAGATTGCTTCCGACCTGGAAAAGCCCGACGGACTCGTGGTGGTCCCGCCGGGGGAGGAAGCGGACTTCCTGGCGCCTCTGGCCGTGGGCAAGCTTTGGGGAATTGGCCCCAAGACGGCCAGCCGCCTGCACGAGGATGGCATAGAGACCATCGGGGACCTGGCCGGGCGCTCCCAGGAATGGTTCACCCGGCGCTTCGGCAAGCGGGCGGAAAGCACACGCGCCAAGGCACTGGGCCGGGACGACGATCCCGTAAAGACGGAGCGGACTCCCAAGTCTATCAGCGCCGAAACCACCTTCGCCGATGATCTGGCTGACCGGGAGGAATTACGGGAGGTCCTGGAAAAGTTGTCCGCCGGCGTGGCGGGCAGCCTGGCCAGGAAGGGCATGCAGGGCCGCACGGTAACGGTAAAGCTCAGGCTATCCGACTTCACCACCCTTACCCGGCAGACCACCCTGCCCTTTCACACCAACTCCGCTGAAGATATTCTGAATACCGGCTGGGGCCTGCTGGATGCGGAACTCTTGCCTGGGCGGGCCTTCCGTCTGCTGGGCATAGGCATGTCGGGCTTTGGGCAGGACGGCGAACAGCCCCGGCAGTTGCACCTGCCCTGGGCTGATGTCCTTGCCGTCAACTAGCGGAACAGGTCCTTGTCCGGGTCCCTTATCAGGGCCTGGTTGCTGGCGTCTTCCATGGGTTCGTAGGTGTATCCCCGCACGATAGTCACGGGCACCCCCAGCACCTTGCCGGTCACCAGTTCCGCCGTGGCAGCCAGTTCGTCCGCCACGTTGATTACCGTCGTGTGCATCATGTTCCCGTAGGCGTCTTCCTGGCCCACGTAGCTCAGCAGCGGATTGATGCCGGCCACCCCTATCGCCACGTTCACCGCCGCGCTGCGCCAGGGCCGGCCGAAAGTATCGGAAATAATCACCGCCACGTCGGCGCCCGTCCTTTCCCGGATGGCCTGGCGGATGCCCCGGGCCGAGGCGTCCGGGTCCACTGGCAGCAGCGCCACCGTATCGTCGCCGGGGATGTTGGATGCGTCAATTCCGGCGTTGGCGCAGTTGAACCCGTGGTAGGTCTCGCTGATTATGACCCCTCGGTCCATGCGCACTATGCGCCTGCTCTCCCTGAGGATTAGTTCCGTATGCCGCGGGTCCCGCCGGTGTCCCTCTGTTATGGCGATCGCCAAGGGCGATGCCTCGATTCCTTCAATAGAAACTACCCGACCCTCCGCCTTTGAGACTATCTTCTGGGTTACCACCAGCACGTCGCCGCCTGCCACGGGCGTGCCCTGGGCCTGCGCAGCCTCAACTATCTGGGCCGCCAGGTCATCGCCGGGCTTGGCTTCAGGCATTCCTTCTATGCCGATAACGCTTAATTGCGGAGGCATCGGAAAAATCTCCTTGGCCTGAAATTCAATGGCATTGGCATGGGACCAGGGCAGACACTCAAGCCTGCCCCTGCCAATCCACCTGACTCGAAACGCTGTCTGTGTATTTCCAGTATAGCCGTGTATTTGGCCCTATGCTACAATGCCGTAAAGGTGGCGGCGCCCCATTGGGCCGCGTCATGCACCGCCAATTTCAGCCATTCCACGCAAGGACAAACGACGTGACATCTTCATCGTCTTCCTACCGGAAAAGGGTTTACACCAAGTTCGGCGACAAGGGCGAGACCAGCCTGCTCTATGGCGGGCGCGTCTCCAAGAACGATCCCCATACCGAGGCCTACGGCATTACCGATGAGGCTGTCTCGGTCATGGGCCTGGCACGGTCCCTTTCCGAAGACGGCAAGGTCAAGGACATTCTGCGGGACCTGCAGCGAGAGCTCTTCACCATCGCCGCGGAGTTGGCCACCGAGCCCGACAAGTATGAACTTTTCCAACAGCACTTTGCCCCGGTAACTGCGGAGATGGTGGAGAACCTGGAGCAGACCATTGACTCGCTGGAGGAAGAGTTCCAGATGCCCACGGTCTTCGTCCTGCCCGGGGGTTCCCCCGCGTCATCGGCCATTGACATGTCCCGCACGTCCATACGCACTGCCGAGCGGCGGGTGGTGGCCCTTGCCGAGGCCGGCCGCCTCACCAACGAACTGATAATCCACTACCTCAACCGCCTGGGCGATCTCCTCTTCGTGCTGGCCAGGTACGAGGACCGGGAGCTTCCCATCGAACGAGCCACCGGAGAACGGAGCTAACGGTGGCTGCTGGCGACCGCAAGCCCGTAGAAACGCCGACGGATATGAAGGTCGTTGTTATCGACTATCAGTCCGGGAACCTGCGCAGTGTGGCGAAGGCCCTGGAAGCAGTGGGCGCCCACCCGGCAGTTACCGATGATCCCGCCGAGATCGAACGTGCCGACGCCCTGATAATGCCCGGGGTTGGTTCCGGTCCCGCTGCCATGCGGGCGCTGGAATCCAGGCGCCTGGTGGAGCCGGTCAGGAAATACATAGCGGAAGACAGGCCCTTCCTGGGCGTTTGCCTGGGCCTGCAACTCCTGCTGGACCGCACCGAGGAGGGCGACGCCCCCTGTCTCGGTATAGTTGCGGGGCGGGTGAAGCGGTTGCCTCCGGGCCTGAAGGTCCCCCACATGGGTTGGAACAGCGTAGAGTTCAAAATGGACCATCCCGTGTTCTGCGGGATTCCGCCGGCAAGCCATTTCTACTTTGTCCACAGCTATTATGCCTCGCCGGACAGCAGCGAAGGCGTGGCCGGCGCCACCACTTACGGAATGCCCTTCTGCAGCGCCTACGCCCGGGGCAACCTGGTCGCCACCCAGTTCCACCCGGAAAAGAGCGGCGCCGTCGGCCTGCAGGTGTACCGCAACTTCCTGGAGTTCGCCGGCCAGGCAGCCGGCTGACTTCGGATTTCCGCAACAATCCGCCATGGAAGTCATCCCATCCATAGACCTGAAGGACGGGCGTTGCGTCCGGCTATACCAGGGTGACTTCAACCAGGAGACCGTATTCTCCGACGACCCGGTGGCGGTGGCCCTGGGCTGGCAGGAACAGGGCGGACCCCTTCTGCACCTGGTGGACCTGGATGGCGCGGCTGAAGGCGTTCCCGCCAACCTGGCCCTCATAGAGTCCATAGTTGGCACGCTGGATATTCCGGTCCAGGTGGGAGGCGGCATTCGCGACAGGGCAACCGCCGATGCCCTGCTTGCGGCGGGTGTCAGTCGGGTCGTGCTCGGAACGGCGGCGGTGGAAAACCCGGTCCTGGTGGAACAACTATGCCAAACCTATGGCGGACAGAAGGTAGTGGTGGCGGTAGACGCCCGGGACGGCAAGGTGACCACCCGTGGCTGGACCGCCGGCAGCGACATTCCCGCGCCGGATCTGGCAAAGCGAATGCGCGACCTGGGCGTTCCCCGCCTGCTCTACACCGACGTTTCCCGGGACGGCACGCTGACCTCGCCCAACTTCTCGGCCAACGCCCAGTTGGTGCGGGAGACGGGAATGAAGGTTCAGGCTTCCGGTGGCGTATCCACCCTGGAACACATCAGGCAGTTGGCCCTGACCGGTGTGGAAGGGGTGATAATCGGCACCGCCCTGTACCGGGGCGCCATAACCTTGAAGGACGCCATAGGCGCTGCCGAGGGTTAGCCGCCTCAGCCGTTGGCCGGAGCGCCTCACTCCGGGGAGGCCGCCTCCGCGGGCCAGCGGCTGGCCAGTCTCTCGTCGGCCCTTTCGTACCAGTCGGCCCGCAGCACTTCCATCAGGATGAAATCTCTGCCCATGCGCCGTACCGGGCGTACCGGGTTAAACCCGCACTTCCCAAAACTGCGCTGGGCCCGGTGGTTCCACTCCAGGGTGTGGAGGTACACCCGCTTCAGGTTTCGCTCGTTGAACATGTAGTCCAGGAGCGTTACCACCGCATCGTAGCCGTAGGAGTTGTTCCAGTAGTCCCGGTCGCCGATGACTATGCCCAGTTCCGCTTCCAGGTTGATGGTATCCAGGTCGTAGTACATGCAGTTGCCGATGAGCTTCCCTTCCTCCACGTCAATCCCGAAGTGGTGGGAGCCGGGCGTGGGGTAACGCAACTGGTCCTGGAACATCTTCAGGTACCGGTCGTAGTTCATGGAGAGGGGATAGGTGGCATCCAACTGGGCCAGCTCCGGGTCACAACGCCAGATATAATCCTGCTCGGCGTCTTCCAGCCGCTTGTCCCGCAGGATGACCCTTGCGCCTATCAGTTCGGGCATGTCAGACCGCTCTTTCCCCTTGAGAAATCAGGCTATATGCCTGGCGGAGAACCTCAGCTTCGTTGGGATAAGCCAGGCTGGCCACCGCCTGTTCGTAGGTGAACCACTGGACAACGTCGAACTCCGGGTCGTGAAGGCTTACGTCGCCCCCCACATGATTCATCAGGTAAAAATGGACCGTCTTGTGGTAGCGGACCTCGTTGTCCTTGTCCGAAAACCAGTAGTCAATGCTCCGAATCCGGTCCTCGATTACGGGCTCCAGGCCCGTCTCTTCCTGCACTTCCCGCAGCGCCGTCTCTTCCAGTGTCTCGCCGGCGTCCGGCGTCCCCTTGGGAAGACTCCAGCGCACGGGCTCGTCCCGACCGCACAGCACCACTTCCAGTTGACCATCAACCCAGCGGTAGACCACACCGCCGGAAGATACGGGTTCCTTCACCCGGGATTTACCACCTCCGGGAGACTGTTTTCTCGCCATGTATGCCCCTTAAATTGATTGAGCCCACGTCAACAGTGGACCCAATTCAACATAATTATCCGATTGGCTCCCATTTTAGGGTCGATACAAATGCTAGTCAATGACGTTTACGCCTGCCGGCAGGCCCCCCGCATTTCAGCCTTGCCGTTTATCCGTCATTCCGGCGAAAGCCGGAATCCAGGGCCTTTCCAGTGCTTTCCGATTGACCCTTGGCAACCCTTCTGGATTCCGGTTCAAGGCCGGAATAAGGATGCCGGCTTCTCAGTCAACGGCCCGAAAAAGTCGAAACACTATCCCCCGCTGATGGCCGGAACAAAGTGGACTTCGCTGTTCTCCCCCACCCGTTCCAGCAGGCCCATGCGGGCGATTTCGCCGTCAATGGATACCGCCAGGTTGGACCGCACCTGGTTGTCCTCCATCAGCCTTTCCCCGATGCCCGGAAACTGCTCTTCCAGGGCGTTTATCAACTGGCGCACGTTGCGGGCCTCGACCTGCGTCGCCTTTACCCCGCCGGTTACCGGCAGAAGCATTGTGGGAATGTACACTGTTGCCACCGTTGCCACTCCTTCTCTTCTATCTCTATTCCCTGATTTTCGCATAAAGGAAGCGGTCTATGGTACTGCCCTCCTTGGTAATACTCTTTCGCAACCGGCCCTCCATCATGTATCCCGCCTTCTCCAACACCCGGGCCGACGCCGGATTCCACTCGAAAACGTGGGCCTGAATCCGTGCAAGCCCAAACTCGGCGAAGGCAAAGTCGGTCATCGCCACCACGGCCCTGGTCGCAATCCCCTTTCCCCAGAACGGCTCACCCAGCCAGTACCCAATTTCGGCAGTTTCCCGGAATACGTCCTCGCCCAGCCGCAGTCCTATGCCGCCGATCGCCTCCACCGAATTTGCTATCGCAAAGTTGGTCTCCGGAACCTGCCCCGATGCCAAACTAATCCACGCCTGCGCATGCTCCGCAGTGTACGGATGGGGAAACGCATCGCGCAAATTGATGGATACGTTGCGGTTGTCGGCATACTTGACCAGGCTGGCCGCATCCGTGGTAAGCCAGCTTCTGATTTGCCACTCACCCAGGTCCAGCAGCATGGTTCTCCTCTACGAAAAAGGGCGGGTTTGAAACCCGCCCCGTGGAAACTTCTGAACTGCCTGCGCCTCGAAATTACGACAAGGCCTCCAGAACCGCCCCGGGGTTAGCCGGCAGTCGGTCAATCCTTCGGCCTATCGCATGGGAAATGGCGCTGGCTATGGCCGGCAGCGGGGGCACGATCGGCACCTCACCCACGCCCCGTACCCCGTAGGGATGTCCGGGGTTGGCCACTTCCACGATTACCGTGTCAATCATTGGCAGGTCCAGGGCCGTCGGCATACGGTAGTCCAGGAAACTGGAGTTCATCATCTGCCCCTGGTCGTTGAAGTAATACTCTTCGTTCAGGGCCCAGCCGATTCCCTGCACCACGCCGCCCTGCATCTGCCCCTCCACGTAGCTGGGGTGGATGGCCTTGCCGGCGTCCTGGACGGCGGTGTACCTGAGAATGGTCACCTTGCCCGTATCGGGGTCAACTTCCACGTCCACCACGTGAACGCCGAACCCGTTGCCTTCCCCGGTGGGGTCCACGTTGGATGCGCCGGTAATGCCGCCGCCGGTGCTCAACAACTGCCGCGCCAGCTCCCGGAAGGTCATCCTGAGTTCCGGGTCCGACTTGTGGGACAAAACGCCGTCAACGTATTCCACGTCTCCCACCGAGGTGTCCCATATCTTGGCGGCACGCTCCGCCATCTGGGTCTTGACGTCCTCGGCAGCCTCTATGGCTGCCCAGCCGGTGGCAAAGGTGGTGCGGCTTCCGCCGGTAACCATCGTGTAGCCGATGGAGTCCGTGTCCACCACCGTGGGTTTCACGTCCTCGTAGGCGATGCCCAGGGTTTCCGCCGCCTGCTGGGCGATGGAGGCCCGGCTGCCGCCTATGTCCACCGAACCCTCGATCAGGTTTACCGTGCCGTCGGGGTTGACGCTGATATTGACCGCTGACTGGAATCCCCGGTTGAACCAGAAACCGGCGGCAATGCCTCGGCCCCGGTTGGGCCCTTCCAGAGGGGCCCCATAATGGTCGTGGTTGCGGGCGGCTTCCAGGCATTCCACCAGCCCTATGCGCCGGAAGACAGGACCTTCCACCCGCCGCACGCCCTCCCGGGAAGCGTTGCGCAGCCGGAACTCCACCGGGTCCATGCCCAGCTGTTCGCAGATTTCGTCGATTACCGACTCCACGGCGAATGCCGCCTGGGGAGACCCCGGGGCCCGGTAGGCCGCGGTCTTGGGCTTGTTGACCACCACGTCGTAGCCGTTTATCCGGGCGTTGGGAATATCGTAGCAGGCCAGCGCGCAGGCGGCGCCCTGCATCACCGGAGAGCCGGGGTAAGCGCCGGCCTCGAAGGCCAGGAAGATGTCTGCCGCCGTTATCCGGCCGTCGCTGGTCGCCCCCATCTTGACCTTCATCCAGGTCCCCGGCGCCGGGCCCGAGGCCTCAAACACCTCGGTGCGGCTCATCAGCGCCTTTACGGGCCGGCCGGACTTCTTTGACAGCAATGCCGCGATGGGTTCCAGGTAGGCAGTTATCTTGCCGCCAAATCCCCCGCCAATCTCCATGGGCGTAACCTTCACCCTGGAAACCGGGTGGCGGAGAATGTCGGCCACGCTGGTGCGTACTACGAAGGGGCCCTGGGTGCTGCACCAGATATTCAGCTGGCCGTCGGCATTCCAGAAGGCCGTGGAGTTATGGGGTTCGATGTAACCCTGGTGCACCGATGCGGTCTCGTACTCCCGCTCCAGCACCACCTCCGCCTGCCCGAATCCCGCATCCACGTCGCCGGCCTCAAACGCCATGTGGGACGCTACGTTGCTGGGCTTGTCGGACAGTTCTCCCAACTCTGAAGTAAAGAGGTCGTCGTGCAGCAGCGGGGCGTCGGGCTTCATGGCCTGTTTCACCGACATGGCCGGCGGCAACACCTCATACTCCACCTTGATTAGCGTCAACGCCTCTTCCGCCACGTGCAGGCTTTCGGCAGCCACCGCGGCCACCGGGTGTCCCTTGAAGAGAACCTTGTCCGACGCCAGGACGTGATTATTGGCAAACTTGAGCCGCTGGTAATCACCCCCCAGCTCTTCCCTGGTCAGGGAAGCGAAGGGCAGGTCGGCGGCAGTAACCACCGCATGCACACCGGGATGCGCCTCGGCGGCGGATGTGTCAATGGACTTGATGCGGGCGTGGGCGTGGGGGCTGCGCAGCACCTTGCCCTGCAGCAAGCCGGCCAGTTGCACGTCGGCCCCGTATTGGGCCCGGCCTGTAACCTTGTCAACGCCGTCGGGGCGCACGTGGCGCTTGCCGACGACGTTGTATTCAACCTCGGAAAGAACGATATTGGAGGTCACGGCAGTACCTCCTTAGGCTTTCATCTTTTCTTCTGCATCCAGTACGGCGCGGACAATCTTGTCGTAGCCCGTGCATCGGCAGAGGTTGCCGGCCAGCCAGTGGCGGATGCGACCTTCGTCGGCATCCGGTTCCCGGTCCAGCAGGGCCTTGGAAGCCACGATGAAGCCGGGCGTGCAGATGCCGCACTGCAACGCGGCGTTCTCCAGGAAGGCCTGCTGTACCGGGTGCAGTCCCTCCGGGGACGCTACGCCCTCAATGGTGCTGATATCCTTGCCCTGGGCTTCCACGCCCAACACCAGGCAGGAAGTAACAATGCGGCCATCGAAGACTACGGTGCACGCCCCGCAGTTGCCGTCGTTGCAGCCCTCCTTGGTCCCGGTCATGCCCAGCACGTCCCGCAGCACCTCCAGCAGGCTCTGGCGGGGTTCGCAGAGAAAGTCGGTGGGGTTCCCGTTGATTGTGGTGCTTACGTGTACAAGTCCAGGCATGTTTACTCTTCTCCCCTAGCTCGCTTGATAGCGGTGTTCAAGGTCCGGCGGGTCAATACGCCGACCAGGTGAATGCGCTGGCGGATAGTGCCGCGCATGTCGGTGATCGGTCGAGCGTCCTCCATGGCCAGCCGGGCAGCTTCTTCTATAGCTTCGTCGGATACGGCTTTGCCGGCCAGGCTGTCGCCGGCCGCCTTGCAGAATACCGGGGTTGGCGCCACCGATGCCAGTGCGATGCGGGCGGAAACAAAGTTCTGGCCCGATGCGTCCAGCGTCACCGCGCTGCCCACGCCGGCTACGGCAATGTCCATTTCATTTCGAGGGATGAACCGCAGGTAGTTCGCGCCGGAGTTCGGCGCGGGGGCCGGAATGTTGATGGAAACGAGGATTTCACCGGGTTCCAGCACGTTCCGCCCGGGGCCGGTGCAGAAGTCCTCCACCACTACCTGGCGCGTGCCGTTGGGGCCGGCGATATTCGCGACGCCGCCCAGGGCAATCATCGGGGGAATGGCATCGGCGCTGGGCGCGGAATTGCACAGGTTTCCGCCCAGGCTGGCCCGCCCCTGAATCTGGATGCTGCCAATCAGCGAGGCCGAGTCCACCAGGCCCGCGTAGTTGGCTGCCACGTTTTCGTCCGCGTATAAGCGGTAGCAGGGAGTTGCGGCCCCGATGGTCAGGCCGCTCTGCGAATTGTAGGAAATCTCGTTGAGTTCGGGAATGTCCTTCACGTCAACTACCAGGTCGGCGCTGCGGCGGCCACCGCGCAGCTGCACCAGCAGGTCGGTGCCGCCGGCCAGAGCCCGGGCGCGGTCTCCCGCAGCGGCCATCGCCTGGACTGCCTCATCTATGGTTTTCGGTGTGGTAAATTCAATTGCTTCCAACTGCCCACCTCCTTTCGGGTGGAATTATAGCACTCCACCCAAGGGGTGTCAGCCAAATTCTCAATCTACGCAAATCCCTCCCCAATCGCCCACCACAATTCAACCCAAATCCCCCCAAATGGGCCAAAACGGAACACATCCAGGAAATTTCCCGATAGTGCCCATTCGTGGATAGAAGGATGTGGACCCAATGTTAAGATATACCCACCCGCATTGAAGGAGGCCCCATGCCCTCACTGGAAGAAAGGTACTTGGCCGGCTATCCCGTTCTTCAACGGCTTGGCCGCGCCGATGCCGAAGGCGTACCCATTCCCCACGCCATGATTAGCACCGCGGCCCCGGACCTGTGGCGCATGATCGGCGAGGCCTGCTTCGGCGTAATCTGGAACCGGCCCGGGCTGACCCTGGAGCAGCGCAGCATGTCCACCATCTCGGTCATTTCCGCCCTCCGCCGTGATGATAATCTGCGGGGCCACGTGGAGAGCGGTTTGGACGTGGGCTTTTCTCCCACGGAAATCGTCGAAATGATTATCCAGATCTTCTACTACGTTGGCGCTCCCATCGCCAACACCGCCCTGGGCATTGCCAACTCTGTATTCGAAGAGCGGGGGCTGACCGTTGACCCCATCCGGGTGTTTGATATCGAAGAAGACCCGGCGTCGCTGCTGGAACGGGGCAGGGCCAAGCGGCAGGAAGTGTTGGGCGACATTCGCCCCGCCGGCGACGAGGCGGTGGACCAGGAATGGGACCGGTACATCCTGGAATATCTTTGGGGTTCGGTCTGGACCAGACCCGGACTCGATTCCGTCAGCCGCATGGTGTGTACCCTCTCCGTGCTGCCGCTGGTTGGTACCAACCGGTCGCTGCGGGACCACATTCGGGGCGCCAGGCGCATCGGCATGACCGAAGAGCAGATAAATGAGCTCTTTTTCCACCTGACCTTCTACACGGGCGAGTCCGTCGCGCGCCACGCCAGGGTGATTGCCCGGGAGACATTTTTCAGGCTGGAGCCGCAGCAGTAAGCAGCAATTTTCGAGGGGGGACCATGCCCAGAGAGTACTTCAAGGGAACAGCGGAAGAAGACCGGGCCTACTCACCGGCGATCAAGGTTACCGGCGGGACGACCGTTTACCTGGCCGGTGTTGGCGCCACCACCGACGCCGACGGCAAGTCGCTGGGCGGCGACTTTGAAGGGCAGGTAAGGGCCACCTTTGAGCGAATCAGGGCCAACCTGGCCCGGGCCGGCGGCGACCTGGAGGACATCGTCACCATGACGGTCTTCATCAAGGACATGCAGTACGGCACCCACTTCACCCAACTTCGCAAGAAGTACTTCACCCGAGGCTATCCCTGCAGCGCGCTCATCGGGATTGACTCCCTCGCCAGGCCCGAAATGATGGTAGAAATCCAGGCCATCGCAGTTATCGGAGACTAAAGGGGCAGGGACTATCGCAACTGCGGCGCCACTTCCCGGTTAAACAGTCGCAGGGAGTTGAGCTGCATGTCCAGCGGCAACTGGTTGCCCAGGTCTATTTCGTAAATGAACTGGGTCAGGCCCAATTCATCGCGCAACTGGCGGATCCTTTTGGCCACGGTATCGGGCGTGCCGTAGGCCACCTTGTCCCGGAGCCAGTCGTCGTAGTCCATGCCCAGGATGCGGTCGCCCTCGTCCTGCCAGTTGCCCGTGGTACCCCCGTACTCGGCATAGCTGAGCACCCGGTTGCCCAGGCGCTGGTACATGAAGACGGCGCCCTCCCGGGGGTCCGAGTAGGCCTTCTCCTCCGTCTCCGCCACGTATATGGGGACGCGGAGCCCTACCTCCGGTTCGCCGTCATGCCCCGCGTCATGCCAGGCCTGGCGATAGGCGCTTATGTGCTCCGCCAGTTCGCCAAGGGTAAACACCCGGGAAGGGTTGATCAATATGGGGTAACCCATGCGCCCGGTAATGGGGAAGGATTCCGCCGAGGTTATGCCTACACGGATAGGAGGATGGGGTTGCTGGCAGGGTTTGGGTTCAACGCACAGGTCCCGGAACTGGAAAAAGTCCCCCTCGAAGCTGAAGGAGTCTTCAGTCCAGGCTTTCTTGATTACTTCCAGGCTCTCCTCGAACCGGCCCCGGCTCTCGGCGAAGGGGGTGTTGAATCCCTCGTGGACGTTGGGGAAGGTTCCCCGGCCCACGCCGTACTCCAGCCGGCCGTTGCTGATCTGGTCCAGGGTTGCCGCCTCCTCCGCCAGGCGCACGGGGTGGCCCAGGGGCAGGCACTGCACCGCCAGCCCCATGCGGATGCGTTCCGTGCGGGCGGCTATGGCGGTGGCAATCAGCATGGGCGATGACAGGACACGGCCCGGGTTGAAGTGGTACTCCGCCAGCCACACCGAGTCAACTCCCAGCCTCTCCGCCTCGTCCACCAGGGAAAAGGAAGCATCGAAGGCCTCCCGGTACGTGCTGTCCGCCGGCCTGGGAAACTCAAGGAACATGCCCAGTTGCATCAAATGTCACCCATCAGTACAAATAGAAGGCGGGCCCTTCCGGCTGGGGGAAAGAGAGACCTACCTGTTCCGCAGCTTGGGGTCCAGCTTGTCCCGCAGCCAGTCGCCGGAAAGGTTCATGGAAAGCACGACCAGCAGAATAGCCAGGCCCGGGAACAGGGACACCCACCAGCCATTGCCGCCGACTATCAGGTCCCGCCCATCGGCCACCATCAGTCCCCAGGCGGGGATGGGCCGGGGGATGCCGGCGCCCAGGAAGCTGAGGGTTGCTTCCAGCAGGATAACGTGCCCCACTTCCAGCGTAACCAGCACCACCAGGGGGTTGACCACGTTGGGGAAGATGTGGCGCAGCATAATCCGAACGTCGGAACAGCCCGAAACCTTGGCGCGGCTGACGAAGTCCCGGCTGCGCATGCTGAGCGTTTCCGCCCGGGACATGCGGGCAAACCGAGGCCATAATATAACCGCCACCACAATAACAATGGTACTGAAACTGGGGCCCAGGACTATGGCAAGCACCAGGGCAAATAACAGGCCGGGTATGGTAATGAAAATGTCCACCAACCGCATCACCAGGTGGTCCAGCATTCCGCCGAAATATCCCGCCAGAACGCCCAGGCCGCTGCCCACGACACCGCCCGCCAATATGGCCAGCAGCGAGATGCTTAGGGAGTAACGGGCGCCGTGCATTATTCTGCTCAGAACGTCCCGGCCCAGCTTGTCGGTGCCGAGAATGTTCTTCCACGACCCCTCGGGCCTGACTTCCACCCCGTTGAGGTATTGGGGCCCACTCCAGGCTGGGGGCGTCAGTCGTTCCCGGGGATGGACCTCGTAGGGATTATGCGGCGCAATCCACTGGGCAGTCACCGCGGGAAAAACCAGCAGCACCACCAGGATGAACATCGGAATCAGGGGATAACGCCTCGCTTCGGCGATGAATCTCCCCAATCCACCCGGCGCTGCGCCTATGGAGACGCCGCCAATTCTACTTATGTCCATAAACCGCCTCTAATCCGGATCGAAGGCTAGGCATAACGAATACGGGGATCAATGTAGGCATAGACGACATCCACAAACAGGTTAATGCCTACGAATATCAGCGCGAAGACCAGGACGATGGTCTGCATCACCTGGAAGTCCCGGTTGCGGATGGCATCCACTGCCAGCAGGCCCACCCCGGGGTATGAAAACACGGTCTCGGTGACTACGGTGCCGGTAACAAGCTGGGCAACCAACAGGCCCAGCAGGGTAACAGGGGCAATGGAAGCGTTGCGAAGGGCGTGCTTCCACACAACTTTAGACTCGGATACCCCTTTCACCCGGGCCAGCTTGATGAACTCGCTGTCCAAAACCTCCAGCATGGAGGACCGGACCAGCCGCATCAGGGCAGCCACCTGGTACCAGCCGATGGCAAAGGCCGGCAGTATAAGGTGAAGCAGCATATCCCACCCGGGGTCGCCCCGTCCTGAGGTAGGCAGCCAACCCAACTGGACGGCAAAAATCCACATCAGCATGATGGCCACCCAGAAGGAGGGAGCGGACTGGCCCAGCAGGGCGAAAGTCTTGGCCAGATAGTCCGGCAGGGAGTCTTTCTTAACGGCCGACAAAACGCCCACGGGGAAGGCTATTAAGATTGAGATAGCCAGGGCAAGGCCGGCTAGAATCAGGGTGGCCGGGAATCGCTTGATAACCAGGTCCAGCGCGTCGCGGGTTGGATGCTGGACCGACCGGCCAAAGTCGCCGACCATAGCGTTGCCCAGGAACGTCAAGTACTGGATATGCAGTGGCTTGTCCAGGCCCCACTTCTGCTGCATCAGCTCAAACTCTTCGGGGCCGGCGTCATCGGGGAGCAGCACGTCCATGGGGTTGCCCGATATGCGAGCCAGGCCAAAGATAATGACGCTGACCGCAAAGAGGACAATCACACTCTGGAACAATCGCACGATTATGTAACGCTGCATAGTTAACCTTCAGGAAGGAAGACCACTTGCATTGGATAGCCGGTGACCAACTACCTACCCAACCGGCTCTGCCCGGTCAAGCATTCCCATTGGGTAGGCATTGGCCTGAATCGCAGCCCTGGCGGCCCCTTGGTGAGACCAGTAAGGCTACTTGACCGCCTTGACGTACTCGAAGTCACGCACACCGAAAACGCCAGGGGTGAGCCACTCTTCAATGATTTCGGGATCAATCATGAACTCGAAGGGCACCCAATGCAAAGGAATGGAGCAGTAGGTATCGTAGCAGTTTTCGCCCATTTCCCGGATCAGGTTATCCCGATCCTCCGCGGTGGCGGCCACTTCCAGGGCCTCATACTTCTCGGTGAAGAATTCCGACTCGTACCGGGGACTTCGCGCACCGCTGTAGTGATACACGAAGATCGCCCGGGTAGGTTCCGTAAAGCTTCCCGTATGCAGCCAGGCGGTGTTATTGACTTCCTTGGCCCGCAACTGGGAGCTGTACACGGCCGTCTCCACCGGCTTGAAGTCAACATCAACGCCTATGGCGCGCCAGTAGTCAGCGACCAGTTCAGCTATGTCCAGCATTTCAGGAAGGCCGGGGCGGGGATAGGAAAGCTGGGTAATTTCAAACCCGTCGGGGAAGCCCGCCTCCGCCAGCAAAGCCTTGGCCTTCTCAGGGTCATAACCGTAGTCGGCTTCAAAGGAATCCAGCCAGGACGGTTGCCAGCCGGGGAACTTGGCGTGGGAATGGGTCTGCATCATCAACTCGGCCCGGCCGTTAAAGAACACCTCATTAATCTCGGTACGGTTGATAGCCCGGTTCATGGCCTCTCGCACCAGGGGCATGGTCATAGGCTCGGTGGGGTCAAAGTTAGGGTTATCGGGCAGGTAGTTGCCGCCGAAGAAGCCCACCAGGCGGATGGCCGGGGTCGTACCCAGGATCACCTTCATTCCCCGCGAGAGGGCGCCAATCTGAAGGTCGCGCGGAATTTCAGCCGCTTGCACTTCTCCCGTTACCAGCATGGCCAGCTGGGTGGAGGGTTCCGAGACAAAGAAAATTTGCAACTCGGGAAAGTCCGGCGTCTTCCGCCAATGGGTGAAGTCGGGGGCTTCGTAGCGCAGATACTGGGCTTCGGCATGCTCGGCAAACTGGTAGGGGCCGGTGCCGATGGGGTCATTGGCCATCAGCCTGATACCCTCGTCGTTGGCTTCGAAGCCGTCCATGACTCCGCCGTTATCATCCCAGTGGTTCTTGCTGCGGATAACGGTAGTGTAGTTAGTGCTCATATAGGTGGTCATAATGGGCTCGGGCTTGTTCAGGTGAAGCTCTACCACGTGCCCGTCCGGTCCATCCGGCATAACCACATTATTCAGCAGGTCCCGCCAGGTGGCGGCACGGCCGTCGAAGTGGTCATTTCGCCGCTCCTGCCACATGGTATGCTCCACGTCTTTGGCGGTCACTTCGCCCCAACCCTTGTGGAACTGGACTCCCTCCTTGAGATGGAAGGTCCAGACGGTAAAGTCGTCGTTGGCCGACCATTCAGGCGACAGCATGGGCAACGAATCGGTATACTGGTCGAACTGGACCAAGCCTTCAAACATGGGCAGGATGACGGGCAAATCACCCCTTCCCGCTATTGGGTCGGCCAGGTCACGGGTCGTGGGTCCGCGGGCGACCTGGAGCTTAACCACCGCAGGTTCAGCCATTGCCATGGCATCGGTGGCCGGCGCCGGGGCGGGCTCCGGCGTGGGAGTGGGTTCCTTGGCTTGCGCGCCAATTGCGCCCTGACCAACCACGGCGCTCACCGTGGCCTGGGGTTCAGGCTGGGCCGCCGGAGCCGCCTGGGCTGGCTGTGAAGGCGCCGAAGGTTGCGCCGCAGGGGCGGGAGCGGCAGGTTGTGCCGGGGCTGCGGGCTGGGCCGAAGCCGAACCGCTGTCGGCAGGCGCTGCAGGCGCCGGTTCCGGGGCCGATGCGCCACACGCCACCAACGCCAGGAGTCCGATAGTCAATCCAATATAAACTAACCAACGAGGTGCAAAAATTCCAGCTACGGTCATCATTCCCTCTCCCTGGTTAAAATAGGCCTCGGTCCGTTGTATGAGCGCCGCCAAATATCAGCTTTTGGTTACGAATCCAGTTGGTTTGTCCTATGAATCAGCCGTTTTCCACACGTGTATAGCGCTTTGATACCGTCCGCCGGCCAGTTCAGGCAAGTCTAGTATTGGGTATATCAAATGTCAAGGAAATTTGTACCTTTCCAGATAGGCCCAGAGGGGAGGGCATTGTGTTAGATTTAACCCGTATTTCTTTGTAGTTTTACTTTGGGAGAAGGGGGGAAGATGGGCTTGAGAGTCAGAAGACGCGTCATCAGACGCAAGAGCAACAATCACTTCATTGAAACGGTGTCGGTGCCTGCCCGGGACGGGATCAGATTGTCTACCGATGTTCACAGACCCATAGTTGACGGCAAGATGGTGGAAGAACCACTGCCCGTGCTGCTGCAGCGCACTCCCTACGACAAGGGGGCGTCGGCCAGGCTGGAGGAGGCGGCCTTCTTCACCAACAGCGGCTACGTTACCGTTGTGCAGGACTGCCGGGGTAGGTATGAGTCCGAAGGCGGCTTCACCAAGTATGTGGACGAGGGACAGGACGGTTACGACACCCTGGAATGGCTGGCCGAACAACCCTGGTGCAACGGAAAGGTAGGGACCTTTGGCCTCTCCTACGCCGCTCATACCCAGGCGGCCCTGGCCTCGCTCAATCCCCCGCAGCTTTCGGCCATGTGGCTGGAATGCGGCGGTTTCGCCAGCGCATACCACAGTGGCTGCCGCAATGGCGGAGCGTTCGAGCTGAGGCAGGTTACCTGGGCCTTCAGGGAGGCGCTGGAAAGCCCGGAGGCAAGGGCCCATGCGGATACGACCAGGGCGGCCATGACCAGGCAGAACATTCACGAATGGTTTGCCAGGTTCCCCTGGAAGCCTGGTCACTCCCCGCTTAGCTGGACTCCGGCCTACGAAGACTACCTGATGGAGATATGGGGCCATGACTCCTTTGACGAGTACTGGCAGCAGGTGGGCCTCTGCGCCATGGCACATTATGGCCCCTTCTCCGACATCCCGCAGGTCCACCAGTGCAGCTGGTACGATCCCTACGCTTCGAGCACGGTCCAGAATTACCTGGCCCTGTCCCAGACCAAGTCGAGCAGCGTTTCGCTGGTAATGGGACCGTGGACCCATGGCGCCCGGTCCCTCACCTATTCGGGGAACGTTGACTTCGGCCCCCACTCCACGCTGGACAATCCCAGGGAGGGGAGCTTTAACAACCAGCGCTTATCATTCTTTGATCATTGGCTGAAGGGCGACGACAACGACTGGACGAAGAGGTCGCCGGTAAAGCTCTTCGTTATGGGCGGAGGCAGCGGACGCCGCAACCCGGAAGGCAGGCTGGACCACGGCGGGAAATGGGTGGAAGAAGACGCCTGGCCTCCCTCGCGGGTCAGCGAGACGGCGCTTTACCTCAATGCAGGAGGACGGCTGTCGGTTGCCATGCCGGAAACCGGAGTTTCCCCCTCCACCTACCGTTTCGATCCTGACAATCCTGTACCGACCATTGGTGGGAACATCTCCTCGGGGCTGCCCATTATGGAGCCGGGCGGGTTTGACCAGCGAGAATCGGAAGAGTTCTTTGGATGCAGACCTCCTTATTTGCCCCTGGCCTCGCGGCCCGACGTCCTGGTGTTCCAGACTGAGCCGCTGCCCGAGGACCTGGAAGTTACGGGACCGGTGGTGGTCAACCTGTGGATTTCCTCCACGGCGGTGGATACGGACTTTACCGCCAAGCTGCTGGATGTTTACCCGCCCTCGCGGGACTACCCGGAGGGATATGCCCTGAATTTGAGCGACGGAGTGCTAAGGACCAAGTTCCGTGAGTCCTGGAGCGAACCGACCCTGATGGAACCGGGAACTGTTTACCCGATAAGCATAGACCTTTATCCCACCAGCAACCTGTTCGCGCAGGGCCACAGGGTAAGGCTGGATATTTCTTCCAGCAACTTCCCGCGCCTGGACGTCAACGGCAACACCGGCGACAACCCGGCCCTGTCAACCATAAAGGTGACTGCGGACAACACGGTTTATCACGACCACAGCCGTCCATCCCACATGTCGCTCTGGATGGCGGCCGGGGAGTGCTAGTCCCCTTCCGGGAATAGTCTCAGCTATATTCCTTTTGTATATCCGTTTCCGGGGGCGAGCGTCTTGCTCGCCCCTGTTTTTGTTTCCTCTTTTGCCTGCGAAGGGCAGGAAGGGGTGGGTAAAGGGGCAGCCCCGTGCCAGTGTTACCCCGTTTTCCATGTTGCACATGGCCAGGGCGGCCACCCGCCTGCGGCGGCCCCCTACAACGGCATTCACCCCGGGGCAGGGCGGGTTATAAACCCGCCCCTACGAAGGGATGGGGTCAGCTGACGACATGGTTTTATGGTGGCAAGGGGGAGGTGTCAGGAATTAAGAGTTGCGAGTTACGAATTGGGAGTTGGTGGGGTTATACATGAAGGGGTGGAGAGGGAGGCTTGGTTAAGCCTTGATTGGCCTGTTACAGTTGCCGGACAGGACGGTGTGAGTCAAACAGACCAGTCAAAGGGAGGGAAAATGTTCGAAGGATTTGATGAGCGAAAAGTAGAGACCGGTGGAGCGGCCGTAAACATGGTGACCGGGGGGAGCGGGCCGCCGCTGCTATTGCTGCACGGTTATCCGCAAACTCACGTAATGTGGCACAAGGTTGCGCCCAGGCTGGCCGGGCATTTTACGGTGGTTGCCGCCGACCTGAGGGGCTACGGCGACAGCGGCAAACCGGAGGGCGACCCGGAGCACCTGAATTATTCCAAGCGTTCCATGGCGCGGGACCTGGTGGAGGCCATGGAAGGCCTGGGGTTCACCTCATTTTTCCTGGCCGGACACGACCGGGGCGGCCGGGTATCTCACCGGCTGACGAAGGACAATCCGGACCGGGTCCGAAAACTGGCTACCCTGGACATCATTCCCACCCACCGCATGTTCCAGATCGTGAACAAGGAAATGGCAGCCAACACCTATCACTGGTTCTTCCTCATCCAGCCTTACGATTTTCCGGAAAGGGTTATTGGCGCCGACGCCGACTACTTCATCCGCCACAGTTTCCAGCGCGGCGCCAACTGGCAGGACATCTTTCCAGAGGAAGCGGTGGCGGAGTATGTGCGGTGCTCAACAGATCCGGCGACCATTCACGCCATATGCGAGGACTACCGGGCCGGGGCCAGCATAGATCTGGTACATGACGAAGAGGACTTCGCCAACAAGGTTACCTGTCCGCACCTGGCGCTCTGGAGCGACCGGGGCTACGTGGGGCGCACGCAGGACGTACTGGCGGTATGGCGGGACTACTCCCACGACGTGAGGGGGCATTCGATGCCTTCAGGGCACTACATCGCCGAGGAACTGCCGGATGAGACCTTTGTGGCCCTGAGAGACTTCTTCCTAGAATAACTCCAGGGTTCGGGAAGACGGCGCTACAAGGGAACTGGACAGGTGAGAACCCTGTCCCATCCGTGGTTTCATCAGCAGTTAACGGTCGGATGAAGGGTTTGCCTTGGGCAGCCCTTGTTCCATGGCCCGCATCTGGCATTCCAGGCAGAGAGATTCCTGACGGAGTTCCGTAGCAGCCCAGATATTGTCGCCGACTTCGCCACAAAGAAACCTGGGCACGGTCTCCTCCCAGGAGGAGGCCGCAAGGGACTCAACGTAGTGAATGTATCCGGACTTATCCTGGGTTCCCCACCACCAGGGAGAGAAATCGCGATTCAGCTCAACGGCGATGGCGTCGCTGACCCAACCCTCTTCCGGCAACTCTACGACCCAGCCAACTCCCCCGTCGGCCCGTGTTTCGCGGAATGCCTTCAGTTCGCCGCCACGGATACAATCGCGTACCATGGCCGTCGAAATCCTGAGCCTTTGGGAAGCCTCCCGAATGGTCACTCGTTCCACGTTACAGCCTCCCGGCCACAGCAATTTCCAACACGGACATGTATGTGTACGAATTACGGAAAGGAATCAGTAACTATTGGCGTCATTATGGTGCATCAGGGGGCAAATGTAAAAGCCCCCGATTTGCAGGTCTCAAGTCGGGGGCTTTTTCGTTGCAGTTCCGTCCGTGTAAGCAGTCGGTCAGCCTACGCCGGCTTCCTTGGCTTCCTTGGTGGCCTTGAGCCAGCGCCACCGTTGGAGGGGATCGCTGACGGCGCGCATCCAGACACCGAACAGATTGAAGGAAAGGGCGGTCAGGAAGATGGCGGTACCGGGCACCACCACCACCCACCAGGCAGTTACGATGTAGTCGCGGCCCTGGGAAAGCATCAGGCCCCAGGACGATTCCGGCGGCTGGATGCCGAACCCCAGGAAGCTGAGGGTGGACTCGGTCAAGATGTTCCGCGGCACCTCCAGCGCAGCCAGGGTCAGGAGCGGAGTAATAAGGTTGGGGAGGACGTGCCGCCCGATAATCCGGCCGTCGCTGGCTCCAATGGCCCGGGCCGCATCAACGAAAGCTTGTTCACGGAGTGACAACACCACGCCCCGGGACACGCGGCAGAACAGCATCCACCTGGCCACGGCGAACACGATAATAATATTGGTAAAGCTGGGCCCGAGGATGAACAACACCATCAGGGCCAGCAATAACAGGGGCACGGACATAAATATGTCCACCGCCCTCATTATTACGTCATCCAGAATACCCCGGTAATAGCCGGCCGTAATACCCAGGAATACACCAATGAAGCTGGAAACCAGCACACCCAACAGGCCTACCGAGATGGAAATCCGGCCTCCGTAAATCAGACGGCTAAGGTAGTCCCGTCCCAGGTGGTCAGTCCCCAGAATGAAACGCCGCTCTTCCGTGACGTTTTCGCCCTGCACCCGCATGGTAGCCGGGTGGGCAGCAATGTCCGGCGGTAGATGCCGCAGCTTCAATTGCTGGTTCTGGGGATCATATGGAGCCACCAAGGGGGCAAAGACTGCCGCCATCACGATTACGAAAAGGAACAACGCCGAAAGCAGGGTGATCGGGTCATTCAGGAACGCCTGCAAAAGGGCATTATTCCAGATCGCCACTATCGGGTTCGGCTTTTGCACTACGGTCGTCATGTCACTAGCCATGTCGAAACCAAATCCTCAGAGCAGAATATGCGTCTTGACCGCCTTTGCCATGCCCGAGCGGGCAATGGAAACGGCCGCCGCCGGTTCGCCTTCTATTAGCTGTAAGAGATTCTCGGGTCCAGCCAGGTGTAGAGCAGATCCACGCACAGGTTAATTACCATTACCATCAGGGCCACAACGAATACGGATGCCGTAACGATGGGCAGATCGCGGGCGTTGATTCCATCGATAAGGAGCTTGCCGATACCGGGCCAGCCGAAGATGATCTCCACCACCGTGGAACCGTTCATGAAGCCGGCCAGTTCGTCGCCCATCAGCGTAACAATGGAAATGGAAGCGTTCTTCAGAACGTGGCCATAGAGAATGGCGGTTTCCCCCAAACCCTTCGAGCGAGCGGTGGAAACGTATTGCTTGGCGACTTCTTCGATCATGGTTGACCGGGTAATCTGGGCATTGCGGCCCAGCACCGTGGGGGCCAGGGCCATGGCCGGCAGCACCATATATTTCCAGCCCTCGGGGCCCAGCCCTTTGAACCCCGAGGTGGGCAACAGGTCAAGCTGCACGGAAATCACCAGGATGAGCATCAGGGCTAACCAGAACTGGGGCACGGAAATGACCGCGAAGGATAGCACGTTGACAATGCGGTCAAAAAAGCCGCGAGGCCGCCTGGCCGCCAGCATTCCCAGGGGAATGCCGAGCATACCTAAAGCCCAGGCGACAAGCGCCAGCACCGCCGTGTTGGGCAGCCGGTCGAATATCATCTCCTGGGCATCAATTCTATGGCGCAGAGACTTGCCAAAGTCCAGCCTTGCCAGATCCCAGTAGAAGTCGGCAAAGCGGACGTAAAGGGGCCGGTCCAGGCCAAACTTGGCCCGCAATGCGTCGATAGTCTCCTGTGACGCGTCCTCATCGACCATCAACTCCACCGGGTCGCCCAAAACGTTGATGGCGAGGAAAAGTAACCCCATTAGGCCGGCCACAATGAATATGGAATGGCCGAGGCGCCGAATCATGTAGTTACGCACTTTGTCCCCCGTGAGAACAGTTTCTAAATCAAGCCTGAACTACCGCATAAGTTTCGGTTGGTGAACGATATTAAGGCCAATTGCCTTTATCGTCAACTACCATAGAAACATTCAGGCGGCGGGCTGCGATTCCAGTTCAGGACCAGTGATTCTTATCGATTCATCTTACGCATAAATATTTGTCGTCGGATTTTGCCACTCAGGGAAGTGAAGGAAATCGGTATCCCGTCAAGAAGCGGATGCTCTTACTCTTCGGAAAACCTCATGGTATTGAGACGGATTCTGGGGTCGTAACGAGGCTCCCATTCCAGGTTGGATGCCAGGCCGTAAACCTGGACCGGCACAAACAGGGGCAGGAACCAGTATTCATCGTGGATGATCTGGGCCAGTGCCTCCATTTTGCGTTGCCGTTCCCCTCCTGATGGAGTAGCGATGGCATCCGCGATGCTTTCCTGGAAGGTCATGCCGTCCAGACCTGGCGCAAGGTTGCAGACGCGGCTGTTAGCGTTGTGGCAACTGGTCCTGAGCAGCAACTGGCGCTGCATGTCCAGCATCTCGTTGGAAGTCGCCGTCTCGTAGTAGTGAGTGGAGGCACCTATGCCCGGCGGGTCCTGGTTAACGCAATCAAGCTGCAGTTCCGGCCCTTCCAGGGCGCCGCAGCCGGACAGGCGCACTTCCCTGGCGCTGCCAGGGTCCAGGACCACCACTTCAGCGTTTACGCCAACGGCTTCCCACATGGTAACCACCGATTCCAGCATTGCCAGGCCCCGGTAAACGCGGTCGGCGCGAGTGTGGATTCGAACCACGTTGTCGGGGTTGTAATGGTTCTCCGCCAGAAGCGCCCGGGCCCGCTCGGGGTCATGGCCGTAGGGCGCATAGTTATTTTTGGTTATGCCCACCGTGCCCCACTGGGAGATGTTGCTGATGCACTCCTGGAGGCCGTCGTACAGGATGTCCATAAGGATTTCACAGTCGACGGCCAGGGCCAGAGCTTCGCGGACACCCTTTTTCCGGAGTTCCGGGTGCCAGATGTTGTCGGCCACCAGCGTGAATACTTCATTGCTGGCGCCGGTCCTGGCTATGGGTACGGCGTGAATATTGTCGAAACCGATGTCCACTGCCCAGTGGGCTTCACCGGCTGCGACCAGCGCCGCCCGGACCAATGGTTCAGGCCGCCAGACCTGACGGGCAGACTTGATGGCCGGAGCCTGGGCAGCGAAGGAGTTGTTGGGCTTGTATTCGGGATAGGCCTCCAGCGTCACCTCCACCCCTGGCACGCGCTCCACGATGCGGTAGGGGCCGAGGCCGACGGTCATGTTGGACCGTTCCTCCGCGGAGGCGGTGTCCCACCACTCGGGGGCCTGGAAGGTAGTGAGGATGGCGGACCGGGGAAATATGGGGCAGGCGACCTGGCAGGCCACGTCAACGGTGTGTTCGTCTATGACTCTTCCGGAGATGGCGCCGTGGAAACCGAAAGCGCCGCTGCCGTGGCCGGAAGTCTCCTTGTCGCCCAGGAAGTCCAGGCCCTCTTTGGCGGCGGTGGCGTTCCATGGCTCGCCGTTGTGGAAAGTTATTCCCTCGCGCAGGATGAACCGCCAGCGGTAGGGTGCCTGTTGGGACCAGCTTTCCACGCCCGTGAGGGGCACAACTTCGTAAGTGGCGCCGTCAATCCAGGTAAGGGGGTCGGAGGCGATTTCCTGGCAGACGGCGCCGGAGGGGTTTCGGCCACAACCCTCGCTCCAGGCGCTTAGGGAAACGGGTTCTTCCTGGGTAACGAAGACGATTTCGCCCGACGCCGAAGAGGCTGCTGCCGGCATGGGAGAGGGAACGGGCTTTGCGGTGGAAGAAGCCGGCGGCGGCTCGGGATCGGAAACCGGGCGGGCGACTTCGGGGGCTGAAGACCCGCAGGCCGTCGCTGTCGCCGCCAGGAATACGGCCAACCCTATCAGAAAGTGGTGACAACGTACCTTCAGCTTAGAAACCTTCAATGTCAAACAATCCCACATGGACCGGCCGCTGATATCCGCCTTGCGGGCCGAGCAGACCGACGAAAAGTGGAGCGTTAGTTCGGTCCGTGCTCCGGCAAGCATTGGATTATCCAATTCTAAACCCTGTGGCCTTGCCAGGCCACCAGAGAAAGGCGCCCCGGGCCAGCAGGTGGCGACCGGGGCGCAAAGGGTTTGCCTGAAAACAGGGTACTACTGGGTGAACCGCATGGTGTTTACCCGGATGCGGGGGTCGTAGCGGGGCTCCCACTCCAGGTTGGAAGCCAAGCCGTATACCTGCACCGACACGAAGAAAGGCAGGAACCAGTACTCATCGTGGATGGTCTGGGCCAGCGTCTCCATCTTGCGGGTCCTTTCCGGTCCCAGAGGAGTGGCTACCGCATCGTTGATGCTGTCCTCGAATGACATGCCGTCGAGGCCCGGGGCGAGGTTGCAGACACGGCTGTTGACGTTGAAGCAGCTATTGCGCAGGTAGAGCTGCCGCTGCATGTCCAGCGCCTCGTTGGAAGTGGCCGTCTCATAGTAATGTGTTGTGGCGCCGAAGGGGAGCGGTGGGTCCTGTTCCGCACAGGCCAGGGCTTGGGTCAGGTCCCGAGCGCCGTCGTCGGCAGTGGTTACGAACTTGCCGCAGCCGGAGCGGCGGGCTTCACGGGCCTTGTTGGGCTCGAGCACTACCACGTGGGCATTGACACCAATGTCACGCCAGCCGGCCACGACAGACTCAAACATTTCCAGCCCGCGATAGACCCGGTCAGCGCGGGTGTGGATGCGGATCTCTTCGTTTGCGTCAAAGTTGTTGTCGCTGGGGTCATAGTCAGGCTTGTAGTATCCCGAGGAGGCCAGGAGTTCCTGGGCGAGTTCCGGATCATAGCCATAGTCGGCGTAGTTGCTTTCGTTGATACCGACCGTGCCCCACTGGGAAATATTGCCTATGCATTCCTGCAGGCCGTCATAGAGCACTTCCATGAGGGTCTGACAGTCAACGCCGAGGGCCAGGGCCCTTCGAACGTCCTTCTTGCTCAACTCCGGGTGCCAGATGTTGTCCGCCACCAGGGTGAAGACCTCGTTGTTAGTACCGGTCTTGGCCAGGGGCACGGAGTTGATGTTCTCGAATCCGATGTCCACTGCCCAGTCAGCTTCGCCGGCCTGGATCATGGCGGCCCTAACAAGGGACTCACCGCGCCACACCTGGAAGGCGCGCTGGATAGCGGGTGCCTGAGCATCAAAGGCAGCGTTGGGCTTGTAGTCCTCAAAGGCCTCAATTTCAACCTCAACACCAGGGCGCCACTCAATAACGCGGTAGGGGCCGGTGCCGATGGTGTTCAACTCCCTTTCGTCCTCGCTGGCGTTCTGGTACCAGTCGGGGGCCTGGAAGGGACTGAAGATGGCCGTGCGGGGGAATATCGGGCAGGCGTTTTCGCAGACCACGTCAACGGTCAGTTCATCAACCACTTCACCGGAAATGGGGCCGTGGAAGCCATAGCCGCCACCGCTGGTGGGGTCGCCTGACCAGTCGAGGCCAAACTTGGCGGCCTCCGCGTTCCAGGGTTCACCATTGTGGAAGGTTACGCCTTCGCGCAGCTGGAACCGCCACCGGTGCGGGTCAACCTGCGACCAGGACTCCACACCACTCAGAGGCACCACCTCAAAGTTGGTGCTGTCGATCCAGGTAAAGGGGTCGGTGGCAATTTCCTCGCAAATAGTAGAAGGCACGTTGCCACTGCAACCGTCACTGAAAGTACCGAGGGAAACCGGTTCTTCCTGGGTAACGAATATCAGCGTGTCCTTGGCGGTCTCGACGGTACCCGGTGTGGGGGTGGGTATGGGGGTGGCAGTGGCCTCCGCCATCATGGCCGCCGGGGTGGGAGTAGATTCAAACTGACGGGTGTCAGTCAGCGCCCTCGCGTCCGCAGGAACTGCCGGGGCCGCGGTGGGCTGTTCCATAGCCGCTGCGGGCTGCTCGGGGGCGGCGGGCGCGGCGGCGGGTTGCTGTGCGGGCGCCTGGGGCTCGGAAGCGCCGCAGGCGACGGCAAAGAGCGTTACTAATACCATGGCGATTAACGAATACCTGCGCCATGGAACTGCGCTGGAAAACCTCATGGTCTCAAGCCTCCTCGGGTATGTAGATAAGTTTTGCCTTATGGACATCAAATACTTCGAAATGAAATAGCAGTTACTCTATAATTCGGCCCTCCTGAACCCGCGCCGAGGGCAATGCGGGACTGGTAAAGATTGTGAAAACTTATACAAGCCTTCCCACTTTTTGTCAATGGATGAACCTCCGCAGACCTTACGCAACGAAATACTGACACAAGAAAGACCTATAGAGTGCTATAATTGTTCATGGTAAGGTTTTTTCGTAACCCAGCCGTCGCTTTAATGCAAAGCGCCCAAGGTAGATTTGACCATTTCGGGAGAAGCATCAGGCCCGGAATCTCACACGCCTCCCATGTGTACGTGTTGCGAAACTCGAAAAACCTAGTACCATATAGATTGACGAATTATCTAGAGAATAGTTTCCAATCCGGCTTGGTGGCCAACCCTTGTCGCCGCATTTGTTAGGACGGTCAGAATGAAACTTCCTGTCACGATGGTTGATGGCGGAATTTACGGTTACCTCATACCTGCGGCCCGCACGGTCGCGGGTTACATCATGGCATTGCTTCTGGCCATTGGCGGTGGCTGGGCAGTTACGATCCTTAACGCCATGATCGGCTACCCCTGGGTGGGCAACACTTTCTTCGCCATTTACATCGCAGGTGTAGGCATGGGCGCGGGACTGGGCGCCTACCTTGCCTGGATTAACCTGAGTGTGCGTTGGTACACTGTCATTGTGACCGTGTGTGTGATACTGGGGGCGGGGATTGCAGGCAGCGCCATTGGCTATGTTTATTGGGAGCAGGTCTTTGGAGAAAACTACTTGGGACCCAGGGACAGCCAGATAAACGCCACGCATTTTTGGGCCCCCATTGGCGCTATCGTTGTGTCCACTCTGGTGGGACTTTACTGCCACTTTCGTACCAGAGGTTAGACTACCCAGGATTCTTGTGGGAATTTCCAATAGCCAGACTTGACGCTGCGGCCTGCCATTTCTGAATGGGCAGGCCGCAACTCTGTGATAGAACTTTAAGGTATTCAACAACCCGGAGGTGGACTCCCTTGACTGCATCCGACATTACAGGACAACTGGCCAGGTATATGGTCGAGGCTCGAGACCGGGACTTGCCGCCGGAGGCAGCCCTGGCCGGCAGACACCGGATCCTGGACTCGCTGGGCGCGGTGGTCTCCGGCGCAAGACTGAAACCCGGTGAAATGACCATCAAGTACATCGGCCTCCAGGGCGGCACCCCGGAGGCTTCGGTCCTGGCCACCAACATCAAGACCTCTGCGGTAAACGCCGCCCTGGCCAACGGCATGTTCGGCCACGCCGACGAAACCGACGATTTCGAGCCGGTAACCAAGTCCCATCCCGGCTGCTCCGTGGTGCCGGCAGCCATGGCCATGGCGGAAAGGGCGGGAAGCTCGGGCAGTGAACTGCTGAAAGCGGTGGCGCTGGGGTATGACCTGTGCTGCCGTTTCCTGCTGGCCCTGGACCCGGATGCGGTACGGGGCGGCCACCGCAGCGCGGAAGGCACCAGTTCCACCATGGGCAGCGTGGGCGCCGCCGCCTCGATTGCCAGGCTGGACGAAGCCGCAATGCGCTATGCCCTTTCCTACGCCGCCCAGCAGGTATCGGGACTGTGGAGCTGGGTAAGGGACGCCGAGCACGTGGAGAAGGCCTTTGACTTTGCGGGCATGGGAGCCCGAAACGGCGTTACCGCCGCCACCATGGCCGAGGCGGGCCTAACCGGAGTGTGGGACATTTTTGAGGGAGAGCACAACGTATTGCAGGCCCTGTCCCTGGATCCCCGACCCCAGGAAATGGTGGAAGGCCTGGGAAGCCGGTTCTTCATTACCGAAACCGCCATAAAGCCCTACTCGGTGGGGTACCCGATTCAGGCGCCGCTGGACGCTTTCTTTGCCCTGCAGCGGCAGCACGGCCTGACTACGGAGAACGTGGAAAGCGTCACCGTGCGGCTGCCCCGGGACGGCGCTGGCGTGGTCAACAACCGCTCCATGCCCGACGTCAACTGCCAGCACATGATAGCCGTGGCCCTGATGGACGCGGAAGTTACGTTCCTTTCAACCCACGACTACGAACGAATGTCGGACGCCGCCACGCTGGCAGTGAAGGACCGGGTTACCTTGATAGCCGACGATGACCTGATGGACCCGGCGGCCCCGAGAAGCGGCAAGGTCACCGCTCACCTGAAGGATGGAACCAGCGTGGAGCACTTTACGCCCCACGCCTACGGCACCAAGGAAAACCCCATGTCCACCGACGACGTTAACGCCAAGGTTAGGGGACTCCTGGTGCCGGTGCTGCGACAGCGGAAGACGGAAGCCATAATCTCAGCCGTCAACGACCTGGAAAACCTGGAAGACGTACGGGAGTTGATTCCCTACCTGACCGTTTCAGCGGCGGAGATGAAGGAAGCGACTTTCACCCATTGAGCAGCGGGGATGAAGGGGAAACGCAGGCGCAGGCAAGAAAACAAGGGCGGGTGCATTGCCCCGCCCTGAAAGTTTGCCTTTGGTAACGCAGAGTATTGCCCTGCGGCTAATGCCTTACCATTGAACAAACATTGGCATTACCACGTGGACGTAGTCTTCGGTACCGAGGGGCTTGAACACGCCGGGGCTTGAAGAGGTTGTAGTTTCCAGCGCCACCTGGCCGCGTTCCAGCACCGCCAGCACGTCCTGCAGGTACCTGCTGTTGAAGGCGATCTTCGACTCGCCCCCTTCCATGGCCTCGGTGTCCACCTCGCCCTGGTTATCGCCAACCTCTTCGGAGCGGGCGGAAATGACCGCCTTTCCCGACACTCCTTCTTCTTCGCCGGGCGTCATCTGCATCCTGATGATGTTGCTGCCGTCCCTGGCGAATATAGCGGCCGTGCGGGTGGCCCGGAGCAACTTCTGCAGGTCGAACACGCTGCGGGTGTCGTAGCTCTGGGGGATAAGCTGGTCGTAATTGGGGAACGTACCCTGCAGCAACTGGGAGACAATCTCCACTCCGGAGACTTTGAACAGTACCTGTCCCCTGGCGGGAACCATCATTATCTCCACGGGATCGTCCTGGTCTCCCAGCAAGCGGCTCAACTCGTTAAGGGTCCTGGCCGGCACTATAACCCCGATATCCTCGGGCACGGCCTCGGCAAGACTTCCATGCTGCACTGCCAGGCGGAAGCCGTCGGCGGCGGCAAAGGTAAACCGGTCCCCGGACAGTTTTGCCTCCACGCCGGTCAGCACGGGCCGGGACTCCTCGGTAGCGGCGGCAAACACAACCCTGGAGATGGCGGTCTTCAGGTCTTGCGAACCGATCCGAGCGGATACGCCCTCCTCCACCTGGGGAATGGGCGGAAAGTCGTCGGCGCTGGCCCCGTGGATTCGAGCCTCGGCGCGTCCGCAGACCAGTTCCATGACACCGCTGCCGGTTTCCAATTCCAGGTCAATGCGGTCGCTGGGCAGGGAATTGACAAATTCCGTTAGAAGGCGGGCAGGGAGAGTTATGGAGCCTTCCTCCTCGATCATGGCGCCAATCCAGGTGGTGATGGCGATTTCCAGGTTGGTGGCCGAAAGCTTCAACATGGACCGGTCAGTTTCCAGCAGCACGTTCTGGGTAATCGGCAACGTGGCGCGGGTAGCGACCGCCCGGCCAACTATGGATAGGCCGCGGCTGAGGTTTTCTTGCAGGCAGGACAGTTTCATGTGTGGATCACCTGAAATGAAATGTAGGAATTAGTGAGGACTTATGCATTGATTGCCAAGAATTTTATGCCATGAGAGGCGGCAATGCAAAAGGCCGGCGTCAGTAACGGAGAAACTTTATCAAAAATTCAGGGATGGCGAAGGCCAGGGAAGGGTCGGATAACCTGGCAGGGTATCCGGTACAGGATTTCCGAGCGTCCGCCAGCCTATATGTTTGGTATAATGCGCGTCAGTTTACCACCTCCACTGAAGGGATTGTGAGCCATGACCGAACTGCTGGCCCAGATTGACGCTTACCTGGGGGAGTTCACCGCCACCGTAACCGAGGTGGCGGAGGGGGGCGTGGTCCTGGACCGCACGGCATTTTACACCGGGGGCGGCGGTCAGCCCTGCGACACCGGTACCCTTGACGACGGTTCAAACACCTATGCCGTAAAGCGGGTGGGTCGGGCCGACGGCAGGATGGTACACCAGATTGATGGGCCTCTCCCGGCGCAGGGGGTTTCAGTTACGGGCCGGATTGACTGGGAAACCCGCTACCGCCTGATGCGGACTCACACGGCCCTGCACATCCTTTGCGGCGTGGTCTGGCGGGACTACGGGGCCAAGGTTACCGGCGGCGACATGCGGCCCGGCGAGGCGCGCATGGACTTTGAGCTGGAACAGATGAGCGTGGAGTTCGCCTCGGAGGTGGAGGAGAAAATCAACGCCGAGGTTTCCGCCGCCAGGCCCATCCATGTGAACCTCCTGTCCCGGGCGGAAGCAGAAGAAGTGCCGGACCTGGTGCGCACCAAGATTAACTTGCTGCCAGCCAACATCCAGGAAGTGCGGACCATCGACATTTCAGGGCTGGACCTGCAGGCGGACGGCGGCACTCACGTGGCCAACACTTCGGAAGTAGGCGCAATCAAGGTTGTAGGCCACGAAAGCAAGGGCAGGATCAACAAGCGACTGCGAATTGCGCTGGTGGATTAGGGAAGCAGTCAAAACGGCTCCCACTTGCCTGGCCAAAGCATTCGTACCTGCGGGCATATTGCGCCACCGGAATGGTGGAGATTGGCTCTACCCGGAGAGACCCAACCCTGGCCTGAAGAGCATCCATGAGTCAAACTATAGTCGGCATTGATGTCGGCGGCACTTTCACGGACATTGCCATTCTGCGCGATGGCGTCCTGTCCGTTCACAAGCTTCCATCTACACCCTCAGACCCGTCCCAGGGCGTCCGCCAAGGAATTGGCGAGATTAACGCCGGTCCCGCCCAGTATGTTCACGGTTCTACCGTCGCCACCAATGCGCTGCTTGAAGGCAAGGGCGGGCGGACAGCCCTGGTAACTACTCTTGGGTTCGAGGATGTGCTGGAGATCGGACGGCAGAGCAGGGCCGACCTGTACGACCTGAACCTCGACCGGCCGCCGGCACTGGCGCCTTGGGAACTACGGTTCGGGCTGCCGGAAAGGGTGGACTACCAGGGTGAGATACTGGAAGACTTGCAGGATGATGCCATTGCAACGCTGGTGGGCCTGCTGCGGGAGGCGCAGGTTGACGGCGTGGCCGTGTCTTTCCTGTTTTCGTTCCTGAACCCCCTGCACGAGGAAAAACTGCTGGCCGCGCTGCGCCGCATGGCCGATCCGCCGTTTATCTCCGTTTCTTCCCACGTGATACCTGAGTTCCGGGAATACGAGCGTACAAGCACGGTGGTCGTCAATTCCTACGTGGGGCCCGTAATGGCCCGTTACCTGGGAGAACTGGAGCGGTCACTGGGGAGCGGACTGCGCATCATGCAGTCCTCCGGCGGGAGCATTACGGCCCGGCTGGCTTCGGAGCAGCCGGTCCGCACCATTCTCAGCGGGCCGGCCGGAGGCGTCGTGGGCGCCTTCCACACGGGCAGGCAGGCCGGATATCCGGACATTATCACCCTGGACATGGGCGGTACTTCCACCGACGTTTCCCTCTGCCCCGGGCGCATCAAGGAGACCACTTCGGCCACGCTTGGCGGCTACCCCATAAGCGTACCAATGATTGAGATTCACACGGTGGGCGCCGGCGGCGGTTCCATCGCCCGGGTGGACGCCGGCGGGGCGCTGGTAGTGGGGCCCGAATCCGCAGGGGCGGACCCCGGGCCGGCCTGCTACGGAAAGGGGGACCGGGTAACCGTAACCGACGCTAACCTGGCGCTGGGCAGGCTGATGCCGGCCCAGTTCCTGGGTGGCCGGCTGACCCTGGACCGGGAGCGGGCCCAGGGTCTCATCGACCAACTGGCCGGCCAGATTGGAACGACCGGGGAAGACGCCGCCCTCGGCATTGTCCGGGTGGTAAACGCCAACATGGAGCGGGCCATTCGGACCATTTCCCTTGAAAGGGGGTACGACCCCCGCCTGTTTACCCTGGTACCCTTCGGCGGCGCCGGGCCCATGCACAGCTGTGAATTGGCCCAGGAACTGGGAATTCCCCGGGTACTGATTCCCACCCACCCGGGCATCCTCTCCGCCTTGGGCGTCGCCATCGCCGATATCGTAAAGGACTACTCCCGCACCGTCATGCTGCGGGGCGAGGACATCAACCAGGCGCGGCTGGAGGAGGAGTTTCACGGCATGGAGGGCCAGGCCCGAGGGGAACTGCGCCAGGAAGGCTTACCGGCCGACGAAATGGACTCCCGCCGTTACCTGGATGCCCGCTACGTGGGACAGTCCTTTGAGCTGACAATTGACTATCCTTCGCTGTCCCGCCGGGCGGACCTGCAGCGGTCCATTGCCAACAGCTTCTACCAGGCCCACCTGCAGCGTTTCGGTTATGCCGACCGGAATGAGGCGGTTGAGATCGTCAACCTGAGGCTGAAGATGGAATTGGCCGTGGAGAAGCCCCATTCGGCCCCTGCACAGCAAGGCAGGGGTGAAAGTAGCGAAGCACGCATTGGAGACACCGAGGTTATCTTCCGGGAGGGGCGGATTGCCACAACGCTGTATGACCGCGACCTGCTTTCTCCCGGCAGCCGGATTGACGGTCCGGCGCTGCTGGTGCAACTGGACACTACCATTGTTGTCCCTCCCGGCTGGGGCGGAGCAGTTGACCCCTACGGCAACCTGGTGCTGGAACCGGTTTAGGTCGCCGCCTGTCTTCCCAATCATTGACGCTGGAGCCTTACACCTATGACTACCCCTGCCAGAGACCTGGGTCACCTTCGCTTGCTGGCCGCCTTTGCCCACCCGGACGATGAGGGATTCGGCAGCGGCGGCACCTTGGCCATGCTGGTGGCGCGGGGGGCGAATATCACCCTGGTCTGCGGCACCAACGGCGACGTAGGCGAAATCAGCGATCCGGACCTGGCAACCCCGGAGACTCTGGCCCAGGTGAGACAACAGGAACTGCGTGATGCCATGGCGGTTACGGGCGTATCCGACGTCCGGTTCCTCAACTACCGGGATTCGGGAATGGCCGGCACCGAGGACAACGAGCACCCCGATTCCCTGCACCAGGCCGACCCTTCAAGAGTGGTAGGGACGCTGGCCGATATTATTCGCGAGACCCGGCCGGATATCGTCATCACTCACGATCCTTCCGGTGGGTATGGACATCCGGACCACCGGGCCATGTGCCAGCATACAACGGAAGCCTTCCGTCAAGCGACGGCAGCGGAAGGACCCTCGCCGGACTTCCTTTATTATGTGTGCTTCCCTCGCAGCAACTTCCAGCGGATGTGGCTCAAGATGGTGGAGATGGACATCACCCCGCCCTTTGCCAACCGGGACATCGAGAAGGTGGGCACGCCGGACGAGGAGGTTACTACAATCCTGAACATCAGCCCCTACGTCGACACCAAGATTGATTCGCTGAATTGCCACCGTACGCAGATTGACTCCAGCGGGCCCTTTGCCCAGCTTCCCCAGGAAATGATGCGGGAGATTATGGGCACGGAGTATTACATGCTGGTGTTCCCGGAAGGGGCAACAGATGAGACGGACCTGCTGGGAAGGCTTCAACCCACCCTGCAGAAGGACATTCAGCCCGGAGGTTCTGGAAATGGCAGTTGACGCCATTAGCCTTGAGGTTTTCAAGAATATGTTCATCTCCGTTTCGGAGGAGATGGGCGTGGCGCTGCTGCGCACTGCTTATTCGCCCAATATCAAGGAAAGGCGAGATTTTTCCTGCGCCATTTTCGATCCGGATGGGCAGATGGTGGCCCAGGCTGCCCACCAACCCGTCCACCTGGGGGCCATGCCCGCATCCGTCCAGGCGGCACTGGACACGTTCCCCGGCTCCCTTCGCCCGGGGGATATGGTTATCCTTAACGACCCCTACCTGGGAGGAACCCACCTGCCCGACATCACCCTGGTGGCCCCCGTGTTCGTGTCGCTGGACGGCGAAACGGAGATGGTGGGTTTCGTATCCAACCGGGGCCACCACGCCGACGTGGGGGGAATGACCCCTGGTTCTTTGCCCCTGTCAACGGAACTGTACCAGGAAGG
Source organism: Dehalococcoidia bacterium (assembly GCA_034422655.1). Taxonomy (GTDB): domain Bacteria; phylum Chloroflexota; class Dehalococcoidia; order Lucifugimonadales; family UBA3495; genus Bin22. The sequence continues at coordinate 77,039 of DAOUJN010000023.1, forward strand.
CATGATTCTCCCGCCCATCAAGCTGGCCCGGGGCGGCCGGCTGAACCAGGAAGTTGTGCAGTTGATATGCCGCAACTCCAGGACGCCGGAGGAGCGGCGCGGCGACCTGGCGGCCCAGATTGCCTCCATTCGCGTGGGCGAGAAGCGCCTGCAGGAAGTGGTGGAGAGATATGGCGTCGCGGAGACCAGGGAACACATGGCCGCGCTGCTCGACTACTCGGAACGGGTGACGCGGCAGTCCATCGCCGGAATTCCCGATGGAGTTTACCGGGTGGTGGACTACATGGACGACGACGGGCTTACGGAAGAACCCGTGCCCATCGCCGTGGCCATTACCATTGCCGGCGATTCGATGACCATTGACTTCACCGGAACTTCCCGCCAGCGGCCCGGGTGCATCAACGCTCCCCAGGCGGTTACCATGTCCGCCAGCCTTTACATGGTCCGCTGCGTGGTGGGCGACGACGCGCCGGCCAACCAGGGCTGCCTGAGGCCGGTAAATGTCATCACCCCTCGAGGCACGCTGGTGAACCCGGAGCCGCAGCGGGGCGTGGCCGGCGGCAACGTCGAGACGTCACAGCGCATAACCGACGTGCTGCTCACGGCCATGGCCCAGGCCCTGCCGGAACTGATTCCCGCGGCCAGCCAGGGCACCATGAACAACCTGCTGATAGGCGGCCACGACCTGGAGCGGGAGCGTCCCTTCGTGTATTACGAGACCATTGGCGGCGGGATGGGCGGCCGGCCCACCAAGGACGGCGTGTCGGGCATCCACACGCACATGACCAACACCATGAACACCCCCATCGAGGCCCTGGAGTTCGCCTTTCCCCTGCGATTGAAACGCTACGCCCTCAGGAGGGGGTCCGGCGGCGACGGGCAGCACAAGGGAGGCGACGGGCTGGTGCGTGACGTGGAGTTTCTCAGCCCCGCCCGGGTGACCATCCTGTCGGAGCGGCGCAAGTTCCACCCTCCGGGCTTTCACGGGGGACATCACGGCCAGCCGGGCGAGAACGTGCTGCTCAAGGGGGGCTACGAGGAGGTACACCTGGCCGGCAAGGAGACCCTGGACGTGGAGGCAGGGGACATCTTGAGCATACGCACCCCCGGAGGCGGCGGTTGGGGCAAGCCCCCCGATGAGGGGGAAGGTTAGAAAGCCGGGCGGCCCGGGTGGGCTGTCAGCATTGACAATCCAGCTTGCGTTAGTGTATAGATTTTCTACAGAAAATTGGGTTCGGCGCCGGAGCCGAAATCACTGGTACTAATGGAGGAGGAGTTATGCCAGACGTCTACTATGTGAGGCCCAGCAATTTCCTGTCCGACTCTCGTGACAAGACGATCATTACCGGCGATTCAGAGGACGATGTGCTCGGCAAGGTGTATGAGTACCTCCGTACTCCTGAAGCGCGCCAGCGCTACCCGGCGGTGGAAGATCCCACGGAGCTGGAGAACAACATCCGCAAGTGCATCTTCGTCAAGGGTCAGAAGGTCTTTGGCACCCGCGCTCCCGACGCCCACGAGTAACCTTCCGACCACGAATCAATTACCGAACTGACAATCAGGGCCCCGGACAGTTGTCCGGGGCTCTATTAGTTTATTGCCGGTGTTTCTGGAGTGGCGGCCCCACCCCCATCCCAACCTTCCCGCCACAGGTCCGCCTGAGGCGGATGCCGCCCCCGTCAAGGGGGAAGGGACATTAGAGCGGCTTCTAGTTGCCGTCGTCGAAGCTGACTATGACGATGGCGTTGGCGATGAGGGTGCCGTCGGTGCCCTCGTCATTCAGGACCTGGAGGCCGCCGTGGACTACGTTGATATAGCCGCTGCCGTGGGGCAGGGTGGCTATGACGGCGTCGCCATCCACCTTGCCGGGTTCGGGAACGCCGATGGTTACGTCCACCCGCATGTCGTCAGCCGTCTTGCCGATAAGCCGCTGGAAACCCAGGCTGCTGTGGTGGAGGGCATCGAAAACCGCCCGCTTGGCGGCGTTGGTGTAATCGAGGCCGTGGACATCCACTCCCATTCCCATTTCAGTTACGCATCGTACCAATGCCATGTCGCTACTCCTTCAATTTCGTTAGTCGGGTTGCCTTGAGATTTCCGCTGGCAAATCGGGACGGGCAGGCTAGAAGGGAACCGCTCCAGCCCCTGTTCGCCGGGAGGCGCGCTAACCGCCGCCGCCGCGAACTTCCAGGCTGGGCTTAGTCATCTCTTCCGGATTCAAGAGCTCGGAAAGCTGCTCCTCGGTTATCTCGGTGCGCAGCTTGGCCACCTCACGGATGGTCTGGCCAGTGGCGGCCGCTTCCTTGGCAATGGCCGCCGCCGCGTCGTAGCCGATGGCGGGAGCCAGGGCAGTGCCCAGCATCAGGCCCTTTTCCACCATGGCCGGCCCTACGTCGGTGGCCTCGATGCCCTTGACGCACTGCTCGGCGAAGTTGTTGGCCGAGGCGGCCAGAAGGGATATGGACTGAAGCAGATTGTAAGCGGCCACGGGCATCATGGTATTAAGCTCGAAGTAGCCGCCCTGCCCGGCCAGGGTTACGGCGGCGTCGTTACCCACGACGTGAGCCGCTACCTGGATTACCGATTCGGAGATTACCGGGTTGACCTTGCCGGGCATGATGGAACTGCCGGGCTGGACCTCGGGGACGGTAATTTCGCCCAGGCCGGCCCGAGGGCCGCAGGCAATGAAGCGGATATCGTTGGCTATCTTGTGCAGGCTGATGGCGATAGTCCGGAGTTCCCCGCTGGCCTCCACTATTCCGTCCAGGGTGGCCTGGGCCTGGAAGTGGTTGTCCGTTTCCCTGACGTGAACGCCGGCAACGTCTGACAGGGTTCGGCAGGTGCGGGAGGAAAATTCCGGGTGGGTGTTGACGCCGGTGCCCACGGCGGTGCCGCCCAGGGCCACTTCCGCCAGCGCATCCTGGGCCCGCCGCAGCCGACGTATGCCGTTCTCGGCCTGGCCGGCAAAACCGAGGAACTCCTGGCCCAGCCTCACGGGCGTGGCGTCCTGCAGGTGGGTACGGCCCGTCTTGATAACCGGCCAGAACTCGTCGGCCTTGCGCTGCAACTCGTCCTTCAGGAACTCCAGGCCCGGAATCAGGTCCTCGTTGATGGCGATCAACGCCGCCAGGTGGATGGCCGTGGGGATAACATCATTGGAGGACTGGCCCAGGTTCACGTGGTCGTTGGGGTGGACGATGCGGGAACCCAGGTCGCCGCCCAGCGCCTGGGAGGCCCGATTGGCAATCACTTCGTTGGCGTTGGTGTTGGTGGAGGTGCCGGACCCGGTCTGGAAAATGTCCAGGACGAAATGGCTGTCCAGCTTGCCGTCAATCACCTCCTGGGCCGCTTCCACGATTGCGTTGCCAATGGTCTCGTCCAGGACGCCGAGGGACATGTTGGTTTTGGCGGCGGACTGTTTGATTAGTCCCAGGGCCCGGATGAAGGTGCGGGGAAAACGGAGGTCGCTGATGGGGAAATTGAGCACCGCCCGCATGGTGGATGCGCCGTACAGGGCGTCGGCGGGCACCTCCATCTGGCCCATGGAGTCTCGTTCGATTCTCACGTTGGGGTTACTGGTTGTCATGCTTGAAATACCGTCCTAAAAGCTATTGGTTTGTAGTTGGCCAAGGTCTGACACTCGGTATGCCACTGGCTTATGGAAATTAGCGTGGCGCCCTTACACCAACATACCGTAAACATCCCGCTTAATGGTTCTGGCGTTCCGGCGACGACCGCTGCCGGCCAGGCTGAGAAATTGCTCTCTGGTGAGCCCTGCCCTTTCAACTTCCGCGCCAAGTAGAGCAGGATTCAGGTCCTTGCCCGGATGCCGGGGTAAATTCAGCAATACACCGGGCAGGTTTGGGTGCCGCAAGATGACATGGGAGCCACGCTGCCGAAGGTCCAGCCAGCCCACCAACCTGAGTCTGGCAATGGCATCGGCAAATGAAATACCATGAATTAACGGGGGCATTGATTTCCGCTAAGCCAGTCTGACGTTTACCAACTTTGTAGAGCAGCCCTCCGCACTATAGTCGTCCAGTATAACCTGGGTACGTAGTTCGATTTCTTCCCTTTCCGTAACCAGCCACCCAATAATGGCTTCCTCTATGTTTCTAATGGCCTCCTCTTCATCGTCTCCCTGAGAGGCGCATCCGGGGAGCGCGGGACAGAACGCGGCCCAACCTTCATTCGAGCCTACCAGCACCACGGAATACAGCCCCCCCACTCGGCAACTCTCAGTTGCCAAAGCTTCAGCCCGTAATTTTTCATCTACCGGGCAGTAGTCGACCAGTTGAAAACTGCGGGGCAGCCTCGGGTTATCAGGACGATAAACATACATTATCGCCTGGCTCTCATCATCCAGGGTACAAATATGCCCTTCCAGGGAGCCTATTGCCTTGCCAATTCGGGTATTGCGGCTATGGGTATCAAACTCGGAAAATCCCAGGGCCTCCGACAGGCGCCGAATGGCAGTATCCGAGATTTCGCGAGTCAGGAATTCCTTATTCCCAAATTGATCGTAAAGCGTCTGGCACACCTTTGACCTGTCCATAAACGACTCCACTACGGAAGCCCGTAACTTCCCTATTTCCCCTCCCTGATCCAGTCGGCCACCCTTTCGCCAATCATGATGGTGGTGGCGTTGGTATTGGCGCGGATTACGTCGGGCATGACCGAGGCGTCCACCACGCGCAGAGCCTCCATTCCGTGGACGCGGCAATACTGGTCCACGACCGCCATGGGGTCGTCGGCCGGCCCCATTTTGCAGGTACCGGAGGAATGGTGCTGGGTACCTACGTTGCGAAGCATCCAGTTGTCCAGGGCTTCGTCGGACTCCAGGTCAGCGTCGGTGGGGTTCAGGCGCTCCACGATTATGTCGCTGC
>DAOUJN010000024.1:0-148651 GCA_034422655.1 Dehalococcoidia bacterium
ACATGGAAGCCATCCCCGCCGACGCCACTGACTGGGCCGTCAACGTCCGGGGAGCCAAGTCCCTGGCCACCAGCCTCTCCGAAAACATGGAAGCCGCCCTGCTCTACCGCCAGCTAGCCACCCTCCGCCTCGACGTGCCAATAGCCGAAACGCTGGAAGACCTGGAATGGCGGGGGGCGCGACGGGAGGACTACCAAGCCCTCTGCGATGAACTGGGGTTTGGGAGGTTAAGGGATGGGGTGGGGAGGTGGCGTGGGCGTTAAACAGTCGCAGCCTCTTCAATGACTTTGGATATAGCCTCCAACTGGGCGACAACTAGATCTACTATTTCCTGACGCTCTAATCCTACACTTATGTAAATGGGTATTCTCATTTCTTCTATTGTCCTAACGCCCATCCTCTTGTCGATTTCATCAAGAACGGAGTGAGGGCAGTCGTATAACTCCAACCAAAATGGAGTATCTGGACAGTCTCCCCGAGCCCACAAGTCATAGAAGACCCCAAACCAACCCTCCATACCTGAAATTTGCCAGAATTGCCCATACGCGGACTGCGGAAACCTGCTGGTTCCTCCCCATTGCGTCACCCAGCCTTCGCCTTTGCATCGAGCAATAACGTCATCGTAGATTCTTCTCAGGTCGCGCATGCGGCGGGCTATCTGGGGACTGAGGTCTGCTTTGCTGAAAGGCAACAATGCTTCTTCGTCCATACGCCTCGTGAGTCCCGCCAGCTGCCTGATATCAGCTTGCACTTCCAGTGATCCAGATGCCGCCTGAATCATGCTGTTCAACAGATTTTCCCAACTGGTTATCATTACAGCTTTATCAGTACCTTCGACATAAGCCCTTCTGGAGTCTGCGTTGAATATATCCGAACCCAGTTTCGCACTAATATCTCCTTTAATGTCGCACCAAAGGTTATCGATTCTTGCGCCGGGCCCCACAAACAGTAATACCCCAAAGTCCGACAGATTTTCCAAATAATCCCTTGCTTGTCCTTCACTTAGGTGAGCCCAAAACTTCGCTTCAATGATCACGTTCATTGACGTACCAGCAGAACAGATCAAGTCTGGACGTCTTCCTTCGACTGTCACTTGGGTACGGATCTTTTCCAGATTTCTTACGTCCATGCCTACCAGTGCAGCTAATGCATCTCTGGCATCGCCTGATTTGTTCAATATGTAGCCTAGAGCCTCAACAGCCACGTCCTCAGTTCGGTTAGTTAGGCGCCAAGACAGTTGAGCCAACATAGTATTGCTTTCAACCATACCTCACCTTCTCATTTACAATGTCTCTGGATTCCAGCAAAAGCTGGGTTGCCAAATTATCCCATTGGTAGACATTCGTGCCTATTCCTGGACAAACACTTTCGTGCCCCTTCGTGGATTGGTTAGTCATTCTCGCGCCGCCTCCGACGGGTAATCCTCCGCCCGCCCGGTATCCCCCGGCTGTATCACAAAATCCCGCCGGTCCCGGTAAAGCCTCACCCGGTTCAGCACGTGCTCGGTATGGTCCTGGTCCAGGTCGATTACGTCGTGGTGGGTCATGAACCAGTACTTGTAGTCGCCGATGAACAGGTAGGTGGGCGTGGTGTTGAAGAAACGGCCCACCAGGGCCTCGCCGGCCTTCATTCGTTCACGCACCATCCCCATCAACTCCCGTTGACCGTCCTTCAGCAGCAGCACGTACTCGTGGGGCCAGGTGTCCCGGTAAGTTACGGCTTCGCGCCAGGGGGCCTGCTCGACTAGCTCCATTAAGGTCGGTTTCATACCCACTCCTACTCCAGACTATTGCGTTGAAGATAGTAACTGCCCGTCAATTGCTGTCAAGTAGTATCGGCTCACGAGGTATCGGGGCTCCGCTTCGCCAGGCCCGTCACCCGTCAAGCGAACCGCCGGCGACAGCAGGGTGGACACCTTCGTCCGGAAGAAATGCGTTATACTTTGCCCAATCAACCAGCACCCCCAAAGGAGGCCCGCCGTGACTACAACCCGTACTGACCGGCATGTTGACACCGTCGTCGTAGGTGGCCGTATTGTTACGTCTTCGCAGGTTTACGAGGCCTCCATTGCCATTGACGGCGAGAAGATTGCCGCCATTGGGCCGGAGAACCTGCTGCCCCCGGCGGACAAGTACATCGACGCCTCGGGCATGTTCGTGCTGCCGGGGCTGATTGACTGCCACGTACACCTGGACGGCCACGACAACTATGCCCTGGGTTCCCTGGCTGCGGCCCACGCGGGGCTGACCACCCTGGTCCCCTTCGGCACCTACCACCTGGAGGGCGACGAGACCCTGCCCGAAGCCATCCACCGCTCCCGCGAAGAGGTTGAGCGCACCGCCGTCACCGACTTCGCCTTCCACTTCATCCTGCAGAACCGGCCCAGCATCCTCAACAGCCTGCCCGAGGCGCTGGACCTGGGGGTCAAGTCGTACAAGATGTTCATGACCTACAAGAAGCGCCCCTACCGCATGTGCGACGACGACTACATCTGCCAGTCCATGGAGATGGTTGCCAAGGGTGGCGGCGTGCTGCAACTGCACTGTGAGAGCGGCAACATCATCGAGTACCTGGAGAACAAACTGGTGGCCGAGGGCCACACCCACCCCACCGACTTCCCCGGGGCCTGTCCCGACTGGGCCGAAGAGGAGGCCATCAACCGGGCCATCAAGATGGCGGGAGCCACCAACTGTCCCACCTACGTGGTACACCTGAGCACCCAGCTGGGGCTGGAGCGGATCAAGCAGGCCCAGGCTCTGGGGCAACGCATCTGGACCGAGTCCTGCCCCCAGTACCTGTTGCTGTCCGACGAGGAGATGGCCAAGTACGGGCCACTGGCCAAGATTGGCCCGCCCCTGAGGCCGGCCGACGGGCCCGACCAGGACGCCCTGTGGCGGGGCCTGGAGCAGGGCCACATCTCCATCACCGCCAGCGACCACGCGCCCTATCCCCAGGAGTTGAAGCAGGTGGGCTGGGACAACATCTTCGTGGACCCTAACGGCGCCTCCGTGCCCTTCGGCTCTCCGGGGATAGAAACCCTGGTGCCATTGATGTACAGCGAGGGAGTGGTGCAGCGGGGCCTGCCTATCTGGTGGCTGGCAAGGGTTATGTCGGAGAACCCGGCCCGCATCTTCGGCCTCTACCCGCGCAAGGGCGTTATCCAGGTGGGTTCCGACGCCGACCTGCTGATCCTGAACCCCAACGGCGACCGCATCATCACTGCCCGGGACCACCGCAGCAACGCCGGTTACTCCCTGTTCGAGGGCTGGCAGGTGCAGGGCCGACCGCACATGACCCTGCTGCGGGGGAAGGTGCTGCTCAACCAGGGGACGCTGGAGCAGCAGCCGGGCTACGGCGGCTTCCTGGCCAGCGACTCGCCCCGCGCGCCCCTGGGCGGGCCGGTGCGGTAGCCGGGAGTATTTACATGGATGGACAGGATGTACAGGATGTACAGGATTGGGTCTGAGCTTGCCTACATCTTGTGTATCCCGTTAGTTCATGCTTGAATAGGCACCGCCCCCGGACATCCATCCGGGGGCGGTGCTGTTTACCGCATTGAAGGGTAATGCCGGGTGGTTACTGCGTCCAGGTCATGGTGTTGATCAGGATGCGGCGGCCGCCGGGCATGTTGACGAACTCCAGGTCCTTGTTGACGCCCCAGACGGAGACGATCTCCATCATGGGAAGCTGCAGCAGGTTCTCGGAGAACAGGCCATAGGCTTCGGTCATGAGTTCCCGACGTTCGTCGCCGGTGGAGGCCAGGGCCTGCTGACCCAGGGCGTGCCATTCGGCGTTGCAGTTCTTGGAGCGGTTGGACGCGCAGCTCATGTAGAAGTTGATCTGGCGGCCAAAGTCGAAGTACTCGCCACCGGGGGCGAAGAAGACCAGGCCCGGGGAGGCGCCGGTGCGCGGTGGGTCATTTTCAGGCACCGCAGCGGCGGCGGCCTCGGAGGTGGCGCCGGCTTCAATTTGGGCATCGTAGGTTACCGCCGGACCGGTCAGGTGGCGGTCACGCCATACGCTGCCTTCCACTACCTGCGCCTCGACATTAATTCCGGCGTCCTGCCAGAAGGTGATGAGAGACTCGGTAATCTCCACGTCCTTGGCGTAGCGGCCGGCGCGGGTCCAGAACTGGATGACGTTGTCCGGGTCGTAGTCGGCCTGGGCCAACAGTTCCTGGGCCTTGTCCGGGTCGTACTCGTAGATGGGATGCCAGTTATCCTCGTTCACACCCAGGGTGCCGGGGATGCCGTTGGGGCCGCTGGAGCAACGGGACTCGGGGCCGAAGAAGGCCAGGGCCAGCTCTTCGCAGTTGATGGCGTGGGTCAGGGCCTGGCGGACTTCCAGCTTCCGCAGTTCGGGATGCCAGATGGTGTCCACGTTGATGGTGTACACCTCGCCGGATACGACCTTGACCGTCTTGCCGTGCTCGCTGTTGTTGATGGGCTCGGCCTGGTCAATGGACACGGCCCAGGACAGGTCGGCCTCGCCGGTCTGGATCATGGCGGAGCGGACCGTTTCTTCAGAGCGCCAGATGTACTGGGCATCCTTGATGGAAGGGGCCTGGGTGATGAAGTCTATCGGCTGCGGCTCCACGTAGTCCTCGTAGGCCGTCAGGGAGATGGACTCGCCGCGGACATACTCCTCCCAGACGTAGGGGCCCCAGCCGATTACCTGGCCGGAGGCGTCCCGCTCTTCCTGGGACACGTTCTGGTGGTAGCCCGGGGCAACGAAAATGTGGAACTGGCCGAAGCGGGGCAGCACCGGACAGCCGGCTTTGCTGGTGCAGACAAAGTCCACAGTCATATCGTCAATGACCTCGGCGTGGGCCTCGCGCACCTGGGAGTAGGGCTGGTATTCCACGTTGCCGCCAAGCTGGTTGATGGTGTAGGCGGCGGCCTCGGCGTTCCAGGGTTCGCCATTGTGGAATGTTACGCCCTCCCGCAGGGACAGGCGCCACTTGTTGGGCTCTACCTGCTCGAAGCCGGTAAAGCCGGCGGTGGCAGTATCGGTGAAGTCCGGCCCGAAGAAGGAAATGGGCTGGGCTATGTTGTGGATTATCTGGTTGGGGTAAAGGGTAGTGCTGATCCAGGGGTCGGGGATCGAAGGCTCTTCGTTAATTACGATTACTACGTCGTCCCGGGCCGACTCGACCACGGCCTCGACGGGCCGCGGGGTGGGCTGCACGGTGGGGACCGGCGTGTTGGTGGGCTGCATGGCCGGTTCGGAGCTTGCGCTCGTGGAACCGGAGTCGGTCGTGGCCTGGGAACCGGAGTCGGCCATGGCCTCGGAGCCTGAATCGGCCATTGAACCGGTGTCCGTGCTGGCTGCGGGGGCCGCAGGTTCGGCGGCGGCAGGAGCAGGCGCCTCGGTGGCTGAAGTCGCTGGCGCGGTGGTGGGAGATTCCGCTCCCCCGCAGGCGACAATAAACAGGGCGACCAGGGTAGTTACTGCGACCAGCCAGCGCCCCAGGCGCCGCCGGCCAGTGGTTCTTGGAATCACGTAGAAGTCCTCCCTAAAGTAAAGAATGGTGGTTTCAGTTTACCCCAAACTGAAAATCCGCAAATAGATTAATGTTGAAGAAGGATTAAGTCAATAGCATGACGTAATTCGTTCAAGCCAATCGCACCTGGAGTTATTCGGGAGGTTGTTATCCACGAGTCCGCCGCGGCGGACGAGTGTTCACTGATGGGATTTTCTAACAATCGTTCCATTTAGTTCCGTTTTGGCCCATTTGGGGGGGTCTCGGCCCGGGACCAGGGCAGACATCCGCCTCAGGCGGACCCCTACGGTTGATCGTTTGGGGCAGAGCGGCCACCCCGCCAAAGGCGGACGTTCCGCGAGGGCCGCCCCTACGACGGCATTCACCGCCGGGCAGGGCGGGTTATAAACCCGCCCCTACGATGACCTTCACCCGGGGCAGGGCGGCCACCCGCCGAAGGTCCACCTGCGGCGGATTCCGCAAGGGCCAGGTGACATTTGTCAGGCAAACAGTGACAGGGTGACCCTAGCCTTCTCCCGGCTGCTCGCCACCTTCGCCGAGTTCACTACTGCCATGCTCGCCGGTGGATTCCCCTCCGGGCCCGTGTTCTCCGCCTTCCTCCGCAGCCCCGCCGCCAACCTCGGCATGGGCCGTCCAACCGGTGAAGGCTTCCCGGGTGGCGGTAAGGGTCACGGGAATCACATTGCCCGGAGCCATGTCCACCGGTGAGGTGGGGCCGAGTTCCACTCCGGTGTCCAGGTGAACCTCTACCCGGACGCGGGTCAGCGTGTCTTCGGTAGTATTGGCCACCGTACCCAAAAAGGTGTTGGCGACGGCATCGTATTCCAGTTGTAACAGGGCGCCATAGCGGGTTTGGTAGAAGGATTCATCGGGCGTCAGCATGGCGCCGCTTTCTTCCTCGCCACTATCTTCCCTGCCGGCGCCTTCGCCGGCTTCGCCGCTGCCGGTCTGGGCAGAGCATCCAACCATAAACAAAGCTAATAGCGTGCCTGCCACCAAACCAACGAATACCTTCTTTATTCTCGACTCAATGCCGTTCAATCTAACTCCTCCTGCTTCGGGTGTTCCCATAGCCAATGACTCTACGAGGAAAATATCAACGAATTATGGGGCAGGCGCAATACATAAGAATCCTGGCACACACATTAGTGGCAAGCCAGACACCTCCTTGAATGCAAAAAGGGGCTGGCATCCCATGGGACGACTGAAAGGACAAACTGGGATAGCAGGCGTCAGAGCACCGGGACGTGACGGATTTCACGCGGGCCGGCCGAACCCTCCTGGATACCGGGTTTCGCCCGTATTACGGTGGAAGGAGATCTCCCTGACCTGTCTTCGCGAGTCACCCGGGCGGCACAGCGAGGATGTGACGGTGACCATTCCTCTATAATGCGGCGAAAACCCAAGTTTGAGCAGAGGCGGTGGTTTATGGACGTTACACCTTTTCGGATAAACATTCCCGATGCCGTGCTGGAGGACCTGCGGGACAGGCTGTCCCGCACCCGCTGGCCCGACGAAATTCCAGGATCGGACTGGACCTACGGCTCCAACCTGGCCTACGTCAAGGAACTGGTGGAGTATTGGCGCACCGGGTTTGACTGGCGGAAGCAGGAGGAGTACCTAAACTCCTTTGACCACTTCCGAACCACGGTGGATGACCTGGGCATCCATTTCATTCACGCCAAGGGGAAGGGGCCCAACCCGCTGCCGCTGGTAATTACCCACGGATGGCCCAGCACTTTCTTTGAAATGGTCAAGGTTATACCGCGCCTGACCGACCCCGAAGCCTACGGCGGCGACGCGGCGGACTCCTTCGACGTGGTGGTGCCGTCCATGCCGGGGTACGGCTTCTCGGACGCCGCGCAAGTAGGCGGGATGAGTTCAACACGGGTGGCGGACTACTGGGCCAAGCTGATGACCGAGAACCTGGGCTACCCTCGGTTCGTGGCCCAGGGCGGCGACTGGGGGGCCAGCGTTACGGCCCGGCTGGGCTTCGGCTACCCGAACGAGGTGGCCGGCATCCACGTTACCGCCGTGTCCAGCGCCGCCATGACGCCGGACCTGGGCGAAGGGGCGCGTCCCCTGTCGGAGCGGGAAAGGGAGTTAATCGAGGAGCGGGCCCAGTGGCGGGAGGCCGAGGGCGGCTACTCCCACATCCAGGGCACCAAGCCGCAGACCCTGTCCTACGGCCTGAACGACTCGCCCACGGGGCTGGCGGCGTGGATCGTGGAGAAGTTCCGAACGTGGAGCGACTGCGGCGGCGACGTAGAATCGCGGTTTACCAAGGACGAATTGCTGACCAACATCACGCTGTACTGGGTGACCAACTCCATCGGCTCGTCGGTGCGGCTGTATTACGAATCGCAGCACAACCCGTGGGTCTTCGGGCCCGGGGAACGAATTACGGCGCCCACGGCGGTGGCGCTGTTCCCGGTGGACCTGAGCCACCCGCCGCGAGAGTGGGCGGAAAGGTCGTACAACGTGCAACGGTGGACGGAGATGCCCCGGGGCGGGCACTTCGCGGCAATGGAGGAACCGGATTTATTGGTGGAGGATATGCGGGAGTTTTTCAGGGGGGTTAGGTAGCGGTTGTCACCGCCCCTACCCCAAATCATCCAAACATTCCCGGACGGGCTTGGCGAGGCAGGTGAAGATGGGGGTGTCGCGCTCGGTGTAGGGGCGGGCTTCGGAGTTGCGCAGGTCCATTACCAGGTCAAGGAAGGTTCCAGGGTGGTCGGTCTCGAATCCCAGCACGAATTCCTGGTCGTCGAGGCCGAAGGAGTAGGAGGTGCTGATTTTGACGTCGGGGTACTTGTGGCCGATGACGAAGTGCTCGCTCATCATGCGCTGGCGTTCTTCCTGGGACTGCTGGTACCAGTCGTGGGTCTTGACGAAGGGGTAGACGAACAGGTACTTGCGGCCGACGATGCGCATGGTGGCGGTGGTCCCCTCCTGGCCCTCGTGGCGGTGATCGTCCACGTAGGGAGAGCGGCGGGTCATGGCCAGGTAGGAATGGGGCGTGTGCAGGTAGCCGGCCAGTTCGGTGCGGTTCAGCTGGGCCATCAGTTCGTCAATGGCTTCCAGGGAGCGGCTGACCTTCCACAGCATGAAGTCCACGTCGCCCCTGGTGCCCACCAGGCTGTAGCTGGACATGGCGATGCGGTCGGCGAACTCGGCCAGGGTGGCGGCAAACTCGGCCTTGGTGCGCTCGCGCTGGTCGCGGGGCAGTTGCCGCCACTGCGGGGCAACCTTGTAGAAGGAATACTTGACGAAGTCGCGGGCTTCTTCCTGGGTCATGGTTGGCGTCTCCTGCATCTTGAAAAGCGGCAACTGCTACCATCAAGCGGCTCCCGCTTGTTGATGATAGCAAGCTGGACGACGAGTAGCAACGGGCAAACAAGAAATATCCTTGCACCGCCAGCTACCCGGCATTAGACTACCCTTAACCCTCTTACCAAAGAACCAAGGGCATCGTAATGGCCACTATTGAAGAAAAGCAGCTGCGGAGGATAGCCCGCCAAACCCGCGAGGCGTACCGGAACCGCATAGAAGAACTGCGGGAGTACGGCGAGGAAGACGGCGTAACCATTAACCCCGCCTCCGAAAGAGACTTCTGGGCCTTTGTCAAGTCGTTGCCGGCCGCTCGCAAGGGTTCTCTCGTATTGACCGACAGCGGCAATTTGCGGGCCCTGTGGAGGGGAGAACAGGAAAGCCACCTGGGTTTGCAATTCCTGGGCGGGCGGGAAGTCCAGTACGTAATTTTCAAGCGGCGAAAGAGGGCGAGGAAGATTTCGAGAGTAGCGGGCGCCGATACCTTTGACGGTATCAAGCGGCAGATGGAGGCCTTCGATCTGTTTCCCTTACTTGTGCAATAGTCCAGATGGAGCTACCCGACACCGATCATGTTGTCCGCTATGTAAGCCCACGCAATCTGCATGACGACGGCACTGTGGATGCCACTGCTTTCCGGTTGCGCCCCCAAGACAGTGGACTATCCGTATACTGGCTAGAATGTTTCGACGGTTTTTCAACAGCCGAACAACTGAACCAGATAAGACATATTGCCCGGCTGAATATGCGCCGCAATGGAAGACTGGCCGAGCTAAACGTCGGCTCAACCAAGCGGTACCTCCACGTACAAGTGCCTTCTCTTTCCTTCGTGAACCGGCCTCTGGGTTCTGAAAACGGCTATCCCTCTGACCCATCGCATTGCGAAATTACCGGCCTGCCTCCTGGTGACACTCCCCTGGCAGAGTTAGTTGGCGACATGATTGCTCAGTGCGTAGAGAGGCTGCATCCGGCGATACAGTCCAGCTAGTTCACTTCTTGGACTTATCGGTCTTCGCTTCGAACGAGGTCGCCCCTAATTCTTTGGTCTCAATCTTGTAGCACATAATCCGTCTGTTCAAACCTTTATGGACATGATGAGCAGGATTTGGTTGACAACCCCAGCCTATATTCTGCATATCCTGTCCATCCATGTCTCAATAAGCGGCGAAGGTGTTACAATCTTCCCCGTCCGCCCGTTGGGCGGTATGGGCCGAAATTCTGGTGAAGCGAGGTTTTTGATATGGTGGAACTGGGTTCGGGCGATTATATTTACGAAGTGGCCGAGGGGTGGGGGCAACTGCCCGACGGCTGGTCTTTCAAGGAAGTGGCGGCGGTGGGCGTGGACGCCAACGACAATGTCTATGCCTTTAACCGGGGCGAGCACCCGATGATTGTGTTCGACAGGGACGGCAACTTCCTGCGGTCCTGGGGCGAGGGCGTTTATCCCCGCGCTCATGGCATTACCATGGCTCCCGACGATACCATGTTCTTGAGCGATGACGGCGACCATACGGTCCGCAAGTGCAAGCTGGACGGGACGGTGTTGTTCACACTGGGCATCAGCGGGCAGCCTGCCCCCTTCATGAGCGGCGACCCCTTCAACCGCTGCACCCACGTGGCCATTGACCCGCGCAACGGCGATTTCTACGTGTCCGACGGGTACGGGAATGCCCGGGTGCACAAGTATTCGCCGGACGGGACCCACCTGTTTTCGTGGGGCGCGTCGGGCACTGACCCGGGTTGCTTCAACATTGCCCATAACGTCTGCACCGACAAGGACGGGTGGGTTTTCGTGGCCGATAGGGAAAATCACCGGGTGCAGGTGTTTGATTCCAACGGCAAGTTTGAGACCCAGTGGGTCAATATGGCGCGGCCCTGCGGCCTGTACATCGACCAGGATGCAGAGCGTACCTACATCGGCGAGCTGGGCGTGCCCATCGGCCCCAACTTTGAGGCGACCGACCTGGGGCCGCGGGTGTCCATCTATGACACCAGGGGCAACGTGCTGGCGCGGCTGGGTCGGGAGACGGAGGGCGAAACGCCCGGCCGGTTCATCGCCCCCCACGGCATTTGCATTGATTCCCGGGGCGACATCTACGTGGGCGAGGTGTCTTGGACGCATACCCGCAGCTATGCAAACAAGTCAGACAACCCCCGCACCCTGCAAAAGCTGGTGAAGAAGTAGGGGCTATGGCGCAGGACGTTATCGCCATCATCTGCGACTGCGACGGGACGCTGTGCCCGGACACTTCGGACCGGTTGGTGAGGGAGCTGGGCCTGGACTCTGACGATTTCTGGAAGCGGCAGGTGGCTGGTCTCGTGAGAGATGGGTGGGACCCGCCGCTGGCCTATCTGAACCAGTTGCTAGTGAAGGCCCGGGAATCGGCGGATGGTGCCCTGACCCTGGAAAGGCTGAATGCCGTTGGCGCCGGGGTGGAATTCTATCCTGGCGCCCTGGATTTTGTTCCCCGTCTGAGGGGTTTGTTGGCGGCCAACGCGGACTATGCGGAGGCCAATGTCAGCATTGAGTGGTTCATCGTCAGCAGCGGCATAGAAGCTGTGTTGCAGGCAACACCCCTGGCCAACGCCGCCAGCGAGATTTTCGGCTGCGCCTTCCACTACGACGAAGCGGGCAGTGCGGTGGCGGTAAAGCGGGCAGTAACCTTTACCGAAAAGACCAAGTTTATCTACTCGATCAATAAGGGCATCTCGGGGGCGGAACTTCGCCGCAACCCGTATCGGGTCAACGACGCCATGGACCAGGCCGACCGCCGTGTGCCCTTCAGGAACATGATCTATGTGGGGGACGGGCCCAGCGACATACCCTGCTTCTCGATGATCCGCTACCTGGGCGGCAAGGCCGTCGGCGTGACACCGCCGGACGACTCTGACTTTCGCCGTCCCTACGAACTGGCGGAGGGGCAACGCCTGACCGTCGGCCCGTACACGGCCAATTATGAAGAAGGGTCTGACCTGTACCGGATGATGGCGAGGCTGGTGACGGGTATTGCCGATTCTATCCTGGAAGAGAGGGAGCACAGCCTGAGGCGCGCCCCCAGTCATTAGTATGGGCGGTTCGGGGCCAAAAGAGGATGCAGATTATGGAGATACGGTTGGGGAGCCTGGTGCGGGACGCAAGGGAGGCGGCGGGGACGGTTATCGTTATTGACGTTTTCCGGGCGTTTACCACGGCGGCCATTGCTTTTGATAACGGGGCCACGGATATTACGCTGGTGGCCGAGGCCGACGATGCCGTGGCCCTGCACCGCCGCGGTGTGGGCGACGTGCTGATGGGCGAGGTGGACGGCAAGCGGCCCGATGGGTTCGATTACGGCAACTCTCCTTTTGAGATTTCCGGTGTGGACTTGACGGGCAAGTCGCTGGTGCAGTCCACCCGGGCGGGAACGGTGGGCGTGGCCGCCGCATTCGGGTCGCCGGACACCGACACCATCTACCTGGGGTCCTTTGCGGTGGCAGACGCCACGGTGAAGGCGGTGCTGCGGGATCCGCCGGACCTGGTGACCATACTGGCCATGGGCGACCAGGGCGTGGTGCGAGCCGACGAGGACGAGCAGTGCGGCATCTACCTCCGGAACCTCCTGGAAGGTCGGCGCCCCGACCCGGTGGCGGTGCGCAGCCTGATTATGGCCGGCGGGGCCACCCAGAAATTCTTCGACGACAGCCAGCCCCAGTACCATCCGCAGGACGTGGAGTTGGCCCTGCAGTTCAGCAAGTACTCCTTTGCCATGAAGGTGAGCAGGGAGAACGGCCGGCCGGTGGCGCGGGTAGTAAAACATGGATAGACAGGATGAACAGGATGAGGATTTAAGAATCCTGTCTATCCTGTACATCCATGTCTGAATTGCTGATTCGGGGTTGGAAGCGGGAGAGGGATAGGGCGGGGAGGTTGGGGATGTTGGTGCTGCCTTTGATGATCAGGTCGGCGAGGGCGTGGGCCATGCCGGTGCTCCAGAGGATGCCCTTGCGGCCGCCGCCCGTGATGAGGTGGAGGTTGTCCCAGCCCGGGATGGTGTCGACGATGGGCATGCCGTCGGGGGACAGGGGGCGCAGACAAGCGGTCTGCTGCACCAGTTCCGCCTCGGCCAGGGATGGGGCCATCTTCAGCAGGTCGCCCATGACCTTGTCGCGGGCGGCGGTGGTCAACTCCTCGTCAAAACCCACGTCCTCCTCGGTGGTGCCGGCCCAGATGAGGCCGTCGGGCTTGGAGGCGGCGTAGCTTCCGGCGTAGTTAAGGGATGCAACCATGGGGTTTTCCGATAGCTGGAGGCGGATAATCTGGCCCTTCAGGGGCCGCACCGGAATCTCCACGCCGCACCATTGGGACATGCCGCCGGTCCAGGGGCCGCAGGCCAGGACCACCGCGCCCGCCGCCATTTCGCCGGTCTCCAGCTTCACGCCCCGGCACTTGCCGCCGTCTCCCAGCAAGCCGGTAACCCGCCGCTGGACGATGGTTGCCCCGTGCTTCTCGGCGGCCTGGGCCACGGCCAGGTTGTAGCGGTAGGCCTCCACTGCGCCCGTGCCCTGGGCGTAGGAGGCGCCGATGCAGGCCGGGTTGGTGCGCGGTTCCGCCTTGACGGCGTCCTCGGGCTGCAGCCATTCCACTCTAAACCCGGGGAGTTGGGACTGCCAGGCGATGGCCTGCTTCTGGTGGTCGGCCTCTTCATCCGTGAAGGCAAGGTTCAGGCGGTCGCGCAGGTGGAACTGGGTGTCTATCCCTGTCTCCTCCAGCAATTCCTCGTGGATGGACTTGTGCTGCTCGAAGCACCAGACGCTGAAGTCCAGGATGTGGTCGGGTATGCCGGCCCCTTCCAGCGGACCAAGACCTCCGAAGGCAAATCCAGAAGCGTGGCTGCCCACGGAATCGGCCTCCAGGATGGTGACGCTGACGCCGGATTTGGCCAAGAGGTACGCGGTAAGGCAGCCTGCGATTCCGGCGCCGATTACGATTACGTCGGGGTGGGGAGTGGTGGTGTTGGAGGGGTTGGTGGTCACGGACGACTCCTTTTTGGGGCGAGGGCGGGTTGGAAACCCGCCCCTACGATTCGGGCGAAGGCGGATTGGAAACCGGCCCCTACGGGTTGCCAACTACCCCATTATGAAGTTATCTACCCGCCCAGGAAGCGGGCGCCGAAGCCGAGGGCGAGTCGTTCGTTGCCGTCCCAGTCCATTTTTCCTGAGACCAGCGCCTCATCGGGCGTAAGGCGGCCGTACATGACCATGACGTAGGTCTCGCCGTCGCACTGGAAAACGACGTCGGGGTTGTCGGAGCCTTCACCCGTCCGGAGGGTTACTTCCTCATTGGCGATTTCCAGTTCATAGACGGCTTCGACCGGCTCATCGATGACGAAGCGGTATACCTGGGGCGCAGGGATGGTAGGATCGGGACGGAAGGCGCGGCGGGCCGCACGGTTCACGGTGTCCATCAGCACCGGCACACTGCTGCCGGAAAGGCGGTAGTCGGAGTCGAACTGAGAGCAGACATCCCAGGCGTGCATGGTCAGTTCGCTGATGCGCATATCCAGCATGGTATGGACGGGTTCCGGGCCAGGGGGCCAGTAGCACAGGTTGTGCCACTGGCCTTCACCCACTGTGTCAAACAGGTCCACCGCCTCGTCAAGGCGCTGGAACAGGACCTCCTGGAGCCGTTCCCCGAACTCGGCGCGGGTACTGAAGGCACGCTGGAAGATGTTGCGGGCGAACTCGTCCTCGTTGTGCTCGGTAACCGGGGCGGCCCCGGCCGGAGGTGAGTAGTCGCCCTGCAGGCCACGGCTGACGTTGAGAGCGAAGGCCTGGCCGGACAAGTGAGCCACGACGTCGGCCACCGACCAGCCGTCGCAGGCGCTGGGGCGGTCCCAGTCCTCCGGAGCCATTGCTGCCACCTGCTCCTTGAAGGCAGCCGTTTCCTGCCGCAGCACTTCAACACGTTCAGCCGGGCTCTGCATGGGTGTCCCCTCCGGTGGATTCAAACATGGATAGACAGGATGTACAGGATAGCAGGAGTTAGAGGGCCTGGGCAAAGGCGTGGGCCAGGGATTCGTCGCCGGAAAGGGCAATCTGGTCGTTGGCAATGGCGTCGGCAAAGGACAAGCGGCGGTAAAGGGCGAGGATGAAGGTCTCGGCATCGCAAGAGAGAGTGGCGGCCGCCGGAGCATTGCCCGCCGGTTCGATCCGGGTGGCGTCCGGGCTCAGGGCAAAATCATAGGCGCTGCTGACGGCGCCGGAGAGTTGGAAACGCAAGATGGAGGGGCCAGCAGCGGTTTGGGGCAGGAGAGCGGCCGGCTGGGGGCGCTGCACGACCCGTTCCAGCAGGACGGGCTGGCTTTCAGGGGAAAGGGGAGCGCCTGGTTCGGTTTGGGACCGGATATCCCAGGCGTGGATGGCCAATTCCTGAACCGTAAGGTCGGCCAGGGTCCAGACGGGGCGGTTGCCGGAGTGGTAGAAGCAGGGTTTTTCATAGTCGTCGGGGGTAAGGGACTCAAGCACTTGGCTCAAGGCTTCATAGCGGCGGATGAAGGTGGGAAGAATAAGATTCCCCAGGAAATCCCGGTATTCGCGGGCGGTCAGGTCGTAGAAGTCTTCGGGCTGAAGGCCGGCATACCGTTCGTCCCTGGGCGACCCGGGCGGCGGCGTAACGTCGCCAGCCAGGGCGCGGGTGATGAAGCTAACGTAGAACTCTCCAATCCAGACCAGGTGCCCCACCAAATCGCCCACCTGCCAGAGGTCGCAGGCAGTGGGGTGGTTCCAGCCCTCAGGGGAGAGGGTGCCAAGGTATGCGGCCAGCCGTTCGGCCTCGAGGCGGGCAAGGGAGGTGCGTGTCTGCATTTCGGCGGGTGTGGGCATGGGGGTGGCTCCATTTCGGCGGGTGTGGGCATGGGGGTGGCTCCATCATCAGTCTTTTCACAAGGCCCCACTATTGTCATAGTGGGGCCCGTCAAAACCTACTTTACCCGTTCATATCGAGCTTCTCGAAAGCCTAAATATCCTTCAACAAATTGGCGTCCTGGCCGGCGCTGGTGCCGGAGAGTTTGCCGAAGACCATGCCTGCGGAGAGGCCGGAACCGCCGGGGTAGTTGTAGTAGAAGAGGCCGCCTACCATTTCGCCGGCGGCGTAGAGACCGGGGATGGGTTCCTGGGCGTTGGTTACCACCTGGCCGCGGTTGTTAATCTTGACGCCGCCGAAGGTGAAGCTGATGCCGGTGGTTACGGCAAAGCCCAGGTAGGGCGGAGTGTCGATGGTCTCGGCCCAGTTGGTCTTGTCCACTTCCAGGCCCTCGGTGCGGCGGCCGTCCTTGATAGTGGGGTTGTAGGGTATGTCGGTGCGGACGGCGGCGTTGTAGTCGCGGACCGTGTCTGCCAGGCCCTGGGGGTCTATGTCGAGGCGGGCCGCCAGTTCCTCGATGGTGTCGGCCTGGGCCATGGTTACCTGGGGAATCCAGTACTCGTCCCGCAGCAGGTGCTTGACCTTGTCGTCGAAAATCTGGAAGGCCAGGGCCTGAGGCTGGCTGAGCAGGGCGCGACCATAGGTTACGTAGGTGTAGTTGCGGAAGTCGTACCCCTCGTCCAGGAAGCGCTCGCCATTGATGTTGGCGATGATGCCGAAGGGGTAGGAATGCTTCTGGAACAGCTCGGTGATGGTGCGGTCGCCGAAAGGCGGTGCGTTCATGTCCCAGGCCACGGCGTGGCAGCTGCTCCAGTGGCCGTGGGACTGGGCGCCCACGTCCAGGGCCATGCGGATGCCGTCGCCGGTGTTATAGGGGATACCGCGGACCTTGACCGTCTCCCAGCCGGGGCCCAGGTAGCGGCAGCGCATCTCGGCGTTGGCCTCGAAGCCGCCGGCAGCAAGGACCACCGAGTGGGCGGAAATGTCCTCAAATCCATCGGGGCCCAGCACCTGGAGGCCGCTGACCCTGCCCTTCTGGTCCTGGAGCAGTTTAATTCCCTGGGTGGAGTAGCGGACCTCAATTCCCATGCGCTGGGCAACATCGAATTGCTGGTCGGACAGGCCCTTGCCGGCGCCAACCGCTTCCACAACGAGGCCGCCCCAGAACCGGTACTTGTCGCCGTCCAGGAAGGCCTGGCGACCGAAGGACAGGACGAAACGGACGCCGTGTTCCTGCAGCCATTTCATGGTGGGGTGGGAGTTGCTGACCAGGATCTGGGCCAGTTCCGGGTCGGAAAGGCCGTGGGTGACGCGCATCATGTCGTCGTAGTACATGTCTTCGGTGTACTGGCCCACCTCGATGGAGTTCTCCTCGGTCTCGGACATGTCGGGGATGAGGGCCTTGATGTCGTCGATACCGTCAAAGGCGAAGCGGATGATGCCGCCGGTGAAGTAGGTGTTGCCGCCGCGGAAGTATTCGGGGGCCTTTTCGACCACCAATACGGACTCGCACTGTTCCCTAGCGGCGATGGCGGCGCTGAGAGCGGCATTGCCGGCGCCAACCACGATAACGTCATATTCCTGAGCCAAGTTACACCTCCGATGGGTAAAGCAGAATTATAGAGGGCATTGTACGACACGAGGGTCGTCAAAATCGCAACTAATGATAACCGGAAGGGGGGTAAGGGGCAAGGAAGGGGGTGCACGAGGTAGCGTTCCAATTCAGGTGGTTTTGCTGTGGAACCAGGGCAGACACATAGGTCTGCTCCTACGAAGACCTCGAGTCTTGCACAATCTCCCTTGTCACTGACCGGGTCGCGCCGCCGAAGGTGGGGACCCAGGAGGAGTGCTTGCCGGGGCCGCCCAGGACTATTATTGCCAGGTCTTCGGGGGTGGATACCATGGGGACTGGGCCGTCGGGGATTTGGCCGAAACGCTCGAGCATGGTGGCCTCGGTGTAGCGTTCCAGGGGGATGCGGGCGTGGTTGTGGAGCCAGTCGCGGATGTCGGCCTTGGTGAAGCCGTCGGCGGCCATGGTGGCGGCGTGCTCGGGGCCCAGGGCCAGCAGGGTTTCGCCGCCGGTGTAGGCGTTGTTGGCGCCGGTGACGGCCATGGCCCCGGCGATGATGGTGAGGATTTCCTCGGCGGTGGCCCCGGTGTGATCGTTGATGTTGTGGGGAGGTTCGCCGCCTACCACCGTTACCGTGCTTTGCGACGGGTCAAAGCCTCGTTCTACATGGAGGGCTTCCCAGGGGTTGGCTTCCTCGTTTTCGGCTATGCAGTAGGTGTACTTGGAAGGGGCGCCCTGGGTGGACATGTCGCCCACGCCGGGGTGGCCGCCGCCAATGTTGAGCAGGGCAAGCCGGACGGCGCGGCCGATGGTGGCGTTGGCTCGCCAGCCCGGGCCATAGGCGCCCGATGAGCTGTTCATGCCCAGCTTGTGGCGGATAGGACCGTTGACGATGAACAGGGGCGCGCAGGAGTGGGTGGTGGCCTGGATGGCGTACAGGTTGAAGGCGGGATCGCTCATGGCGGCCACCCCGGCCACGATGACGGGCAAGTATTCGGGCAGGCAGCCGGCCATTACGGCGTTGATGGCCAGCCGTTCTACGGTGGCGTTGCCCCAGTTGGGGGGAAGTTGGGCTACCACGTGCTGCGGGTCCAGGGAGACGGTGGACAGCATGGCCTCCACACGCTCAGGCGTGGGCGGCGTGATGGGCAGGCCGTCGCTCCAGCCCCGTTCCAGGTAGAGGTCCTGGACTGCGTCGTAGTCGTCAGGGAGTTCAAGGCGCTGGGACCGTAATTGGACCAAAGGACCTCCACAGAAAGGGGCCGGCAAGAGGGTACTCTGGCAGACTTTAACTAGGGCTGGGTCAGCCCGGCTACAACAATCTCAAACAGGGCGTCGGCCTTGGCTGCGGCGGTCTCGGCGGGCAGGCCGCCGATGGGGTGGGGGGCGATGGCCATGGGCAGGTAGGGCATGCCCAGGGAGCGACGTTCCACGTTGCCCAGGCGTTGGAAGAGATGGCTGCATACCGTCACCGTGGGGATGCCCCGCCGTTCCAGTTCCACCGCGTCGTGGATACTCCACGAGGTGCAGGACCCTCAATCGCCCAGGCCCACGACGGCAACGTCCACGGTGGACGCGATCTCCTCGATTACGCCGGGTTCCGCCGGAATGGAGGCGGTGGGCTTGCGCCGGTAGAGGGCCGCTGGTATTTCGTACTTTTCCCGCAGCAGTTGTTCCAGCCGCTGGAACAGGACATCGCCGTTGGGCTTGCTGTTCCAGAGGAAGCCCACGGCCTTGCCCCGCAGGTCGGCGGGCCGTTCCGCCATATCAGTGTGCAGTTCCCGCGGCGGGGCGGTGGGGTTGAGAACGGTGATGTGGGCGGTGGAGGTGGACATGGCTGGGCCCCCGGGAGTGTTTGCGAAATTATAGGGTGAGAGTTGGGGAAAGAACAAGGGCGCCCTGCATTTGGGCACCCCATATCGCAAAATGCTAAAACCCACCTATGAATCGGAGGGAAGCTTGCCACCTGGCGGTTTGCCCGCAGGCCAAGGCTTGGAGGGTATCACCCGGGGCCCGTTTCCCTTCTTTACGCGAGCATCTGGAGAAGGCTTGACCCTGGGGCGAGTTCGGACCGAGCCGCCGGTGTTGGTTTTGGTAGGGGCCATAAAATACTCTCCCCGACTAATGAGTCATTCTATTATATCAAATACCGTAGCCAAGTCCCAGCCAGCTTCGTCTTCAGCGACTCTCTGATCATAGCAAAAAGTGTAAATCATCATCGTTTTGACTTCGTCAGGAACGATGATCTCCAGTAATTCTTGATGACTTTCGCCTGGTTCAATAACCAGCTCTCCCCGATCCCACAACCAACCTCCCTCCTTTAATGCCGGCCAGGGAAAATCTTGGGGATCTCCATTGAGGGTACCGAGATATATCTGTTCGACCTCGGCATCGCTGACCGGCGAAATTTGCTGCAAGGTCCAGAACCCCTCATACAGGTCAACTTTCACCTTGGAACTGTTGTGCATTCTTACGGCTAAGTCGATATGTATGTAGCTGTCCCCCACACGACGGTAGTTGATGGTATGCGTAATCGTCAGGTGGGGCTCAAAGTCCCGGAACAGTTCCAGCTTATAGGCGGCGAAAGCGCCGCCAGCCAGCAGGGCCATTATGGTCAGGGCAGTTTGTACCAGGTCTGCAATGTCCTTGTAGTTTTCGGCTTCGGGAAGGCTGTTCCCGATCAGCCATAGCAACACGACCAGGGCAGCCAATGACAGGAGCGCCACCAGGGCAGCCAAACCGGTTCTTCTTTTCTGACCTTGTCCCATACTGTTGTGCGGGTCCCTCTAAACCTGTAGGGGCGCACGGCCGTGCGCCCCTACGTTGGTTGCGGTTTTCGGTGTCCTTCGACAGGCTCAGGATGAGCGGCCTAGAAGCTGGAACGGCGGGCTTCCAGGTTGGTGTGGATGTCTATCAGCACCGTGCGGCCCTCGGCGTTGTGCTGGCGGGCCTGCATCAGGGCGCCGGCGACCTCGCCGGGCTGGGTGACGGTGATGCCCACCGCGCCCATGCCCTCGGCAATCTGGGCATAGTCGCCGGACATGCGGGTGGCGCCGTAAAGCTCGTTGGCGGTGGGGTAGCCGCCGGGGTAGGTGGCCATGCCGCCGTTGTTGAGGACGATGGTGGTGATGGGCGCGCCGGCCCGCACCGCCGTCTCAATGTCCAGGCCCGACATGCCGAAAGCGCCGTCGCCCATGAAGTTCAGGCAGAACTTGTCGGGGCGGGCCAGCTTGGCGCCAATCATCAGGGGAATGCCGTAGCCCAGGTGGGTGGTCTTGCCCCAGCCGATGTAGCTGTGGGGAGTGGTGCCGGTGTAGAAGGGCATCATGGTGTCGCGGGGAGCGCCGGCGTCGTGGGTGACGATGCTGTTCTCCTTGTCCAGGGTGCGCTCCAGTTCGCCGATGACCCGGTAGTGGCTGATGGGGGACTCGTCGGTCTTGAGAATGTCCTCCCACTCGGCCATCCAGGTGTCGCGGACCTGGGCAATCTGGTCGGCCACGTCGGTGGTTCCCTTGCGGCCGTTGTCGCCGGCCTGGGCCTTGACCTCGGCAATCATGGCCTTGAGGGTCAGCTTCGCGTCGCCGGGCAGGCCAACGTCAACGGAGAAGTCCTTGTTGATGTCGTCGATGCTTTCCACGTTGTGGATGATGACCTTGCCGTCGGGGATGGGCTGGCCGTAGCTGGTGCGGGTCATGCTGGAACCCACGGCGAAAAGGACATCGGACTCCTGCAGCCAAGTGCGGGCAGGGAGGGAGGTGGCGCTGCTGCCGGAACCCAGGGCCAGGGGGTGCCGCTCGTCGAAGGAGGACTTGCCGGGCATGGTGCAGTACACCGGGACCTCCGTAAGCTCGGCGAACTCGCGCAGTTCCTCGGTAGCGCCGGCCATAAGAACGCCCATGCCGGACCAGATTACGGGCTTGCGGGCGTTGAGCAGCAGGTTGACGGCTTCCTTGACGGCGCCGACCTCGGGGGCTTGGCGCATGCGCTTTGGAGGGTTGTAGTTCATGGCAGCCTCGGGGACTTCCAGGCCGCCTATGTCGGCGGGAATCTCGACAATGACGGGGCCGGGGCGGCCGTTACGCAGGGCGTGGAAGGCGCGGCGCATGACGCCGGCCACCTGGCCGGGCTGGGTAATGACCTCGCCGAACTTGGACACGGTGGCGTAGGTGCGGACGGGGGAGAAGTTGGGCTTGACCGAGTACTGGCTCATGGCCGGGCCGCCGGGGAGATAGAGAATGGGCACGTTGTCGCTGTAGGCCTGGGCCAGGCCGCCCATGGAGTTTTCGGAGCCAGGGCCGCCCTGGGTAATGGTAACGCCGAACTTCTCGCGACCGTTTAGGCGGCTGTAACCGTCGGCGGCCATCAGGGCCCCGCGCTCCTGGCGGAACATTATGGTGCGGATGCCCTCCTGGGCGACGTGTTCGATAAGCTGGTTGGATGGGAAGCAGGAAACCCACTCCACCCCTTCAAGTTTCAGGATTCGGGCCACGGCCTGCATTACATTCATACCGGTTTGTCCTCCATAGCTATAGTTTTCGGAATTGTTGGCCGAGGGTGATTTTAACACAGGCACCGCCAACTTTTGCGGGGTGGAGGTTTATGCTATAATTCAGGTTCCCGCTAATAGTGGCTATTCCCTGTTGTGCCGTTGGCGGACCAGCAATTTACGGAGAGAAGTTCGGTGAGAATTACGAAGGAATCGTCCAGCCCCGTCGAAGTTATCCTCAATGTCGAAATGGACGCAGCGGACGAAGACCCGTACATCGACCGATCATACCGCCGCACCGTCAGCCGCCTGAACATCCCCGGCTTCCGCAAAGGCAAAGCCCCCCGCTCCGTCGTTGAAAGCTACGTTGGCCGCATGGCCCTCATCCAGGAAGCCCTGGACTTCATGATTCCCGAGACATTGAACCAGGCCCTCCAGGACGAGGAAATCCAGGCATTCGTGGAACCCAGGGTGGAGATTACCGAACTGGAACCGGTAACCTTCCGGGCCACCGTTCCCCTGGAACCCACCGTGGACCTGGGCGGCTTTTACGACGTCCGGCTGGAAAAGGACCCGGTGGAAATCTCCGATGAAGAGGTTGACCAGGTCCTGGAACGCATACGGCGCGAAATGGCGCCCTGGGAGCCGGTCTCACGTCCCGTGGAGTTCGGCGACCTGCTGAACCTGACCGTTCAGGGGGAAATGGACGGCGAGGTCCTGGTGAACGACCAGGAGATTGACTACATCCCCGAGACCACCAATGTCCTGCCGTTCCCGGGTTTCGCCGAGCACCTGGAAGGGGCTTTGGAAGGAGAACACAAGGAGTTCGTGGTATCGGTGCCCGAGGATTATCCCCGCACCGAGTACGCCGGCAAGGACGTGGCCTTCGAGGTGGATGTCCTGTCCATCAAGGAAAAGGCGCTGGCGGACCTGGACGACGAGTTCGCCAAGGGAGTGGGCGAGGGGTTCGACGACATGGAAGCCCTGCGGGCCCACATCCTGGAACGCATTACCAGCGAGGCCGAATCCCAGTCCGATTACGCTTTCCAAGAGCAGAGCATGACCACCCTGCTGGAAAGCGCCACCATCGCCGCATCCGACCTGCTGCTGGAACGGGAAGTCCAGAGTATGCAGGACGAACGGGAGCGGATGCTCCGGAACCAGCGCCTGGACCTGGACACATACCTTACCTACGTGGGCAAGACGGAGGAAGAGTTCCAGGAAGAACTCCGCCCCATTGCCGAGGATCGGCTGAACCGCATGCTGGTGGTCCGCAAGCTGGCCGAGGCGGAGGAACTGGAGGTAACGCCCGAAGAGATACAGGAAGAGATAGAGTCCATCCTGTCGGGCGCCACGGATGAAAACGAGCAAGCCATGCGCCGGGCCCTCAACTCGGAGGGTACCATGGAGTCAATACGTTCATCCCTGCTGAACCAGAAGGTCATGGCCCGCCTGGTGGAGATAGTACAGGGGCTGGAACCGGGCGCAAGCGTCGCCTCGGAAGAAGCCGCCGCCACCGCAGAAATTGACACGGAAACGGAAGACATCGCCGGCTCGGACGCCGGTGATGCTGAAACGGAGAATCCGGACGGCCAGGACGAGCCGTCGGATGCTGAAGAGAGTAACGAAGGAGCATAACCCCATGCTGTATAACCCGTCGCAACCCGCCAACCCGGAATACCAATCGCTGAGCCCAGCAATGTGGCACAGCGGGCTCCTCAGCCTGGGCGGCTCCACGGATTCAGGGCTGACGGTCCCCCAGGGAATAATTCCCATGGTGATTGAGACCAGCCCACGGGGAGAGCGGGCCTTTGACATCTACTCCCTGCTGCTCCGGGAACGCATAATTTTCCTGGGCACACCCATCATGGATCAGGTGGCAAACACGATAATTGCCCAGTTGCTTTACCTGGAACGGGAAGACCCGGACCGGGGCATCAACGTGTACATCAATAGCCCGGGGGGTTCCATCACCGCCGGCCTGGCCATTTACGACACCATGCAGATGATTTCCCCCGAGGTCTCCACCGTCTGCGTGGGCATCGCCGCCAGCATGGCCACGGTGCTGCTGTCGGGCGGCACCAAGGGCAAGCGGTACTGTCTGCCCAATTCCACCGTCCACATGCACCAGGCCCAGAGCGGCACCCAGGGCGCGGCCTCCGACATCCAGATTGCGGCGCGGGAGATTACCAGGCTGCAGGACCTGCTGCGGGGCATTCTCTGCGAGAATACGGGCCAGCCCATGGAGAACATTGTCCGCGACAGCGACCGGGACAATTACCTGACGCCGGAGCAGGCCATGGAATACGGCCTGGTTGACGAGATTCTCGGCGTAACCAAGGATGATGACGCCGCAGCTTCCGAGGCCGACAGCTAGACCATAATAATCACCAGGGCCTTTCGGAGGATTAACTGTTTGGTTTCCGGAAGGCCGTTCTTCGGCGCACCAGGCAACCTCAAGATGGCGGGAATCACCCATGGCAAGTGCGGATGGCAGGGAAAATAGAGGAAGAGGCGGGGCACGGCCCATGCAGTGTTCCTTTTGCGGGAAAAGCCGGTCGCGGAGTGAACTGGTCCTGGCCGGCCAGGGGCGCGCAACGGTCTGCCACGACTGCATACGGGCGCTGGGCGAACTGATCCAGCCCCAGATCCCGGAGATTCCCTCCCATCGCGCAAAGGCCGACGGCCCCCTGGTGCCGCGGGAAATATACGCCAGCCTGGACGATTACGTTATCGGACAGGAAAGGGCCAAGAAGACCCTGAGCGTTGCGGTCTATAACCACTTCAAGCGAGTCTGGTCGGGCGCGGCCGGTTCCGAGGTGGAACTGCAGAAGGCCAACATCCTGCTGATGGGCCCCACAGGCAGCGGCAAGACCCTGCTGGCCGAAACCCTGGCGCGCACCCTGGCAGTCCCCTTTGCCGTCTGTGACGCCACGTCCCTCACCGAGTCGGGCTACGTGGGCGAGGACGTGGAGAACATTTTGCTGCGGCTTATCCAGGCTGCGGACTGGGACATATCCCGGGCGGAACAGGGGATTATCTATATTGACGAGATGGACAAGATTGCCCGCAAGGAGGGCGTGAACCGGTCCATCACGCGAGACGTGTCGGGCGAAGGCGTGCAGCAGGAACTACTGAAGATCATTGAGGGCTGCATCGCCAACGTGCCTCCCCAGGGCGGGCGCAAGCACCCCCAGCAGGAGTTTTTGCAAATTAACACCCGCAACATCCTGTTCATCTGCGGCGGGGCCTTTGAAGGGTTGAGCGACATAGTTTCCCGGCGCATCGCGACCCATGGTTCCCAGCTTGGGTTCCTGGGCGGCGGCCGCAATCGAGTTGACGCAGAGGACAACGTGCTTTCCCAGGTGACGCCGGAGGACCTGCTGGCCTTCGGGTTTATTCCCGAGATGGTGGGGCGGTTGCCGGTGGTTACCAGCCTGGACCACCTGGACAAGGCTTCGCTGGTGCGGGTGCTGACGGAACCGAAGAACGCCATCGTGAAGCAGTACCAGTACCTGTTCAGCATTGACGGGGTGGGACTGGAGTTTACCGAAAGCGCGTTGGAGGCGGCGGCGGAACGGGCGCTGAACCACTATACGGGAGCGCGGTGCCTGCGCTACATCGTGGAAGAAACCCTTCTGGACGTGATGTACGAGCTGCCTTCGCTGAAGAATGTCAACCGCTGCATTGTTGACCGGGACGCCATCGAGAACCGGGGCAACCCAACCCTGGTGGGCAAGAACGGCGAAGTCGTGCCCCTGTACCCCGAACTGCTGCAACAGTCGGCCTGATTCCCTCTTCTCCCTCTGCCTCATTTCCCACGTAACGCAGGCATCAGATTGGAGTTACTGTATGTCTGAAACCTTTACCCAGTGGCATGTGGCAGACCACCTGACTAGTAAGGAGGACATGCTACTGTATCTGGAAGCCTGAGCCGAAGAGGACCCGGGCGACGGCAGCCTGATTCGCGCTGCCCTGAGTGACATAGCAGGGTCCCAAAACATGAGCCAGTTGGCCCATGAAATCGGGATGACCCACGAAGGCCTTTGCCAGGCCTTGTCAGAAAACGGTAACCCTTCCTTCGCCACTGTGATGCAGATTACTCGTGCTTTGGGAATGCGGTTGCGGATTACCGCATAGTGCTCTTTATGCCTCCTGGCTTGTGGGACAGTTCACCCGGTTCACCTCATCCTCTGCTATGGCTTTTTCTATCTCCTCATCCAGGCACAAGCCGGGCAACTCCGCATTTAGGGCTACGTTGCCCTGCGAATCCAGAACCCTCTTATCCCGGATCATCACCCTGCCATCTGCAAGAGCCCGCAGGGTCTCAAGAATCAGGTAAGGCTCCCTCCGGTATTGAGCCTGGCGTATCTGCTGGAACAGAGGCTGTTCTTCGCCCCGGCTGGCCCGAACTTCATCCACGCCCAGTCCTTCCACCTCCCGCCACCCTTCATCAAAGTCGGGGCCGGCGATGGGCACGGTACAGTAGGAGACAACAGGCCCCCGGTCAAGTTCCTCGGTGGCCAGATGAATCATGGCGCCGGTGCGGGATACTCGCTGGCGAATCAACTCCCAGGTAACTTCCTGCCAGGTGCCGATGGGGCCGTCGGGCAACGCGGGGTGCAGGTTGAGAAGGGCGTAGCGGCGGCACAACTCGCCACCGCAGATGAGCATATAGCCGGCCAGCACGCATACGTCCGGCGAGAATTCCTTCAAGTCTCCCAGCACCAGACGGTCATACTCCGGGCGCAGTTCCTCCCAGGAAAGACCGGACGCAGCGCGGGAACGGCGAAAGCGGGCGGAAGAACGGGTTACCAGGGGAAGGCTGTAGCCGTCCACCAGTTGGAAGAATTGGTCGGAGCCACCAGCCTGGCCCCGGTCCCGGTTGCTGAACACGAACCGGATACGGGCATCAAGGAGCCCTCGTTCAATACGGTCCTGGACAAACCGGAGCAGGCCCCGGGAACCCTCGCCCCTGCCGGTGGAGAACCAGCCGATGTTCAGCATGGGCTAATCGCCATCCGGGAGTTCTTCCTCCGGCTCCCAGTCGTCATCCGGCGGAGGCATCTCCAGGTCGCCCCAGGTTAGGCTGTCCTGCCGGGCCTTTGCAGGCGCGCCGCCATTCTCCCGAATTTCGGCGATACGCAATTCCGTCTCGTCCAGGAGTTCCGTGCAGCGGCGAACCAGGGCCATGCCTTGCTCGAAGGTCTGGGCCGCCTGGTCCAGGGGCAAGTTGCCTGCCTCCAGGGTTTCAACCATGGCGGACAAGCGGGTAAAGGCCTCCTCAAAGGTAAGAGAGGCCGGGTGAGCAAGGGGTTCGTTGTTCTGGGGTTCGGTCATTTCAGTCCATTGCCCTGTGAGAGGGTGAAGGCCTTGCGTGGGACAGTTTAACGCGGGAGAGGACTTGGTGGAAAGGGGGGAATAATCGGATATCGATGCAAAGGGCTTACGGGCTACCTTCCAGCGTATCGGCGCAACTTCCTGCCAAGCAACTGAACATGGCGTAATAGGCAGTGCTCACAGCGCGGCGGAGTTAGCCTGTCGGGGCCGACCGCGACCCGCAAGCAACAGATCCTTAGCAGCCGCTATAAGATTATAGGGAGTCAACTTTCCCTCGCTTCAGGTAATATTGAAACTCCTTGCTATCAATGAAGTATGGAGAGGGAAATTCATCAATTCCGATGTTGCTCAGCTTATCCCTGACACGCGTAATCAGCCCGACGTCCCATTCCGAATCCAGCAAGTCCGGATCACCGTTAACCACCAGCAGTACGCGGACGTAGTCGTCACCGTAAAAGCCCACGTCCGGCTTTACGATTATGGGGTCAAACTCCAGCTGCCCTGCGTACCGCTCGTTCAGCGTTTCCGCGAAAATCATCCGCACCTTTTCCATGGCTTCCGGCGTCATGGCGCGTCCTCCTTGCGTGGGCACAAAACTACTTTAGGGAAGGCAAGTCGGAGTGTCAATCGGCTGCTGTCAGTGGTCGAGGGGCTGCGACAGAAGGGAATTGGAGGAGCGGTTCTAGGTCTCGCCTTGAAGCAGGTCCCCGGTCAAATCAAGCGCTCCATGCCAGGGGGCTCGGGGGGACGGCGACGGGTGCGGCGGCTGGGCCCGGGCAGGGGCGACGGTTCGGAGGAGGGTGCTTCGGTAGCGGGTTGCCCGGCGTCCCTGGTGTCTATAGCCGATTGAGCAGGCGAGGCAGGAACGGCTGCAGCGGACGTTCCGTCGCCAACGATGGCGGGGAAGATGCCGTCGGCAACGGTTACGGTCAGAACATCGCCACCGTTGACCTGTCCCACGCCGGAAACAACCTGGCCAGAGTCCAGGCGCTGCACCATGGCAAAACCGCGACGCAGAGTGGCTGCCGGATCCAGGGTACGCAGGCGACTGTCCAGGCTGTCCACTTCCAGCCGGGACATTGCCAGGCGACCCTTCAGGTTGCCGCCCAGGGCTTCGGCCAGATCATCCACCTGGCGCTTCAGGTGGTCCAGGTTGGGCAGGGCCGAATCCAGGCGACGTCCAAGACTGGTCACGTCGCCCCTGCTGGATTCCACAGTGCGCAAGGCTCCCCGAGACATGCGCTCGGTCCAGGCCTGCACCGTCTGACGCAGAATGGGACCGTCGGGGACCACCAGTTCGGCGGCGGCGGAAGGCGTGGGCGCGCGGCGGTCGGCCACGTAGTCGGCGATGGTGAAGTCGGTCTCGTGGCCCACCCCGCTGACCACCGGGATACGGTTGCGGAAGATGGCCCGGGCCACTATTTCCTCGTTGAAGGGCCATAGGTCCTCCAGGGAGCCACCGCCACGGGCGACGATGATGACGTCGCTGCTGCCATCGGCGTCCAGGCGGTCCAGAGCATCGGCAATCTGGGGCGCGGCGTCCAGCCCCTGCACCTGGGTGGGGGACAGGAGCAATCGGGCCAGAGGATAGCGGCGGCGGACGACGTTCTGGATGTCCTGCCAGGCTGCGCCGGTGGGGGACGTGACCACGCCCACAACCTCGGGGAACTGGGGGAGCGGCCGCTTGCGCGACTCCTCGAACAAGCCTTCCTGGCCCAGGCGGGCCTTCAGGCGTTCCAGTTCCTGGGCCAACGCGCCTTCGCCCTCGGGCAGGACGCGGTCCACCATGAAATCGGTGGAGCCCCGGGGCTCGTAGAAGCTCATCCGCCCGTGGGCGCGGACGGACTTGCCGTTCTCCAGCATGCCGGCGCCGCCCTGGCCGCGAAAGAGGACGCAGTTCAGGGATGCGACGCTGTCCTTGAGGGTGAAATAGGAATGGCCCGAAGATGAGGCGCGAAGGTTGGAAACCTCGCCGACAATCCACAGGTCGGACAGGAAGGGGTTGCTCTCGAGCAATTCCCGCAGGTGGACAGCCACCTGGCTGACGGTGAGGACTGCCTGCTGCGGGAGAGTCAAAGCGCTAACTCACTCGTTCCGTGTACTGGCCGGTGCGGGTGTCCACCTTTACGATAGTGCCCGGGGTGATGAACATGGGGACGTTGATGCGCAGGCCCGTTTCCAGGGTGGCCGGCTTGTTGCCGCCCTGGGCGGTGTCGCCGCGGAAGGCGGGGGGCGTTTCAGCAACGGCCAGTTCCACGTGGGTGGGCAGGTTCAGGTTTATGGGCGAACCCTTGTAGAAGACCATTTCGGCGATCATGTTCTCTTTCAGGTAATTCAGCGTGTCGCCCAGGGTTTCCCTGGTCAACTCGTACTGGTCGAAGGTCTCCTGGTCCAGGAAATAGAAATAGGTGCCGTCGGTGTAGAGGTACTGGGTCTCCCGGTTGTCAATCTCGGCCACGGTGAAGTCGGTGTCGTAGCGCTGGAAGGTGCGCTCCACCACCGCGCCGGACAGCAGGTTCTTCATCTTGATGCGGGTAACGGGGGCGCGCTGCTGCATCTTGTGCCGCTCGTAGTCCATGACCTGCCAGGGCTGGCCGTCAAGTTCAATGACCATGTTGCGGCTGAGGTCGCTGAAGTTAATGCTCATATACTGTTATCTCCCGTTGCGGTGTCTAAAGTTCCTGGTTCTTGACAGTTGTATTCCTTGAAACAGTAAAAAGTTTGGTTTGTGAGTCCCAATTGAGCTTACCTCGGGATACCAGTCCGCCAAGCACGGAGTACGTCAAATAATCCCTTTGACGGCCTCTAAAGTCTGAACGTAAATTGAGCGAATCGGCTATTTCTGCATTTCTCAGGCCAGCTGGATGGTACTGGAGCAATAATAGTATAGCGTCTTCAACACTTTCTAGCCCGGCTTGTGCTTGTTCTAGCGGAGAAACGTTAGCATTCTTGCTAGTGAAGAGTTTGCTCTGTTGATCCCATAACACTTCACCCCTGGCAAACAACCCCCCGAGCACAGAGTAGGTCAAATAATCCCTCCGACGACCTGGGAAATCTGACCGCAGGCCGAGGGTGCGGGCAATGTCGACGTTTCGAAGGCCCTGAGGATTGGCGTCAAGAAGACGGAGGATGGCTTCCTCAATTTGGCGCAGGCCGGTTTGGGCCGTTTCTTGAGGACTGTTAGCCTCTACCATGTCTCAAGTACCATTCTTTGAGTTCTGAGTGTTCCGTAACCACGTGAACCTCCATGCACTTATAGCAGACTATCGAGTGGCAACATTCCTCGTCCGGGCACATCTCCTGGTGGTAGTCGCAGGTCTGACGACCACAATCATCACACGAGTAGTCGTAGGGCGATGGAAGTTCCTGTCCACAATAGTAGCAGAACAAAGGAGTTGTTGGTTCCGCTGTGGCATACCTGACCGAAATGGACAAGCCCCCTGTCATGTTGATTGTCATACACTCGTCCTAAACGCTCAATATTTGGAAATCAGCGTCCCTTCTTTGGTAACTCTCGGGGATTGGCAATTATCGTCGTGAGCGGAACAGCAGGTATATGGCGAAGGATCGCCGTTGGCTGCTGTCTACTGAAAATAGCTTGGCTACAGCTTCTTCAGCTCGATCAATATTCTCCATAACCGATGAACGAGAAAAGGTTGCCCGAGGGGCGTAATCCGCTAGATTACGCAGTTCCTGCATGTATATAAACAACTTGCCAAAATCCTGTATTTCCGCTGGAAAGCGAATCATTTGGGATGTGTTGTTACACTTATCCCTGGCCAATCCATGTTCCAAAGCTCGATATGTCTGAGTCCAACCAGGATCCAAGCGGTCAGCTTCAGTACTGCCGGCCAGAGCGTCAGCACAAGCATTGGCTAACGCATGAAACAAAGCGTAGTAAGTCGTACTAACGGCACGGCACGCTTCAGCCTGGGGCAGTATCACGAGACTGTCGCCTGCATGCCCTGAAGCAAGATTTCGGGACACCCTAATCAGGTCACCAGGATTCATTAACCCTCGGATGTTTGCCGTGGAACACTTCCTCCCACTCGTACCTTGGGACGTAAGAAAAGAAAGGAACCGTGGAAACGCCCAATCGAACCATATCCGGTTCCAGTAGACGGGGTAAGGTGACAGTCCAGCCGGGGTCCAATTTCTTATATTCGCCTTGGTACACAACAAATGTATCTAGGTACTCATCCCCATAGTACCCAATGAATGGTTCAACGACTATCGCATCGAACACCAAGTCGTCCTTGAAACGTTCTTCCAAAGCCTGCCGAACCAAGTCAGCAAATGCTTTAGCTACATCCCGACTTATCATCAGCATTTCTCCAGTGGACCAGACCCGAAAATTGTTTCGTATCCTCTACTTCCCCGCCTTGCTCAACGGCGTGGCCCCTTCTTCGCCCAAAACCACTATGTCCTCGATGCGGATGCCGCCCCAGCCGCTGAGGTAAATGCCCGGCTCGATGGTGAAGACCATGTTGGGCTGGAGGATGTTTTCGGCGCGAGGGCCCACGCGGGGGTTTTCGTGGACGGCCAGGCCTACGCCGTGGCCCAGGCTGTGGCCGAAGTTGTCGCCGTAGCCGGCCTCGGCGATTATGTCGCGGGACAGGGCGTCGCATTCCTCGCCGGTCAGGCCGGGGCGGATGGTGTTGATGGCGGTAAGCTGGGCGCCCAGGACGATGTTGTAAATCTTGTGGAATGTCTCGTCGGGTTCGCCCACCACCACGGTGCGGGTGATGTCGCTGCAGTAGCCGTTGACCCTGGCGCCCATGTCGATGACGATGGGTTCGCCGGCCTGGATTACCGTGTCGTTGGGCCGGTGGTGGACCATGGCGCCGTTGGGGCCGGCGGCCACGATGGTGTCGAAGCTAATGTTGTCGGCCCCGAACTCGCGCATGGCGACTTCCATGCGCCAGGCCACTTCCCTCTCGGTCATGCCGGCCTGTATGGTCGGGCAGACGGTCTCCATGGCCCGGTCGGATGCGTCGATGGCCTTCTGAAGCTGGGCCAACTCTTCCTCATCCTTGAGCGCCCGCAGTTCATCGGTGATGCCGGTGGTGACAACGAGGGAGGTCCCGTCCAGGCCGTCCTCCTCCCTGATGGCGTCCAGCACCCGGTGGTAGGAGGCGACGGTCATGTGGTCGCTCTCGAATCCAACCTGCCTGACCCGGGTCTCCTTCAGGGCGTCCGTCAGCCAGCCCAAGCCGGGCTGCATCTGGACAACCTCGAAGTGGGGGGACTGTTGGCCGGCCTGCTCGGTGTAGCGGGAGTCGGTGAACAGGACCTGGCGCCGGGGAGTGACCAACAGGTAACCGGCCGAACCGGTGAAGCCCGACAGGTAGCGGCGGTTTTCGCGGGCGGAAATGAGAACGGCGTCCAGTTCCTTTTCGGGCAACAGGGCAGCCAGTCGGGCTACGCGATCTTTCAAGAGATGCTCTCTTCTTCGATGATGCCGGCCATAATTTCTATGGCGGAAGTATAGCTCCTCCACCCAAAGCCGGCAATTTGACCGCGGGCGATGTCGGCCACAACCGAGTGCCGCCGCCACTCCTCGCGGGCGTGTATGTTGCCCAGGTGGACCTCTATGACGGGCACCACGGCGTCGATAAGCGCGTCCTTAAGGGAGTAGCCGTAATGGGTGAGGGCTCCGGGGTTGATGACGATGCCGTCAATGTTGCCCCAGCTTTCCTGGATGCGGTCTATCAGTTCGCCCTCCAGGTTGGACTGGTAGAAGGCGACTTCCAAGTCCAGGGCTTCAGCCTTTTCCAGAATCAGGCGGTTTATTTCGTCCAGGGTCAGGGTGCCGTAAATGGTGGGGTTGCGGCGGCCCAGGACGTTGATGTTGGGGCCGTTGAGAACAAGTATGCGAGGCATGGCGGGTTCTTTCCTTTCCAGGTTGGCAAGAGATGTTGAGACTATTCGGCGATTCGCCGGGGTTGGGGTTCGCACTGGTGGCGAAAACGCTGCCGCCCCAGCGAATCTAGTATATACCAGGGATGCCGGTGTTCGTGAAGGACTGCACCGATGCGTTGGTGGGAGTCAGGGGACCAAGCTGGCTCCCAAACCCGTCTTTCCGGCGAAAGCCGGAATCCAGGGCGCCAAGTATACGGACAGCGCACCGGACATTTAGGTGTCTGGATCCGGCTTTCGCCGGTATGACGGGTCTGGGGAGGCCACGTGTACTGGAAGCCGAAGGATTTGAGGGGCTGGAACATTCAGGGCCTGGAGATCAGCTTTCCAGGCCCTGTATGTTCAATGGGTAGAGCTTGTGCCGGTTATGGGCTGTAGCCCGAATCGGCGGGACGAGGCGGTTCCGGCGGAATGTAACGGGTCATGTGGTCCAGCAGGTAGCCGAAGTCGCTGAATGCGGTGAGGTGGCCCAGGTCATCCTTCATCGTCCATAGTTGCCGGTTGAGTTCCGACAATTCCCAGTTGAGGGAGCCGTAATCCAGGTGGCCGGGGTAAGGCAGGGCGCTGTACCGGTCGGCCGACAGGGCGACTATGGAGCCCAGCTTCAGGTAAGGGTCGCGGAGGGCATCAAAGTTCTCCCGCCAATGGCCGGAAAGAGTGGCGTACTGCTCACGGGACGTTCCGGTATCGGGTTCCACCCAGCGCAGCTCGATGTCACCCAGCCTGGCGGTGCTGGCCGAGCGGCTTTCCAGCTGGCCGGTGAGTTCCAGTTCGTAGAAGACGGTGGTGGCCGCTCCGGAAGGAATCTCGGCAAATTCCTTGCGGTTCTGGGTGAAAAACTCGTCGGGGGTCACCCGGTTCTCGTAGCCCACAATGCGCCAGGACTGCACGTACTCGGGGTTCCAGGTTACCTGGGCCCGGGTCTGGTCGGCGAAGGGGACGGCCAAGTGCAGCCAGTTTTCGCGGCTGAAGGTCTGCTGGGCCTGGTGAACGTTGTCCAGGTAGCGGTACCAGCCATTGCCGTGCTGGGCCAACTGCTCCAGCAGGTAGTCGTTGTAGTTGGCAATGCCCACGCCGATGGTCACGAGCCGGATGGGGTTCTGGCGGCGGTGGTCGCCGGCCGATTCCAGGATGGCGAAGGGATTGGTGGCGTCCACGTTGGCCACCCCGTCGGACATGAGGATGACGTAATTATAGGAGTCGGGCCAGCGGCGCCGGGCATCGTCGGCCAGTTCCAGGCCCAGGTCCAGTCCGGCTTGGACGTTGGTGGCACCGTTGGGCTGCAGGCGGTCTATAGAACGACTAACGTCGCGGTCGTTGGGACGAGAATGCTCAACTGTCAGGCGGCCGATAACGGTGTCGGTGAACTGGACCACGGCAATACGGTCCTGGTCCCGCAGGCTCTGGCGGATGGCATCCGCGGCGGCGCGGGCAATCTCAACCCGGTTGCCGTCGGCCATGGACCCGGAGGCATCCAGCACCAGGGTGACGTTCAGGGGCCTGGAATCGTCACGCAGGTCGGGGGCCTGGAAGGCTACCCTGGCCATGTGCTTGCTGCCGTCCAGGGGATGGCGGTAAACGTCGGTGTAGATGGCAAACTCGTTATCCCGCGAGGGATGAGGATAACCATAGTTGAAGGAGTTAATCCACTCCTCAGCCCGCACCGAGTCCGGTTCCACGTCGTAGCCCTGATTGACCCAGTTCAGGGCCAGGCGGTAGGAAGTGCGGTCGGTGTCCAGGCTGAAGGTGGAAACGGCGTCTTCATAGGTAGAGACGGCGGGAATGCGCCAGTTGTCCTGGAAGGTGGTGGCTCCGGGCTGGGACTGGCCGGATGGGCCACCCCTGGCGGCGGCGGCAGGAACGGGCGTGGGAACGGGGTGACCGGAATGGGCGCTCGTCTGGGGCTGAGCCGGCACAGGGGTTGCTATTGCCGGTTGTCCCTGGGCGCCGACGGGGCCGGGCGCTCCAACTGCGCCGACAGCGCCTGCGGGACCCTGTGCGCCGGCAGCCCCCGCAGGACCTGAAGAGCCGGCGGAATCTTCAGCAGCGTAGGATTCGACCGTGACCTCGCTTTCCACCTCCACCGGCGCCGCTGCGGGTTCACTCATGGCCTCTGGAACTGCCGTGGGGGCAGGCTGGGAACTGGGGAAAAATCTATTGACGGATTGAGCGGGCCCATTGGAGGAACCTCCTTGCGGGCCCTGCTGGGCAGCGGGACCGGGGGCGCCGTCCACACCGGCGGGGCCAGCGGGGCCAGCAGGGCCCCGCGGACCGTCGTAGCCTCCGGAAGGTGAGGGTTGAGACTGTTCCACCACTGTTGAATTGGTAGATGTTGGGGACGCATCGGAAGGGGCGGACTGGCTGCCGCAAGCGACAGCAGCCACCGTAAACAGGGACAAACCGAGAATTGCCAGGGTACGTCGTGCAGGGAACATTTCGACAAACCTCCTGAGGGTTTATTCGTTACGTTCCCTATGACGCATCAGAGCTTGATTTTGTTCCCGAATTAACTCTCCGATACTATCGCCTGGGATATCCGGGACGTCTTTTCTTGAGCAACCGGGGCGGTGAGGCCCGCCACCACAAACTCCAGAGGGTAATGAACATCGGGATCGACTAGCTCGGCAAGGGGAGTCGGCGGGGTTTCTCCGGTAGTCTGCATGTCCTTCAGAGTGTCGGCGACCACTTGACGAATGCCGGTAAAAGCGGCGTCGGCGCTGGGTTCCAGACAACTTAGAGAGGGAAATTCGTGGCATAAACCCACGTACTCTGCATCTTCAACAGACCAGGTTATGTGATAAGTGTAATGGTCGATCATTCCATGCTCTCCAATTTTTCGATAGCCCTGATGACCTGGCGGACTTCATAAGCCTTAGCCATACCACGTCTGTTTTGGATATGCACTCTGGGGTCGCCCGGCCAGGGCATAGGATAAATTAGATGGCTGCCCCTTTGGCGGGACCTTCCGAAATGTCTATCGCAGATTCTGGTCAGTTCCGAGAATCGAATGCCCCGCGGATTGTTGCGAAGCCTTTGCAAGTCTTCAGCTAAGTCTTCCCTGTTCATGCATTATAACTTCCCCGCCATTTTCCCCTCAATCATTCAAGCCCGCCGGCCCGGGGGTGGAAGTTAAGGTAGGCGGACCTGGCATCCTGCTTGGTTATGTGGGTGTAAATCTGGGTGGTGGTGGGGCTGGAGTGGCCCAGCAGTTCCTGGATGACCCGCAGGTCGGCGTCGCCCTCCAGCATGTGGCTGGCGAAGGTGTGGCGCAGGGTGTGGGTATGGACGCCGTCCCGCAGGCCGGCCCGGGCGGCGTAGCCCGTGACCAGCTTTTCAATGCTGCGGCGGGACAGCCGCTGGCCGTAGCGGTTCAGGAACAGGGCCTCGGTGGGGCCGTCCAACAACTGGGGCCTGACTTCCTCCAGGTATTTCTGCATGGCGTCGGCGGTGGGCTGGCCGAAGAGGACCCAGCGTTCTTTGGAGCCCTTGCCTTCCACGAGAATCTGACGCTGCTCGAAATTGACGTCGGGCAGATCCATGCCCGTTATTTCGGCCAGGCGCACGCCACAGGAGTAAAGCACTTCCAGGATGGCCCGGTCCCGGATTCCGTACAGGTCATCTTCGTCCGGGGCCTCCAGCAGGCGGACCGTTTCCTGCTTGCCGATGAAGGATGGCAGGGGCTTTTCCACCTTAACCTGGAGGCTGCGGCCCGATGGGACGGGGCAATGCTTGTACATTCCCTGCTGGACCAGGAACTGATAGAAAGAGCGCAGGGCCGTCAGCTTGCGGACGATGCTGACCCGGGCGTACCCCTCCTTCTGCCTGCGGCCCGAATAGGGGTGCCTGGTTTCCCGGGCCTCGGTGGCCAGCCAGGCGAGGTAGCTGCGGGCCATGCGCCGGTCC
The DNA here is from genome assembly GCA_034422655.1 of Dehalococcoidia bacterium. Taxonomy (GTDB): domain Bacteria; phylum Chloroflexota; class Dehalococcoidia; order Lucifugimonadales; family UBA3495; genus Bin22. The sequence goes on from DAOUJN010000024.1 coordinate 36,953, forward strand.
ATGTCGGACAAATCCTGGTCCGACACTTTGAGGTAACGCACGAAAGAGTCCAGGTCGGTGAGGTAAACGCGGACGGTGTTATCGGAGAGACCGCGCTGTCCGCGCAGGTAGGTCTCGTATTTGTCCAACAGTTCCTGGATTCGGGGAGAGGCGACAACGGTGTCAGAAAGCGTGGCCATGCTGGACTCCCGGTAGTCAGGTATGAGTCCAGCATATCTTCAGGGCATTCAAGCTGCGTATTTGACAGCTTCCCCGTTTGGGCCATTTTGCGGCGGGGCTGATTTAGTAGGTCTCTCAGGTAGGTCCTTTTGCGTACGGTTCCTGGGGACTACGCCCCGCCTCGGCGGCGCAGTTCCTCCTCCAGTTCGCGAACGCGGGCCATGGCATCATCTCGGTCTGCCTCGGCTGCTGCCCGCCCTTGAGCCTCATCATCGTGTGTCTGCAGGTATTGTCGCGCCACTGGGTCCCACCAGCGCAGGCGGCCGTATTCCCAGCACACGTCCAGGTTCAGCATGTCGCTGTGGCCCCATAGCCGCTCGTCATCTACACGCACCAGTTCTATGGGCTGGTAGGCTCCCGCCACCAGGCGGTCCCCGGCTAACGGCGCGTCGTACCGGCGGCCCCCCGTCGGGTCGAACCGCCAGTATTCGGGGATGCCAAAGGCCGCGTAGTCTTCCCGCTTGAGCGTGTAGTCGTTGCGGGCCGTGGTTAACGATGCCACCTCCAGCACGAAGTCCGGCGGCCTGCCGTTTTCTTCAATAGAATACCCATTGCGGTCTAATATGGCGGCCGGATTGACACCGAAGGCTATGGTCAGGTCGGGTATGCGGGCGTTGCGGCTGGAGTACCAGAACACCGGTACTTCCGACAACACCAGGGTTGTCTCCCGCCGGCCCAGATGCCGGATCAGCATGGTCTGGTGGCCGTCGAGGTGGAGATGGATGGGATTCTGCATATCATTCCTGGGTCCAAAGTCAGGGAACTTCTCCAACCGGTCGCTCCCGTCGGCAAGGCGCGCCGGCGTCTGGTGAATTTCCCTGGGATTCAGGTCAGGGAAAACTTCCAGACGCTCGTCGCCAGGTATCTGTCTAAGCTTGTCAATCATGGTTTTCCTCCCACTCAGGGAGTAACTTGGCAATGGGGAGGCGCTGACCCAATGCAGGTCAGCCCCCGACCGCGGCCAGTTCCTGCTCGGGCTCGGGGGCTGCCACCTTCCAGGCGCAGACGGTGCAAGCGTGGCTGCCGTCGCGGTTGACCACCATCAGGCCCTGGCATTCGGGGCAGGGGTCCGGCAGGGGCCGCCGGTTGCTGGTGTACTTGCACTCCGGGTAGTTGGAGCAGCCGAAGAAGACGCCGCGCCGGCTGCCTCGTTCCACCAGGTCCCCACCGCACGTGGGACAGGCTGCGCCCGTTTTCATGGGATGGGTGTTCTTGCAGGTGGGGTAGCTGCTGCAGGAAATGAACTTGCCGTACCGGCCCGTCTTCAGGACCATGGGCTTGCCGCACAACTCGCAGACCTCGTCGGTCTCAACGTCGGCGGCGGCTTCGGCCCCTTCTTCCTTGAGCTGGCGGGTGGTGCGGCACTGGGGGTAGCCGGTGCAGGCCATGAACCGGCCAAAGCGGCCCGTCTTGATGACCATGGGCAGGCCGCAGTTTTCGCACACCTGGTCGGTGGCCTCGTCGTCGGGCTTGACCCGGGGCATATTCTCGTTGGCGTTCAGCAGTTCCTCGGCAAAGGGCCCGTAGAATTCTTCCAGCATGGGAATCCAGTCCCGTTCGCCCTGGGAAACCTCGTCCAGTTTCTCTTCCATCTGGGCCGTGAAATCGGGATTCATTATGTCGGTGAAGAACTGGGCCAGCAGGTCCGACACAGTTGACCCCAACTGGGTAGGTTGCAGGCTGTTGCCCTCCTTGGCAACATACTTGCGGTTGAGCAGCACGCCGATGGTGGGGGCGTAGGTGCTGGGCCGGCCAATGCCCCGTTCCTCCATGGCCTTGACCAAGGTGGCCTCGGTGAAACGCGGTGGCGGCTGGGTAAAGTGCTGGTTGGCCTCCAGTTGGCTGCAATTGAGCGCGTCGCCAACGGCCAGTTCCGGCAGGGAGTTGGAGCTTTCCTCGGCGTCGCCCTCGTCCCTGCCCTCAAGATACAGGGCGCGGAAGCCGGGGAACTTGAGCACCGAACCGGTGGCCCGGAAATTGAAGACGCGTCCCGCCTCACCGTTGGCCTGGGACTTGCAGGCGGCGTCGATATTGACGGTGGTGGCATCGGAGCGGGCGTCGGCCATCTGGCTGGCCAGCATCCGCGCCCAGATGAGCCCGTAGAGTCGGAACTGGTCGGCGGTCAGGTGGTCCTTCAGCGAGTCCGGCGTGCGGGCGATGGACGTGGGGCGGATGGCCTCGTGGGCCTCCTGGGCCGCCTTGGTGCGGGTGCGATAGCTGCGGGGCTTGTCGGGCAGGTATTCCTTGCCGTATTTGCCCCGGATGTACTGGCGGGCTTCCTGCACCGCCGTCTCCGCCACCTGGGTGGAGTCGGTGCGCATGTAGGTGATGAGACCCACGGAACCCTCGCTGCCCACGGCCAGGCCCTCGTAAAGCTGCTGGGCCACGGACATGGTGCGCTGGGTGGTGAAGCGCAGCTTGCGGCCGGCCTCCTGCTGCAGGGTGCTGGTGGTGAAGGGGGCGGCGGGCCGCTGGCGCACCTCCCGCTTGCGGACGTCGGCCACGGTGTAGGCGGCGTCCTTCAGTTCGGCCTGGTAAGCCCGGGCATCTTCCTCTACGCCAATAGTCAGGCGACGGCGGCTGCCCTTCAGCGAATGCAGCGCGGCAGGGAACAGGTTGGCCCTGGTGGCCGGGTCGGCGGACTTGTGAAGCTGGGCGTCCAGGGTCCAGGACTCCTCGGGCACAAAGGCCACGATCTCCTTCTCCCGGTCGGTTACCAGCTTCAGGGCGACGGACTGGACGCGGCCAGCCGAAAGGCCCCGCTGGACCCGCTTGGCCAGCAGGGGGCTGATCTGGTAGCCCACCAGCCGGTCCAGGATGCGCCGGGCCTGCTGGGCGTTGACCAGCTTCATGTCGATTTCCCGGGGATGCCGGAAAGCTTCCTCCACGGCGTCCCTGGTAATCTCGTGGAAGACCACGCGCTTGGGCACCTTGGCGTTGGGCTTGTCCCACCCTGCTGCTGTTTGAAGGTGCCAGGAGATGGCCTCGCCCTCCCGGTCCGGGTCGGTGGCGAGGAAGATGTCAGCCGCCTCGTCTCCGGCCCGCTTAATCTCCTTGACCAGGGGCATCTTGTCGCGCATGGTGACGTAGGTGGGCTGGAATTCGTTCTCCAGGTCCACCCCCATCTTGCTCTTGGGCAGGTCGCGGACGTGGCCCTGGGACGCGGTAACCACGTACCGGTTGCCCAGAATCTGGCCCACGGTGCGGGCCTTGGCCGGGGACTCCACTATCACCAGGCGCTTGCCGGCCGTCCTTCCCAGCCCTCCGGAGCCACGCGAAGTGGTGCGGGTGGACTTGCTGCCTGCGGCGGCACGGGTGGAAGACTTGGCCGCGCCCTTGCCGGCAGCCTTGCCGGTTGCCTTGGCCCCTGCCTTGCCGCGGGTTGCCTTGGCCTTCACCGTTTTCGATGTCATGTTGTCGGGTTTCTTCCGGCTTGCGGACTTGGCCTGGCTCGATGTTGATTCCTTAGTTGCCATAGGTTGGGGTTGCCTCCCCGATGCGGACGTAGTGCATGGCGCCCACCTGCTTCACCAGGCCTTTCAGTTCCAGCATGGTCAGCAGGCTGCCCACCGTGGCGATGGGCAGGCTTGCGCTGCGTCCAATGTCGTCAATGTGCGTGGGTTCGTGATCCAGGCAGCGGAGCAGGTCCGCCTCGCCTTGAGCGTCCGGGCTGGGCGGCATGTTCTCCGCCAGCCGCATCTCTATTTGCCTTGTTACCACGGTCAGGTTCAACTCTTCAAGGATATCATTATGGCTGGAAACCAGCTTGGCGCCGTCCTGGATCAGACGGTTGGTCAGGCGGCTTGCCGGGGAGAAAATGCTGCCCGGCACGCAGAACACTTCCCTATTTTGGTCCAGGGCATGGTAAACCGTCCAGCGGGCGCCGCTCTTTTCCCCGGCCTCCACCACCAGAGTGCCCAGGCTCATGCCGCTGATCAGGCGGTTGCGGCGGGGAAATCCCCGGGGGTCGGGCCTGGTGCCAAGGGGATACTCGCTTACCACCGCGCCCTGCTCCGCAACCTGGCGGCTCAGGCCAGCGTTGTCCCTGGGGTAGGTGATATCCAGGCCATTGGCCACGACGGCGATGGTACGTCCTCCCTGCGTAACCGCCGCGCGGTGGGCCACGGTGTCCACTCCCAGCGCCAACCCGCTAACGACGGTGATGCCGCTGCGGGCCAGGTCGCCCGAGAGAGCGGCAGCCACCTCGCGGCCATAACCTGTGGGATTGCGGGTGCCTACCACGGCGACGGCCCGCTCATCCTCGGGCAGGAGTGTCCCTCTAACGTATAGCACGGGCGGCGGGTCGTCAATCTGCAGCAGGCGCGGCGGGTAGGCCGGGTCCCGCCAGGTCAGGGCCTGGACGCCGGTCTTTTCCAGCCTGGCCATCTCTTCATCGGGGGAAATGTGGCCGCGCGCTTCCACCAGGGCGGAGACTACGCCATCTTCCAGGCCGGCGTTGCGCAGGTCGCGGGGGCCGGCGGCCCAGGCCCGGCCCAGGTCTTTGAAGTGGTTTTCCAGTTTTTTGAACCGGACGGCGCCCAGCCCTTTTATCTGGCTCAGCGCTACCCAGTACATGGTTTGGTCAGTGTCCATTGCGGGATTCTAGCACAGGCCCGAAAAACGCAACAATGACCAGATGTCAGTATTTGGGGATAAAGGGGGACCAGAATGCCCGGAATCGGTCGGCATTCCAGTTGGCGAAGCCCCGCGGTGGGTGCAAAAATATATGCTGATTATGGCTATGACGGTTTCGACAACGATACGCAAGCTGGGCCGGCGCCCCGCCCGGGGCGTCATGCTGGAAAGCCGGCTGCTGGACAGAAGGCTGCGGCGCCATCCGAAAAGCTACGTTTTTCAGAGCGCTCTATGCATGCTGGCGCTGTTGGCCATCATCCTGGTGGTGGACGTGGCGCTCCAGGCGGCCATAGTGGTAGGCGTTGCTTCTTCCGCCTTTATCGTCTTCATGCTGCCCCACAGCCGGGCGTCCAGCCCCCGCCGGGTGGTAGGCGGGCATGCCGTGGCGGTAGCCGTGGGTACGGCCCTGTCCCTGGCGTACCTGGTTCCCGGCTGGGGAGACCTGACAGCCATGTCTCCGGCCTTTCAGAACCTCATGGCCGCGCTGGCGGTGGGCCTGGGCTTCCTGGTTATGATTTTGACCAACACCGAGCACCCACCCGCCGCGGGGACCGCCCTGGGGCTGGTGGTGGCGGACTGGACCCTCTCGACAGCCCTGTTCGTGCTGCTGGGAGTTTTGATGCTTTCGGGCATACACCTGCTGCTGCGCCCCTGGCTGAAGAACCTGCTGTAGCCTCCCTCTCCCCTTTCGACTACTCTCCGTAAGGGTGAAATCCTGGCGAGCGGGCCCCTACGGAGGGATACGTCCCTACAGCCCGCCCGGGGCGCTGACCATGTGCTCGGCGTTGGAGGCCAGGGCGTCGTGGGTCAGGTCCGCGTCGTTGGCCGCGTCCCGAATGGAGCCGCCGTTCAGGTCCAGGGCGTTGGCGCTGATGGCTATGCCGTCGGCGTCCATGTCGCCCACCTGCACGGTGTAGGTGAAGATGGCATGGGGACGGGCGATGCGGACGATCTCATCCAGATTGAGCCCGTGCCTTTGCCCCAGCGCAGCATCAATGTCATAGTAGGTGGCGGTCTTCTCCGTCCCGTCGAAGTCCAGGGTCAACTGCGGCGCGCCCAAAGTGAGCACATCCTCGCTGAAGTTGACATAGACAGTGATGGTGTCTCCCACCCCGTAGGTGTTGTCGTCGCCGGAGGCGTTGGTGAAGCCGATGGAGGAGATGGTGGGGACCACGCCGTCCACCTTATGAGCCGGATTGTCACGCCTGAGGGCATAGAGGTTGAGCACCTCCAGGTCGGTCCCGACGGCCTTGATGGTCCCGCTGCCGCTGTAGCCGTAGGGGTAGTCGGTGTCGAGGACGGATTCGGCGTAGGCTCCGTCCAGGTAGCTGGTGCCGACTAAGGCGGGGTCGGGGTAGGCTCCGTCGATACTGATGCCGCCGTCGTCGAAGTCTCCGGGCTGCACCACGTAGCGGAAGACCAGGGTCTTGGTGCCGGAGCCGAAGTTGTACGCGGCCCCCCGCCACCAGGAGCCGGTGCCCACGCGGATGCCCATGAACTTCTCGCCCTCCACCTCGACGGGCCAGTTGTAAGTCATGGCTATATAGATGTTCTCGCCGACGCCGTAGGTGTCGCCGGACTCAGGAGTGGAGACAATTTTAGGGCCGCGTATGACGGACGGACGGCCGAGCACCTTGTGGCCGGAGGAGTCGGCTATGCCGTCATGCAGGTCATTGAATGGCGTGCCCGACGAGACGGACGTGATCAGATCGGAGATCCTTGGTGTCCAGTGGTCCCGCGGTCGAGAATTCGGCGGGACGGACACGCCATCGTGGTCCACGTAGCCTTCCCAATTCAGCGGGAACTCGAACACCAGCGTGTCTGTGCCTGAACCGGAGGTATATTCTGCTTCTCCATGGTGGTTTCCGATTATGAGGCCCATCGCCGCCTCCAGTTCGCGTTCGTCCGGTTCGTGCACTCCATCGTGCGATTCGTGCACTTTGACTGCCTGGTCGAAGGTGACCGTTACCTGAATGGTCTCTTCAAAACGGTATGCATCGCCACTGGCCGGGCTGGAGGTAAACTCGAGGCTAGTGATAGAAGGTGCGGCATTGTTCTGTCCGTGCGCCGTTTCCGCCTGCTGCGCTCCAAACAGGCCCACCACCCCGACAAGGGCGGCCAGCGCCAGCATCGCCAATATGCTCGACCATCGGTTCCCTGGGTTCTTGTGCATGGTTTCCTCCTGGGTTGTTTTTGCCTGGTCCGCTATGGGCGGGACGACTTGCGCCAATGCCCCCGGCGTCAACGCAGATTCCAACTATCAATGGTACCAAATGCATGTATAATTGATATGGCAATCGAATGTACTTTGGATGTAATTTCCGTGTAATTTAGGAAATTCGGGCAAAAACGGGCAAATTCGGGTAGAAATTAAGGGTCAAGAGCGTTTTGTCTCGGGATGGGCGCCGTCGTTCCCACGCAGGCGGGAACCCCGCCGGCATTGGGGTAGGGGCGGCACGGCAATAGCGTTTTAGTTTCGCTGGTCACTCGATGAGGAAGTCAATGCCGCGCTGAGCCCTTCGGCAAGCTCAGGACAGGCCTTGCCGAATCCGCCTGAGGCGGATGAAGAATGACGGTTCTTGCAGTTCTCAACGGAAAGTTGTCAGAACGCGATTGCCCCGGCAACCGGCTATTTCACGTTGACATCATATCTGGAGGACGCTATCATTAATTGTTGACTAAATTAGTCAACAATTATTAGCTGAGACCGGCGCAGGCTGGCCCGGCCGGGAATCGGGGAGGATTGCCCGGCCATCGGAACGCCAGCCACGGGAGGAGTGCCTTATGACGACCCAGCGGGTCATTTCCCGGGAGTCCACGGACATCGACACCGAGTACAAGTGGGGCTTTACCATTGACATCGAGCAGGATATTGCCCCCAAGGGCCTGAACGAGGACATTATCCGCTTCATTTCGGCCAAGAAGGAAGAGCCGGAATGGATGCTGGACTGGCGGCTGAAGGCCTACCGGTACTGGGTGACCCTGAATGAAGAAGAGCCCAAGTGGGCCAACATCCAGCACCCGCGCATCGATTTCCAGGACATCATCTACTATGCCTCGCCCAACCTGAAGGACGGCCCCAAGAGCATGGACGAGGTGGACCCGGAACTGCTGGAGGCCTTCGACAAGCTGGGCATTCCCCTGGAAGAGCAGAAGCAACTGGCCGGCGTTGCGGTGGACGCGGTGCTGGACAGTTCATCGGTGGCCACCACCTACAAGGATACGCTGGAGAAGGCGGGGGTCATCTTCTGCTCCATGAGCGAAGCCATCCGCAACCACCCGGACCTGGTGCAGAAGTACCTGGGTTCGGTGGTGCCCTACGCCGACAACTTCTACGCGGCCCTGAACTCCGCCGTGTTCAGCGACGGTTCCTTTGCCTACATCCCCAAGGGCGTCCGCTGCCCCATGGAATTGATGACCTATTTCCGCATCAACGCCATGGACAGCGGGCAGTTCGAGCGCACCCTGATCGTGGCCGAAGAAGGAGCCTACGTCAGCTACCTGGAGGGCTGCACCGCTCCCATGCGCAAGTCCAACCAGCTTCACGCCGCCGTGGTGGAACTGGTGGCCCTGGACGATGCGGAGATCAAGTATTCCACCCTGCAGAACTGGTTCCCCGGGGACAAGGAAGGGAACGGCGGCGTCTACAACTTCGTCACCAAGCGGGGCAAGTGCCAGGGCCGGAACTCAAAAATATCCTGGACCCAGGTGGAGACTGGTTCCGCCATCACCTGGAAGTACCCCAGCGTAATCCTGCAGGGAGACAACTCCACCGGCGAGTTTTACTCGGTGGCCCTGGTGAACAACTTCCAGCAGGCGGACACCGGCACCAAGATGATTCACCTGGGGAAGAACACCAAGAGCACCATCGTGGCCAAGGGCATTTCCGCCGGCAAGGGCCAGAACACCTACCGGGGGCTGGTAAAGATAATGCCGTCGGCCACCAACGCCCGTAACTTCACCCAGTGCGACTCGCTGCTGGTCGGCGACAAGTGCGGGGCGCACACCGTCCCCTACATCGAGGTGCAGAACCCCACGGCACAACTGGAGCACGAGGCCACCACGTCCAAGGTGAGCGACGACCAGCTTTTCTACTGCCAGCAGCGGGGCATTTCGCCGGAAGAGGCCAACTACATGATTATCAACGGCTTCTGCCGGGGCATCTTCCAGGAACTGCCCTTTGAGTTTGCCATGGAGGCGGGGCAGTTAATGAAGGTTAGCTTGGAAGGGACGGTGGGGTAGGGGGTGCGACATGAGAGTATCCAGTATTTGGAAAGAGTCAGAGCAGAAAGCGAGGGGACAGTGATTCGCACCGTCAGAGCTATGGTTGACGCCCAGGGCAACGTGAGATTGCTGGAACCGGTAGAGATCGGAGTTACTTGCAAGGCGCTGGTAACGATTCTTGACGATGAAGAGCCAGAGAGTGCTTTGCTTAGTGAAGAAGCCCTGGCAAGAGACTGGCTACGGCCGGAAGAGGATGAGGCTTGGGCCCACTTGCAACAGGACTAGTGGTGATGGTCCGGTTTCCTTTTTCGGATTTGTCTCGCTCCAAGTCAAGGCCCGCCCTGGTATTGGCTCCAGCAGGATACGGTGATTGGCTGTTAAGTCAGATCACAAGCAACCCATTCGGAGATGAACGTGTAGTTGCACTGAACGATGATAGTTTCGTTGAAGGCTCTCTGGAGGTTGCCAGCTATGTCCGCCCAGCGAAGCTCTTCACCGCGAGTCCCAGACTGATCAGAAGCACAGTAGGAACCCTCAAACCAGACGTTTTCAACTCGATTATTGATGACGTTGTGAGGTTCCTGGATGAACACCGAATGCCAAATTAAGGAGACGGAACCACCAAAATGCCACCCATTCTGGAAGTCAAGAATCTCCGCGTTTCCGTGGAGGAGCAGGAAATACTTAGCGGGGTGAACCTTACCGTCAATGCCGGTGAAGTGCACGCCATCATGGGCCCCAACGGGTCCGGCAAGAGCACGCTGGCCAGCACGCTGGCCGGGCGCGCCGACTATGAGGTTACGGCCGGAGAGGCCACCTACCGGGGCATGGACCTGCTGGCCCTGGAACCCGAGGAACGGGCGCGCGAGGGCGTGTTCCTGGCCTTCCAGTACCCCATGGAACTGCCCGGGGTGCGGGCCTGGCAGTTCCTGAAGGCCGCCGCCGACGCCGCCCGTGTCCACCGGGGCGAGGAGGAGTACAGCGCCCGGGAGTTCGACCGGATGCTGCGGGAGAAGGTCAAGCTGGTGGAGATCGACCCGGAGCTGGTCCGGCGCTCTGTCAACGAAGGCTTTTCCGGCGGCGAGAAGAAGCGCAACGAAATCCTGCAGATGGCAATCCTGGAACCCAGGCTGGCCCTGCTGGACGAGACGGACTCAGGACTGGACATCGACGCCCTGCGCATCGTCTCCGACGGGGTGAACAGCCTGCGCAACTCCGAGAACGCCATCGTCCTAGTAACCCACTACCAAAGGCTGCTCAACTACATAACGCCCGACCACGTACACGTGCTGCTGGACGGCCGCATCGTCCGCTCCGGCGGGCCGGAACTGGCCCTGGAACTGGAGGAGAAGGGTTACGACTGGATCAAGGAAGCGGTGGAGGCCGGCAACTGACCATGAGCACCGCGCCAACCATAAACCACCCGTCCTATCACAACGATTACCTGGCCCTGCGCGAGCAGCTTTCGGGCAGCGGTCCGGCGTGGCTTAACGACCTGCGGGCCGCCGCCTGGGACAGCTTCGATACCAGGGGGTTCCCCACCGCCCGCCGGGGCAACGAACCCTGGAAGTACACCAACGTCAGGCCCATAGCCCAGGGCCAGTTTTCCGCTCCGGGTTCCCGGGACGACGGTCCAACACTCCTGATGATTGGAGCAGACGGCGCACCCAATGCAGGTGATTTTCTGAAGAATGACTGGACCAAGTTGGTGTTTCTGGATGGGCAGCCTTTAATCGGGAGACAGCCCAATTCGCCGACAGCGTCTACCGTCCGCAGGGCCCTGCAATACAACGTAGAGGAAGGCGTTCTGCGCAGCCACCTCGGCAGTCACGCCGGCATTGAAGATGACGCCTTCGTGGCGCTGAATACTGCCTTCCTGAACGACGGCGCCTTTGTGCTGCTGCCGGATGATTACGAGGAAGAAGTCCTCTTGAACATTGTCCACCTGCGGCAAAGCGTTGACTCGGTGGTATATCCCCGTACGCTGATAGTTGCGGGGCGGAATACCCGCCTGACAGTGTTTGAGTCTTACGTAGGCGCCGACCCTGACAAGGCTTCCCAGTACTTCACCAACGCCGTAACCGAGATTAGTGTAGGAGAGGGAGCGAAGGTTACCCACTACCGGCTGCTGGACGAGAGCCGCGCCGCCTACCACGTGGGCACAACCCGCGTAACCCAGGCCCGGGACAGCAGCTACGAGTCCGGTTCCTTTGCCATGGGCTGCGCCCTGGGCCGCCACGACCTGTCGGTGCTGCTGGATGGCACCGGCGCCCAATGCTCGCTGAACGGCCTGTACCTGACGGACAATACGGAACACATGGACAACCTGGTCTCGATTGACCACGCCCATCCCCACGGCGCCAGCCGCCTGTACTACAAGGGCATCCTGGACGGCCGCTCGAGGGCGGTGTTCGGGGGCACGGTGCTGGTGCGGAAGGACGCGCAGAAGACCGACGCCCAGCAGACGGACAAGAACCTGATACTGTCGGACCGGGCCGAGGTGGACAGCAAGCCCAGCCTGCTGATTTACGCCGACGACGTGAAGTGCGGCCACGGGGCCACCGCCGGCCACATTGACGAAGATACCCTGTTTTACATGCGCAGCCGGGGCCTGGACCCGCAGACCGCCAGCCAGATACTGATTCACGCCTTTGCCAGCGAAATTATCGACACCGTGGAACACGAACCGGTACGGGAATACCTGGACCGCCGGTTCCTGGATACGGTGAGCGGTAAAGTTATTTCCGGCATGGGAGGAAGCAATCCCGTTTCCCGCCAAGGGCAGGGAGGTACCTAGAGTGACAATGTCCGTAAACGCATTCGACGTGGCCAGGATACGGGAGGACTTCCCCATCCTGAAGGAGATGGTCCACGGCAAGCCGCTGGTCTACCTCGACAACGCCGCCACTACCCAGAAGCCCCAGGCAGTCATCGACGCGCTGGTCAACTACTACGTGACCGAAAATTCAAACGTCCATCGGGGAGTGCATACCCTGAGCCAGTTGGCCACCGACGCCTACGAGGGCGCGCGGGAGAAGGTGCGGCAGTTCATCAACGCCGAGCACGACAAGGAGATTATCTTTGTCCGGGGCACCACCGAAGGCATTAACCTGGTGGCCCAGACCTACGGACGGACCAACATTGGAGCGGACGACGAGATAATCATCACGGCCATGGAGCACCACTCCAACATCGTTCCCTGGCAGATCCTGTGCCAGGAAAAGGGCGCGCGCCTGAAGGTCATTCCCATCAACGACGAAGGGGAATTGCTGCTGGACGAGTACGAGAGCCTGCTCAGTCCCCGCACCAAGCTGGTCTCCATCGTCCACCAGTCCAACGCCCTGGGCACCATAAATCCGGCGCAGCAGATAGTTGAACTGGCCCACGCCCGGGGCATTCCCGTGCTGCTGGACGGTGCGCAGGCCGTGGCCCACGTTCCCATTGACGTGCAGAAGCTGGGCTGCGACTTCTACGCCTTTTCGGGTCACAAGCTGTACGGCCCAACGGGAGTTGGGGCCCTCTACGGTCGGGCGGACCTTCTTGACGCCATGCCTCCCTACCAGGGCGGCGGCGAGATGATCCGGTCCGTCACTTTCGAGAAGACCCTGTACAACGTGCTGCCCGCCAAGTTCGAGGCGGGCACCCAGAACATTGCCGGCAGCGTGGGCCTGGGGGCCGCAATCGACTATGTAACCAGCGTGGGGATGGACAGCATTGCGGCTTACGAGAGGGAACTGCTGGACTATGGTACGAAGCGACTGTCGGAAATCGAGATGGTGAAGCTCATCGGTACCGCCCGCCACAAGGGCAGCATCCTGTCCTTCGTGATGGAGAACGCCCACCCCCATGACGTGGGCACCATCCTGGACACCGAGGGCATCGCGGTGCGGACGGGTCACCACTGCGCCCAGCCGTTGATGGACCGGTTTGGCGTGCCGGCCACCATCCGCGCTTCCCTGGCCTTTTACAACACCAAGGAAGAGATAGACACCCTGGTCACGGGGATTGACCGGGTAATCGAGGTATTCAGCCGCTGATGTCAAACCTGCACGACCTGTACCAGGAAATCCTGCTGGAACACAACAACAAGCCCCGCAACTACCGCAAGCTGGAGGACGCCAACCGTCAGGCCGACGGCTACAACCCCCTGTGCGGCGACCAGATTACCCTTTACCTGAAGGTGGAAGGCGACGTCATAACCGACGTTTCTTTCCAGGGAGTGGGCTGCGCCATCTCCAGGGCTTCGGCGTCAATGCTGACCCAGAGCATCAAGGGGGAGACACTGGCCACTGCCGAGGAAATCTTCGACGGCTTCCATGCCCTGATAACCAACCCGGACGCTGACGTGGACTATGACCTGCTGGGCGACCTGGAAATGCTGTCGGGCGTCTCCGCCTTCCCCACCCGCATCAAGTGCGCCGTGCTGCCCTGGCACACCCTGAACGCAGCCATAGAGGGCAAGGAAGAGTCGGTGACGACGGAGTAGTGCATTGGGGGGCCGTTTCGAGAACAAACTAATGACAACTTCGTCTGAAGATGAAGCAGCATTTGAAGACAAGAGCCATACTGTCATGTTGATTCCTAATGAGATGGTTCCTGCGGTTAGAGCGGTCCTGTCTCAGGGTTCTGCTTAGCCCAAGGACCAGTAGCGCCACTTATGTTCACTTCCCGGATACGCCCACTCTTCCCTGAAAAGGGGCACCCCCCTGCCTGACCCCGTACAAATACACACTGACGGCGCCTGCCTGGGCAACCCCGGGCCCGGGGGTTATGGCGTGGTGCTCCGGTACGGCGACAGCAACAAGGAGCTGAGCGGCGGCTACCGCCTTACCACCAACAACCGCATGGAACTGCTGGCCGCCATCAAGGGACTGGAAACCTTGAAACGGCCCAGCCGGGTTGTCCTCTTCAGCGACTCCAAGTACGTGGTGGACGCCATGGAGAAGGGATGGGCCGTCAAGTGGCGGGCCAATGGCTGGATGCGAAACAAACGGGAGCAGTCGGTCAACCCCGACCTGTGGGCCAGGCTGCTGGACTTGTGCGCCACCCATGATGTAGAGTTCCGCTGGGTACGGGGCCATTCGGGCGTGGCGGACAACGAGCGGTGCGACCGTCTGGCGGTGGCGGCGGCCAAGGGCCGCAACCTGCGGGAAGACCCGGGCTACCGGCCCCGGCCCTGAATTTACTCCCCCAACCAGCCCTCCGGAGGTAACATCCTTGGCCCAGCACACGGAAAAATTCCTCTCCTTTCGGAGTGGCAAGTTCAACGTCCAGGTGGTGGAGGGCGGCAGCGGCGACAACCTGTTGTACCTCCACGGCGCCGGCGGCTTTACCGGCTGGGACGCCTGCCTGGACCGCCTGGCCGCGGAGTTCCACGTTATCGCCCCAGCACATCCTGGCGTGGCCCAGTCCGGCGGGCTGGAACACCTGGACGACCTGTGGGATTTGGTGCTTTTTTACGAGGAACTTCTGGACGAACTGGGCCTGGACCGGACCTTCGTGGTGGGCCACTCCTACGGCGGCCTGCTGGCAGCGGAACTGGCCGCCCAGTGTCCCCGGCGTGTCCGGCGGCTGGCCTTGGTGGGTTCCCTGGGGCTATGGCTGGAGGATTCACCAGTAGCCGACTTCTTCATCCTCACCCGCTCGGAACGGGAAAAGCTGCTCTGGCACGACGGGCAGTCGGAAATCGCCCAGGCCTATATGGCCGCTCCGGAAGACCCGCAGGAGCGGATGGAGGCGGACCTGACACGCACCCAGACCCTGGCGTCAGTGGGAAAGTTCGTCTGGCCCATCCCGGACAAGGGGCTGCCCAAGCGGGCCCACCGCATAACCATGCCCACTTTGCTGCTGTGGGGCGACTCCGACGGCGTGGTTCCCCCGGCCTACGGCCCAGCCTTCCAACAACTGCTGCCAAACGCCACGCTGCAGGTCATCGAGCAGTGCGGCCACATCCCCCAGGTGGAGCGGCCCGACCAGTTCTTTGCCGCGATAACGGGGTTCTTCAAGGACTGACCCGTACCTCTGTCCACATTATCCGCAAATCGAGGCCCTGACATGACCCTTAACGAATTTATCGAATCGGCCCTGGAAATGGAGCAGAATCTGCTGGTGGAAGCGGTGCAGGACCTGACACCCGAGGAGCTGACCTGGCAGCCGGGCCCCGACACCAACCCCATGGGCTGGATGCTGTGGCACACCATCCGGGTGGAGGACATGTGGATCCAGTTCTTCATCCAGGGCCGGACAGAAATCTGGGAGCGGGACGGCTGGCATGAGAAGTTCGGCCTGCCCACCCGCGACAACGGCTTCGGCCACACGCCGGAGCAGGTGGCCGGGTTCCCCGCCCTGGACCTTCAGGAATTGCTGCGCTACGCCGAGGCAGTGCGCGCCGGCACTTTGGAACACCTGCGGGGGCTGTCGCCCGAAGACTTCGAGCTTGTGCCCCGGGAGCGGCGTCCCAACCTGACGGTGGGCAGCGTCTACCGCCAACTGCTGGGCGAGTTCTACCAGCACCAGGGCCAGATTGCATACCTGAAGGGGATGAAGCGCGGGGCCGGTGCGCTGCCGCCGACGTATGCAACGCCGGGGTAGGGGGGCGAGCAAGTGTTGGGTTTCCTTACGTTTCAGAGGTTTGATAAAGTATTATCGCTTGATTGTGCTATTTCACTACAGAGGTAATCGATGGCTGCCAATATCGCTTTACCCCCAGCCAGCCGGAACCAGTCGCCAGATGAACACATGCAGATTTCGCGGCGTTTCATTAAACACGCTAAGGAAGAATTGGAAAAGGGCGAACGCTTACAGGCCTCGGAAAAGGTGTGGGGCGCTGCGGGCCATGCCCTTGCGGCCATCGGCAAGGAGCGGGGCTGGGTAACTGGCACGAATGAGCACAAAGAGCAAATTGCCCTGCACCTGGCGCGTGAGTTTGGGAATCCCTCCATAAGGACCAGGTTCAATGCTGGCTACCGTGATGAAGCGCATGGCAACTTTCACCGGAACGACCAGCCTGCCGAAGCAGTGAAGGTACAAATAGAGGATGTCGCGATTTTCGTTGATCAACTTCAGCAATTTAGAGATCAAGGTCCCCAGGCGTTTACGGTCGATGGGCCGGATGCCGCTGCTCGCATAACCGCGCTATCGGGACGGAAGGTCAAGGTCGGTGAGACTTACACTGACGGATTTGTCAATCGGCGGAGGCTGGCCCGGTATCAACGACAGTGGAATGTCGAAAGGCCGGACGATTCGATTGAAGACTAATCCGAAGATGATTCCCTTTGGCCGGAGTCGCTGAGAAATTGCAGGGGCGGGTTTGAAACCCGCCCCTACGTTCTTGGTGTGCGTTGTTACCCGGCTATGGTTACTGCCGCAGCCATGTCTCCGCCCAGTAATGGTATTCGGACAGGGCGGTGTTGGGGTAGAAATTCTCCAGGTCCCAGTCGAATACCCAGCGGTATGAGCCGGTGATGGGGCTGAACATGTAGGCCTGCTCCATGGTGTGCCGCTGCAGGTCCAGCAACCATTCCTGCCGACGGGCCGGGTCCAGTTCCGCCGCCTGGACCTCGATCATGGCGTCCAGCACCTTGTCGTCGTGGTTGGCGATGTTCCCGGGGCCGCCGCTGTGCAGCAGGGAGTAGAGGTAACCGTTGGTGGTGGGATGGGGCGGCGCGGGAGCCAGGGCAATCTGGTAGTCCCGGCCCTCGCCGAACATCACTTCCTGGAGGTCCGCCGGGTCCATGGCGGTTACGTTGGCCTCAAAGCCCACGGCCTCCAGGTCTTGCTCGATCTGGTATCCCACCCGCCGGTAGTCGGGCCCCAGGTCCGCCACCGCGATTTCCAGGGCGGGCGGATAAATAACCTCGTTATCCTTCAGAATGTCCCGGGCCACGCTGTGGGAGCCCAGGTAATTGGCCAGCATTTCAGTCTGGTCCAACTGCCATTCGGGCCCATAGACGGGCATGCCCATGCCGACGCCTCCCTGGCCCCACCAGTCCACGTCAACGTACTCCCAGGGGTCCACCGCCCGGAAGATGGCCTGCCGGATGGCCAGGTTGTTCAAGGGCTCATGCCGGGTGTTGAGGGACAGCACCATGCCGATTTCCGGCTGCTGGGAGACACGGGAGTTGAACTCCACGCTGCTCCGTTCCAGTTGTACCCAGTCAGTGGGCGACGCCACCACCACGTCAATCTGACCGGCCTCCAACAGGGCCAGGCGGCGGGGGTTCACCGAATTCCCGTCCTCGCCCGACTTGACCGCCTTTACGGTGATGGTGTCCAGATAGGGCAGGTCCGGTTCGAAATAGGTGGGATTGCGGTGGTACTCGGTGGCGCCGGTGGGGATTTTCTGCTCGTAAACCCAAGGACCCGTGCCGATGACGGGCGCTCGCCGAAGCTCTCCGTACTCCTCCAGCACCTCGGGGGCAACAATCTTGCTGTGGCCGTCGGCCAGGGCCAGCAGAGCATCGGCGTCCCGGAAGGCCAGGTTAACCCGCAGGGTAAGGTCGTCCAGCGCCTCAATTTCCCCGATGCCCCGGTCGGCGAACCGGGCTTCTCCCGGCCAGCCGGGGGTGCGCATCCGGTCGTAGCTGTACACCAGGTCGTCGGCCACCAGTTGCCGCCCGTCCACCGGCGACAGGTTCTGCCAGTAAACGTCGGGCCGCAGCTTAAAGACGTAGGCCATCTCAGGAGTAATTTCCCAGCTTTCGCAAAGGTCGCACTGGAGGGTCAGGTTGGGCTGCTTGACCTCCGGGCCGTAATCCAGGCGCAGGAGGCGGCTGTAGGCCAGGCCGGGACCCAGAGTTGCCAGGGTTTCCTGGGCGGACTGGTGCACGTCGCGATGGGGATGGTCGGCCATGGACGCCAACACCAGGTGTCCCCCTCGCCTGGGGGCGTCCTGGTCCACCTCGACCGGAGCGGGTTCGGCTGCGGCGGCAGGCTGCGGCGTGGCCGGTTGAGTGCGGACTGCCGTGGCGACGGGTTCGGCCACCGTTTCCGGCGCCTCCATGGGCGCTCCTTCGGAAGAGCAGGCTACCAGGCCCGCCATCAGCAGTCCCAATGTAAGGAACAAGACAGTCTTGAAAGATTGCGTCATACCCCTCCTCCCTGGCCCGCCCGACACTGACGCCTGGTGGCCGTAACAAACCGGTTGGAAAATTACAGGAGAAACGCTACCCCAAAGGCTGGCGGCGACGCTAGGTAAATTCGTGGCGGATAACCGCAAATTTGGAAGACGTCACCCCCACCCTAACCCCTCGGCAAGCTCAGGGCAGTCTCTCCCCCCGTCAAGGAGGAGGGACTTACTCAGATATCTACACCGAAGCCTTGCGGCTGTGGATGCCGGTGGCGCCGCTGGGACGGTTGCCCTGTTCCTCCTCGATTTGCGGGGCGCCGTCCAGTTCGGAACAGCGCACCTCGAAGGTGTGGTCGCCGGCGGCAAAGGGCCAGTCGTACCGCCAGAGGACCCACGTGGTCTCCGACAGGGGCGACCGCAGTTGGGCGTCCTGCCAGGGGCCGCCGTCCACCCGCACCTGAACCCGGGAAATGCCCCGCGCGCCGGAAAAGGCAATGCCGCCCACCGGCACCAGCCGCTGCCCGTTGGCCTCCACCACGTCGCGTACCGCCACCGTGTCTATGACCGAGGTAGCCTTCACCCGGGCCACCTCGTCCCAGCCGCGCTCCACCCAGTAGCCTTCCCGGTACTCGTCGGTTACCTCAATGTCCACGATCCACTTGGGCTGCTTCATGCCGTAGCGGTCGGGCAGCCAGATTCGCAGGGGGAAGCCGTGGTCGAAGGGCAAGGGTTCACTGTCCCAGGCGTAGCACAGCATGATACGGTCGTCGGAGGCGATCAGGTCCAGGGCCACCGTTTCGTAGAAGCCGTCGGCGGACTTGATGACCAGGTATTTGGCCTCGGGCAGGGGCTGAACGTCGGCCAGCACCGCCTGCATGGCCGCCCCGGTCCAATGGGTGGTGCTGATCAGGGTGGTGCCGATGCGCCCGGAAATGCAGGACAGGGTCACGTACTGCTCACGCATCGGATAGTCGTTGCGTATCTGCTCGATGGTAAGTTCCTTCGGGTTGGCCACCAGGCCGTGGATGGGCAGCACCCAGTTGGAAATGTCGATGAACGTCGGTTCGGTGCGCAGGAAGACCTGGTAGTGGTCCTCCACCGGCGTGAACTCCGGGCGGGTGCCCGGGGCCGGCGTTACGGGGTCGCCGTCGTTGGGCAGGGAGCGGCGCGGCGGCATGGCATTGGGGGGCATGGAATCGGCCACCGACTCGGCGATGCGGGTCCGCTCCCCCTGGCCCAGGGCGGCGCCCAGGCCGGCGCTGGCCACGGTGATGGTAGCGGTGGTCGCGCCCAGGCGGATGAGGAACTGCCGCCGGTCGATGACGTTCACTGACCGAACTTCCTCCACGCCCTCCCCTGCCGCACCCCCATCCTGACCTTCCCCCGTCCAGGGGGAAGGGAGTGACAGTACCGGGGCAGGGGCCAGTTGGCGGCGGAAATAACCCAGGGCCAGGCCCCAGGCCAGGAACAGGAACATCAGGACGATGAAGGTGACTACCGGGTTCATGGTGGACTGGCCCATGGGCAGGCTGACGGCAGTGAGGGGCAGGCCGATTACCAGTCCAACCACCAGCCCGGGAACGGGCTGGGAGAAAAAGTTCCCCAGCCAGCCCCCATCCAGTCCGACGGAGCCGGCAGCCCGGGACCTGAGCGAAGCGAAAAGGACGGCCCCAGCCGCCACGCCGATGAAGAAGACCATCAGCACCGCGGCTATCTGCTCGCTGGTCTTGGCGGCGTCGGCCACGCTGAGATTGAACAGCAGCAGGGACTCGATCATCATGTCGATGCCGAAGGTTATCAGCGGACCCGGGGTAACGGTGGCAATCCAGTCAAAGAGGGTGAAGGGGACGAAGGGCAGGTCCAGCGCCTTGTCAGCCAGGAACATTAACCCCAAGAGGGGGGCCGTCAGCAGGGCCCCGCTCAGCGCACCGTAACCCAGGGCGGGCGGCAATCTTTGCATTGGGTAACCTCCAGGGATGGCGTTGGTTCTCCTGGTTATAGCGCCTCGGGAAAGGCCTACTTCAAGGGGATAGTTTTAGGCCCGTAAGGACGATAAGAGAGGGAACCGGCAGAGGAGAAGGGGGCAGGATTGCGCAATTCCGGGGCCAAATCTACTTATCACGCCCTGCTGACCTTATAGTAAAATCGGTTCCTGATTACTATTTTAACCCAAAGAGTGCCGCCGATGAACAGACTGTTGTTCCTGCCTTTCCTGGCTTGCCTGTTGCTGGCGTTCCCTGCCTGCGGCTCGGCGGACGAAGACAGCGGCCGCAGCCTGGCGTTGCGCGAAACCGTCCAGGACAGCCGCCTGCCGGGGGCCGGCGGTGCAATGGCCGGAGTTTACACACCATACTACGCCGGCAGCCCGTCTTCGGTTCCCTCTTCCCCGGCCGGCAGCTATGGTCCTGGGCTGGCCGCGGGACCAGGTGGCATTCCCATAGAGATTCTGCGAAGCGGCGCAGGGCAGGACCCCATGTCGCTGGCGCTGTTGGGCCTGGAGGTGGCTTCGGTGGCGGGGGCAACCCTGCAGGTCCAGTCCATCGCCATCAGCCTGGGCGGCCACGTTGAGCGCCTGACCACCGTCGGCGTGGCGGACCAGGCCCGTTCGGATGTAACCATCAAGGTGCCCCAGGACCGGCTGGATCGGGCCGTGGAGCGGATCCAGGGCCTGGGCGTCGTGCAGTACCGCAGCCTGGGCAGCGAGGACGTTACCGACCACCACGTTGACCTCACCTCCCGCCTGGCCGCCCTGCGCCAAGAGGAACGGGCCCTGTCGTCGCTGAAGGAGCGGAGCAATTCCGTGGCCGAACTGCTGAGTGTGGAGCGGGAACTGGCCCGGGTCAGGGCCGACGTCGAACGGGACCAGTGGCAGCTGCAACTGCTGGAACGCCAGCTGGACCTGGCAACCATCCACGTCATCCTGGCTCCCCGGGGCGTCGCGGTGGAACGGGGTCCGGCGGCCACCTTTGTGCTGAAAGTTAACGGGGTGCCCGGCAGCGTGGCCGGAATGCAGCAATTTGTGGAGGCGCGCCTGGGCGAGATTGACAAGCTTTACCTGGCGTCGGAGGGGGAGGAAGAAAGGGCGGAAATTACCTTCCGCATCTTCCCCGACGACCTGAACCGGGCGGCACGGTTCATCGAGAGTCAGGGCGCGGTGACGGAGCGGGAAATCCTCGACCGCCCGGGTGCGTCCGACGGCGTTATCGGGCAGGGCCGCCAGCCCAGCGCCCAGATCCACGTTACCTACCTGCACCGGCCGGCCAACGTGGACGGATGGATAATCGTGCTGGTCATCCTGGGCATCCTGGTTGTAGCCGGCGTAATTGCTTACCTGATGCGAATTGCCTACACTCGCGGGCGGCGGCGGGGCAGCTTCATCTAGGGAATTGCTGAGACCCTCCCAAGGCGCACGGGCTTCTACTTTGTTTGGCCCGAAAGGCGCTGCCGCTCACGGCGCGCTGGGGGCCGGACCCAGCACCTCGTACTTGCGGTCTGCGGTCCTTTCCGTGGCCGGCAGCACCCGCACGACTACCCGTGACAGGCCCACCACCTCGCCGTCCGCGTCGAAGCTGTAATCGTCCCCTATGGCCCCGCTCCAGGTGATGCCGTACAAGCAGTCACGGAAGGCGTCGGCATCCTGGTCATCGCGGGTCTGGCCCAGGCACTCGGCAGCTATATAGACGTTATCGTAGGCGGAACCCAGGTGCCAGGGCAGGGTAACGTAGTCATACCGCTCCCGGAAGTTGGCCAGCACCTGCTGCCCCTTCTCGTTATCCGGCGCCAGGTCGGAAATGATGGCCTTGGCGCCGTCGGCGGCGGTTCCGGCAATCTCCAGGGCGGTGGTGCCGACGGTAATCGTCTCGGCGTAAACGGGGCCGTCGTAGCCCAGTTCGCGGGCCTGCTTGAGTATGGTACCGGCCGTGAATTCCGATTGGGGGGCCAGGTGGAGGGCCTCCGGCTCCGCCGCAAACAGCTTGCTCAACTGGGACCGGAAGTCGGTAACGTCGGAAGCATACCGCTCGGCAGCCACCACCTGGCCGCCCCGCTTCTCGAATTGCTGCGCCGTGGTGCGCCGCACTCCCTCGGCATAGTCGGTGGACTCGGTGATGGTGGCCAGGCGACGGATGCCGTCGTCCCACAGCAGGTTGCCGGTGCCGATTCCCACCTCTACGTCGCTGATCTGGGTACGGAAAATGTAGTCCCCGGCCCTGGCGATATCCGGGCTGCTGGCCAGGCCTGAGAAGAGAACGACACCGTCGGCCTCGGCCAGGGGCGCCGCACCGAGCATGGCGCTGCTGCAGGAAGTTCCCAGGATGATGCGGATTTCGTCCACGCCGGTCAGCTTGCGGTAGGCCGCAACCGCCCCCTGGGCGCTGCACTGGGAGTCCTCTACCACCAGTTCCAGGGGGCGCCCGTCAATGCCGCCAGCCTCGTTGATTTCGTCTGCGGCCATCTGCTTGGCCTGGTTGGCGACGGTGCCGTAGGACTCGCCGGGGCCGGTAAGGGACTCCATCACGCCAATGCGGTAGGGGTCGCCCTCCGATTCACCGGCGCAGCCCGTTGCCAGGGCTGCCGCCAGCAGCGCGGGCGCTAAAGCCAGCGAGAGGCGCCGCAAGGAAAACAGGGTGGACGCCCTGCGCGCCACCCCGTTGAGTAAAGTAGTCAATGCATTCATTCAGGTCCCACCGGAAATGGATTCTGCTAATCGTCGCCGCCAAAGAAGTTGAAAATGTGCAGCAGGGCCAGGAACATGTTGACGATGTTCAGGAACATGCCGGCCGACCCAATGAGGGCAATGCGGCTGGCGGCATCGGCGTTGCCCGTGGCGGCGGCTTCCTGGGCTTCCTGCTTCACAGCCTGCGTTTCCCACGCGGTCAGGCCCATGAAGATGGGCAGGGTAATGACGCTGAGCAGCAACTGGAGGCCGCTTGACTGGAACAGGAAGGCGTTTACCAGGCCAACCACCACCATGCCGACCAGGGCGATTATAGCCAGCATCCCTATCTTGGACAGGTCTTTCTTGGTGGTAAACCCGAAAACGCTCATCAGGGCAAAAAGCCCGCAGGCCCCGGCAAAGGCCTGGGCGATGCTGGCGCCGGAGTAAAAGACGAAGACGGAAGACAGGGTGGCTCCCATGAAGGCAGTGAAACCCAGGTACAGGGCCCCCACCGCGGCCAGGGACGCGTCCCGGCGGGCGGCGTACTGCATTCCGAACAGGCAGCCAATGGCCGCGACCACGCCCAGTATCATGCCCATGAATCCGGTAAACAGCAGAAAAAGACCGGTCCAGGCGAACACCCAGGCCACGGCGCCGGCCACGCCCAGGCCCAGGGCGGTCCAGCCGTAAAGGCCGGTCATGGCCGCGGTGAATATACGGTCCGACTCGGCCAGGTTATACCCGAAACCTCCGCCGGCGGATGGATTAAACATCGACATTCGAATACCTCTGGCAGTGGCGGTTTGGTCGGTGTGCAGGCTGCCCTGAGACCGGGGCCGCCCGCAGGAATCAGCCACCTAATCCAATGTATCCAAACCTGGGTTGGAGGTCAAGAAGAGGAAGACTCGTGAACTGCCTGCATTGAGGTTCCTTATCGACAGTTGACACTTACGAAACACTTCGGCTACCGTTGCGGGATAAACTTAACACGGCCAACTATTTGACGAAAAATAGACGAAGGGGTTATTTTCGATTTCCGTAGTCCTATACATTCTTTAGCCTTGGGAATATGCGATTTTCGGAACATTTTAGTCCCCCGTTGACACTAAACTGCCGTTAAGCTATTATTCGTGTTACCTGTTCCGACATAGCACTATAGGGAGAGTATCAACCAATGGATGAACTGGATAAGAAAATAATCGCCTTGCTGCAACTGGACGGTCGAGCTTCCAATGCGAAAATCGCCAGGGAAGTGGGCGTCAGCGAAGGGACCGTGCGCCGCCGTCTCCGCAAGCTGCTGGATGATGACGTGGTGCGGGTGGTGGCCGTGCCCAACCTGGAGAAGCTCGGCTTTTCAACCACCGCCCTGATCGGCATGCAAACGGGCCCCGGCAAGTCCGACGTGGTCGCCGAGTCCCTGATCAACCTGCCCGAAGCCCACTACGTGGCCGTGACCACCGGCGCCTACGACGTTTTCGTCTGGGCGGGCCTGGAATCGGCGGAAAACCTGGGACAGTTCCTGCGCACCAAGATCGGCCCCATCGACGGCGTACAACGCACCGAGACTTTCGTAAACCTGTCCATAAAGAAGCGCACCTACGGCCTGGTGCTGTAGACACCCTGCCGGTGTGAAATGGAAACTACGGGGGCAGCCGGAGCGGTTGCCCCCGACTCTTTGCCCTTCTCCCCGGGCCGCCCGGACAGCCAATATTGCAAACCTGCCGGGCTATGCTATAATTTCGTTGCCTTTCCGTCGGGGCTGGCGCAGCAAGACGGGGATGCGAGGCCGCCACCGGCCGGGAGACTCAAGAACTGCTACTTCAGAGGAGCAAGAAGAAGAATGACCTACATAATTACCGAGCCCTGTGTTGGTGTGAAGGACGCGGCCTGCGTGGACGTGTGCCCGGTGGACTGCATTTACACCACCGACAACGACGACATGTACTACATCAGCCCGGACGAGTGCATCGACTGCGCCGCCTGTGAGCCGGTCTGCCCGGTTACCGCCATCTTCGCCGAGGATGCCGTCCCGGCCCAGTGGGAAAACTACATCGCCATGAACTACGACTACTTCAAGAACACCGACCCCGACGCCCTGAAACGCAAGTAGTTAACGCCGGACACTCCGGCCAATTGAATAGACCTCCCGGGCGCGCCGATACGAAAGCAGGCAAACCCGATGGAGGTCTTTTCTTTGTGTCAGGCAACGTGGCTACAGGGTCACCGGGGGACCTTCAACAAGGGATCGTGAGGCCACTTTCCGGACGACTTTCACCACACAATCTGGTTCCAGCAATTGCCCGCTGAGCAACTCAGGTAGTGTTCAGTGCCATTCAGCAAGAGCCAGACGTTCCCTGACACCCGGAACAGGTAAGGCCGTCCGGGTATGAATCTCTCCAGTGTGCTGGCGTCAGTGACTCTTGGGTCAAAAAACTGCCAACGTTTACTGGTGTTGTCGTATGCAAATACGGACACAAGCTCGGGGTTCGCCTGGAATACCAGGGCTGGCGAATCTTCGTGGCGGGTAACGGAACTGGCGTTCAAGTTGAACGCCGGAGTAATCCTTCCCAATTGCCATACATCCCAGGTTTCCCCCGCTGTATGGTCGTCTACGGTAAAGGTGATGGCATTGTCCGACCGGTGAGTGTGGATGCTGAACCTTCCCCCCTGTCCGGCCAGAGTTGCCCCGACTAGTTTGGTCCCGTCGTAGGCATTTATGGGAGTCCCTTCCGGTACTGGGGCGCCATCTAACCGGGCGGTTCCCAGGAATACATGAGGCGGGTCCTGACTCCCGATTAGTTGTGGCGCAGGAGTGGACGTGGGGGTCCCGGTGGGAGTGGGAGCTGGGGTGGGGGTGGGCGCCCCCAGGACCCTGAACAGGTGGGAGGTCGCATTAATGCGCCCCGACATCACAAAAAAGTTATATGTGCCCGGGTCCAGGGAGGGAATAATGACGTCGAAGGTCACTGTGCCGTCCTTGTCGGCGGAAGGCCGGGGATCCGGCGTTGCGTAGACGCCCCCCATCAGCACGGCCCGCAGCGGCCTTAAGGGCGGAAATCCCTCTCCATGAACAGTCACAATGGAGCCGGGCAGGCCGCTGGCAGGGCTGAGCCGGATAGTCCCATCCAGGTCGGTGAGGGGAACTGTAGGAGTGGGTACAGGAGTGCTGGTAGGGGCAGGCGTGGGAGTCCATGTAGGCCGGGGCGTCGGTGTTGGCGTTGGGTCTGTAGTCACCGTAAAGGCTGCGTAGACGGTTACATTCCCGGCGGTGACCTCAACAGTTTGGCTCCCCAGTTCCCGGTCAGGGATAATTCTTTCGATGGACAACTTTCCCTCTGAGTCCGTGTAAATTTCCTGCCCAGCAATCAAGCGACTCCTGCCTATGGTCACCTCTTGAATTCGAACATTCGCCCTAAAGCCTTCCCCGGCAAAGACGACTGTGGTTCCGGGAGGGCCGCTGGTTGGTCTGACACGGATCAGCGGTAGCAACACCTCGTGGGTAAATGTCTCTTCAACCACCACACCGTCATCATCCTGGAAGGAAATCTTGCCTGTGTTGGTGGATGGAATCGTCCCGGTAGTGGGAATTCGAAATTGGGCCCGCAATTCGCCATTGGAATGGGGCTCGACTGGCATGGTAATGCCTTCTCCGGAACCTGCGTCATAGGACAGAGTCATCGCGAAGCTGGAACCGGCGGCGTTACTGGCAGGAAGGCCTTCGCCAATAATCATGGCGAAGGTCCCGGCCCTGCCGGCCGGGGGGTCAATTTCTACGGCCCGGTCTCTAATGTGAAATGAAACAGAATCGAAGACACCTTCAGAATCGGTTGCCTCAATGGTCTTGCTCCCCGAAGCCGTGGTTGTTGCATTCAGGGGCAGGTCCACCGCGGTTGACCATTCGCCGTCGCTATCGACGCTGACCGTGTTGCCCCCGTTAATGCGGTCCCAGGGTATGGCCTCGCCTGCCAGGGTTATGCCGGATACCTGCGTTTCGCCCGCTGCCACCTCGCCAATTTCGGCGCTGGCGGTGAAGCCCGTGGCGGAAAGCATTATCCGCTGGTTGGCCACCGCGTAATTGGTTGAGACCGACACCTGGGGGCCGTTGTTCTGGGCAATAGTGGTGGCAATGCCTCCGAGGAATAAAGCAGACGCCACTGCTATCGCTATACACGCCACAAAGTTGGTAGAACAAACAATTCTCTTTCCCACTTGGCATCCTCCCCTCACCCGGAATTGCCTGTTGAGCGCCGAAGCTCATGAATTGCGTCCCTGACTCACGGGACAGCAGCGGATTACAGCCACAAATAGGCTGTTCCGGCATGCGCCTTGCCGGCGGCCTGCCCGGGACATAAGTCTCGTTCGGAAATGAAAGGAATGGGTCTTAAACAGCGGTATATGAAGAGGGATTGAAGCTCTTCGACTTCAAAAGGAGTGGCCCAATTGTATCACGATAATGCCTGGCCCGCAGAATCCAGAAGACCACAGGGCCGGTTTGCCAGCAGCATAAGAGATTATGTCCAGAGCCTCCCGTGACTGATTTGGCAGCGCTCCGGCCAGTTATCAGCGGCCGGGATGAAACCTGCCGGAAATACTGCCCCCCAATTGACAGTAACCCTTCCCAACTTTTAGACTACCGCCATTGTTCCCGTTTGTTCGCGCCAGCGCGGGGAGGAGCAAACGGGAGCAATTCCATAACGAAATAGGTAGGGGAGAGAGCCTATTATGCCTACGATTGCACCCACCAGGGAGTTGGTTTCCGAAGTTTACCAGAGGCTGGACCGAAACCTGACGACGGTCCGGCAGTTCCAGAATCGGCCCCTTACGCTGGCCGACAAGATCCTTTTGTCCCACCTGGACAACCCCGCCGAGACGGGCATGGTGCGGGGCGAGACCTACGTCAACCTCCGGCCCGACCGGGTCATCCTGCAGGACGTGCTGGGCCAGACGGCCATGCTTCAGTTCATGCAGACCCTCCGGTCCACCACGGCCGTGCCCACGTCGGTCCACTGCGACCACCTGATCCAGGCCCGGGTTGAAGGCTCCCAGGACCTGCAGGAGTCCCTGGGCGAGAACAGCGAGGTCTATAACTTCCTGCGCACCGCCGCGGCCAAGTACGGCGTGGGCTTCTGGGGACCCGGCGCCGGCATCATTCACCAGGTGGCCCTGGAAAACTATGCCTACCCGGCCCAGCTGATGATCGGCACCGACTCCCACACTCCCAACGGCGGCGGCCTGGGTTCCATTTCCGTGGGCGTGGGCGGCGCCGACGCCGTGGAGGTTATGGCAGGCCTCCCCTGGGAAGTCCTGTACCCCCGCTTCATCGGCGTCCACCTGACCGGCGAACTGGGCGGCTGGACCGCCCCCAAGGACATCATCCTTTACCTGGCCGGCGTCCTGACCGTGTCCGGCGGCACCAACTGCATCATTGAATACTTCGGCCCCGGCGCCGCCACCATCAGCGCCACGGGCAAGGGTACCATCTGCAACATGGGCGCTGAGCTGGGCGCCACCTCGTCCACCTTCCCCTACGACGAGTCCATGGCCCGGTACCTGCGGGCCACCAACCGGGGCGAACTGGCGGAACTGGCCGAGCAGTACCGGCACCTGCTGACCGCAGACCCCGAGGTTTACGAGAACCCCTCCGCATACTACGACCAGGTAGTGGAAATCAACCTGTCGGAGCTGGAGCCTCACCTGGTGGGCCCCCACTCGCCGGACCGGGCCCGCCCCATATCCCAGATGGCCCGTGAACTGCAGGAGGACAGCGGCCTGGTGGACGAGATTTCCTCGGCCCTCATCGGCAGTTGCACCAATTCCTCCTACGAGGACATGAGCCGTTCCGCCGACGTGGCGGAGCAGGCCAGGGCCCACGGCCTGTCGGCGGCGGTGCCCTTCATGGTTACGCCCGGTTCCGAACAGGTCCGGGCCACCATCGAACGGGACGGCCAGATGCAGTCCCTCCAGGACATCAACGCCACCGTGCTGGCCAACGCCTGCGGCCCCTGCATCGGCCAGTGGCGGCGGGTGGGCGACCCGGTAGGCCGCCCCAACACCATCGTCACCTCCTACAACCGGAACTTCCCCGCCCGCAATGACGGTGAAGCCTCCACCATGAACATCATCGGCAGCCCGGAAATCGTCACCGCCCTGGCCCTGGCTGGGCGCCTTTCCTTCAATCCGCTGACCGACACCCTCACCGGCGCCGACGGGCAGGAGTTCCGGCTGGAGCCGCCCAAGGCCGCCCCGGACGTTCCCGAGGCGGATTTTGACCGAGGTTCCTCATCCTACGAGGACCCGCCGGAAAACGGCACCGACATTGAGCTGACCGTTGCGCCGGACAGCGAGCGCATCCAGTTGCTTAACCCCTGGTCGGCCTGGGACGGCGGGGACTTCGAGGACATGCCGGTGCTGGTGAAGGCCCAGGGCAAGACCACCACCGATTCCATCTCCCCCGCCGGCGTGTGGCTGCAGTACCGGGGCCACCTGGACCGGTTCAGCGACAACATGTTCATGGGGGCCATCAACGCCTACACCGGCGACGCTGGCAAGGGCAAGAATGTAGTATCCGGCGAGGAGGGCGTGGGCTTCTCCCGCATCGCCCGGGACTACCAGGCCCAGGGCATCAAGTGGGTGGTCGTCGGCGACTCCAACTACGGCGAGGGCAGCAGCCGTGAGCACGCCGCCCTGTCGCCCCGCCTGCTGGGCGGCGCCGCGGTCATCGTCCGCAGCTTTGCCCGCATCCACGAGAGCAACCTGAAGAAGCAGGGCCTGCTGGCCCTCACCTTCCCGGACCCCGCCGACTACGACCGGATTCGGGAAGACGACCGCATCAGCCTGGTGGGCCTGAACGACCTGGCCCCCGGCAAGCCCGTGGAATGCCAGGTGCGGCACAGCGACGGCACCAGCGAAATCCTGATGCTGAACCACTCCTACGGCGAATCGCAAGTAGCCTGGTTCAAGCTGGGTTCAGCGCTGAACCTGTTCCACCAGTAGGAAGCGATTAGTCCACAAATCCGCCGCGGCGGAAGAATGGTCACGAATAAATTAGGGGCGGGTCAGAAATGGCCCGCCCCTTAGTTTGCCATTTAGCACAGGTGCGATATAACCGCTCAGAATCTCCATCATTACATTCATGCTCATGCCTGGATGGCCACCGTCGCGATATTCGTGGCTGTTCGTGCCCATTCGTGGTTTAAATTGATTCCGTTGCTATAATGTCCCCAACTCATCCTAGAGGTATCAATCATGCCCAACCTTCGTGACCAAGCTCTGGACATCCTGGCCCGGTTGGGGGCGCAGCCGGCCACATCCTTCCTGGAGGACGGCGTGGCACGGGTGGTGCGCAACCTGCTGGACGAGGCCAGCGTGCCCTACCAGGTCGACGCCTACGGCAACATCATCGCCCACCTCCAGGGGACGTCAACCGACGGTTCCGTTCCGCCCATTGCCTTCATGGCCCACATGGACCACCCGGGTTTTGAGGCCGTTGCGGTGGATGGCGATTTCCTGGTGGGAGCGGCCATGGGAGGCATACCGCAGTCTTCCTTTGAAGCGGGCGTTCCGCTGCAAATTATTCTGCCGGACGGCGAGCGAATTGCCGCCGCAACCGCCGGTCATTACGGTGAACCCTCTGGCCGCAAGGCTCTGATCAGCCTGGACGATGCTTCGCGCCTGGCGGATATTCCCCTGCCGTCGTCGGTGGTGTTCGACCTGGTGGACTTCCAGCTTGAAGACGGCTACATCCGGATGCGGGCCGTGGACGACCTGGCCGGCTGCGGCAGCACCCTGGCCATGCTGTCGGTCCTGGCCAGGCAGGGGGAGCAGCCCTCCGGGGACGTCTACGGCGTCTTCACCCGGGCGGAGGAGGTGGGACTGGTGGGCGCGCGCCTGCTGGCCGAGGCCGGTACCCTGACGAAAGACACGCTGGTAGTGTCGCTGGAGTCCAGCCGCACCCTGCCCGGGGCGGAAATCGGCAGCGGGCCGGTAATTCGGGTAGGCGACGCAGGTTTCACCTTCAACGCCGACGCGGAGTCGCCTCTGACCCGCGCCAGGGAAACCCTGCAGGCCCGGCCCGACGGTTTCAAAGTGCAGCGGCAACTGATGAGCGGCGGCACCTGCGAGGCCAGCGCCTTCTCCGTGTACGGGTATCACACCACCGGCATCGCCTTCCCCCTGGGCAACTACCACAACGGCGCCCCCGACGGCGGCATCGAAGCCGAATACATCCACGAGGAGGACTACCTGGGCGGCGTGGAACTGATGCTGGAAGCCGTCCGCCGCATGCCGGAAAGGGAGGACACTGCCTTCCGGAGAAGGCTGCGGGAGATACCGGGGGAGTTTCGGGAAAGGATGTCGGGGTAGAAGTTTTTCCACGAATAAGCACGAATGCTCACAAATGCGTAGGGGCAGCCCTTGTGGCTGCCCTGTTCCCTCCAGCTACTCTTGTTGACACATCCATCGTCCCGCCGCCACAATACCTGTAGCAGCCCTGCCCAAACCCTCTGCCAGGGAGCTTAGCAGCATGACCAGTCCAGCCGCGGGCTCCAGCCCCGCCAAGCAGCCGCCCCCCTTCCGGCTTCCCGACATTCCGGAGAAAGACCCCGATGATATGACCAGCTTCAAGCACTTGGCCCGGGACGGGCACGCATACCGCCTTGCCCAGCACTTGGGCAATCCCGAGAATATTATCGTATCTGGAGAGAGATACATCTGCGCCGAACCGGGAAGCCCGATACGGTACCCCGACCTGCTGGTCGCCTTCAACGCAGACCCGGAACTCTATGACACTAATAATGGCTACGTAGTATCGCTGCAGGGCAAGCCACCGGACATGGTACTGGAAATAGCCTCCAGGGCCACCGGCCACATCGATACGGGGCAAAAGCCCGATTTCTACGCCGGCCTGGGCATTGCCGAATACTGGCGTTTCGACGAGACGGGCGAGTTTCACGGTCAAAGGCTGGGAGGCGACCGGTTGGTGGGCGGCGTCTATCAGGCCATACCCTTGGACACCCTTCCGGACGGCAGCATAAGGGGATATAGCCGGGTACTGGACCTGTACATCTGCTGGGAACAGGGCGACCTGGAATTCGTGGATCCCAAGACAGACGCCCCCATAGACAGCATGGCCTCCCTCCGGGAAGAGATCCGACAGGTAGGGGAGCGGGCAGACGAGGAACGTCGGCAGAGAGAAATTGCGGAGCAGCGTATCAGGGATCTGGAGGACCGACTCAGGCAGAACCAGGCATGAGTCCACCTGAAAGGGACAGACTTGGCCCATTTCTGCCACCCGCTTCTTGTTGAGAGCGGTTCTTGAGCTCCCCTAAACCGGCCGGTAGCGGTTGACAATGGGCAGGCGGCGGTCCTTGCCGAAGGCGCGGGGCGTTATCTTGACCCCCGGCGGGGCCTGGCGGCGCTTGTACTCGTTCCGGTCCACGAAGGTTATCACCTGCCGCACCGCCGCCGCATCGTGGCCCATCTCCACCATTTCCTCGTAGCTGTAGTCCTCTTCCACGTAAGCCCGCACTATGGGGTCAAGCTGCTCGTAGGGGGGCAGCGTATCGGCGTCAAGCTGGTCGGGGCGCAGTTCGGCGCTGGGGGGCTTGTCGATGATGGCCCGCGGTATGGGGGACCTGGCGCCGTTCAGGCCGAAACCCCATTCGTTGCGCCACCGGCAAAGCTCGTACACCAGGGTCTTGGGCACGTCCTTGATGACGGCGAATCCGCCGGCCATGTCGCCGTACAGGGTGGCGTAGCCCATGGCCATCTCGCTCTTGTTGCCCGTGGTCAGCACAATCCACCCGAACTTGTTGGAAATGGTCATCAGCACGTTGCCCCGGATCCGCGCCTGCACGTTCTCCTCGGCCACGTTAGGCGCGGTTCCGGCAAACCAGGGTTCCAGCATATCGGTGAATGCCAGGTGCGCCGGTTCGATGGGGACCACCCAGCAGTCAATCCCCAGGTTGTCCGCCAGTTCCTTCGAGTCGCTGACGCTGCCTTCTGACGAGTAGCGGGAGGGCATGGTTACGCCCACCACGTTTTCGGGCCCCAGGGCATCGGTGGCCACGGTGACGGTCAGGGCCGAATCAATGCCGCCGGACAGGCCCACCAGGGCGCGTGAAAAGCCGCTCTTCCGGATATAGTCCCGGGTGCCGGTAATCAGGGCGTGATAGACCTCTTCCACAGGTCCCATGACCGGAGCCAGGGCCGGGGCATCCAGTGCCGGACGGACAACGGCGCGATATTCCGACACCCTCATTGTCCTGGCCTCGCCCACCTCCCGCAGAATGGCTGGGTTCTCCTTGCGGGCTAGGGGCGCCCGCAGCCGGGACCGGAATACCGACTGGATATCTAGGTCTATGACCAGCAGGTCTTCGGCAAAGGTGGGACCGCGGGCAATAACTTCGCCGCCCATGTCGCAGACCATGCTAGCCCCGTCAAAGAGAAGCTCGTCCTGCCCGCCTACCAGGTTCAGGTAGGCCACGAATAGGCCATTGTCTGCGGCGCGGGTGCCGATCATCTTCTCCCGGTAGGCCGCCTTGCCGGCGTGGAAGGGCGACCCGTTGATATTGACGATGAGCTCGGCCCCGGCCTCCCGCTGCACGGCGAGGGGCCCCACCGGGTACCAGATGTCCTCGCAGATGTTGACGCCCACGTTAACGCCGTTGATGCGGTAAACGGGACACTCGGTCCCCCGGCGGAAGTAACGGTCCTCATCTAAGACGCCGTAGTTGGGCAGGTACATCTTGCGGTAGCTGTCAATAAATTTCCCGTCATACCCCACGGCGGCGGCGTTGGCAATGTCGGAGCCGGTGGCCGAGTCTCCCACCTCCACGTAGCCCACCACCACCGCCAGGTCCCGGGCCGCGGCCACCACCCGCCGCATGGCTTCCTCGTTGGCCTGCAGGAAGGAAGTCTTGAACAGCAGGTCCTCCGGCGGGTAGCCGGTGATGGCCAGTTCCGGGAAGGCCACCAGGTCGGCCCGGCATTCCCGCGCCCGCTCCACGAACTCGATGATGCGGGCCGTGTTGCCGTCAATGTCGCCCACCGTGGGATTCAGCTGCGCCAGGGCCAGCCGGAAGGTGCGAATCATGGAAACTCCGCTAATTTCTTGCGCCGGTATCCCTACATATTAGCGTTTCGGGGCGGATGGCGCACCTTGAATCGATGGCGGCAACAGGGCGATTGCGTTTTCGTTTCGGAGCTCCGTACACCGTTTCCTTGCCAGGGCGGTTTTCACCACAGAGTCTCAGAGTACGCAGGGATTCACAGAGTTGCTCCGTGCGGTTCATTGCCCGGCGGAAGTGGCGGGAA
This sequence comes from Dehalococcoidia bacterium, assembly GCA_034422655.1. GTDB lineage: Bacteria > Chloroflexota > Dehalococcoidia > Lucifugimonadales > UBA3495 > Bin22. The sequence goes on from DAOUJN010000024.1 coordinate 71,068, forward strand.
GGGGGCCCAGCCGCAGGAGACGGTCATCTCCCTGACGGGGGCGGCCGCGCCCGTCCCGGTTGCTGGTGGTGAAGTAGAGGTACCCGTCCGGGCCCATGACCACCGCCCGCAGGCGCCCGAACCGGCCCTGGAACTGGGTCTGGCGGGAAGCCACGGCGCGGTAGGCGGGCGGTTCCAAGGCCACCCGCTGCAGGTGGGAGCTCTTCAGGGCGGCGAAGACCAGATCGCCCTGCCAGGCTTCGGGAAGCACGTCGCCCGTAACGAAGGCGGCCCCGGCGATGGCCACCGTGGGCGTCAGCGACAGGGCGGCGTCAACGTACCCGGGTTCGCCGGGAGCGCCGGTAACCTCGGGCCAGCCATAGTTCTGCCCCGGCAATAGGATATTCACCTCGTCATCCGTGGCGGGCCCGTGCTCGGTGATGAAGAGATCGCCGGTAACCGGGTGCCAGTCCAGGCCCTGGGGATTCCGGTGGCCCCAGGTATAGACCAGGGAGCCAGGGAATGGGTTGTCCGGCGGAACCGACCCGTCGGCGGCCATGCGCAGCACCTTGCCGGCCAGCGAGTCCAGGTCCTGGGACAGGTGGGGTATGGTGGCATCACCGGTGGTGGCGTACAGGTAGCCGTCCGGACCGAAACGGATGCGGCACCCGTCGTGGCGGGTGTCCCCGGGGATGTGGTCGAGGATGACGTGGTGGTCTTCGGCCCGGTCTCCCCGGTCCGTCAGGCGGGCGATGCGATTGAACGTTGACCGGCCCTGCCGGTAGGTGTAGCAGACGTAGAGAAAGCCGTTATCGCCAAAGTCCGGGTGAAGGGCGATGCCCATCAGGCCGGCTTCGGAACGGTGGAACACCTCGATGGTGGCGTAGGGAATCTCCTGCAGCTTCCCGTCCTGCACCACCCGGATACGCCCGGGCCGTTCGGTAATGAGGATGCGGCCGTCGGGCGTGAAGGCCAGGTCCCAGGGAATCTCCAGTCCCTCCACCACTGATTCCACGCCCAGGCCCGCGGGCAGGTCCACCACCTCGGCGGCCACCGTCCCGCCGGCATCGCCACCGGCCGTGCCGGACACCAGTGGCTGGCAGGCCAGCAGAGCAAGGACCAACGCCAGCAGGAGCGCCGGTAGAGAGCGCATAAACGTCAAGTTCATGTGCGGATTTTGCCTCCGTGATTCCCATGAGGCCCTTTAGTCATACCGGTGAAAGCCGCAATCCGGTGGTTGCGGAAATAGCCTATACTTACAGCATACGAAACCCTGCCCCGATTGGCAAAAGGAGCTTCCCTCATGACCACTGACCAGAAGCCCAAGGTGTACCTCATCGGCACCGGCGGGTCCATTTCCTTTGTTGGCGACTTCCGGACCGACTACATCAACTACAGCTACCGGGACCGCCACCTGACCATCGAGCAGATGCTGGACAACATTCCGGAGGCGCGGGAGTTCGCCGACGTGCTGCCCGAGCAACTGGTCAACGTGGGCAGCGCCAACATCCTGCCCGGCCACTGGCTGCAGCTGGCCCGCCGCATCAACGACATCTTCGCCCTGGACGCCCAGGCCGCCGGCGTGGCCGTAACCCACGGCACCGCCACGCTGGAGGAGACGGCCTATTTCCTGAACCTGACGGTGAAGGACCGGCGGCCCGTGGTGGTTACCGGCGCCATGCGGCCCCCCACGGGCATGGGCACCGACGCCGAGCTCAACCTGCTGGACTGCATCCGGGTGGCCGCCGCGCCCCAGTCCGCTGGCCGGGGCGTTCTGACGGTGCTGAACAACGAAATCCAGGCGGCCCGGGACGTTACCAAGAGCAACAGCTACCGCCTGGAGACCTTCCGGTCCGGCGAACTGGGCTGCCTGGGCTACGCCGACTCGGACGAGGAGGTGGTCTTCTACCGCAGCCCGGCCCGGACCCACACGGCGGACTCGGAATTTGATGCAAGCAGTGTTGAAGAGTTGCCGCGGGTGGACATCGCCTACGCCTACGCCGGGGCCGACGGCCTGGTGGTCAACGCCCTGGCGGAGGCGGGGGTAGCCGGCATCGTGGCCGCCGGCCTGGGCGGGGGAAGCTCCTCGCCCGAGTTCATGGCCGCCCTGAAAAAGGCAAGGGAGTCCGGCATACCGGTGGTCATCGCCACCCAGACGGGCAACGGCCGGGTCATGCGCACCCGCCGCTTCACGGAAGACGGCTACATCGCCGCCGACAACCTGGCCCCCAAGAAGGCCCGCATCCTGTTGATGCTGGCGCTGACGAAGACGGACAACCCGGTGGAGATACAGCGGATGATGCTGGAGTACTGAGGTTTCCGCGGAGGACACAAACAGCAAGCTTGTCCACGAATAGGCACTAATGTGGGGAGATATTGTCTGAGAAGGCAACGAGGAGCATTGACCAAATAGAAAAGAGCCTCGCAAGCGAGGCTCTTCCTACTATACAGTGTACCTACGACAAATCGCTATTTCTTCGCCAGGCTCTTTTCATTTTTGTCCGATTCGGACATGAGGGAATCGCGCATCTCCGCCTTGATTTCCTCAATTTTGCGCCAATCTTCCGGGGTGAACTTCTTGGTCAGTTCACTGAACTTACGGTGGCCACTCATTAGAGCAATCCCTCCAGCCGCAACTCGGCTATATGGTCATCATACAGTTCATCTGCCCTATTGACAAGCGTGGCGTAAAACCGATCATCCCCGGTCTTATCTCCACCTATCAATAGGATGGCAGTACGCCTTGGGTCAAATGCGTAAAAAACACGAAATGGACGGCCTCCACTCTGAACCCTCAATTCGCGCATATTGCCATGGCGCGAACTGTTGATCGCTGACGTATATGGGTAGTCCAAGGTCGGTCCGTACTCCTCCAGCAATCCAACTCCTGCTGTAATGGATCTCTGTTGAGACTCGCTTAAGTCTTCCCACCACGATTCAAACTCGTTGGTAAACTCTACTTCCCAAGCCATAGATGCCAGATGCCCTAACCCAAAGGGCCCGCAAGTTTGCGGGCCCTCTCCTTCGTGACTCTTCGTGTCGCTTCTTGGACGACCAGACTACCCCGGTATATCGTCGTAGTGGTCGAACTCCGCGATTACGTTGCCTTCGCGGAGCTGGGTAATCTCTTCATCGGAGTAGCCCAGCAGGCCGGACAGCACTTCCTCGTTGTGCTCGCCCACCTGGGGGGTGGAGCCCACCACCGCCGGGGTGCGGCTGAAGTGCCAGAAGTCGCCGGAAACGGCGATGGTGCCGGCCAGGAAGTCGGGCACCTCCTGCAGCGCGCCCCGCTCCCAGGGGTGGGGATCCTGCGCCGCCTGGGCGATGGTGTTGACCGGCGCCGCCACCACGTCGTGGCGGGTAAAGTGTTCAATCACCTCGCTCATGGTCATATCGGCCATCAGGTCCCGCATGGCCTGGTTTATCTCAGAGCCGTTGCGGCCCCGCTCGTGGCGGGTGGTAAAGCGGGGGTCCTCCAGCCACTCGGGGCGTCCCAGGGCGTTGCAGACCCGGTGCCAGTGGTGCTGGTCGCCGGCGGAAATCAGCACCCAGCCGTCCTTGCAGGGGTAGGTGCCGCTGGGGGGCGCCGCCGACTCGCCGCGGCGGGGCTCGATGCCGGCGCCGTGGTAGGCGGTAACGGGAATTTCGGTGTAGCTGTAGCCGGTGTCGGCCAGGCAGACGTCGATGCACTGGCCCTCGCCGGAGCGTTCCCGCTCCTGCAGGGCGGCCAGCGTGCCGATGGCGGCGTGCAGGGCCGTGGTGCGGTCAATGATGGGCACGCCGGCCCGGATGGGGGGCATCCCCTCCTCGCCGGTTACCATGGCGATGCCCGACATGGTCTGGCCGATGGGGTCGTAGCCAATCTTCTCCCGGTAGGGGCCGAACTGGCCGTAGGCGGAGACGTTGACCATGATGATGCGGGGGTTCAGCTCCTTGAGCACGTCGTAGCCGAAGCCCATGTTCTCGATGGTGCCGGGGCGGAAGTTCTGCAGGATAACGTCGGAAATCTTCACCAGCTTCCGCAGGGCTTCCTTGCCCTCCTCCTTGCGCAGGTCCATGCTCAAGGACTTCTTGCCGCTGTTGTACTGCACCCAGTAGGCGCTCTGCTTGCGCACCCAGGGGCCGTGGTAGCGGGTCTCCTCGCCGCCCAGCCGCTCGACCTTGATAACCTCGGCTCCCAGCCGAGCCAGGACCTGGGCGCACCGGGGACCGGCCTGGTGGCGCCCCAGGTCAATTACTCGAATGCCGCTCAAAGGACTATTGCCGTCTGCCATCTGAAACACCCCTCGTTCCTATTATTTTTTTGCGGGCTGCTGATTTCGGCCTAATTTACCACCGCTAGCGGCAAAGGGCAAGGCGGCGTATTTATCCACGAATTTCCACGAATAATCACTAATGAGGGATACCGGCGAATAATGCTTCGGGGCGAGGCCGCGCCTTGTAGATCAAGAGATAGCGGAGCCTTCCATCGCGGAAATAATGCATTACATTAGTGATTATTCGTGCCCATTCGTGGATAATAAAGGCCATGACTCTGCTGCTGGAAAGGAAAGAGAAGTACCAGCCCATACCGGAGAAGGTCCTGGCCCGCCTGTGGCAGAAACGGGCGGCCCGCCAGCGGGAATTCCGCACCTCCGCCGGCCGGCGGGTGCGGGTGCTCTACCCGGGCAGGCCCGGGACCGCCGCCGGCCCCGACTTCCGGGACGCCCTGCTGGAGGTTGAGGGGCTGGGCCTGGTGCAGGGAGACGTGGAACTTCACGTGCGCCAGCGGGACTGGTACGCCCACGGCCACGACGACGACCCCAACTACAGCGGAGTGGTGCTCCACGCCGCCCTGGAGACGGAGACGGTCGCCAATTCCAACTCCAGGCCCACCAACCTGCACAGCGGCCACCAGGCCCCGGTTATCTCCCTGGCCAGCCTGCTGGAGGACGAAGTCCAGCCCGCAGGGCCTTCCAGGGAGGAATCCGGAGAGGGAGGGGAGCGGACCGCCGCGGCAGCCCTGTGGGCGCTACTGGAGGCCAGGGGCTGGCCCCGACCCGCCGACGCCGACGGCATGGCGCGGCTGCTGGACGCGGCCGGCGACGCCCGCTTCCAGGCTAAGGCCGCCGTCTTCGCCGCCCTGAACCGGGAACAGCCACCGTCCCAGACCCTGTACGAGGGGCTGCTGGAGGCCCTGGGTTACCGGGCCAACCGGCAGCCCTTCCTCAAGCTGGCCCAGGTTGCCCCGTGGCGACTGCTGGCCGCCGAGGCGCTGGCCTGCCCCGTGCCAACGCGGGTGGAAGTTGTAGAAAGTCGTCTGCTGCAACTGTCTGGGCTGGAAGATTGGGGCGGCGGGGAAAGCTCCCTGGCGCGCCGTGCCCGGGGCTACGGCCGCCCGCTGCTGGCGGACGAATGGCACACCTTCCGGGTGCGGCCCTCCAACCACCCCCGCCGGCGCATCGCCGGGGCGGCCCGGCTGCTGGCCCGCTTACTGGAACTGGGAGAGGCAGCCGGCGAGGCGCCGGAAGACGGCCTGGCAGCTGCCCTGGCCGGCCTGGTGGCGGAAGGCTCCCCCGCCGGGCTCGCCGCCGCCCTGACGGTCCAGGCCGACGAGGGGAAGGGCGCCGCCCTGGTGGGCGCCGACCGCGCCAGGGACGTGGCGGTCAACGTGGTCCTGCCCTTCTGCCACGCCCAGAACGGGGGCGGCGAGGAAACCCCGGCGCTGGCCCTCTACCGGAATTTCCCCAAACTGCAGGCCAACGAAATAACCCGGGAGATGGCGGACCAACTGCTGGAACCCGGCTGGGCCAAGGCGGTCAACTCCGCCCGCCGCCAGCAGGGCCTCATCCACCTGCACCGGCAGATCAATTACCAATTACGAATTACGAATTAGGAATTACGGACTGCACATGGACACCAACGCCGGCTATAACAATTCGTAATTCTTAATTCTTAATTCTTAATTGTTAATTTCCACAATCAGCACCCACATGGGGCCCTGCCCCACCTCGTAGGTGGCGATGCGTTCCAGGGCGCCGCTGCCGTCGTCGATGCGGAAGGCGGCCAGCTTGCCCGATTCCAGGCCCGCCGAATACAGGAAACTGCCCGTGGGGTCAATGCCGAAGGCCCGGGGCACTGCCTCGGAGGGAGTCTGCCCCAAGGCGGTCAGCATCCCATCATCTCCCACCGCGAAGCCGGCGATACTGTCATGGCCCCGGTTGGGGGCGTAGACGTACCTGCCGTTGGGGGTAATCTGGATCTGGGAGCAACTGTTTCGCGCCGTGAACCCCTCGGGCAGGGTCGAAAGAGTCTGGAAGGGACTCAGGCCGCCGGTGGCCGGGTCCAGGTTGTACCCGGTTACGCTGCACCCCTGCTCGTTGGAAACGTAGATGATGTCCCGCTGCGGGTGGAAACAGAAGTGGCGGGGGCCGTCCGGGTTCGCCGGACTGACCCGGGGCGGGTCGTTGGGCGTGATGCGGCCCGTGGCCGGGTCGAAGCGGAACTGGAAGATGGCGTTGGGGCCCGGCCCGGAGGCGATGTGGGGCACGTAGCCGAACCGGTTGGTGGGGTCGGTCTGGAAACAGTGGGCGCCCGTGCCCGTGGCCACCCACTCCACCGGCGGCCCGGCCACCGCCCCGTCGTCTCCGATGGCGTGGACCGCCGCGTGGCCGGCGTTGTAGTAGGCCGTCAGCAGGTAGTTGCCGGCCCGGTCGGTGGACATGAAGCAGGGGTCGGACTCCAGCCCCGCCGTGCCGATCAACTCCAGGTCGCCGGTGCCGGCGTCCAGCCCGAAGCTGGACACCTCCAGGTCGTCCCGCCGGCCCACGTACACAAACTTACGGTCCGGGCTGGCGGTCATGGGCGCCGGCCGGCCCGGGGCCCCGGTCTCCCCCAGGGGTTCCAGGCTGCCGTCGGCGGGGTCCATGGCAAAGCGCAGCACCTTGCCCTCGCCGGAAATGGAAACGTACATGTAGAAGGCCATCGCTCAACCTCTTTTTTTCTTGTCTGTCCGATTGCCATGCCGGGAATTCGGCGTGATTCTACCACAAGGGCAGGGTGAGGGGACCGGCTCCTCTGTGCTAACATTTCCGCTTACGCAATTGCCGGAAGGAGAAACAGCTCATGCCCACCACTGCACCCTACGGTTCGTGGAAATCGCCCATTACCTCCGAGTCCATCGTGGCCGAGGCGGTGAGTTTCGGCGGCATCGCCCTGGACGGCGACGACATCTTCTGGCTGGAGGCCCGGCCCTCCGAGGGCGGCCGCCGGGTCATCGTGCGCCGCACCTCCGACGGGGCGACCGCCGACGTTACGCCCCGGCCCTTCAACGTGCGCACCCGGGTCCACGAGTACGGCGAGGGCGACTTCACGGTGGCCGGCGGCGTGGTCTACTTCACCAACTTCACCGACCAGCGCCTCTACCGCCAGCAGCCGGGCGGCGAACCGGAACCCCTGACGCCGGAGACCGACCCGGCCGGGGGCCTGCGCTACGCCGACTTCATGGTGGACCCTTACCGCAACCGCATCATCTGCGTTTCAGAAGACCACACCGGGGGCGGACCGGAGCCGGTCAACGCCATCGCCGAGGTACCCCTGGAGGGCGGCGCGCCCCGGGTCCTGGTCTCGGGCAGCGACTTCTACTCCGCGCCCCGCCTCAGCCCGGACGGCGGGCAACTGGCGTGGGTTTCCTGGAATCATCCCAACATGCCCTGGGACGGCACCGAACTGTGGGCGGCCCCGGTGGCGGCGGACGGTTCGCTGGGCGAAGCCGACCTGGTGGCCGGCGGGCCCGACGAGTCCGTCCTGCAGCCCTCCTGGGCTCCCGACGGGCGGCTTTACTTCGTCTCCGACCGCACCAACTGGTGGAACCTGTACCGGCGGCCTGAAAATGGAGCCGTAGAGTCCGTCACGGGACCATTGGAGCTGGAGTTCGGCAAGCCCCACTGGGCTTTCGGGGCGGCCACCTATGGCTTTGTCTCCGGGGAACGCATCATCTGCGCCGCCAACGACCGGGGCGCCTGGGGCCTTTATTCCCTGGACACGGCCGGCGGCCGGCTGGAACGCCTGGACCTGCCCTACACCGAGATGGCCCGGGCGGACCTGAAGGTGGACGCGGGCCAGGCGGTTTTCGGCGCGGGTTCACCCTCCCAGCCCCTGGCCGTGCTGCGCCTGGACCTGGCCGACAACTCGGTGGAGGGCCTGCGCCGGGCCTCGGCGGCGGCGGTGGACCCCGGCTACTTGTCGCAACCCCAGGCTATCGAATTTCCCACCGAGAACGGCCTGACCGCCCACGCCTTCTACTACCCGCCCCGCAATGTGGACTATGCCGCCCCGGAAGGGGAAAGGCCGCCCCTGCTGGTCAAGAGCCACGGCGGCCCCACGGCGGCGGCGCAGCAGGCCCTGAGCCTTTCCATCCAGTACTGGACCAGCCGCGGCATTGCGGTGCTGGACGTCAACTACGGAGGCAGCACCGGTTTCGGGCGGGAGTACCGCGACCGGCTCAAGGGGCAGTGGGGCATAGTGGACGTGGACGACTGCGTCAACGGCGCCCGCTTCCTGGTAGCCCGGGGCGAGGTGGACGGCGCCCGGCTGTCCATCGACGGGGGCAGCGCCGGCGGCTACACCACCCTGGCGGCCCTGGCCTTCCGCGACGTATTCGCGGCCGGCGCCAGCCACTACGGCGTCAGCGACCTGGCGGCCCTGGCCGAGGACACCCACAAGTTCGAGTCCCGCTACCTGGACAGCCTGGTGGGCCCCTACCCGGAACGGCAGGACCTGTACCGGGAACGGTCGCCCATCCACCACACCGACGGCCTCTCCTGCCCCCTGATCCTGTTCCAGGGACTGGAGGACCGCATTGTCCCGGCCAGCCAGGCGGAGCTGATGTTCGAGGCGGTGCGCGCCAAGGGCCTGCCCTGCGCCTACATTCCCTTCGAGGGAGAGCAGCACGGCTTCCGGAGCTCCGAGAACATCCGCCGCTCCCTGGACGGCCAGCTTTACTTCTTCTCCCGGGTCTTCGGCTTCGACCTGGCCGAGGAGATGGAACCGGTCGATATCGAGAATCTGTAACCCCTGGTCCACGAATGGGCGCGAATGTCTCCTAATTTCTATCTGTTAGAATACTCGTGCCCATTCGTCCGCCGGAGGCGGATTGATAAATTTCCCACAGGGAGGCCCCGTTCATGGATTTCTATCAGCACGTCTTTGCCGGCAATCCCCTGGACCGGGGAGAGGTGGAGCGACGGGACGAAGACTGGATTGCCCGGCAGGCACGGGACCCGCAGAGCCGGTTCCTGCCCATGCGGGGGCCCCACGTGCTGGTCAATGCCGCCGCCGCGGGCAATGGCGAACCGGCCCTGGGCTGGCTGTCCTGGCAGGACCTGGAGCCCCACGTCGCTGACGCGGCGCCCCTGCTGCTGGGAATGCTGGACGGCGCCACCTACTTCGCCATCGACCTGACCGGGGATGAGGGGGCCGCCGTGGCCGTGGAGGCCATGGGCGGCTACCGTTTCGAAGAGGCCCGGGCCGCCGCCGAAACCCTGCTCAGCGGCGCCGAGGCCGGCATCATGGCCCAGGGGCGGGCCCAGGTGAACTGGCACAGCCGCCACCGCTTCTGCTCCGTCTGCGGCCAGCCCACCGTGATGCGGCGAGGCGGCCAGAAGCGGGAATGCACCGCCTGCAAGGCCGAGCATTTCCCCCGAACCGACCCGGTGATCATCATGCTGGTCCACGACGGCGAACGTTGCCTGCTGGGCCAGTCCCGCGGCCGCCTGCAGGCCATGAACCGTTACTCGGCCCTGGCCGGGTTCATGGACCAGGGCGAGGCCATCGAGGAGGCCGTGGCCCGGGAGGTCATGGAAGAGGCCGGCATCCGGGTCAGTAAGGTCAAGTACCATTCCTCCCAGCCCTGGCCCTTCCCGTCATCCCTGATGATCGGCTGCCACGCCGAGGCCGACAGCACCGGCATCAACATGGACGACGAGGAGATGACCGACGTCCAGTGGTTTGACCGCTCCGAGGTCCTCCTGGCCCTGGAGGAGAAGAGCGAAAAGCTGCGCCTCCCCGGCCCCATCGCCATCGCCCACCACCTGATCAAAGCCTGGGCCCACCACGAGGTCTGACGGGATTCAAACATGGATGGACAGGATAGACAGGATGGGGTTGGTTGAAGGCGGAGAGGCTCTGTGCAGACGAACCAATATAATCCTGTTCATCCTGTCCATCCATGTAAATTAAGCCGCAGGGGCGAAGTATGACGATGACCGACTATTCGGCGCTGGACCGGCCCGAGATTTCCATGAACGCCTTCTATCCCCGGCGCAACTGGACGCCCACGCCCTCCGGCGCCCAGGATTTTGCCATTCCTGTGGCGGAGGACATCAGCCTGTCCTGCCGCTTCTTTCCGGTGGAGCAGGCGCAGCCCACCATCCTGTTTTTCTACGGCAACGGAGAGACGGCAGCGGACTACGACAACGTTGCCCCCATCTACAACCAGGTGGGGGTCAACTTCTTCGTGGCCGACTACCGGGGCTACGGCAACAGCGGCGGCCTGCCGTACTTCAGCCTGATGCTCTCCGATGCCCACCTGGTGCGGGAGGAGGTGGCGCGCATCCTGGAGGCCGGCGGCTTCACGGGAGACCTTTATGTCATGGGCCGCTCCATGGGCCGCCACGCCGCCTTTGAACTGGCGGCCAACAGCCCGGAAGGGGCGCTGAAGGGCGTAATCATCGAAAGCGGCCGCCCCATCCTGGGCAACTTCTGCCACGGCGTGGAACCCGCGGTCGCCGAACAACTTGAGGCCGGCTACCGGGCCAAGGTGGCGTCCATCACGCTTCCGGCACTGGTCATCCACGGGGAACAGGACACCCTGGCACCGGTGGCGCAGGCGCGGGAGATGTACGAGAGCTTTGCCTCCGAGCAGAAGCGCATCCTCACCATCCCCGGGGCCGGCCACAACGACCTGCTCTACCGGGGCATCAACGAATACTTCATGGCGATACGGGAGTTTGTGGGGGCGTAACGGGAGACGGGTGGTGGGCGGTAGTGGACTCGAACCACTGGCCTCTTGCGTGTCGAGCAAGTGCTCTAACCAACTGAGCTAACCGCCCTTGGGGATAACAAGTTTAGCAACGCCCCTTCCCAGCGTCAACAAGAACCGGCGACCGTGACCGTTCAGATTCGCGGGGCCGCCTTTGCCCAGACCGTCATTCCGGCCTTGAGCCGGAATCCAGAAAGGCCGGGCCCAATCCGGCGTATGGGGCGCCATGACCCTGGATACCGGCTTTCGCCGGTATGACGATATCGAGGGCCAGCCTGTTTCCCTTGACTCTGAACGGTTACCCCCTCCTCCGCGCATTGACACTCCAGGTAGGCTACAGCATACTGGCAGCAGGAAAATCGGGGTTGCAATCCCGTAAAAAGTTCAGTTCCGGCGGCGGCTGCGCCCCGGACTTCGCCAAGCAAGGAGACCTGATGTACAAGGAAATTCTGGTGCCATTGGACGGTTCGGAAGTTTCGGCCAGCGCACTGCCCACTGCCCGTCAACTGGCGCAGGCCCTGGGCGCGCGGGTCCACCTGCTGCAGGTAACCTCCCAGTCGGAGGAGTTTTCCGTGATGCGGGGCGCCGAGTTTGGCGCCATGGGTTCGGACTACTCCCAGCAGGTGCTGGACGAGGTGCTGACCGCCCAGCGCGACCGCATTGAAAGATACCTGAACGAAGTGGGCGACGACCTCCAGTCCGTGGGCATTGACGTGGCCAAGGCCGTGGAGGACGGGCAGCCCGCCGACAAGATTGTGGACTATGCCGAGAACGCCGGAATAGACCTTATCCTGATGAGCACCCACGGCCGCGGAGGCGTCCGCCGCTTCCTGGTGGGCAGCGTTACCGACAAGGTGATCCGCTCCACCGGACTGCCGGTGCTGGTGGTCCACCCGGAGTAGCTCCCCTGGCCCTCCCCATATAATCGTCACCACCCGGAGACGTCATTTTTCAGGCATCCAGTTCCCTGCGCTACCGGCTGGCCCATTCGTTGCCCTTTTACTACGGCTGGGTCATCTTCTCCATCGGAGCCCTGGCCAGCTATTCCTCGCGTCCCCTGATGGCCGTGGCCACCCTGTCCGTCTTCGCCGTGCCCATGACCCGGGAGTTCGGCTGGTCCTACGGTCTCTTCTCCGGCGTGGTCAGCCTGGGCGGCCTGTGCGCCATCGGCGTATCCCCTTTCGTGGGCCGACTGATCGACCGTTACGGTTCCGGGGTAATCCTGGCCATAACCTCTGCCGTGGTGGGCAGTTGCGCCTTCGGTCTGTCGCTGGTCGGCCAGGCCTGGGCCTTCTACGCCCTGTACGTCCCTGGCCGGATGGCCTTTGCCAGTCCCCTGGAACTGGGCACCACCACGGCCATCAACAACTGGTTCATCCGCCGCCGACCCCTTGCCCTGTTCCTGCTGACCGTCAGCCAGAGCACCGGCCTGGCGGCCATGCCGCTGGTGGCCGACTTCCTGATCGGAGGGTGGGGCTGGCGCAACGCCTGGGCCTGGTTGGGCATATTCACTTTGGTGGTGGGCATCCTGCCGGCCCTGCTGCTGGTATCCCGGCGACCCGAGGATATGGGCCTGACCGCCGACCCCCGGCGCGGCGAGGCCCGGGCAGCGCCTGGACGTGAGAAAGAGGGCGCTGCCGTTCAGGCTGGGGACGCAGACTCGGGTAACCTGGCGGCCTCGGAATCCGGCGCCCGGCCATCCCTCCAGCGTTCCGGCCCCCTGCAGGAAAACAGCTATACCGTGTCCCGCGCCCTGCGCACCAGGGCCTTCTATGTCATGGCCGTGTTTTCCGGCGCCGGATTCATGGTGCAGGCCGGCGTGAGCCTGCACCAGGTATCCCACTTCATCAACCAGGGGTTGGACCCGTCGCTGGCCGCCCTGACCGCCGGCGCCTTTGCCTTCTGCCAGATGCTGGGCGGCTTTGTCTGGGCCAGCCTGGCGTCCCGGCGGGCGCCCATCCGGATACTGCTGGCGGGTTCCGCCTTCTGCGTTTCCGGCGGCGCGCTGTGGGTGCAGACCAGTTCCACCCTGGCCTGGGGCCTGCCGGCCGCGTCCGTCCTGGGCGCCGGCGTGGGCGGACTGCACCTGCTGCTGCGGCTGGCCTGGGCGGAATACTACGGGCGCGAGCACCTGGGCAGCATCACCGGCATTACCCTGCCGGTGCAGGTGGGAGGCCAGGCCCTGGGGCCGGTAATCGCCGGCTTCCTTTACGACTTTACCGGCAGCTACCTGTGGCCCTTCCGCATCTTCTCCACCGCCGTGTTCATCGCCGGCATTCTCGTCCTCACCGCCACGCCGCCCCGGGAGAGGAGCTAGAGAGTGGGAAATCTGATCTTTTCCGGCCTAGAACAGGGACTTGGACTGGCCCCCGTCCACGTTGATGCAGGCGCCGGTAATCAGGTCGGCGCAGTCGGAGGCCAGGAAGGCCACCGTTTCGGCGATGGGCTGGGGCCAGCCAAAACGGCCCATGGGCAGGTTGCGATCGATGAACTCGGCCACTACTTCGGGCGGCTGGGTGTTCTGGAACCGCTCCCAGGTGCTGCCGGGGAAGTCGATGGACCCGGGGGCGACGCAGTTGACCAGCACCCCGTGGGGCGCCATCTGCAGGGCCAGGTGCTTGGAGAAGGCAATCAGCCCCGCCTTGCCCGTCATGTAGTCTATGGAGCCGCCGTGCTCCCGCCCATAGATGGACGAAATGCTGATGATGCGCCCCCAGCCCTGGGCCTTCATGTAGGGCAGCACCAGGGCGCTAAGCTGCACCGCGCTGAAGAGGTTTACCTCCAGTCCCTCGCGGAACTGCTCCATGCTGGTCTCCTCGAACAGCACCGACCCACGCCGTCCGCCCACGTTGTTCACCAGGATGTCGGGATCGCCGATGCCGGCCACCGTCTCGTCGTAGAAGCGGTGGGCGTCGACCTCGTTGGTCACGTCTGCCCGGGTGCCCTGAATGCAGTGGCCTCTCGTACGCATTTCGTCCACTGTCGTTCTTAACTGGGCATCGTCGCGGGCGCAGATGGCTACTGAACATCCCTCCCGGCAAAGGGCCTCAGCGATCTGCCGTCCCAGGCCGCGGCTGCCGCCGGTTACCATTGCAACTCTCCCTTGCAGACCCAGTTCCATGGCTTCTCCTCCCATTACTTAAGCTCTACCCCTCGCTTGCGGCGATTATAAGGGTTCTATGGGAGAATGCCTATGGGCGGCGACAGCCCAGGAAACGCTTCAGAATTCTGGAATCCACTAACCACAGAGGCGCAGAGCACTCAGAGGTACTCAGAGAGTCTCTGTGAAACTCCGAGTTCTCTGCGCCTCTGTGGTGATTGTCGCCTCGAAATGGGATTGGCCCGGCCGTTCTCCTTGCCCTGTCTAAGTCGGAAACTGCCCCGTGCTATAATTAGCGCTGCCATTAAACGGCTTCTTTTGCAGGGTCTTCGGGAACTTTCAACAGCTAATTGGATTCCCGGGTCCCGCCGCACCACGAACACAGGGAGTTAAGGAATGATTAAGCGCTTTTCCGTTTTGTACGTCGGCCAGATTGACCTGGACAACGTGGGAGCCGACGGCACGCCGGCCAACGACCGGCTTTATCCCAACGAGAAGCTAATCCAGGCCTACGACCACTCCGTGGCCCTGGCAAAGCATTTGGACGAACTGGGCTTCTACTGCATGTGGACGGCGGAGCACCACTTCCAGCGCGAGGGCTACGAGTGCCTGCCCAACATGACGCTGCTGGGCGTGCACTTGGCCGGCTTGACGAAGCAGCTAAAGTTCGGCGCCGCCTTCAACATCGTGCCCATGTGGCACCCCCTGCGCCTGGCGGAAGACTACGCCATGGCCGACATCCTTACCGGCGGCCGCCTCATCTTCGGCGTGGGCCGCGGCTACCACTCCCGCGAGGTGGAGACCTTCGGGGCCCCGGTCATCGACAACGACGCCAACCGCGACCTTTTTGAAGAGCAGATGGAAATTATCCTCAAGGCCTTTAACGAGGACTCCTTCAGCCACAAGGGCAAGTATTACACCATACCGCCGGACGTCCCCTACCGGGGCTACCAGGTGGAGGACGTAACGCTGGTGCCCAGACCCCTGAACCGGCCCGTGGAAATCTGGCAGCCCATCGCCAGCGGCCGCACGCTGGAATGGATTGCCCAGCGGGGCATCAAAGCCATGGTGGCCCTGACCGGCGAGGTGCTGGTGGACCGGATGTTCAACTCCTACCACCAGGCCGCCACCGGCGCCGGGCGCGACATCGCCCTGGGCCAGGATATGTGCCTGGGCTTCGGTTTCTGCCTGGACGACACCCGGCAGAAGGCCATCGACCGCGTCCGCCCCTATCACGACGAGCGGTACAAGTGGTTCGCCCCCTTCGGTTTCGTACGCTACACCGACTCCCAGGGACGGCCCTGGGGCACCCCCGGAGCGCCCACCGGCGTCCCCCGCATCGAGGACGGGGTGCAGCAGAAGGCCTGGTACTGCGGCCCCGCCGACGGTTTCATACCCTTCCTGCAGGAGATCGAGGAAAAGTATCCAGGGCTGGAAGACGTAATGCTCCAGTGGCCGGAGGGTATGCCCTGGCTGGAGTTCAAGGACCAGCTTTCCCATTTCGCCGCCGAGGTAATGCCCGCCTTCACCGGCCGGGAGGCGGCAATAGCAGGGGACGACAACTAAGTATGGGTAGAACGTTCTCATCGGGTGGTCGGGCGGCAAAACATGAACCCGGATCACTCCCAATGCAAGTAATGGTTGCGCCAGGGAATGTGGCAGGCTACTGAAGACGTGCTGGCGCCCATCGCCACTGGCGCCGGAATTCTTGGCACCGGCGGCGGCGGCAACCCGTACATCGGCCAGCTGCGGGCGCGTCAGGCCCTGAAGCGCTGGGGCCCGGTTACCGTTCTGGCCCCCGAAGAGGTCCCCGAGGACGCCCGGGTGGTCTGCGTCGGAGGCATCGGCGCGCCGACCGTGGGAATCGAGAAGGTGCGCGACCTCCAGTCCTACCATGCCCTGCGGGCCATAGAGGAGTTCACCGGCGAGCGGGCCACTGCCTTGATCTCCAACGAGATTGGTGGCAGCAACTCGGTGGAGGTGATGATCGCCGCCGCCAAGGCCGCTCTCCCCATAATTGACGCCGACGGCATGGGCCGCGCCTTTCCCGAGTTCCAGATGAAAACCTTCTTTGTGTACGGCGTGCCCTGCTGCCCCATGGCCATCGCCGACGAGAAGGGCAACTCCATCATCATCCGCGAGACCATTACCCCGGCCTGGGCCGAGCGGCTGGCCCGGGCCGCCACCATCCAGATGGGCTGCGTGGCCTGCTACGCCGTGGCACCTATGTCCGCGGAACAGGTCCGGACCACCGCCGTCCCCAACACCCTGTCCCTGGCCCGCGACCTGGGCCTTGCGGTGCAGCACGCCCACAACACGGGCGGCGACCCGCTGGCGGCCATCCTGGAGACCTGCCCGGGCCGGACCCTCTTCTCCGGCAAGGTGGTGGACCTGGACCGGCGCACCACCGGCGGCTTTGCCCGGGGCACCGTGGCTATTGACGGCCTGGACTATTACGCCGGCTGCCGGATGGTCATCGACTTCCAGAACGAGAACCTGGTCGCCCGGGTGGACGGCGAGGTTGTCTGCACCGTCCCCGACCTAATTTGCGCCGTAGCCACCGACGGCGGCGAGCCGGTTACCACCGAACTGATGCGCTACGGCCTCCGGGTAACCATCCTGGGCTTTCCCGCCCCTGCCCTGTGGACCACGCCCCAGGGTCTGGCCGAAGCGGGGCCCCACCACTTCGGCTACGACACGGAGTATATCCCGCTGCAGGTGGCAGGGGCCTAAATGTTCATCGGCGTGGATGTGGGAGGCACCAACACCGACGCCGTCCTGATGGACGGCAACCAACTGGCCGGCGCCGCCAAGGTCCCCACCACCGCCGACGTTACCACCGGCATCGTCGGAGCAATAACCGAACTGCTGCGGCAGCGACCTGGCAGGCCCGTCGACGCAGTTATGGTGGGCACCACCCACTTCACCAACGCCCTGCTGGAGCGGCGAGACCTGGCGCCCACCGCCGTGCTGCGGCTGTGCCTGCCAGCCACCCAGTTGCTCCCGCCCCTGGTGGACTGGCCGGAGGAACTCCGCGACGCCATCGGCGGCCAAACCTGGATGGTGGGCGGCGGCAACGAGTTCGATGGGCGGGAAATTTCCGACCTGGACCGAGAAGGCATCCGGGACGCCGTTGGCGACATGCGCCGCCAGGGCATACGGGCCGTGGCCGTCTGCGGCGTCTTCTCTCCCGTTGACCCGCGCCACGAGAACGAGGCGGCCGCTCTCATTCACGAAGAAGCCCCGGACCTGCGGGTCTGCCTGTCCCACGAGAACGGGCGAATGGGCCTGCTGGAGCGGGAGAACGCCGCCGCGCTCAACGCCTGCCTGGGCGACGTGGCCCACCGCACCGTGCAGGGTATTTCAGGAGCCCTGCAGCAACTGGGCATCGCCGCTCCCCTGTTCATGAGCCAGAACGACGGCACCCTGATGGATACGGACTTTGCCGCCCGATTTCCGGTGTTGACCATCTCATCGGGGCCCACCAACAGCATGCGGGGCGCGGCCTGGCTTTCCGGCATCACCGACGGCATCGTGGTGGACGTGGGCGGCACTTCCACCGACGTGGGCGCGCTGGTCAAGGGCTTTCCCCGGGAATCGGCGGTTGCCGTCCACCTGGCCGGCGTCCGCACCAACTTCCGCATCCCCGACATGGTGTCCATCGCCCTGGGCGGCGGCACCGTGGTAACGCCGGAACCCTGGCGCATTGGCCCGGACAGCGTGGGCTACCGGTTGACCGAAGAAGCCCTGGTCTTTGGCGGCAAGACCCTCACCACCACCGACCTGGCCGTGGCGTCGGGACGGGCAGACGTTGGCGACGGAAAGCCTGCCGCCAGCCTGGAACCTTCCCTGGTGGCCCGGGCCATGGCCGAAATCCAGGCCCGGGTGGAGACCGCCGTGGACCGGGTGAAGCTCAGCGGCGAAGACGTGCCGGTGGCGCTGGTGGGCGGCGGCAGCATCCTGCTGGGCGATGCCCTGGCCGGCGCCTCGGAGGTATTGCGTCCCGAACACGCGGGAGTGGCCAACGCCATCGGTGCGGCCATTGCCCAGGTGGGCGGCCAGATGGAACGGGTCTATTCCCTGGAGACGGGGGGCCGCGCTGAAGCCATCGCCGACTGCTCCGCCGGGGCGGTGCAAAGGGCCGTGGCCGCCGGCGCCGACCCCGCCACCGTTGAAGTGGTGGACGTGGAGGAAGTACCCCTTACTTACGTCCCCAGCAACGCAACCCTGGTCCGGGTACGCGCCGTGGGCAACCTGGCCCTTTCGTCTGCCGGATCGTGATTTATCCACGAATCCGCCGCGGCGGACGAATATTCACTAATTGATGGGCCTTTCCTGGCAAAGGCATTGGGCATCCTTTACTTCACACACGGGAAACACAGCCAGAGGAGAAGGCCCGCCAGGGCCAAAGTGCATTAGTGAAAATTCGTGCGCATTCGTGGATAAAACGCGCTAGGTGGCGGCGGTGCGCTGGTGCTGGCCGATGTAGCCGATGACCACCTTCTGCAGCTGACGGTCCCAGTCGAAGGCAATGCGGATGGTGCGGCGCGGGTCGAAGCTGTTCCCCTTCCCTATGTGTTCCCCCAGCCAGATAAGCCGCCCGTTGACCCGGGTGGTGTAGGCCTCCCGGAACTGGGTCATCGTGGTCTCGTGCTGGCCGGTCTTGTACCACATGCCGCAGGCCTCGCGGCAGGCTTCGTCAATGTTGGGTATGGGAAGGTCGCCCAGGTGGGACGTAAAGTAGTCGGTGGCCAGCCAGCGCAGGGCGTTCCAGACCTGCTCGGGCCACTTGAAGGCGCTTACTTCCGCCTCCGACTCGGCGTTCAACTGGAACAGCAACTGGCCCGGGTACCGCTCCATTGCCAGTGCCACCGCCGCGCCGACACTCTCCAGTTCGGGGACTCCCTCCGGTTCATCCGGGTTGTCCCGGTAGGCCACCGCCCAGCGCAGGCTGTCTCCCTGGCTGCGGCTTTCGTACAGCTGTTGTTCCAGGTCCTTTACCTGCGCCCTCAAGCCCTCGTTGTGGTGTTCCAGCTCATCGTTCTCCTGCTCCAGGTCTTCGGCATAAGCCCGCAGGTCGCGAATGACTTCAAACTCACACCCCGGAACGTGGACCAAACCCTCGAATGAGTCTCCCGCCGCATCGGAATCCCCGGTTGTGGAATCTCCCGCTGCGGGGGCGGCGTCGCCGTCGTTCCTACACACAGGCTCCGCGTCATCTTCGGTTTCCTGGCCAGAATCCACCCCTGGACCCTCGTATTCGTGGAACATACCGGCCAGGGCTTCCGCTGCTTCCATCACCTGGGGCATCAGGTCATTGCGTTGCCTGGCCCGCTCCAGTTCCTCGGCTGCCGCAGCCGCCCGCTCGTGCAGGGGCGCATAGTTGCTCAGCATTTCCTCCAGCCGCCCGGCCTGGTCGCGGACCTGCTGGTACGAGAAACCGGCGTCAATGTTATCCACCGACCAGGCGGCCACATTGCACTGGAAGAAACGCAGCAGTTCGGTCCGTTCCCGTCTAATCTCCGCCAGGTAGTCCCCCACCGACGCGGCCGCATTTCGCTCCCTTCCCTTGTCTTCCACGAGGGAAGACAGGGAGGCTACGAAGCCGGGAATGGCGTCACCCCACTCGGGCGCGGTGGGGGAAAGGTCGGCCAGCGCGGCCAGCAACTCGTCCAATAGCTGGCCCACGTCCACCTCTTCCCCGTCTTCTGCGGGGCCTTCCGTATCCCGCAGCACCACCTTGCCGGCCAGAAGCTGCACCATCAGGGTAACCTCGTCCCTGTCGTTTTCGGGGAGATTGTCCACACAGACGTCCAGGGCCCCCGCCACCGGCGAACGCCCGAAAGCGATTTCCAGGGTTCCCGGCAGGGAATAGGACTCCCCGGTGAGTATGCCCAGCTGAACAAGCTCGTCGCTGACAGCCTGCCGCAGGTCGGGCAGGGATTCGCACCAGGCGCGCAGGGTCGGCGCCGCCAGGTCCTGGGACAGCTTCACGCGGTCGCAGACGGATTTCAGGATCCGGTGCAGCGGGGCCGTGCTGGCGCTGCGGAACCCCTGGGCGCGAACGTGCCGGTCCAGGGCCCGGTCCAGGTCGGCCCGGACGGAGGCGGGCAACCTGCCCCGGGATTCCAGCGACCGGCTCACCACCGACTCCAGGAAGGCGTCGTTCATCCCCCCGAAAAGTACGACCAGCGGGGGGTTAGAGTCGGTTGGTATGGTGTGGACATCGGTTGTTTCCGGCATCAACGGTACCTGCTTATCAGTAAGAATGCTGGTCACAAACTATTCTAAACACACTTCTGTTTCCATAGTATTTCCTTTCGCAGCGCCAGTTCCCTACTCCTCCTCCAAATCGGGCATCAATACAAACTCGGGGTAGGACTCCATTCGCAGTTCGCCGGCGTCCTGTCCCAGGCGTTCCACGTCGTAGGAGACCCGGGTCTTGATGGTCAGTTCCATCACCTGCCATATTCCCCAGGACACGGCGAACACCAAAGCCCCGATGGCGACGATGCCCAGGGCCTGGATGTGGATGGGCGCGCCGCCGGTGATGCTCACCGCCAGGGTGCCCCAGATGCCGGCGAACAGGTGGGCCGGCACCGCCCCCACCACGTCGTCCAGCTTCAGTTTTTCCAGCAGCTTCAGGCCCAGCACCACGATCAGGCCACCGATGGCCCCGATTATGACCGCCCAGTAGTGCTCGGTAATGTCGGGGCGGGCGGTTATGGACACCAGCCCCGCAATGGCCCCGTTCAGGATGGCGAACAGGTCAATCCGCCCCAGCACGGGCCGGGAGACGGCCAGTGCCACCACCACGCCGGCCGCTGCCGCCAGGTTGGTGTTGACGATGACAATGCTCATGGCCACGGCGTCCTTGACGCTGGCCAGGCCCAGCTGGGAACCGCCGTTGAACCCAATCCATCCGAACCACAGGATGAACACCCCCAGGGTAACCAGCAGTATGTTGGAGGGCGGCGTGGACCGGACCGTGCCATCGGCGCGGAACTTGCCCAGACGGGGGCCCACCACCAGTATGCCCGCCAGGGCCGCCCAGCCGCCGGTGCTGTGGACGATGGTGGAGCCGGCAAAGTCGGAGAAGCCCAGCTGGTTGAGCCACCCGCCGCCCCAGGTCCAGGCCCCCACCACGGGGTAGATAATGGCGGTCAAGACCAGGACGAACAGGAAGAAGGACCACATCTTGACCCGCTCGGCCAGAGCCCCGGAAACGATGGACGCCGCCGTGGCCACAAAGACCATCTGGAAGAACCAGTCGGACATGGCCGAGTATCCGGCGCCATCGGCCAGCACCTTCGCGGCCGCTCCGTCGTCCCCGCCCATCAGGGCCAGTTCATCACCCGAAGGCCCGTACATGAACCCGGGCACGCCGATGACCTGCATCACGTCGTTGTACATCAGGTTGTAACCGACGAAGAAGTAGGCCAGGGCGGCTATGGAGTAGAGGCCAATATTCTTCATGCAGATCATGGCGGCATTCTTGGTGCGCACGGACCCGGATTCCAGCATGGTAAAACCGGCGCACATCCACATTACCAGCGCCCCCCAGATGAGGAAGGCAAAGGTGTTGAACACAAAGGCCGATTCATCGTCCACGCCGGCGGCGTAGGCCACCGCCGGTCTTGCAAAGAGCAGGGCCACGGTGGCGATGCCGGTGGCAGCCGCAATGATGGCGAAGCGCGGGCGGGGCAGGGAGCCGATCAATCTGAACATGGTTCTCTCCTCGGCGATTATCATTACTGGATGCGGCGCGAGAGATTCTGCAACTACGATTGTAGTTTCTACAGCAATGCAATTTCAAACTTGGGCGCTACCAATGACGGTTCAGAGTAAAGGGAGAACAAGTAGCTCCCAAGACCGCCTTTCCCACGCAGACCGGAATGACTGACTTCGTGCTGCTCCTTCCCTGCATTTCCGAACTGTTACGGTGGTTCGCTTCCGCTTGCAACCTTGACACTACTAGGGGGATACTATATAAGAGGCTTCGAGAGTGAATAGACTTTATTCACGCTGAAGGAAGATGCAATGAATGCAAACCGAGTGAAGTGCATTAAGAACGAAGGCTTTCCCGTTGCCCTTAGTGTAGGCAACAGCTATGAAGTTTTGCCTGACGAGGAGGGTGCGAAGTATGGCCTTGTTCGTGTAATAGATGAAACGGGAGAGGATTATCTCTATCCTGCGTCCTGCTTTGTTTCCGGCGAAGCGGTTGAAGCTGCGGAAAATGGTAGGTCCGGCTTATTCGTTTGAGCCTGATTCAGGTGAATTAGGGAGCTTTACGTGGGGGCCGGAGTTCCGAGAAGGGGTCCGGCCCCCATTATTGTTCCGTTCCAATGCTGGGCCTGGCCATGACAGAGTTTGAAATCATTGGGAACATTGAGCAAGTTGAACGTATCGCCCAGGGTCGTGGCGTCAGGGAGCGTTTCCGTCTAACTGAAGAGTATGGAGGCAACAGTCCCAACAATTGGTTTAAGAGGAAAGGGTTTGCTAACGTCAGGCTACCCAGTGGTGATGAAGTCCGGGCTGAGGTCCATTGGTACGAGGCAAATGGAATTGGCAAGGTAGAAATAAAAGTCAAGAATGTCCTCTATTCGCTTGAGAACCCAATCCAGTGAGTTCTTGCAGCCAGGACTTCTTACTCAGCCAAAGCCCCGGACCTCAGAGAGCCGGGGCTTCCTATTCTGAAACCGCCATACCGCCTTTCGCCGGAAGGACGGTTTTGGGGACCGGCCCTTTCTCCATGAATCTGAACAGTTGCTACTGTGTCATTCCCTTATACTTGTCAATGCAAGAGTGTTAAGATAGGGAATCATTGCAGCGAAAGCGAGGTTTCCGGCCCATGTTCAGTTATATCGACCACCTGGAGTGTACCCAGTGTGGTAAAACGTATCCCCACGACCAGGTTAGCAAGATCAGCCCGTGCTGCGGCAAGGTGCTGTTCGCCCGCTACGACCTGCCCCGCCTGCGCCGCGAGGTCAGCCGGGACGTTTTCGCCAGCCGCGACTCCAACATGTGGCGGTTCTCCGAGTTGCTGCCGGTTACCCAGCATGACAACGTGGTAACCCTGGGCGAGGGCAGCACTCCCCTGATGGCTGCCACAAATTTGCAGAAAAAACTGGGCCTGAAGAGCCTGTTCATCAAGGAGGAGGGCCTGAACCCCACGGGCACCTTCAAGGCCCGGGGCATCTCCGCCGCCGTTTCCAAGGCCGTGGAACTGGGCATCACCGGCTTTACCATGCCGTCGGCCGGCAACGCCGCCGGCGCCGCCGCCGCCTACGGGGCCCGGGCCGACCGCCCCATGAAGGTGTTCATGCCCCAGGACGCCCCGCCGGCCAACAAGAAGGAATCTGTGATGGCCGGTTCCGAGCTTAACCTGGTGGACGGCCTGATCAGCGACGCCGGCCGCATCGCCGTGGCCGTGGCCGAGGAGCAGGACCTGTTCGACCTATCCACCCTGAAGGAACCCTACCGGGCCGAGGGCAAGAAGACCATGGGCCTGGAAATCGCCATGCAGCTGGGCTGGAAAATGCCCGACGCCATCGTCTATCCCACCGGCGGCGGCACCGGCATTATCGGCATGTACAAGGGCTTCCAGGAACTGCTGGAACTGGGCTGGATTGAGGGTACGCCCCCCAAGTTCATCGCCGTGCAGCCCACGGGCTGCCAGCCCATCGTCAAGGCCTTCAACGAGGGCGCCGACACCGCCCAGATGTGGGAGAACGCCGCCACCCTGGCCGACGGCCTGCGCGTCCCCGGCCCCTTCGCCGATTACCTTATCCTGAAGGCCATTCGGGAGACGGGCGGCACCGCCCTGGCCATCGAGGACGAAGACATGGTGGCCGCCATGTACGAAATCGCCACCGAGGAAGGCATCATCGCCTGCCCGGAGGGGGCGGCCACCCTGGTGGGCCTGAAGAAACTGCTGGAGCAGGGCTTCCTGGGCGCCGACGAGAACATAGTCCTGCTCAACACCGGCTCCGGCTACAAGTACCTGGACCTGATTCGGGACAGCAATGACTAGGGAGAAAGGTCAATAGTCAGAGTACCGAATCAACGTTTAAGCCCCGACCCAACGTGGGAAATGGGTCGCCCTGAGGTTCTTGTGTCTATCCCGTTCCTTGTAGCATCCAGGGAGCTACCAGAGGTCACCCATGACCACCAAGCCCGTCCATAAATACACCATCATTACCAACATTGACTACAGCGCCCTGGAGTTCTGTCCCGATGCTCCGGAGCCGCTTCCTGACGGTATGTTTCAATTTCCCATTTTTGCCGAAATCTACCCCGTCCTGGACACTTACCTGGACACCCTGGGAGACCCGCAGACCATCTTCCGCAGCAGTAACACCTTCATCTGCTACGACCCGGACAACCTGAACGTGCGGGTGGGGCCCGACTTTTACGTGGCCTTCAACGTGGAAGCACCGGCCATAATGAGGCGGCTGCTGTACCTGCCCTGGGAGACGGGCAAGCCGCCGGACTTCGTGCTGGAGGTGGGGTCGGAGAGCACGGGACTGCAGGACACGGGGCGTAAGCGCAACATCTACGCCCAGATAGGGATAGGCGAGTACTGGCGGTTCGACAGCACGGGTGGTGAAATCTACGGGGAACCGCTGGTGGGAGAGGAACTGGTAAGTGGTGAGTATCGGCGCATTGGCCTGACCACGGAGCCCGACGGGGTGCTGAAGGGCTACAGCCGGGCGCTGCGGTTGTGGCTGTGCTGGCGGGACGGTATGCTGAAGTTCTACAATGACAGGACCGGCGAGTACTTGAAAAATATAGCAGAAGAACGGGTCGCAAGGCAGATTGAACAGGCAGCCCGCCAGGAATCCGAAGCCAGCTTGGCCAGCGAACGGGTCGCCCGCCAGCAAGCAGAGGCCAGGATACGCCAACTTGAGGAAGAACTGCGCCGCCGCCAGGGAAATTCTTGAGGCGCAATCTACGGAGAAACGAAAGAAGTTAAGGGAGGCATGGCGATGGAAGTAATCCTTTGCTCCCCACGGGGCTTTTGCGCCGGGGTGGTCCGGGCAATCCAGGTTGTCGAAGAATGCCTGGAGCGGTTCGGCCCGCCCATCTACGTAAAGCACCAGATTGTCCACAACCCCTACGTGGTTAGTGAACTGGAGGCTAAGGGGGCCGTTACCGTGGAGACGGTGGAGGAAATCCCCGCAGGCTCCAGGGTCGTCTTTTCCGCCCACGGCTCACCGCCGGAGGACTTTGAGCAGGCCCGAGAGCGCAACCTCCGGGTGATCGATGCCGTCTGTCCCCTGGTGACCCGCGTCCACAACGAGGCCAAGAAATACCATCGCCAGGGCCGCAAGATTATCCTGGTTGGCCACGAAGGCCACCAGGAGGTCAAGGGCACCATGGGCCAGGCCCCCATGGAGTTGGTGGACGAAAAGTCCGAAAACGGCATCCCCGTCTGGGATGCCGACACTCCGGTGGCGGTGTTGACCCAGACGACGCTTTCCACCGGCGACACCGCGGCGGCCATCGACAACATCCGCCAGCATTTCCCCCAGGCTGAAATCCGCAACGACATCTGCTACGCCACCACCAACCGGCAGGCTGCGGTCAGCCGCATGGCGGAAATGGTGGAACTGGCCCTGGTAATCGGGGCAAAGAACAGTTCCAACTGCAACCGCCTGCTGGAACTGGCCCAGTCCCTGGGTATTCCATCCCACCTGATTAACGGCCCCGAAGAAGTCGACCCGGCCTGGCTGGAGGGCGTTGAAAAGGTGGGCATAGCTTCCGGCGCATCCACCCCCGAGGTGCTGGTGGACGCCGTAATCGCGTCCCTGAAGCCCGACAAGGTCACCCCCCTGGAGGTGGTGGAAGAGGACATCAGCTTCATCATGCCCCGGGAACTGCGCTAACGGCGCGCCTCTGTGCCGGCAATTCGCTGCCATCGTCCGTGATGTACAACTCCTCCCCAGCCGCCGGCTACGACAAGTTGTGCCAGTCTGTCGACGGGAATCCTGCGCCGTCCTTCGCGACCCTGCGTGGCTGAATTGTCCTTCAATGAAGAACGGGGGGCCCCTGTCTCCATAGCCCGTCGGGTGTTCTCCCTGCCGACCCTGGTGTCGCTGGCCCTGGCAGCGGCCTTCCTGGCTTTCCTGGCCACCCGCCTGGACATTGACCCGGCTGCCATTTGGCGGCAACTATGGTCTGCCGATCCCTTTCTCCTGGCGCTGGCCGTGGCCATCCACTACACCACCTTCCTGTTTCGCGGTTTGCGCTGGCGGCTGCTCCTGAATAACGCCCGGGCCGCCGAGGAACCGGCAGCGGGCATACTCCAGTGCAGCCAGTTGGTGCTGCTGGGGTGGTTCGCCAACTCCGTGGCCTGGCTGCGCCTGGGCGACGCTTACCGCGCCTACCTCTACCACGAAGAACGCCGCGCCCCCTTCGTCCGAACAGTGGGCACCATCCTGATCGAGCGGCTGCTGGACATCACGACCATCGTCGTCCTGCTGGCCGTGTCCCTGCCCTTCCTGGTCGGTGCCGGCCGGGGCGGCACCCTGACCGTTGCCGCCACCGCCGTTGCGCTGCTGACCGTACTGGCTCTGGCCCTCCTCTTCATTTCAGCCACCCGGGGCAGGGGAGAGGGCCTGATCGCGCGACTGGTCGGGTGGCTTCCCGCTCGCTGGTCGCAATGGCTGCTGGAGCGTTACCGCCAGTTTCGTGACGGCGCCCTGCTAAGCCTCAAGAGGGTGCCCCTGGCCGCGGCATGGGGTCTCCTGGGCTGGCTGGCCGAGGTGGCCCGCTTCTACCTGGTTACCCAGGCCCTGGACATTCACCTGTCGCCGGCCCTGATAGTATTCGCCACCCTGGCCAACTCCCTGCTGACCCTGGTTCCCACTCCCGGGGGCGTGGGCGCCGTGGAAGCGGGCCTGGCCGGCCTGCTGAAACAGCTTTCCGGCCTGGCCACGCCGGCGGTGGCCGCCCTGGTGCTGGTGGACCGGTCCATCAGCTATCTCAGCGTAATCGCAGTTGGGGCAGTCCTGTTCCTGGTCAGGTGGGCGGTCAGGAGAAAGAACGCCCATACCCCGAGCCAGGCGCCCGCCCAGCCGGGCAAGGGAGACTGACCTGCCATGCTTTACACCGCCAGCTATTACGACCCGCAGGACTGGGTGGGACAGGCTTATCGGGTGTCCCGCGCCCACCCCAGGGGCCGCAAGACGGAATGGGACACCCTGTCCTGCCTTTATCCACCGCTGGAACTGCTGCGCGCCTATCGCGACGGCCAGCTGGACTTTGACGCCCTGACCGCCGCCTACCGCCGCAACCTGGACGAGAAGCTGCTGGTGGACTACCACCTGAGGAAGTGGCTGGAGCAACTGCCCACCCTGGGCGACGTTACCCTGCTGTGTTTTGAGCGGGGGGACGACCCCTGCCATAGGCGGGTGGCGGCCCACTGGCTAACCGAACACGTGCCCGGCCTCGAACTGGGACACCTGAAATAGGCCCGCCTTTGTTGAATCCCGAACGCGCCGGCCTCTCCACCCCCTATCGTCGGTACGTCCGGGCAATCAGGAAACCGGAGCCTTCCCCTTGCCACAGGCAGTTATATCGCCAAATTCCAATTTCCGCCAGCTACCCAATTCCCCAGACCGGGAATGTCTTGTATAATCATCGAACAGGGGAGGCATATATCCTAATTGCCGAGTGCTGATTACTCCAATCTGTAGCAGGTGGCGGGGTTGAAATGCCTGAGAAATATCAGGATGAAATAGAAGAAATATTGAAGGGCATAGAGGACGAGGAACCACCCAGGCCCGTACGCCGTCCGCAGCCAATCATCGACGACATGCCACCGACGGCCAGGGAAGAGGCTCCCCTGTACCGCGATCAACCCCGGGGGGGCAGGGCCGCAAATTCCCGCTGGAAGCATGTAACCCCCGGCCGCGTTGCCTTGGCCGGGTTCATCTTCCTGGTGCTCGGCCTGGCGCTGAACTCAGTGGGTTTGGGCTGGCTGGTCTGGCTGGGACTGTTGGGCCTGGCCGGCGCTTACCTGCTCTTCTTCGTCCGCCCCCGAACGGTCAACAAGGAAAAGCGGTGGCGGGGCCGTTCTGTCGAAAGCCAGGGTCCGTCCCACTGGCAGCGATTCAAGCGCTGGATGAGCGAGTAACCCACACGACCACAGCAGTCTTTAATTGGACTCTCCCAGCGCAAAGTTGGGGGAGTCCTGGTCTTCTCCCGCAGTCCACACGCCAAACGTACCGTGACCGGCGTTGCCGGACAGCGCCTGGCGAAGGGCGGCCAGTTCCATGCCTCGCCGCCACCGCAGCAAATGCGTCCGGCACCGGCAGTCCGATGAACCAAGGCCCCTCGCAACCACCTCGCCCCCATGGGCGGCAATCTCATTCGCCCAGCGGCATTCCCAACGTTGCCCGTCGGCGACCCACCACACCTCCACCACCGGGCCCACTGCCGTCAGGTAATCGACATGCCGGTGCGGCCTCTTGTCTTGCCGGAGGTGGCGACCCACCCGCGCCTCCAGGCCGTTGAGAGCGCTGCCGCAATAAAGGTAAAGGCCGGCGGGAAACTCGAAGCTTCCCAGCCGGCCTATGGTCAACCGTGTATCCGTCTCCAGTTCAATGACCAGAACGTAGCTGCCCTTCATTCAGGCCCCCAGGCCGCTACTTCCTCAATCCCTCCGCGCTGCCGTCCCTAACCCGAAACGGCCTGCTTGAACTCCTCGATGGCCTTGATGTGCGCGTCGGGGTTGGGCAGCCCGGCCCGCATGGTATTGATGGACAGGTGGGTGGCGCCGCACTCGGCCCAGGCCTCGGCGTTTCGGCTCCAGGCGTCGGCGCCGTCGGCGTAGTTAAGGCGGCCCTCGATTCCGATGCTGGCCGGGTCGCGGCCGGCCCCAGAGGCAATCTCCCGCATCTGGCCGATGCGCTCCTGGCCGGCCCCATCCGGCTGGAACTGGGGGAACCACCCGTCGCCCAGCCGCCCAATGCGGTCCACCACCAGGTCCGCGCCTCCGCCAAACCAGACGGGAATGGGCTGCTGCACCGGTAAGGGGTTGATGCCGGCGTGAGTCACCTTGTGATACCGCCCGTCAAAGTTAACGATCTCCTGGGTCCACAGGGCCCGCATCAACTCAATCTGCTCCTCGCAGCGGCGGCCCCGGTTTCGGAAACTCTCGCCCAGGGCCTCGTACTCCACGTCGTTCCAGCCGACGCCGATACCCAGGCGCAGCCGCCCGCCGGTCAGGACATCCACCGCGGCGGCCTGCTTGGCCACCAGCGCCGCCTGCCGTTGGGGCAGGATGAGAATGCCCGTGGTCATCTGCAGCGTTTCCGTAATGCCGGCCAGGTAGCCGAACAGGACGAAGGGCTCGTGGAAAGTGTCCACGTGGCTGTAGGGCCGGTTCCACTCTTCCCGCTTGCTGGCGTCCGCGCCCAGCACATGGTCAAAGACCAGCAGGTGCTCGTATCCCAGGGCCTCGGCGGCCTGGGCATAGTCCCGCACGGCCCCGGGGTCCGAACCAATCTCAGTCTGGGGAAAAACAACGCCTAATTGCATGGGGCGCCTCCTGTGTGGAAAATGCTGACTTTGTCAATTGCTACTGGAGCAGAGTGTATCCGGGGGCGGCAATATTGACAACTGGAGCGTGAGAGCCAATCGTTGGACGGACAAACCTCGACCCCGCAACCAGAACGTGAAAGACTGACAGAGTCGAATGACGAAAACGATGTCTCTGCAAGCGATTACCGACGCCAGGGGAGTGAAGCAACCTGATCCACCACCTTCTACGCGGTCAGCACGGAGACGCCAGCCAGGCAGCCAGGGTAAAGAGCGGCGGAAACAGAAATGGCTGGGGATGGAGGGTTCGAACCTCCGCTTCCTGATCCAGAGTCAGGCGTCCTACCACTGGACTAATCCCCAGCGAGAAGGGAAGGCCACCCGCTTCCGGCGGCCAGTCGGTGGGACTGGTCAGGCGGGTTGCCTTGAGGGTATATTCCATACTATTGAGCGGCAACCTGACTGTCAAGTGAGAAATCGCTTGCGCCAGGCTGCCGCGCCTTCCTGGACCGCTCCCGGCGGACTCCGGAGGCGGGACGGGACGCTTCCATACGTTTATGACAGCGAGCACAGGGAGGACAGAGCCATGGCAGCCTTTGATGAATACAAGGACCGCTTCCGTTACGCCAGGCTGGAGCGGGAGGACGGCATCCTCCTGATGACCCTGCACAGCAACGGCGACACTCTCCAGTGGGGCGCCGGTCCCCACACCGAACTGGTGGATGTCTTTCACACCGTGGGAACCGACCCCGAGACCCGGGTGGTCATCATGACCGGCGTGGGGGACGGCTTTACCGGACCCGCCGGCTCCAGCGATACCGTCCCCCGCCGCACTCCGGCCCAGTGGGACCCCACCTACTGGGAAGGCAAGCACCTGCTGGGCAACCTGCTCAACATCGAAGTGCCGGTCATCGCCGCCGTCAACGGGCCGGCCCTGCGCCACTCGGAACTGCCCCTGCTCAGCGACATCGTCCTGGCAGCTCCCCACACCACCTTTCAGGACTCGGGCCACTTCATGAGCGGCCTTACCCCCGGCGACGGCATGCACATCATCTACCCCCTGCTGCTGGGCATCAACCGGGGCCGCTACTTCCTGCTGACGGGGCAGCAACTGGACGCCAGCCGCGCCCTGGACCTGGGCCTGGTGGCCGAAGTCCTGCCCGCCGAAGAACTTCTCCCCCGCGCCTGGGAACTGGCCCGCCAGTTGGCCCGGCAGCCCCGCCTGGTGCTCCGCTACTCCCGCGCGCTGTTGACCCACAAGCTGAAGCAGGAACTGCACGACCTGCTGGGCTACGGCCTGGCCCTGGAGGGGCTGGGTTCGGCCCAGGACTACCTGGACCGCGGCCAGGGCCGGTGACAGCGGGTTGGCCCGAGTAAAATGACATGTCAGAATATATACATCCCTCAAATGCGCTGTGGTTTTGTTGACTGAGCTACGTAAACAATGATAGAATCCGCAAACAGTATTCACGATTCCGATAATGTCGCTGAATGAAGGAGGATACCACAGGCTTATGAAGAGGACACTGTTCTTGTTTGTTGCGCTAACTGCCATGGTGTTTGTGCTGGCGGGCTGCGAAGCGGATACCTCTGCTTTGGACGCTGAAATTGCCGATCTGAAGGCCCAAATAGAAGAAATGGAAGCCGAGGCCGCCGGAACCCGACTGGCCACTGTCAAGGAACGGGGCCACGTCATCTGCGCCAGCCGCGACGACGTCCCCGGCTACGGCGGGCTGGACGCCGCCGGTAACAACGTCGGGTTCGACATCGACCTGTGCCGCGCCCTTGCCGCCGCGGTCCTTGGCGACCCCAGCGCCATCGAAATCCGCCTGATTACCGCCGCCGAGCGCGGGCCCACCGTCCAGTCCGGCGAAGTGGACATGCTCGTCCGCACCGTTACCTGGACCACTTCCCGCGATGCCGGTTGGGGCAACTACGCCCAGACCATGTTCTACGACGGCCAGGGCTTCATGGTCCGCAAGGACCTGGGTATCGAAAGCGCCCTGGAACTGTCCGGCGCCAGCGTCTGCGTAACCCTGGGTACGACCACTGAGTTGAACCTCCAGGACTTCTCCAACCAGAACGGATTGA
This sequence comes from Dehalococcoidia bacterium, assembly GCA_034422655.1. Lineage (GTDB taxonomy): Bacteria > Chloroflexota > Dehalococcoidia > Lucifugimonadales > UBA3495 > Bin22. Next base: position 102,804 of record DAOUJN010000024.1, read on the forward strand.
ACATTACTCCGGCAACCTTTGAAGACACGGACGCCGTGGTGGCCGCTTACGAAGCCGGCCAGTGCGACGCCTTCACCAACGACCGCTCCCAGTTGGCCGCGCTGGGCACCGGCCTGGCCAACCGCGACGACCACGTCATTCTGCCGGAAACCATCTCCGAGGAACCCCTCGGCCCGGTGGTCCCCCACGGTGACGAGCAGTGGTTCGACATCGTGAAGACCGTCATGGGCATTCTCATCTACGGCGAGGCCTACGGCGTCAGCCAGGGCAGCGTGCCCAGCGCCGAGACCGGCAACACCAAGGTTGACCGCCTGCTGGGCCTGAGCGGCTCCTTCGGCCAGGAAGAACTGGGACTCTCCCAGACCGCTGCCCAGGACGTGCTCAATGCCGTCGGTAACTACGGCGAGATTTATGACCGCAACCTGGGTCCCGACGGCGTCAACCTGCCGCGCGAGGGTGGCCGCAACGCCCTGTGGGCCAACGCCCCCTGCCAGGACTGCCCCAAGGGCGGCCAAATCTACGCCGCTCCCCTGCGCTAGGGTTTCCCAGCCTGCGGGCATATTGGCCTGAACAATACCGGGGCGGATCTCTTCCGCCCCGGTAACGTTATTTTTGAGTCAATCACAGGTCGGCGGGCAAACTTCCCGGAAATGCGCTACAATCAGTCCATTCTCCTTAATTCCCCTTTCGTCCCCGTTTGCGATTTAGCCTGTAAACATGGTCAGCGCTTCTCGAATACTAAGCTACCAGGGCATACCGGTCTGGCGGCACGTCCAGGTCATCCAGTGGGCCGCCCAGATAGTATCGGGCATCGTAGTAGTGGCCCTGGTCGTCTGGTTCTTCACCAACATGGCCGGCGCCATCCAGGAGCGGGAAATACCCTACGGGTTCAGCTTCCTCTCCCGCGAGTACCAGACCCCCATCGGCGAACACTTCCTGCCCTACGAGTCCTCGGACACCTTCCTTTACGCCCTGTTCGTGGGAATTACCAACACCGCCATCGTAGCCGTTGTCGGTGTAGTCCTGGCCACCGCCCTGGGCATCGTCATCGGGGTATCCCGCCTGTCCACCAACTGGATTGTGGCCAAGCTCGCCATGGTCTACATCGAGTTTTTCCGCAACGTCCCCTTGCTGGTGCAGTTGTTCTTCTGGTTCTACATCGTCCTTGAGCTTCCCGGAGTTCGGGAAAGCATAGTCATCGCCGACGCCTTCTACCTGAGCAACCGGGGCTTCTCCATGCCCTGGCCCAAGCCCGACGACTACACCGTCGCCCTCATCTGGATGGTAATGGCGGTGGTGGCCGTCATCGCCGGCGTGCTGGTGTACCGCCGGCGGGCACGGCTGGAGGAGCAGACGGGGCAGTCCGGTTATCCCCTGATTTACGGCGCCCTGGTCGCCCTGGTAATCGGCGCCCTGGCCTGGCTGGCACTGAGTTTCGCCTCCGGCTCGGCGCCCTTCTACGTGTCCATACCCGAACCCCAGGGCCGGTTCGGCAACATTGCCGGCGGGTTCACCGCCCGGGCCGGCCTGCTTGTGCTGCTCATCGGCCTGGTGATGTACACCGCCAGCTTCATCGCCGAGATTGTGCGGGCCGGTATCCAGTCGGTGGGACGCGGCCAGACCGAGGCCGCCCGCGCCCTGGGCCTGTCTCCCATGAACACCCTGCGCAACGTAACCTTTCCCCAGGCCCTTCGGGTCATTATCCCGCCCCTCATCAGCCAGTTCCTGAACCTGACCAAGAACAGCAGCCTGGGCGGCGCCGTGGCCTACAGCGACCTGACCAACATCGCCGTAACCATGACCCAGACCGCTCCCGCCGTCTCCATTTTCATGCTCATCATGGCCTCTTACCTGGCCATGAGCCTGACCTGGTCCCTGATTGGCAACCTCTATAACCGGCACATCCGGTTTGTGGGAGGTTAGGCCATGGCTTCCCAACCTGCCAGCCCTCCGGAACCCATGTTGCCGCCCCGCAGTGAAGTCGGGGTTATCGGCTGGTTGCATGCCAACCTGTTCAGCAGCTGGTTCAACACGGGCCTGACCCTGGTGTCCGGGGCGGCGCTGGCCCTGGGCCTGTGGTTTGGGCTGAAGTGGCTGTTCCTGATTGCCGACTGGACGGTGATCGCCGAGTTGGGCGGCCGCTTCCTGCTGGGCCGCTACAACACCGAGGCGGCCTGCGACGGCCAGAACTGCTTCTGGCGGCCCCAGGCGGCCCTGATAATGGTCAGTGTCCTGATGGGCGCCGCCTGGGGCCTGCAGGGCAACCGGGTGGCCCGAACCCTGGCCTGGCTGGTGGCCGGCGTTTCGGCGGCCTTCGCCTTCCTGCCCTACAGCCTGCAAACCATGGGGTTGGACGTGCGCATCCTGTTGTTGCTGAACCTGCCGGCCGTTCCCCTGGGATGGGCCCTGGCCCGCTACACCCCCCTTGGTACGGCTACACGGGTAGTCATGCTGGGCGTGGCCATATTCCTACTTACCCTGGTGCTGCTGCGGGGGCTGCCCGGCATACCGTTCCTGCAGCCCGTTTCCGTCGTTTACTGGGGCGGACTGTCGCTGAACCTCATCCTGGCCGTGGGCGGCATCACCCTCAGCCTGCCCATTGGCATCGCCCTGGCATTGGGGCGCCGCAGCAACCTGCCGGTGGTAAAGGTGCTGTGCGTTTTCTTCATCGAGGTTTTCCGCGGCGTGCCCCTGATTACCCTGCTCTTTATGTCGCAGACCCTGGTGCCCCTGGCCTTCCCCGAGGATATGCCGCAGAACTCCCTGTTCCGCGCCGCCGTAGTCATTACCCTGTTCAGTTCGGCCTACATGGCCGAGAACATCCGGGGCGGACTGCAAGCCCTCAATCCCGGCCAGGCGGAGGCGGCCCGGGCCCTGGGCCTGCCCGGCTGGCAGACTACGTTGCTAATCTCCCTGCCCCAGGCCATCCGCAACGTCATACCGGCTATCGTGGGGCAGTTCATCGGCCTGTTCAAGGACACCAGCCTGGTCTACATCATCGGAATGCTTGACGTGGTAGCCATTGGCCGTTCCTTCATCCAGAGCAACCCCGAATTCCTGCCCAACGCCCGGGAACTGTTTGTGTTCCTGGCCATCGTATTCTGGATATTCACCTACGGCATGTCCTACGTCAGCGGCAAGGTGGAAGAACATTTGGGTGTGGGACGCCGCTAACCGTCGGGCGGTTCCAGATCGGCGCCATTACCTGGCAACGATGCCTTGGCCCGGTACGATTCATTTAGCCGTACCCTCGAAAACACACAGGAGGCCCCCATGGCAGTTGAAGAAATGAACACCCAACAGGAAGAAGAGGACATTATCATCTGCCGCGACGTTCACAAGTGGTACGGCAACTTTCACGCCCTCAAGGGAGTGTCCACCACCGTGAAGCCCGGGGAGGTGGTGGTAATCCTGGGGCCCTCCGGTTCCGGCAAGTCCACCTTCATCCGCACCATCAACCGTCTGGAGCAGCACCAGCGGGGCGACATCATCGTGGACGGCATCGAACTCAGCGGCGACGTCCGCAACATCGACGCCATCCGCCGCGAGGTCGGCATGGTCTTCCAGTCCTTCAACCTGTTTCCCCACCTCTCCGTTATGCAGAACATCACCCTGGCCCCCACCAGGGTCCGCCACTGGAGCAAGGCCCAGGCCGAAGAGGTGGCCATGGAACTGCTGACCAGGGTGGGCATCCCCGAGCAGGCCGCCAAGTTCCCCGCCGAACTTTCCGGCGGCCAGCAGCAGCGGGTGGCCATTGCCCGTGCCCTGGCCATGCAGCCCAAGATTATGCTCTTCGACGAGCCCACCTCCGCCCTGGACCCGGAGATGATCAAGGAGGTGCTGGACGTAATGCGGGAACTGGCCAGCACCGGCATGACCATGCTGACGGTCAGCCACGAAATCGGCTTTGCCCGGGAGGTGGCGGACCGGGTCATCATGATGGACGAGGGCAGAATCGTCGAGGAAGCTCCCCCCAACGAATTCTTCACCAACCCCAAGAACGAGCGGGCCCAGCTATTCCTCTCCCAGATACTCTAACCCGAAGGCACAGTAACCGGGGATTTCCTCCACCTTTTCAGGGTATAGTGTCCCCATGCGCCCGCTGCTGAAGGTACTCATTCCCTATCTGCTCATCGGCCTGGGCATCCTGGCCGTCTGGTTCATTGCGACTGAATGCCTGTCGTCAGCGCCTTCCGGTCCCCTGGGCGAACCTTCGCCGGCCGATATCACGGTCGAGCCAAGGATGCCGTCTCCCACCGCTGTCCCCGCTATACTCGCCACGCCGGAAACGAGAGCCGTACCAGGGGCTGTTCCATCTGTAGCCGCTCCCAGGCCCACGCCAGGCCTGACCCCACCCCCGGGTTACGCAGACTTGCAGAACTCCGCCAGGCTGGAGGAGGCCGACTCCGAGGCCGCCGCGGCGATTCGCGCCCTGCCCTGGATCCGCGACGGTGTTCGCGCCGAGGACCGGGAAGCTGCCCAGTCCCTGATTCATTACGCCACCCTGGATAGGGTCCTGCTACGGACCCTGCTCAGCAAGCCGTGGCTGAACGCGGAGTCGCCGCAGGAATTGACCAGGGTTCTCAGCGCCACCGACAACATCCTTGCCCTCGATCCCGACACGGCCCGCCAGGTCATTGCCATGCCTTTCCTGGAGACCCTGGAACCCCACGACGTGCTGGCCATGGAGTCCCTTGCCCGCCTGGTTTACACCGACATCAGCGCTTTCCGCCGCATTATGGCCCATCCCCGCATTAGCGACGGCATCAGCGACGAGGAGGCTCAGATCGTCGCCCTCCTGTCGGGCATCAACCGCACCAATCCCGGCCTGGTGGAAGAAGTCCTGGAAGCATCCCGAGTTTCGGTGGAGCAGAGGCAGGTCCGGCTGCCCCTGGCCGGACAGATAACGCTGGCCATCATCCGCACCCGCCCCGGCGCGGCCCGTACCATGGACCTGCTGGAACACGCCGTCCGGTCCGCCGAAGACCTGATGGGCGAACCCTTTCCGGTACGGTACGTGGCCCTGCTGTTCGAAGATGCGGTGGCCGGTTCCTATACCGGCATCAACTTCGGCACCCACTCCGCCATTCTTCCCGAGTATGACCTGCCTGGGAATCGCCCCCAGTCCGGCGCGGCCGGCAGCATTATTGCCCACGAGGTGGCCCACTATTACTGGAAAGGGGGCGAAATCTGGCTGGATGAGGGCGCAGCCGAATTTATGGCTTCCCTCTCGGAGCAGGCCCGGACCGGTGTACCGCTGGAACCTGACAACTACCCCTGCGGTTCAGCCAGCGGAATCAGGGAACTGGCAGCCCAGGACTACACCCGGGACGCCGCCGGCTACGTCTGCCACTACGCCCTGGGAGAAAGGCTGTTTCTGGACCTGTACCGCACCCTGGGAGAAGACTCCTTCCTGCGCGGTTTCCGCCGTCTCCACGCCGCCATCACCGAGTCCGACTTCAACGGCGGCGCTGTGCCCGGTATTACGGCGGTGAGGCAGGCCTTTGCCGGCGAGACCGGCCCCAACGGGGAGCAACTCGCGGCCGACGTGATTGAACGCTGGTACTCCGGTTACGGTCCCGAACAGAGGTACGGGCCGGACAGCCGCCCCGTCGTGGCGGAATTGCCCGAAGTCGCCGGCTGGGTGAACCGCGCCTATGTCTCCCCGGAGGAAGTCGGCGCTCCCGTGAAGGTCTTTTCCGCTGCCAACGCCGGGGACTGGGCCTGGCTGACCCTGGAATACTCCCACGACTACTCCGGCCCGCCCACAGAGCTGACTTTTGAGGTCGTGGAATATTACGAGGACGGCTTTCCCTACCGGCGCAACACCCTGACCATCGAAGCCGACCGAAAATACTCGGGCGGCGTCCAGTGGCTGTCCATTGGCCCCGGCGCCGACCGGTCCTGGGCGCCTGGCCGCCACTGGGTCTACGTGCATCACGAAGGCCGCAAGGTCGCCCAGGTCGAATTCGAGGTAACTCCGTGACCCGCCAGGATTTGGGTGATCCATTGCGTCTGGATACTGGTCGGCTCGTGCTGCGGGAGTTCGTTAGGGATGACCAGGAAGCCGTGCTGGCCTACCAGCGGGACCCGCGCTACCTGCGTTACTACGCCTGGTACGAACGCACTGCTGACGACGTTCAAGCATTTGTCGGCTTGTTCCTGGAATGGCAGCGGGAGGAACCCCGGCGCAAGTTCCAATTGGCCATTGCCCTTAAGGATAACGGTTCGCTCATCGGCAACTGCGGCCTTCGCCGCAAACAGGGTAACGACTGGGAGGCGGAACTGGGCTACGAACTGGACCCCCAATATTGGGGGCAGGGTTACGCCACCGAGGCGGCCCGCGCTTTGGTTGACTACGGGTTCCGGGAACTGGCCCTGCGCCGCATTTCATCATGGTGCATCGCCGAAAATACCGCTTCGGCCTGGGTGCTGGAGCGGCTGGGATTCCGGCAAGAGGGCCGGCTGCGCCGCAACCAGCATTTCAAAAGCCGCTGGTGGGACACCCTGCTATACGCCCTGCTACGGGAAGAGTAGGAGGGAATGTAACAGGCCTGGCCGGTTTACCGCCGACGGTACAAGTCCACCCCAACGGCTAGAATAGGGCAACAGGGTTTACCGGCGAGCCGGTGCCGCCCACCACGCGCAGGGGGTTGACCGTCAGCATGAACTCGTAGCGGTCCTCTTCGGCGCAGGCCTCGGCCAGGGGCTCCAGCAGGGCGTTGTCCAGCAGCCCGATGCCATAGGCGAAGATGGCCCCGTGGACACTCCAGGGAAGGTCGTAGCCGTTGGGCATGAAGTCCATCATGTCCCACACCAGCAGGCAGCAGTCCGACTCCCTGAGGAACTTGAGGCACGAAGCGTGGAGCCCGGCCCGTCCGGCTGGGTCTCCACCCCAGATGGGGTTGACCTCGTCCCACTTTCCGCGTCCGCCATACACCACCAGCGCATCCCCGGGCTCCAGGGTGATGCCTTCCGCCCTGGCAACATCTTCCAGTTCCCAGCCGTGAATGGGCTTGTCCCAGGTTACGAAGGGTTCACCGCGAAACCTGGGTACATCAAGCAGCACTCCCCGCGTGATGATCCCTTCCTTCCAGTGTTCAACTGAACCCCAGGTGGCGCCATCGTAGGTTATGACGTCCTCCGGTCGCCGCCCGTTCCACATGCCGTTCTCGTCCCACACGTGGCACAGGGCGTCCAGATGGGTGTTGGCCTGCCCGTGGTAGGAAACGCCGTAGTAGTCCACCGCCGACCCGCCGCCCGGTTCCCTTGGATTGCGGCGCATAAAATGTTGGGCGGGATTGGGATTATTGGCCGCCGGGGTCTTGGGATAAACGCGGCTCAAGGACACGGCGCGGCCCGACCGCACCAGCCGTGCGGCGGCCACTCGTTTTTCCGGGGTGACCATGTTCATGGCCCCCATCTGGTCGTCTTCGCCCCAACGTCCCCAGTTGCGGTCCTCCTTCAGGTAGGCCAGCACCTCGTCCCTGCTGGGAATATGGCGTTCCATAAACCTTCTCCTTACGGGTTCTCTTTCTCTGCCACCTATTCTAGCATTGGCTGCCAGGGAGCATATTTCGCTGTAGACAAGGGTAGTCACTTGAACGGGCATAGAGTGAGCCATAGACCGGCATGGTAGTTGGTGCTACCATTCCCATTACCAGAAGGCATCCCTTACAAACTGCACTTCTTCAACAACCGGACGAAAAACAAGGAGCGTGGCGACTATGAGACTGGTCCTGTATAACGACTACCAACTGGGCGTAATTCAGAACGGCAACGTGGTGGACGCCATGGCCGCGCTGGGCGGGATGACCTTCCGTCGCCCGCACGATCTCATTGACGAGGTAATCACCAACTGGGACGACATACGTCCGAAGATCGAGGCTGCCATCGCCGGGCAGAACGGCGCGGCCCTGGAAAGCGTCAGGCTGCGGGCGCCTGTGCCCAAACCCACCAAGCTGATTTGCGCCGCCGTCAACTACCTGGAGTACGGCCAGCGCCAGGCCGCCAGGCTGGACGCCTTCCTGAAGTCCCCCACCGCCATCATCGGCAATGGCGACACCTGCGTCCTGCCGCCGGCCCCCGCCTCCATCTTCCACCACGAGCCGGAACTGGCCTTTGTCGTCGGCAAGACGGCCACCAACGTCAGCCAGGAAGAGGCGCTGGACTACGTCTTTGGCTACACCAACTTCCTGGACATGTCCGCCCGGGGAATCCCCGGCGCGCTGGGCAACAGCTTCTTCCTGGGCAAGTGCTGGGACACCTTCGCCCCCATGGGCCCGGCCCTCGTTACCGCCGACGAAATCCCCGACCCGCAGAACCTGCAAGTCCGCCTGTGGAATAACGACGAGCCCCGGCACAACTTCCCGACCAGCGACATGGCTCACCCGATACGCGAGCTAATCTCAGAGTTCTCCAAGGTTACCACCCTGGAGCCCGGGGACGTGGTCGCAACCGGCGTCAACCACCAGGAAATCGGCCCGGTGCAGGACGGCGACACCATCCGCATGGAAATCGCGGAACTGGGCCCCTCGCTGGTAATCCACATCAGCGACGCCGAGGGCCGCGAGTGGCCACGTGGCATAGACCGGGAGTTCGGCGCCATGATAATCGCCGGCGCCCCGGCCAACCCGTAAGCGTGCCGCAGGTTAAGCTCAAACATGGATGAACAGGATATACAGGATTGGCAATATAATATCCCTGTAACCCTGTTCATCCGATTGTCTCAGGTGATGGCATGGCAAAAAGAGAATTAACCCGGGATGAAGTACTCACGCAACTGCAGAAGCACAAGCCGGAGTTGGAGACGAAGTTCGGGGTTCGGACACTGGCGTTGGTAGCGTCAACGATGCATGAACAGCCCAGCGAGGATAGCTGTGTTGAGGTGCTCGTAACCTTCGATGCGCCGGCGACAGTAAGGACGTTCTTTGGCGCCCAGTCCTATATTGAAGACCTGCTGGAACGCCGGGTGGGCCTGATCACCGAGAAGTACATTCCTGAGCATTGGAAGCTGCATTACCAGGCCCAAGCCGTATATGTCTGACCCTGGGGCAGAATACCAACCATGGGAGCCCCTGGTTCGAGATATGATTCGCTTTTCGGAGTTGGCGCTGGACTTCTCTGCGGGCCTGGACCGATTCGGATTTGTTTCTTCCCAGCAACGTTACTTTGCGGCAATTTGGTGTATCACCGTAATTGGTGAAGCCGCCTCAAACATTCCCCGTTCCTTTGCCAATGCGCATCCCGAAATTCCTTGGGCTCAAATGGTGGGTACGCGACATCACCTGGTTCACGGGTACAATACAATAGACGACGATGTGGTCTGGGATATCGTGTCTGTTCATCTTCCCTCACTCCTCCCCCGCCTCCGCTCATTGCTGGAATCATCAGAGCGGGACGCCACATCCTCCCTTTAACAAACCCAAAACTTCCCCCACCAAATCCGCTATACTGTCCCACATGTACGAATCCCTGACCCAGTTCCTGAAAACCTTCAGCGCCGAAGCCCCATTTCTCTGGGCCCTGCTGGTCATGGCCGTCATCGCCGTGGCGGGCCTGGCCCTGTACGGGTTCTGGGAAGTAGTGCTGCGGGGCGTAGGCATGGCTGTTGGCGGTGGCAACCGCGGTAACAATAACGGCCACGGGAGGCATTAGGTACCGCCATGCTCTTCCCCAACGCCGAAGTGGTGGTCAATCCCGTCCTCCTGGTCCTGCTGGGTGTCATTGTGGGCACCCTGGGAGGCTTCTTCGGCGTGGGCGGCGGCTTCCTGATAACCGGTGGCCTGATCGTATTCGGCGTCCCCGAAATCTACGCCATCGGCACGGGCCTTACCCTGATTATGGGCTCATCCATCATCAACATGCTCAAGCACCGGGGCCTGGGCAACGTGGACTTCAAGCTGGGCATCCCCATGGTGCTGGGCGCCATGCCCGCCGTCTTCATCGCCGAGTCATTGAACAGCGCCCTGGAAGAAGCGGGGCAGGTGGGCAACGTCATTCCCTACATCTACGTGGCGGTGCTGGTGCTGCTGGGCTCCTTCCTGGTTTACGACTACTTCAAGACCCGCCGGCGTATCCCCCAGACCACCGCCCCCGGCGAAACGGTCTCCACCGCAGGGCTTACCCAGCGGGTCCAGTCCCTGCGAATCCCGCCCCACTCCATCAAGCTGCCGGGGTTGCCTGCCCGTTCCACCTATATCGCCCTGAACGTCTCAGGCATCGAGCGCATTTCCGTGTTCGTGCCCATCCTGGTGGGCTTCGGCATAGGCTTCTTCGCCGGCCTGCTGGGGGCCGGCGGCGGATTCATCCTGATGCCGGTGCTGGTGTACGTCGTGGGCATTCCCACCACCGTCGCCATCGGCACCGACTTGTTCCAGGTTATCATCACCGGTTCCTGGGGCACCTTGCTCTATGCCCTTGACAACCACGTTGACCCCCTCATGGCCCTGATCATCCTGGCAGCGGCCTCGGTAGGCTCCCAGATTGGGGCCACCGCCACCCGCTTTGTGGACCCGGGCCGCATCCGCATACTGTACGGCATCACCGTCCTCAGCGGCGCCCTGGCCATCGGCATGGGCCAACTGGGCAAGGCGGCGGAAGGCCTGTCCTTCCTGAGCCGCATCGACGACTGGGTGCTCCTGGGCGTACCCGGGTGCATGTGCGTAGTGATAACGGTGTTGATGATCATGGAGGCCGTGCGCCGCCGCCAACCTGCCAGCGAGGCGTCATGACCACACCACCCTTCACCTTCCAACTCCAGCACCGCGACAGCGCTGCCCGGGCCGGCCGCTTCACCACGCCCCACGGCTCCGTTGACACCCCCATCTTCATGCCCGTGGCCACCCAGGCCACCATCAAGACCCTGACGCCCCATGAAGTCATGGACGTGGGAGCGCAGATTGTCCTGGGCAATGCCTACCATCTTTACCTGCGGCCCGGTGTAGATACCGTCCACAAGCTGGGCGGCCTGCACAAGTTCATGCGGTGGCCCCGTCCCATTCTCACCGACAGCGGCGGCTTCCAGGCCTTCAGCATGGGCGCGTTCCGGCGGGTGGACGACGACCACATCCGTTTCCGGTCTCACATCGACGGCAGCGAGCACATCTTCACCCCGGAACTGGCCATCGCCAACCAGCAGGGACTGGGCGCCGATATCATTATGTGCCTGGACCAGTGCATCGCCTACGGCGCCGAGCGAGTAGAGGTTGAACAGGCCCTGGACCGCACCCACCGCTGGGCCCGGGTCTGCTACGACTCCCACTACATCAATCCGGGCCCAACCTATGCCGCCAACGCCCAGCGGCAAGCCCTTTTCGGCATAGTCCAGGGCGGCACCTTCCCCGACCTGCGCCAGCGGTCCGCCGAGTTCATCGCCTCCATCCCCTTCCCCGGCTACGCCATTGGCGGCCTGGCCGTGGGCGAGTCCAAGGCCCAGATGTACGAGACCACCCAGCAGGTAACCGAACTGCTCCCCGGCGACAAACCCCGCTACCTGATGGGCGTCGGGTCGCCGGAAGACGTGGTGGAGGGGGTTGCCCAGGGCGTGGATATGTTTGACTGCGTGCTGCCCACCCGGGTTGCCCGCAATGGCGCTCTCTTCACCCGCACGGGAAGGGTCAACATTGCCAACCGCCGCTTTGCCGAACAGGACGCTCCACTTGAGGAGGACTGCGTCTGCTACGCCTGCCAAAACTTCACCGCCGCCTACCTGTGGCACCTGTTCAAGGCCAGGGAGGTGCTCGGCCTGCGCCTGGCCAGCGTCCACAACCTGCACTTCATCCTGCGGCTGATGGAGGGCATGCGCCAGGCCATACGGGAAGGCCGCTTCGAGTCCTTCCGGCGGGACTTTCACGATACCTACCGCCCCACCGACGAGGCCACCCGCCAGCGCCAGAAGGAAAGGTGGCTGGCCGCCAGGGGCGCATGACTATCATCCACGAATAAACACGAATGTTCACTAATGGGTTTGTTGTCCTTAGGCCAGGCCACTTGCGGCTTTCAGAACCCGTCCAGGGACAAGCACTCTTATTGCATTATTGCCATACATTAGTGAACATTAGTGTTCATTCGTGGATAAACAGGAGACGAAAATGATTCGCAGCTACCGGGGCATGACCCCCAGGATACATCCCACCGCCTGGGTCAGCGAGGCAGCCTACGTGGTGGGCGATGTAGAAATCGGCGCCTACTCCAGCGTGTGGCCCGGTACCGTCATCCGCGCCGACACCATCAAGATTACCATCGGCGAGCACGTCAACATCCAGGACAACTGCGTCCTCCACGCCGACAGCGACGCCACCTACGAGGACTACGTTACCCTGGGCCACGGCGTAATCAGCCACGCCAAGCACATCAAGACCCACTGTCTCATCGGCAACGGCGCCACCCTGAACGACGGCGTAATCCTGGGCGAACACTCGGTCATCGCCAGCGGCTCGGTGGTGTTGGAACGCCAGGAGTTCGGCCCCAACTCCTTTGTCCTGGGCGTCCCGGCTTCCGCCCGCGAAGCCCCCACCAACGAACGCCACCACGCCATGATTCGCCGCACCGCCGAAAGCTACGCCCGCAAGGCCCAACTGTTCAAGGAAGAAGGACTGGGCGGCGTGGAGGTAGAGGGGGAAGAAGCCTAAATCCAGCCGAGTCCTCCCTGCTGTGCTTTAAATCCCAACTGAAGGACGGTCCACTCTGAAAATACTGCTTACCAACGACGATGGTATCCACGCCCCCGGCCTCTGGGCGGCGGCCCAGGCCCTGTCCCAGGTGGGCGAGGTCTGCGTAGTGGCCCCGGACCGGGAGCAGAGCGGCGTGGGCGCGTCCCTGACCCTGCACGCCCCCGTAGTGGCCCGCTCCCTGGAAATCCCGGCCCTGGAGCGGTTGAGCGCCGCCGCCAACGAAGAGGCCGCGTCTCCAGACGAACCCCAGGCGGAAATACGCCACCGGGTTACCGCCTTTTCGGTGGAGGGCACGCCAGGGGACAGCTGCATCCTGGCCCTGGAAAAGCTGGTGGGTCCGGTGGACCTGGTCGTCTCCGGCATCAACCGAGGCTCCAACCTGGGCTGGGACGTCATGGTCTCCGGCACGGTGGGCGCGGCCTTCCAGGGCTACTTTCGCGGCTACCCCACCATTGCCATATCGGTGGGATCGGTCCAAAATCCCCGCTTCGATGGCGCCGCCTCCCTCCTGCGCCTCATGGCACACAAGCTGGTGCAGGACAGCGACCGCGACCCCTTCCTGCTCAACGTCAACGTGCCCAGCCTGGCCCCCGACCAGATAACCGGCCTGGAAATTACCCGCCCCGGCGGCCGGTCCTACGGCGAGTCCGTAAGAGAGGAGGGCACCGGCCACCAGAAGCGGTACTGGATCGCCCGCAACCGCCCGGTAATGGCCGACAACGGCGAAGGCACCGACATGAACGCCACCAAGAACAACCGCATCTCCATAACCCCCCTACACCTCAACCTCTCCCACCAGGAAGCCCTCCCCAGGGTAGAAGCGCTGCTGGCCGGCGTTCCGGAGGCGTTGCTGGGGAAGAGTGGGTGATAGAATGGTACACATTAACTACGATGCTAAATCAGACGTCCTTTCAATCGTATTAGCATCAGAGAAAGTGAAAGAATCTGCGGAGATTCTCCCTGACGTGGTCGCCGATCTTGACGATGCCGGCCGGGTGGTGGCCCTTAAGATTCCGGATGCCAGCAAGGTGATTGACCCGCAAACGGTTAGGCAAGATTTCAGTGAAAGCAGCGACTAATCACGAATTGTTGAAAAAAGCAGCAAATGGTCGGCGGTGGAAGCCATGAAGAGTTATGTGTTCAAGGTGGAACTGGAGCCAGACGAAGATGGCTGGCACGTCTTTTACGGTCCCTGGCGGAAGATCGGCGCCTCGACCTGGGGCAAGACGAGGGAAGAGGCCATGAAGAATATCCAGGAAGTCCTGGAGATGATAATTGAAGAAATGCAGGAAGAGGGGAAACCCATAGTTGAAACCGAGTTTATGACAGTTTCGGAGGATAGCTTGGTCTCGGTTAGCGTGTAATGGAAATAGACTTTAGCATCCTCCGAACACTTACCGCCAGAAGACTGATTCAAGCCCTTCACAGAGATGGATTTTCCCTCGTCCGTCAGCGCGGAAGCCATCGTCGTTATGAGCACCCCGATGGACGCAAAGTCACAGTTCCCTTCCACCGACCGGGCCAAACATTCCGCAGAGCTACACTACGAGATATTATGGAACTTCAAGCAGAGTGGACGGAGGCCGACCTGCACCGATTGGGGTTGTTGTGAAAAAGCATTCGATATCAGTCCCTGCCTTGGCATCATAAGGTTTCTTGCCCTCTCCCTACCCCGCTACCCCCACCCCGCCGTCTATGGCATAATGGCCCCACCTTCGCACACCCGTACAACAGGGAGGCTTTACGCCTATGGTTGACCTTAAGCATGGCGCGGCCATCGTGGGCATTCACGAGCACGTCACCCGCTACGCGCCGGACAAGAGCGAGCTTCAAATCCAGGGAGAGAGCGTCATCAAGGCCCTGGCCGACGCCGGCCTGTCCAAGCAGGACGTGGACGGCCTGTTCACCGCATCCAGCAGCATCCGCAACAGCGGAATGAACCTGGCCGACTACCTGAACCTGTACCCCAAATACGTGGACAACACCACGGTGGGCGGCGGGTCCTTCGAGTTCCACCTGTCCCACGCCCTCACCGCCATCGCGGCCGGGCGCATCGACGTCGCCGTCATCACCTACAGCAGCCTGGCCCGTTCCGGCGGCGTCTCCGTGGGCACCGGCGGCGTGGGCCGCTACGGCCACCCCCGTCTCGACCCGTCACCCGACAGCTTTGAGGAACTCTACGGCCTTACCACCGTGGGCCTCTACGCCATGATCGCCCAGCGGCACATGCACCTCTACGGCACCACCTCCGAGCAGTTGGCCGAGGTGGCCGTGGCCATGCGCAAACACGCCTCCATGAATCCCGAGGCCTTATTCCGCGACCCCATCAGCGTCGAGGACATCGTCAACTCCCGCATGATTTCGTCGCCCCTGCACCTGCCCGACTGCTGTGTCATTACCGACGGCGGCGGCGCGGTGGTGGTGGCCTCGCCGGAAGTGGCCCGCAACTGCCGCCACACTCCCGTCTGGGTCCTGGGCGTGGGCGAGGCCATCGCCCACCAGGGGGCCGGCAAGCGCGACCTGATGTACATCGCCGCCAAGCAGAGCCACGAACCCGCCTTCGCCATGGCCGGCGTAACCCACAAGGACATCGACATGGCCATGGTCTACGACTCCTTCACCATCACGGTGGTGGAGACCCTGGAAGACCTGGGTTTCTGCGAGAAGGGCGAGGGCGGTCAGTTCGTCTCCGGCGGCCGCCTGCAGGTGGACTCGGAGCGGACGGACAAGTTCCCCATCAACACCGACGGCGGCGGCCTCTCGTCCAACCACCCGGGCATGCGGGGCATCTTCCTGCTGCTGGAAGCCACCCGCCAGTTACGCCACCAGTTCGAGGGCACCCCGCGCCAGGTGCCCAACTGCCAGGTCGCCCTGTGCCACGGCACCGGCGGTTCCCTGGGCGCGCGACACAGCGGCGGCACCGCCATCTTGGGGAGGGACTAATAATGACGACAACCAGGCAAGAATGGAACAAGCCACTGCCCACCGTGGTAGGCGAGACCCGGCCCTATTGGGCGTCCTGCCGCCGGGGCGAACTGCTGATCCAGAGGTGCGAAAGGTGCGGGGAGTACCAGTTCTACCCCCGCGGCATCTGCGCCAACTGCTGGTCCGACGACAGCATCCGCTGGGTGCAGGCCAGCGGCAAGGGAACGGTCTGGACCTACACCGTAACCTACCAGAACCGCACCCCCGGCTTCGCCGAAGACGTCCCCTACGTGCTAGCGGTAGTGGAACTGGAAGAGGGCGTAAAAATGTTCACCAACATCGTCGACTGCAACCCCCGCGAAGTAACCATAGGCATGCCCGTAGAGGTTACCTTCGTAAGGGCGAATGACCAGATAACGGTGCCTTATTTCAAGCCGGCCACAGGGTAGGCCCTTCCCTCTTAAAGCGAAAGTCCTCCTGCCGGAGTCAACCCGGCGGGAGGATTTTTTCTATCCACGAATAGATACGAATGCTCACGAATTGACTATTGAAATGCGCTTCATATTAGTGAACATTCGTGTCCATTCGTGGAAAATCTACGCCCGGTTCCGTATCTCATCGCACAAGTCCTGGTCCGCTGCCGCTTCTTCCAGGCGGTCGCTGAACAGATAGGCCAGGGACCGGCGACCATAGAAGTTGTCGTCCTCCGGGTCAATTTCAATGGCCCGGGTCAGGTCTTCAATAGACGCCTCATACATCCCCAGTTCGTAGTAGGAACAGCCCCGGTTGAACCAGGCGTCGGCCAGGCTCTCGTCCAGTTCCAGGGCCCTGGTGTAGTCGGCTATCGCCTGCTCGTAGGCCCCGTTGCGGCTGTACTGGTTGCCCCGCCGGTTGTAGCCCCCAGCGTCGACGGGTTCCTCCGGCGGGGTGAGGTTTGGTCTCATATTCTAGAAATGCGTCCGGTCAAGGTATAGGATTTCGTTAACTGCACCCCGATTCAGGGCGGCAATCGCCCTTGAAACGGGTAAATTGACGTGCCCGGGATTTCCGTAGGGGCGGGTTTGAAACCCGCCCCTACCCTTGAAATGACATCAACTCAAAGCTTCGCAAGTCGGATTGGGGCCTAAATCACCGACCTCACCAACCCCCCATCAACCAATATCGTCGTGCCGGTGATGTACGTGGACTTGCCCGATGCCAGGAACGCCGCCAGGTAGGCCAGTTCCCGCGGTTCGCCGATGCGCCCCACCGCCGTCTCCTTGGCGCGTTCAGCCAGGCCCTCTTCCACCGATATTCCCAGTTCCTGGGCACGGCTGGTCACGTTGGAGAGCATCCGTTCGCTGAGGATGGAACCCGGGGCGATGTTGTTGACCAGGATGCCGTCCCGTCCCACCTCGTCGGCCAGGCTCTTCATGTAGGCCACCACGCCCATGCGTGTGGCCCCGGACAGGGCCAGGTTGGGGATGGGCTGGTACACCGTGCTGGCCAGGATGTTGACGATGCGCCCGCCGCCCTGCGCTTTCAGGTGCGGTATGGCCTCCCGCGACATTCGGGAGAAGAAGTACAGGGACCGCTGCACCGCCGTCTCCCACTGCTCTTCGGTGGCCGTTTCCGACCGCGCCAGGGGCGGCCCGCCGGAATTGTTGACCATGATGTCCAGCTGGCCGTAGTGGCTGACGGTCTGGGCCACCAGGCCCTTGATGTTGTCGTAGCTCTCCAGGTCGGCGGCGATGGGCAGCACCTCGGCGCCGGTGGTATCCCGTATCTCCGCCGCCGCCCGCTCCAGGTTGGCGGCAGTCCGGCTGCAAATGGTAATCCGGGCCCCTTCCTCCGCCAGCACGTCGGCGCACGCCCGGCCCAGGCCGGCGCTGGCGCCGCCGATAATTGCTACCTTGCCCTTAAGTTCCAGGTCCATTCAGGATTCCCCCTTAGCTTCCGGCCCCAACAAGGGCCGGGCAGATTTGTCACGCTGGCCCCCGATTATAACAGACGGCTTACAGAGAAGAGGGTGAACACCGGCCAGGCCACGGGCCAAACCAGGGACAGTTTCCTCGCTTCTCTGGAGTCACAATTAGAACGCAATAGTTGCAATACTATGTATTGCCACTACCAATAAGCTCCGATATAATGAGCATAACGTAACTCATCAGCGCAATTCGTCACCCATTTACCGTACCATGCAAGATTACAAAGCAAATTTCCGCCAGAACTGGATTAACTTACCATGGGCCAGGGGCGCGCTTCGCCTGCTGATGGTCCTGGCCCTGGTGGCCGTCATGGGCCTGGCCGGTAACTCCATTTCCGAGTTCCGCTTGTACCAGGCCATTGCCGCCGTGCCGGCCGCCCAGTCGGAGCCGGTATTGGACTTGGACTGCGCCAGCGCCCCGGCCAGGGCATCGGTTGAACCCGCCCCGGATCAGCCAGGCCGGTTTGCCGCATCCCCTGCCTCCCTGATGCTCCAGGGCTTCCGCTGCACCATACCCCTCACGCCCGACTAGGAACCGCAGGAACGCCCCCTCGGAACTGTCCCTCAATCTCCCCGGGGCGCGAATACCCGCGAAGGTTCCCCCATAATCTATAATCCCCTCGTAATTCTTCTCGCCCCTTTCGTGGATGTGCCTGTGACACCCGCCGAAGCCGAAATCCGACGCCGTATCAGCCAAAGCGGCCCCATGCCCTTTGCCGAGTTCATGGAGCTGGCCCTGTACTGGCCCCTCGGTGGCTACTACTCCACCCCCGCCGGCCAGCAAGATGGACCCTTCGGCCCCGAGGGCGACTACTACACCTCGCCCATGGCCCATCCCGCGTTTGGCGCCCTGCTGGCCGTGCAGCTTTACCAGTTCTGGCTGCTGCTGGACTGTCCCAACCCCTTCCACGTAGTTGAACTGGGCTCCGGCAACGGCCAGCTTTGCCGCGACATTCTCCAGGCCGCGCCGTCTCTGCCCGATGGTTTCGCCGCCTCCATGCGCTACCTTTGTCTAGACCGCCACCATCATGCCGCCCCGCCGGTCCCGCCCGGTGCCGCCCTGCTGGCAACGGACGGGATTCCCCTGCGCGGCCTGCGGGGCTGTATCATTTCCAACGAATTGCTGGACGCCTTTCCGGTCCACCAGGTAAGGCTTGAGCAGGGTCGGCTGCGGGAGGTAAGAGTCGGCCTGGAGTTGGGCGGCCCTACCGGTGAGGAATGGCTGGTTGAGCGCATCGGGAACCCCTCAACGACCGCCCTGGAGGCCCGGCTGGCAGAACTGGGCATCCAACTGGCCGAAGGTCAGACCGCCGAGATTAACCTGGGCCTGGACCCGTGGACGCAGTCCGTCGCCGCCGCCCTGGAAGCCGGCTTCGTCCTGACCATCGACTACGGCCGGACGGCGGAGGACCTGTATTCCTTTGAAACCCGCCCCCGGGGCTCCCTGGTTACCTACTACCGTCACACCCAGACGGACGCTCCCTTCCGGCACGTGGGCCGCCAGGACATAACCGCCCAGGTGGACTTTACCTCCCTGGTCAACGCCGGCCGGCGCGCCGGCCTCGACCCCCTGGGCTACACCACCCAGGCCCAGTTCCTGCGCTACCTGGGACATGACATCCTGCGACGGCGGATCACGTCTTCTCCCCTGCCCCCTGACCAGGCCGCAGCTAACCGGGCAGGCCTATCGGCCTTGACCCGTCCCGATGGCTTGGGAGATTTCAAAGTCCTGGCGCAGGGCAAGGGCCTGCCCCCCGGCGCCGCGGGATTGCCGGTACTGTGGGGGTTCGCTCCGGGGTCGGAAGCGCCGGGCTTGGCGCGGGACATTTCCCTGCCCCTGCTTTCGCCGCAGCACATTTCTCTGCCCCAGGGCTGGCCCCTGCCGGTAGTCCAGCAGTACGTCTTTAACGACCTGATGGCCGGCCCCTTTGGGGATACCTGAACCTGCCCCCGCCGCCAGGCTCTCACCAACCGGTTGTTGCCCTCTCCCCCAGTGCCTTGCCCCCGCTTAGGTTCCAATGGGACAGCCATTGCCTCACAGGAAGGTTAGGGCAAATGTCGCGGAATCCTGCATACCGCCAAGCGCAAATTGCAAATATAAGCGGGTATAATACTGCGGTAGGTTCCCATAATCTCATTTTGGTGAGGTGGAGCGATGATTCAGCGAATGATTGGCGCGGCCCTGTTCAACGCCCAGACGTACGAGGAAATCGAGGCCGACCAGACGGCATTGGGCCAGGCCCTGGGCGTCGTGATCCTGGTAACTGTATGCGGCGCCATCGGCGGGCTGGTCTCGGACATTATGTCAGGAGCATCGGCCCTGGGCATCATCCTGGGGCTGTGCTTTGGCCTGGCCTTCGGCATTGTCCGCTGGGCCTTGTGGGTAACCGTTATATTTATGGTGGGCGGCAGCCTGCTGCGGACCAGCAATACGCAAATCAGTTGGTCGGAAATGGGCCGGGTCTTGGGCTTCGCCTACACTCCCGGCGTGCTGGCCATCTTCTCGTGGGTGCCCGGAATAGGCTGGCTGATTTCGATAGTCGCTTTCTTCTGGACCCTGGCCGCTGCCATCATGGGTGTCCGGCAGGCAATGGACTTCGAGGGCACGGGCCGGGCCATACTCGTAGTCGCCATCGCCGGCGTCATCGGCTTCATTCCCTGGCTCATTCTTCTCGTCATCCAGTGGGCTTTTCTCTCCGCGGTGTAGGGCAACTGCGCGGCGGCCACCGTTGGCCCCAACGAAAGGCGACCTGGAAAACTGACCACGCAGATATACGGCGTGGACTTCCCGGGTCGCCGTCCCTTCCACCCAACGGCTCTCCAGCCGGCAACCTATCAACCCGTGGTCAGGTCAATCCGCTCCGCGATGGGCTTCATGCTTTCCACTATGAAGCTGATGTGATCGTCCAGGTCCACCCCCAGTTCCTCCGCCCCCTTGTGGATGTCGTCCCGGTTGACGTCTTTGGCGAAGTTCTTGTCCCGCAGCTTGCGATGCACCGACCTGGGCGTCACGTCGTCCAGGCTCTTGCTGGGCCGCACCAGGGTTACGGCGCGGATGAACCCGGAGAGTTCGTCCACCGCGAACAGCGTGTGCTCCATCAGGGATTCCCGGGGTATGCCCGTGTGTTCGCCGTGGGTCAGCACAGCCCGGATTATGTCTTCGGGATAGCCGTGCTCCCGTAGAATTTCGGCCCCGTAGGTGGGGTGCGACTCCGGCGTGGGACAGATTTCCCAGTCAAAGTCATGCAGCAGCCCCGCTATTGCCCACCGCTCCTCGTCCTCGCCATACTTGCGGGCATAGCCCCGCATGGCCGCCTCCACGGTAAACAGGTGCTTCATCAGCATGTCCGTCCTGACGTGCTGATTGAGAAACTCCAGCGTATGGTCTCGCTCCATTACGTCCATGGCAATGCTCCCTTCTAGTCCTGTCTATCCTGTCCATCGGTGTCTGAATTCAAGGGCGGCGCCGGGTTGTTGACCGTGCCGATTACCCTCGGCAGGCACCGCACCGCCGTGGTCAGGAACCCGCTGTGGGCCACCATGCGATGGGCCGGGCGCACGCTCCGCTCCGTAACGTGCCAGGGCCGCAGTAGTGTTTCCACCGTCTCGATCATCTGGAACCGCCCGTCTGCCTCCAGCGCCCCCACCAGTTGGTGGACCTGCAGAACCGTGGGCACAAAACTGATCATGATTCCGCCCATGACCAGGGCCTCGGCCGCCCCTGGCGCCGCCTGCCATGGCTCCGGCACGTCCAGCACCACCCGGTCCACCTGCCGCTCCGCTATGCCCTGGTAAACGTCGCCGATGGTAACGGTCAGGTTAGACGGGCTGGGAATTACCCGCTGGATGTTGCCCATGGCCCGGGGCACCACCGCCTCCTCTATCTCGTATGTAATCACCCGCCCGCGCTCACCCACCGCCCGCAGCAGGGCGGCGGTCAAAGCTCCCGAACCCAGGCCCGACTCCACCACCGTGGCCCCCGGGAAAATATCGGCAAAGGCTACGATGTTGCCCAGGTCCTTGGAGTAGATTACCTGGGGACCGCGTGGCATCTGCCGCACAAACTCGCCCAGGGTGGGCCGCACTGCCAGCAGCGTGTGGCCCCGGTCGGTGCGGTACCAGCCACCCACGCTCTGCCCGATGAGGCCGTCATGGGCCAACCGGCCCAGGTGGCAGTGAAAGACCTGTCCCTCGGCCAGGGTCGTCAGATAGCGACGGGCCTTGCGGTCCTGCAGCAACGCCATGTCGCCATCGTGGAAAATGTTCTTGTCCGGGTCTGATTTATCCACCGAATAATTGTCCCCTGCCCCAGCATCCGAATGCGATTTGGGCATGCGCGGCAGCAAATGTCGCGCCACGTCCACCCCAACACCACCTGCAATGGTAACTGCTGGGACAGGGCTTGTCATCCAATCCCAAAAAGGCCGGAAAAGCAAAAGGGCAGGCGCCGTGCCTGCCCTGACTGTTGGAATATACCCTGGAGCGGGCGATGGGATTCGAACCCACGACTTTTTGCTTGGGAAGCAAACACTCTACCACTGAGTTACGCCCGCTCGGCCTGTTCCCCATTATAACAGCAACAGGCTCGCGCAGGGTAGGGCAGTTTACGGGGCACCGGGCCATCGCTCCTTAACAAACTGTTACCCTTATCAGCCCATTCCCCTTGCGCCGGCGAAAACTGATAGTATAATCAGGATAAGTTGTTCCAATGGATGGCATTCCCCAACAAATCAACGAAAGCAGGAGGGATGGAGCCATGACACAAGAGGTAATGCACGCGCAGATGGGAGGCACAACCGGCGGTTCGGAGGAACTGGTTTCGGCCGGCGCCGTAACCTTTGGCCTGGAGTACCGCACCAATGTGGGGGCCATGAACGACGAGGGTATCTGCATCCACGTCTACGGCAACGAGATCGAGGGCAACGACAAGGAGTTGCTCCGCTTTGACTGCTTCCGTATGAATCCCCACTACCACTACCGCAACAAGCCTGTTGACCAGAACGACCGCCTGGAACTGGACTTCACCGCCGAGGGCGACCCCCTGTCCTGGACCCTGGACAAAATCCAGAACCGGCTGCCCATTATGCTGATCCGCTGCAAGGCCGACGAGGTTGCGCGCTCCGTGGACCAGCGGGACGTCAACGCCGCTATGCCCAAAATCGTGGCCTGGGCCGAAACCAAGACCCACAACCGGGGCTAGGCCATCAACCAAAGGAAACCCCGGGATAGCTGTAGGGGCGGGTTTGTAACCCGCCCCTGCGTTTTGTCGTGCTGCGTCCTGCCCCGCTGCCAAATACAATCCCCGGCAACCGGCTCCGCCCCTGTGGTAAACTAGTGCACCGTTCCCACCAACAACCTAGGAGGAATCATGCCCCCCAAGCGATACGCCAGCGCGCCGTCCCTGGTACTCGACCCCACCAAGCTCTACTTTGCCTCCATCCGCACCGGTCAAGGCGACATGCTGGTCCAGCTTTTCGCCGACGAAGCGCCGCGAACCGTCAACAACTTCGTCTTCCTGGCCCGCGAGGGCTTCTACGAGGACGGCTCCTTCCACCGGGTCATCAAGGACTTCATGATCCAGGGCGGTTGTCCCGAAGGCACCGGCCGTGGCGGCCCCGGCTACCGCTTCCAGGACGAAACCGTCACCCGTCCCTACGTTAAGGGCACTCTGGCCATGGCCAACGCCGGCCCCAACACCAACGGCAGCCAGTTCTTCATCGTCCACGGCGCAAACGTCGGCCTTCCCCCCAACTACACCATCTTCGGCATGCTGGTGGAGGGAGAGGACATCCTCGATACCCTGGCCAACTCCCCCGTAGGTCCCGGCGCCGGCGGCGAACGCTCAGCCCCCTCGGAACGGCTCCAGATTTCCAACATCGAGATTCACGAACGCGAAGTAACCCCCAAGACATGGATTAACAGGATACACAGGATAATCGGCTTCCTGGGCAATGAACATTGCCCAGGAACCACCAAAAATCCTGTCAATCCTGTTAATCCATGTTTGAATCTACTCTCACCCTCGGCTTTCGTGCGAAAAGGAACAACACTCCACCCAGGAAGTTGAAGCCCGCCAGCAGCAGGAAGGCCGGGTCGTAGCTGCCCTGTACGTCCCTCATATACCCCGCCAGTGGCGACCCGATCAGCAGCAAAACATTCATCGGCACCGTGGACAGGCCCAGGATGCGGCCAAAAGACGTCCTGCCAAAGTATTCCCCCCGGATGGCGGTGGTCAACGGGTTGCGCCCCCCGAAGCCAATGCCGAACAGCACGGCAAAAAGATAGAACATCAGGATGTTCGTGGACAGCGTCAACTCCACCACCGCCGCCGCCTGGATGGTGGTGAAAATGAACAGCGTGATGTTCTTTGGCCAGCGGTCGCCCACGTAACCGCCCACCAACTGGAACACCATGGCCGTCGCCGTGTACACCACCACAATCCAGCCGGTGGTCTGCACGTCGAACCCCTTATCCTTCAGCAGCAGCCCCAGGTGGGTCATAATCGCCAGGATTATCATCGAGGTAAAGCCGTGCCCGAAGGATATCAGCCAGAAAGCCGGTGTCCTCAGCGCCTGCCCGGCGGTCAGGTCACCGTCATCCTGGTTGGCCGCGCGACGGGGCGCAGCGGCCGCGCGCCTGGCGCCTTCGGTCCTGTAGCCGGTGGTCTCCACGCCCCCTTCAGGGTTTGACGAAGCTACCGGAACGGGCCTATCCCCATCGGGGCGCTGGCCGTAGTCCTGGGGGCGATTGCGGATAAGCCTGGTAAGGGGAAAGGCAATAATCAGCGTAAATATCCCCAGGATCAGCGCCGTCATCTGCCAGCCCAGCCGCGTATGTTCCGGGTCAATGGCCCAGGCAATGGCCGGCACCAGTAGCAGCGCGCCCAGCCTTCCTCCCACGTTGGACCAGCCCATAGCCGTCGCCCTCCGCCGGGAGAACCAGTTGTTTATGGTGGTCATCAGGGGAAGCCAGCTGCCCAGACCCTGGCCCAGGGCCATAACAATGAATGCCACGTAGAACATCCAAAGGTTCTGGACACCGGCAAAAATGAGGAACCCAACCCCCAGGATCAGCAGGCCGATCAATATCATGCGGCGGGCGCCAAGGCGGTCGGTCAAATAATCTTCCAGCGGTCCCATGAACCCGCCCTCAATGCGGGTGAACGTAAGGGCCAGTCCTATTTGACCCCGGCTCCACCCGAACTGGCTTTCCAGCGCCACCGACCAGACGGCCATGGCGTGATAGAGAGGGACAGTGGCAATGGTCATGGTGAACCCGCTGAGGACCACCAGCCACCAGCCATAGAAGACGCCCCGGGCCCGCCGGGGAGCGGTAATGATTTGGCTTGCCAGACCCAAGGTGTTGCTCGCGAATATGAGGAAAATACTGCTTTGGCGGGGCGAAATGCTCCGGCCGTTACTTCCCCCGCAGGAAAAGGCCAGTTTACCACAGGCCATTGCCGCGCCGTGGTTGCTCATTCGCCCTCCCAAGGCAATCGCGCTTTAACCACTTGCCGTTCAGAACGGCAAAAACTGTCATTCTGAACGGAGTGAAGAATCTAAACTCTCTCCCACAAACCAACCTTCGGACCCGCAACCGAGCCTTGGGGAAGGATTTTAGGCCCTTCTGCAAGTTCAGGCCGACATTGATTTCCTGATTGAGTGGTCAGCGAAATCAAAACGCGATTGCCCTGCGACACGCCCTGGTAGTCAATCTTGCGGGGGTTCTGGTAGGATATGGTCTGTATCTAGAGGGTCACCAGTAGCGGCTCTTTCGTAAGACACTAAAATGGTCAAGTCCCCCAGTTTTCCTGTACTGAAAATGACGGCTGCATTGAAGGGAGGCGCAACGCATGCTCGACAGCACCAGTGAACGGATGGCGTTCCTGGCCCACAATGCCGGTAGCCAGCCCTTAGTCTTTGAATTGACCGTGGATTATGGCCAGGAGGAAGGTGCCTGGGTGGGCGTCTGCCCGGCTCTGGGTGTCTCCACCACCACTGATAGTCCGGAGGCGGCCAGAGAGGAAATGTCGGACATGCTGCTGGTGTACCTGGATGTCCTGGCCGAAGCAGGCGACCTCCTCGACTGCTTGAGTGAGCAGGGAGTGGAGGTTCGCGCCCCCACTGGCCTTAACGAACAAAGGCACGTTGACGCCCTGGCCCTCATAGGCACCGGCACCGCCTAGCTTGACGATCACCGGCAGGGAACTCATCGACCTGCTCCAACGGAACGGCTGGACCATCGTGCGCCGGTCCCGACACGGAGTCGTGATGGCACGCCAATACGCGGGCGAACCACGCCCCAGGCGCACCGTCATTTCCCCCAAGCAACAGCCCTTGGCCACCGGTACATTGGCCCAAATTCTGGGGCCCAGGCAAACCGGGCTGGGTCGGGCCGGGCTGGAGGACTTGCTCCAGGGTTAGCCCCCACAGTGCCACGCGAGAAGAAGCCCCAGCCGCATGGCCGGGATCGTTTGGAGCAGGCGCGTAATTTTACGTTTGCACGAGCGCCAGAAGCCCGTCTCTAGTCCTCGTCTCCCTGCCGATCTTCCCCAGTCTCCACCCACATTCGGTACACCTCGCTGCGGGGCAGCCCTGTAGCCGTCACCACCTCCGCCACCGCTTCCCGTGCCCTGGCCCCCGATTGTCGCAGGACGACCAGTTGCTCCCGCGCCAACTCTCTCTTTTCCTCCGCGCCGCCCCCCTCGGAAACACCTGCCCCGGCCAACACCAGCACAAACTCCCCCCTTGGAGCTTCAAAATAGTCAATGGCCTGGGAAACGAGTCCCCGCCACACCTCCTCGTGCAGCTTGGTCAACTCCCGGCATACCGCAACCCGCCGGTCCCCCAGCGCATCCAGCAAATCGGCCAAGGTCGCCGGCAGGCGGTGGGGAGACTCGAACAGTACCAGCGTGTCGGCAACAGTGGCGACCGCGGCCAGCCGGTCCCGTCGCTCTCTGCCCCGGCGTGGCAGGAACCCCAGGAAGAGGAAGGAGTCTGCCGGCATGCCGGACACAGCCAGGGCGGTGGTAACCGCCGAGGGACCAGGGATTACCTCGACGCCGAATCCCTTTTCCACCACGGCCTGGACAATTCCCGCTCCCGGGTCGCTGACCCCAGGCATCCCAGCGTCCGTAACCAGGGCCACGTCACCCGCCTCCAGCGCCCGTACCAGTGCAGGAAGCCGTTGCCGCCAGTTATGCTCGTTGCAGCTCACGCAAGGAACCCGGACCCCCAGGTGATTCAGCAGTCTCCTTGACACTCGCGTATCCTCGGCTGCCACCATCGAAACTTCACCCAGCACCCGCGCCGCCCGCAGCGTCAAGTCCTCCAGATTCCCGATTGGTGTCCCCACAACATACAACGTGCCCATGCACCGGACTATATACCGCCGCGCCCGCCGGTTCAAACTGACACTCCTCCCTTGCCGAATCCAGACCGTCAAGGTAAGCTCTTACCAGTTCCGGCCGCTCCAGGCCGACTTGCAAAGGAGTTGCTCATGCCCAACCTGAACGGAGGTCATCTGTTCATCCGCTGCCTGAAACAGGAAGGCGTCAAGCGGGTGTTTACCATCGTTGGCGATACGGTCCTCCCCCTGGTAGACGCCGCTGCCGACGAGGGAATCGAATTCATCGACACCCGCCACGAGGGCGCCGCCATGCACATGGCCGACGGCTACGCCCGCATCACCGGCGAGCCCGCCGTGGCCCTGTTCACCGGCGGCCCCGGCTTTTCCAACGCCATCTCCGGCCTGCCCGCCATCTACACTTCGGAGAGCCCCGTCATCTTCGTGGCCGGTTGCGCCGAACTGCCGGAAAAGGGCATGACCACCTTCCAGGAAGTGGACCAGATTGGCATGACGGCTCCCGTCACCAAGGGTTCCTGGCTGATTCACGACCGGCGCCGCATCCCCGAGTTTGTGGCCACCGCCTTCCGCACCGCCATGTCGGGTCGCCCGGGACCGGTCCACCTTACCCTGCCCATTGACATCCAGGACGAACCCATATCCGAGGAGGAACTGCCTCCCTACCTGCCCAGCGAGTACCGCAACATGGGCCGTCCCCAAGGCGATCCCACGCTCGTCCAGCAGGCTGCCGACCTCCTCCGCAACGCCCAGCGTCCCGTTATCGTCGTGGGCAATCCCACCCGCTACACCGCCACGCAGGAGCAACTGACCGCCCTGGTTGAAGCCACCGGCATCCCCGCTTTCACCGTGGAACAGGCCCGGGGCATGATCGACGACGAGCATCCCCTTTGTTTCGGCTACGCCGACGGCGCCCTTAACACCGCCGCCCGCCGCTTCCGCGAGGCCGACGTGGTACTGCTCCTGGGCAAGCGCCTCGACCACCGCTACCGCTACGGCCAGGTATTCGGCCCCGATGCCAAGCTCATCCAAGCCGACCCTGCCGCCGCCGAAATCGGCCGCAACCGGGGCGTGGCCGTCGGCCTGCTTGGCGACCTGGGCGCCATTACCGAGCAGTTGACCGCCGCCGCCGGTCATGGCACCCGCCCCGATATCAGCGACTGGGTCAACCTGCTGGCCCAGGACCGCCAGGCCTGGCTGGACGAACTGCGTTCCAACGCCACCGGCGAAGAACCCATGCATCCCTTGGACGTATTCACGGGCATCCAGCATCTTATTGACGAGGACTCGTTCATCGTTATGGACGGCGGCGACTACGTGCAGTGGGGCCGTTCCTACTTCAGCGCCCGCAAGCCCGGCCGCTTCCTCCGCCTTGGCCCCCTTAGCCACCTGGGTGCCGGCATCCCCTACGGCATGGCGGCCAAGCTGGCCCACCCGGAAAGCAAAGTCTTCGTCTTCTGCGGCGACGGATCCTTCGGCTTCTATCCCATGGAATACGACACCTGCATTCGCCACAACCTGCCCATTACCACCGTGCTGGGCAACGACTCCAACTGGGGCATCGACAAGACCTTCCAGCTTGCCTACTACGGCCGCGCCGTGGGCACCGACCTGCGCTTCATTCGCTACGACCAGGTGGTCGAAGCCATCGGCGGATATTCGGAATACGTGGAAAAGCCCTCGGAAGTAGGCGCCGCCGTGGAGCGGGCCGTAAACTCGGGCCGCCCTTCCCTGGTCAACATAGCCGTCCGCCCCGGCGCCAGCCCCCTGGCCCAGGCCATGATCAACCGGAGGACGGGGGGATAATCGTAAATCCGAACTTCGGAAACGAATCAGGGCGAGCATTCCGCTCGCCCTGTGCAGTCCTCTATTCTGAGGTTAAGGTAGCCGATGACAGCTATTCTATCTATCCTCCCCGCCGCCTGGAGCATCGGGTGGCAGTTCGTCGAAGGGACGTCCCTCGCGTTGGGCGGCCTGCATGCGGTCGTACCAAGCCCGCCAGGCCTGGTTTGATTTTGCCGCCCCCTTCGCCATGCCCTCAGCCCTGCCCTCGGCGATGCCTTGGGCAATGCCCTGGGCAATGCCTTCAGCCTTGCCTTCAGCTTCTCCTTTACGTCGGGCTTCCTCAATGTGCCCTCTGATTTTCTCTCTCGCCCAGAACACCATGTAATAGCTCCTTTCCACAACCGTTACAAGAAAAGTATAGCCGGGTCCTACTATCGAGACCAGGGTGGCGCTGGTAAGAATGGTCTCATCGCCCAGTCCCCATCCCTTGATTGTCCCGCCCCAAACATACGACACGGCAAGAACGATTGGTACGCCAAACAAAATGTGCAGGACGGGCCATTGGGGGCTGTAGTTCATCGGCAACTCTCGAAGTCGGCTGTTTACCAGTATGAACTGATCAGGTCAAAAACGCAAAACTGCAGGGCGGGGTTGCCGCCCGCCCTGTTCCGAAAGACCTGCAAAACCCTGCCCGCCCTAGTAGTGCCGCAACTCCACCACGTTATCGTCCGGGTCGTAGATGTACAGCGATATGCCGTCGCCGTGGGAACCCCAGCGCTTGCCCGGGCCGGCCTGGATTTCCACGCCGATGGCCTCAAACTGGGACTTCAGTGCCTCCATGTCTGTCGGTTTGATTACCATGCAGTAATGGTCCTGGTTTTTCGCCCCGTCCTTGCCGATGGGCTCCTGGTCGCTGGCAAACAGGTCAATGATAGTATCGGCGTTCAGCCTGACCGACGGGAAGCGCACTTCCCCGGCTCGCCACTGGTCCACCCGCTCCACGGGCAAGCCCAGGACTTCCGAGTAGAAGCGAAGGGACTCTTCCACGTCCCTGACCCGCAGGACGATGTGGTCCATTTCGGTAATGGTTACCAGGGGTTGGGAAACCCGGGAACCTGTTTCAATCTGTGTAGCCATCTTTCCTCCTCTGAATGGGGTCGCCTAGTCGGCCTCAACCGGTACCGAATTGTACTGGGGGTGCCGCCGCCACTGGGGACTTTCCTCGTAGTGGGGAATCTCCAGCTTGTCCCCCTTGGAATCCTCGATGCCCATGGGGTGCTGCACCAGCTCAATCATGTTGCCGTCAGGGTCGTGGATGTAGGTGTAACAACCGCTGCTATACTCTCGCCGACCCCAGGAATTCTCCGCCTCGTTGCGGCGGCCAGGGGTGGTGGTGTAGGGGACACCCAGCCGTTCCAGGTTCTCAATCATTTCGTCCCAGTCGTTGATTTCAACGGCGAAATGCACGGATGGAACAGGAGTAGGATTTCGCGAATCGGTAGTATGTATCTCCCCGTTGCCGATACGCAGCTGCAACTGCCGCTCGTTCAGTTCCGGTCCCCGGTCCAGGTACTCCGCGCCCAGGACATCCTCATAGAACTTGCGGGTCTTCTCCCGGTCGCTGACCTGAATGTTTATGTGCTGGATTAGGGTTACTCTGGACATATCACCCCTCCTGTTCTTTGCTTGGAGATGAATACCTTCGTGTTGATATGACTTTACTACCGATTGCGTGAATTATACAAGTGGCGGCCTAGCCTCCAAACGTCCGCTCGCCCCCGTTGACGTGAATCGTCTGCCCGGAAATGTAGTCACCGGCGTCGGTGCACAGGAAGAGGCACAGTTCGGCGATATCGTCGGTCTTGCCCATGCGTCCCGCCGGAATCTCCGCCAGCCGGTTGCCCGTACGTGGCGCATTGCCCCCGTCCCGGGTGGTGTCAATCATCCCTGGCACCACGCAGTTGACCCGTACGCCCTGGGGGCCCAGTTCCGTGGCCAGCGCCCGCGTGAAACCCACCAGCCCCACCTTGGCGGCTGAAATGTGGGCGCCGCCGTGCCGTCCCTGGTGAGCCTGCAGGCCGCCCAGGTTGATGATCCGTCCCCAGCCCCGTTCCAGCATCCCCGGCACCGCGGCTCGGGAGGTAATGAAAGCCGAATCCAGGTCGGTGGCCAGCACTCCGCGCCAGTCGTCGTAGCTCATTTCGGCAAAGGGCTTGTGGGGACGTACCGAAGCGTTGTTTACCACTATGTCCAGGTGCCCGAACTCGGCCAGCGCCGTATCCAGGAGTTGCTCCAGGGCCTGGCGGTCGCCCACGTCGGCCAGCAGCGGCAGCGAGTTGCGCCCCAGTTCCTTGACTTCCGCCGCCACTGATGCCGCGTCCGCCTGGTTCGACCGGGCGTTCACTACGACGTCGGCGCCTTCCCGGGCCAGGGCCAGGGCAATGGAACGGCCAATGTTGCGCCCTGATCCGGTTACCAGCGCCGTCTTTCCTTCCAGTTGCATGATTCCTCCTTCGGGTTAAATCGCTCCCGGGTTGCCGATTTCCGGCCATTATGAGTCCCGGAACCGGTCCTGACAACCGCGCCGCTTGTCGAGGGTGACCACGACAGACCAGATGGGGACGCCAATTGCGAAGGTACAAAATGTGACGGCCAGGGTCCTTGCTAAAGGCTTATAACTGGCACAACGCAAGACGCCGACT
This sequence comes from Dehalococcoidia bacterium, assembly GCA_034422655.1. Lineage (GTDB taxonomy): Bacteria > Chloroflexota > Dehalococcoidia > Lucifugimonadales > UBA3495 > Bin22. The sequence continues at coordinate 134,219 of DAOUJN010000024.1, forward strand.
TATAATGGCACCATCTTCCCGAAGGAGAGTTACAAATGTACCTGGTACGCAGAGTTTGCAAGACCAAGCCCGGCCAGGCCTGGGCCGTGGCCGGCTTCCTGGCCAAGATTTGTGAAGCCTACGAAGAGAACGGCCGCGAGAAGGCCCGCATCTACATTGAAGGCCAGGGCCTGCCCGGCACTCCCAACCGGGTTTATGCCGAGTGGACCCAGGACTCCATCGAACCCAACTGGCCCCAGAACATTCCGCAAGCCGTCCGCGACTTCAACCCCAGGCTGCAGGAATTGCTGGACGAGTACCTGCTGGAAATCTACGAGGTTGCCACCCCCGAAAAGCTGGTCCAGCGAGGCGTCGCCCAGTAGATTCACCTTTTATTCGATACCTGTCCAGGGCATGGCGGCGCCTTCCCACCTGCGGACGGGCGCCGCCTGTCTGCTTTCTTATGAAGTCGAAAGGAGTTGACCATGTTGATTGTTGATGCCCAGGTTCACATCTGGGGAGCGAACCTGCCCACCAACCCGGCTCACCGGCAGATAACCTCCTATTCCAGGGACGACCTGCTCCGGGAAATGGACGAAGCGGGTGTCGACGCCGCGGTTATCCATCCGCCTGGCTGGGACCCTAACTCAGGTCCGTTGGCGCTGGAGGCCTCCGCCGAACACCCCAACCGTCTCTCCATCCTCGGCAACTTTCCCCTGGACCAGGAGTCCAGCCGTGGCCTGGTGGATGGCTGGAAGCGGCAACCCGGTATGCTGGGCCTGCGTTTCACCTTCCAGCAGCCCCACATGCTGGCCTGGCCCAGCGACGGCACCATGGAATGGCTGTGGCCGGCCGCGGCATCCGCAGGTATTCCCGTGGCGCTGGCCTGCTCGGCCTTCCTGAACGACGTGGGCCCCATCGCGGAACGCCACCCCGATGTCAAGCTGATTGTCGACCACTTCGGCCGCGGTGGCGGCGCTACCGACGAGGCCGCGTGGGCCAACCTGCCCGACCTGCTGGCTCTGGCCAGGTATCCCAATGTAGCCGTCAAGGCCACCGGCGCCCCCAGCTACTCCAGCGCCGAGTACCCCTACGCCAACATTCACGATTACATCCACCAGGTTTACGACGCCTTCGGTCCCGAAAGGATGTTCTGGGGTACGGACATCACCCGCATGCCCTGCTCGTGGAAGCAGTGCATAACCCTGTTCACCGAGGAACTGTCCTGGCTCAATGACAACGACAAGGAACTCATCATGGGCCGCGCCCTCTGCAACTGGATAGGTTGGGACCTCCCAGGCTAATCCCAGGAACCGGCAAGTATATCGCGGTAACGATTATTAAGTATGCCAATGCGCAGCCCAAATACTTTTCGCTGCATTTTATTTGACCCATAAATAAAAAGAGACTACACTGTAGCTAATTGTTACGGCACAAGCCCCTGCCGATAAATACAATTGCGTTCCAGGGTTTCCAACGGGGCCGCATACCTCACCCAAGCAAGTCAGGAGGTAAACCCTAATGGATTTTGGAATCTTTTTGGACTTCCCCACCGGCGGAGGTCCCCACGAAGCGGCCTTCCGCGACACTTTTGAGCTGGTGGACATGGCCGACGAATTGGGCCTTGACACCGTTTGGCTGGGCGAAACCCATTTCACCCCGGAACGGGCCGTTCATTCCGCCCAGATGGTACTGCTCAGCGCCATAGCCGCACGGACCAAGCAGCTGCGCGTCGGGTCGGCGGTCCACGTGCTTCCCCTGATTCACCCCCTGCGCATCGCTGAGGAAGCGGCCACCGTCGACCAGGTAAGCGAGGGCCGCTTTGAGTTCGGCGTGGGCCGCAGCGGCAATATGCGGGCCTACGACACCATGGGCATCGACTACATGGAGAGCAGGGACCGTTTCCAGGAGGCCCTGGAGATTATCATGCAGGCCTTCAGCGGCGAGACCTTCTCTTACGAGGGGAAATACAATAACATCACCAACGCGCGGCTTACCCCTCGCCCCTATACCCAGCCCCACCCCAAAATCCGCATAGCCTCCAGCGGCGAGGAGAGTTTCGAGCGGGTGGGCCGCCTGGGCTTCCCCATTTTCCTTTCCATGCGGGGCATGGATGTAAACGAACTGGAAACCAACCTCACGCACTACCACGCCGCCTGGCAGAAGGCAGGTCACGAGGGCGAAAGCGGCGACATCTCGGTCCGCTTCCCCATGTACGTTGCCCCAACCGAAGAAGACGCACTGGAGGAGCCCAGGGAGTCCATCGAGAGTTACTTCCGGCGAATGAGGGAACGCTTCCAGCAGGGCCGTTTCGAAGAAGCCCTGGCAGACGTCACCGGCGGTCAGGACCTGATCGAGGCCAGGCGGGCCCGCTTGGCGCGCCTGGAATCCATGACCTACGAGGAAATTCTGGATACCAAGGTAATCGTCGGCAGCCCCGACCAGGTGATCGACAAGCTCCACCAGTACCGGGAAAAGCTCGGTATAACCGGCTTCACCGCGGAACTCAACCCCGGCAACCTGCTGCCCAAGGAGGCAGTGCAGCGCAGCCTGAAGTTGATAACCCAGGAAGTGATGCCCGCCTTCAAGTAAGACGGATATTCACTCGTCAGCCCAAAACAAGGGGCGGGACTAAATCCCGCCCCCTTTTCGTTCCCGTCAACTTGCGGCCGCGAATCCGGCTACACGTTCCGCAGCTTCGGGTCCAGCCTGTCCCTGAGCCAGTCCCCCAGCAGGTTCATGGAAAGCACCGTCAGCAGAATGGCCAGACCGGGAAAGAGGGATATCCACCAGCCATTGCCGGCCGCAATCAGATTGCGTCCGTCCGCCACCATCAACCCCCAGGCCGGCGTGGGCCTCGGTATTCCCACGCCCAGGAAGCTGAGTCCGGCTTCCAGCAGGATAACCTGCCCCACCTCCAGCGTAGCCAGCACGATAATGGTATTGACCACATTTGGAAACAGGTGGCGGCTCATAATCCGGAAGTTGGAGGCGCCGGCAACCCTGGCCTTCGCCACAAAGTCCTGGTTCTTCAGCGCCAGCACTTCCCCACGGACCAGGCGGGCGTAGCGGACCCACAATACCAGGGCAATGACGATAATCACCGTGTGAAAGCCTGGCCCCATGACCGACACCAATACCAGGGCCAGCAGCACCGATTGAATGGACAGCTTTATGTCCACCAACCGCATGATGATATGGTCCCACCAGCCGCCGAAGAAACCGGCCACCAGGCCAAGAGTGGTGCCTACGAGCCCCCCGCTGAGAATGGATAGTCCGGCGACGATAAGTGAGACCCTGGCCCCGTGAATTACCCGGCTGGCGATGTCATACCCCACCTTGTCCGTACCCAGGGGGTGGTCCCACGTGCCGCCCTCCTGCCAGACGGGCGGGGTTAGCCGCTCGGTCAATCTTCCTTCCAGCGGGTCCTGGAGCCAGGCGTCCGTTATCTGGGTTGCGAAGACCCCCGGGAGGGCCAGGACAAATATTAGAATCGCCAGGGGTATTAACGGGTATCGCCGCGCGGTCTCCCAGCTCCTGGCTAATCTCCCATTTATCAGTGTCGGACGGGAAATTCCTGCGATAGCCATTGGGCTCTCTCCTTACAATTTAGGAGCAATATTTTACGGCAACAAAGAGGGCCGCACCTAAGTCAGCCGTATGCGCGGGTCCAGGTAGGCGTAAAGAATATCCACCAGCAGGCTGACAAAAACATATATGAATGCGAAGACTACCACCACGCTCTGCACTACCTGGAAGTCCCGGGCCCGTATGGCCTCGATGGCCAGCAGACCCACTCCCGGATAGGCAAACACCGTCTCGGTAATGACCGACCCCGTGATGAGGCCGGCAAACTGGATGCCAAAGTAGGTAATGGGGACCAGCGCGGCGTTCCGGAGGCAGTGTTTCCAGATGATCTTCCATTCGGGGACGCCCTTTATGCGGGCCAACTTTACGTACTCGCTGTCCAGCACGTCCAGCATGGCGGACCGGCTCAGCCGCATTCCGGCAGCCAGGCCAAAGGCCCCCAGCGCGATGGCCGGCAGAATCAGGTGGTGGATGCCGTCCCAGGTTCCCTCGCCCTTCCCCGACGTGGGGAACAGGTCCCAGTCAACCGCCAGTATCCAGATCATCATTATCGCGAGCCAGAAGTTGGGCACAGCCTGCCCAAGCAAAGCAAATGCCTTGCCGCCTGCGTCCCAGATAGAGTCCTTCTTGACTGCGGACAGAATGCCCAAAGGCAAAGCCAGCATTATGCTGACGGTAAAGGCCACAATGGTCAGTTTGGCCGTAGCCGGCAGTCTTTGGAGAATCAATTCACCGGCCGACTTGCCGGGCCATTTTATGGACTCGCCCAGGTTTCCGGTCAGGACGTTGCCCACGTAAACGGCATACTGCACGTGCAGCGGCTCGTCCAACCCCCAATAGGCCCGAAGTCGCTCGTAGTCCTCCATGGTCGCTTCTTCCGGCAGCAGCACTCCGGCTGGGTCGCCGCTGGCCCGGGTGAGCGCAAAGATAATGAGGCTTATTGCAAAGAGAGTAACGAAGGCGTGAAAGCCGCGGATGATGATGTAGCGTTGCATCCTCTTATCCTCTGAGCAAACCCCCGTCGGGTACGGACTGTAATTCTATATGCTAATCTCCCCTCCCCACTCAAGAGCGGGGAGGGGATTTTGCCTTGATCAGACCGGGCAAAGCCTCCGGTTTATTCCGGCGTTACTGGGTTGCCGGGACCTGGTTGTGCCAGTAGTAGCCCCGGTTGAGATAGACCCAGTCCTCCAGCACCTCCGGGTTAACCGTGAAGTTAAACCGGAACCAGAAGATGGGAATGGTCCAGTAGATATCGTACCAGAAGTTGGCCACCTCTCGTCCGATGACGTCAATTTCCTCCTGGGTGTAGACGTTAAGGGTCTCCTGGTACTTATCTTCCATGAAGGGATGCGAGAAGGTATGGGAAGAGGTATTGGAAGGAGCGTTGGTCCGTATCCGGTCTTGAATCTTCCGGAAGCTGAATACGTTGGCAAACATCATGTGCTGTATCTGCTTGGCCCGCCGCATCTGGGAGTATGCTCCGGAGTCTATGTCGGTGATGGTCACGTCAATGCCCACCGGTCCCCAGTACTGGGGCAGGGCCTCCACCGCGAGGGGCGATTCCGGCTCGCCGGAGGTACGGTAGTTGAGCATCTCCACCTTTACCGGGTTGTCCGGACCGTAGCCCGCTTCGGCCAAAAGTTCCTTGGCCGCATCGGGGTCATAGCCGTAGGCTTCTTCCCAGCGGGTTTCCCATTCCGGGTTGTAAATTTCCGGGTCAAGGACCGGGTGGCAGCAGGCGGTAACGTGCATCCGCTCGCCTTCGCCCCGGAAAATGAAGTCGTTCAGCTCGTCCCGGTTGATTGCCTTGTTCATTGCCTTGCGTACCCTGACATCCGCCCATGGCGTGGTGGGGTCAAAGTCCGGGTCGCCGGGCATGAAGTACATCCCGCCGAAGAAGAGGCTGAGCTGGCTGAAAGCCTGCTGGGCCGGTATTACCTTCATCCCGCCGTCAATAGCCGACGGCTGCAAGTCGCGGGACAGGGCTATGGCATGAATCTCACCTGCCAGCAGCCCCGCCAGCCGGGTAGTTTCCTCACCGATCCACCGGATCTCCATTTCCTCGAAAGGCGACTGGTAGCGCCAGTGTTCGTAGGGGACCCTTTCGTAAACGACACCCTCACCCAACTTGCGTTCCTTGTACTGGTAGTAGCTGGTGCTGGCGGGTTTCACGTCGTCAAAGTTCTCATAGCCCACTTCATCCAGCTGGTTCTTGCTGAAGGAAATCAGCTCCAGGCCGGTGGGCAGGTTGGACACCACGCTTGGCATCGGAAGAGAGGGGTTGTTCATGTGGAAGATGATGGTGTGGTCGTCCACCACTTCCGCCTGCGCCATCTCCTTCCAGAAGCTGGTGGTGCTGGAGGCGCATTCCTCATCGCCCTTGGCTACTGCCATGTTGGCAATGTCATGGGCCGTAAATTCGCCGTAATCATGGTGGAACTGGACGCCTTCCCGCAGCTTGAAAGTCCAGGACTTGGCGTCTGGGGTAGCTGTCCAGGATTCGGCCAGCCAGTCATTAAACTCAGCCGTTACCGGGTCCGCCTCAATCAAGAACTCCACGTAGGGCAGGAACTGGGAAATAATGGGCCGGTTTCCGCCACAGTGCTGGTTGGTTTCCACCTGGATTTCACCCTGGGATTCGACGTACCTCACCACCGTGGGCTTGGCCATCTCCGCTTCCATGGCCGGAGCGGGCTCGGCGGTGGGAGCCGGCTCCTGGGCCGCCGCCGGTTCCTGCTGGGCGGGGGCCGCCGCCGGTTCCTGGGCTGCCTGCGGTGCGGCGGCAGGCTCCTGGGCCGGCGCTTCGGGCGCTGAAGCCCCGCATGCCACAAGCACGGCCAGGATGAACATTACCGAGACGAAAAGTAACGCTTTGGACCTGAATAGCCATCGGTTCCGCATAGACATTCCTCCTTCTCTGTAGAGGTAATGGGCGCCATCTGAGGCATACCAACCGGAATATACATCCGTATCTGTATGGTGTCAATGTATCGAGAGATAATAATTGTTATTAGTATTCAAATTTCCTATATGTTACGAATTACAGTTAATCTATTAGTTTTACTGCATATAGTCTGTAATGAGCGCTTCGCCGTCATTGCCGACCGGGTTGCTCCAATAGCCTTGGTTCCGTTCGGTTCCCATCATTGCCCCCTTCTTGCCGAAGGGTTAACATTGGCCCAACACCGTCGCGGTCGCGTTGACGTGCGGGAACCGAGACATACCGCTTGTTGGAAGTGCCTGAGGAGGAACCATGCCAGAAATGCTTGATTCAAAGGCGGCGGGGGCCCGCCGGTTCGAGGGACAGGTGGCAGTCATCACCGGCGCCGGGCAGGGCATTGGCGCCGCCACGGCCCGCCGACTGGCCCAGGAGGGCGCCACCGTCGTTGTTGGCGACATGGTGGAGGCATCGTCCCAACGGGTCTGCGACGAGTTGCGGGAGTTTGGGGCGGAGGCCGACTATTGCCTGGGTGAGCTCTCAAAGTGGGAGAACGCCCAGCGTCTCATGGCTTTTGCCCAGGAGAGATTCGGCCGAATCGACGTGCTGGCCAACGTGGCCGGGGGCACCATCTGGTTCCAGTCCTTCCAGTACTACACCCCCGAGCAGATTCAGGCAGAAATCGACAAGAGCTTCTGGACCGCCGTGTGGTGCTGCCGCGCCGTACTGCCCTATATGATCGCGCAGGAGTCGGGGGCCATTGTCAACGTGGCCACCCACGCGGTGACGGGCGCCTTCCGGGTGCCCTATGCCGCTGCCAAGGCGGGGCAGATCGGACTCACCACGTCGCTGTCCCGGGAGGTGGCGCCCCTGGGCATACGGGTCAACTGCATGGCCCCTAGCGGCACCCTGGCGGAAGACCGGGTCACTCCCCGCAACTACGGGATTTCCGCGGACCCGCCGGAACTGCCCCAGGAGGAGTTGGACCTGCAGGAGACCTACCGCCAGCAGACGCGCCTGTCGGAAATTCCCATGGGCCGGCGGGGCGAGGCCGACGAACAGGCGGCGGCCATCGCCTTCCTCGCCTCCCACGACGCTTCCTACATTACGGGGCAGGTGCTGGCCGTGGGCGGCGGGCAGCCCTATCCCTTCTAAAGGAACCTCTGAACAAGTCCCTGCTCCCTTGACGGGGGAAGGTTAGGATGGGGGTGATGCCCATCAATGGAAGGTAAGTCCTGCCTGGTAACCGGCGGCAGCGACGGCATCGGTTACGCCGCCGCGCTGGAACTGGCGCGGATGGGCGCAACGGTGGTAATCGCCGGCCGCAACGCTGCGAAGACGGGAGCCGCCGCCGAGCGAATCAGGCGGGAGACCGACAACCCCAAGGTGTCTTTCCTGCTGGCGGACCTGTCGTCCCAGCGGGAAGTACGCCGTCTGGCCGCCGAAGCAAAAGAGCAGTTGCCCCGGCTGGACATGCTGCTGAACAACGCGGGCGCCATTTTCCTGTCACATCAAACCAGTGTTGACGGCATTGAGATGACCTTTGCCCTCAACCACCTTGGCTATTTCCTGCTGACCACGCTGCTGCTGGACCTGCTGGTAGAATCGGCGCCGGCCCGGATTATCAACGTCTCCTCCAGTTCCCACTACGAGCCGCGTAGCCTCCGGCTGGAAGACCTGCCCAGGCCTGGTAATGGCCGCTCCTACCAGGCCTACGGACGTTCAAAACTCTGCAACGTCCTCTTTACCTACGAGCTGGCCCGCAGGCTGGCAGGAACCGGGGTAACGGCCAACGCCCTGCACCCGGGCCTGGTGCGCACCGGCATCGCGCGGAATAACGGAATCCTGGGGCGGCTGGCCAACTTCTACATCGGCGTCCGCGGCATTGACGCATCCAGGGGAGCCGAAACCCTGGTGTACCTGGCATCATCTCCTGAAGTAGAGACGGTCACCGGCAAGTTCTTTATCGACTGCCGCGCCGTGCCTTCATCCCCGTTAAGCTACGACTCTGCCCTTGCGTCCGGCTTATGGAATTTGAGCGAGGAACTGACAACGGTCTCAGCCACTGAAGCCTGACAGCCTCCGCCCAGGCTAAACTCCCACAACCCTGACCCGGTGGTTGTTGCTGTCGGCGATGAAGATGTTGCCGGCAGCGTCCAGGTCCAGGCCGTGGGGACGGTCCAGGCCCGCCAGGTTAGCCGGACCGCCGTCGCCCTCGCCGCTCCGGCGGCCACCGGCTATGGTGGTTACCAGGCCGGTTCCAACGTCAATGCGCCGTATGGCGTGGTTCTCGGTATCCACCACCAGCAGGTTTCCCGCCCGGTCGCAGCGGATCGCCTTGGGCGCGCCCCAGGTAGCTTCGATGGCCGGGCCGCCGTCCCCGTCGTAGCCAAACTCGCCCGTGCCAGCCAGCGTATGCATGATGCCCCTGCTATCCACCATGCGTATGCCGTTGCCCTCGCGCTCGGCGATGTAGGTATTGCCCGCGCCGTCCATGCACACCGCCCTGGCGCCCAGGATGCTGGCCTCCGCCGCGGGTAAGCCATCCCCCGTCCTTTCCTTAGCCCCGTTGCCCGCAAAGGTGGTGATAATGCCGGTAGCCAGGTCCAACCGGCGAATCCGCTGGTCCTGGATGTCGGCGATAAGCAGGCCCCCGCTACCGTCAAGGAAGCAGTCGTTTGGTTCGCGGAACTGCGCCTGGGTCCCGGGGCCGCCGTCGCCCCCATAGCCCGCCTCGCCGGTGCCGGCCACGGTCGTAATAATGCCGGTGGCAGCGTCAACTTTCCTGATAACGTAGTTGAGCCGGTCCACGACGTACACGTCGCCGTTGGAGTCCACCTGCAATGAATAAGGCTGGTTGAAGGTAGCCATGGTGGCGGCGCCGCCATCCCCGGAGTAACCCTGCTCCCCCGTACCCGTAACCGTGCTGATAACACCGCTTTCCAAGTCAACGCGGCGGATGCAATGATTGGTGGCCTCCGCTATGTACAGGTTGCCGGCAGCATCAAAGGCGCACATGAAGGGTTCGCTAAGCTGGGCCTCAATAACAAGGCCACCGTCACCCCGGTAGCCCTTCTCGCCCGTGCCAGCGACGGTTGTAATAATGCCAGGTTGATAGGTCATGGCAATGACTCCCGTATCGTTTCTTGGGGACATCAAGAATAGAAGGGCGTAGAAGGATTGTCCACCGGGGAAGGCGGCGCGGCGGCGCGGTCCAAATATGTCGAGCCGCTAGACTGCGCTGGCATCATCTTCAGCGGCCAGTTCCAGCAAGCGCATGCCCCGCTCCACCTGCTGGCCGGCCTGTACCGCCACACGCCGCACAATGGCATTGCGTGGTGCAGTTATCGCCAGTTCCATCTTCATAGACTCCAACAACACGACGGTCTGGTTTCGCTCCACCCTTTCCCCCTCGGCTACCAGCACCTCCAGCACCGCCCCGGGCATGGGCGCCAGCACATCTCCCGATGCGTCTCCGGTGGCCGCGCTCCCCTGCCGCCAGTTTTCCCCTTTCTGGAACACGTACAGGGAGCCGGCCAGCCATAGATGCAACTCCGGGCCAATCCACACCCATGCGAAAGGGAGAGTCCGGCCCGATTCGGCACGGTACAGACCTTCCCCCATCTGCCTGGACTCAATGCTGAAGTTTTCCGCAATTTCCAGACCCTGCGCGGCATCTTCTTCCAGTTCAAAGGTGAAGGAGCCATCCTGCTCGGCTATCCAGTAACGGTAGGTCTGACCCGCCACCGGGTACAGCTCCCGCAGCTCGCCGTAATTCTGGGTCATGGCAGTCTCCGCTGGCCGGCGGACTGCCAGGGGTTGGCGGCGGCCGGCCCGCCTTCCTCGCCCGAAGGCGACGCCGGAGCAACCGGCTGAAGCGCAATCCACGCCGCCAGCGCCCGGGCTTCCCGGGACAAGGACGGTCTGGTAACCGCCGGGTTCCACTCCAAAAAGCCGGTATCGTAGTCGCCGCTCCGGAACTGCGGGTGGGCCAGCACCGCACGCAGCAGGGGAATGTTTGTCACCACGCCCAGCACCTGGAACTGGGACAGGGCCACTTCCATCCGGCGCAAGCTCGATTCACGGTCCGGCCCCCACGCCACCAGCTTGGCCAGCATGGGATCGTAATAGATGGAAACTTCCTGCCCCTCGGCCACGCCGCTGTCCAGCCGCAGCCCCGGCCCGCCGGGAGGCCGCCACCGCAGCAGCGTGCCGGTGGACGGCGCAAATTCCTGGTAGGGGTCTTCGGCGTAGATTCGCGCCTCGATGGCGTGGCCCCGGGGCTGAATGTCACCCTGTGTCAAGCCCAGTGGTTCGCCGTTGGCAATCCGCACCTGCCACTCCACCATGTCCAGCCCCAGCACGGCTTCAGTAACCGGGTGTTCCACCTGCAGCCGGGCGTTCATCTCCAGAAAGTAGAATTCGCCGCGCCGGGGGTCAAACAGGAACTCCACCGTGCCCGCGTTGGCATATCCGGCGGCCCGTGCCACGTCCACTGCGGCCTCGCCCATGCGGCGACGCAACTCCGGGGTAAGCGCCGGTGAGGGAGTCTCCTCGATAATCTTCTGGTGGCGGCGCTGGATGCTGCACTCCCGTTCGCCCAGGTGGATAGTGTGGCCGGCAGAATCCGCCAGCACCTGCACTTCCACATGGCGGGGGTTGGCGACGTAGCGCTCCATAAAAACCCGGCCGTCGCCAAAAGCGGCCTGCGCCTCCCGCCCGGCAGACTCCAGGGCGGCGTCCAGGCCGTTCATGTCATGGACCAGTCGCATGCCCCGGCCGCCACCGCCGGCGGCAGCCTTGACCATCAAGGGAAAGCCCAGCTGTTCTGCCAGTCCCCCGGCTTCCCCGTCTCCCGGCATACAGGCGGCGGAACTGGGCACCACGGGTACTCCCGCGTCCTGCGCGATGGTCTTGGAACGCAGCTTGTCCCCCAGGGCCTCCATGCTCTCCGGCGACGGGCCGATGAAAGTTATGCCGGCATCCGAACAGGCCCGGGCGAACCTGGGATTCTCGGACAGGAAGCCATAGCCGGGGTGTATCGCCTCGGCGCCGCTGTCCAGGGCCGCCTGGATGATTTTGCCCATGTCCAGGTAAGTTTCCTCGGCGGTGTTGCCGGACAGGGCAACAGAATATTCCGCCGTTGCCACGTGGGGAGCACCCGCATCCGGATCGGAGTAAACCGCCACCGGAGCAATGCCCATAGCACGCAGCGTCCGGTTAATACGGACCGCAATTTCACCTCGATTAGCTCCCAGGACTTTACTGAACATGCTGCTTGTTGGCCTCCCCGGACAGGGCAAACCCGCCTTAGTTAACTGTCATCCCGAATCCCCAAGACCGTCATCCCGAATCCCCAAAACTGTCATCCTGAACCGCCTAGTCTGTCATCCTGAACGAAGTGAAGGATCTAAAATCCTTACCATAAGACTCGTACCAGGTAACTGTTCAAATTTGAGGGGATTCCCATGCTAAAACCGTCATACCGGCGAAAGCCGGTATCCAGAAACTTTACCCTTCAATATGTCGCAGGTGCTTTCGCCGGAATGACGGACACTAAAGAGCCCCATTACATCCTGAACACACCCTGCTGCCTTGCCGGGAACGGCGCGTTCAGCGATGCGGCGATTCCCAAACCAACCATGTCTCGCGTATCCACCGGGTCGATTATCCCGTCGTCCCAAAGGCGGGCGGTGCCGTAATAGGGGTCGCTTTCTACCTCGTACTTCTCCAGGATGGGAAGCTGCAGGTCGTCCCGCTCCTCCTGCTCCATGGTGCGGCCCTGGCGTTCCAGTTGCTGCAGCCTGACGGTGAGCAGGACTTCCGCCGCCTGCTGCCCGCCCATCACCGAGATGCGGGCGTTGGGCCACGTCCACAGGAACCGCGGCTGGTAGGCCCGGCCGCACATGCCGTAGTTGCCCGCCCCGAAGGAACTGCCGGTGATGACGGTGAACTTGGGAACGGCGGCGTTGGTTACGGCCATGACCATCTTGGCGCCGTCCTTGGCAATGCCCCCCGCCTCGTACTGGCTGCCCACCATGAAGCCCGTAATATTCTGCAGGAAGAGCAGGGGAATGCCCCGCTGGCTGCACAGTTCGATGAAGTGGGTCCCCTTCAGCGCGCTCTCGGAAAAAAGGACGCCATTGTTGGCCACAACCCCCACCGGGTAGCCCCAGATTCGCGCAAACCCGCAAACCAGGGTCTCGCCGTAGTTGGCCTTGAACTCGTGGAAGCGGCTGCCGTCCACGATGCGGGCGATAACCTCCCGCACGTCGTACTGCCGGCGGTTGTCCGGGGAGACTATGCCGTAGAGTTCCGCCGGGTCGCAGGCCGGCGGTTCCGGCGTTGTTACCTGGAACCGTGGCTCGCTGCGCCGGACAAAATTCTCCACGATGTTGCGGGTGATGGCCAGGGCGTCGGCATCATCGGCGGCCTGGTGGTCAGCCACACCGGAAAATCGGGTATGGACGTCGGCGCCGCCCAGGCTCTCGGAGTCCACCTCCTCGCCGGTAGCGGCCCGCACCAGCGGTGGGCCGCCCAGAAAGATGGTCCCCTGCTGGCGTACCATCACCACCTCGTCGCTCATGGCGGGAATGTAGGCGCCCCCCGCAGTGCAGGAACCCATGACCACGGCAACCTGCGGAATGCCCAGGGCAGACATCTGCGCCTGGTTGTAGAAAATGCGCCCGAAATGGTCCCGGTCGGGGAAGACCTCCGCCTGCAATGGCAGGAAGGCCCCTCCCGAGTCCACCAGGTAAATGCAGGGCAGGTGGTTTTCCAGGGCAATTTCCTGGGCGCGCAGGTGCTTCTTGACGGTGATGGGGTAGTAGGTGCCGCCCCTGACCGTGGCGTCGTTGGCAACGATTACCACTTCCCTGCCGTGGATGACGCCAATCCCGGTTACGATGCCGGCGGAAGCCACCTCGCCGTCATACATATCCCAGGCGGCCAGCGGGCTGAGTTCCAGGAAGGGAGTGTTGGCGTCCACCAGGGCGTCAATCCGCTCCCGCGCCAGCAGCTTGCCCCGGCTGCGGTGTAGGTCCACGGCCTGCTGACCGCCCCCCCGGCGCGTGTCGGCCAGCCGCTCCTTCAACTCCCGAACCATGGCTGCCATGCGTGCCTGGTTGCCGGCAAAGCTGGGGTCGGCGCCGGGCCGGTCAGAACCGATTACGTCCATATCTTGTCCGAATTGCTTCCACGCGGGTTGCGATGGGCTGAAACTGATTCTTCCAACCTCAATTATATCCTGCCCAGGCCATTCCGGTTGACACCGTCCCCCCGGCTGCAACCCAATCCCATCTCAACCAAACTAACTCCCCAACTCCCAATTCGTAATTCGTAATTCCTAATTCGTAACTCCTGACGCTCCCCCCTTGCCATCCTGGATGACCCATCTATACCGTAATTAAGACATAACCCACCAACCCGCCACTCAGGCCAGGAGACTCTCCATGTCTGAAACGCAAGCAAATACCCGAAAATAACCGGAAATGCAGGGTGTATAAGATTTTTTCCAGGATGTCCCTTCCCCCTTGACGAGGGAGGTTGGGCTGGGGCGTACCCCCAATTAGTGAATATTCGTGTCGATTCGTGGATAAGAAAGAAAAGGAGATAAACCCATGACCCTCGCCCAGATCAGAAACCAACTCCGTCAAATGCAGCGCAAATTCGCCCGGGAACTCGCCGTCTTCCGCCTCCGCCAGATCGCCGAGAAAATCGCCGAAGACTGGACCGTCGCCACCGCCGAGAAGGAACCGCTACCCCAGCCCCACCAGGTGGTCCTGAGAGTCGCCCGCGAAGGCCACCGCTTGCAGACCTACATGAACCTGAACCGGTACGTCCAGCAGTGCATTGACGAGGACAGCTGCCTGGAAGCCCCGCAAATCGTCCGCGCCCTGCTCCCCTGGGCCTGGGACCACCGCTAC
>DAOUJN010000025.1:0-18100 GCA_034422655.1 Dehalococcoidia bacterium
GCGAAACCCACAGGTACCCGATTTCCTTCAGCGCGGCGGCAATTTCCTTGCTTCGGCTGAAGGCCAGTTCCATCTCCGCTTCTCCCACTTCGACCCGGCAATGGTTCTGGTGATGGCGCGCCCTCATCTCTTTCAGTCCCAACCCTCTTAGGAAGTCCTCGGCCCGCTCAATCATCGACAGGTTTTCCAGGGTTACCGGCGTGCCGTAGGGAAGCCGGGATGACAGGCAGGGCTGGGCTGGCTTGTCCCACACCGGCAGGCCCAGATGTTTAGCCAGCCTGCGCACGGCTTCCTTGTCCAGGTTCGCCTCCACCAGCGGGCTGCGGACACGGTTCTCCGCGGCGGCTTGCAGGCCCGGCCGGTAGTCTCCCAGGTCATCCAGGTTGGCGCCGTTGGCGATCCAACTGTAGCCTTCTACTGCGGCCAGCTTGCACAGTTCGGTGTAAAGCTCGGTCTTGCAGAAATAGCAACGGTTGGGGGCATTGGCAACATATCCTTCCCGGTCCATCTCGGCCGTGGTGATGGTTCGGTGGAAGATGCCGAACTTCCGGGCCAGTTCCTCCGCCCCGTCCAGTTCCCGGGCAGCCAGCGCCGGGGAAACGGCGGTGACGGCCAAGGCTCCCTGCCCCAGTACCCGGTGGGCTGCGACGGCCAGCAGGGCGCTGTCCACCCCCCCGGAATAGGCCACGATGACCGACCCCATTTCCCGGAGAATCCCTTCTAACCGATCCAGCAGGTCGGTTGCCGATTCTTCATGATTTGAAGCGGTTTTTGCCATCACCCAGCCCATTTGCTACCATTTTAATTCAAAGCACAAACTTGCTTGCCGTTGACATTATACCAGCGAGCTGAAGCGGGGAGATAAGGTTGACCGTACAGAACATCAGCGCGGTGACCCTCGGCGTCAATGACATGGCCCGTTCCGTAGTCTTTTACCGGGACGGAGTGGGCCTGGAAATGTTGTACGGCGGGGAGGGCGCCGGCTTTACCAGCTTCAAGGTGGGCGACGGTTTCCTGAACCTGATTGCTACCGACGCTCCCATTTCCTGGTGGGGCCGGGCCATCCTTCACGTGGACGACGTCGACTCGATGCACTCAAGGCTGGTCAGCGCTGGGTTAATTACTGATACGGAACCGGCAGACGCCCCCTGGGGCGAACGCTACTTTCACATCACCGACCCCGACGGCCACGAACTCAGCTTTGCCCGCTTCCTGGAAGGTCAGGGGCATTGAGCAGGCCCTTGCTGTACCGGGTCTCCTGGTTTTGCGGAAATACAAGGCCGTCGCATAAGATCATTGGGCAATACCGTCGTTCCCGCGCAGGCGGGAACCCCGAACCCTATAAGGGCCCCATTACGCTGACCCCACTTCCCTCATCTTCCTGCCGGAACTGTCGGATGGAAAACATGGCAGCCCACCCGGCGGCGCGGGTTTACACGTTCACCAGAAAGTTAATAACGTCGCCGTCCTTAACCGGGTAAGTCTTCCCTTCGGACCGCAGCGCCCCTTCCTTGCGGCCCTGGGCTATATTGCCGCAGCGGCGCAGGTCGTCGTAGGGAATCACCTCCGCGCGGATGAAGCCCCGCACAAAGTCGGAGTGGATGGTTCCGGCGGCTTCCTGGGCCGGAATGCCGCTGGGGACACTCCACGCCCTTACCTCGTCCGGCCCCACGGTCAGGAATGAGACAAGGCCCAGGGTGCTGTAGCTGGCTCTGATAACCCGGTTCATGGCCGACTCGTCCAGGCCCAGGTCTGTCCGAAATTCCTCGGCCTCCTCGTCGGACATCAGGGCCAGTTCTGCCTCCAGTTTAGCGCTGAGGCAAACTTCGCCCAATTCCGCGCCGGCTGGCAGGTCCAGGTTCATGGCTTCCAGGCAAGGCTCGGGACCGTCCTCGTTGGTGTTGAAAACCACGATAACCGGCTTGGCCGTAAGCAACTGATAGTTGACCAGGATGGCAGATTCGGATTCGGTAACCTGCTGGGCGCGCAGCGGAATGCCCCCTTCCAGGCCTTCCTTCACCTTCCGCACCGTCTCCATCTGCCGGGTCATGGCGGGGCGCTCGGCCGGTTTCGCCTTCTTCATCCCGTCTTCCAGCCGCTCCACCGCCCGGTCCATGACCTCCAGGTCGGTAAAGGCCAGTTCGCCCAGTATGGTTTCCACGTCCCGCCCCGGATCAATCGTCTCCATGGGGTGGACCACCGCCGGGTTGTCGAAGGCCCTCACGACCACCAGGAAGGCGTCGGCCCCCTGGAGTATGTTGCGGTACTGCCCCAC
This sequence comes from Dehalococcoidia bacterium, assembly GCA_034422655.1. Classification (GTDB taxonomy): domain Bacteria; phylum Chloroflexota; class Dehalococcoidia; order Lucifugimonadales; family UBA3495; genus Bin22. Next base: position 2,276 of record DAOUJN010000025.1, read on the forward strand.
AATGCCCTGGGACTTGGCCAGGGACTCGGGGCCCGGTACGTCCCAGTACTTTATCTCCGCCGGCACCACCCGCTTGGGGTGGTACATGCCGGAAAGCACTTCCAGCCTGGGGTCCGGAACTTTTACCACCCCCAGGTGCATCTCAGTAGCAGACCCGCTGGCGCCGCTGGTGTCAGCGTGGCCGCGGGTCAAAGCATTAAAAACCGTGGTCTTCCCCGCCTGGGGAAGACCGATAATTCCTATGTCCATGGGTTATAGCATCCTGCCTGTAGTAGTGGTCCTTTTGTCCTCTAATCCCGCCCCAATATCACCGTCCCCGTCGAAGACAGCGACCCGCCCGTGCCGTTCACCAGCGAAATTTTTGGGCTGTCGCTGCCGTCCTTGGCCTGGACCTGGCGGTCGCCGCACTCGCCTCGTAGCTGGCGGACGGATTCCACCAGCAGGAAGCTGCCGTACATGCCCGGGTGGGTGTAGGACAGGCCGCCGCCGGCGGTGTTCAGGGGGAAGTCTCCGCCCGGAGCCGTGCGCTGGTCGGCCACGAAGTCCGGAGCCTCGCCGGGGCCGCAGAAGCCCAGGCCCTCCAGCGACAGCATGACCGTGTAAGTGAAAGAGTCGTAAATCAGGGTTACGTCAATATCATCGTGGGTTACGCCGGCCCGCTGCAGCGCGTTGGGGCCGGTTTCACGGGCAATTAGGGACGTGTAGGAGGGCATCTGGCTGATCAGGTTATGGTCGTGGGCCTCTGCGGCGCCCAGCAGCCAGACCGGCGCTTTCCGGCAGTTGGCAGCCTTCTCCGCCGTCGTGACCACGATGGCCGCGCCCGAGTCGGTAACCAGGCAGCAGTCGAACAGGTGGAAGGGCCACGACACCCACCGGGAGTTGTGGTAGTCGTCGAAGGACATGGGCGTGTCGTGCATCACCGCCTTCGGGTTAAGGTTGGCCCACTTGCGTGTGGACACGGCCAGCTCGGCCATGGCCTGGCGGGTCCGGTCTTCCCCGAACTCGTGCATGTAGCGAGTGCAGGCCATGGAGTAGTTGATTGGCTGACCAATCAGGCCGTAAGGACTCTCGTACTGGGCCACGGGCAGGTTGGGGTCCGCCGGGACCCGGGCCCGGGTGGAGCGACCGGCCTGGCCGTGGGTAATCAGCACCGTGTCGCAGTAGCCCGCTCGGATGGCGGCGGCGGCGTGGGCCACGTGGATGACAAAAGACGAGCCGCCAACGGAAGTGTTGTCGGTGAAGCCGGGCTGGATGCCCATGTATTCGGCGGTGGCCAGCGTGGAGAAGCCGGCGGTAAGCAGGCCGTTGACCTCGGACTTGGCAATGCCGGCGTCTTCCAGGGCATTGTACGCCGCTTCAGCGTGGTGCTGCAGCGACGACTTGTTCGGGACGGTCCCCATCTCGTCCGATTCGGCAACTCCCACGATGGCGATATCTCGTTCACGAGTCGAGCTTGACGTCATGTTCGCTTTCTCCTCCTGACCGGCCCCAAAGGGAGGGGTGCCGGTGTTCGGGAAGATGTTACACTAAATCATTCCCTATGGACAATGGGAAAACCCTATTGGTACGGCATCAGCGCCAACGGGAGCATCGCCTCGCAAAGTGTTAAAATGCAGTAACGAGACGGCCTTACGGGGCCGCCAGGCAGCCAGGGGAGGAGAGGTATGCCCCGTAACTTTTGGATGATTACATGCAACGAAGAGAATTTCAACATTTCCCGCGACATGGCATTTACCAGGCAGGGGTTGAAATCGGAGTACCGCCGCAAGGTGCAGCGGGTTGAGAAGGACGACCGGCTGCTCTACTACGTCATGGGCATTCGCAAGTTCACTGCCACCGCCACCGTCACAGCCTCCTACAAGGAGGAGGACGCAGGCTTCTGGAAGAGCGAGGGTAGCGCCACCTGGCCCTACCTTATCGAAATCAAGCCTGAACTGGTGCTGGACGAGGAGCAGTACATCGAGGCCGGCCTGCTGGCGCACCGCCTGGACTACATTCGCCGCTGGCCGCCCGAAAACTGGTACATGGCCTTCCAGGGAAACCTGCACCTGCTGCCCAAGGGCGACTTCTTCCTCATTGAGGAGGAAATGAAAAAGCTGAAATTCGGCCGCGCCTATCTGGATGAAGCTCCGGCTCAGGCCGCCCCCGCTGCCCGCAACCGCAAGTCCCGCCGCCTGGCAGCCAGGAAGGAGCCGCAACCCACGACCGAAGCCACCATGTCTTGACCCTCGCCGCCCGGGAATTCCGCAACCGACAATCTGGCCCGGGCTAATGGAGGAGTTATTGCGGAAGGGCTTCCCCCCTGTCCGCAACTTCCATTGCGTCCAGTGCATCGGAAATTTCGGCCAGCACCTCGGAGTCCGTCTCAGTAATGAGGGCTTCCTTTAAGGCCCGCTCGGCGTCCCGTCCTCCAATTTGCCCCAGGGCCCATGCGGCGTGGCTCCTCACCAGGGCATCGGCCTCTTTCAGGGCGATGGCCAGTGCCGGCGTTGCTTCACGGTTCCTCAGGTTCCCCAGGGCAACGCAGGCGTTTCGCTGTAGTCCGACTCTCTTGGCGCGCATGATGGGAGTGCCGCCAAACTTCTCGACGAACCCGGCGTCCGTCATCCCCAGGATTTCCACCAGGTCGGCCGCCGACAGGTCTTGCCGGCCAAAGTAGGTTTCCTTGGCTGGCTGCTCCTTCCGGTTCACCGGGCACACCTCCTGGCAGATGTCGCAGCCAAATATCCAGTCCAGCATCAGCGGCCTGATTTCCCTGGGGATGGCCCCCCGGTTCTCGATAGTCTGGTAGGAAATGCAGCGGGTGTTGTCAATAACGTAGGGCGCAACTATGGCCCCGGTGGGGCAGGCGTCAATGCAGCGGACGCAACTGCCGCACGACTTCCTCAACGGCGGGTCCGGTTCCAGTTCCAGGTCGGTGATAATCTGGCCCAGGAAAACCCACGACCCCAGTTCACTGGTCAGGATGTTGGTGTTCTTGCCGAACCACCCCAGCCCGGCCCGCGCCGCCGCCGCCCGGTCAAGCATGGGGCCGTCGTCAACGTACCAGCGGGCGGCCACCTCCGTTTCCAGTCGCCCGGAAAGTCGCTCAACCAGGTCCCGCATCTTCCGTTTCATAACCCGGTGGTAGTCCCGCCCCCGGGCATACCTGGCGATTTTACCCATCCCGGCAGCGGCGCCACTGGGCCACCCATTCGACGATTCCCCTGCCGTCGGTTCCGCGCCCTTCCCGGGATAGTAGTTCAGGCCGAGGCAGATGATGGAACGGGCGCCGGGGAGCAGTTGCTGCGGAGATGTCCCCCGATTTACCCGGGCATGGTTGTACCACGGCAGTCCCTCCATCAACCCCTCGTTGATGCGCTGGAGGGCCGCTTCCCTGTCCCCCTCGAACTCAGCCGCCGTAGTTATTCTGACCAGGTCAAACCCCATTTCCAGGGCACATTTCTTGACCAGGGCAGTGGTTTGCGGGGCAGCCCCTTGCCGAGTCATGGCCGTTCTCCCTGGTACCGCCCCTGGTAGCCCCGTTCGACGGGCTGCGCCAGGCGGAAGAAGAGCATCTGTATCAGGCGGGCGTTCTGCTGCAGGTGAAATCCGGCCGGGTTGGCCACCGTCAACAGGGCCTGCGAGCGGCCGCTGTAGCCCGGGTCCCAGATGGAAGTGGGCAGGCCTACGCCGCTGCGCAACAGGCTGGACCGGGCGAAGGCCAGGGCAACCAGGTCCAGGGGCATATTGACTATTTCGTTGAGAGTTACCAGATAGGTACCGGCTTCCAGGTGTAACCAACCGTCGTCGCCGAAATCCAGAGGCTGGTATTCCGGCAAGATGCGGTCGTCCGGGGCACTTCCCAGCCGGCCGGCGGAAGTAAAACGGTCAACCCGGAACAGGGTGAAGTCCAGGCCGCTGGGCTGCAACTGTTGTTCCAGGGACGACAATCCCTCGACCAGCGGCGCCTGCCCCGGGGGAGGGTCAATAATCAATTGCCGTATGCTTTCCCGGTCCAGGGCGGCGCCGTATTGCATGAGACTCCATTAGAAGAAAGCGGGGAGCCACACTATTCGTAGGCTCCCCGCTCCTGTTTTTACTGTGGGCATTGCCTGGTCAGGACCCCATGGACTGCCCGCTGGTTAGTCGTGCATGAAGTCATGGACATCAGCCGGCAGGGGAGTGAAGACGGGTATCTCCGCCACCACCGCCTGGGTGGTCAGCAGCATCCCGGCGATGCTGCCGGCGTTCTGGAGAGCGGACCTGGTTACCTTGGCCGGGTCGATAATGCCGGCCTGCACCAGGTGGGTGAACTCGCCCTTCTCGGCGTCAAATCCCCAGTCGCCCTCGCCGTCCCGCACCTTGTCCAGCACCACCAGGCCGGGGTGTCCGGCGTTCTGGGCAATGAGTTCCAGCGGCGCGGACAGGGCGTGGCGAATCAGCCGAACGCCAAGGGCCTCGTCGCCCTGCAGGCTGCCCTGGAGGCCCTCCAGCGCCTGCTCGGACCGGACCAGCGTAACGCCGCCGCCCGGAACGATACCTTCTTCCACCGCGGCCCGGGTCGCCGACAGGGCGTCCTCGGTCCTGGACTTGCGTTCGTTCATCTCGGGTTCAGTGGCGGCCCCCACTCGAATCACGGCCACCCCGCCTACCAGGGCCGCCAGGCGTTCCTGGAGCTTCTCCCGGTCATAGTCGGAGGTGGTCTCTTCAACCTGTACCCGGATCTGCGCCACCCGGGCCTCCGTGGCCTCGGGGGAACCGTTTCCTTCCACGATGGTGGTCTCGTCCTTCACGGCCAGCATCCGGCGGGCGGAACCCAGGTGGTCAAATTCCACCGCGTCCAGCGAGAGCCCGGTGTCCTTGCTGATGACCGTGGCTCCGGTCAGGATTGCGATGTCTTCCAGCAGCGCCTTCCGGCGGTCGCCGAAACCGGGCGCCTTGACTGCCAGGCAGTTGATGGTGCCCCGCAGCTTGTTGACTACCAGCGTGGCCAGGGCCTCTCCGTCCACATCCTCGGCGATGATGGCCAGGGGACGTCCGCCGCCCTGCGCCACCTTTTCCAGGGTCGGCACAATGTCGTTAACCGAAGAGACCTTGCTGTCGGTAATCAGGATGAGGGGATTGTCCAGGCTCACTTCCATGCGCTCCGCGTCGGTAACGAAGTGCGGCGACAGGTAGCCCCGGTCCAGCCGCATGCCTTCCACGAAGTCCAGTTCGTCCGTCATGCTCTTGGACTCTTCGACGGTTATAACGCCTTCCCGCCCCACCTTGTCCATGGCTTCGGCAATAAGCTCGGCGATGCTTTCCTCGTGCGCCGAAAGCGCGGCAACTCTGGCAATCTGCTCCCGGTTTTCCACCGGTATGGCGATGTCGGCAATCTCGTTGACCACCAGGTTCACCGCCTTGTCTATGCCGGCCTTCAGGCTCATGCCGTTGGCGCCGGCCGCGATGTTCATGAAGCCCTCGCGCACCATCGTCTGGGCCAGAACTACCGAAGTGGTGGTGCCGTCCCCGACCACGTCATTGGTCTTGGCGGCGGCTTCCTTCACCAGCTGCGCCCCCATGTTTTCGTAAACGTCCGGGAGTTCGATTTCCTTCGCGATGGTTACCCCGTCGCTGCAAACCACGGGCAGGGACCACATCCGGTTCAGCAGCACGTTGCGGCCGCTGGGGCCAAGGGTCAAACCGACAACCTTGCCCAGTTCATCCACGCCCTTCATCAGGCTGGACCGGGCCTGGTCGTCAAAAATCAGTTGCTTGTCTGCCATTCCTGCTTAAACCTCCGTACCTCTTCGTCGCCCGCCCAAAGCGGCGACCACTTGTCATTAGGGTAATCGCTTGACGCAACGAAATAGCCGCCAACAGGCGACGAATCTGCGTCAACCTAAAATATGCGATACACGCCACCAATTGTCAACAGTGCGGCAGACTTGGCGACCCGCCTGTTTCCTTATTGTCTCAGACCACCCTTCCACTCCGCCGTACCGAAAACTACTCCCTCCCGTCCCTCCACAACCTCCGCCAAATTGGAAATCCGCACGTCCAGGCCGGGGTGTTGTACCTCCCCCGCTATCTCCGCCAGTGGTAACAGCACAAAGGCCCTCTCCGCCATGCGCGCGTGGGGAATCTGCAGGTCCGGCGTCTCCCAGTCGATCACCCGGTCTCCGTACAACAGGATATCAATGTCAATGACCCTGGGCCCGTACCGGACCGTTGCCACCCGTCCCATTTCCACTTCGATGGCCTTCACTACACTGAGCAGCGCCCCCGGTTCCAGGATAGTCCGCACTTCCACGGCGGCGTTCAGGAACCTGGGCTGTTCGGTCAGGCCCCACGGTTCCGTTTCATAGACCGACGAAGGCTTGCCAACCGTGACGCCCGGTGTAGAACCAAGCATTTGCAGCGCCCTTTCCAGGTTTGCCAGCCGGTCGCCCACGTTGGTACCCAGGCCCAGGTAGGCGGTGACCGTACCGGTATCGGCGCCGGTCCTCAGTGGTCCCATCCCTCCGGCCTCCATCCCCGGACAATCGCATCCGTCATCCGGCAAACACGCACCATCTCCCTCACGTCGTGTACCCGCACTATGTCCGCGCCCCCGGCGATGGAGAGGGCCACGGTGGCGGCGGTCCCCTCCAGCCTCTGGTCCACGGGCAAATCAAGGACAAACCCTATGGTCGACTTGCGCGACGTTCCCACCAGCAGCGGAAAGCCCAGGGACTTGAACTCCTGCAGGCGCTTCAAAATCTCCAGGTTATGGTCCGGCGTCTTGCCAAACCCGATTCCGGGGTCAAGGATAATGTTGGCAGTAGGTACGCCTGCGCTTTCCGCCAGTTCCACGCTGCGCCGGAGGCTGGCAAAGATATCCGGCAACAATTGCCCGTACTGGCGGGTTTCCTGGTTGTGCATCAGGATAAGGGGCGCTCCCGACTCCGCCGCAACCTGCGCCAGCGCAGGGTCCGCTTTCAGCCCCCATACGTCGTTGATGACGACGGCGCCGGCGGCCAGTGCCTCCCTGGCTACGCTGGCCTTGTAGGTGTCCACGCTGACCGGCAGCCTGGCAACGGCCGCCACCGCCTTCAGGGCCGGGAGCAGAAGGCGGGTCTCTTCCTCAGCATCGGTCGGACTGGAACCGGGGCGCGTGGACTCCGCCCCCACGTCCAGGAAATCGGCCCCCTCCTCCTGGAAACGCAGGGCCTGTTCCACGACGGCGGGAATGTCGGCACCCAACCCGTCGCCCGAAAAGGAGTCCAGGCTCAGGTTGATGATGCCCATGACGTAGGTGCGCCGCCCCCAGCACAGGGTTTCCCCGCTTCCCACCCTTATGTCTTGCCATGCTATCTTCTTCGAATCGGACATTGATCAGACGCCTGCCGTACCCAGCCAGCCCTTGCTATCAAATAGACCTGTTGCCAGGTATTATATTCTGCGTTGCGCTATAATGGGCCAAACTTGGTAAATGCCCCTACCGGCGCGGGCGCCATGCCGCCAAACCTGGTTCCCCGGGAGATTCATTGACTATCGAAAAGAGGGTAATCGACCAGAAAATAGAGACCCTGCAGGACATGCGGGGCCGCTCCCGGCTGGGTGGCGGCCAGCAGCGCATTGAACAGCAGCACAACCGGGGAAAGCTCACCGCCCGCGAGCGCCTGGCCCGGTTGATGGACGACGGCACCTTCCAGGAAATCGACTCCTTCGTAACCCATCGCACCACCGACTTCGGCCTGGCAGACCGCAAATTCCTGGGGGACGCCGTGGTAACCGGCTACGGCAGGGTGAACGGCCGCCAGGTCTTCGCCTACGCCCAGGACTTCACCGTATTTGGCGGTTCGTTGTCCGAGGTCGTCGGCGAAAAAATCTGCAAGGTCATGGACATGGCCGGCAAAACGGGCTGTCCCCTGGTCGGCATCAACGACTCCGGGGGCGCGCGAATCCAGGAAGGAGTCATCAGCCTGGGGGCCTACGGCGACATTTTTCTCCGCAACACCCTGTATTCCGGGGTGATTCCGCAGATTTCGGTCATCATGGGGCCTTCCGCTGGCGGGGCGGTCTATTCCCCGGCCATTACCGACTTCATCTTCATGGTAAGGGGCACCGGCCAGATGTACATCACCGGCCCCGATGTGGTAAAGGCCGTTACCGGGGCCGAAGTAACCCACGAAGAACTGGGCGGGGCCACTTCCCACGCCACCCGCAGCGGCGTGGCCCACTTCGTCTACGACAGCGAGCATGAATGCCTGGCGGAAGTCCGGCGGCTTCTGGGTTTCCTGCCTTCCAACAACCTGGCAGACCCGCCCCTGCTACCCCTGGGAGACCCGGTAAACCGCATTGATCCGGACCTCCGGTACCTGGTCCCTGACGAACCCAACCGCCCCTACGACATTCGCGACATCATCTACCGGATCGTGGATATCGGCGGCGAGGAGGAACTGGAGGAAGTCCCCATCGAGGAATTTCTCGAGGTTCAACCCGACTTTGCCCCCAACGTGGTGGTCGGTTTTGGCCGGTTCAACGGCAGCACCGTGGGCATCATTGGCAACCAGCCTTCTTACCTGGCCGGCGTGCTGGACATTGACGCTTCCGCCAAGGCGGCCCGGTTCGTCCGCTTCTGTGACTGCTTCAATATTCCGTTGGTCACCCTGGTTGACGTGCCCGGCTTTATGCCCGGTGTGGACCAGGAGTACGGCGGCATCATTCGCCACGGGGCGAAGCTCATCTACGCCTACGCCGAGGCCACCGTTCCCAAGATTAGCGTCATCATCCGCAAGGCCTACGGCGGCGCCTACATTGTGATGAGCAGCAAGCACCTGCGGTCCGACATCAATTTGGCGTGGCCCTCGGCGGAGATTGCGGTTATGGGCCCCGACGGCGCGGTCAACATAATCTACCGGGAGGAGATTGCCAAGGCGGAGGACGCTGACGCCAGGCGGGCCGAACTCATCGCCGATTACCAGGAAAAATTCACCAATCCCTACATTGCCGCCGGCCAGGGTTTCCTGGACGACGTGATTGACCCGGCCGAAACTCGGGCCCGCATCATCAGCGCTCTGGAAATGCTCCGCAACAAGCGCGACAACCTCCCGGCCAAGAAACACGGAAACATACCCCTGTAGCGCGGCAGCCCTGGCCGCTAATTCCGGGGGCAGGCCCAGCGCGCAGCCCAACCCAGGCCAACCCCCGGGGGTTGCCAGCAATATTCTCAGGAGCCAGGCATGGAATTCGGAATCTTTTACCAGCTTCCCTGCGCCGATGACCAGGCGCCGGCGGACCGTTACGCCGACACCATCTCCCAGGCGCAGTTGGCCGACCAACTGGGCTACGACACCGTCTGGCTGGCGGAAGTCCACTTCAATCCCAGGTTTTCCGTGCTGCCCGCTCCCCTGCTCCTGGGTTCCGCCATCGCACAGTCCACGGAACGGCTGAAAATCGCCACCGCGGTAAACCTGATGCCCCTCCACCATCCGGTGCGCCTGGCGGAGGAGTTTGCCACCCTCGACGTGATTTCCCGGGGCCGGGCCATCCTGGGTACCGGTCGTGGCGCCATGCTCCGCCAGTACCAGGGCTATGGCGTTGATGTTGAGGAGGGTCGGGACCGGTTCGTCGAAGGCCTGGACATGGTACTGGCTGCGTGGACTTCCGACGAGCTTAACTACGAGGGCACGTATTACCAGGTTTCCGGGGTGCGCGTGGTTCCCAAGCCCTACCAGCAGCCCCATCCCCCGGTCTACATAGCTTCCAACAGCAACGACACTTTTCCACTGGTGGGCGAGTTGGGCCACAACATCCTCATCGCCCCCATTGTCGTCACCCTGGACGGCGCCAAGGAAGGCCTGACCGAATACCGGCGCCAACTGAAAGCCCACGGCCACGACCCCAGCGCCAAAAAGGTGAACGTCAACGTGCTGGTCCACGCCACCAGGGACGAGGGTGGCAGTTCGGAGCAGGGCTACGAGTCCAGCGTCCGGAATTACCTATCCAACCTGCAGACCAACCGTTCGCGAGTCGTCACCGGGCGGGTGCGGGACCTGAGCTACGAGCACGTCTCCACCGAGCTTTCCGCCATCGGCAGCCCGGAACGGGTTATCGACAAGCTGGAATCCATCATCGAACTGCTGGGCGCCGATGAAATCATGTGCTGGTTTGCCACCGGCGGCCTGCTGCCCAACGAGGACGTCCATGCCTCCATGCGGCTCTTTGCCGAGGAAGTAATCCCCCATTTCAAGTAGGCCAAGTTGACCACATCCGACTCGCTCTTTGACTTTGGCCGACAGCAGCGGGCCAACATCACCGCTCCGCTGGCCGAACGAATGCGCCCCCGTACTTTCGAGGAGTTTGTAGGACAGGAACACATCCTGGCCCCCGACCGGGTGCTGCGCCGGGCCATGGCCGCCGACCGCTTGCCGTCTTTCATCCTCTGGGGGCCGCCCGGTTCCGGCAAGACCACCCTGGCCCGGCTGGTTGCCACCGTAACCGAAGCCCACTTCGAGCCGGTCAGCGCCGTAACCTCCGGCGTGGCCGACCTGCGCCGCATTGTTGCGGAGGCCCGCGACCGCCAGGGCATGTACCAGCGGCGCACAATCCTCTTCGTTGACGAAATTCACCGCTTCAACAAGGCCCAGCAAGACGTTATCCTGCCGCACGTGGAGGACGGTACCGTTACCTTCATCGGGGCCACCACCGAAAACCCCTCCTTCGAGGTCAACGCCCCCCTGCTGTCCCGGTGCCGCGTCTTCACCTTGCAAGCGCTTACCGGGGAACAGGTCGCCGGCATCGTTAGCCGCGCTCTGGAGGACGGCCAGTGGGGGCTCGGTCAACTCAAGCTGGACCTGCAGCCGGAAGCCCTGGATCACCTGGTGAACATCGCCAACGGCGACGCCCGGGTTGCCCTCAACGCCCTGGAGACGGCCGCCTTTGCGGTGGGTTCAGAAGGCGGCAGCTACGGCGTAATCACGATTGACGTAATCTCCGATGCCCTGCAGCGCCGTTCGCCCCTCTACGACAAGGCCGGCGAGGGGCATTACGATACCATTTCCGCCTTCATCAAGTCGGTGCGGGGTTCCTCGCCCGACGGCGCCCTCTACTGGCTGGCCCGCATGCTGGAGGCCGGCGAAGACCCCCTCTTTATCGCCCGCCGCCTGGTAGTCCTGGCCTCCGAGGACATCGGCCTGGCGGAACCCCAGGCCCTGCCCCTGGCGGTGGCAGCCCAGCAGGCCGTCCACTTCCTGGGCATGCCCGAGGCGCGGATTCCCCTGGCCGAGGCCACTGTGTTCCTGGCAACCGCCCCCAAAAGCAACACGGCTTACATGGCCCTGGAACGGGCTCTCGACGACGTGCGGAAGAAGCCCAACGATCCGGTGCCGCTGCACCTGCGGAATGCCGTTACCGGAATGATGCGGGCCATGGACTACGGCAAGGGATACCGCTATTCCCACGACTACGAAGGGCACTTTGTCGAGCAGGAGTATTTGCCCCCGTCGCTGACGGACGCCAGGTACTACTTTCCCGCTCCCCAGGGCAGGGAGCGGGAAATTGAAGAACGGCTGCGTCAGTGGTGGGGTGACGATGCGGTGAATCAGGCGGACAGCGCCTGAAGCACATCGGCAGCCTGGACCACGTCGGCCTGCCTGGGGAAGATGCGCTGGGTCAGGAAGTCATGGACTTCCGGGTCCTGGTCCGAGCAGCAGTCCTCAACGATTATCAGCCGGAAGTCGGCATCGGCGGCGTAGCGGGTGGTGGACAGCACCACCCCGCTGGTGGCGTACCCCAGCATTACCACGGTCTGGATGTTGTTGGCCCGCAAGGCCATTTCCAGGTCGGTACCGAACATGGCGTTAACCCGGTGTTTGCCGGCCACCACTTCCCCTTCAATGGGTCGGACGGCTTCATGGATAATCTGCACCGGGTCGCTGACCGCCGGCTGGCCCGAAGCCTTGCGCTGGCTGAAGGTCTTGTTCCGGTCACTGATTTCCGGGTAACCCGGCCGGAACACGGTGGCCGAATAGCAGACCATGATTCCCGCGTCCCTTGCCGCCTGCTGCAGCGCCCGGGTCTTCTCCACCACCCCCCGCTCCACTGCATGGGGAATGGTGTTCATCATCTCCGCATAGAAATCCGCAATCAGCAGGGCGGTGGTTGACTTGTCGAGGATGACATCGGCCATTTCAGTTGCTCCTTTGCTGCGCCGGTTACTCTTTCCAGCTTGTGAGAACTCCGCTCAGGAAGCGTTGCGCTGCCTCAACTCCCCCACCACCTGCTCCACCCTGGCCAGCGCATCCTCCACGTCCGAGCCGTCAACCTGCCGGTGCGTCACCATCCGCAAAGTCTGGGCCCGGGAGAGTGAGACCTTCACGCCCGACTCGGCCAGGGCTGCCAGCACCTCTGGCGCCGTTCCCACCGAGGGGTCAATCTCGAAGATAACGATGTTGGTCTGGATGCTCTCCGGGTCAACTCCCAGCCCTTCAATCTTCGCCAGGCCCTGGGCCAGGCGGCGGGCATTGGCGTGGTCATCGGCCAGCCTCTCTATCATCGTATCCAGAGCCACCAGGCCGGCGGCCGCCAGCACTCCCGCCTGCCGCATACCGCCACCGATCATCTTGCGCCAGCGCCGGGCCTCGCCGATAAACTCTTCGGTCCCGCACAGCACCGAACCCACCGGGCAGCTGAGCGCCTTGGACAGGCAGAAAGAAACGTCGTCCACGTCCTTTACCAGTTCGCTGGGCGGCACCTCCAGGCCGACGGCTGCGTTGAAGATGCGGGCCCCGTCCATGTGGACGCTGGCGCCGGCATCGTGGGCCAGGTCGGCAACCCGCCTGGTGTCGTCGGGCGTCAGGGCCGCGCCGCTGCAGCGGTTATGGGTGTTTTCCAGGCACACCAGCGTTGTCGGTGGCATGTGCACGTTGCCCCTCGGACGGATGGCGTCCGCCACGTCCCCGGGGTCCAGGCGTCCCTGCTCGTCGTTGGGCACCAGCCTCACCTGAGCGCCGGCCAGGGCGGAAATGCCCGCCGACTCGTTCCAGAACATGTGGGCCTGGTCGCCCATGATCACCTCGTCGCCCCGGTGACAGTAGGTGAGGGCCGCCACCAGGTTGCTCATGGTGCCGCTGGCGGTAAGCAGGCCCGACTCCTTGCCCAGCAACTGCGCGGCGCGCTGCTCCAGAAGGTTAATGGACGGGTCTTCCCCGTAAACGTCATCGCCCACCTCGGCCTCGGCCATGGCGCGCCGCATTTCGTCCGTCGGGTGGGTGATGGTGTCGCTTCTCAAGTCTATGATTTTCATCAGGTTTCTCCCGTATGGGTGGTGGCGGTTATTCTAGCAGGATTCCTTGCCAAACTCTAATGAGTCTTCTAATATGGGTTCAGGTTCCGAACAGGCAATCGGGAGGACTGGTAATGCGACAGAGCGCGGTCAGCTTCAAGGCCAAGGGTCTCAACTTCGAGGGCATTGTGGCCACGCCCGACGACGTGGGCAGCCCCGTCCCCGGCATCGTAATCTGCCATCCTCACCCCCTGTTCGGCGGCAACATGGACAACAACGTGGTGCTCGCCCTCTCCTTCACTCTGGTGGAACAGGGCTTTGCCACCGTCCGGTTCAACTTCCGCGGGGTTGGCAACAGCGAGGGAGAACACTCCAAGGGCGAAAACGAACACGAGGAAGTGCTGGGCGCCTTCGAGTTGATGAAGGCCTGGAAAGGCGTGGACGGCCGCAGCCTGGGCCTGGCGGGTTACTCCTTCGGCACCGGCGTCATCTTGGGCAGCAAGGACGTGCAGAAGAAGGCGAAGTCCATCGCCCTGGTCTCTCCCAACATCCGCGCCCTTTCCGACACCCCGCTGAAGAAGGCCAAGACTCCCACCATGATTATCACGGGCAGCCGCGACAAGCTGGTGGAGGCCGAAAACCTGCAGGAGAACCTGGATGCCTTTGCCCGCGCCCCCCGGTTCGACGTGGTCAACGGCGCCGACCACTTCTGGGGCGGCATGGAGGGCAAGGTGGCCGGGCCGGTGGCCGAGTTCTTTGCCGAGAACCTGAAGTAACCCGACGATGGAGACCGCGGCTAACCGAGAAGCGGCTTCAGAACACGAGGCCGCAACCGGGTTTCGCAAGCGGCCAATTTTCCTGGACTTCGACCTTCTCCAGCTGGCCGCCATCTTCTTTCTCCTGGACCAGCTTACCAAGTTCCTGGTTCGCGCCTATCTGCCCTTTGGTCACTCCTACCCTGGCAGCGGCTTCTTTCGCTTCACCCACGCCGAGAACACGGGCAGCGCTTTCGGCCTGTTCCAGGGGCACAACACCCCCCTGATATTCATCTCCTTCGTCGGCATTTTCGTGCTGGCGATGATTTACCAGAGCCAGCCCAGGCCCACCAACCTGCTCCGGCTCAGCCTGGGTCTGCAAATCGGGGGAGCCCTGGGGAACCTGGTGGACCGCTTCCGCCTGGGGGCCGTCACCGACTTTATAGATGTCGGTCCCTGGCCAATATTCAACTTGGCGGATTCTTCGATTATCTGCGGACTCCTGCTGCTGGGCTGGATAATCCTGCAGCCAGGCAGAAGGTCCCCCAATCCCGCTGCGGGACCGGTGAGGGACTACACCCTGAAGCGCCGCAGCCGTTACGCGCGTCGCGGACGATTTCGTGCGGGCCGGCAGTTTGGCTGCCGGACGACGGCATACCCAACCGGTAGCCGGCGAATTTCCCGCAGGGCATTGCGCCGGTAGGGTTTCAACATGCCGCCTGATGCAGCAACCAGGGTAAGGGAATATGTCGCGACCGGGGACACGGCCCGGCTTGACCGTTTCCTGTCAGAGCGGCAAAAAGCCCTCACGCGCAGCCGCATCCACTCCCTCATCAACGAAGGCTGGGTCAGCCTGAATGGCGAGCCGGCCAGGCCCTCCCAAAGAGTAAAGGCCGGCGACCGGGTTGTAATAACCATTCCCCCCATCAGGGAGTACGATGTCTCGCCCCAGACCATTCCGGTGGACCTGGTCTACCAGGACTCGGATATTGCCGTGGTGGACAAGCCGGCCGGCCTCTCCGTCCACCCGGGCCCGGGCCACCCGGACGGGACGCTGGTGAACGCCCTGCTGGCTCGCTGCCCCGACATCCAGGGCATTGGCGGCGTACACCGCCCCGGCATAGTCCACCGGCTGGACAAGGACACGTCCGGCTTAATGGTGGTTGCCAAGACCGAAAGGGCGCACCATGATTTGTCGGCCCAGCTCAAGCGCCGCCAGGTCAGCAAGACCTACACCGCCCTCGCCGTCGGCATCCCGCCCCAGGCGACGGGCACAATCGACGCGCCCATAGCCCGCGACCCGCGCCACCGCCAGCGCATGGCCGTTGTGCTGGGCGGGCGGGAATCCCGCACCCATTACCGCGTCATGGAGGAACTGGCCGGCCACGCCCTCCTGGAACTGTCCCTGGAGACGGGCCGAACCCACCAGATTCGGGTCCACCTGGCCTACCTGGGTTATCCGCTGTTCGGTGATGCAGTTTACGGCCGGCCCAGCCCGGCCCTGGACCGCCACTTCCTCCACGCCAGCGGGCTTGGGTTCACCCACCCCAAGACCGGCAACCCCGTGTCCTTCCGCTCCAACCTGCCCGAAGAACTACTGCAGATCATTGACTCCCTGCGGTAAGGGCCCGCCTCCCCGCAAACCCCCTTTTCCAACCAGATTCTCAGCACTGCATCCCTGTTCTCGTCGTGACTGGCCACATCTGGAGGGATTCCCCTTCTGAAACCGTCATACCGGCGAAAGCCGGTATCCAGAAATCTTGCCCTTCAACGTGTTATGGGCCCACTTACCCTCCTGGATTCCGGCTTTCGCCGGAAAGACGGGCAGGGGGCCAG
>DAOUJN010000026.1:0-26591 GCA_034422655.1 Dehalococcoidia bacterium
GGTGCTTGGCGTAGAAGTCCAGGTCCAGGTCGCCCTTGCTGGCCCGGTTGATGAACTGGACGTAGTTGTTGCACTCGGGGGTGTCGAAACGCCAGTCGGAGGTGTTGGCGAACATCACCTGCTGGTGGAAGCCAAGTTCCTTCGCCTTGGGGTATATCCACTCGTCGGGGGTGCTGATGATGGACTGCTTGCCGATGAGCAGGTGGGTTTCGATGGAAGTCTGCTGGTTGAAGCTGGCTTCCTTGACGCCCACAACGTTGGGAATGTGGCAGAGCCGCTTCAATCCCTGGGGGCTCATCACGATGCCGAACTGGGGCGAGTTGTAGAACATGATAGCCAGGTTGGTGTGATCGGCCAGGGTCTTGACGTAGTCATAGACCACTTCCTCGGTCTTGGCAACCATGTAGGGAGGCGCCACCACCAGCAAATCGAATCCATCGGCCTCGGCGCGGTCGGCCAGGGCCAGCATGTCCTTCACCGAGGTGTGGGTAACGTGGGCGGCGATGCCCCAGCGGCCGGCCGCCTCCTCGGCTACCACGTCCATGACGCGGGTCCGTTCGTCAAAGGTAAGGCTCCAGAACTCGCCCATGCCCCAGGTGCAGCCACCGCCGCGGGTACCCAGGCTGCGGATATAGCTGATGTTGCGTCGGAGGCCGTCTTCGTCGATGCGGTTGTCAGGGGTAAAGGGCGTCATTATGGTGGTCCACTGGTCTTTGAGGAACCCCCACGCCCACTCCTGCGCCTCATGTTTTCTGTAGTCAGCCATTAGAAATCACCTTCCGAGATTGGTTTGCGGGCGGTGCGCCCAAAACCGATTTAAGCCTGAAAAGGCCTCCAAACCATTTAATCCAACCATGCCGAAACTGGCACACAAAAACCGGGCCAGGACTTACTGGCCTCCAAACAGGACAATTGTATTCAAGGCGTGGAATAGCGTCAACCATAGTGCAGTTTGGTAAGTGTACAGATCCCTTCAAGGGGGAAGGGAAACCAAGGAGAGCAGTTGCGACCCTAGGGATGGGGTGGCTGGCAGGTGGGGCAGAAGAAGGTGCCCCGGGCCCGGACGCGCATTGCCGCGATGGGGCTGCCGCAGCGGGGGCATGGTTCGCCTTCTTTACGGGGAATGGACCAGGTGTTAAGGGCGGAAGGAGGGTCGGGCCAGTGTTCGTCGCGGGCCCGGTCGTAGATGCCGATGGCTGTCTGAAGGGAGGTTACGATGGAATGCCTCAGCCTGGCCGTTTCGGCGGCGTTCAGGGAACCTGCCTGCCGGGCCGGGTGGATGCCGGCCTGGTAAAGGGACTCGTCAACGTACAGGTTGCCCAGTCCGGGTGTGGTGGACTGGTCCAGCAGCAAGGCCTTTATGGGGGCATTTC
The DNA here is from genome assembly GCA_034422655.1 of Dehalococcoidia bacterium. Classification (GTDB taxonomy): domain Bacteria; phylum Chloroflexota; class Dehalococcoidia; order Lucifugimonadales; family UBA3495; genus Bin22. The sequence goes on from DAOUJN010000026.1 coordinate 1,374, forward strand.
TTCGGAAGAACATCGCCTCCAGGTATTCCGGCAAGAATTCAGGGGACAGGGGTTCTACGCCCAATCGGGGCAGCGTATTTGCCAGGTCGGCGGTCAACCACAGGTGGCCGAATTTGCGGGGGTCCCGGAACCGCAGGACCCGGCGGTCGTCCAGGGTGAAGGTGTGACGGACCATGGGGTCGAGTTCCCTCTCGGATGGCTGGACGCTGACGCTGCCGGTCATTCCCAGGTGAATGATGAACGTCTCCCCGGAGTCCAGGGGCAGGAGGATGTACTTGCCGCGCCGGTTGACTTCCTGCACCGTTCTTGAATGCAGACCCAGGACGAAATCCTCCAGGGAAGGTTCCTTTACGGTGGGGGCCCAACCGACCTGAATGCCGGTGAAGGTACGGCCCGGCAGTTCGGAGCGGAGCAGGACTCGCCGGGCGTTTTCGACTTCGGGCAGTTCGGGCATAGGTGAAATGGGTCGGCCCTGGATTATTGGCGGGAATGGGTAATTGCGCTGGAGTCTAGATACGCTTGACTGCCAGGGTAACTTCCATTCCCTCAATCTTCTGAGTATCGGCGCCTTCCGGATCGTCCAGGGCCCCGGCGACCAACTGATCGCTGAGGGTTTCCTGGGTGATGTAGTCGGCGTGGCTCTGCATCACCCGGGCCAGTTCCTCGGGCCCCTGGTAGTAGGTAACTATGCGGTCGGTCAGGTCGAACTGGGCGTTGCGGCGCAGGCCCTGGATGCGGTGGGCAATTTCACGGGCGAGGCCCTCGTCGGCCAGTTCCGGCGAGATACGGGTGTCCAGGGCCACGAGGCAGCCGGGTTCAACATTTACCCAAAAGTCTCCGACCTGGTGAAGTCCTTCACTGTTTACGTGCTCCCTAGCAGGTGCCGCCATGCCCTCAATCAGGCGAAGGACGTCGCTGTTGGGAGGTCCCTCCGGTTGCGCCGCCGCGGCTTTGTGCAACTCGTCAATAAAGTCGCTGATTTCTTCGTTGTAGCTCCATACTTTGTCATCGAAGTCTTCAACGATCGTGAGTTTCTTAATGTTCAGTTCCTCAAGAATCTGGGACTGGACCTGCCTGATATGGCCGGCGTTGCCCCAGACCTTTACTTCGGCCAAGGGCTGCCGGACCTTGACGCCGGCTTTGGAACGGGCGGCGCGGCCCATGCTGGACACCTGCATCGCCAGGCGCGTGGCCGCCATGAGTTCGCGGTCAATCAGGGTTGGGTCGGCCACCGGGTAGGAGTCCAGGTGAACGCTGTCCGGGGCGGAAGAATCCACGGCGCAAACCAGGTTCTGGTAGATTTCCTCGGCCATGAAGGGAGCCAGGGGAGCCATCAGGCGGGCCACCGTTACCAGGCAGCGGTGCAGGGTGGCGTAAGCAGACAACTTGTCGGTATCGTTTTCGCTCTTCCAGAAGCGCCGCCGACTGCGCCGGACGTACCAGTTGGAAAGCTGGTCGATAAACTCCTGCAGGCGGCGGCCGGAGTCGGTGGGGTTGTAGGCTTCCATGTAGCCGTCCACCTGCTCCACCAGGACATTAAGCTCGGAGAGAATCCAGCGGTCCAGTTCGTTTTCCGGCTTCCAGGCAGCGGGCACCTGGTCGGGGTGGAATTTGTCGATGCTGGCGTAGTTGGTGAAGAAGGAAAAGACGTTCCAAAGGGTGAGCAACACGCGGCGCAGAGTCTCGTTGACCAGCTTGTCCGAGAAGCGGCGGGGTTCGCCAGGATGGGAGGCCGTGAACAGGTACCAACGCAGGGCGTCGGCGCCGTGGGCGTCCAGGACGGTGCTGGGCTGAACGACGTTTCCCACGTGCTTGCTCATCTTCTGGCCCCGGCTGTCCAGAATCAGGCCGAGGCAGATTACGTTCTTGTAGGAGGGTTCACCCTTAAGCAGGGTGGCCAGGGCATGGAGGCTGTAGAACCAGCCTCGGGTCTGGTCCACGGCTTCGCAGATGTAGTCGGCGGGGAAGCGGCCATCGTCGGTAATGTCCGAATTGTCGAAGGGGTAATGCCACTGGGCGAAGGGCATGGCGCCGGAGTCGAACCAGGCGTCCATAACTTCGGGGATGCGCCGCATTTCGCCCCGGCAGCCAGCCCGGTTGCACGTGAGGACCACCTCGTCAACGTAGGGGCGGTGAAGGTCAAGGCCGTCCAGGCCGGCGTCGCCATTGACGAATTCCTTTAACTCGGAAACGCTGCCGACGCAAATGCGGTTGGAACATACCTGGCACTGCCAGATGGGTATGGGCGTGCCCCAGTAGCGCTCCCGGGAAATGGCCCAGTCCACGTTGTTGCGCAGCCACTCGCCGAAACGGCCTTCGCGGATATAGTCGGGGTACCAGTTGATGGAACTGTTGCCTTCCACCAGGCGGTCCTTGTGGGCCGTGGTGCGGATGTACCAGGAGGACTTGGCGTAGTAGAGCAGCGGGGTATCGCAGCGCCAGCAGAAGGGATAGGTGTGCCGGTAGATGTCGCGGCGGAACAGCAGTCCCCGGTCGGCCAGGTCTTGCATGATGTCCTCGTCGGCTTCCTTTACGAACTTGCCGGCGAAGGGGTAGTTGCCGGTCACCTGTCCCTGGAGGCTTACGGGTTGGACGAAGGACAGTTCCTTTTCCCGACCAAGTCCCAGGTCTTCGTCACCAAAGGCGGGGGCGATGTGAACTATGCCGGTACCGTCCTCCATGGAAACGAAGTCGCCGGCGACGACGCGGGGCTCGAAAGTTGTTGACGTTTCCAGGTCGGTGACGGTGGCGCCGGCGGGACCGGCGCGGTGAACGAACCGGCGGACCTCGCTGCCAAACTCCAGGGGCGAGTAAAGGGGCTGGTACCGGGAGCCTACCAGGTCGGCGCCTTTGACGCTGCCCACAACCGAATGTTCACCCTCAATATTAACTTCGAGCAGTTCGGATGCCAGGATAAGCCTTTGCCGCTGTCCCGCGGCCTCAAGTTCCACTACCGAGTAGGAGGCGTCCGCGTCAACTGCCAGGGCGGTGTTGCCGGGGAGGGTCCAGGGGGTTGTCGTCCAGGCCAGGAGATGAGTGGGGACGTTGTCGGTAACTTCCAGGCCATCCGCCGGTTCCGTGATGCGGAACTTTACGAATACGGAGGGGTCGGGCGTGTTTTCCTGGTAACCCAGGGCAACTTCGTGGGAGCTGAGGCTGGTCTCGCAGCGGGGACAATGGGGAGTGCCCCGCAGTCCCTCGTAGAGGAGTCCATCGTCCCAAAGCTGCTTTAGGATCCACCAACCGGTCTCGATGAATTCGTTGTGGAGGGTGACGTAGGGGTCGTCCATGTCCACCCAGAAGCCGATGCGGTCGGTGAGGACCTCCCACTCCTTGACGTAGCGGAATACGCTTTCGCGGCAACGCTGGTTGAATTTTTCGATGCCGTATTCCTCGATTTCTCGCTTGGAACTGAGGCCCAGTTCCTTTTCGATTTCCAGCTCCACGGGCAGGCCGTGGGTGTCCCAGCCGCCCTTTCGCAGGCAGCGAAAGCCCTTCATAGTGCGGTAGCGGCAAATCACGTCCTTGAAGACGCGGGCCAGCACGTGGTGGATGCCGGGGCTGCCATTGGCGGTAGGCGGCCCCTCGTAGAGCATAAAGAGGGGGGCGTCGGGCCGGTCCGCCTCGGTGCGGCGGAAGACGTCGTTTTCTTTCCAGTATTGGAGGATGCGGGCATCAAGCTCCGGCATGCTGACACGGCTGGGCACGGGAGTGAACATGGCTGAACAACCTCTGCTGAGGGGAGTTAATTGATTGGATATTATAGCGCAAATGTGGAGGGCGTCAGCCGAGGAAGAGCCGGGCCGGCACCAGGCGGCGATTAACGGGGTCGGCCATTAGGCCAAAGCCTTCGAGGGTGTCGGCCCCTAACAGGGGTTCGCAGTCGGGAGGGCCGAACATACAAACCCGAATGCGTTCCTCGCCGTCAAGCCTGATTGCCACGTTAGCGAGGCTGAGTTGCACTTCCCGTCCATCGGCCAGTTCGAAATCGCTGGTCCATTCGGGAGCGATTCCCAAGTCTTCCAGGAAATCAGACGGAAGCATGGTATATATGCTGCCGGTATCGACCATAGCAGTAGTTTCTGCCAGCCGGCTGCCGTCCTTAGGGCCTATTTGGAAGGTTTGGTAGAAGAGACCCATCTTTTATTGGCTCCAACTCCGGTTCAAGATTGTCTATGAATTATCCCACAAATGGTAGAAGTGGTGAACCGGGCCGTGGCCGTGGCCCAGGGGATAGGAATTGCGGATGGCTTCGGTGACGTAGCGCTTGGCCTGGGCAACGGCATCCTTGACGGAATTGCCGTGGGCCAGACCGGCGGCGGCGGCGGAAGCGAAGGTGCAGCCGGTGCCGTGGGTGTTGACGGTATCGAACCTCTCGGAGGAAAACTCGGTAAATTCGCTGCCGTCATAGAAAAGGTCGGTGGCGGGGCCGCTGAGGTGACCTCCCTTTACGACCACGGCGCGAGCCCCCATGGCGAGAATCCGGGCGGCGGCTTCCCTCATGTCCTCGCCGGTGGCGATTTTCAACCCGGTAAGAGTCTCGGCTTCGGGGACGTTGGGCGTAACCAGGGCGGCCAGGGGAATCAGGCGGGTTCTCACGGAATCCACTGCTTCCTGTTGGAGGAGCGGGTCCCCGCTCTTGGCGACCATAACCGGATCGACCACCAGATTGGTGATGCCGTGCCTGTCAAGCTCCCGGGCTACGGTCTCGACGATTGGCGAACTGGAGAGCATGCCCGTCTTGACGGCGTTGACGCCTATGTCGGTAATTACCGCGTCGATCTGGGCGGCGATGAGGTCCGTGGGCAGTTCGTAGACGGCGGTAACCGCGACGGTGTTCTGGGCGGTGATGGCGGTCAGCGCTGAGGCCCCATAGACACCCAGGGCCGAAAAGGTCTTGAGGTCAGCCTGGATTCCCGCGCCGCCGCCGGAGTCCGAACCGGCTATGGTCATCGCCACGGGCGCCTTTCTGTTCGTGGTCATTTTGCTGAACTGGACCTCCATTGGTCAGCCGGAGAAGCTGCGCGGCCAAGGATGGCCTGGCGCCGGCGCTCTCCGGGCTGCCTTTCGCTTATTCCGGAACGTTATCGGGCAGTCGCCATTCCGTGTCGGTTTGCTCCGCGTAGGCCAAGTCCGAATCCTCGGGCTCCTCGTTCAGGTCGGCCAACTGGCCCAGGGCGATGGCGGGGAGGGTTTCGATGTGCATACCCACCCGGTAGCTCATTTCCAGGGAGAGGCGAGCTACCGCATCGTTGTCATGAGCCTCGGCGAGCATCACGAAATCGAAGCGCCCGAGGACGGCATATTGAGTCAGTATTTCGGCGCCTTCGCATTCACAGTCCCGGACCGATTCAATCACGAGGTCGGGATTGTCGCGAAGACGCCTTTGGCCGTTTTCAGTGATATTTCCCATAAGAAAGTAAAGCGGCATCAGCACCCCCCATCATCTGGCAATGTTCGCTAATTCGTTATGTTCAGGTAGAAGTAGAGTATATCACCATGCGAGGCGCCGGAATGTCATGGCGGCGGAGGTATGGGAGGATGTAACATGACAGGCGGCAGGGGGCAGCAGGAGGCGTAGCGGGGGAGTTGGGGGGTTGTAGGGAAAAACGAGGGAATGGGCATTGACATTAGCACGAGGTATTGATAGAGTATCGAATTACGTTGAAAGGTACCCCGGTTATACGGAATTGAGGACGGCCCACGAATGCCAACAGTCAACCAACTGGTCAGGAAGGGGAGAAAGCCGGTCAGGAAAGGAACGAAAGCGCCGGCGCTGCACTGGGTCCAGAACTCGCTGCGCAACCGCGTGAAGTGGGGCGAAGGGTGCCCCCAGCGCCGTGGCGTTTGTATCCAGGTTCGGACCATGACTCCCAAGAAGCCAAATTCGGCGCTTCGCAAGATTGCGAGGGTGCGCTTGACCAACGGCGTTGAGGTTACGGCATACATCGGCGGCGAGGGGCACAACCTGCAGGAGCACTCGGTGGTGCTGGTGCGGGGCGGCAGGGTAAAAGACCTGCCCGGCGTAAGGTACCACGTGGTACGCAGCGCCTTGGACACGGAAGGCGTCCAGAACCGCCGCAGAGGCAGGAGCAAGTACGGGGCGACCAAGCCCTAGCTTTTTGCTCGTGATGAGGGGGACGTAACTCCCCCGCAGCGACAATTTCCGTAAATACGGTAGGCCCTCTAAGTTCACTTCTTGGACAGGGGGAACTGGTATCCTGTCCAAGAGTGAAGTTTTGTTTTGTAAGGAAGAAGGCGGCAAGCGCGAGGTTTGAGGGTTCAGCGAGAATGTCGAGAAGAAGAAGAGCGGTACCCCGAGTAATTCCCGAAGACTCACGGTTCAACAGCGTTCCATTGGCCCGGTTCATCAACCGGGTGATGACCCGTGGCAAGAAGACCACCGCCCAGCGGGTAGTATACGGCGCGCTGGAACTGGTACGGGATGAATCTCGGCGGGACCCTATGGAAATCTTTGAGCAGGCCCTCAAAAACGCCACGCCCCTGGTAGAAGTGAAACCCCGCCGGATAGGCGGGGCTACTTATCAAGTCCCCACGGAGTTGCGGGCGAACCGGAGCGAGGCTTTGGCCATGCGCTGGCTGATTCGGGGAGCCCGGGCCAGGACCGGAATGCCCATGCGCCGGGGACTGGCCAACGAGTTAATGGATGCGGCGCGGGGTGAGGGTTCAGCCGTGCGCCGGCGCGAAGAACTGCACCGGATGGCGGAAGCCAACCGGGCCTTCGTTCACTACCGTAGATAGATTGCCCCAGGTATTACTTGGTTGGGCGTTAGAGGTGCCCACTAAATGGTTTCTGCTTATCCAATTCGAAAAATTAGAAATATCGGGTTCATAGCCCACATCGACGCGGGCAAGACAACCGTAACTGAGCGGGTACTGTACTTGACCGGTCGAATCCACAAAGTCGGCGGGGTGGACGAAGGCACCACCGCCATGGACTTCATGCCCCAGGAACGCGAGAGGGGCATCACCATCACTTCGGCGGCAACCACCGCAGAATGGAACGGCCACCGGATCAATATTATTGACACCCCGGGGCACGTGGACTTTACCGCAGAGGTTGAACGAAGCCTGCGCGTGCTGGACGGCGGCATCGTAGTTCTGGACGCCGTGGCCGGCGTGCAGTCCCAATCAGAGACGGTCTGGCGCCAGGCTGATACTTACATGGTTCCCCGCATCTGTTTTGTCAACAAGATGGACCGCGTGGGCGCCAGCTTTCCCCGCACCATTGATTCCATCAAGCGCCGGCTCAAGGCCAACCCGGTGCCGGTTCAAGTCCCCATGGGCGAGGAAGACGGTTTTGTCGGGGTCATAGACCTGCTGGGCGGCCAGGCATCCGTTTACCCCAAGGGCCGGGACAACAGCGGCGGCGTTACCCCTCCGGAGCAAATTCCGGTGCCGGAGGAGTACCAACAGACCTACGAAGAATACCGACAGGAAATGATCGAAAAGATCGTGGAGACGGATGAGAGCCTGCTCATCCAATACCTGGAAGGCGAGGACCTCCAGGAAGAAGACCTGCGTTCCGCCCTGCGGGAGGCCACTATACAGCGGCAATTGGTGCCGGTACTGTGCGGCAGCGCCATTTCCGGCAAAGGCGTGCATTCGTTGATTGACGGAATTGTCGACTTTCTGCCGTCCCCGGCCGACGTACCGCCGGTTGAGGGCGTTGACCCGAAGACCGAGGAAGAGGGCTGGCGATACCCGGAAGAAGACGGCCCCCTGTCGGCCCTGGCGTTCAAGGTAGTCACCGATCCCTACGTGGGCCGGCTGGTTTACCTGAGAATCTACTCCGGCTCAGTCAAGGCGGGAGCCTCGGTGTTGAATGTCAGCAAAGGCCAGCGAGAACGGATGGGACGCTTGCTGCAAATGCATGCCAACCACCGAGAAGAGCTGGAGGCCATACAGGCGGGCAATATCTGCGCCGCCGTCGGTCTCAGGAACACCTTTACCGGCGACACTATCTGTTTTGAAGACAAGCCCCTGATCCTTGAACCCCCCAAATTCCCCGAACCCGTAGTCTCCGTAGCCATCGAACCCACCAGCCGAGCAGACCAGGACCGCCTCTCCGACGCGCTGCGCAAGCTCTCCGACGAAGACCCCACTTTCCAGGTCAGATACAACGACGAAACGGCCCAGACCATTATTTCGGGCATGGGCGAGTTGCACCTGGAAGTGCTGGTGGACCGCATGAGGCGGGAATTCTCCGTGGAAGCTAACGTGGGCAGCCCCCGGGTCTCTTACCGGGAAACCCTTACCAGGGCCATCCGCAGCGAGGGCCGGTTCGTGCGGCAGTCGGGCGGTCACGGCCAGTTTGGTCACGTATGGGTGGACATCGAGCCACAGGCGCCAGGAACGGGCAATTCCTTCGTCAACGGCATCACCGGCGGAGTTATTCCCAGGGAGTACATTTCGGCGGTTGAGGCCGGCGTAAAACAGGCCCTGGATAACGGCCCCCTGGGCGGATATCCGCTGGTGGACCTGAAGGTCACCCTGTTCGACGGCAGTTACCACACGGTTGACTCCTCCGAGATGGCCTTCCGAAGCGCGGGAATGCTTTCCGTCAGGGAAGGCGCACCCAAGGGCGGGCCGGTGCTGCTGGAGCCGATGGTGGAACTGGAAGTGGTGGCTCCCAGCGAATTCCTCAGCGAGGTATTGGGTGACCTGGGGATGAGGCGGGCCCAGATACGGCATATTGAAGGGGAAGAGGAAATTCAGACCGTAAGGGCGATGATTCCCCTGGGCGAAACCTTTTCCTACACGACGGCGCTCCGTTCCATTACCCGCGGTCGCGCCACGTTCACGATGGAGTTCAAGTACTACGAGCAGGTGCCCGACCACCTGGTAAGAACGCTGGTCAACGCCTGACAGAGTGGCAAACCGGATTTTGAGGTTAGGATTTAGTTACTTATGGTAACCAGACAGAAAGTCAGGATCATCCTGAAGTCCTTCGAGCACAAGGTCCTGGACAGTTCCACCGAGCAGATTGTTGAGACGGCGGAACGGACCGGGGCGCGGGTGGCTGGCCCGGTGCCGCTGCCCACGCACATTCGCCGGTTCTGCGTAATTCGGGGCCCCCACGTGGACAAGGACTCGCGGGAACACTTTGAAATCCGGACCCACAAGCGGCTCATTGACATCCTGGAGCCGACGTCCAAGACCATTGACTCGCTCACCCGGCTGAACCTGCCGGCTGGCGTGGACATATCCATCAAGCTGTAGTGGCGGAAGCCTCCGCAATCACCAAAAGGACGGGAGTTGGCAATGCTCCGCGGATACCTGGGCAAGAAAATAGGAATGAGCCGGATATTCAGGGAGGACGGGCGCGTGGTGCCGGTGACAATGATTCAGGCCGGGCCATGTTCCGTTACCCAGATCAAGACCAGCGATACCGACGGGTATGAAGCGGTCCAGCTAGGGTTCGGCCCGGCAAAGAGGCTTAACAAGCCGGAATCGGGTCACCTGAAGGGCGGACAGCCCGTGCGGCACCTGCGGGAAGTGAAGGCCGACGACGTGGCCGAGTTCGAGTTGGGCCAGCAGATTGGCGTGGACATTTTCGAGCCCGGAGAACTTGTGGACGTTATCGGGACATCCAAGGGACGGGGTTTTGCCGGCGTGATGAAGCGACACGGCTTTGGCGGCGGCCCCAGGACCCACGGTCAATCAGACCGGGCCCGGGCCCCGGGTTCCATCGGCGGCGGCACCACCCCCGGCCGAGTGTTCAAGGGACTGAAAATGGCCGGCCACATGGGAAACAGCCGGGTGACCGTCAAGAACCTGGAAGTGGTGCAGGTTGACCCGGAGCGTAACCTGCTCTTCCTCAAGGGCGGCGTGCCCGGAGCGCCCAACGGCCTGCTGATGATTCGCAGAACCGGCAAGCGGGCCTCCGGATACAATCAGTAGTTACCAAGGCAATATTTTCTAAGGAAAGGGAAATGGAAATCCCCGTAGTCAATCAAAGAGGCCAGGCCACCGGAACCGTCGAAGTCGATGATGCGATTTTCGACGTGCCGATGAACCACTCGCTGGTACACCAGTTGGTGGTCTCCTACCAGGCTAACAGGCGGCAGGGAACCCACGACACCAAGACCCGGGGGGAAGTCTCCGGCGGCGGCCGCAAGCCCTGGATTCAGAAGCACACGGGCCGGGCCCGCCAGGGAAGCATCCGGTCGCCCCAGTGGCGGCACGGCGGGACGGTTTTCGGCCCGCACCCCAGGGACTACCGGCAGGACATGCCGAAGCGGATGCGCCGCCAGGCATTGAAGTGCGCGATTTCCGAGAAAATCAGGCAGGACGGGCTGGTGTGCATCGACAGCCTGGACACGCTGGACGGCAAAACCCGTTCCATGGTGTCGCTCCTGGGGGCCCTTGGTATTTCCTCTTCGGTGCTGGTTGTAACGGGAGAGTCGGACACCAACGTGGTCAGGGCGGGTCACAACCTGAAGCAAGTGTGGACCCTGCCGGTGAACCAGTTGAACGCCCACGAACTGCTGCGGCGCGGCACCGTGCTGATAACCCGGGACGCGCTTCTGAAGGGCGAGTCCCTCTGGGCCGCGACTCCGGACCGCCGCCCGGCCGCAGTCCGCGCCGGAGCAATGGCGCAGGACGGCGACGAGGAGGCTTAGATGAACATTTACCAAGTCTTGCTGAAGCCTACGATTACTGAGAAGAGCACCCTGCTGCAGGAGTCCGGCCGCTACACCTTTGAGGTGGCGATGGACGCCAACAAGGGCCTGGTCAAGGAAGCGGTGGAGCGGAATTTCAACGTTACGGTAACGGACGTGAACATCACCAAGCTTCACGGAAAACGCAAGCGGTACGGGCCCCGGGTAAAGAAGATGCCCGACACCAAGAAGGCCGTAGTTACTTTGAAGCCGGGAGACCGGATCAACCTGATTGAAGGTCTGTAGGAACAGATAGCCAATCGGCGAAGGTAATTGTCATGCCATTGAAGAATCTGAAGCCAATAACGCCAGGTACGCGCAACGCCGTAAGGCCGTCGTTTGAGGAGATTACCCGGCGCAAGCCGGAGAAGTCCCTGCTGACGCCGTTGGCCAAGCACGCCGGGCGCAACAACCGGGGACGCATCACTGCCAGAGCCCGGGGAGGCGGCAGCCGGCGCATGTACCGGGTCATAGATTTCAAGCGGAAGAAGGACGGGGTGCCGGGCCGGGTGGTATCCATTGAATACGACCCGAATCGCACCACCCGCATCGCCCTCATTTACTACGCCGACGGGGAGAAGAGCTACATCCTGGCCCCTATAGGGCTGGAAGTGGACACGTGGGTGGAGTCCGGCCCCAGCGCCGAGATCACCCCGGGCAATTCGCTGCCCCTGCGGAACATTCCGACCGGTACGGTGATCCATAACCTGGAGTTGACGCCCGGACGGGGCGGACAGCTGGTCCGCAGCGCGGGGGTTGGAGCGCAGGTACTGTCCCGGGAGGGAGAGTACGTGCTTATCCGGCTGCCCTCCGGCGAAATGCGGCGGGTGCTGCTGAATTGCCGGGCCACGGTCGGGCAGCTTTCCAACCCGGACCACAAGAACGAGAGCTTGGGGAAGGCCGGCGCCAAGCGCCACCTGGGCCGGCGGCCCAAGGTTCGAGGCGTGGCGAAGAATCCGGTGGACCACCCCCACGGCGGCGGTGAGGGCCGTTCGCCCATCGGCATGCCCGGTCCGAAGACCCCGTGGGGCAAGCCGACTCTGGGTTACAAGACCCGGAGCAAGAAGAAGACCAGTGGCAAATTCGTAATACGCGGCAGGCGACGGTAACCTATGTCCAGATCTGTGAAGAAGGGGCCATACGTTCACCCCAAACTGATGAAGAAGGTCGACGCGGTGCAGCGCTCGGGCGCGGCCACTGTGATCCGCACCTGGTCCAGGGCGTCAATGATCATGCCCGAGATGGTGGGCCTGACCCTGGGCGTCCACGACGGCCGGCGCCATATTCCCGTTTTCGTTACGGAGAATATGGTGGGACACCGGCTGGGCGAATTTGCCCCAACCCGCACCTACCGGGGGCACGTGTCCCGGTCGGAGCGGACCAGCCGGGTGAGGTGAAGAGATGCCGCCGGTAAAAGCAGTCGCCAAGCAGATTGGCGCATCCCAGAAACGACTGAAGCCGATACTGGACCTGGTTCGAGGGCGGGATGTGGACGAAGCCCTGGATACGTTGAGCCTGTTGACATCGCCTTGGGCAAGAACGGTGTACAAGGTGGTGGCATCCGCCGCCGCCAATGCGGAGAACAACCAGTTCATGGAAAGGGACAATCTGAGGATAGTACGGATTACGGCCGACCCCGCCCGTTCCATCAAGCGATTTCGGCCCAGGGCAAGGGGACGCATCGGCAGGATTACCAAGCGTTCCAGTCATATTACCGTCGTTGTAGATGAAATTGAGCAGGAGGCCTAGTCCATGGGCCACAAGACGCATCCATACGGGTTTAGGCTGGGCATAATCAAGGACTGGAAGACCCACTGGTACGCCAACAACGCGACCAATTACCGGAACCTGGTCCTGGAAGACCTGAAGCTCCGGAATACGGTCCATGGGGAATACCGGGGATTTTCCGACGCGGGCATTTCCAGGGTGGAGATTGACCGGGGGGCACAGGACACGGTCATCAACATTCATTCGGCCCGTCCCGGCATTCTGATCGGGCGAGACGGCGAGCGGGTAAAGAACCTGCGCAGCAAGCTCGAGGCCATTACGCGCCGGCGTGTGCAGTTGAACATCGTTGAAATCGAGCAGCCGGAGTTGGACCCGTACCTGGTGGGCCGCAACATAGCGGACCAGTTGCAGCGCCGGGTGGCTTACCGCCGGGCCATGCGCCAGGCGGCCCAGCGGGCCATGCAGGCCGGCGCCCAGGGAATCAAGATTATCGCCAAGGGCCGCATTTCCGGGGCGGAAATCGCCCGGACCGAGAAGCTGATGATGGGGCAGGTGCCCCTGCACACCCTCCGGGCGGACATTGAGTATGCGCTGGCGGAAGCGGCTACCGGCATGGGGCGCATCGGCATCAAGGTGTGGATTTACAAGGGTGAAATCCTGCCGCCGGCTCCGGAAGTAGTTGAAGAACTGGAGACCATTGAAGTCCGGGTCGAATCCGGGCCCGACGACGAAGACTTGACCGAAGCCATTGCCGACGACGTTATTGACGGCGTGGCCACCAGGGGGGCTTTCGATGTTGCAACCTAAGCGAACCAAGTACAGGAAGATGGGACGGGGCCGCCGCAAGGGGATGGCCACCACCGGCAATAGCGTCCACTTCGGCGAGTACGGGCTGAAGGCCATGGGGGCCGAGTGGATCACCGCCCGCCAGATCGAGTCGGCCCGGGTGGCAATTACCCGCCACCTGCAGCGGGGCGGCCAGGTATGGATTCGGGTGTTTCCCGACAAGCCGGTCAGCAAGAAACCGGCGGAAGTGCGCATGGGCGGCGGCAAGGCGGCCAACGATCACTGGGTTGCCGTAGTAAAGCCCGGGCGCATCCTGTTCGAGGTTGGAGGCGTTCCCGGCAACCAGGCGGTGGAAGCCCTGCGCCTGGCCTCCCACAAGTTGCCCATACCCACCAAGACGGTGCAGCGGGACCAGGTGGCGGCCAGCCTGGGCGCCAGTTAGCTTTAAGGGACTACTGAAAAGTCATGGAAATTAACGAAATACGTTCCCTGACCAACGACCAGCTTGCCGATGAACTGAGCAAGACTTACCGGGAGTTGATGAACCTGCGCTTCAGGGCGGCCACCAACCAGTTGGTGGACACGAACCAGCCCAGGAGGACCAGGAGAGACATCGCCCGCCTGCTTACGGTCATGCGAGAGCGCAACATTACGGTGAATTAAGTATGTCAAAGGAAATGCGAAAGGTTCGCACGGGACAGGTGGTACGGACGGGCATGGACCGCACCGCCGTGGTGGAGATGGTCTGGAAGCAGCGCCATCGCATCTATCGGAAGCAGATGAGAAGGGTGACCCGCTTCTACGTTCATGATCCCATGAGCCAGTGCCGGGTGGGCGACACGGTGCGCATACAAGAGACCCGGCCAATTTCCAAGACGAAACACTGGCGACTGCTGGAAATTTTGCAGCGGCGGCAGGTGGCTGAAGTTCAGCCCATTGAACTGGAGACGGACCTGGACGCGGAAATCGCCGGCGATGCTGAAGAAGAAGCCGGGATGGCCGCGGAAGCCGTTGCCGCAGGGACAGAAGAGGACTCGGAAGAATGATTCAGACATATACGCGCCTGAATGTCGCCGATAACAGCGGCGCGAAACTTATCAGGCTGATAAATATCCCCGGGGCCAGCAAGCGCAAATATGCCAAGGTGGGCGACGTTATCGTCTGCACGGTAAGGGAAGCGGTCCCCAACTCGCCGGTGCGCAAGGGCACGGTGGTGAAGGCCGTGGTAGTGCGGCAGGCCCAGGCCCTGTTGAGGCCGGACGGGACCTACATTAAATTCGACGACAACGCCGCGGTTATTATCCAGGACAACCTGATGCCCCGCGGGACCCGCATCTTTGGCCCGGTGGCCAGGGAGTTGCGGGACAAGGGGTTCATGCGAATCGTGTCCCTGGCGCCGGAGGTGGTCTGATGAGAATTAAGGCCGGTGACGAGGTGCGGGTAATAGCCGGCAAGGAAAAGGGCAAGACCGGCCGCGTGGAAAGGAGCCTGCTTTCCGAGAAGCGGGTGGTGGTGGACGGGGTGAATATTATTACCCGCCATATTAAGCCCCGCCCCGGGCTGCGGCAGGCCGGGCGGATCCAGGTGGAAGCGCCCATCCACATTTCCAACGTCATGCTGATCTGTAACAAGTGCGGGGAATGCATCAGGCCCAAGATGGTAACCCTGGAAACGGGCCAAAGAGTACGTAGCTGCCCCAAGTGCAAGGAAGTGCTAGATGACGCTCGATAACGAACAGGAACAGCCGCAGGTCGAGAACGCATCGGAGGAGACTCAAGAGGCGCCCAGGCGGCAGCGGCAGTCCCGAAGCCGGCGCGGCGGCGGCGCAGCTACTGCTGAAGCGGAGCCGGCAGCGGCAACGACGGCCCCCTATCCTCGCCTGCTGGACACGTACCGGAATGAAATAGTACCGGCGATGATGAACGAGTTCGGGTTCACCAACTCGATGCGGGTCCCAAGAGTCCAGAAGATCGTAGTCAATATCGGCCTGGGGGAGGCGCTGACCAATGGCCGGGCCATGGAGGCCGCCACCCGAGATCTGACGACGATAACGGGACAGAAGCCCATCATAACGAGGGCAAGAAAGTCCATCGCGGGATTCAAGCTGCGGGCCGGCAATCCCATCGGCACGTGCGTAACGCTCAGGGGGGCCAGGATGTACCATTTCCTGGACCGGCTGATCAATACGGCCCTGCCCCGTATTCGGGACTTCCGCGGCATTTCCAGGCGCGGGTTCGACGGTCGGGGCAACTTTTCCATAGGCCTCCGGGAGCAGATAATCTTCCCGGAAATCGACTATAACCAGATTGACCGGTTTCGCGGGTTGCAGGTGACCATCATCACCTCGGCCCAGAACGACGCCGAGTCCATCCGCCTGCTGGAAATGTTTGGAATGCCCTTCGTGCGGGAAAGCTAACCGCCCAAGCTAAACTGTTTTCGACGCTAAACTGTTTTTCTTAGGAGACACCTTGGCCAAGAAGTCGATGGTTCAAAAGTGGATGCGGGAGCCCAAGTATCCCGTGCGCAAATACAACCGCTGCCACCGGTGCGGCCGGCCCAGGGCCTACATCAGGTACTTTGGCATTTGCCGCATCTGCTTCCGGCAGATGGCCCTGACCGGCGAGCTTCCGGGCATCCGCAAGGCCAGCTGGTAACAGTGGGCGGGCCCTACTCGCAACGTTATTGTTTGAATTCAGGAGTTTAACGGACTATGCCGGTTACTGACCCAGTCGCTGACATGCTTACCCGGATTCGGAACGGGATACATTCCCGCCACGAGTCGGTATTGGTTCCCCATTCCAAGCTCAAGGCGTCGGTTGCCACCATCCTGAAAGAGCAGGGGTATATCAGGGACTTTGATATGCCCAGGGGACACCAGTTTCCCACCATGCGAATTCACCTGGCATACCGCACCGGCCGGGAACCGGTTATCACCGGACTGAAGCGGGTCAGCAAGCCCGGGCTGCGGGTTTACGTTGGCAAGGGCGAGATTCCCCGGGTGTACGGGGGGCTGGGCGTGGCCATTATCTCCACGTCCCAGGGAGTTATGACCGGCCGCCAGGCCTGGCGACTCGGCATAGGAGGAGAGTTGCTCTGTTATGTCTGGTAATACGCTGGAAAGAGAAAAGCCTGAAGGGCGGACCCTGTCGCGAATCGGCCGGAAGCCGATTCCCATACCTGACGGAGTGGACATTGATGTCCACTACGGCGGCGTAACCGTGAAGGGCCCCAGGGGAACGCTCACCCAGAACTATCACCCGGAAGTCGCCGTTAAGGTGGAAGGCGGGGAAGTAATTGTTGAACGCCTTTCGGAGCGGAAGTTCCATCATTCGCTGCACGGCTTGACCCGCAGCCTGATTGCCAACGCCATCGTTGGCGTTACGGACGGCTATACCAAAACCCTGGAACTTATGGGTGTCGGTTACCGCGTCCAGCAGTCGGGAGAAGGCATCGTTTTGAACGTGGGCTACAGTCACCCGGTGGAAATTCACCCGCGGGAGGGCGTTACCCTGGAAGTGGAAGGAAATAACCGGGTCCACGTGCGCGGGATCGACAAGCAGAAGGTGGGCGAGTTGGCGGCCCAAATCCGAAAGGTGCGAAAGCCCAACGCCTACAAGGAGAAGGGCATTCGTTACCAGGGCGAAGTGCTGCACTTCAAGCCCGGCAAAGCCGCCGCCCGCAAGGCCTAGACCAAGAGAGAAATCAGCAGCCATTCGGAGTAGTTGTCAGCTAATGCCCAGAGACAGAGACGCGCGAAAATTGAGGAACGTCCGCCACCGCCGGGTACGAAAGAAGGTGGCCGGCAGCCCGGACCAGCCGAGGCTGTGCGTATTTCGCAGCCTGCGTTCCATCTATGCCCAGATAATTGACGATGCGGGTGGCCGGACGCTGGTATCGGCTTCAAGCCAGGAAGCCATTCGGGAAGCGGCCCAGCCCATCCAGCCCAAGACGGCAGTTTCCACGGTAGTGGGACGCATGATAGCCGAACGGGCCCTGGAACAGGGAATTACCCGGGTGGTTTTCGACCGGGGCGGTTACAAGTACCACGGCAGGGTAAAGGCCCTGGCCGAAGCAGCACGTGAAGGAGGTCTCCAGTTCTAATGGTAAGTACGGGAAACAGACCTCGACCCAATCGTCCGCCAAGGGAAAGGGAAGAAGACCCCCAGGGGTTCACCGAGCGCGTGGTTTACACCCGGCGCATTGCCAAGGTGGTAAAGGGGGGCCGGCGGCTCCGCTTCAACGCCCTGGTAGTCGTGGGCGACAGCGACGGCAACGTGGGCGCCGGTATGGGCAAGGCCCTGGTAATCCCTGACGCCGTCCGGAAAGGCAATGCCATTGCGCGGCGCAACATGGTGAAGATTCCCATCAAGGGCAGCACCATACCCCACGAAATTTCTGTGAAGGTTGGCGCTTCCATAGTCGTAATTAAACCCGCTCCGGAAGGTACGGGAGTCATCGCCGCCGGCGCCATGCGCGCCATCCTGGAAATGGGAGGCGTGAGGGACGTGGTGGGCAAGTCCCTGGGTTCCCGCAACCCCATCAACACGGTGCAGGCAACGCTGGAGGCCCTGCGCCGCCTGCGCGACCCGCAGGTG
This sequence comes from Dehalococcoidia bacterium, assembly GCA_034422655.1. Lineage (GTDB taxonomy): Bacteria > Chloroflexota > Dehalococcoidia > Lucifugimonadales > UBA3495 > Bin22. The sequence continues at coordinate 19,168 of DAOUJN010000026.1, forward strand.
GAAACCGCTCGCCGGCTGGGAACCAAAGCGGCCGACTAGTCGGCAATATACAGGTGCAAACATGGCCCAACTCAAGATTACGTGGACCAAGAGCTACATTGGCAAGCCCCAGAACCAGCGACGGGTAGTTAAGGCGCTGGGCCTGCGACGCCTGCATCACACGGTAACGCTGGGCGATACGCCGACCATCAGAGGCATGGTGAACAAGGTTTCCCACCTGCTGAAGGTGGAGGAAATTCCCGAAGGCTAAAGGGCCGGCGACGGGAAGTGTCCCATGCCGGTGGATTCGTGAACAACAGACCTGTACCCCGGAAGCGGCCTGGCGTGTGGCAGGCCAGGGCTCCGGGGTGAATTATCCAGGAGCGCAAGCGCCATGATGGAGCATCAGATTATCCCTTCCCCGGGCGCGCGGAAGAACCGCAAGCGGGTTGGCCGGGGCGACGCAGCCGGCCAGGGCAGTTACGGCGGCCGGGGCATGAAGGGGCAGAAGTCCCGTTCCGGCTACCGCATCAGGCCCGGCTTTGAAGGCGGCCAGTTGCCGCTGATCAAGGGTCTGCCCATGAAGCGGGGTTTCAATAACAAGTTCAAGACTCACTATTCCCTGGTGAAGGTGGAAGACCTGGATGCCTTTGACGCCGGGGCGCGGGTGACCCCGGAGGCGATGTACCTCCAGGGAATGGTGCCCAACCTGAATTCGCCCATCAAGATTCTGGGCAACGGGGAGTTGAGCAAGTCCCTGACGGTGGTGGCGAACAAGTTCACGGGGTCGGCCAGGTCAAAGATCGAGGCCGCCGGCGGCGCTGCGGAGGAAGTCTAGCCAAATGATTTCGGCGGAGACACAGGGTGGGGGGCGCTGGCCCCGGTTAATACAGGCCGCCATTGATGCGTTCAGCCTGCCGGACCTGCGGGCCAAGATTATCTTTACCCTGGCCATACTGGCCCTTTACCGGTTTGTATCCCATATCCCCATACCAGGCATAAACACGGCGCAGCTACAGGACCTGTTCGAGAATAACCAGTTGCTGGGATTTCTTGACCTGTTCAGCGGCGGCGCCCTGAGCCGTATGAGCATTGTGGCCCTGGGCGTCTTCCCATACATCACCGCGTCCATTGTGATGCAGTTGCTGACGCCGGTCATTCCGACATTGCAGCAACTGTCGCGGGAGGGCGAGGCAGGGCGGGTCAAGATTAACCGGATCGTGCACTGGCTGACAGTGCCCATCGCCATAGCCCAGGGCTTCGGCCAGTTGATTCTGCTGCAGCAGAGCAACGTACTGACCAACGTGGGATTTACGGGGCCGGCACTGCTGCCGACGCTGGCGGCCATTATTTCCATGACGGCCGGCACCATGTTCCTGGTCTGGCTTGGTGAGATGATTACCGAGCGGGGAATAGGCAACGGGATCTCGCTGATAATTTTCGCCGGTATCGTGGCCGGCTTCCCCGGGCTGATTACGCAGGGGTTCCTGGACCGGCAGGACGTGCTGGGCATTGGCTTCTTCGTGATTATCGGGGTCCTGATTATTGCCCTGATAGTGCTGTTTAACGAGGCCCACCGTAGAATACCGGTGCAATACGGGCGGAGCATTTTCCGGGGCGGGCGCATGTACCGGCAGAGCGGGGCGACGTATATTCCCCTGCGGATTAATTCCGCGGGAATGATACCGCTGATTTTCGCCTTTTCCATCGTGATTCTGCCGGGGACGGTGGCGACCTACTTCGCCACCAGCACGGGCGTCCTGGGGGACGTGGCCAGGTTCTTTGCCGACCTGTTCAATCCCACTTCGGTGATTTACTGGGTGTTCGTTTTCGTGCTGGTGGTGATATTCACCTTTTTCTATACACTGGTGGTGTTCCAACAGCAAAACCTGGCGGAGAACCTGCAGAGGAATGGCGGATTCGTTCTGGGTATCCGGCCGGGGCGGCCCACCCAGGAATACCTGAACCACGTGATAGTCCGCATTACGACGGGCGGCGCCCTGTTCCTGGGATTCGTGGCTATAGTGCCGTACCTGGCGTCCCTGGTGACGAATGTCCAGGCCATCCAGTTGAGCAGCACCAGCCTGCTGATTATGGTGGGCGTGGGCCTTGACACATTGAGGCAGCTGGAAGCCCAGCTCCTGATGAGAAACTACGAAGGATTCCTGAGGTAGTCATTGGCGTCTTCCGTACGACTGGCATTATTCGGGCCGCCCGGGGCGGGTAAAGGGACCCAGGCCCAGTTGCTCAAAGACGACCTGGGATTGGCCCATATCAGTTCCGGCGACCTGTTCCGGTTCCACTTGCAGCAGAATACGCCGCTGGGTGTCAAGGCGGGAGAGTTCATGAAGCAGGGGCTCCTGGTACCGGATAACCTGGTAATCGAGATGGTTCTCGACAAGGTACTGGAACTGGGCCCGGAAGCCGGCTTCATCCTGGACGGCTTTCCTCGCACCAGGGAACAGGCGGAGGCCCTGGAGACTGCCCTGGAACAAGAGGAAATGAGCCTGGACCGGGCACTGCTGGTGAGCGTGCCGGAGGAAGAACTGGTCAGAAGGCTGGGCGGACGGTTCATCTGCCGCTCATGCCAGGCTCCTTACAACCTGGAGCCGGCCCAGTTTGACTCTCCGCCAGCCTGCGTTCGTTGTGGCGGTGAATTGTACCAGCGGGACGACGATCGGGCGGAGGCGGTGCAGGTGAGAATCGGCGTGTACCAGGACCAGACGGCGCCGGTGCTGGACTTTTATCGAGAGAACGGGCTGCTGAAAGAAATTTCCGGCGTGGGCGCCGTCGAAGACATCAACGCCCGGGCCCTGGAAGCCCTTGAACTGGACACCTAGGGCCAGCGAGGTTAAAATTCAGTTTTGCTATTGGCGAAATTGAAAGCGGGGCGGAAGTTATGAATCGAAAGAAAAGAGTAGAAACCGCATCCAATACGCCGTCAACCTATACCGGCGGAATAACCATAAAGACAGCACAGGAACTTGACGCCATGCGGCAGGCCAACGCCATCGTGGGGGACACCCTGGGCCTGTTGCAACGTTCCGTGGAACCAGGCATGACCACGAAGGAATTGGACTCCATTGCATACAAGAACATCTTGAGTCACGGAGCCAAGCCGGGGTTCAAGGGCTATCACGGCTTCCCCGGCACTATTTGCGCCTCGGTTAACGAGGAAATAGTCCACGGGATACCCGGCAAGCGCGTCCTCAAGGAGGGCGACATCATCAAGATGGACGTGGGGGCCATCATAGAGGGCTTTAACGGCGACGCTGCGATTTCCGTGGCGGTTGGCGAAGTAAGCGAAGAGGCCATCGACCTGATGGAGGCCACTCAGATGAGCCTGATGGAAGGCATCAAGGCGGCCTGTCCCGGGAACCGGATTGGGGACATCGGCGCGGCGGTGCAGGCCTTCGGCGAGGGCAGGGGCTACGGCATTGTGCGGGAATTTGTAGGACACGGCATTGGCCGCTTCCTTCACGAGGACCCGCAGGTCCCCAACTACGGCCAGCCAGGCCGGGGGCAATTGTTGCGACCCGGTATGTGCATCGCCATTGAACCCATGCTCAACGCCGGTGACTGGCGAACGAAGATACTGGATGATAACTGGACGGTGGTAACGGCCGACGGCTTGCTCTCTTCCCACTTCGAGCATACCATCGCCATTACCGAAGACGGTCCCGAAATTCTCTCCAAGCATTCCTATAACGTAACGACCAGTCTGAAGGCGGCCAAACTCGCAGAGAGCAACTTCTAGGAGGGTTATGCCGAAGAAAGAAGCTATTGAAGTAGAAGCCAAGGTAACCGAAGCCTTGCCCAACGGCATGTTCCGAGTGGAACTCCCCAACGACCACCAGGTACTGGCCCACGTGTCAGGGAAGATTCGAATGCACTTTATTCGAGTGCTGCCGGGAGACCGGGTGCTGGTGGAGCTGTCGCCTTACGACTTGAGCCGGGGCAGAATCACGTACCGTTTCAAGTAAGGCCAACCTTGGCGCCCCTTTCTTCGGTTCCCAGGAGATAACTATGAGAGTGACTGCATCAGTGAAACCCCGGTGCGACAAGTGCCGGGTAATAAAGCGCAAGGGCGTGGTTAGGATTATCTGCCAGAATGCGCGCCACGCCCAGCGGCAGGGTTAGCTGACCGCACCTGAAGGAGGTCAAGGTTATGGTTCGTATCGCCGGAGTTGACGTTCCCGACCGCAAACGGGCGCATATCGCCCTGCGCAGCATCTATGGCGTTGGGCCGGTTGTCGCCGCCGAAATCCTGGAGAAAGTCGGCATCGACCCGGATTCGTCGCCTAGGATGAACGAGTTGGACGAGGGGCAGGTGGACCGGATCCGGGAAATCGTGGACCGGGAATACCTGACCGAAGGCGACCTGAGGCGCGAAGTTAACCAGAACATTCGCCGCCTGATTGAGATAGGTTCCTACCGGGGCCTGCGCCACCGCAGGGGCCTGCCGGTGAACGGCCAGCGGACCCGCACCAACGCACGGTCGCGCAAGGGTCCCCGCCGGACTGTGGCCGGACGTGGCCGCCGGACGGGCGGGAAGAAGTAAACCCAAAGCAGATTTGAGGGAAGTTTATGCCCAGACCAAGAACTCGCCGGCGGGAACGTCGAACGGTGCCCCAGGGGCGGGCTTACATCTATTCCACGTTCAATAACACGCTGGTCAGCATTACCGACTCGGACGGCAACGTTATCGCTTCGGCCAGCGCCGGCACCGTGGGTTTCAAGGGCTCCCGCAAGGGCACGGCCTTCGCCGCCCAGCGGGCCGCCGAGCAGGCCGCCCGTCGGGGCATGGACATGGGCCTGCGGATGATTGACGTCTTTATCAAGGGCCCCGGGGCGGGACGGGAAGCGGCCATCCGGTCTCTGCAGGGCGCGGGACTGGTGGTGACAAGCATCCGCGACGTAACTCCAATTCCCCACAACGGTTGCAGGCCTCCCAAGCGACGAAGGGTATAGAAGAAGGATTATGGGAAGATACACAGGACCATCCTGCCGGCTTTGCCGCCGGGCAGGCGAAAAACTATTCCTGAAGGGCGACCGGTGCTTCACGCCGCGCTGCGCGGTGGAACGCCGCCATTCGCCTCCCGGCGACCAGAACAACCGGCGCAGGCGCCCATCGGACTATGGCGTCCACCTGCGGGAAAAGCAGAAGGCCCGCCAAATCTACGGTGTGATGGAAGGACAGTTCCGCCGCTACATGGCGGATGCCTTCAACTCCCCGGGGATCAGCGGCCTGAACCTCTTGCGCACCCTGGAGCGCCGCCTGGACAACATTATCTATCTGCTGGGTTTCGCCGATTCGCGGAAACAGGCCAGGCAGATGGTCCGGCACGGCCACTTCACGGTTCGGGGCGTCAAGACCAACATTCCTTCCTTCCTGGTCAGGGTGGGAGACACGATAGCCTGGAAAGAGTCGTCCAAAAATTCCGATTTCTTCAAGGAACGGACCGACGGCATCCCCAAGCGGCCCGTGCCGTCCTGGCTCTCGCTGGACGTGAACGAAATGGTGGGCGAGATCACGGCGCTGCCCGCAGACGAAGAATTGTCTCAATCCATTAACTCCCGGCTGATAGTGGAGTTCTACTCGAGGTAGTAAGTCTCATGCTGGATACTTATATCCTCCCGGCGGCGCCGCCGGAAGCGGCGACCGAAAACATCAAGCCCGGCATAACCGTCCTGGAATCCAGTGACGAATACGCCATGGTGGCGCTGGAACCGCTGGTTCCGGGGTTCGCACACACCATAGGCAATCCCATCCGCCGCTTCCTGCTCAGTTCGATACGGGGCAGCGCCATTACCTGGGTGAAGATTGAGGACGTTGTCCACGAATATACGGCGATACCGGGCGTGAAAGAAGAGGTCATGGACCTGCTTCTCAACATCAAGCGAATCCGCATTCACGCCCAGAGCGACCGGACCGGCAAGATGCGCCTTGACGTGCAGGGCGAGGGCCGGGTTTGCGCCGGCGACATCGCCACGTCAAGCGATTTTGAAATCGTCAACCCGGAGTTGCACCTGGCGACCCTGGATGCTCCCGAATCCACCCTGTCCATCGAGTTCAACGTGGAATCGGGGCTGGGGTACCGGCCGGCCACGCAGTCGGAAGGCAGTACGGGCTTGCAGGTCGGGGTTTTGCCGGTGGATGCCATTTTCAACCCGGTCAGAAAGGTCAACTACACCAGGGAACCTACCCGTGTGGGCCAGCGGACCGATTACGAGAGGCTGGTGCTGGAACTCTGGACGGACGGGACCATATCGCCGCTGGACGCCCTGAGCGAGGCGGCCGATTCCCTGGTGGAGGACTTCTTCCTATTCAAGAATCTTTCGGGTAGTGGCGCTTCCGTTTCCAGTCGGCCGAGCCTGAACCTGTCCCCGGAGATATACCAGACACCCATTGAACGGCTGGAACTTTCCCACCGGACCCTGAACTGCCTGAAACGGGCGCACATAACCAGGGTCGGCGAAGTGCTGGAGATGTCCGACGAGGAGTTGCTGAAGATTCGCAACTTCGGCGAAAAATCCCTCAGTGAATTACGGGCCCGCCTGGACGAACAGGGTGTCGCCGCCGCCGCCGCAATGGCCGCGGACGCCGCCGTTATCGGCCTGGAAACGGGGGAATCGGACGAAGACCAGGAAGAAGGGGGACTGGAAGGCATTGCAGTCATCCAGTCTGCCGAAGGTATCCAGAATCTCATCGGGGCATTGTCCGAAGCGGCCATTGGCGACGACGGCGATGAGGATGACTTCGACGATGATCTCGAATACGACTTTGAAGACGACGAGGAGGAGTGCTAGGCCATGGCATCCCACAGAGTAGCCGGCCGCAATCTCAGCCGATACAAGGACCAGCGGAAGGCCTTGCTCCGGGGCCTGACCTGCGAGCTAATCCGGCACGAGCGCATAACCACGACGCTGGCCAAGGCCAAGGAAACTCGCATCGTGGCGGAGAAACTGATTACTCACGGCAAGAAGGGGACCCTGCATCACCGCCGCCTGGCGCTGGCCCAGATCCCCAACAAGCAGGTAGTCAAGAAGGTGTTCGACGACCTGGCGCCCCGGTACGAGACCCGGCCCGGTGGGTATACCAGAATCGTCAAGCTGGGACCCCGCCAGGGCGACGGCGCACAGATGGCGGTCATAGAACTGGTCTAAGGTTGACGAGTTGGGTTGGCATTGGCGCAAGACCGGCTTGCTGGCAATGAAAGTGAACTAACTCCCCCACCGGCCACGCGGCGCATGGCTTTGCTGGTCGAGTATGAAGGAGCCGAATACGCGGGTTTTCAGTTGCAGTTGCACCACCCCACGGTTCAGGGAGAGCTGGAAAAAGCGCTGCAACGGTTGACGAAGGAACATACAAGGATTCGAGGCGCAAGCCGGACGGACTCTGGAGCCCACGCGCTGGGACAGGTGGTGGACTTTGAGACCGGGAG
>DAOUJN010000027.1:0-64649 GCA_034422655.1 Dehalococcoidia bacterium
GTGTCTTCATCATGTTCGCATCGCGATGTTAGCTTGCCATGAGCGATATTTCTCCCATGCAGCGGGCGGTGGAACTGGCCCGCCAGGCCCTGGGCAGCACCAGCCCCAACCCGGCGGTGGGGGCGGTGGTCTACAGGGAGGGCGCGATAGTGGGAGAGGGATACACGCTGCCCCCGGGGCAGCGTCATGCCGAGATTGGCGCGCTGGAGCAGGCGGGGCCGCTTGCCGAGGGAGCCACGCTGTACACCACCCTGGAACCCTGCTGCCACTACGGCAGGACGCCGCCCTGCACCGATGCCATTGTCGCGGCGGGAATCAGCGAAGTTGTGATTGCGGCCATTGACCCCAACCCCCTGGTGGCCGGAAAGGGGATGGAGAGGTTGCGAGAGGCCGGAATCCAGGCCAGGACCGAGACCGCCGGTGGAGTTGAGGAGCTTTACGAGGCGTTTGGCAAGCACATCGCCACCGGCCTCCCCTTCGTTACCGCCAAGTTTGCAATGAGCCTGGACGGCAAGATTGCCACCTACACCGGCGATTCCAAGTGGGTTACCGGGCCGCTGGCCAGGGCTGAAGTCCAGCGAATGCGTCGGGAATGTGACGCCATCATGGTGGGCATTAACACGGTGCTGGCGGACGACCCCCAACTGACCGCCCGGGGAGATGACGGACTGCCGCTGGAACGACAGCCTTTAAGGGTGGTGCTGGACAGCCACTGCCGCACTCCATCCAGCTCGAGGATGCTGCGCGAACCGGGGAAGACCTTGATAGTTACCTCCAGCGACGCCGAGGGCAGCGAGATTGAGCGACTGCGGCAGGCCGGGGCGGAAACCTGGGCCAGCCCGCTCCATGAACCCGGAATGTTGGAAATGGGGGAAGTCCTGGTGGAACTCGGCCACCGGGGCGTGGTCAGCCTCCTGGTAGAGGGAGGGGGCATCACGTTGGGTTCCCTGTTTGACGAAGGGCTGGTGGACAAGGTGAAAGTCTTTGTTGCGCCCGTCATAATTGGAGGAATGCTGGCCGCTTCTCCCATTGAAGGGCACGGCCCTGAGTCCATGGCCCAGGCCTGGCGGGTGGAAAGGACGGAAATACGGCAGATTGGTCCGGACTGGCTGATTACGGGGTATCCGGGGAGGGGTTCGAGCGGGGGATAGGGTTTTATCACTGAGGGCGGGGGCGTTGCGCTTTGCTGAGTGAACTTGGTTCGGGTGGGGCGTTACCCCATCCTTGGCCTGTCCTAAGATTGTCGCGTGAGGTCAACTTTTTTGCTGGCTGGAATTTTCGATTCTTCACTCCGTTCAGAATGACACATTAACTGGCTGCACGGGTTTCGTGCCGAGTAAGTGTCCCTGAGAGCCCATCGAGACGAAGGAACAGTCCGATTCCAATTAAGTAGGTTGGGATTATGTTTACCGGAATAGTGGAAGAGGTTGGGGCCATTGCTGCGTGCGGTGAGTTCGGCCTGACGGTGTCGGCGCAGCGGGTGATGGAAGACCTGAAGCTGGGGGACAGCATCGCCGTCAACGGGACCTGCCTGACGGTGGTGGAGTTGGACGGTGACTCGTTCCGGGTTGACCTGGCCCCGGAGACACTGCGCCGGACCTCCCTGGGCGAGTTGTCCGTCGGCAGCGTTGCCAACCTGGAGCGTCCCCTGGCTGCCAGCGACCGGCTGGGAGGGCACATCGTGCAGGGGCACGTGGACGCTACGGGGAGGGTGATGTCGGTCCGGCCGGAGGGGGACTGCTATATTTTTCGGGTCAGGACGCCGAAACGGTTGATGCCCTACGTGGTGGAAAAGGGTTTCATCGCCGTGGACGGGATAAGCCTTACGGTCGTAAAGCGGGGGGCTGCATCCTTCACCATTTCTGTGATACCATACACGTTCTCTCATACCAACCTTCAGGCCAAGCCGGTTGGAAGCAGGGTGAACCTGGAAGTGGACATCCTGGCCAAATACGTGGAAAGCCTGATGTACGGCAAGGCAAACGCAGCATAGGGGGAACTGGGGGGCAGGGCCGGTTGCGAAAACAGCATTTTCGAGGAGACTGACAGAAGTTATGCCTCTATCTAGCATGGAAGAGGCCCTGGAAGACCTCAGAGCGGGCAAGCTACTTATCGTCGTGGACGACGAAAAACGGGAGAACGAGGGCGACCTGGTCATGGCCGCCGAAATGGTTACTCCCGATGCGGTCAATTTCCTGGTAACTCACGGGCGCGGTCTCCTTTGCATGCCCATGAAGGAAGACCGGCTGAATGAACTGGGCATCAAGCTGATTGACAGCGAGAACGCTCCCCACGAAATGCCCACCGCCTTCACCATGTCGGTGGACTACAAGGTAGGAACTACCACGGGCATTTCCGCCGCCGACCGGGCGGCCACCATCCAGGCCCTCATCGACCCGGAAGCCAGGCCCGAGGAATTTTCGCGTCCCGGGCACCTGTTTCCGCTGCAGTATCATCCCGGAGGAGTATTGGTCCGCCCCGGACACACGGAGGCGATCGTTGACCTGTGCTCGATAGCGGGAATGTACCCGGCGGGCGTTGTCTGCGAAATCATGAACGACGACGGCAGCATGTCCCGCCTGCCGGACCTGGAAACCCTGGCTTCGGAGTACGGGCTGAAGATATTGAGCATAGCGCAGATTGTTGCTTATCGCCGGCGCTTCCAGGTGGAGATAAAGCTGGTGGCCGAGGCGCGAATGCCCACCAAGTACGGCGAGTTCAAAGCATACGCCTACAACAGTCCCTACGACCCTGGAGAGCACATTGCACTGACCATTGGAGAATGGCAGCCCGACGAACCGGTGTTGACGCGCATTCACAGCGAGTGCCTGACGGGCGACGTATTCGGCAGCATGCGCTGCGATTGCGGTGAACAGTTGGAACTGGCCCTGAAGAGGCTGGGCGAGGAGGGAACGGGCGCCCTGCTCTACATGCGGCAGGAAGGCAGGGGAATCGGCCTGCACAACAAAATCAGGGCCTACTCGCTCCAGGATGGGGGGGTTGATACGGTTGAAGCCAACAAGATGCTGGGCTTTGACCCGGATAACCGGCATTACGGGGTGGGCGCCAAGATCCTGGCTGACCTGGGGGTAAAGAAGGTACGGTTGCTGACCAACAATCCCAAGAAGCTGATAGGGTTAGCCGGTTCGGAAGTTGAGGTTGTGGAACGCGTCCAGCTGGAAGTGCCCCCCAACCCGGAGAACCAGGGTTACCTGGAGACGAAACGGCTCAGGATGGGGCATATTCTGGGTTCCTGTTCGTAAGGAGCTTCGAGGGCGATAAATGGCGGGGGCAGGCCGTATGCGGTCTGCCCCTTTTCTTGTGCGGCCGGTTAGTGGGTTCAGCCCACCTGGGAAATCAGGTAGGCCTCGATGAAATCGTCCAGCGCGCCGTCCAGGACCGCGTCGGGGTTTGTGCTCTGGAAATTGGTGCGGTGGTCCTTCACCGATTTATAGGGGTGGAGGACATAGCTGCGAATCTGGTTGCCCCATTCGGCGGCGACCCGCTCGCCCCGCAGCCTGGCCAGTTCCTCGGCCCGCTGCTCGTTCTGGCGGGCCAGCAGCCGGGCGGTGAGGATGCGCATGGCATATTCCCGGTTCTGGTGTTGGGAGCGCTCGGTCTGGCAGGAAACGACAATGCCGGACGGGAGGTGGGTCAGGCGGACCGCGGAGGCCACCTTCTGGACGTTCTGGCCGCCGGGGCCGCTGGAACGGAACGTGTCCATCTTCAGGTCTTCAGACCGGACGACGATGTCCTCCTCTTCGGCGGCGGCGGGCAGCACCTCCACCTGGGCGAAAGAGGTATGGCGGAGGTTATTGGGGTCGTAGGGTGAGAGTCGGACGAGGCGGTGAACGCCCCGCTCGGCATTCAGGTAGCCGTAGGCGAAGGCTCCGCCGATTTCCAGGGTGGCGCTGCGGAGGCCCGCCTCGTCGCCATAGGCCAGGTCCATAACCTGGGCCGGGCGGTGCTGGACTTCCGCCCACCGGGCGTACATTTTCATGAGCATTTCCGCCCAGTCCTGGGAATCGGTGCCGCCGGCGCCGGAATACACGGAAAGGATGGCGGGACGGTCGTCGTAGGGGCCGGCCAGGGTCAGGGCAATTTCTTCGCGGGAGAGAGTCCGGGAAAGCTGCACGGCATCGGTCTCGATCTGCTCCAGTAGCGGCTCGTCACCGTCTTCAGTGGCAAGTTCAGCCAGTTCCAGGAGCGTTGTGGCCTGGGATGCCATATCCCGCCACAGGCCCACGGTGTCCTTGAGGCGGCCCAGGGTACGCATTTCCTGCTGGGCGCGGCGCGGATCGTCCCAGAAGCCGGGTTGCGAGGCTTCTCGCTCCAAACGGGCTATGGATGCTTCCTTTTCGGGGAGGTCAAAGACGCTCCACGACGAGGTCGATTTTCTGTACCAGGGCGGCTAAGTCCTGTTTCAGGTCCTCCATGAGATTCCTCCCCAAGCAAGGCCGCCGACCGGCCAACAAAGGTAGTCGCGGCGGTTACGATTTCTGGTAGACATTATACGGATGCCGCCAGAAGTTTGCCACTTGAGTCGGCGCTTCCTGCAAGCTTGTGGTTGAATTGCCTTCAAATTTGGGGATTGGTAGAATGGGCGGGTTAGAGCATCCTTTTACTGTGGAAGGCCTGGCGGGCCTGGGGATAATAACTGCCAGGAATAGAGGAGGCCCTTGGAAATTCTGGCCATAGCCCTGCTTGGCGTTGCCGCCTATCTCATTGGTTCCGTATCTCCGTCCTACACCCTGGTACATTACCTGAAGGGCGTTGACATCAGGGACGTGGGCAGCCGCAATGCCGGCACGCTTAACAGCTACCACCAGCTTGGGGCGTGGTGGGCGATACTGGTGTTTGCAGTGGATGCCGGCAAGGGGGCCGTCGCCACGCTGCTGCCGATGTGGGTTGGGCTGCCGGAGTGGGCCGTGCTGGTTACGGCGCCCCTGGTTATAGTGGGGCACAACTGGACGGCGCTGCTGAAGTTTCGGGGCGGGAAGGGAGCGGCCTGCCTCATAGGGATATGCCTGGCCCTGGCGCCGGCCGCGACCATGATAGCCATTTTGCCCGGCGTGATTGTGCTGTTCCTGTCGAAAAACGCCATTGCGGGGCTGGTTGTCGGCTTCACCGTGGCCAACGCACTGTACCTGGCGGCCTGGCTGTTAAAGCTGGAGTGGCTGGTGTTGTCGCCGGGGCCGCTGCAATTTGCCCTGTGCCTGGTATTGACCCTGTTCGTTGCGGTGGTGTACGGCATTTCCATCAAGGGCCAGTTGCTGGAAGCGTACCGGCAGAAGAGCCTGAAACGGGCTTTCTACCGGTCGTGAGCCGCCGCCGGGGACCTGGCCGGGTTTCCGGCGCAGGGCGGTGTCCAGTCTCCGTTATCTTTCCCATGGCAGGTTCGCTATAATTGCCTGATGCAATCAAGGCCGACAGGCCATCCTGATCGTTTACCTGGCGATAACCCACACAAGTGCAGGACAACTCTATGCTGGACCACGGAGCCATAGACCATTCAGATGCCAACTCCACGGAGGCCCTGCGGCACCGGATGCGCCATTCGGCGGCCCACGTGATGGCCGATGCAGTATTGCGCATTTTCCCCGAGGCCAAGATGGGGATCGGGCCGCCCACCCAGGACGGCTTCTACTACGACTTTGATGTTTCCCGTCCCTTCACACCGGAAGACCTGGAGAGCATTGAGGCGCTGATGCGGGAGACCATAGCCGCGCGCCAGCCCTTCAAGCGGGAAGAAATCAGCCGGGGCGAGGCGGTCGAACTTTTTTCCGACCAGCCCTACAAGCTGGAGATTATCGGCGACCTGCCGGACGATACGACTTTGAGCATCTACCGGCACGGGGAATTTGTGGACCTGTGCCAGGGGCCGCACGTGGACGCTACGGCGGACATTCACGCGGTGAAATTGCTTAACATCGCCGGCGCCTACTGGCGTGGGGACGAGCACCGGCCCATGCTGCAGCGCATATATGGTACCGCGTGGGAGAACCAGGAGGCCCTGGACGACTACCTGACCAGGCTGGAAGAGGCGGAACGGCGTGACCACCGCACCCTGGGGCGCCAGTTGGGGCTCTACTCCATTCACGAGGAAATCGGACCTGGGCTGGTGGTCTGGCATCCCAAGGGCGGCGTGGTGCGCACCCTGGTGGAAGATTACTGGCGGGACATTCACTACCGCCACGACTACAACATCGTGTACTCTCCTCACATCGGCCGGGCGCAGCTTTGGGAGACCAGCGGTCACTTGTCCCACTACCGGGACAGCATGTACGCGCCGCTGGAGGTGGACGAGCAGGAATATTTCCTGAAGCCCATGAACTGCCCTTTCCACATCATGGTGTACCGGTCGGCTTTGCGCAGCTACCGGGAACTGCCTATGCGGATTGCCGAACTGGGAACGGTTTACCGGTACGAGCGCAGCGGGGTGCTGCACGGCCTGATGCGGGTGAGGGGTTTCACCCAGGACGATGCGCATATCTTCTGCCTGCCAGAACAGGTTGAAGGGGAAGTGGGCGGCGTGCTGGACCTGACCTTTGAGCTGCTGGACGCCTTTGGGTTCAGCGACTTCTCCATCTTCCTGTCCACCAGGCCGGACAGTTTCGCCGGGGAACCGGAGATGTGGGACCACGCCACCGAGTCCCTGCGGCGGGCGCTGGAGCAACGAAGCCTGCCATACGATATTGATGAGGGCGGCGGCGCCTTCTACGGCCCCAAGGTAGATATCAAGATTCAGGATGCCCTGGGCCGGGAATGGCAGTGCACGACGGTGCAGTTCGACTTCAACCTGCCGGAACGGTTCGACCTGTCCTTTATGGACTCGGAAGGCGGAAGGAGTCGCCCCTACATGGTGCACCGGGCCATCCTGGGTTCCCTGGAACGGTTCCTGGGAGTGCTGATAGAGCACTACGCCGGCGCCTTTCCCCTTTGGCTGGCGCCAGTCCAGGCCACGGTAATACCCATAGCGGACCGGCACCTGCAATACGCCGAGTCGGTTAAGGCACAACTCGATGCCCAGGGGTTCCGCGCCGAGGTGGACGGACGCAGTGAGCGCATGAACCTGAAAATCCGCAACGCCCAGATGCAGAAGGTGCCCTACATGCTGGTGGTGGGCGACCGGGAGCAGGAAGACGGCGCGGTGGCCGTCCGAACCCGGGAAGGCGGCAACCTGGGGGCCATGGCGGTGGATGACTTGCTGGCGAGACTGGTGGAGGAGTTGGGGGAATGAAGACATACGTGCTGGAAGTAGAAATAGAACAGGAAGAGGACGGAAGGTGGAGCGCAATAGTTCCAGCTCTGCCAGGCTGCAATGCCTGGGGGTACACCAAGCAAGAGACCTTGAACGCAATCCGCGATAATGCCGAAATGTATTTGGAAGACTTGCAGGAATCCGGTGAACCGGCTCCGTGGGAAGAGAGTGCCGGAGCCAACATGAGGTCCGAGATACTCGAGATAACCGTGCAATGAGCCGCGGTAGCCTGGTCCATTTATTGAGGAATACACCGGTCCGTGAGCTAGTTCGCGCCCTGCTGCACGATGGCTTTGTTCAGGCTAGATCCAGGCGCACCGGAGGGAACTTCTACAAGCATCCTGATGGCAGGCGAACAGTGATTCACTATCACCATGGAAACGACGTCTTGACTCGGAAGACTCTCGGAGATGTTCTGAACGCTACAAGGTGGACGGAAGATGATTTGAAGCGGTTGGGACTAATTTGACCCGGGGTAACCTGCTGAAGCTGACGTAGTGTTGCCAATCTGCAGAACGCAGTAAATGATGGGCCGATTACCCGAAAATACACTCTAAAGGCTCCATGCAACCACAAGTCTACCGACATTGGTGGCGTACACCGTTAAAGGAAGCCCACATGCCCAACCGCTTGATTAACGAGACCAGCCCCTATCTCTTGCAGCATGCCCATAATCCTGTGGACTGGTATCCGTGGGGGGAAGAGGCTTTGACGCGGTCGAGGGAAGAGGACAGGCCCATTCTGCTGAGCATCGGTTATTCCGCGTGCCACTGGTGCCATGTGATGGAGCGGGAGTCCTTTGAGGACGACTCCATCGCCGACCTGATGAATGCCAACTTCGTTAACGTGAAGGTGGACCGGGAGGAGCGGCCAGACCTGGATGCGGTGTACATGGAGGCAGTCCAGATGCTCACCGGCAGCGGCGGGTGGCCCATGACCGTCTTTCTTACGCCGGAGGGGAAGCCCTTCTACGGCGGCACCTACTTTCCGCCCACCGACCGGATGAATATGCCCGGCTTTCCCCGAGTGCTGCTGGCCGTAACCGAAGCCTACCGCACCAACAAGGGTGAAATTGAGCGGGTGACAGGCCAACTTACGGAACAGATGGGCCGGTCGGGTCAGCTGCCCCAGGGATCGGGCTTGCTGTCGGCGGACATACTGCACGAAGCCTACTCGCGGCTGGCGGCCAACTTCGACTACCAGAACGGCGGCTTTGGCGCGGCGCCCAAGTTTCCCCAGCCGATGACGCCGGAGTTCCTGCTGCGCTATTACCACCAGGGCTACAGTACCCGCGCCCTGGAAATGGTGGAAATGACGCTGGAAAAGATGGCCTACGGCGGCATGTACGATCAACTGGGCGGCGGGTTTCACCGCTACTCGACTGATGCCTTCTGGCTGGTGCCACACTTCGAAAAGATGCTTTATGACAATGCCCTGCTGGCGCGGCTGTACCTGCACGCCTGGCAGATAACAGGTCGGGACCTGTACCGCCGGATTACGGAAGAGACCCTGGACTATGTGCTGCGGGAAATGACCGACCCGCTGGGGGGCTTCTACTCGGCCCAGGATGCGGACAGCGAGGGCGTGGAAGGCAAGTTCTTCGTCTGGACGCCCGATGAGATCCGGGAAGTCCTGGGCGAGACGGACGGCAACATGCTGGGCGGTTTCTACGGGGTATCGGACGCCGGCAACTTTGAGGGAGCCAACATCCTGAACATTCCCCAGGGATCGGAGGCATTTGCCCTGGAACACGGCATCAGCGAGGAAGAACTGGCGGCGCTGGTGGCGCGGGGCAAGCCGAAGCTGCTGGCTGAACGGGAAAAGCGGATACATCCCTTCAGGGACGACAAGGTGATAGCTTCGTGGAACGGCCTTATGCTGCGGGCATTTGCCGAAGCCGGGGCCGCGCTGAAGCGGGCCGACTACCTGGCGGCGGCGCAGGCCAATGCCGCCTTTCTGAACGAGTGGATGGTGGTTGACGGAAGGCTGCTGCGGACTTACCGGGACGGGCAGGCCAAGATTCCCGGGTACCTGGAAGACTATGCCTGCGTCGTGGATGGTTACGTGGCCCTGTATGAAGCGACCTTCCAACGGGAATGGCTGGACCGGGCGGTTAGCCTGGCGGATGCGATGATAGAACTGTTCTGGGACGAGGGCACGGGCGGGTTCTACGATACGGGCTCGGAGCACGAAGCCCTGGTCACGCGTCCCCGGGACGTGTTTGACAACGCCCAGCCATGCGGCGGTTCGGTGGCTTCGGAGGTGCTGCTAAGACTGGCAATTGTAACCGGTTCCGAAGACTATAACCTGAAGGCTTCGCGGCCCCTGCGGGCGCTGAGCCGGCTGATGACCCAGGCTCCCGGAGGCGCAGCGTACTGGCTCGGGGTGCTGGACTTCTACGTCTCCTTGCCCAAGGAAATCGCCATTTTCGGCGACCCGGACAGCGAGGACGCTGCGGCGCTGCTGGACACCGTATACGGGCGTTACCTGCCAAACAAGGTTGTGGTGGGCGTAGTTGCCGGCGGAGAAAACGGTGAGACGGGGCTCCTGGAGCCACCGTATGACATGCCTTTGCTGGAAGGCCGGGGGATGATAGACGGTAAGGCCACGGCGTATGTCTGCCAGAATTATGTCTGCCAACTGCCCGTTACTGACCCGGCAGGGCTGGCTGAACAGCTGGATTCCTAGTCCCAAGCCTCAAATAATAGGCCCTATTCTTTATTCTTCAATTTGGGTGAAACGGACCCTCAGAATATCGGTGTCAGCCGAGCGCACCGGGGGTACTTTAGCCCACTCCGCGATGCGATAACCCACCACCCAGGCAATTCCACCTGCTCCCACCAGCAGGGGTACCCTGTCCCGCCACTGGCGGGGTACCTTTGCGTCAATGAAGAAATTCTGTAATGTCTTCTTTGAGGGCATCCCCAATGGCTGAAAACGGTCACCTGGCAACCTTTTTCGTACCGAAACGGCAGAGCCCAGGGCATTGGGTTCAAAATAGGAGGTGAAGGCGTCGGGCGGGCGAAGATCGGGGATTTCTGCCGATTTCAGGGTGTCAAGAACCACCTGCCATTCGCCAATGAAATGAATGGCATTGGTAGTATTGATATTAAGCGGCGGAGTAAGGTGCGCGCCGGGCAGTTCAGGGTAGGGGCAGTCGGGGTCGGCGGTTGCGGAGGAGAGGGAAATGCCGGTGGCGGACAATTTGAGGGTGAGGCCACCGGGGATGTTGAGAGCGCCGGCGGGCCTGTCCGGTGAAGCAAAGTCGGACATGGCCCGCAGATGGTTCTCCCGCAGGCGCCGGGGATCGCCGTTGACGGCGACGTAGGCTCGCCGCAGCGCCATGCGCTTCATGGCGGGATGCAGCCCATTGAAGGGCTGGCGGTGGAGGGTAACCGAAGGCGATTCGGCGGCTGCGCCTACGGTTGCCCGGTCTGCGGCCAACAAGTCCGGCCAGACACGTTGTAGTTCGGACTCCATGTAATCCAGGTCCAGGGAGGCGGTGGAAGCCAACCGGACCAGGGCATCCTGCACGCGGGGGTTGTATTCCTCCGCCAGCAGGGGCATAAGCTGGCGGCGCACCCGGTTGCGGGTGAATCGGAAGAGGAGATTCCCGCTGTCCTGCCGGTATTCCCGGCCCAGTTCCTGGCAGTATTCGACCGTGTCCGTCTTGGAGACTGAGAGAAGGGGGCGGAAGATGACCGGCGAATCCAATCCGGTGGGCCAGGGCCAGGGGGCGGTCTCAGTCATGCCTCGCAACCCGTGAAGCCCGGTACCGCGCAGGATGTGCAGCAAGACCGTCTCTGCCAGGTCATCGGAGGTGTGACCGACGGCCACGGCCGGGGCGTTGAAGCGGTGGGCCACATTCGCCATGAACTCGTACCGCATCTCCCGTGCCCCCTGCTCGAAGGACGAGATTCGATGCTCGCGCTGGTAGGCTATGGGGTCGCGCTTTTCAACACTGAAGGGCAACCCCAATTCGACGGCCAGGGCCTCCACAAAGCGGGCGTCTTCGTCGGCTTCTTCGCCCCGGAAGTCGTGATTGAGGTGGGCAACGTGCAGGTTCAGGCGATGGGCTTGCCTGAGGTGGTTGAGGCTGTATAGCAGAGCGGAGGAATCCACCCCTCCGGACACGCCAATCACCAGGGTGGCGCCCACTCCGCTCAGGCCGACGCGGTGCAGGGCCTCCGCCACTTTACGGTCTACCTGGGAGACAATGGGCATGGGTCGCTGCCGCTAGTCGCCGGCAGAGTTCTGCCGCTGCAGGTGGCAGGTGGAGTTGTAGGTGAGCAGGCGGCGGCCCCTGGAGTCCATCTCAAAGACGCATACGGATCCCAGTGCCAGGCGCAGGCGGTGAAAGTTGGCAAGGGGTACGCCCAGCAGCTTGCCGCAGATGGCCCGGATGGTGAAGTTGTGGGAAATGACGGCCAGGTTGTCGTCCGGACCGTGAGCCTTTTCCAGTTCAAGGACTACCTGCCACGACCGCTCCTCCAGGGCTGCCAGGGACTCGCCGCCGGGCATGGCGGCGCGCTCCGGGGCGGTGTTCCAGGTATCGTAAACGTGGGGCCAGCCGGCCCGCATCTCCGCTCCGGTCACTCCTTCCAGCTCACCCAGGCCCAGTTCCTTCAGGCCGTCGCGGGTATGCACGGGCAGGCCGAGAACCTGGGCCATTTCGTTGGCGACCTGCCGGGTGCGCGTTAGAGGGCTGGCGTAGATGGCGGAAATATTCCATTCCCTGGCCGCCTGGGCGATAACCCGGGCCTGGTCGAGGCCGTTTTCGTTCAGTTGGGTATCGTACTGGCCCTGGAAGCGGCCCAGTTTGTTCCATTCAGTCTCACCGTGGCGGACCAGGTAAAACTTCACGACCGCTCTCCGGTCGCCAGGGTTTCGACGCGCTGGGCCAGAATCTCCTCGATCCTGACGCCGTTCATGGAACGAACGGTGAGCTTCAGGTCGCCGTACTCGAGAATCTCGCCGGCTTCGGGAATGTAGCCGAGCCGGTCCAGGATGAAGCCGGCGACGGTCTGGTAATCGCCTTCGGGCAGGTCCAGGTGGAGCCGCTCGTTGGCGAGCAGGATGGTCATGCCGGCGTTCAGGCGGTAGGTGTTTTCGTCGATTTCGGCGAATTCTTCCTCTACTTCATCACGCTCCTCATCCACCTGCCCGACGATTACCTCCAGCATCTGTTTCAGCGTTACCAGGCCGGCGATGCCGCCGAACTCGTCGACCGTCAGGACGAGGCCGTAGCCGGCCTGCTGCATTTCTGAGAAGGTGTCGGCGACGGTCTTCGTTTCCGGCACGAAGTGAGCGTCTCGCAGCAGGTCCGTTACGCTGTCCTCCAGTTCCATTTCGCCCTTACCCAGGGCCAGCAGAACGTCCTTGTTGGAAAGTACGCCAACGACGTTTTCGGTGTCTCCGGCGTAGACGGGAAACCGGGTGTGATTGTGCATGGCGTACAGGGAAAGGAAATTCTGCAGCGTCATGCCCTGTTCTACCCAGACGATTTCGGTCCTGGGGGTCATGATTTCCTGGACCTTCTGGTCTCCAAACCGAAACACCTTGTTCAGCAGTTCCGCCTCGGTCTGTTCCACGGCGCCCGTCTGGGCCCCGGCTTCAATCAGGGAGCGTATCTCGCCCTCGCTGACCTCGGCGGTGGAATTGGTGATACCCATCATCCGGGTAAAGGCGTTGGTAATGATTTGGAGGATCCGAACACCCGGGGACAATATGAACTCGACCATGGTAAGGGGCCTGGCGTAGGCAAAGGCCAGGGTCTCCGACCGGTTCCAGGCCACGGTCTTGGGCAGGGTTTCGCTGAAAATGAGCAGGAGCAGGGTTACACCTGCCGTGGAAACCATGACCGCCACGCCTTCGTTCGCGATCAGGTTCAGGGCGATGGCGGTACCCAGGGCGGCCGCGGCGGTGTTGACCAGGTTGTTGCTGAGGAGGACCGTGGCGAGAAGCCGTTCGGGCCGGGTCACCAGGCGTTCCACCAGCTTGGCATTGCGGCGTCCGGAGTTAATCAGGTGAAGCAGTCTCGCCCTGGGGAGGGCAATAAAAGCGGTCTCCGAAGAGGAAAAGAATGCGGATAAAGCCAGGCAAACGACAAGGAGTGCTAACTTGCCTAAATCCTCTGACTCCATTTTGAAACCCTATAGCCTCCTGAAAAGTTGATAGTTATGTTCAGCCAATCTGATAATGCCGGTACGGCTTGTTTGGTCTGGATGATAGCATTGGGGTGATTTCAATGTAAAGTTGACCGTTACAAGCAGCGATTCTACCATAGGATAAATCAACTACGGTGAATGCATCCTTCCTGTCCGGACTAAACTCTGGTCAAAACGGTTGAAGACGGCGGGTTTAATTCCATCAGTTTTTCAAGGGAAAAGATATGGCGCTCAAGGTATTGGGAATTGAAACTTCCTGCGATGAGACGGCGGTAGGTGTGGTCGAAGACGGCCGCCGGCTTTTGTCGAATATTGTTTCCTCGCAGGTGGAACTCCACGCCCCGCATGGTGGAGTGGTGCCGGAGGTGGCATCGAGGCAGCATATCAGGGACATGGCTCCCGCGCTCGAGAAAGCCCTCGGCGACGGCGGCGTGGATTTGGCGGACATTGACCTGGTGGCGGCGACGTACGGGCCCGGGCTGGCCGGGTCGCTGATCACCGGGCTGAACACGGCCAAGGCTTTGGCCCTGTCCCTGGGGAAGCCGCTGGTGGGTGTCAATCACCTGGAGGGCCATATTTACGCTTCCTGGCTGGCCAGGGGAGATGGGGAGCCTCCGGAGGAGTCCCCGGGCTTTCCGCTGGCCTGCCTGGTGGCGTCGGGGGGGCACACCGACCTGATTCTCATGGAGGGGCACGGCAGCTACCGCCTGGTGGGTCGTACCCGGGACGACGCGGCGGGAGAAGCCTTTGACAAGGCGGCGCGCATCCTGGGCCTGGGTTTTCCCGGGGGGCCGGAAATACAGAAGGCGTCGCAGGGCCACGACGGGAGCGAGTTTGCTCCGCTGCCCCGGGCCTGGATGCGGGATACGCTGGACTTCAGCTTCAGCGGCGTGAAGACCGCGCTGCTTCACCTGGCCCAGGCCGAGGGGCTGTACCCGGGCGACCCGGAAGCCAATAAAGCCAAGGACGTGGAAGGAAGAATCGACAGGCTGGTAGGGGAAATGGCGGCCAACTTCCAGGAAGCGGTGGTGGAGGTGATGGTGGTCAAGACCCTGGAAATGGCCTGGCGTTACAACGCCAGGGGAATAGTCCTGGGCGGCGGAGTAACGGCGAACGCCAGGTTGAGGGCCGACATTACCAGCGCTTCCACGCTGCCGGTGATAATTCCTCCGCCGGTCCTCTGCACCGACAACGGCGCGATGATCGCGGCGTGCGCCTATTTTCAGTACGACAGGGGCGAAGAGTTCGGGTTGGAGCTGGATATTGACCCGGCGCTGCCCCTGGGTTAGGGGTGGGGCGCCGTCACCCCCATCCCTTCGGCAAGCTGAGGGCAGGCTCCAGCCTTCCCGCCACAGGCGGATGTGTCACCCCCGTCAAGGGGGAAGGGATTTGTTCGGAGGCGCCTCAGGTCTGTGGCCTCAGCAGTTCGTCCCAGCGGTCCTGGCGGCACCGGAAAAGGCACTCCACTACGTTGTCGATGTCCGGTATCCTCTCGGCGCCGATGACCGTGAAGGATAAGTTCCAGTTTGAGCCCTGCAGGGTAACCTTTCCGCCGGCGCGCCGGACGTTGTGCCGCCAGTAAAGCCAGCCCGCCACCAGGACGGCGGCCAGGAGGACGAAGGGCACGAAGTCCATATTCAGCCCTGGAATCCCCGGCCCATCGAACTGGCCGGCCATCCAGTAGGCCACCAGGATGTAGAAAGCGAGGGCCGCCAGCAGGGTCAGGATGCCCCTGATGGGGGACAGGGTGCCCCGCTGGGCGGTGTCCACGACGATGCCCTTCAACTCTTCCACGGGAAGCATGGTGGCTTCCCGCGCCCTGCCGTCGTCCCGAAAGAAAAGGATGCGCTGGGTGGTAGCCAGCAAAAGCTGGCCGCTGCCGGTGGGTTCATCCAGCAACCCATCTTCCAGGGAAAAGACCCGCGCGACTCGCTCCTGCGGCAGGAGTGCCACGCCCCGAACGCGGGAGAGATAGTTTCTCGGCTGCCCTTCCTGGTCAATCAAGGCAAACCTCCGGTGGTCTGGGCAGCGACGGCAGCGTGGTCGCCGCTGTCGCACATCCTGGTCTTACGTTGAGTGGTTCCGGGGCGCTGCAGCGCTCTCAGGTTGCGGTTTTCGCCTGTGGCGGCGGCTGCCGGGCTTGAAAAGCGCGCCCCCAGGAGTTCCGGCGTATGTTACCATTGCGGTTGCCCGATAGACCAGCTTTTTTGAGAATTGACGGGAGGTGACCATGCCGGACCTGTCCAATGAGGAGATACACGCCCTGGGGAGGTCGGTGGGCCTGGACATCCAGGAACCGGAGCTTACCCAGGTGGGTTACAGCCTGAACGCCATACTGGAAGCCATGGCAAGCATTGACGTACCCGGCGCCAACGGCGTTGAACCCCTGCCGTTGATTCTGGCCAACCAGGGGGTGCAGGATGACGCCTAATGAAATTCCCTACCTGTCCGCCACCGAACTTGGCGGGCAAATTGCCGCCAGGGAGATAAGTCCACTGGAAGCGGTGGATGCCTACCTGGCCCGCATTGGCGAGGTGGATGCCAGGCTCAATGCGTACATCACGGTCTGCGCTGAACAGGCCAGGGAAGAAGCGCGGCAGGCCGGCGAGGAAATTGGCCGCGGCGAGTACCGGGGCCCCCTGCATGGGGTGCCCGTGGGCGTGAAGGACCAAATATACGTCAAGGGCGTCCGCAACTCCGACGGTTCTAAAATCCGGGATGACTTTGTGCCCGAATTCGACGCCACGGTGGTCGCAAACCTGCGCCGGGCCGGGGCAATCATCCTGGGCAAGCTGAACATGAGCGAATTCGCCATGGGCGACCCCATCAGTTCCTATTACGGCGCAGCCCACAATCCGTGGGACCTGGAGCGAAACCCGGGCACGTCCAGCACTGGTTCCGGGGCGGCCACGGCCGGGTTCCTGTGCGCCACCTCGCTGGGCGAGGACACGGGCGGCTCCATTCGCGGGCCGGCCGCCAACTGCGGCCTGGTGGGTATCCGGCCCACGTGGGGCCGGGTAAGCCGATACGGGGTGGACGGAGCGTGCTGGTCGGTGGATACCATCGGTCCTATTTCCCGCACGGTCTCGGACTGCGCCGCCACCATCGGCGCCATAGCCGGTTATGACCACAACGACCCCTACACCGGGCAGTTCCCGGTGCCCGATTACCTGGCAGCCCTGACCGGGGACATCAGGGGCCTGAAAGTGGGCGTGGTGAAGGAGTTGATGGACCCGGCGCTGGGCCTGGACCCGCAGACCCGCGACGCGGTGGAGGCCGCGGTGCAGGTGCTGGCTGAACTGGGCGCGGAGGTACGGGAGGTCTCCCTGCCCCTGGCCTCGCAAACGGGGGTAATCGTCCGCACCATAACCCACACCGAGCGGGTAAGCCTGCGTCCCGAATGGCTGCGGGAGCGGCCCGAAGACTACCACGTCAACACCCGCATCGCATTTATGGCGGGCAACCTGATACCGGGCCAGGTGTACTACAAGGCCCAGAAGCTGCGGGCAATAATCCGGCAACAGGTGCTGGACCTGCTGGAGGAAGTGGACGTACTGGTACAACCCACGTCGTCGGGCCCGGCGGGCAAGCTGGACTTCACCACTGGCGTGGCCAGCAAGGAATCGGCGGCCCAGGCCCTGGTGGAAGGCAGCTACCGGGGCCCCTACAGCCTGAGCGGCGCTCCGGCCCTGTCCATCCCGTGCGGGTACACGACGGAGGGCGAGGGGGCGCTGCCCCTGGCGCTGCAGATTGCCGGGCGGCCCTTTGCCGAAGCCACCGTCCTGAACGTGGCCTACGCCTACGAGCAGGCCACGCCCTGGCACAATCGAAAGCCACCTATATAAGCGTTTGCTATAGGCCGAAGTTAATACATGACGGAGAAAGAACCATGACGCTACCCAATCCCGGCGCGTGGCAGGCCAAGCTGGAAAGCAACTCCCCGGAACTGTACAAGGAAATCATGGACGTCCGAAACCACGTGCTGACGGACGGCGCCCTGCCCCTGAAGGTGAAGGTGCTGATGACCATGCTGTGCGACGCCATTATGGCCCACCCGGACGGCGTCAGGAACATCGCCAACCGGGCGAGGGCCGTGGGAGCGACGGAGGAGGAAATTGCCGAGACGGTGGGCGTGGCCTTCGTCATGGGCGGCACGGCGGCCTTGACCACCGCCTGCAATGCCTTCAAGGATGACTAAGAGGGTTTAGCAAACAGGCAAGCCCGGTTTTCTGAAATTTGGGATTAGAGTGCCCGGCTGAGGCGGGCACCAGGGAGGTGATATGGCTACCCAGAAACTTTCCAGGAGCCTGGTTTACGGCAGCCGGGGCATTGTCTGCTCCAACTCTCCCCTGGCGGCTTCGGCCGGCATACAGGTGATGCGGGACGGCGGGAATGCCTTTGACGCCGCGTTGGCAGTGGCCGCAACGGAGGCGGTAACCCTGGTGCCCCTGTGCGGCATGGGCGGCGATTCCTTCATCCTGGCCTACGAGGCCTCCACCGGGCAGTTGACCGGCATTAACAGCAGCGGCGCGGCGCCCACGGGGGCCACGGCTGAATACTACCGCTCCCGGGGTTACGAGGAAATGCCGCTGGAAGGTCCCCACGCTGTTTCAGTACCGGGCGAAGTTGCCGCGTGGGAGGAGATGCACCGCCGATTCTGCACCATGCCCTTTCCGACGCTGCTGGAGACGGCCATCGGGTACGCGGAAGAGGGGTTTCCGGTATCGCCCCGCGTGGGCCGGAGCTTTGCCGCCGCCGTGGGCAAGCTGTCCCAGTTTCCCGCCAGCGCGGCCATCTATTCGTCCAACAGTCCATCCGGCGGTATGAAAGCCGAAGGGGAGATTCTGGTCAACCCTGACCTGGCCCGCAGCCTGCAGCAGGTGGCCCAGGGCGGCTCTGACGAGTTCTACCGGGGCGACCTGGCCAACCGCATGGTAAAGGAACTGCGCAAGGCCGGCGGCCTGTTCAACGTGTCCGACTTTGCTGACCACCGGCCGGACGTTTATGACCCCATTTCCACCAGCTATCACGGCTACACGGTGTACCAGACCCAGCCGCCTTCCCAGGGATTTCTGCTGCTGGAAATGCTGAACCTGGTGGAGGACTTTGACCTGGCTGGCTTGGGCCAGAATTCCGCCCAGGCCATCCACTTGATGACGGAAGCCAAGAAGATCGCATACAGCGACCGCAACCGTCTGGCTGGCGATCCCCGGTTTGTGGAGTGGCCGCTGCAGGAGCTTATTTCCAAGGAGTACGCGGCCTGCCGCCGGCCGGAGATTGACGCGGCGAGGGCCAACAATGCCGCGGTGGCCTTTGCCGAGAACGGCGACGGCAACACCACCTACTTCTGCGTGGCGGACGGCGCGGGCAACTGCGTTTCGTGGATTCACAGCCTGTCCAACGGGTTCGGCTCGGGATTTGTGGCCGCCGGCACCGGGGTGATGTTCAACAACCGGGGCGGCCGCGGGTTCAGCCTGCAGCCCGGCCACCCCAACATCATTGAACCCGGCAAGCGCACCATGCACACGCTGAACTGCTATATGGCGTTCAAGGATGGTGAGCCGGTCATTGTCGGCGGCACGCCGGGCGGAGACTACCAGCCCCAGTGCGGCCTGCAGGTGCTGGCAAACCTGGTTGACTACGGCATGGACCCGCAGTCGGCGGTGGAGGCGCCCCGCTGGTGGAGTTTCCCCGGCACCGACCCGGCCACCATCAAGACGCCCTTGGAGCTGAAAATTGAGGCCGGTATGCCGGAAACGGTGGACAAGGAACTGGAAGCCCTGGGCCACAAGGTAGCACGGCGGCAGCCGGGAGTTACCGACGGGATTGTGCAACTGATTGTGCGGGACCCGCAGACGGGGGTGTTGAAGGGGGCTTCGGACCCGAGGGGGGACGGCCACGCGGCGGCGTGGTAGGTTATTTCGAAAACCAAAGGGGGAAATTATGGCAAGAGCCAACAGAATCTTGGCCCTTCTCGCGCTGGTGGTCTTGCTTTGTGCGCAACCTTTGACGGTGGAGGCGCAAGAATCCGTGCCTCATGTGCTGATTGGCACGGCCACGTTGAACGGTGCAACGCCGCCTGTCGACACTGAAATAGTTGCCGTGGAGGGTAGTACCAGGTTGGGGTCGGCCATGACCATGGCCGATGGCCGGTTCAGTCTCCAGGTGATGCGGCCACCGGGCGGCGGCCCGGTAACTTTCATGGTGGGCGGTGTCTATGCCAGCGAAAGGCTTACGGACTGGACGATTGGCAGGATTCAGCCCGGCTTCCGGTTGACTGCAACGGATTCTGCGTCGACACCGCGGGAGCCTCCCCACGTGCTGCTGGGCGTGGCGACTTTATACGGCGCAGTACCGCCAATAGGCACCGAAATCGTGGCCATGGTGGGAAGTGCCAAACTTGGGTCGGCCTTAACCCGGGCCGGCGGCAAATTCACGCTACAGGTGAGTCGTCCCCCCAGCGGCGGGGTGGTGACCTTCAAGGTGGGCGGCGTCAGCGCTTCGGAGAGTCTTGCCAACTGGGAGTTTGGCAAGATTCAGCCCGGCTTCAACCTTACTTTCCGCAATATAACAGTGGCTGATGCCCTGGATCCCCTGATTAGCGCCAACAACTTGGTCAGTGTTTGGCACTTCGACAACAGGGTGAAGGCGTGGTACTTCTACTCCCCTGCGCTGGGTGACAACAGTACGCTGACATCAATGATGGCGAACGAGATCTACCTCATACAGGTGAAATACGATACTGACGTAGTTTTGAACGGAACCACCCAGCGATTCACCTGTATGGGTGGCAACTGCTGGAATTACATTACCTGGTAAGCAGCGGCGCCTGGACTTCGTGCCGTCGTTGCTCGTGTTGGGGGGTTGGATTGCGCCATCTGTCACCCCCATCCTGACCTTCCCCCGTCAAGGGGGAAGGGGCATTTTGGCGGTGGGCTAAAGCAGCGGGGGCATGAAGAATTCGCGTTCGCGGTCGTCGAAGCCCTGAAGGGTTTCGGGTTTTATGCCGGGGTGGTCCAGGGTCGCCTTGACTATTCGGCGGTTGAAGGGGCTGGTGGCCTCGGAGCCGAGGTAGTCGTCCACGGGCATCCAGAGACATTCCTCGATTTCCTCTTCCTGCATGGTAATGTCGCTGCTTAATGGGCTGAGGCGGGCGACGAAGTAGATGTCGGACTTGCCGTAGCGGTAGCCGTGCCAGTGCCGGAAGCAGGCAAGGGCCTCGAACTGGGTGCGGATGCCCGTCTCCTCCAGCACCTCGCGTATCGCCGCATCCACCAGGTGTTCCCCGGGGTGGACCGCGCCGCCGGGCAGCTTGTAGAAGGGCGGCTGGCCCGGATTGCGGTGCCGCTCGCACACCACCAGCAGTTCCCGGTCGTCGTTCAGGACCACGCCGCCCACGCCGATGTAGTGGGTGGCGAAGGGCGGGATGAAGGCGCCCGGCTCCAACTGCAGGGTCATCATCAGGTACTGGTCGTCTTCCATGCCGGGGGAATAGAGGTTGGGGCGTTGGCCGGAGTGGTGAAAGGAGAAGCCGGCGGAAACGGCCACCGGCACCAGGGCAGACAGGCCGATGGGCACCTCCAGCCACACCACCTTGTAGCCCTCTTCCCGCCAGGCAGCCAGGGAGTCGGCCAGGCTGGTCCGAAACTCGTCGGTGTCCACGGGCAGGGCCGCGGGATTGGGGAGGATGCCGCCGAAGGGGTTGGTGGTGGCTTCCAGCAAAGTTGTCATGTAATGTTCACCGGAGGTTCAGGTTTGCTTGGCGCAGTATAGCACAGGGGTTTGGCGGCAATCTCCGAGAGGCGATGGCACAGGTTCCCTGGGAATATTGCAATACCTCTTGTATTGCGTGTTATAATCGGGCGCAACGGGAACAGGAGCAACGACAGGTAGAGGCTTTGCTGGCCACATAACGCTGCGGATTGCCGGAATCCGGCCACGAAAGGGTTGACTTGCCGGAAATTGCGGTGGTGTTGTAATCTATCTGCGCATCCTTGGATCCTGAGGAAGAATTTAAGAAGGAGGTACTCCCCGTTATGCAGCAGGCTGCAAGGACCAAGATTGAAGCCGGCAATGTGAGCTTTGTCATCCAGCACGAGCTTTGGGACGGCAACCTTCAGGACCACTCCGACCAGGGCGTGGTAATCCTGGTGGAAGCCAATGACACCACTTTGCTGCGGTTCAACTGCTTCGACATCGAGAAGAGCTATATCTATGGACCGGAAGGCAAGAACAAGCTTTGCCGAATGGACCCCGTCGTGGACGGCAACCCCATCATGTGGACGGTTAAGCAGGTTCGCAACAACCTGCCCGCCATGCTGACTGAGGCCGGCTATGAAGACGTGGCCAGCAATCTCAACATGGGCGCGATCGAGGCCGTGCTGGGCGAGGTAGAGTCCTGCGCTCGCGAGACCTACGCCACCGGCCGGAACACCGTTAAGCATAACCGCGGCCACGACATCTTCGAGGCCGGCAACATCCGCTTCGGGCTGGAACTGCGCAAGCAGGCCGGCGGCGACGGCGGACTGGCCATTCACGTCTTGGCCGACCTGGCCGGCACCCCTGGCCGGACCTACACGGAAGAGACGGAGCTTCTGGCCTTTGACTGCTTCCGGGACGCTCCCCACTACCACTACGGCCCCCGGAACAAGAACCACCGGATTTTCTGGGACCGGACCCTCGTCCCTGACACCCTGGAATGGACGCTGGACCGGTTCAAGAACAAGGACCTGCGCGACATGATCGCCCGGGCCGGCTACCCCGGCGTTGCCGCCGACCTGGACCAGGATCTGATTGACTCCATCATGCCCTCTCTGGAAGCCAAGGCTCGCGAACTGCAGCCCGGCGCCGTGGTGGAAGTGATGGACGGCCCCGCCACCCCCAACCTGGTACCGAGATAAGCATCTCGGTTAACCACGTGTAGCCTCCGGGCTGGCCTGATAACGGGCCAGCCCGATTTCTTTTTGGGGGCTTAAGCCCCCAGAAATTTCCTGAAGCAATGGTGGCAGACGGTTGGGGCGCGGCGCCGGCGGTGAGCGTTAAACTTGGCGGTTATTGCGGCGGCTGTCAGTAGAGGTGGCAGGAAGTGGTGTGGCCGGGGGCTATTTCCCTGGTTTCGGGCACTTCCACGGCGCACCGGTCCATGGCGAAGGGGCAGCGAGTGTGGAACCGGCAGCCCGAGGGCGGGTCCAGCGGCGACGGCACCTCGCCGGTGAGAATAATCTCATCCTGTTCAATGTCCGGGTGCGATGGCAGGGCCGCGGACATCAGGGCCTTGGTGTATGGGTGCAGGGGGTTGTTGTACAACTCCTTGACCTCTGCGTATTCCACGATCTGGCCCAGGTACATTACCGCCACCCAGTCGCACATGTAGCGCACCGTGGCCAGGTGGTGGGCGATGAGCATGTAGCTGACCTCGTACTCCTTCTGCAGGTCCTTGAGCAGGTTCATTATCTGGGCGCGAATGGAAACGTCCAAGGCGGAGACGGGTTCATCCAGCACGATCATCTTGGGGTTAAGGGCCATCCCCCGGGCGATGGCCAGGCGCTGCCGCTGTCCCCCGCTGAATTCGTGGGGATAGAGGTTGGCGTGGTAGGAGCTGAGGCCCACGTCCTGAAGCAGCTTCTCCACCCGCTCCCCAATCTCCCGCCTGGGAACATCCCAGTTTATGACCATGGGCTCACCGATGAGGTCTTTGACTCTCATGCGGGGGTTGAGGGAACTCCACGGGTCCTGGAAGACGGCCTGGACGTTGCTGCGGTAGGCGCGGCGGTGGCCGGCGTCGGTGTGGTGAATGTCCTCGCCTTCAAACAGGATGCGGCCCTCGGTGGGCTGTTCCAGCATCAACAGCAGCTTGGCGGTGGTGCTCTTGCCGCAGCCCGACTCGCCCACAATGCCGAGGGTTTTGCCCCGCTCTATCTTGAAGGAGATGCCGTCCACCGCCTTCAGGTATCCGGTGGTCCTGGAAAGGATCAGGCCCTTGGTTACCGGGAAGTGTTTCTTGAGATCGACGACTTCCAGCAGGGTCGTGTCCTGTACCGGGGCGGGAGCGGGTTGCGACTCGGTGGTCATGCCAGCCTCCAGCAGGCCGCCTTGTGGGTTTCGGAGACCTGGAAGACGGCCGGGTATTGGTCACGGCACCGGTCCATGACGTAGGGGCAGCGGTCGGCGAAGGGGCAGCCCGGGGGCAGGTCGTGGAGGGCGGGTGGCTGTCCCTCGATGGCGTAGAGCCGGTCAACGTCTTCTTCCAACTTGGGAACCGAAGCCAGCAAGGCCTCGGTGTAGGGGTGGGACGGAGAGTTGAAAATCTCGCGCACATTGCCCATTTCGACAATCTTGCCGGAGTACATCACGGCCACGCGGTCGCACATCTTGGCGACCACGCCAAAGTCGTGGGTGATGAATATGAGGGCCAGGTCCTGCTGCTGCTGGAGGTCCTTCAACAGTTTCAGGTACTGGGCCTGGATGGTCACGTCGAGGGCAGTGGTGGGCTCGTCAGCGATTAGGACCGCCGGCTCGCAGGATATTCCAATGGCGCCGACAACGCGCTGACGCATTCCGCCGCTGAGCTGGTGGGGGTAGTCCTTGACCCTTGATTCGGCGGCAGGGATGTTCACCTTGCGGAGCACGGCCAGGGTGTGCTGCAGGACGCTGCGCTTGGGAATGTCCTGGTGAATCTGGATGGCCTCATTGACCTGGTTGCCGATGGTGAAGACCGGGTTCAGGGAGGTCATGGGGTCCTGGATTATGAGGGCTATCTGGCTGCCGCGGACCTTGCTCATCTCGTTTTCGGTGAGCTGAAGAATGTCCTGGCCCTGAAGGACTATCCTCCCGTTTACTATCTCACCGGGCGGCGAGGGGATCAGCCTCATGAGGGAGAGCATGGTGACCGATTTGCCGCAACCGGACTCGCCCACGATACCCAGGGTCTCGCCGCGGCGCAGGTCGAAGCTGACACCGTCCACAGCCTTTACGGTGCCCCAGCGGGTGCTGAAATAGGTCCGAAGGTCCTCCACTTCAAGAACGATTTCGTTTTCCGTTCCAGCAGCTGCCATACATGGCCACCATGACTAAAGAATCGAAAGAATGCCGTCGGAAACCGAAGATACGGCGCGAAGATTTAGCTGACTCTATACAACGCCCTTACCCTTGTCAACAAGAACTCCCTTGCCGGCAGGCCATCCGCTATTTGACGGCGAGCATGTCGCAGGCCAGGCCGAGCATAATCTTGGTACCGCTGACCAGGCTCTTGATGCCAACGGACTCGTTAGTACCGTGGGTGAAGTTGAGCATGGGATCGTCGTCGGGATGGGAACCCGTGAAACCGTAGGTGACGGTGCCCAGGGGACGGATGAAACGGGAGTCGGTAAAGCCGTTGCTGATGGCCGGGACCCACTGGATGTCGTCCCGCTCCAGGGCGCTGGCCGTGACGCGCTGCAGGCTGGAAGCCAGGGGCGATTCAAAGGGCGAGGAGTTGGGGCGGGCCATGTAGTCTATCTCGTAGGAAACACCGGGCACGTCGGCCAGGATCTCGTCCAGTTGGCGGCGAACGTACTCGTCGTCCTGGTGGGGCAGAGTCCGCACGTCGCAGGTGAGGCGGATAGACTCGGGCACGCTGTTGGACTTGATCCCGCCCCGCACCATGGTGGGAGTCAGGGTCATGCGGGAGAGGGCCCGCAGCATGGAGGCAAAGCGGGGGTTGTCGGCCTCGATGTCGGCGATGATGGCGTCCACGTTGGCGGGGGAAGGCTTGTCCTCGATGGCAAAGGTGGAAAGATGGTCGAAAATGTCGGTGGACGTGTCCCGCTCGGCGTCAAAGCCCTCAATGGAATTGAGGGCCCGGCTCAGGCGGTAAAGTGCGTTGGTGCCCTGCCAGGGCACCGAGGCGTGGGAACTGGTACCCCTTATGTCAATTTCCACCTGCAGGCGACCCTTCTCGCCGACACCGAGGATGTAGGTCAGCGCTCCGGCGGCTCGTATGGGGGTGCCGCCGCCTTCGTTGACGGCGAAGGGCGCGGCCAGCTTGTCGGGGTGGTTGTCGGCCAGCCAGCCGAAACCGTAGCGGCCGCCATGTTCCTCGTCGGCGCCGGCGGCCAGGATGAGGCCGTCCTCCAAGGCAATGCCGTTGCGCTTCAGGAGGCGGACGGCCATTAGCTGGCAGGTGAGCAGGCCCTTGCAGTCGGAAGCGCCGCGGCCGAAGATGCGCCCGTCGTGGATGGTGGCGCTAAAGGGCGGGAATCGCCACTTGGACTCGTCCTCCACCGGTACCACGTCGGTGTGGGACATGAACATCAGGCCGGCCTTGCCCGAACGGCCCTCCATACGGGCGACGAGGTTGCCCCGGTTGGGGGCGGATTCCAGGATTTCCGAGGAGATGCCGTCCTCCGCCAGGAAGTCGCGGGCCAGTTCGCAGACGGGGGTCTCGTCGCCGGTGGGCATGAAGCCGGTGTTGACGGAGGGAATCCGCACCAGGGCCTGTTCAAGGGCAATTATGTCGTCCAGAGAAGCGTCAACCTGGGCGAAAAGCTCGTTCAAGTCTGCCATAAGTTTGCCTCTTCCGTGTCCGTATGTGGCGAGTGTAATCAGCGGGGACTAATGGTGTCAACGAGAAATTGCCGGAACTGCCTCTCTTGTTATCCGTTCCCCCATCGAGGCCTTATAATTGGTTCCGGATTCGTTTGAGAGCAACCATTTGAGGAGAAGGTTCAATTGGCAACGCAACGCGACTTTATCGGCTATGGGCGCAACGTACCGCAAATCCAATGGCCCGGAGGGGCCAGGATTGCGGTTTCCCTGGTGGTCAACTATGAAGAGGGATCGGAGTATTCGTTGTTGGACGGAGACGACCACCACGAGAGCAACAACGAGGTGCCGTCGCCCATACCCCCGGGGCAGCGGGACCTGTATAACGAGTCATTCTTTGAGTACGGCAGCCGGGTGGGGGTGTGGCGGCTGCTGGACATGTTCGACCGGCACCAGGTGAAGTCCACCTTCTACTGCTGCGCCCAGGCCCTGGAGCGGAACCCGGACCTGGCCCGAGAGATAACGGCACGGGGTCACGAACCCTGCGGCCACGGCTACCGATGGGCCGAAGTGCACCGCATGCCGCGGGAAGAGGAGGAAGAAGACATGCGGAAAACGGTGGCGGCCATTGAGGCGACCACCGGCGAGCGGCCCCTGGGCTGGTTCACCCGCTACGGGCCCAGCGTCAACACGCGGGAACTGGCCGTAGCGGAGGGCGGGTTCATCTACGACAGCCTGGCCCTCAACGACGACCTGCCCTACTACGTTACCGTGGCCGGCCGGCCCTGGCTGGTCATTCCCTACAGCTTCGAGACCAACGATGCCCGCTTCTGGCGGGGCGGCCTGGTCAGCACCGCCGACTTTTTCGAGTATTTGAAGGACTCCTTTGACTGCCTGTACCGGGAGGGCGCAACCCACCCCAAAATGATGTCGGTGGGGCTGCACTGCCGCATTACGGGAAGGCCGTCCCGCTCGCAGGCGGTGGAACGGTTCATCGAGTACGCCAAGGGGTTTGAGGGGGTGTGGTTTGCGCGTAGGGTGGATATCGCCCGTTGGTGGCTGGAGAATTACCCGGCGTGAGGGTGGAGTAGGTTCATGCAGACCAGCTACGAATTTCTTGCGCCCCACCTGCCATTGTGGTAATTTTAGGATAGATATTCATAGGCATATTGCTTATGGCGAGGTAATGTTATGAGCTACAAGCCCAAGTACCTGGGGCACGTCAATATGTTCGTACGGAATGCCGAACGCTCCCAGCAGTGGTACGAGGATATCCTGGGCCTGCACACTTATGATTTCCGGCCAGGGCGGGCTGCGTTCATGTCGGCCGACATTGAACAGTCTCACGAAATTGCCCTGATCGAGGTGGGCGAGGAAGCCCCGGGCATCCAGCACCGGCAAGTGGGCCTGAACCACATGGCCTGGATGATGGAAAGCTTGGACGACCTGAAGGAAATGTACCACCGGCTGAAGGAAAAGAACGTCCCCATCGGCCATATTTCCGACCACGGCATTTCCATTGGCATTTACTTCAACGACCCCGACGGCAACGGCATCGAGGTGTCTTACGAGTTGCCGCGGAGCCAGTGGAACCGGGAAGAGAACATATTCATGGGCGAGGGACGCATGTCCGGGCAGTTCCCAGGTCCCTGGGACGAGGAAATGGCAGCCCAGCAGGCCGCCGCCGCCGCTCGCTGAAGGCGCGGCCACTGAACAGCCGTGAATTGAACGATTTTGTAACCTTTTGGAGGAGAGGGTATGCCGAGCCAGGAAGACATTGCCTTGATGGCTCATTTGATGCGTCGGGCCGGTTTCGGCGCTTCCCGCGCTGAACTGGAGGAGCGGTGCGCCCGGGGCTACGAAGCCACCGTGGAGGAACTGCTCAACCCCGGTGACGATTCCGGCATAGACGAGGATGAGCTTTACCGCTATTTCCCGCAGTTTGAGAGTTCCCTGGCGCCGGTGGCGGCCCAGACCGAGTGGGTGTACCGCATGGTCAACACCAGGTGGCCGCTGAAGGAAAAGATGGCGCTGTTCTGGCACCAGCTTTTTGCCACCGGCAATTCCAAGGTGGACAACCCGCCGGAGCTGCTGGCCCAGATTGGAATGTTCCGCCAGGAGGGCTTGACCAATTTCCCGAACCTGCTGGTGAAGCTGGCCCAGAATCCGGCCATGATTTACTGGCTGGACAACAATGGCAACCACTACGGCTCCATCAACGAAAACTGGGGCCGCGAGCTGCTGGAACTGTTCTCCATGGGAGTGGGCCACTACTCCGAGGAGGACATCAAGGAGGCGTCGCGGGCCTTTACCGGCTGGACGCTGGGGACCAAACCGCCCCGCCAGCCCGTGGGCCGCTTCTACTGGAATTTTGAGTTCAAGCCGGAGGACCATGACTACGGCGAGAAGGAGTTCCTGGGCCAGACGGGCGCCTTTGACGGCGATGACATCATCGACATCATCGTGAAGCAGGAAGACACGGCCCGGTTCCTGGCCCGCCACCTGTACAACTTCTTCGTGGCCGACGAGCCCCAGGTGCCGGCGTGGAACATCACCCCGCCCAATGACCAGGCGGCCGTTGACACCCTGGTCAAGGCCTACATGGACTCGGACGCCGACATCAAGTCCATCCTGCGGGCGCTGTTCAACTCCGACTTCTTCAAGAACGCGCGCTTCCAGCACGTAAAGAGTCCCGCCGAACTGGTGGTCAGTACCGTGCGCATGGCCGGCAACTACAACCAGCCGCGCACCGGGTTCCCGCTGCTGGCCTTCGAGTGCGGCTGGCAGGGCCAGGAGTTGATGAATCCCCCCAGCGTGGAAAGCTGGCACACGGGTTCCGAGTGGATAGACGGCGGCGCCCTGGTGCGCCGGGTCAACTTTGCCGCCAAGCTGCTGTCCGACACGTCCCTGCCCGGCGTCAAGGCCATCGTGGCGGGGTTGAAGGAACGGGGCAACCTGGGCCCGGCCGAGTTCGTCCGCGCCTGCCTGGACCTGGTGGGTCCGGTTGAGGTGGACGGGGGGACTTTCCAGGAACTGTTGAGTCATGCCCAGCAGGGCGGCGACGTCAGCTGGGACACGGAAGAGGCGGCCGCAGAAGCCGAGAGCCGCACCGGCGTTATGCTGGCGATGATCGCCGCAACCCGGGAATTTCAGTTCGCTTAAGCCGGCCCATTTCGGCCGGCCACATTAGCCAAATCGGGAGGACAAGGATATGGCTTCAACCAGGAAAGACCCGGTGCTGGTAGTCTTGCAGCTTTCCGGCGCCAATGACTATCTGAACACGGTGGTGCCTTTTACCAACCCCCTGTACTGGGAGAACCGGCCCAACCTGGGGCTGCCCGAAGACCAGTTGATCAAGTTCACCGACGACCTGGCCTTCCACCCCACCATGGGGCCGGTAAAGGATTTGTGGGACCAGGGCCAGATGGCCATCATCCACGGCATCGGCTACGAGAACTCTTCCCGCTCCCACTTCCGGTCCATGGACATCTGGCACACCTGCGAGCCGGACAAGGTGGGTACAGAGGGCTGGCTGGGCCGGGTCATCCGCGATCTGGACCCCACCGGCGAGAACGTGCTGAAGGGCGTGAACTTCGGCCAGGGGCTGCCCCGAGCCATGGCCCTGCGCGGCGTTCCCGTAACTTCAGTGTCCGACCTGGCCTCCTACGGCGTGCTGACCGACATTCCGGCCATTGGCGGCGGTGATGAGCGGGAACAGATGCTGGAGCTCTTCTCACGGGTCTATTCTCCGGCCATCGGCACGGGCATGACGATGGACTACCTGGGCCAGACGGGCCGGGACGCGCTCAAGGGCGCCGACATTATCAAGGCGGCGCCGGAGCGGTATTCGTCCACCATCGAGTACGCCGACAACCCCATCGCCAAGAGCCTGAAGAGTGTGGCGCAGGTGCACCTGGCCAACCTGGGCACCCAGGTTTTCTACACCCAGTACGGCAGCTTCGATACCCACTTCAACCAGCTTCCCGCCCATGCCAAGCTGTGGACCGACGTTTCCGGCGCGGTCAACGACTTCTTCGCCGACCTGCGGGAACACGATGCCACAGACAATGTGGTGATGCTGGTCTTTACCGAGTTCGGCCGGCGGGTACACGACAACGGCACCGGCTGCGACCACGGCCGGGGCGGTGTGGCCTTTGCCCTGGGCGACGCGGTCAACCCGGGCATGTACGGAGAATACCCCTCCATGAAGGCCGAGGACCTGTTTGAAGGGGACCTGGTACCCAGCTACGACTTCCGGGGCTTCTACTCCACCTTTGCCGAGCGGTGGCTGGGCCTGGACGCCAAGCCCATCGTCGGCGGAGAGTACGAGCAGCTGGACTTCCTGTAGGCCGGCTCGAGTCAGGCAAGTTGACTAGTTTGGGGGCCGGGTTTCAAACCCGCCCCTACGGGGATAGAAGGCAGGCATACCCTGGCGTTATTCCCACGATGCTATAGAGGAGGCAGAAATGCTTACCACGGTCGCCGCCGGGCGAGTTTTCGATTATAGCCACTGCATAGGAATGTACTCCACTTCGGGCATTGGGTTCCTGGTGCCTCTGGACTTCGCCCTGGGCAGCGACAATACTCTCTACGTGCTGAACCGGGGTGTGGACGAGATTACCCTGCGCATTAGCAAGTGTACGCTGGACCACCACTTCATTACCGACATTGGGCGGTACGGCATGGGCGACGGCCAGTTCGTCTGGCCCACGGCCATCGCCTTGGACGGCGACGAGAACATCTACGTTTCTGATGAGAACACCCACAAGATTACCGTAATGGACGAGGATGGCGAGTTCATCGCCAAGTGGGGTGAAGCCGGCAGCGGCGAGGGCCAACTGCGCGGCCCCGCCGGCCTGGCCCTTGACGGCGACGGCAACCTGTACGTGGTGGACAGCCAGAACCACCGGGTCCAGAAGTTCACCAAAGATGGGGGATACCTGTCCGGCTGGGGCAGCGAAGGGAGCGGCCCGGGCCAGTTCAGCAAGCCCTGGGGCATGTGCCTGGACGGGGAAGGCTGCGTTTACGTGGCCGACTGGAAGAACGACCGGGTGCAGAAGTTCACCGCCGACGGTGAGTTCCTGCTGGAGTTCAAGGAGACGCCCGGGGGCGTGGGCGGTTTGCGCCGGCCGACCGGCGTTGCCGTGGACTCAGACGGCGACGTGTACGTGGCGGACTGGGGCAATCATCAGGTGAAGATTTACGAACCCGACGGCAAATTCATCGCCGCCCTGGTGGGTGACGCGGAGACCCCGTC
This sequence comes from Dehalococcoidia bacterium, assembly GCA_034422655.1. Lineage (GTDB taxonomy): Bacteria > Chloroflexota > Dehalococcoidia > Lucifugimonadales > UBA3495 > Bin22. Next base: position 31,208 of record DAOUJN010000027.1, read on the forward strand.
GCCCTGGGTGCAGGACTACATCGACGCCAATCCGGACGTGGCCAAGGCCCGCCGCCGCACCAACATGGAAGTCGAGTGGCGGTTCAACCGGCCCACCGCGGTCCACCTGGACGCGGAGGACCGGCTGTACGTGGCCGAGTCCGTTCGCCACCGCATCCAGGTGTACACCAAGGAACGGGACTACGCGGAGGCGGCGATTAACCTGTAGGCCGCGGGTCGAGGGTTACAGTAGAGAAAACGGGGCAGTTCGCGAGAACTGCCCCGTTTCCGTATTTTGCATTGGCGATTGAGTTTTCTTTATGGCCGCTCCACCCTTTCCCCGTCCTCCCATGCCCCTATCCACCCAACGCTTCCGCCAGCCCTGGCACGTGGTGGGCGCCTTCCGGGACGGTGATGGATGCGCCGGACAGGTCGTCGCCTATGGGTTCGGAGCGGGTGCCCAGGCATTGGGCCAAAAATCCCTCCGCCAGGGCGAAGAAAGACAGGTTGTTTTCGGGGCGGGCGAAACCGTGGCCCTCGTCGGGATACAGGACGTAAGTAACGGGAATTTCCTTTTCCTGCATGGCCCCGACTATCTGGTCGGACTCGGACTGCTTGACCCGAGGGTCGTTGGCCCCCTGGCCGATGAGCAAGGGCCTCCGGATGTTGTCCACGAAGGACAGGGGGGAACGTTGCAGGAGAAACTCCCGTCCTTCCTCGGTGCGATAATCCCCGACGCGGCTGGTGAAAAGCTGGATCATTGGCTGCCAGTAGGGCGGCACCGTTTCCATCAGGGTAACCAGGTTGGAAGGACCGACTATGTCGACACCGCAGGCGAAAACGTCGGGTGTAAAGGTCATGCCCACCAGGGTGGCATAACCGCCGTAGCTGCCGCCCATGATGGCAACCCGTTCCGGGTCGGCGATTCCCTGGTCCACGGTCCACCTGACGGCATCCACCAGGTCGTCGTGCATCCTGCCGCCCCATTCCAGGTTGCCGGCGTTGACGAAGTTCTTGCCGAAGCCGGTGGAGCCCCGGAAGTTGACGCTGAGCACGGCAAGCCCCCGGTTGGCCAGCAGTTGATAAACGGGGTTGTAACCCCAGGAGTCCCGCGCCCAGGGGCCGCCATGCACCAGCAGGACCAGGGGCAGGGGTTCCGCAACGGCGCCCGACTGTTCCGGATCGGCTTCCAGCGGCAGGGAATAGTAGCAGACCAGGTCCAACCCGTCACGGGCCGGAATTACCACGGGGTGAGACTTTACCAGGGCCTGGCTTTCCAGGGCCGTCCGGTTGGTGAAGAGAAACCGGGCGTCTTGGCTCTGGCGCAAGTAGCGGTAGTAGCGGACGGGCCCGTCGTCCAGCAGGTAGGCGACGATCCAGCAGGAATCGTCCAGGGTGCGACTGATTACCTCAATGTCTCCTGCGGAGACGGTGGAGAGGTAGTCCAGGTCCGCCGCGACGGCGTCATCCATAACCTGCCAGGTCTTGCGGTCGTAGTTAAAGGCGACGGCTTGCACCGTTCGCTCCGTTGGGTGGAGCATGGCGTCGGCGACGTCGGCCCGGTCATCCCAGGCCAGGTTGGACAGGTCGCCGGTAGCCAGGTCCATGGTGGTGAGGGCGGCGGTGTCCCTGCCCCGGCTGTCCAGCAGGTACAGGTTCCGGCCGTCCTTGTCGAACTCCAGGGGGCCGGTGGTGACCGAGTCATCCACACCCACCATGAAGGCATGTTCCCACTGGCCGTCCTGGCCCGGGCGCAGGAACTCGTTGCCTCCGTCCTCGGTGAGACGGGCGGCGAAGCGGACCGTGAACTCGTCGTCGGTAACGAAGAAGGCGAAGCCGTCGTTCTGCAGGAGCAGTTCGCGTTCGCCGGTGTTCAAATCTACCAGGTACAGGTCGTGGAACTGGGCCTCGCGGTCGTTCAAGCCGACCTGGATATGGCCGGGGCGCTTGTGGCTGTCCCGCTGAATCTGGGCCTGGACGCCGTCCAGCGGGGTCAGGTCGCGAGTCTCGTCGGTGTCCAGGTTCACGGCATAGAGACGCCAGTTTTCGTCCCCGCCGGTGTCCTGAAGGTAGATTAGCTGATTGCCGTTATAGGTCCAGCCATACCGGCGAATGCCCCTTCCCGTGTCTCGGGTTACAGGACGGGCTGACGCAGGGTCATCGGCCGGGGCTACCCAGACATTGAGAACGCCGTCCACCGGGGCCAGAAAACTGATGAGGGCGCCGTCGGGACTTATCTGCGGCGATGCCTTGTCCGGGTTACCGAAGAAGACTGTGCGGGGAATCAGGGGTGGGGTTTCACCCCGAACTTGCTGTGCCATGGAATCTCTTCCTCCTGGATTTCGTATCTGAAAGATGAAGAAAGCCGCTTAACAGTTTTTGTCGAAAGCGGCCAATGGGTATCCCGGTGTGTGGGCTACCCCGGGTTATCAGGGCTGCACACCTCCGACGGGAATATCCGACACCTGGACGCCCGCTTCCACCAGTAAATTCCTGATGTGAAGCTCGGTTTCCAGGTAGGCGCCTTCGCCGATGTGATCGAAGCGGATGATGCCTTCCTGGTCGATGAGGTACTTTCGGGGCCAGTAGCGGTTCTGGTAGGCGCGCCAGGTCCCGAAGTCGTTGTCCATGGCCACGGGCCAGGTTACGTCCAGCCTGGGCAGGGCTTCGCGGACGTTGTCCACGTCCTTCTCGAACTCAAACTCGGGCGAGTGGACGCCCACCACCACCAGGCCGCGATAGGCGTACTTGTTGTACCAGTCCCTTACATACGGCAGGGTACGCTTGCAGTTGATTCAAGAGTAGGTCCAGAAGTCAATGAGGACCACCTTGCCCCGCTGTTCTGCCATGGCAAGGGGTTCGCTGTTGAGCCAGCGGACGATGCCGCGAAAATCGGGCGCCTGATCCGTGCCCGCGGGGGTTACGATGGCGGGAACGGGAGTTGGCTCGGGAGTGGCCGTGGGCCGGGGCTGAACCCGGTCCGGTCCCGTAACTTCCGCTGATACGGTACTATCCGGCGCGGCGGCAGGGGAGGAAGTGGCCCAGAATATGCCTACCAGGATTGCCACAGCAGCAACGGCCCCCAGGAGGGGCAGCCACCTCAGGACTTCGGATGGGGAATCGGGCTTCACTTTCAATGATTTCCTTACGCAATCGGTAGATTTAATTTACGAAGGGAAGGGACGGCCGGTTTCCCCGGGGCCGTCCCTTCTCGCCTTGAAAAGCTGACCTGCGGGCCTTGCGGGCGCCCGCTAGTTGTCCGCCGGAACCGGTTCCTCGACCTTGCTGGTGAAGGCGGGCATGACGTCCCGTGCCAGCCATTCAAGCTGTTCCAGGATGACCTTTTCGGGTGTGCCGACGGGGTGGCTCATGCCGACACGGTCCAGGCCGGGGTACTGTTCCTCCAATTCCTTGAGCTGCTCGACAATCAGTTCCGGCGGCCCGCACAGGAAGCCCTGCCGCTCGACGGCGCGTTCGATGGTGGGCAGGCCGGCGGTGGGCGCCCGCCGAGGATCCGACATGGCATCAATCTGCTCGTCGGAAAGAGAGCGGACCAGGCGCAACGGGCCGAACATCTTGAGATTCTCCTCGTAGTACTTGGCTGCCTCCCGGATTGCCTGCTCCTGGGTGTCGGCCAGGAAGAAGTGGAAACCGATGGCCAGGTCTTCGCCCAGTTGGGCGTCTTCACGGCCTGCGTTCACCAGGGCGTCGCGATAGGCGGCAATGACATCGTAGATGGCCCCGCCTTCGGATACGCCGCCGCCAATCATGCCCTTGATGCCGTGCCTAGCCATGAACTCCAGGGCCCGGGGAGTGGCGCTCTGGATGGGCTGCCAGGTCTCCACTGGCAAGTTCAATGGGCGCGGCACCAGGGTGATTTCCTCCAGTTCGTAGCCCCGGTAGGGAACGCGCGGCGGAATGGTGTAATACTTGCCCTGGTGGGAGAAGGCCCGCTCGTTGAAGGACTTGAGGATTACCTCCACCTGCTCCTCGAACAGGTCGCGGTTGGCCGGCTGGTCCAGCAGGGGCGCGCCGAAGGTCTCCACCTCGCGAGTGTGGTAGCCCCGGCCGACGCCGAAGATGACCCGACCCTTGGTAAGGATGTCGGCAGTGGCAAAGTCTTCGGCAAGCCGCAGGGGGTTCCACATGGGGGTGATGTTGAAGCCGCAGCCGAACTTCAAGCTCTTGGTAAGGTGGGCCAGGTGGACGTTGAGCATCAGGAGGTTGGGAATGCACTCGTAGCCCTCGGGCTGGAAGTGGTGTTCGGCCATCCACATGGTGTCGAAACCCGTGCGGTCCATGGTCTGCGCGATGGCCGTGGCCTTGTCGAACACGGTTGCCAGGTACTCGTCGGAAAAGGAGCGGTCGTTAACGGCGATGCCGCCGTAGCCCACGTTTTCCATGTCCACGTGGCCGGCGTACAGGCTGTCGAACTTGGTAATCATGTCGCGCCTCCTGTTGGATTGCGTTAGCCGGATTATAGTTTATTGGGCAGGAAATGGGAAAGGATGGCAGGGCCTACATTCGGCGCAGCCGGGGCATCAGCGTCCCCATTACCACCGCCAGCACAATCAGGGCCGCGCCGTTGACCAGCAGGGCGGTCCTGGAGTTGGTCTCGCCGGCCAGGAAGCCCACCTCCAGTTGCCCCACGGGCGCCAGGCCGATGCCGAAAATCCATGAGCCCATGGCGCGGCCCCGCTGCTCGTTGGACACGCTGTGCTGCAGCAGGGTGTGGTGGAGGATGTCGGTGGCGGACGCCAGGGTGTTGATGAACATGACGCAGGCTACGGCCACCCAGAAGAAGGGCGACTGGCCCAGCAGAATCTCCCCTACGCCGAACATGCCGATGATGCACAGGAGCAGGACACCCTTGCGGCGGAACCGCTCCATGGCGGCCACGGTGAATACGCCGATGGCGCTGCCCAGGAACCGGAAGGCCGTCAGGAGGCCCAGCCCGAAGGCGCCGACGCCAAGGACCTGGCTGGCCAGGATGGGCAGCATAACCTGGTGGGAGAAGCCCAGGACCTCGGCTCCTGCGGTGGATATGATAAGGCTCAGCATGGCCCGATTGTTCTTCAGGGCGCGGAAATAGTTGAGCAGATTTTCCAGGATGGGCTCCCGGACCAGGGGAGCGGCGGCGCCGGCATGCCGCAGCCGGTGCATTATGACAATTCCGGCGCCGTAGGTGAGCCCCATGACGAAAAAGGCCGCCGCCGGCCCTTGCCAGGCAATCAATGCCCCGGTGGCCAGCGAGCCGATTATCCCGCCGATCCACTGGGCCAGGGACACCAGGGCGATGCCGTTGATGGCCCGGTGTCCGCCGACGATGTCGTAGACGTAGACCTGGCGCGAGGTCATGTAGAAAGCCTGGGCCGCGCCCAGCAGGAAGGTCATGAACATCAGCAGCCAGATGGAAAGGTGGCCGGCATAGAGCAGCCAGGATGCGAGCAGGGACAGGCCCAGCATGACGGCGCAGGAGATTCGCATGATGGCGCGGCGGTCGAAGCGGTCGGTGATGGAGCCGGCCACCAGGCCTACCACCAGGTTGGGGGCCGAGCGGGCGGCGAAGATGGCGCCCACCATGCCCGCATTGCCGGTCATGTCGAATACCAGCCAACCCAGCAATACCTGCTGCATCCCCCAGCCCAGCTGGTTTGAGACGGTGGACAGCCACAGGACGCGGAAGTCCGCATAGCGCAGGGCGATGGCCATGCGCACCACGGGAGAGCGCAGCCTTCTGCGCCGGCTTCGGTTGGGAAAGGGAGTGCTGGACAAAAGGGGGACAGTCCTCTGGCAGGATGAGATGCTTTCAGATAAGGACGGGACCTGGGCAAGAATACGCCCGGAGGAAGGGCGGGGCAAGTTGAACCCGCCAAGAAGAGAACGAAAACAGGTGCTGGTTGGCCTTAATTGCGGCCATATTTTGCCTTGCGATGGCATGAATCCGCACAACAACGAAGGGCTTGCGGGTTGAATTGGCGGCTTATTTCTGGCAATATGAAGGTATGAGAATTGGAGCTTTCGATATAGTAGAACCGGTACCCGAACTGAGGGAACCGCATGCCTTCGCCATGATTCGTCCGTGGGTGGACGTGGGCAGCGTGGGGACCCTGACCCTGAGCCGCCTGGAAAGGTACCTGGGTTCCAAGGACCTGGGCAAGCTGTCCCGCCCGGGCAATTATTTTGATTTTACCCGTTACCGACCCAACATACGCCTGGTGCAGGGGGAGCGCCGGGTGACTATTCCCAACAGCAACCTGAGGTATGCCACCTCGGACGATGGGCCAGACTACCTGTTTCTCCACATGATGGAGCCCCACGCCAGCAGCGAGGACTACACGGACTCGATACTGGAAGTCGTCAAATACTTCGGCGTGACCCGGTACTGCCGGTTGGGCGCCATGTACGACGCCGTGCCCCATACCAGGCCCTTGCTGGTAACGGGGTCCCTCGGCAACGTGTCGCAGAACAAACCCGTGCCGAACCTGAAGCTGCGGAGCAGCAATTACCAGGGGCCCACTACCATCATGAACCTGGTTTCGGAAGGCATCGACCGCCTGGGTATCGAGACCATCAACTTCATGGTGCACCTGCCCCAGTACCTGCAGCTGGAAGAGGACTATACCGGCACGTCCCGGATGATTGAGTGCCTGAGTTCCGTCTATCCCAACATTCCGTCAGACCTGGCGCCGGTGCGGAGGGGACAGAGGCAATACCGGGAACTTACTTCGGCGGTGGAACGTAATTCGGAACTGAAGTCGCTTATCCAGCAGATGGAAGCCTATTACGATGCCCAGCAGGACGAGGAGGAAGCTTCAGGCGGGGAGACACCCACCGAGGTGAATCTTTCGCCGGAGATAGAGCGGTTTCTCAGCGAGTTGGGCCAGCAGATGGACAACGAAGAGTAGCAGCCTTACCCCAGGATGTGCAGGCAAAGGGAACCGGTTGGAAGGTTCCCTTTATTTTTGCGACCAGCAGGGAATGGGCCCGCTTGGTTCAGCCGCCGGATATGATGCAGCCAGGGGTTTGGCGGGTCGGGAAGTCGCGGCATCGACTTGGCCGCAGGTCATATATCCTGCAGGCAAAGGTCTGCGGGTCCAGCATGGGGCACCTTTCTCCCTCGTGGTCGGCGAACTTGATCCAGCCCCGACCCTCCGCGCCCGTGTTGAGCTTGACCTGCACCTGCAGCTTCTCGGCCTCCGATACAAACCCTTCCACCTCGCCGGCGGCCAGTTCCAGTACCAGCGGCCCCCGGCAGCACATGGCCCGGCACACGTTCATGCAGATGCGGCTTGCTTCTTTGGCATCCAGCCCCGGGGCAAGGAAGGATGACATGCCAGGTCTCCCTTTCAAGTGCAGGATAGGGGGAACGAGGTCCAGAGGCGCCGAAGCAGAGTGAGGGGCGGAATTAATTGGTGGCGACGGATGGATTCGAACCAACGACCTAGCGCTTATGAAGCGCCCGCTCTGCCACTGAGCTACGTCGCCACCGGACAGGCACACCGACCAGCCGCCAAGTGTTGCCTGGGCCAATAATATTAAGGCGGGGCAAGTATAACTGTCAATTGGCCTGCTTCCGGCGCGAGGCTCAATCAACCGGCTAAAGTGACCATGACAAATTACGAGAGCAGCAAGTTTGAAGAGGAGGCGCAGGCCATCCTGGCCGAGACGGCGCAGCGTTTGGAGGCCTTGCTGGTGGAACTCGCCGGCCGGCTAAGGCCCTTCCCTTCTTTCCTGGGCATGACATCGGTGCAGGCGATGGAGGTGGAGCCGCAGTTCGGCCCGACGCGGGACCTGGGCTGCGTGGTGGTGGACCCGGAGGGCCAGCTATGTCGTTTCGACATTACGGCAATTTCGGGCATTGCGGGAATCTCGGAAGCGGACCAGGTGGAAGACTTTCAGCCCCTGGACCTGTCCTCGCTGGAATACGCCGTGTACGCCGCCGCGGCCATTGAAATCCTGGCTGGTGAACTGAGAAAAAGGGGCGGGTGACTAAGGGGCCGGCGCTGGCTATTCCAGGGTGATGTCGCCGCTCTGACCGCCCCGCTTGCTTGCCAGGCGGATGGCGCCAATCTGCATGCCCCGGTCCACGGCCTTGCACATGTCGTAGATGGTGAGGGCCGCTATAGATACGGCGGTCAGGGCTTCCATTTCCACGCCCGTTTTGCCCGAGGTGCTGGCGATGGCGGTTATGTTTACCGCGCTGGCCGCCTCGTCGGCCTCCAGTTCCACGTCCACCTTGTTCAGGGGCAGGGGATGGCACAGGGGGATAAGCTCCGAGGTCTTCTTGGCCCCCATGATTCCCGCCAACTGGGCGATGGTAAAGACGTCGCCCTTCTTGACCTGACCCTCGACAATCAGGCGGAGAGTCTCCGGCTGCATCCTGACCGAACCCCGGGCCACGGCCTCGCGGTCGGTAACCGGTTTCCACCCCACGTCGACCATTTTGGCCCGCCCCTGCTCGTCCAGGTGGGTCAGGGCAGTGGCTGCGGCGGTTGCAGGTTGGCTGCTGGTCTCAGGCATCAAAGCTCTCCTGGTTGCGGCGGTTTGTGCGGGGTTCCTGTGCAGCTGAAATGCAAGGGCATTACTATAGCGGGTCAGGTACAGGAAGGCCCTTCAGCCGAAGCAATTCTTGCAGGGGATATGGCCGGCGGAGACGGCCTCTTCGTGGGTGCGGTACTCGCTGTAGCCGTCGGCCACCTTCATAAATCCCTTGGTAAACTTGCAGCCGCGCAGGTGGAAAGTCTTGCGGTTGGAGGTGGCGCTGGCAACGTAAGCCAACTCTGACGGGTCTTCCACGCCCGTACCCTCCAGCTCCTCCACCCGTCTCCGGATGGCCTCAACCGCAACCCACAAGTCCTGAACTTCACGGTCCTGAATCATCCTGAAACCTCCGGAGTCACCTGTTGACTTAGCGGGGAAGCAGGGCAGCCCCCAGCTACCCGCCGATGTGGTACATCTCAACTTTCTGGCGCGAGTTCTGCAGGGGAGCCAGGTCGGTCCTTTCCTCCGAGTAGCGGTCCACGCGGCGGGACCAGATGCCGCGAATGCGATGCTCCAGGTCATGGTCCGATGCGCCTTGGCGCAGATAGTCCCGCAGGTCCACGCCGCCGGAGGCGAACAGGCAGGTGTACAGCTTGCCGTCGGTGGACAGGCGGGCCCTGGTGCAGTCGCCGCAGAAGGGCATGGTGACGGAGGCGATTACCCCAATCTCGCCGGAACCGTCCCTGTAGCGGTAGCGGTTGGCAACCTCGCCCCGGTAGTTGCTTTCCGCCGGCTCCAGGTGCAACTCCGCATCTATCAGGCGGACGATTTCGGCGGCGGAGACCACCTGGTCCCACTTCCAGCCGTTGCGGTTGCCCACATCCATGTATTCGATGAACCGGACGATGTGGCCCGTTCCCTTGAAGTGGCGGGCCAGGTCCACAATAGTGTGTTCGTTTACGCCCTTCTGTACGACGGCGTTAATCTTGATGGGGGTCAAGCCCACCTGGGCTGCGCTTTCAATGCCGTCCAGCACCCGCTGGACCGGAAAGCCGCGGCCGTTCATCTCCTTGAAGACCTCGTCGTCCAGCGAGTCCAGGCTGATGGTGATGCGCCGGAGGCCGGCATCCTTTAGCTCCTGCGCACGCTGGGGCAGCAGGTAAGCGTTGGTGGTCAGGGTGAGGTCAACCGCGGGGTCGATACCGGAGAGCATGGCAATCAGCCGGGGCAGGTCGGTGCGCAGCAGTGGCTCGCCGCCGGTTATGCGCAGCTTGTTGACGCCCAATGACACGAAGACCCTGGCCAGGCGGGTAATTTCCTCGAAGTTGAGAATCTCTTCCTTGGGCAGGAACTGGTAGCTTTCACCGAAAATTTCGGCCGGCATACAGTAGGGGCAACGGAAGTTGCACCTGTCGGTTACGGAAATTCTCAAGTCCCGCAAGGGACGATTAAGCAAGTCCAGCAGCGCCAAGGGTTTGAACCCACAAATTTAAGATAGGGTCGGGCGAAGGCGGGAATCTAGCCGGGCTCTAACAGCTTCCGCAAGGCTGCCACCGCGCGGTTTGCCGCATCGCCGCGATGGCTGATCCGGTTCTTTTCTTCCATGGAAAGCTGGGCGATGGTGCGCCGGAAAGAGGGAAGATAGAACACCGGGTCGTAGCCAAAACCTTCAGTACCCTGTGGTTCGTATTGTATCATCCCGGCCACGGAACCCACCACCGACACTTCCGGTCCGGCTGGAAGGCAGATGGCGATAACACAGCGGAAGCGGGCCGTCCGCGCCTCCCAGGGGACTCCCTCCAGGTTTGATAGCAGGAGCGAAACCCGATCCTCGTCGGAATGGCACAGGTCGCCGCCGTAGCGGGCTGAGTGGACCCCGGGTTCGCCGTTCAGGGCGTCCACTTCCAGCCCCGAATCGTCGGACAAGGTCAGCATCCCGCCGAGGCGGGAATATGCGTGGGCCTTGAGCCAGGCATTTTCGGGGAAGCTTGAACCGGTCTCTTCAACGTCATGGGTGATGCCCAGCTCATCCAGGGAAACCAGGTCAACGGGCAAAGCGCCCAACAAGTGTTGGTATTCCCTGATCTTGCCCGCATTGTGGGTGGCGACCAGCAGTTTATTGCGATTCAACGGGACTCCTTCACTCAATCGTTACAGTTGGACATCGGGCTATGGCAGGGCATTCTGTTAACTCACCCGATTAGATGACGCCATTCTCAGCCAGTTCGGCTACGGTATTCTCGTCGAGTCCCAGCCAGGACCCCAGTACCTGGGCGTTATGTTCACCCAGCCGTGGCCCGGCGTGTTCCACCGCCCCGGGCGTGGCGCTGAACTTGGGAATAATGCCCGGCATCAGGGTGGAGCCGATTTCCGGGTCTTCAACTTCAATGACGTCTTCCCTGTCCTGGTAGTGGGGATCATTCACTATCTGGGCGCTGTCGTAAACAGGGCCTACAACGCCGCCGGCAGGCACCAGGCGGTCCAGGATCTCTTCCTGGGGCCGGCTGCCCAGCCATTGCTGGAGAATGACGTTCAGGTCGTCCTTGTTTTGCAGGCGGGAGGCGTTGTCTGCAAAGCGCGGGTCGGAGATGTACTCCGACAGCCCCATAGCCTGGGCCAGGGCTTCCCAGGTGCTTTGAGAGGTGGCGGACAGGCCCAGCCAGCGTTGGTCGCCGGTCCGGTAAAGGCTGCGGGGAGCGGCGTCGGGAAAGTCGTTGCCCACCCGCTCCCGCACGATTCCCAGCAGGTCGTACATGGGAATGTGTGGGATGCACAGGCGGAAAAGGGGCTCAAAGAGGCTCAGGTCAATTACCTGCCCCGTCTTGTGTTCACCGGCGCCCTCCTCAGTTCCCCGGGCCGCCTCCCGCCGGAACAGGGCCATCATGCCTGCCATGGCTCCAAAGACGCCGGCGATTTCGTCGGCAAGGGGGATAGGGGGCAGGACCGGCGGGGTTTCGGGAAAGCCGGTCATGGCGATGTAGCCGCTCATGCACTCTGCGATGGTGCCGAAACCCGGGCGGTCACGGTACGGGCCCGTTTGCCCGAAACCGGAGTAACGCAGAATCACCAGGCCGGGGTTGGCTTCGTGCAGTTGCTCCGGGCCGATGTTCCACCTTTCCAGGGTGCCGGGGCGGAAGCCTTCGATGAGCAGGTCGGCCTGCCCCGCCAGTTCCAGGAGCAACGCCTGCCCGTCGCTGTTGCCCAGGTCCAGGGTCAGTGATTGCTTGTTGCGGGAATGGACCTTCCACCACAGGGAAACGCCGTTGGCGAAGGGGCCCCAGTTGCGCAACGGGTCGCCGCTGCCCGGCCGTTCGACCTTAACGACGTCGGCGCCGAAATCGGCCAGCAGGCTGCTGGCGGTGCCGCCGGCAACAATGATGGACAGGTCCAGCACCTTCAAGCCCTGCAAGGGGCCTGACCGCCGGTCGCTGCCATTACCGTTTTCGGAATGATCAGTCGCCAATTTTATGCTCACCCTGGAAGAAGGATTTTATCTCTCGCAGAACCGGTTCGGGGTGTTCCATGGGCAGGAAGTGAGAGCCCAGGCCCATGGGCTTGACGGCCGCATTCCCTACCAAATCAAGGAAGCGCCGAACTCCCTTGTCCTGCAGGGTCTGGGCCTCGGGGTAGCTGCCCAAGAGGAGCAAGAACCTGCCTGTCAGCCCCTCCAGGTAGGGGGAGACCTGGAGGCCCTCGCGCTTTTCGTAGAATACGGCCTCCACGTCGGGAGGGCACTTCAACGCGGCGCGGCCATCCGGGAGCAGCCTGGTCCCGCCTTCAATGAAGGCGCAGAATGCCCTTTCGTCCCAGTCGTGGAAGGCGGCACGCTGCCGGTAGGCGCCGTACATGGCCTGGCGGCTATCCCAGACGCCCCGCTTTCGCCTGGTACGGTGGGCCCGCTCCCGCAGTTCACCGGGCGGCGCGTTGGCCGGACTTTCGCCTACCCGGGTTTCCACCAGGCAGGCCTGCCGGATGCGCCCGGGCAGCAGGGAAGCGGCGATCAGGGTGGCCAGGCCGCCCGACGAGTGGCCCACCATGCTGACATTCGCCAACTCCAGGGCCTCAATTACCGCGGCCAGGTCCTGGCCCACCAGTTCAAAGGAGTAGCCGCAGTCCGAGGGGTCGGTATCGCCGTGTCCTCTCTGGTCCAGAGCGAGAACATGGTAGTCCCCGGCCAGCCCCTCGGCGATGGGCAGCCAGGAGTGGGCGGAAAGGCCAGTGGCGTGAAGCATCAGGACCGGCGGCTTGTCGCCGGCTCCCCATTCCAGGTAATGGTGCCTTATCCCGTTGGCCTGAACGTATCGGTCGGTGTATTTCAAGACGTTAAAGGGCGTCACCCCCATCCTGACCTTCCTCGGCCTTGTCCAATAAGTGCTACTCATCCAGGACTTTTCAGATAGGGGGCTGACTTTTAGGACGGGTGTAGCTGGGGCGTAGCTGGAACAGGTTAATCAGACTGCTGGCGCTTGGGTGGATGGATTGTCGCCGAAAAGTCACAGATTGTGGGTTGGAGCATAACTGGTACTCAGTGCTAGTTTCTTAGTTGCCGAGTTGATTTCCAGGTTCTTCCAGTGCTCTACGGACCGTCAACATTAAAGTGGTATTGAAGAGAATGTGCAGCTCCGTATGGGGGTAACTAACAGGGTCTCCCATCATCTCGTCCAAAACGAACTGAGTTCGATCAAGGATTCCAAATATCCCCTCTTCAGGCAACTGGCCATCAAGAACTTGTCTCGCCATAAAATATCCCAATACGTTGAAGTAGCCCTCCAGCGCGTCATCGGAAAACAAAATCGGGTCATCCTCTCCCTGTGGTCTTACCATCAGTTACTCCTGCTCTCACAAATCTCACGGCTAATGCAACCATGGGATGAGCACCACGTGCAAGTTGACGTTAGCGCGGACCCTCGCGTGGAAAGTCACTAAACAGTGTGGGCATCTCATGCCGGTGCTTGGAGTACTCGACATTTCGGGGCTACCCCTTGGTTCTCTAGGGCTTAGCCAATCCTGCATAATGTGCTCTGCGAGCGCCAATGAACTCCCTTTTGGGCCCGTAGAGAGCCTCGTAATAGGCTATGCGAAGTTCTTTAGCCTGCTGGATAGCCTGTTCAGCGTCGGCAAATGCTTTTGTCGCTCTTCCTGCGTCGTTGCGAGCGGACGTGGAGTTTACGCCGTATTTCGCAATAGTCCGTTCGCATGCCTGGGCTCGTTCTAACGCCAGTGACTCGAAATCTCTACAGCGTTGTTCTGCTTCTTGCACCTCTCTCAGCAGTTCCCGAAGCTCCATTGAGTTATTTGTAACCATGCTCCATTCCCCTTATAACTTGCTTCCGCTATGACTTTTTCGGCCTCTCCCACTTCTTGGGCTGGTCCCAGTTGGCGCTCTTGCAATTGGGACAGACCTTAGGTCGCACCGATGGCCCTCGCAGGCTCTTGTTGGTCCACTCGAACCCGCAACGGCACCTGTACGCGGTGACCATCACTTGGAACTCTCCCAGCGGCTTCTCTGTCGCTTCCACCATAGTTTCACCAACAAATATTTATCTTTAGGTAATTGTATGTTCGAAACAGGTGGGGGGTCAAGGGAGCGGGTCGACCGACCGGGTAGTGTATCCTTCCAAGGAGCCGGGAAAGTTGTGGTGTATCCTTAAGGTTTTCCCGCAACAGCGCCTGATGTGAGACGTTTTTCGTAATTCCGGCGTCTGAAAGGCTCTATGTGGTACAATGGATAGCGATGAACGCACAGAACCGGCGAGGTGATGACTCGCCGGTTCTGCTAAAGCGTCAACACCATAACCGATGACTGAGGGCTGAACTGCCATGGTCAAAACAGTTTATAAGGGCTGACTTGCACCGATCGTAACACATCCGACCGGGGGTCTGTCAAGCCCGGGAGGATGCGTCATGTCGGAGATCAACTCACTCACCCTAGCTGACCTGAAGGCGAAACTCGCTGATTTAGCTACGAAAAGCGCAAATTTGCAAGACCAGGAAAATGCCCTGAAATCGGTGATCCAACTCCTGGAAGCCGATGCTGGCGCTGCCGGCGACTCCGGTCCCTCACCCTCACCTGACCCAGCACCCACCTCGGAAACTGACTACGCCGTGTTTCAACACGAAACTCCAGCTCACCTGCACGATATGCCGGGGCTGTATGAGGGCTGGCTGAAGAGGCGCAAAGCCGACGCGTCTGAGCCAGCAGCGCCAGAGCCTAGGGAACCCGCTCCCTTGCAGACCCTGGCTGATCCTGCAACCCTGCTCGTGGACTTCCGAGGCACTCACAGGCTGCTGGAGCGGCTCATTCGTATTGGGGAAGCGGCCCGGGGCAAGCTCCTGAAGGCCGAGCTGGTCAGTCGGTGCCTGGAGAACTCCGGGCTCTATCGAGGTAACCCCTACGAACTGCGCAATAGCGTCACTACCCGTTTGGCCAACCATCCTGAATATTTTGAATGGGTTGCCCAAGGAGTCTACCGTTATTGTGGTCCTGGACACCGGAGTAACATCGCCTACGAACCGGACGGAGAACCTTATTGAGTTAGGCTGGGGGGTTGACAGGTCTTTATCAAAGATATAGACTAAACCTAAAGAATGACAAGGAGGTGGCCCCCATGACCACACTGGAATTGCCTCCCACGGCACTCAACGAAGGCGATCCCGACGATGGTGACCAGGGTCGCCAGCTCCGGGGTGCGCTGATCGCGGCCCAATCACCCATCAAGAAAACCAAGGTGGGCTACCAGGTACCGTCACAGTCCGGCAACGGGTCGTACATCGTGGACCCGGATCCGGTGGACCCCTACTGCAACTGTCCCGACTTCGAGCTGCGGGACACTCCCTGCAAGCACATCATTGCCGCAACTATGGCGCTGGCGCGGGAACAGGATGAGCCTGATGAGCCCCCGGCTACCGAGCCCACACATCCTCAGCAGAAGCAGAAGAAAACCACTCGGAACCATCGGGCTTACAACCAGGCCAAGGAGCATGAAGAGGAGTACTTCGGTTGGCTGTTGCGAGACCTCTGCAATACGGTCGAGCAGCCGGACTACCACTTTGGCCGGCCCAAGCTCTACTTGGGCGATATGGTCCACGCTGCTGCCCTCAAGGTCTACTCCCTGAAGTGCGGCAGGAAGGCTATGTCCAGCATCCGGCGCGCTGATGCTCAGGACCTGCTGGAACAGGCACCCAGCCGCAGCAGTGTTATGCACTACCTGCAAAAGCCCGAACTGACCCCGCTCCTGCGGGAGCTGGTCGTCAAGAGTGCCCTGCCCCTAGCTGCTGCCGAGAGTGTGGTGGCCATAGACTCCAGCGGCTTTGCCACCGGCACCTACAACCGATGGTTCGACAAGAAGCACAAGCGAGAACGCAAGGAGGCCAGGTGGCTGAAGCTGCACCTTATGTGCGGGGTCAAGACTAAGATCATCACCTCGGTGGCAGTGACTGAGAGCAACACCCACGACACCGTCCTGTTCAAGCCCCTGCTGGAGGAGACAGCCCGCTACTTTAACGTGGAGGAGGTGTCGGCGGACAAGGCGTATCTCTCGAAGAAGAACTTGTACACCGCCAACGCCTTGGGTATTGCTGCCTACATTCCCTTCAAGGTCAACTCGACTGGCGATCATGGGCATCACAAGCCGGATCCGCTGTGGCGCAGAGCTTATCACTACTACCAGTTGCACCGGCAGGAATTCCTGGAGCACTACCACCAGCGTAGCAACTCCGAGACGGCCTTCTCTATGGTGAAAGCCAACTTCTGGGAGGGTATCAAAGCCAAGAGCGAGACGGCTCAGATCAATGAGGTGCTGGTGAAGGCGCTCTGCCACAACATTTGCGTCCTCGTCCAGTCCATCTTCGACCTAGAACTGGATCCTCAACTGGGGGCCCTGAGCACCCCAACCCAGGAGTTGATAGCCCTGGCGGCTTAATTTAGGGTGATCCATTAGGCCCTGACAAGACCCGCACTGATGCAGTGAAGCAGTTGGTGCGGGCCTTCCTATTGCGCGGTGTTGTTTACCATGGTTCGGCAAGGGCGTGGGTCCTACGAAATACTCTTCAAAGTTATTCAGTTCTCCTCCGGTGGTTCACAGTCTTCCAAGATGGGCACTCCATCGCGTCCCCCCAGGGAAAAGCGTAGAAACCCGTCGACCAAGCATTGAGCTTCGATGGTGTCTCCCACGCTCTTCTCCGACACCCAACCCCGAGCCCGGCTTACGAAGGTTAGGGACACCTCACTTTTGAGTCGCACTTCCGGCTGGGGCGGCACCGCCCAGTTGTCCCTGATGGCTTCTATCTTCCCACCCACCACCATAGTGCGGCCTCGGTAGCGCCGCTCGGCGCGGAGGGGGTTAGCCTCGTACTCATCCAACATCTCCTGGATGTTGGAACAGCCGATACATCTGGTACCAGTGAAGCTGAACAGACCACCTAAACCTGAGCCTGTTGCTGAATCATCTTTTGCAGTCTGCGAATCATCACTCTCTTCACAGTTAGAGTCTCGGTAGCTGATTAACTGTTCTCGATCATAAATCTGCATCGCGGACACAACAGTGGTTTCTCCATAACCTGACCCCAGACACGCTACCGCTTCTTCCGCTAATTGGCGATCCGACTTGGCAGAGTCGGGGAGCGCGCTACAGGCCGTTGCCGCCAAGACCAGAACCAGCACGGCAGTGATGACGCCGACCACGAATACGCCCTTGCCAATGGGGCGTCCCGACGCATATCCCACTCCTGCCGCTACCAGAGCAATTGTTATCCCTGACATCCACAGTAGATTCGCGATCACTGCTACTCACCTCCCAGCCGGCGGTAGGCCCAGCCGTAGAGCCAGTGCAGCCCGAACGCCAGCCACAAACCAGCCACGACAGCGCCGATTGCGGTGGGCAGGAATGAGCCCATATCCGGGGAGATGCCAAGCAGGATGTTGGGTATGACGACCAGAGCGGCGTTGACGGTCAGCTGCCCGGGTATGAACAGTGCTATTCCCAAGGCCAGCTTGGGACCCCTACTCCAGCGGGTAGCTTGGTGGGAAGTTCGGAGCAGGACTGCCACATTGGCAAGTAGGAAAAGAACGAAGAGGAATATAAGGATCATTGGGGTGCCCCCTCGCAGCAAGGATTGGCTACTTGCTACAGTCCCAATACCCACGAGCCTCAAGGGGGCATGGCGCAGTACGCCACGCCTTGACTGACCGGCTCGTGTGGCACTTACCAATTGGGACTGTAGCGAGGGGGATTTTAGGGTGAAATTGCCTGGTAGTCAATTTCTCTATATACTGCGGTTGACCCCGGTGGTAGAACAGTGCCATTGACGCGATCTGCCTATTGTGTCAATATCCGGGGAAGAGCTCCAGCGTGGAAACGGATCTGGATATGGAGAGGAAGTTATGGTGAATCTCAACGGCGCACACAACTCACCAGAGGGCCGGTTTTATGACATACGCGTTCCCGAGACCCTGCCCGACTTCCCGGATGTCGCTGAGAAGAGAGCTGCCGCTCACCGGCGCGTCGACGAGCAGTACGACAACTACATGCTGGCTGCCTGGGTCCACAATGAAATTGCCAGGGTGCAAGAGGAAGCTGGGGAAGTGGTGCCTTTGCGCGAGGTGTTAGAGCGAAAGGCGGAACAGTAGCTACTATGGAAGACAGTCTGTCCCTGCAAGCACGGAATTACAGGCTCGCTCAGTCCGAAGCTGAGCGAGTCTTTTTGGATGAAGCGATCTTAGCCATCCAGAGGGACCCCAACCAAGGCACCCTTTTGAGTTATCCCTGGCAGGCTGGAGCGAGGCAGCTGGTCAGCCACGGCTACAAGTTCATTTACATCTACAATGTCGAGAGCCGCCACCTTTTCATCCGCACCATCGAACTGGCTCCAGTGTAGCTGTCCGAAAAGTCTGGTGGCTGGACTTTTAAGATAGGGGCAATCACCGTGCTCACCTACCAGCCCGCTAGTATTTCGTAGCTGAAGTAGGACTTTTCGGATAGGCGGTCTACTTCTTGGATGAGTAGCACTTATTGGACAAGGCCACCTTCCTCCATCAAGGGGGAAGGGACTTTGAAAATGCTCCGAACAGGCATCTGCTGTAGCCATTCTAGCGGCCATCGTTCAGGTTATCCACTTCCAGCGCAACCTGTCGACCGTGCCGAGAAATTCTGATTGTGCAGATTTTCACTATCGGGCACGGCACGCTTATGCTATAATCGCCGGGACGGTTAGATTCGAGGTCCCGCTAAGCTGTATGCTTGAAGACTACTTTCGGCAATACGGGTTGATTGCCATTTTCGCTGTGGTGGCCTTTGCAGTCCCGACCAGCCTGATTGTTGCCTCCTGGCTCCTTTCCCGTTTCAGGATACGCCCCAGCAACCCCACGCCGGTCAAGCTTGAGCCTTATGAGTGCGGCGTGCAGACCATCGGCGGTCCCTGGAACCAGTTCAACTTCCGCTATTACCTTTACGCCATTCTCTTCGTGATTTTCGACGTGGAGGTAGTGTTCCTCTATCCCTGGGCCACCAAGTTCATCAGCTTTGAGCTGTTCGCCATGATTGAAATGGCCATCTTCGTTGGCATCCTGATGGTCGGGCTGGCCTATGCCTGGCGCAAACGGGACCTGGAGTGGGGGAACTAGGCCATGGAACTTTCGCCGGGGCAAGGCCCGCTTCACGACCGCACCTGGTCAATTGACCGGGACGAAGGGCAGATAGTCAATGACCTGATTTCCGTTTCCACGGAACCGATTGAAGTCCCCTTCATTGAAGTCCCCGACGACCTGAAGAACAACCTGCTGGTGACCTCGGTGGACGCTCTGGTGAACTGGGGCAGGAAGTCGGCTTTATGGCCCGTTTCCTTCGGCCTGGCCTGCTGCGCCTTTGAAATGATGGCCACGGCCATGGGCCGCTTCGACATCGCCCGTTTCGGCATGGAGGCCTTCCGCGCCTCGCCTCGGCAGGCGGACCTGATGATTGTTGCCGGCACCGTTACCTGGAAGATGGCGCCCCCCATACGGCGGATTTACGACCAGATGGCAGAACCCAAGTGGGTAATCTCCATGGGCGTTTGCGCCACCAGCGGCGGCCCCTACTACGGTTCATACAGCGTGGTGCCCGGCGTTGACCACATCATTCCGGTGGACGTTTATGTGCCGGGTTGCCCTCCCCGCCCGGATGCGCTGCTGTACGGAATCATGGAACTGCATGACAAGATAAAGAAGTACCATCACCTTCGCAGTACGGGCGAGGCGGGCGGCAACTGATGGCTCTGCGCGAGGTTACGGGAGAAGAGCTTGCCGACGCCCTGAACGGGGCGTTGCCGGGGACGGTGCAGGGCTTTGACGAAACTGCCGTCTGGATACAACCCGCCCGCGTTAACGCTGTAGGCGAGTTTCTGCGGGATGACCCTGCCCAGGACTTCCAGTTTCTCAACTCCATCAGCGCCGTTGATTACGTGGAGCACTTCGACCTGGTGTACCACCTGACGTCGCTGCGCCGGCTCACCACCGCGATTTTCAAGGCCCGGGTGTATGGGCGCGACGAACTTAGCGTGCCGTCGGTGTACGGGATCTGGCGGGGGGCGGACTTCCAGGAGCGTGAAATCTGGGACCTGATGGGGATTCGTTTCAGCGGACACCCCAATATGAAGCGCATCATGCTCTGGGAGGGCTTTGAGGGACACCCGCTGCGCAAGGATTTCCTGTAAAAATGTACCGTTCCGCGCCATTGCAAGGGACCGCATTGATGACCCAACGATACCAGCAAAAGCGATACCAGCAAAGTAGATCAGGATGACCGGAAACCTGCTGCCATGACCATTCGCACCGAACCAATGACCGTCAATGTGGGGCCGCAGCATCCCAGCACGCACGGCGTGTTCCGGGTACGCATTACCTTTGACGGCGAGGACATCGTAGAAGTTGAGCCGGTATTCGGGTACCTGCACCGGGGTTCGGAAAAGCTGGCCGAAGAACGCAACTACGTCCAGGTGATTACGCTTACCGACCGGCTGGATTACACTTCATCCATGATTAATAACCAGGCCTATTGCCTGGCCGTAGAGGAACTCCTGGGAGTTGAGCCACCGCCCCGGGCCAAGTACCTCCGCACCTTGGCCGCCGAACTTCAGCGCATCGCCAGCCACCTGATTGCCGTGGGCTTTTTCGTGCAGGAACTGGGGGCCTTTGGCACGCCCCTAATGTACGGTTTCCGCAGCCGGGAGCGCATCCTGGACCTTTTTGAAATGCTGTGCGGAGCCCGCGTCACGGTAAGCTACATGCGGCCGGGCGGCGTTTTCGCCGACGCCCCCCGGGACTTCTGGCCGGCCCTGGACCGGTTCCTGGAAGACTTCGAGGTGGAACTGGCTGAGATGGAGCAGTTGCTGCTGGAAAACGAAATTCTCATGGTGCGCACCAGGGGCGTAAGCCCCGTACCCGCCGACGTTGCCATCAACTGCTCCGTCAGCGGCCCCGTCCTGCGCGCCAGCGGCATCAATTGGGACTGGCGCAAGCAGGAACCCTACGACGCCTACGACCAGGTGGAGTTTGACGTTCCCATTGGTTCCAACGGGGACAATTACGACCGCTTCTGGGTGCGAATGCAGGAAATACACCAGAGCCTTCGCATCGTCCGGCAGTGCATCGCCCAGATCGAGCCGGGCGCAGTGCGGTTGGACCTGCCGCTGGTGCTGCGGCCGGAAGCGGGCAGGGAAGCCTACGGCCGGGTTGAGGCGTCCAAGGGAGAATTGGCCTTCTACCTGGTCAGCGATGGCGGCATTTCACCGTACCGCTGCAAGGTGAGGTCGCCGTCCCTGATAAACCTGACCATAATCGACCACCTGCTGGTGGGCTGGAAACTGGCGGATATGATCGTGTCCCTGGGCAGCATTGACATCAATATGGGCGAGGTTGACCGGTGAACTGCCAGTTGGCATCCGACAGCGCCCTGTACGCCAACGGATTGTACCGGGTCATTTACAACCTGGCGGGCAGCTTCCTGCCCTGCTGGCTGGCTTACGTCATCGCCGGGCTGGTTATCGTATTCATCCTGGTGAATGCCGTCCTGCTGGGCGCGGCGGTCATCACCTGGGGAGAGAGGCGCGTTTTGGGCCGGTTCCAGAACCGGGTGGGACCCAACCGCTGGGGCCCCTTTGGCACGTTTCAGCCCATCGCGGACCTGCTGAAGCTGCTGACCAAGGAAGACCTGCGGCCCCAGGGAGCCGACCGGATCGTGTTTGCCCTAGTGCCCATCCTGATGGTGGCGCCCCTGATACTGCTGACGGCGGTGATTCCCTTCGCCGAAAACACCGCTCTCGCCAACCTTAATGTGGGTGTTCTTTACATCCTCGCCGTCAGTTCGGTGTCGTCCGTTGCCATATTCATGGCCGGGTGGTCATCCAACAATCGCTATGCCATGTTCGGGGCTGCCCGGGCCGTGGCGGTGCTCATCAGCTATGAGGTGCCGGTGGTGCTGTCGCTGCTGGGCGTGGTCATGGTGGCGGCTTCCATGTCCCTGGGGGACATCGTGGGAGCCCAGGGTCTGCCCTTCATCCTGGTAATGCCCATGGCATTCTTCGTGTTCCTGTCGGGAATGTCCGCCGAGTTGAACCGCTCGCCCTTTGATGTGGCGGAAGCGGAATCCGAGATAATCGCTGGCTACCACACCGAATACAGCGGCGTGAAGTTCGCCCTGATCCAGGCGGCCGAGTTTGGCGGCGTGGGCGTGGTGGCGGCCATCGCGGCCACTCTGTTCCTGGGCGGCTGGTCCGGCCCCTGGTCCGAGTACCTGGGCTGGCTGTGGTTCCTGCTGAAGACGGGCATCGTGGTCTTCCTGTTTATCTGGTTCCGCGCGACCTACCCCCGCCTGCGCATTGACCAGATAATGGCCTTTTCCTGGAAGTTCCTGCTGCCCCTGAGCATGATTAACCTGGCGGCGGTTACGCTGGAAGTGTTTTTCCTGCGGGGCGACGACGGTTCTCTGACGACGGCAGACCTGGGAATTATGGCCGCTATCAACATAGTAGTTACGCTGGTTTCGGCGGTCCTATTCGGCAACCTGATTCGGGACCGGGTCAGTTTCCGGACGCGCCAGCCACAGGAAGTGGCGGTGCCCGGCGTCCCCACCATCGAGGTGAGCTAGCATGTACGGACTGGCCATGGTCAAGGGCCTGATGGTGACGCTGAAGAACCTGACCAAGAAACCCTTCACCATTCAGTACCCGGAGGAACGGGCGCGGCAGCATCCCCGGTTCCGGGGCGAGGAGTTTGTGTGGTACGAGGAGCGGTGTACCGGCTGCGCCTCCTGCGCCAAGTACTGTCCCCTGGGCATTATCAAGATTGAAACGTCGCCCAGCGGCAGCGCCATACCCCAGGGCGACAAGTACCGACTGGAAGTGTTCGACATTGAACTGCAAAGGTGCATGTTCTGCGGGCTGTGCGTAGAGGCTTGTCCCTACGATGCCCTGTTCATGGGCAGCGGTTTCGAGCAGGGCCAGTACAGCCGCAAGAACATGGTTATCACCATCGACCAGCTTCGCAACGCCGAGAAGCACCCCAGCACCTGGTTCCGGCCCCAACTGGAGGGTTACGAGGGCGACACCAGCGTCCGCCTGGGAACTCCCACCATTGCCCAGGGCGACTCCAGGTTTACCTACGATCCCCGGGGCGGCCCTCCCCTGGGCTGGCGGGAAGTCGGGCGCGAGGCCTGGCGTTGGCACCAGCAGGAAAAGGCCGGCATGCGCCTGGAGCAGGACTCGGAAGCGGCAGACACTGCCCACGAGATCGAGCCGGAGCAGAATACGGATGATTAGGGTTTGCGGGAGAATGGTGGGCGTCCACCTGTGGGACTGCCGCGTAAGGGTCGGTGCGAACCGATGCTAGGCGCGCAGGACGTGGTCTTCTGGCTGCTGGCGGTGGTCTCCATCGCCGCTGCGCTGGGCGTGGTGGTGGTCAGAGACCTGTTCCGGTCCGCCCTGCTGCTGGCCGTAGTGTTCATTGCCGTGGCCGGCTTTTTTGTGCTGATGAGCGCCGAGTTCCTGGCGGTGGTCCAGGTGTTGATTTACGTGGGCGCCATATCAGTGCTGTTCATTTTTGCGATTATGTTGACCCGGAACGTGCGCGAGGGCAATCTGCCCAACCGCTTGCAGATACCCGCCATATCCGTGTCGGCCCTTCTGCTGGTGGGTCTGATTGTGGCTGCCGTCAACACCGACTGGCGCCCCATTCCCGACGCCGCGGTGGACATGGTGGACGCGGCGCAGACGCAATCGCTAACTGCTGCGCCCGGAGCGGATAGCGAGGTTGCGTCAACGGGTCTGGCGGACCTGCTGATTAGGGAATTCGTGCTGCCCTTTGAAGCCGTGTCGCTGCTGCTGCTGGCGGCCCTGATTGGCGGGCTTGCCCTGGCCCGTTCCCGGGGGACTTAACCGCCATGTCGCTGGAATCAATGCTGATAGTGGCGGCGATTTTGTTCGCCATCGGCCTGTACGGCGCCCTGGCGCGCAGCAATGTCATTGCCGTATTGATGTCCATCGAGATAATGTTCAACGCCGTCAACCTGACGGTGGTTGCCTTTGCCAGGTACGTGGCTCCCCTGGCGCTGCGGGAGGAGATTGGCAGCGTGCTGACGGGCCAGGTCTTCGCCATATTCATCATTACCGTGGCGGCGGCGGAGATAGCCCTGGGCCTGGGCATAGTCTTCGCCATGTACCGGAACACCGAGTCGGTAACCCTAACCGAGGCCAACCGCTTGCGGCACTAGGCCCGAAATTTGCGCCGGGCTTTACCGGGATGCACAGACAAGATGTGGGTTGAATTCAAGAAAACGCCAAACCTGATGATGGCGGAGATGTGGAAGGAAGTCCTGGAGGGAGAGGGTCTTCCTGCACGCATTCTCCCCGAGGGCGACATCCGCGACTGGGGAGAGCGGGTCCCCTTTTCAGTGTACGTACCCAAGGGCCGTGAGCACGTGGCCGAAGAGATACTGAGGAAACTTTAGATGGTCACCGAGTCATTGGCCTGGGCAATATTTCTGCTGCCCCTGTTATCCTTCCTGCTGATTTCCCTGGTCATACGGCCTTTCTTCAACCGCTATGCGACGGTCAGCGGCTACCTGCTCATAGCCTCGCTGGCGGTCTCCCTGGCCCTGTCTTTCCTGCTGCTCTGGCAGAGCAACCAGGGGGCGGACCTGGTCTTTGCCCCGCGCACCTGGATTGACCTGGGCGACGCAGCCATCCAGATAGGGCTGCTGCTGGACCCGGTAACCTGCATCATGCTGGTGGTGGTCAGCGGCGTCAGTCTGCTGGTGCAGATTTATTCCCTGGGCTACATGCGGGGCGACCCGGGCATGGCCCGCTACTTCGCCTACATGTCCCTGTTCACCGCTTCCATGCTGGGGCTGGTGCTGTCGGCCAACATCGTGCAGCTTTACGCCTTCTGGGAACTGGTGGGCCTTTCGTCCTACCTGCTCATCGGGTTCTGGCACGACCGTCCGTCGGCGGCCGCGGCGGCCAAGAAGGCTTTCATCATCACCCGTATCGGCGACGTGGGCTTCCTGCTGGCGATCATTTACCTGTTCTACCACGGCCCCCAGTTCGCCGCCCAGGGACTGAATCCCCTGCACATACCGGACATCTGGCAGGCGGCTCAACCGCTGGCTGCCGGCGGCGCCGTCCTGGGCGGCACGGCCCTGACTTTGGTCTGCCTGGGCATCTTTGCCGGGGCGGCGGGCAAGTCGGGCCAGTTCCCGCTGCATTCCTGGCTGCCCGATGCCATGGAAGGTCCCACGCCGGTGAGCGCGCTGATTCACGCCGCCACCATGGTGGCCGCCGGCGTGTTCCTGGTTGCCCGGTTCTTCCCGCTTTTCGAGCAGGCAAGAGACGCCATGATGGTGGTTGCCCTGGTGGGCGGGTTCACGGCCTTTGCCGCCGCCACCCTGGGCCTGGTGATGGACGACATCAAGCGGGTGATGGCCTATTCCACTATCAGCCAGTTGGGTTACATGATGGCCGCGCTGGGCTTGGGCGCCTTTGGGCCGGCCCTGTTTCACCTGTTCACCCACGCCTTCTTCAAGGCCCTGCTGTTCCTGGGTTCGGGCAGCGTCAATCACGCCACCGGCACCTTCAATATGCGCTACATGGGCGGCCTGTGCCGGCACATGCCCTGGACGTATGCCCTGCTGCTGGTGGGCGGGCTGAGCCTGGTGGGCATCGCGCCCCTGGCCGGCTTCTGGAGCAAGGACGAAATCATCACCGCCGCCTGGCTGGGCGATGGGCAGGTGGAGCCGTGGGTAGCCCAGGCCGTCTTTGGCCTGCTGGTCGCCGCCGCCTTGCTGACCGCCTTCTATACCTTCAGGATGATTTTCCTGACCTTCCACGGCGATTTCCGCGGCGGCGGAGCGCAGGAATTGCAGGACGCCGAGTCCGATGGCCGGCCGGCGCCTACCGCCGTGACCGACGAGGTACACCTGGCCGAGTCGCCCCGGGTAATGGTTGCGCCCATGGTGGTCCTGGGAGTTGCGGCGGCGCTGGCCGGGTACTTGGCCAACCCGCAGTGGGTCAAGAACTTTGTGGGCATACCGGGGCACTGGTTCTCCCATTACGTTGAGTCGGCCCTGCTCTACAGTCATGCGGAGACCGCTCCCTTCAACTGGGCGGCTGCCGGAATTTCCACGTTGGTGGCCCTGGCCGGCATAGGTCTGGCCTACCTGGTGTACGCCCGGCGAAGGTCGGCTCCAAAACCAGGAGAGACTGCGGAGACTATTGAGGCAGTGGAAGTCGAGCCGGTTCACCAACCCGCCGGAGAGACGACGCACAGTCATGGGCACGACGCCGTGGTGGCGGCTCCCCTGATCCCTGAGCCGCTGGCCAGGACTGGCCTGGTTTACACCCTGCTGTACCGGAAATACTTCATTGATGAACTGTACGAGGGACTGGTGGTGCGCCGCCTTTTCTACCGTCTGTTCGCCGGGCTGACCGACTGGCTGGACCGGAACCTGGTGGACGGCGCCGTGGACCTGTCGGCGTGGCTGACTCGCCAGGTTGGACGCCTGGTGGCGCAATTTCAGACTGGCCAGGTCCAGTTTTATGGCGCGGTAATTGTCCTGGGGGCGGTGCTCATCCTGGTGGGCTACCTGGCCTTCGGCGCGGGGATGGGGGAGTAGTCGCGTGTTGTCTGTTCCGGGACTGCTGACATTAACCGTCTTCCTGCCGGCGCTGGGGGCCCTGGCAATACTGATCGCCGTCCGGGGCGACCGGGTGGTGCGTGGTTTCGCCTTCCTGGTGGGCCTGGCCGACTTGCTGCTTTCCGTTGCCGTCTTTCTGTCCTTCGACCGGGGCGACGGCGCGGACCGGTTCCAACTGGTGGACCGCATCACCTGGATTTCGGCGGAAACCTTCAATGCCAGCTATTTCCTGGGCGTGGACGGCCTCAGCGCGCCAATGGTGCTGCTGACGGGACTGCTGGGCTTTTGCGCCATCATCGCTTCCTGGTCCATCCGGGAGCGTGTGCGGGAGTACTTCATCTGGCTGCTGCTGCTGCAGACGGCGGTGATGGGCGTTTTCACGTCCCTGGACTTCCTGTTGTTCTTCCTCTTCTGGGAACTGGAACTGCTGCCCATGTACATGCTCATCGCCAACTGGGGCACAGGGCGCAAGACCTACTCCGCCATGAAGTTCCTCATATTCACTATACTGGGCAGCGCCTTCATGCTGGTGGCCATTGTGGCAGTGGCCGCAAGCCAGACGGGCGGTTCCTTCGACATGACCCTGCTGCTGCAACCCGGTTCCATGCTGGACGGCGCGTCGGCCGCGCTGCCCTTGGGCCTGTTATTCTGGCTGTTCTTCGTGGCCTTTGCGGTAAAGCTGCCCACGTGGCCCGTCCACACCTGGCTGCCCGACGCCCATACCGACGCTCCCACCGCTGCCAGCGTCATGCTGGCCGGGGTCATGCTGAAAATGGGCGGCTACGGCCTGCTCCGGGTCAACGTCGGGATGTTCCCCGGCGAAGTTACCGCCTTTGCCTGGCTCCTGATCCTGCTGGGCGTCATCAGCGTCCTCTACGGCGCGGTGGTTACTGTCCGGCAGACGGACCTGAAGCGGCTGATCGCCTACTCCAGCGTCAGTCACATGGGCCTGGTGCTGGTGGGCATCGGCTCCGTGGGGGCCGCCGCCGGCCAGGTTACCGGCACGGGCCTGAACGGGGCGGCCATGCAGTTGTTCACCCACGGGACCATTACCGGCCTGCTGTTCGTGGGCGTGGGGCTGATTTACGACAAAGCCCACACCCGCTACATTCCCGACCTGGGTGGCCTGGCGGCCCGTATGCCCGTCGCGGCGGCGGCCCTGGCCATCGCGGGATTCGCTTCCCTGGGGCTGCCGGGGCTCAGTGGGTTCGTCTCCGAAGTCCTGGTGTTTTTCGGGGCCTTCCGCGCCTATCCCGTTATGACCATCCTGGCGGTGCTGGGGATTATCCTGGCCGCCGGCTATATTCTGTGGATGCTGGAACGCTCCCTGTTCGGGCCACAACGGGAGAGATTCGCGGACTTGACCGACGCTTCCCCTCTGGAAGCGGTGCCGCTGGCGCTGCTGGTGGCCAGCATTGTCCTGGTGGGGATTTACCCCGCCTTTCTGACCGAAGTATTCGACACGGCCATAGCTCCCATGGTTGACGCAATTAACGCCGACGCCGCGGGCCTGGCCGGAACCAGGTAACAGGAAACCGCCACTTATGTCGCTGCACGACCTGTACCTAATCTCGCCGCAATTGAGCATGGCCGCCCTGGCCGTGCTGGTGGTGCTCGCCGACCTGGTACTGCCACGCAAGGGGTGGGTGAGCGCGCTGGCCCTGGTGGGGTTGGCCGCTCCCCTGGCCTTTACCCTGGTACAGTTGTCGGGCTTGCCCGGCGGCATCCTGGGGTCGGGCGCGGAAAACCTGGCGCCCGAGGCCAGCATTCTGCACGACAGCCTGGCCGTGGACCGGTTCAGTGTTTTCTTCAACCTGCTGGTGGTGCCGGTGCTGGCGCTGGTATTCCTGGCTTCCATCGGCTACGTGCTGGAACTGCCGCGCCTGCGGGGGGAGTTCTACGGCCTGATGCTCCTCTCGGCCAGCGGAATGATGCTGCTGGCATCCGCCCAGGAGTTAATCACCATCTACGTGGCCCTGGAACTGACGACGCTGCCCCTGGTAGCCATTGCCGCCTTCCTGCCCAACGCCAGGTCCAGCGAAGCGGGAATGAAGTTCCTGGTCATCGGCGCCATCAGTTCCGCGCTGACCCTTTACGGCATGGCCCTGCTTTACGGCTTCACCGGCAGCACCACCCTGGAAGGCATAGCCCAGGCGCTGGGCGGCCCACTGACTCCCGACGCGCCCCACCTGCCCTTTGGCAGCTACGCCGTGCTGGTGGGAATAGCCGTCCTAACCGTGGGCATTGCCTTCAAGTTGTCCGCCATCCCTTCCCAGATGTGGGTGCCCGACGTTTACGAAGGCGCTCCTATTCCCATGGTGGCTTTCCTGTCCGTGGCCAGCAAGGCGGTGGCCTTTGCCCTGCTGCTGCGCTTCCTGTACAGCGGCCTCCTGCCCTACTACGGGGACTGGGGTACGCTGCTGGCGGTATTGGCCGCCGTCACCATGACGGTGGGCAACCTGGCGGCCCTGGCCCAGAGCAACATCCGGCGCCTGCTGGGTTACAGCACCATTGCCCATGCCGGTTACCTGCTGGTAGGTGTGGCGGCGGTGGCCCACCTTGGCGGTTTCGGCGATTGGGCGTCTTTTGACAGCACAAATTCGGCTGCCGCCGGCGATGCCCTGATGCTGCACAGCGTCAGGGAGGGTTCCACCGCCGCCGGAGGCAATTTCACCACCTTCGGCCCCAGCAGTGTCCTGTTTTACCTGGTGGCCTATGCTGCGGCCAACCTGACCGCCTTCTTCGCCATCCTGGCCGTCCACTCTCGCATTGGCAGCGACCTGATTGAAGAGTACGGCGGCGTGTTCCGGCGTTTTCCCTACCTCGCCATTGCCCTGGCCGTGGCGCTGGTGGCCCTGATCGGAGTGCCGCCCACGGGCATCTTTGTGGGCAAGATTTACCTGTTCCTGGCGGCGGTCAACAGCGAACTGGCCTGGCTGGCGCTGGTGGGGGCAGTCAACAGCGTGGTTTCCGCCTACTACTACGTCAGGATTATCCGGATAATGTTCCTGTCGCCCGAATCGGAAGCGGTGGCGGCCGCGGGTCTGGGCGGCCCTCAGTCCAGGGGCATGCGTGTCTCGCCCTTTACCCTGGTGGCGCTGTCGCTGACGCTGGCGGCAACCGCGCTGCTGGGAATCCTTTTCGGCCCCGTGGTGCAGGCCGCCGAGGGCGCCGTTTCCGCCCTGCCGGGCATTTTTATTCAGTAACGAAGAATTTCAAAACCATGCCATAAAGTCGTAACCAGGTTTACGCAATTCGGCGCCAATTGACACTAAATTGGTGCAATGCTAGACTGCGGTATCCTGGCCCAGTAACCGCCAAATACGTTCAAAGGGTCGGTCAACTTGTCCAGCCAAATAAGAACCGTTGGCATTATCTACAACGCCCGCATTCCCGAGGCGCTGGATTTGAGCAACGCCATAGTTAACGAGCTTTCCCTGGAGCAGAGCAGTTGGATTTCACCGGCGGAGAATCCCGAAGAGTTGCGGGAACAGGTTAAGGGGACCGACCTGGTGGTTACCGCGGGCGGGGACGGGACCATGCTGAGGGCGGTACAGGTTACCGCTCCTATCGGCGTACCCATGGTGGGCATAAATATGGGGCGCCTTGGCTTTATGACCGAACTCCAGGTGCATGATGCCCTGGAAAAGCTCCCGTCCTACTACAACGGCCACGCCCGGGTGGACGAACACAACATGATATGCGCCCGGATTGTGCGCCACGCCGATTCTTCCCTGCCCCAGGTTGAGGGCCCCTACCACGCCCTGAACGACGTGGTGATTTCCCGTGGGTCCGTATCCAGGGTGGTGACCATCCGCACCACCATTGACGGCGCCGAGGTGGCCTCTTTGCGCGCCGACGGCATCATCCTGTCCACCGCCACGGGCAGCACCGGCTACAGCCTGGCCGTGGGCGGCCCGATCCTGGACCCGCTGTCGGAAGACCTGATAGTAAAGCCGGTAGCGGCCCACGTGGGAATGTCGGCGGCGCTGGTGCTGCGCCCCAGGACCAAGGTGGGCCTGTACCTGGAGGGCGCGCAGGAAGCCGTCCTCAGCGTGGACGGCTACATCGAGCGGGAATTGCGGCCCGGGGACCGGGTGGAGGTTGAGCAAAGCCCCCTGAAGGCCAGGTTCCTGCGGGCCTATCCCAGCAACCATTTCTATGCCACCCTGACCCGCCGCCTGGGATTCAGCATTCGAGGACAGTAATCGGCGCCGCCGGCCTGCATCGCTAACGCCGGCGGCGGCAATGACGGAACGACATACCAGGGGAAAAATGGAACGAGACCTGACCGAAACTACCATCGCAACGGCAACCCACTACCAGGGAACAATCCTGGCCCTGCGGAAGGACCAGGTGCGAATGCCCAACGGGCGCATCACCGTGCGCGAGGTGGTCGAACACTCCGATTCGGTGTGCATGGTGCCGCTGGACGCCGACGGCAACGTGCTGCTGGTGCGCCAGTACCGCAAGCCCACCGAGTCCGTCCTGCTGGAAGTGCCGGCCGGCGGCATTGAAGAAGGAGAAACCCCGGAGCAGGCCGCCATGCGGGAACTCCAGGAGGAGGTGTCCCACCTGGCCGGAACCCTTACGCCTCTGGCCGGTTTCTGGCTGGCCCCGGGCTGGTGCGACGAGTACATGTACGCTTTCCTGGCCACCGACCTGCGGCCTTCCGACCTGGAGCAGGACTTCGACGAAATGGTGGAGACCAGGCGCGTGCCGCTGGGCGAAACCCTGGAGTTGATCGAAAAGGGCGAGATTCGGGATGCCAAGAGCATTGCCGCCCTGCTGCAGGCCATGCGGGTTGTTGGGGGCGCCCGTTCTGTGGATAATTAGTCGAGAAAATCGGCAGGGGCTATTTTTGCCATGCCGAATATGGGGAGAGAACGAATAGATTATGCTTGAGCATGATGTCCTGGTAATTGGGGCCGGGCTGGCAGGCATGAGAGCTGCCATTGCCGCCAGCGCGAACGGCGCCAACACTGCCATTATCAGCAAGGTCCATCCGGTGCGCAGCCACTCCAACGCGGCCCAGGGCGGCATTAACGCGGCCCTGCTGGACCGGGGGGACGACTGGGAAGACCACGCCTACGACACCATCAAGGGCAGCGACTTCCTGGGCGACCAGGACGCCATCGAGGTCATGTGCAGTTCGGCGGGCCGCGCCCTGATCGACATGGAGCACATGGGCGTTACCTTCAACCGGGACGACGAGGGCAAGCTGGGTACCCGGGCCTTCGGCGGCCAGCGCCGCGCCCGCACCTTCTTCGTGGGTGACTTCACCGGCCAGGCCCTGCTCCACGTGATGTTCGAGCAATTGATAAAGTCGGGCGTTCGCAGCTACGAGGAATGGTTTGTAACCTCCCTTATCGAGGAAGAGGGCCAGGTGGCTGGCGTGCTGGCGTTGGAGATACGCACGGGCCAGTTGCACGCCATCCGGGCCAAGACCATCATCCTGGCGACCGGCGGCTGTGGCCGCATCTTTGAGCCTTCCACCAACGCCCTCATCGTTACGGGCGACGGCATGGCCCTGGCCTACAACGCGGGGGCCGGGCTGATGGACATGGAGATGGTCCAGTACCATCCCACCACCCTGGCCGGCAGCGGCGTGCTGCTGTCGGAGGCGGCCCGCGGCGAGGGAGCATACCTGCGGGACAAGAACGGCAATCGCTTCATGGAGCGCTATGCTCCCAACATGATGGAGCTTGCCTCCCGCGACGTGGTGTCCCGGGCCGAGCAGACGGAAATCAACGCCGGCAACGGCGTCAACGGCTGCGTCTTCCTGGACTGCACCCACCTGGGTGAAGCCCTGATCATGGAGAAACTGAGCCAGATTCGCGAAATCGGCATTGACTTGGCCGGCGTGGACATGATCAAGGAGCCGGTGCCCATCCGGCCCGGCATGCACTACATCATGGGCGGCATCAAGACCGATATAGACGGCCTGACCAGCATCCCCGGGGTGTACGCCGCCGGGGAGTGCGCCAACGTCAGCGTTCACGGCGGCAACCGCCTGGGCGCCAACTCCCTGCTGGACACCATCGTCTTCGGCGAACGGTCCGGCAACCACGCCGCCGAAGCCTGCCGCAGCATACCTTTCGTGGACTTCAACGAGGCGGAGGTTGTTGCGAAGGAAGAGCGCCGCATCGCCAATTTGCTGGAACGCCCGGATAACGGAGACCGCTGGGGCGCCATCCGGCAGGCCATGGGCGAGTCCATGGTCCGCAACGTGGCGGTCTTCCGCGATGAGCAGACTATCGCAGAGGCGATTCGCGATTTCTCGGACCTGCGCGACCGCTATGCTACCGTGCCGGTGGAGAACAAGCGGCGCACCTTCAATACCGACCTGGTATTCGCCCTGGAACTGGGGTACATGCTGGACGTGGCCGACACCATCGCCTTCAGCGCCCTGGAGCGCCGGGAAAGCCGCGGCGCCAATGCCCGCACCGATTTCCCGGAGCGGGACGACGAAAACTGGCTGAAGCACATAGTTGCCAAAAAGGGTGAGGTGGGGCCCGAACTGTCCTACCTGCCCGTAACCATAACCAGGTGGCAGCCAGAAGAGAGGAAGTACTAGCCAATGGACGTTACCATCAACATCAGACGCTACGACCCGGAGGCAGAGCAGCCCGTAAGCTATTGGGAAGGCTTTGAAGTGTCGTTGCCGGACAATGCGACGGTGCTGGACGCGCTCATCAAGATTCGCGAGGAAATGGACGGCACCCTGACGCTGCGCTGCTCCTGCCGCAGCGCCATCTGCGGTTCCTGCGCCATGCGCATCAACGGCCACGCCGGCCTGGCCTGCAAGACCGCCCTGG
>DAOUJN010000028.1:0-76730 GCA_034422655.1 Dehalococcoidia bacterium
GGTTCTCACCCAGTTCCTCATCCAGGGTGAGAACCTGGACATTGAACGGGTGCGGGCCGACCTGGCTGAAAAGGCCGATTCCCTGGTCATCATCGGCGATGACCGCTTCATCAAGGTGCACGTTCACTTGCTGGATCCCGGGGTGGCCCTCACCTATGCGGTGGGCCTGGGGGAACTGGACCAGATAAAAATCGACAACATGAGCCTCCAGAACCAGGACTGGGCATCGGGGCACCAGGAACGGGGTGCGCCCAAGAGCGGAATTGCCCTGGTCGCCGTCGCACCGGGTGACGGGCTGGCCCAGTTGTTCAGCGACACCTCCGGCGCCGTCGTGGTGAGCGGCGGGCAGACCATGAACCCCAGCGTGGCCCAGCTTACCAGCGCCGCGGAACGGTCCGGTGCCGAGGACGTGATATTGCTGCCCAACAACAAGAACGTGGCTATCACCGCCACCCAGGCCGCCGAGCGGGAGAACGAGTCCCAGCGCCTGCACGTTGTTTCCACCACGACGGTGCAGCAAGGGATCGCCGCCGCGCTGGCCTTCAATTCGCAGCTCACGGCGGAGCAGAACCTCCGCGCCATGGAAGATGCCGTGGCTGACGTCCTGTCCATCGAGGTCACGCGTTCAATCCGGGACACCACCCTGGGGGGAGTAGCGGTAGCCGAAGGGGACTACATGGGCCTGGTGGACGGCGACCTGGTGGTGGTGGAAAGTTCGGCGGAGGCGGCCCTGCTGGCCTCCCTGGAAGGCTGCGGGTTGACGGATGATCATATTGTTACGATCTACTGGGGAGAGGATACCGGCCACGAAAAGGTCGAGGAAGTTGCCGGCGAGGTGGAAGCGAACGTGCCCGGCATCCAGGTTGACCTGGTCTATGGGGGGCAGCCTCATTACCCCTACTTTGTTTCTGTGGAGTAAGCCGGATGGCAATTAAAATTGTAACCGACAGCACGTCGGACTTGACGCCCGATATGGCCCAGGAACTGGGGGTAACCGTGGTCCCGGCCAACATTATCATTGACGACGAGACCTACCGGGACGGCATTGACCTGACGCCGGACGACTTTTACCGGCGGCTCCTGGCCGGTCCCAGCCTTCCCACCACCTCGCAGCCCTCGGTGGGCACCTTCCATGCCGCCTACCAGGAGATTCTCGGCCAGGGCGACGAGATAGTCTCCATCCACGTGTCGGGAAAGCTCAGCGGTACGGTAAACTCCGCGGAGCAGGCCAAGGCCAGCCTGGGGGACGATGCGCCCATCACGGTTGTTGACTCCGGCGGCGCTTCCATCGCGCTGGCGCTGGTTATAGCTGCCGCCGCGGAAGCAGCCGGACAGTCTTCTTCCCACGAGGAGTTGGCGGCCCAGGTGCGCAGTAACCTGCCCCGCACCAGCGCCGTCTTTGCCCTCGATACCCTGGAATACCTGCAGAAGGGCGGCCGCATCGGCAAGGCCCAGGCCTTTGTCGGTTCCCTGCTGAGCGTCAAGCCCATTCTGACCCTGGTGGACGGCGAGGTGCACCCGCTGGAGCGGCCCCGCAACCACCAGCGGGCCATGCGCCGGCTGGCGGACCTGACCCGGGAGAAGGGACCGGCGGCGCGCCTGGGCATCGCCTACAGCACCGACGAACAGTGGGCGGAAGAGTTGCGCGGCAGCCTGTCGGACCTGGCGCCGGCGGAACAGGTAATGACCGTCCGGTTCGGTCCCGCCCTGGGCACCTACGTGGGCCCCCGGGCGGTAGGCGTGGCGCTGACGACCGCCGGCTGACGGCTACACCCAACCTCCTTGATGGCGCGGGCAGACCTCGGGCCCGGCGCCCTGTTTGCCGCTTATGCCTCCCCGTTCAGCCAAAACCGAAGACTGGACCCAGACCTTCAGGAACATCCTGGAACTGGAGCGGGCCAACGGGTTCAACGACCGGGCGGTAATCGGCGGGATGGACGACTACGTTCGCCGCCGGTCGTCGGCGATGGCGGGCTACGTTGGCAGTCCCCAGGAAAACCGGGAGCTGCTGCGCCCCGGTTATGGCCGGATGGCCTCTTCCCAGCGAGCCGAATGGGTGGAATCATGGCTGGCGGCGCTGGCGGGAGGCGGGCTTATCCGCACCGCCGGAGCGGAGGACGCCGAAGCCAAAACGGAGACGCCGGCACCGGCCCGCCCTGCAAGAAAAAGTTCCGCCAAAGCGAAAACTGCGGATGAGCCGGCTGCGGCAGTCACCCTGGACTCCCCAGTTTCCTCCCTGAAACGGGTTAACGGCAAAATGGCGGACCAGTTGGCCAGGCTGGAAGTCAACACTGTCCGCGACCTGCTCTACCACTTTCCCCACCGCCACAACGACTACTCGCGCAAGGCGAAGATCTCGGAACTATGGCCGGGGCAGGACCTTACGGTGGTTGGTCGCGTCACCGAAGCGCGGGAAATCCCCTTGGGCCGCAGCCGCCGCCGGGCTACCGAGGCGGTGCTGACCGACGATACGGGCGCCGTCCGGATTACCTGGTTCAACCAGGGTTACCTGGCCCGCACATTGAAGCCCGGGACCAACCTGGGGATAAGCGGAAAGGTTGATGCCTTCAACAACAGGCCGGTCTTCGAGAATCCCGACTACGACATTCTCCGTCCGGGCCAGGAACCAGTCAGCACGGGTCGGCTGGTGCCGGTTTACCCCCTGACGGCGGGACTGGTCGGCCGGACCCTGCGGGGCCTGACCTGGCAGGTCCTTAAGGACTTTCTCAAGGGCCTGGAAGAGACGACCCCGCCGGACATGCTTTCACGGATTTCCCTTCCGCCGCTGGCTGAAGCCCTCAGGCAGGCGCACTACCCGGAGAGTTTCGAGAGCAGGGACCGGGCCCGCCGCCGGCTGGCCTTTGACGAGTTGCTGACCCTCCAGCTTTCGGTCTTGTCGCGCCGCCAGAGAGAGGTGGGGCAACTGGAGGGCGTCAGCATAGAGGCCAGCGCCGGGTTCCTGGACCAACTGCTTGCTGGGCTTCCCTTCAGCCTGACCGGGGCTCAGCGGCGCTGCCTGGACGAAATCCTGGCCGACATGGAGCGGGGCACGCCGCCCATGAACCGCCTGCTGCAAGGGGAAGTGGGCAGCGGCAAGACTGTGGTCGTGCTGATTGCCCTGCTGGCGGCCATTGCCAGGGGCTACCAGGGCGGCATTATGGTGCCGACGGAGGTGCTGGCCGAACAGCACTTCCAGACGGTTACCCGGCTGCTGGGCAGCATGGCGGATACCACCCAGTCGGAAAACCTGCTCACCATGTACCTGGAATCCCTGGGCCGTCCCATGACAGTGGGCCTGCTAACCGGCAGCACCCGTGCCCGGGCCCGCAACCGCATCAAAGCATTGGCCGCCGAGGGTACGCTGGACCTGCTCATCGGCACCCATGCCCTGATCCAGGAGGGCGTGGAGATGCCCCGGTTGGCCCTGGCGGTTATGGACGAGCAGCACCGGTTCGGCGTGATGCAGCGCTCGGCCCTGCGTCAGAAGAGCGACGAGAATCCCCACACGCTGGTGATGTCGGCCACTCCCATACCTCGGACGTTGACGTTGACTCTTTACGGCGACCTGGATATTTCCGTCATTGACGAACTACCCCCCGGGCGGCAGGAAATCCAGACTCGTTACATTGACCCGGAGCGACGAGAGGCGGCCTACGGCTTCATCAGGCGGCAGATTGGTGATGGCCGGCAGGCGTTTATTGTCTGCCCCCTGATTGACGAATCGGAGGCCATCGAAGCCAAGGCTGCCTCCGACGAGCATGAGAGGCTGTCGGGGGAGGTCTTCCCGGACCTCAGGGTGGGCCTGCTTCACGGCAGACTGTCCTCCACCGAAAAGGACAAGGTCATGCGCCAGTTCCGCGACGCAGACCTCGATATCCTGGTTTCCACGGCGGTGGTGGAAGTGGGCATCGACGTGCCCAATGCCACGGTGATGATGATCGAGGGGGCGGACCGGTTCGGGCTGTCCCAACTGCACCAGTTCCGGGGCCGGGTTGGTAGAGGTGAGTATAAGAGCTACTGCATCCTGATGTCGGAGAACCTGTCCGGCATGGCCCAGGAAAGGCTGTCGGCGCTGGAGCGGACCCGGGACGGTTTTGAGTTGGCGGAAATTGATCTGAACCTGAGGGGCCCCGGCGACTTTTTTGGCACCCGCCAGAGCGGCCTGCCCAACCTACGCATGGCCCGGCTTTCCGACCGGGACCTGCTGGACCTGGCGCGCCAGGAGGCGACGAGGATCATGGAGGAAGACCCAGACCTGGAATCGGAGCGGCACACTGGCCTGGCGGCGCAGGTGGCCAGGTTCATGCAGCAGGTAAGCGGGGAGATGAGCTAGGGAATGGGGCTTTTCTAGGCGCTTGACCGGAACCGGTAGCCTACGTTCCAGATGGTCTCAATGAACGAATGGTCCGGGTCCTCAATCTTGGAACGCAGCCGGCGGACGTGGACGTCCACGGTACGGGTGCCGCCCAGGTAATCGTATCCCCAGACCTGGCTCAAGAGCACGTCCCGGGAATATACTCGCCCCGGGTTGGAAGCCAGCATCACCAGCAACTGGAACTCTTTGTAGGTAAGGGACACCCGCCGCCCCGCCATCATCACGTCGTACTTTTCCATGTCAATGACCAGGTCGCCTATCTTGAGCAGCTGACCGCCGGTGGGCCCGCTGACCCGGTAGATGGCCTGCTTGATCCTGGCCAGCAGTTCATCCTGCTGCATGGGGCTGGCGATGAACTCGTCGGGATTCATGGCCGGGTCGTAGTCCGGCAGGGAATCCGACGGCACTACTGCCAGGACCGGGACCTTCAGATTTCTACAGCCGGCCACGATTTCCAGGCACTCTGCCGGGCGGAAGGAGGCGACGTCCAGCACTACCGCATCCATGCTGGCATGGCCGGAATTGGCCGCATCGGCGACCTGCGCGAGGTCGGAGCCAATGAGACAGGACAGGCCGGAGCGGCTCATGGTCTCCAGCAGGCCCTGCAGCCCATTGCCGTGAGCGGCGAGCAGAAATACGGTGTACACCGGAAGGCCCCCGAGAATGTGGGTAATCGAGCAATGGCGTAAGTATATTAGATTTTGGGCAATGCACCAAATCCGCCCTCAAAGCTGGTGCCGGCATCTTGAGTAAGAAGACGTGCGACCCGCCGGTCAGACCCCAATTGACTGTTGGCGAGGGGGGATACTAGTATTGGGTACCTTTTTGCATCAAGGACTACCCCATAACCCGCGACAACAGGCATACGACTCGCAACGACCCGGAGGCGCACATGGTCATCCAATCCCTTCCCAAGACTCCCCAGGAAACGTGGCAGAGAATCCGCTCCGACGACTGGCGCGGCGTTACGTCTGGCGTGGCGCCGGGCCACGTCCAGGCCAACCTGGCCATCCTGCCCAGGGACCTGGCCTTTGACTTCCTGCTGTTCTGCCAGCGCAATCCCCGTCCTTGCCCCCTACTGGAAGTCATCGAGGCCGGGCAGGTGGAGCCGAGCCTGACCGCCCCCGGGGCCGATATCCGGACCGACATTCCCTATTACCGGGTGTACGAGAACGGCGAGCTAACGCAAGAGGTGGACTCGCTGGTGGACATCTGGCGGGACGACCTGGTGTCCTTCCTGCTGGGGTGCAGCTTCTCCTTTGAGACGGCCATGGCCGAGGCCGGCATTCCCCTCCGTCACCAGGAAATGAACTGCAACGTGCCCATGTACGTTACCGGCATGGCCACCAACCCGGCCGGCGTCTTCTCAGGCCCCATGGTGGTGAGCATGCGCCCGGTGCAGCACGACAAGATTGTGCGGGCGGTGCAGGTTACCTCCCGTTTCCCGGCCACCCACGGCGCGCCGGTACACATTGGCGACCCGTCGGTGATCGGGATAAGGGACATCGACCGCCCGGACTTTGGCGACCCGGTGGAAATCCGGCCCGGCGAGGAACCGGTATTCTGGGCCTGCGGGGTTACTCCCCAGGCGGTGGCCCTGAACTGTCGCCCGCCCCTGATGATTACCCACGCGCCGGGGCACATGTTCGTTACCTCCCAGCGGGACGCCGACTACGCCGTCCTGTAGGTTAGGCGCCACTTCCCAGGCCCTAATTTCTCAGCGAGGTTGTACGCATGAATTTCGGCGGCGAGACCATCGAAGACCTGATCCTGTCCGAGGACAAGCGGGGTGTGTCCGAACTGAGGCCCTTCGTGCCCGCGGACTTCTGCGACCGGGCTGCCCGGTACATCCTGGACCATCCGGGCCGGGTCGCCATAATCACGGGCTTCTACATTCTCACCGCCGGTCAGCACGAGACCGACGGCCCGCCGGGAGCCATTGCCATCGGCAACGCTCTGCAGGAATTGGGGCGGGAGGTTGCCTACGTAACGGACTGCCACACGGCCCCCATGATGGGCAAATGGCTGGGAAGCAAGGCCCAGGTGGTTGACTTCCCCATTGCCAGAGAGGCGGCCAGCCGGGACGCGGCCAGGCAGTTGATTGGCGATTTGCAGCCGGACCTGCTCATTTCAATTGAGAGGTGCGGCCGCAACGCCGGTGACGTGTACCTGAACATGCTTTCTAGGGACATCACCCAGTACACTGCCCGCCTGGACTACCTGTTTGAACTGGGAATACCGTCTGTGGGCATCGGCGACGGAGGCAACGAGATCGGCATGGGCAACGTGGCCCAGCACATCCCGCCGGTGGACAGCCTGCCCGACGAGCCCGCCATCAGCACCGTCGACCGGCTGGTGATTGCCAGCGTCTCCAACTGGGGCGGCTACGGCCTGGTGGCGTCCATCTCCCGCATGGTCGGACAGAATCTGCTCCCCACGGTAGAAGAAGACACCCGCCTGATAACCCAAATGGTGGACGACGGGGCCGTGGACGGAGGCTCGGGTCTCAACCGCTACTACGTGGACAACTTCACCCTGGAAGAAAACGCGGAAATGCTGGGGTTGATTCATGGGATGGTGGATGGGGGGATATGAAAGCCTTGGCAGTCGCAGGAGAATGACAGCGGTTACCCGTGAAGAGCTGCATCAAATTGTGGACTGGTTGCCGGACGATATTCTGGATGCCAGCGGACAGGCCTTTCTGGACTTTCTGAAGAAAGAAAACCCGGTCTAGTACGCCCTGATTACCGCGCCCGAAGATGATGAATCGGAAACGGAAGAAGAGCGGGTGGCGGTGGAGGAGGCCTATGCCGACATAGCCGCAGGCAGGGTAATGTCAGACAAAGAATTAGTCCGGGAACTTGGTATTGAACCCTAGCGTATGATGGACTGCTTCTGCAAACCGTGACATGAGGACACTGGAACCCGCAGTTGCCCAACGGGAACTGGGCTAGGGAACCGGTATCTCCAGATCACGGCAGATCTTTCTTGCCAGAAAATCGTCAACTTCTGTGTGCCTGGGAACTGCTGTGCGCCTGCCGGTCTCCGGATTTCCCCACCACGAGTGTCTCCTTCCTTCTCGAATCAGAATGCAACGGTGCGATATAAGGTGAGACAGCAACTCTCTTCGCCTCACACCTCTATGCTCACTTCCTCGTACAATCCGGTCGCTGCTGCAACTGCTTCCTCGCAGTTCATTTCAAGGGCTTCCTTCAGTGCGGAGCGCAAGTTAGCCAGCAGTTCGTCACGGCTTTCTCCCTGGCTGTTGACTCCCGGTATTTCTTCCACCCAGCCTACCCACCATCGGCCCCTTTGCTGAATCAACGCGGTATACCCGGACTTCATTAGACATTACCTCGGTCAGAGTCTTGCGGAAAGGAATACAAACTACGGCATCGCTTCCTGCATGTAACCGGCCTTGCCCTACCCCGCCAGCGTTCTCTGCTCGGCAGCAAGTATCCGCCGCAGTTCGTAGATTTCGTCCCTTACCTGGGCCGCCTTTTCGAATTCCAGGTTCCGTGCCGCGTCCTTCATTTGAAGTTCCAGGTCCTTGATCACCCGGAACATGTCCTCCCGGGACATTTCCTGGCGCATGACCTGGTAGCTGGCCCGGTTCTCTCCGATTCCCTTGATGGTCTCGGTGATGTCGTGGACCGCCTTCTGAATGCTCTGGGGCTCGATACCGTTTTCCCGGTTGTGAATGTCCTGGATTCCACGGCGCCGGTTCGTTTCGTCGATGGCGAACTTCATTGAGTCGGTGACGCGGTCGGCGTACATGATTACGTGGCCCTCGGCGTGGCGGGCGGCGCGGCCGACGGTCTGGATCAAGGAGGTAGTGGAGCGCAGGTACCCTTCCTTGTCAGCGTCTAGGATGGCTACCAGGCTCACCTCGGGCAGGTCCAGGCCCTCCCGCAGCAGGTTGATGCCCACCACCACGTCGTAAACGCCCAGCCGCAGGTCGCGCAGGATTTCCACCCGCTCCAGGGTGTGAATGTCGGAATGGAGGTAGTGGTTGCGGACTCCCATTTCCGACAGGAAGTCCGCCAATTCCTCCGCCATTCGCTTGGTGAGGGTGGTAACCAAGCAGCGCTGCCGCTGGTCTACCCGCAGCTTGATCTGCTGCAGCAGGTCGTCAATCTGCCCTTCCGATGGCTTGACCTCAATGGTCGGGTCCAGCAGACCGGTGGGCCGGATAACCTGCTCCACTATGGTTGTGCTGTGCTCCATTTCGTATGGGCCGGGAGTGGCGGAAACGAAAATGACCTGGTTTACGTGCCGCTCAAACTCGCCGAAGTTCAGGGGCCGGTTGTCCAGGGCGGAAGGCAGGCGGAAGCCATAGTCCACCAGTGTCTGCTTACGGGAAATGTCGCCGTGGTACATGCCCCTTACCTGGGGCAGGGTCATGTGGGACTCGTCCACAAGCAGCAGGTAGTCTTCAGGGAAGTAGTCCAGCAGGGTATGAGGCGCCGTGCCGGCATCCCTGCGGGAAAGGTGGCGGGCATAGTTCTCCACCCCGGCACAAAATCCCGTTTCCTGCAGCATCTC
The DNA here is from genome assembly GCA_034422655.1 of Dehalococcoidia bacterium. Taxonomy (GTDB): domain Bacteria; phylum Chloroflexota; class Dehalococcoidia; order Lucifugimonadales; family UBA3495; genus Bin22. The sequence goes on from DAOUJN010000028.1 coordinate 8,921, forward strand.
CAGGTCGTAGTGGGTTCGGCTTTCCAGGCGGGCGGCCTCCAGCACCTTCTCCTGCCGTTTTAGTTCGGCCAGCCTCTCCGCCAATTCCACGCGAATGTCCTCGCAGGCCAGGGCCAGCTTTTCCTTGCTGGTGACGAAGTGCTTGGCCGGGTAGATGGCCGTTTCCTGCTGCTGGCCCAGCAGTTCGCCGGTCAGGGGGTCGAGGGTAACGATGCGCTCCACCTCGTCGCCGAAGAACTGGATGCGCGTGGCAACTTCCTCGTAGGCCGGCACCAGTTCCAGAACGTCTCCGCGCACCCGGAACTTCCCCCGGGACAGTTCCATGTCGTTGCGCTCGTACTGCATCTCGATTAACTGGCGCAGCAGCCGGGTTCGCTCCCGTATCTCGCCCACCCTTACCTGGGCCACCAGGTTGAAGTAGTCCTGGGGATCACCCAAGCCGTAGATGCAGGATACCGAGGCAACGATCAGCACGTCCCGCCGGGTAAGCAGGGAAGTGGTGGCGGAAAGGCGGAGCTTGTCCAGTTCTTCGTTGATGCTGGCGTCCTTCTCGACGTAGGTATCGGTGCGGGGAACGTAGGCCTCCGGTTGGTAGTAATCGTAGTAGGAGACGAAGTACTCGACGGCGTTGTTGGGGAAGAACTCCTTGAACTCGGTGGCCAGCTGGGCGGCCAGGGTCTTGTTGTGGGCGATGACCAAAGTGGGCCGCTGCACTTCCTGAATGATGTTGGCCATGGTGAAAGTCTTGCCGCTGCCGGTAACGCCCAGCAGCGTCTGGTGGACCAGGCCATCCTTCACGCCGTCGGCCAGGCGTTCCACGGCCCGGGGCTGGTCGCCCGTCATCTGGAAGTCGGAAGCCAGTTGAAAATCAGGCATGGGCTATAACCTTATTCAATAATCTACGATAGGGTACGAACTACGCTGTTTCGGAGTTTGATCTATCCTTGCCTTATCCTTCGAGTGTATTCGTCATGGCCGCCCACCCAAAACCATATATAAACCCCTTCGTTCTCCACTGCAAGGGCACGGTAGGCTGCTCCTATTCGAGCGGACCAGAATCTGCCTACCCTACCGAAATGCAACGACGGGTGCATTGGATTCGCCCTGAGTAGGGCAAAATTCTGTCGGGCAACTCGCTGTACAGGCTCCGGAAGAAGTTCAAAATAATCCCAAAATTGCGGCGTCGTGCGGTGCATCTAAAGTTCTTGCAGCGTACCGTTCTCCTTGGCTTCTAGGGCCTCGGCAACCAAGGGGTCCAGCCTTCCTGCCGCGTCATCTGCCTCAATCTCCTTGTTCCACTTCGCCCAATCCAGGTCGGTAAACCATTGACGCAATTGTAGGTATTCTTCTGCCGGCAGGGATAGAATTGCCCCCTTAATTTCCTCAACGCTGGACATCATAATAGCTCTCCCACGTATCCTCGAACAGGTAGGAACCTTTACCTATATTCCATTCCGAAAAGGTCCATTCGTGCAAATTGGCGCCTATTCGTGGATAAAATTGCCGTGCACCGGCAGGTATCACCACCCTCCAATCAACTGCAACGCCTGCCGCAAGTAGTCCTCCACCGTGAGGCCGGGGGAGCGTTCCAGGGTTGCCAGTACGCGGCGGATTTCGGTGGTGGTGTAGCCCATGGATTGCAGCACTTCGATTAGCTCGTTGTCGGTTGAGTGGGTCCCATTCTCAGGCACGTCAACCTCCACGCCGTCCATCTTGCCCTTGAGTTCCAGGATGATGCGGTCTGCGGTGCGGCGGCCTACGCCGGATACGCCGCTCAGTTTGGCCGAGTCCCCCAGGGCGATGGCTTGTTGCAGACCCGTGGCGCCCAGCCCCGAAAGCAGCGCCAGTCCCAGTCGCGGCCCGACGCCGGAGACGCCCTGGGTTACCAGGAACAGGTCCAGGGCTGCCTGGCTCGTGAACCCGTACAGGATAGGATGCTCGTCCCGGATTCGCAGGTGGGTAAACAACCGGACCTGGCTCCCCACGGGGCCCAGCGTCAGTATCTCGGAAGCGGGAACCTGCACCTGGAGAGTGACACCGCCTACGGTTACCTGCACCCAGTCGTCACCCGCCGCCGCCAGCAGGCCGTTGACGCCCGCAATCATGGTCGGTCCGCTCCCTAGCGTTCCGAGCCGGGCTTTATCTCCCGGGCCAGGGCCGTTTGCCGGCTGCTGTGGATGAGGTGGCAGAGGCCCACGGAAAGGGCGTCGGCGGCGTCGGAATCCGGCAGGGTGTCAAGGCCGAGGGTGGCGGCCAGGGCGCGCTGCATCTGGTCCTTGGTGGCGGCGCCGTAGTCCGCCACGGCCCGCTTTACTTCGGCGGGACTGTAGCGATGGACCGGAATGCCGGCGCTGGCGGCGCCAATCAGGACCAGGGCCTGGGCCTGGCCCACGGCAATGGCCGGGCCAATGAACTGGCGGTCGCCACGGCCAACGAAGGGTTGCTCCACTGCCACCGCGTCGGGATTGAACACGCTGATCATGTTCCCGACGTGGGTGAACAACTGGAAGAGGCGCTCTTCAATGGCCATGTACCTGGAAAGGGAGACAACGCCGTAGTCCACCACCTCGGTGGCAGGCTCGCTGGTGAGGAACCCGTAGCCCATCTTGATGGTGCCCGGGTCTATTGCCAGAACTCGCATGTCAGCGGCCCCATAAAATTTATCAGGTGGCGGCCCCGTACTGCTCCAGGACCTCGGGTGGGAAGTCGGCGTTGGTATAGGCCTTTTGAATGTCCGCCAGGTCTTCCAGCAGGTCGAGCAGCCGTAGAGTCTGCTCAGCCGCCCTGTTGTCCAGGGCTATCGTGGCCTTGGGCACCAGGGAAATGTCGGAGGAAGTGAAGGCGACGTCCTCATCTTCCAGGGCCTTTTGGGCTGCCTGGAGGGTATCCGGGGCGGTATGAATCTCAAGGATTCCGTCTTCTATTCTCACGTCCTCGGCGCCGGCGTCGATGGCGACCAGGCCAAGCTCCTCGGCCCGCTCTTCGTCGTCCATCTCGATGGTAATGACGCCCTTGGTCTCGAAATTCCAGGCGACGCAGCCCGACTCACCCAGGCTTCCGCCGCCCTTGTTGAAAGCGGAACGCACCTCGGCAGCGGTGCGGTTGCGATTGTCGGTCACCGCCTGCAGCAGGATGGCCCCGCCCCCGGGACCATAGCCCTCGTAGGTAATTTCGGTGAGGCTGTCGGCTCCCTCGCCGGACTCCCCCGTGCCCCGCTTGATGGCGCGGCTGATGCTGTCCATGGGCATGTTGCTGGACTTGGCCTTATCAATGGCGAGGCGCAGGCGGAAGTTCATGTCGGGGTCGCCTCCCCCGCCCTGGGAGGTGGCCAGGGTAATGTCACGGGCCAGCTTGGTGAACAGGGCGCCTCGCTTGGCGTCGGCAGCCCCTTTGGCTCTCTTGATTGTTGACCATTTCGAATGTCCTGACATACCGTTCAACTCCTCCCTGCCATCTCAATCCGGCGGCGTTTGAAGCGGATAACCTGGTTGGCAGAAATTCCAAATGTATTGCCTGGATTTTAGCACCGGCCCATAGCCCGGTCAAAGTAAGGGCGGTTCCGGCAACTGTTCAGTTCTGGGGAGATTCCCATCCTGAAATCGTCAAGACCGCGAAAGTCAGCGGAGGCCTTCCATCAGCCGGACCTGCATTTCTCCCCGGGTGGTGTCAACTTGGAGGATGACTTGCGCCAGGGCCGGCAGCAGGAGGTCGCCGCCCGGTCCGGTCACCACGTAAACGTCGTTGCTGCCGGTAATTATTATCTCGGAGATTTGGCCCAGGTCTTCACCCTCTTCGGTGAAAACCCTCATGCCAATCAACTGATAGTGGAAGTATTCGCCGTCGGGAAGGTCCGGCGCATCATCCGCCGGGGCCAGCAAGTCCCGGCCGGCCAGGGCCCGGGCCGCGGCCTGGCTTTCAATGCCTCGGAACTTGAGGATTACGGTGTCGCCGGCTCCGCCGGAACCGTCCTGGATGAGGAGGGGTTGACCGTCAAGGAAAAGCTGTTGTCCCGGGTCAAACCGGTAGGGGAGGTCCGTCATGACCCGGACTCGGACTTCGCCACGTACGCCATGCGAACCGAGTACCCTGCCAACAACGGCCATGGGAAGCCTGGGGCTGGAACTTTCTTCCAAGCGGTCAGTCAATGTGGGCTAACGCTTCAGTGGAAGGAAGGGGCTGCCTTCCGGGTGAGGGAGGAGGAGATGGGCCTGATAAAGCCGGTCGACTTCAGACAATCTCCAGGAGCGCCCGGGTTCCCTGTTTTATTGCCGCGACGCGGACCAGGACTCGCATCGCCTGGGCGACTCTTCCCTGTCTGCCAATCACTTTGCCCTTGTCCTCGGGAGCCACTTCAAGGCGAAGAATTACTTGGCCTTCTTCGATGGTTTCAGTAACTCGCACTGCATCCGGATTGGTAGCCAGGGAACGGGCCATGTATTCTACCAACTCTTTCATTCAGCTTGCTCTTCTGCCGCTACCGGCTCTTCCTGTGGAGAGCTCATTTTCTCGTAAATGCCGTCCCTGACAAAGATACGCTTGACCGCATCTGAAGGCTGCGCACCGCGACTGAGCCAGGAAATGGCCCGATCTTCTTTCAACACCACGGCCGGCGGGTCAACCATTGGGTCATATTGGCCGATCCACTCAACATAGGCGCCATCCCTGGGCGCGGCGGAATCCGCCACGACAATCCTGTAGGACGGGCTACCCTTTTTGCCTACTCTTCTCAACCGAATACGCAGCATGAATACTCCAGACTAACGAATACCAACATGGGATGAAATTTGCCACGTAATTTTAAGAGGCAGGCCACCCATTGTCAATTGTGGATACCTAGTATACCGATGTAGTAAATGTTGGCAGTACCGCCTTGCTAAAGTATCCGGAATAAGAAAATACGAAGTCAGGTCGCCACGGCTGTAATGGAAGTAGGGACTCGCCGTGAAGCGAGATAAAAAGGGTTCGGGCCCAGCCCATCTGGAGAGGCACCGCCCTGAAGAACTCATGGTCCCGGGGGCGATGGTAGACATTGGCCTGGGCCCGACTAACGGGTTCTAGGTGATATGTGCCTTTAGGTCAGGCTCACCCCGTCGTGTCCAGACTGATGCCTACCATCGCCCCCGCATACTAAACTATGTTCCATGCCATATCACCTCCTTTTTCAGATTCCCGCCAAGCGGCTTCAATATTCATAACATATCGGTTCCCCCTTGTCAACAAGAATCCCCGGCACATTCCGCCTTCATTACCCGAAGCGCGGCTGGACGCCTTTCGCTCTACGGATTTCGGCGCCGGGAGAGTGGACCGGACTGACGTTGTGCCAGGCGAGCGGCGGGTGCCATAATGGCCCCGTTAGCGGGTCTGGGCAGGGCCGGAATTCGGGCGGATGACGGTGCCGGCAACCAACTTGAGCGGGGGGAATCAGAGGGTCACGATGCGCATTGTGTTCATGGGTACGCCTGACTTTGCGGTTCCGGTATTGGAGAAGCTTACCGGCGTCCCCGGCTGCCAGGTGGCGGCTGTCTACACCCCTCCCGACAGGCCCAGGGGACGGGGCAGGGGGATGGAATTTACGCCGGTAAAGGCTACGGCGACCGAATTGGGCTTGCCCCTGCTTCAACCCAATTCATTCCGGTCGTCCGCTGCCCGGGCGGAACTGGCCGACTTCAGGCCCGACGTGATCGTGGTGGCGGCCTATGGGAAGCTGCTGCCGAAAGAGGTGCTGGACCTGCCCGCCCACGGCTGTTTGAACATCCATCCCTCTCTGCTGCCCAGGTATCGCGGCCCCTCTCCCGTGGTTACGTCAATCTTGGACGGCGTGTCAGCGACCGGTGTGTCCCTGATGCTGCTGGACGAGGGAATGGACACGGGGCCCGTCATCGCCCAGAGAGAGTTCGCCCTGGACGGAACGGAGACAGCCGGCCAACTGACCGCTGACCTGTTCGCGGCAGGGTCCGATCTGCTGGTGGAAACGCTGGAGCCCTGGGTTAGCGGACAGCTTGAGGCCGTCCCGCAGGATGAGACGCAGGCCACCATTACCAGTAAGCTGGAACGGGCCGACGGGAGGGCCGACTGGGAACTGACGGCGGTTGAACTGGAACGACGCTGCCGGGCCTTCAACCCCTGGCCCGGGCTCTTTACGCGGTGGCAGGAGAAGTCGGTGCGCCTCGTTGAGGTTCGCGCCGGAGATGCATTTCCTGGGTCGGTGCAATATGGTGACGCCGCGACGGGAGAAGTGGTGGCCTTGCCAATGGACGACGTTCCGGTTGGCGTTGCCACCGCTGGGGGAGTCCTGGGACTGAAAACCCTGCAACTGGAAGGCCGGCGAGCCGTTTCCGCCCGGGAATTTATCCGGGGGTACCCTGATTTCATTGGCAGCAGGCTCTAGCCAATTGTCTCATCGCCGGTGTCGGGCTCAATCGGGATTTGTTCCGCGCTTTGGCGTTTCCGGCATCTGATGTCCCAAGCCAGGAATGCGGCCCAAGTCAGGATACCCACGGCAAGCGCACCGCCGGCGTACCACATGAGCGCTGCCAGCCTGGATGAAATGACCGAAATCGCAATATCCACGGTCAGGACAATCAGGCCTTCAGCTTCGAACTGACCGGCCGTCCAGGCGCCGCTTGCCACGCGGTCGGCCACCCCTGGCAGCGCAAGTCTGGCGATGGTCAGGAGGAGAAGAGACGCCCCGCCTCCAATGACCAGCAAGAGGTAAAACCACCGTGCCGCGTGCCGCGGCCGGCCCCAATAGACCAGTGCCACGAGGCCGGACGCCGCTGCCAGGGCTGTCAGGCCCAGGTTCCTGGATTGCGCCAGCGCCTCGTCGATCCGGTCGCGCCAGGCGGTTGCGTTTTCCTGGAACTGGGCCTCGTCCATATTGCCAAGTCCCCGGGCCAGCATGGGAACCAGGTCCAGGCGTCCATCGCTGTCCAGCCGGGTTCTGAAGTCCGCCAGGGCCATTTCAAGGGCCGCAGCGGCCGCGGTCCGGGTGGCTTCGGCCAGCAATTGCCTGGTGTCTCCCGTTGCGAAAGCCAGTCTAAGTCGCGGTTCTGCCTCAGCGAGGGAATCACGATATTGCTGGTCGATTAGGTCATTGTCCAGCGCCGAAGCCATTGCCTGGTCGAATATCGTAAGCGCCGCTTCTTCGCTTAATCCCGTGAGGTCGGTGATTGAATAGGACTCCAGCCCTCCGGTGGAAATGTACTCCAGGGCGGCGGCGATTTCCTGGGAGTAAGGGCCCGCCGCGGCCTGGTCGGCCAGACTCGCTATCATCGGGTCATTGACCAAAGGGGCCCCTTGGATTTTGGCGATAATAAGGTCCACCGTGGAGGCAACTATCCGGTCAATGGGGCCGGTCATTTCCAGGTAGAGTTCCAGCTCTTCAGACTCAGCGGTGGCAAAGGAAGAGAGGAGGGACAGGTTCGCCTCGGTCTGCGCCTGCAAGTATTCCGGCGGGGCGACGCTTCTCATGAGGCTGTGCAAGTCGCTGGAGGTCAAATAGTCCGTGCCCCCGGAAAGCTCGGCCCACACCGGTTCGATGTTCCGAGCGGTGAGCGCCTCGGTATACAGTCGTTCATAGGCGTTCTGCTCGGCCAGGGCATTGGCGTAGAGTTCGTCGTTAAGCAGTGCTTTCAGGTTGAAGTGGAAGAGCAGCAGGGCTATAGCCACGCAGGCGAGCAGTCCGGCCAGCATTGAGCCGATAGCCCGAAGTATCCAGAGGATCATCGCTACTCCAGGGCGCCGTTATGGCGATTTGTCGCGCAATTGTAACAGCGAAGCAGCGCCCTTTCTGGCTCCGTGAGAGTCGCCGGGGAGACTTGGGAAAAGGGACCACCATGTCTTTCCCGGCGGCAACTCTCAATTGACACTCTGAGGCCGTTGGTGATACATTTCACAAGGTTTTCATAGCTAAATTTCCCGTGAGGAAACAGAAATGCCAGCCAAAATTGCCGTACTGGCAAAACAGGTCATAGACCCGGAAATGCCTATGGCCGCCTTTCAAATCGACTCCGGAGCCAAGCGTGTGGTAACTCCGCCCAACATCCCCCCGGTGGTCAACGGGTTTGATGAGAACGCGGTGGAGGCGGCCCTGCAGATCAAGGACGGGCAGGACGTCAGCATTACCGTTATCTCCTCCGGTTCGTCCTTCGCCCTGGACGTGATGAAGAAGCCCCTTTCCATGGGCGCCGACGAGCTTGTCCTGTTGCAGGACGACGGTTTTTACAATACGGTGGACAGTTTCCAGACGGCCCAGTTGCTGGCCTCGGCGATACGCAAGCTGGGCGGCTTCGACCTGATTATCTGCGGCCGGCAGGCCTCCGACTGGGACAATGCCCAGGTGCCCCTGGGCGTTGCCGAACTGCTGGGCCTGTCCTGCGTGGCCCTGGGCAAGAAGGTGGAACTGAAGGATGACCGGGTGGTGGTCGAGCGGTTGATTCCCGACGGCTACGAGGTGGTGGAAGCATCGCTGCCCGCCCTGGTCACGGTCAGCAACGAACTGGGTCAGCCCCGCTATCCTACCCTGCGGGGCATAATGGCGGCCACCCGCAAGCGGCCCACCATCTGGAGCGCCTCGGACCTGGAACTGGACGGTGGCGAGATGGAACCCAGGCTCACGCTGCACGACCTGTTCGTCCCCGTCAGCAATACCGAGTGCGAAATTATAGAAGGCGACGACGAGGTCGATGCGGGTCGCAAGCTGGCCCTCCGGCTTCGGGAAGAAAAGTTCTTTTAGGTTACCAGGATTCAACCTGTAGTCGCGCCGGTCGAGGCCGGGGGGCCCCGACCGGGCCACTCATTTTTCGACAATGGAGGTCCTCATGGCAGAGGGCAGCGGAGTTCTGATTATAGGGGAGAGAGCGGGCGACGAGCTGAGCCTGGCGTCCCAGGAGATTCTGGCCGCCGGAAGGAAGGTGGCCGATGACCTGGGCCAGGAACTGGCTATCGCCATTTTCGGTGACACCGTGGATGCGCCGGCCAGGACAGCCGTAGAGCAGGGCGCCGACCGGGTTTACGCGGTTACCAGTCCCATGCTGGCCGAATTCCAGGTGGAATTGAATTTGGCGGCGGCGGAAACCCTGTGCCGCGAGACAGACCCTGCGATTGTGCTGGTGGCCCGCACCAACCAGGGCCGGGAGATGGCTCCCAGGCTGGCCTTCCGGCTGGGCGTGGGCCTGGCCCAGGACTGCCTCGAAATCTCTGCCGACACTGCGACGGGCAAACTGTTGGCCAACCGTCCCGTTTACGGCGGCAACGCGGTGGCCGTGGTCAGCTGCAACCAGACTCCGCAGGTGGCGGCGGTACGGCCCAAGGTTTACGCGCCGCTGGAGCCCGATCCGGCGCGGCAGGGCGAGGTGGTCTCCTTCCCGGTGGACCTGGATGAGTCGCTGGTGCGCAGCCGGGTAATCGAGGTGGTCAAGGAAGAGGCTGTGGGCGTGAAACTGGAGGACGCCAGCATCGTTGTTTCCGGTGGCCGCGGCCTGGGCGGGCCGGAACCTTTCTCCAAGCTGGAAGAACTAGCCGGACTGCTGGGCGGCGCTGTGGGCGCTTCCCGGGCCGCCGTGGACTCGGGCTGGGTGCCGGCCAGCTACCAGGTGGGCCTGACGGGCAAGACCATCACCCCCGACCTGTACATCACTATCGCCATTTCGGGCGCCAGCCAGCACATGGCCGGCTGCTCGGGCTCCAAGGCCATCGTGGCCATCAACAAGGACGCCGAGGCCAACATCTTCAAGGAAGCCCGCTACGGCGTGGTCGGCGACTGGGAAACGGTGCTGGCATCCATGACGGAAACCGTCCGGGAGTTGGTGCAGGAGTAGGCTCTTCCCTGTTCCGTAACCCTGGCCCGAAAATCGCGAGGGTGGTGCAGCATGGACAGAACAACGGTCCTGATTGTTGGCGCCATTGGCGGAGCCATCGCCCTTGCGGTGGCCATGATAATAGTGTCCGCCTTTCGCCCTCTTTCCACCCTGGAAACTGCTTTGTGGCAGCTTATTTCCCTGGCGGCGGGGCTTTACGGCTCTTACCTGCTGGGGCGTCGAGCGGCCCGGGAAGCTGCCATGGACCTGTTGCGGCTCCACGCCCGCTCCGCCGTCCGCCGGCTTCTGGCCATCCGGGGCAGTTGGCACCGCCTCTCCCACAGGATTGAAGAGTTTCAGGTCGAGGAGAGAGACCCTCGGCTGGACGTTATCCAGGCCATAGTTGAGGAACGCTCGACCATTGCCGATTCGGCCATCGAGGACTGGCGGGACGTGGCCGCCGATGAGGTTGACGAGGTCGTTGCCTTGTGGGAAAGGAGCAGCCAGTCCCACCATACAGGCGGCAACGAATAAGTCCGCGGGTCTGGAAGATTAGGGACACTCAGAGCGCAGAATCAGGTTTCTCCCGAATACCGCCAACCACCACGTTGTCTATCAACCGGGTCTGCCCCAACCTGACCGCCGTGGAAAGCATGGCCTCCCCCTCAACCCACTCCAGCTCAACCATGGAAGCGGCGTCGGCTACGCTGACGTAGTCTATTCCGCCGAGCAATTGCTCCGTCTCCAGGACTTTGCGAACTGCCTGCCGCAGGGCTTCCGCGTTTGTCTCGCCCTGCTCCCACAGTTCCCTCGCAGCCGTCAATGCCCGGTAGATTACCGGCGCGGCACGACGCTGCTCCGCCGTCAGGTAGGCGTTGCGGCTGCTGAGGGCCAGACCGTCGGCGTCCCGCACCGTGGGCACCGCCACGATTTCCACCGCCATGTCCAAGTCCCGCACCAGTTGCCGGATTACCGCCAACTGCTGCCCGTCCTTCTGCCCAAAGTAGGCCCGGTCGGGCGTCACCACGTTCAGCAACTTGGTAACCACCGTCGCCACCCCCCGGAAATGCCCGGGCCGCACCGCACCCTCCAGCCTCTCACCCAAAGCCCCCGGCTCAACCCAGGTATCAAACCCCGGCGGGTACACTTCCTCCGGACTTGGTGCGTAAACCAAGTCCACCCCCTCCGCCTCCAACAATGCCAAATCCCTCTCCATGTCGCGAGGATAGGTTGCCAAATCCTCTTGCGGCCCGAACTGGGTGGGATTCACAAAAATAGACACCGCCACCGTAGCGTTCTCCTCCCGCGCCCGCCGCACCAACGCCAGATGGCCGTCGTGCAGGGCGCCCATGGTGGGGACGAGGCCCAAGGGGCGGGGGCAAGATCGGACGAACTGGGTGGTTGCGGTGTTGGTGGTTAGGGTTTGCATGGCAAGTGTGATGGAATCCACAGACTGTAACCTTAAGGCACTAGAGCAAAGTGGGGAGTATTGAATCCAGCTTGCACGGGCTCTCCCCAAAGGCTATGCGGACAAGTTAGAAAAGAATGGATTCGATTCCAGATCATTCCCTCGTGACCCGGCTGAGCAATTACGAAATAGGCCCTTGGAATTACCCGGTGCCATCGCAGCGTCCAAATCTCCGCAGGGTTAAGTCGGTCCCTCAGCGGGCGTCGAATCTTCTCTAGGAAGTCGTTTGCATCTTGCCCTCTTTGAAGGCCCTGACCGATATGCTGATATACCACCAAGCTATTGCCCCTCCTAAAAAAGCGTTCCAAATCGCTCAAATAAGTGTGTTGGGGACTGTCGTTATTGTCTTGGTATTCCTCTAACTTGATACCCTTGTCAGGGTCAACAAAAACCAATCTCACATTTTCCGTAGCATCTAATGCATCAGCCAGCCAATCCGGGCGATTCGCATGGGCACATCTACAATTCCCGAAGTATCTAGTATTAACCGGCAATATCCCTCCTTCTTGGACCATTCGTATGGCAGGGTTAGGGGATATTCTCGCATGATTCAATGCTAAGTATAGCCAACGGTCGCATTTCAGTAGTTGGCTATAGTCTCTTCTCTTTCCGCCTACCGAATCATCATGATTAAGTTGCCAAACAACTCCCAAGCGGAGCTCGTGGTTCGGCTCGGGCCCGGTCATCCCAGTAAGCCACCGCAACAACCCATACTTCCCAAAATCCCCTACATCACCCACATATCTATTTTGCATCTCTTCGTGCTCCTTCGTGGATAAAACCCTCACCCAAACAACTCATCAATCTCCCGCTCCACCCGTTCTTCCCTTGTCTCCCCAGGCGGCCCAACCTCCACCGCTCCAACGCCTGCCCGGGCCGTCAGTTCGGCGTAGGACTCCGGGGTGCCGTACTCGCGGGTGTGGACTACTACTGGCATGGGGACGGCGTGGCCGAAGATCAGGGCTTGCTGCTTTTCTTCCAGGCGGGCCAGGACGCCCCGCAGTTGGCGGCTGCCGGCGGTGCCGGACAGGACGGCGTCTATGTCCCGTTCGTTGTCCAGGGCGCAGGTGATGCGGGTGCCAAGTTGGCTCATCACTTCCGAATCGATGCTGCCGGGGCGCTGGTCGATGACCATCAGGGTTACGTTGTATTTGCGCAGTTCCCTGGCGATGTTGGCGAAGGTGGTCTGGGAGGCGATGGCTGGGCTGAGGAACCGGTGGGCCTCTTCGATGACGATTACCAGGGGCCGGGGGTCGCTGCCCTGGCCGCCCTCGGCCGCTTCCTTCAATTCCACGTAGCGGTCGTGGATGCGGCGGGACAGCAGGTTGCTCACCAGGATGTAGGCGCTCAGGTCCCGCCCGTACCGGCCAAACTCCAGAACCACGTGCTTGCCCCGTTCCAGGTGCTCGATAATAGTAGCGGCCGCATTATGCCGGTTGTTGTCTTCCAGGAAGGGAAAGCGCTGGAAGCGGGAAAGCCGGTTGTGCAATGCGCCCAAAGCCGCCCGGTTTACGCCCAGGTCGTCGGCCAGTTCGCCCAGGTCGGCCCCCTGGCGCAGGAGGAACTCGCCCAGCCAGTTGTTGCCAAACCGCTGCTTCAGGTTGAAGGCGGCGGAGGCGGCCACGTCGGAAAGGTTCAGGTTGTCCTTGAGGAGTTCAATGTCTTCCGGCTCGATTTCGCTGTAGCCAATCCTGACTACCTCGTCCGGCGACGAACCGCGCCGCCGGGAGCTTTCCTCGTCCAGGGTGAAGGTGGAAACCCGGGATGGGAACAGTTGCTTCAGGCCCTTGACTTGCCGGTCCCGGTCCGAGTCCTGGCCGCTCCAGCCGTACTCGCTGTGCATGTCGAAAATGAGGGACGATGCGCCGCCGCCCTGCAGGATGCCCACCAGCAGCAGGCGGGTCAGGAAGGTCTTGCCGGTGCCGCTCTTGCCGAAAACGCCAAAGGAGCGCCGGACCAGGTTGTCCAGGTCCAGGCAGACCTTGGTATCCATGTCCAGGGGATTGCCAATCCAGAAGTGAAATTGGTCTTCCTGTCCGAAGACGGCGGCCACGTCTTCGGAGGTGGCCGGGAAGGCTGGAGAGAAATGGGACGGCACAGTCTTGGCCGCTACCGGACGGTCGTCTTCGCCGCTGACCAGGGGCAGGGCCATGTTGGGCAGCACCGATACCACGCCATAGGCCATGGTGCCGGATACCACTTCCAGCAGTACCGGGTCGTCAGAATCGGGCGGCGAGTGGCGCAGCCGGGCGTCGGAACTGTTGAGTTCCAGGTCGGTAACGACCCCGAAGAACCGGTACCGCTGGCCGCGAATGGTCACAAAGGCGCCGACCTTCACGTCCTCTATCAGCACATTGCCCGACGGGTGCAGCCGGATGTCGACGCCGTTGGCCAGCGAACCGCCTACGACCATGCCGATGGATGGCGCGCCGGACAGAGTGCCGTCTCCATTTGACCCGTTAACCGGGAAACCGCTGGTCATAGTGTCGCCCTCCGGAGAATAGCGCTTACCCGCGCGGAATCCCCCACTGACTCCCTGGCAATGGCCTGGCCGGCCCGTTTGATGAAGTCGTCCCCGTCTGACCGTGAGGCGGCCGCGGTGCGGAGGCAGGCCACCACCACCTCATCGGCCATGGGCGGGCCCGAATCCAGCAGGAACCGGACGAAGTCCAGGCTGTCCGTGAACCGGACCACCTGGTCGGGTCGGCACAGGCTGACAAAGGAATGGATGGGCGGCGGAACCGGCGGGAGTAGCTGGACCAAGCGGTCCTCCATTTCGTGGCCCACAATCAGCGCCTCAAAGCGCGTTGTCAGCAGCCGCTCAAGCTGGGGATTGTTCCGGTAGATTTCCTCCAGGCTGCCGGCATCCCTGCCCCGGGCCAGCACCGGCCTGCCGGGGTCCAGCGGTTCCGTGCGGATGGACTGCACCACCGCAAACACCCTTGGCTCTCCCACGGTGAGCAGCGCGCCCAACTGCGGGGAGCCGTAGAGGTCATAGCACTGTGCGGTAAGGGATCGGGAGTCCGAGCCGATTACTTCTGCCACCGGTTGGTCCATGTGTCGGGCCGGTTTCCTTTGAAGGTTGGTGAAGAACCTGGTGCGGTCACAATTATAACCGCCCAGCCACGTAAACTGTCAGGGGCAACGTCTTCAACATTACATAACGACCCCCGTGCTATAATCCTCAGGTTGCAAATTTAACCACGGAGACTTCGTACATGGCATTCAATACCGTAGCTATCTTGAGCCCGGGCGACATGGGCCACGCCGTTGGCCAACGCCTGAGGGAGAATGAACTGGACGTGATAACCTGCCTGGCCGGCCGGAGCGAACGAACCCGGGCCCTGGCCGAAAAGGCCGGTATCCGCGATGTGCCGACCATTGAGAACCTGGTCGAGCAGTCGGACCTGATAATGTCCATGACCGTATCGGCGGCAGTGCCAACCCTGTGTCGGGAGGTTGCCGGCGCCATCAAGTCCACGGGAACGGATACCCTGTTCGCGGAATGCAACGCCATCGCTCCCCAGCTTACCCAGGAGATGGAACCGATAATCACCGAGGCCGGCGGCAGGTTCGTCGACGTTTCCATCATCGGCGGGCCGCCCCGACCGGGCTACAGTCCCCATTTCTACACTTCCGGCGAGGAAGCGTCCGAGTTTGAACAACTGAACGACTTCGGGCTGACGGTGATAAGGCTGGACGGTGAAGTGGGTCAGGCTTCCGGCATTAAGATGTGCTATGCCGCCATGACCAAGGGGACGTCGGCTCTCTACGCTGAACTGCTTATTGCGGCGGAGTTGATGGGCCTGACCGAGCCCCTGCTGGCGGAGTTTCAGTCCGGCCAGTCGGCAGTCCTGCAGCGAATGGAACGCAACCTGCCCACGGTGCCGCCCCGGTCCCGCCGCTGGGTCAGCGAAATGGAGGAGATACGGGACACCTTTGCCGGCCTGGGCATGACGCCCCACCTGTTCGAGGGAGTGGCCGAAATGTACCGCTTCATCGGCAGCACGCCCCTGGGCGAGGAGTTCCCCGAGTCCCGCGACCGCGAAAGGACCTTTACCGAGACAATCAGCCAGTTGGCCCGGCACCTGCGGGAACGTGAAGACAGCGGCGACTAGGCTTCCAGCACCGCCAACCGTATTCGATGCAGAGAAAGGCCCCGGCGCACACTGGCGCCGGGGCCTGATTGCTGTCAAGAGTTTCGTTGGCGGATGAGACTACGGTTCGGTCTGCTCGGTCTGGCTGCCCTTGACGGTAACGGTGATGTGGGCCATGGCAGTGTCGCCGGGGGCGCCGTGCCAGTGGTTTTCGCCAGCCGGAATGATTACCACGTCCCCAACGGTGATCTCCACTTCCTCGTCGTCGGAGGCCACGGTGCCGGTCCCTTCGGTAACGATGAGAATCTGGTCGCCGCTGTGCTTGTGGAACTTGTTGCGGGAACCGGCGCTGAAGCTTACCACGCCGAAGTTGAAATTGTTGCTGTCGCCGGCGTCGAAGGGGGCTTGGCGGGTTACGATGTTGCCGGTGAACAGCGCGCTGGTTGCCTCTTCGGTGGGAACGGAACTGAGCCTTACGACCTTCATTGGTTTCCTCCTGATATTTCTTATTATATGCGTCTGCTATGCACGTTCTGACCAGGACCGAAGCGAATGCTTCAGTTGTTTTCAAGCCACCCTAATATACCCGCTGCAAGGTGGCAAGTCCATACTCGTTGCAAGATGCAAAGCGCTCCGTCTTCGGTGGTTTGGCTGGGAATCTGGTAGGGGCATACCTGCGGGCCTGCCTGTTACGATTTGGCTGGACGCAAGCCTTCTTATGCCGGTTTGAGGCGCCGGTCGCCCCTGCACTGTCGAAATGGATGCACGTCGGCGAGCGGATTATGATAATTGCCCGCATTGGCCTAATGGGTGTTATTCCATATAGGCAATCTATCTGTTATAATCACTCATGGAATGCGTTAAGGTTCTCTCCCGTGAGTAGTCGCAACGGTTGCGCTGACGCCGGATGACCTCGACCAGGCCAAATTTTCTTTTATGGAGGTCGGCAGTTGGCGCTGTCAGATAAGACCTTGGTCTGCGTGGAGTGCGCAGCCGAATTTACCTTTACCGTGGGGGAGCAGGAGTTCTTTGCTTCCCGGGGATTTACCAACGAACCCAGGCGTTGCCCTCAGTGTCGCCAGACACGAAAGTCCCAGCGCTCCTTCGAGGGAGGCCCGCGGGAGATGCATCCTGCCGTCTGCGCCCAGTGTGGCATCGACACCATGGTGCCCTTCCGGCCGCGGGGCGACCGCCCGGTTTATTGCAGCGACTGCTTCAGTTCAATGCGGGAAAGCAACTACCGCTAGACGCAGCAGGCGCAAGCCATTGGTAAATCAGGTACCTAAGATCACCCCCCGGCTTAAGGCCGGGGGTTGTTTAATTTGGGACATCAACGCATGCCAGCGCCCCGCCATTGCCATTGGAAATGACGGTCGGCGCAGGCAAGGTTAACTGCGGAGGGAGATGAGGCGATGATGAGAAACACTGCCGACGCCGTAATTATCGGCGGCGGGGTCATGGGTTGCAGCCTGCTCTACCACCTCGCCCGGCGGGGCACAGGCCGCACCCTGCTCCTGGAACGGAATGTCCTGGGCGCGGGCTCCACGGGCCGTTCCCAGGCCATTTGCCGCATGCATTACTCCAATCCCATCACCGCCTCCATGGCCTGGAGCAGCCTCCAGGTCTATTCCAATTTCAACGAGCAGGTGGGCGGCGACTCCGGCTTCGTCAAGACCGGCTACCTGGTTGCAGTGGAGGAAATCGACCGGCCCAGCCTGGAACTGAATATTGCGATGCAGCAGGAACTGGGAATCCACGCGGGACTGATTACCCGTGACGAACTCAGCGACCTGGCCCCAATGATTCGGACCTACGAAGGGGAGAGTTTTGCCTGGGAACCCGAGTCGGGCTATGCCGACCCTTACCTGGTTACCACGTCCTTTGCAGCCAGGGCGCGGGAACTTGGCGCCGAAATCGTTACCCGCTCCCCGGCCACAGGCATAGAAATCGACGGCGGTAGAGTGCGCGCGGTCCTGACCGGGCAGGGCCGGGTGGAAACGCCCGTGGCAGTGGTGGCCGCCGGACCCTGGGCCAACGGTCTCATGGCCGGCACGGGTGTGGCATTTCCCTTGATTCCGGTTCGGCACCAGGTAGCTTTGGCAACCCGGCCGCCGGGCCTGCTGCCCGAACACCCCATTGTAGGCGACATCGCCCAGTCCCTTTCCTTCCGCCCGGAAAGCTCCACGCTGACCATGATCGGCTTCGAGGAAGACGAGGTGGAACTGGACAACTACGACGAGGGCATTGACCAGGCCGCCGCAGCCAGGGCGATGGATCGGGTGGTCCGCCGAATGCCGGCCATGGACCAGTCCTATCTACGGGGCGGGTGGTCGGGCCTGTTTACAACCACGCCGGACTGGCATCCAATCCTGGACCGGGTTCCGGGGATTGAGGGCCTCTACTGCATGGTTGGGTTCAGCGGCCACGGGTTCAAGCTGGCCCCGGCCATTGGCCAGGCCATGGCTGAACTGGTCCTGGAAGGCCAGGCGTCGTCGGTTGACCTGTCGCCCCTCCGTTTTTCCAGGTTTGATGAAAACGACCTGGTCCTGTCGCGCTACCGTTATCGAGTGCTCGCCTGACATGCCTCTGATCCCAGCGGAATGCCGGCTACCATCCTGCCGGACGCCACTCTTGCTTCATGCTTATTCACAAACATTTCGAAGGCAAAGTGCCAAAGCGCTTCGTCATAGTGTTATCATGTAAAGGAGACGGTCATCCAATGGCCGGGTATCAAATCGGTCCTACACAGGAGAAGCGTTAATGTTTATCAGGATGGTTTGGGGCAAGCTGCGCCCCGGGAGTTGGGAAGAGTACGAAAGGCACTATCATGAACGGCTGGCCGGTTCCGGCAGCAACATCCAGGGCCTGAAGGAACGGCAGTTGCTCCGCAGCACTGAAGACCCGGACGAGGGTATCAGCGTAAGCATCTGGGAGACCCTGGACGACCTGCGCAACTACGAGACCGGCGAGTTCCGGCAGGGTGTAGCCCGTGAGATGGAACATCTCTACCGCGGCGAATACTGGGTCAAGCACTTCGAGATCAGCTCCACCGACGCCTAAGCGTCCGGCTGGCCGCCAGGGCCCCAGCTTCGCTTGTAAGACAGCCCGGCAGAATCCGCCGGGCTGTTTTTCTTTTGCCAGGGCGAGTGATCAGAGCGTGCCATTGGACACCCCGAAGCGCCGGGATTATAGTTAGGCAGCAGCTTCACCCGGAGGCCCGCAATGCGGTTCGGATTTTATTTGCCCAACAGCGGCCCTACGGCCAGGCCGGAACCCCTGGCGGCCATCGCCAGGAAGGGCGATGAACTGGGGTTCTACTGCATGGTGGCCGGCGATCATATCCTTGTGCCGAGGGAGGTCAATTCGACCTACCCCTACACCGCCGACGGGCGATTTCACGGGGGAGACGCCGCCGAGTACCTGGAGCAATTGACCCTGCTGACTTACCTGGCGGGCATTACCAGCAACATCCGCCTGGTCCCCAGCGTCATGATCGTCCCCTATCGCAACCCGCTGCTGGCGGCCAAGATTCTGGCTACCCTGGACGTCTTGTCCCAGGGCCGCCTGACCCTGGGCGTCGGCGTGGGCTGGATGGAGGAGGAATTCGAAGCCCTGGATTCCCCGCCCTTCGCCGAGCGGGGCGCGGTAACCAACGAATATCTTCTGGCCTTCAAGGAACTGTGGACCAGCGACGAACCGACTTTTGAGGGCCGGTATTGCCGCTTTTCCAATATCCATTTCCTGCCCAAGCCGGCGCAGAAGCCACACCCGCCAATCTGGGTTGGCGGCCAGAGCAGGCCGGCCATGCGCCGGGCCGCCGCCCTGGGCGATGGCTGGCACCCGGTAGGGGCCATTCCCGCCGCTCCGCTGGAACCCGAAGAGCTGGCCCGGAACATTTCCCTGCTGCACCGCTATGCTGAGGGCAATGGCCGGGACCCCGGGGAACTGGAAGTTTCGATGAAGGCTCCCCTGTACGACGCCGGCACAACGCCCCCGGGAGCCGCCCGCCGCCGTTTTGCCGGTGAACCCGAGCAGATGCTGCATGACATTCAGACCTACGAGGACGTGGGCGTCGGTTGCATTATTTTCGATATCCGGGGCAACGACCTCAGCCGTTCGCTGGAGCGGCTGGACTGGTTTGCCGAAGAGGTCATGTCCCGTTCGTAAGGTTCAGGTAATGAGCGACCGGGTGAAATAGGCTGAATGGCGAGCGAATGTTAAATCGCAGACGCGCTGTCCTGTGCAACTTCGCATTGCGATATAATATGGGCATCTATATTTTCGCGGTTCCGGCAGGGGCCGTTACCCAATTGATATCAAGGAGCTAGTATGTCCTCTCTGGAAGAACGGTTTATCCGGGGCCTGGAAATGCGCGAGACCATGGCCGCGGGAGATTTCCGGCACTTTACTCTGCCCGGCATTGACCAGCTTGCCCCCGATCTCAAGCGGATTGTGGATGAGGCCCTTTTCGGCTCCATCTGGACCAGGGGCGAACTGGACCTCAAGCAGCGCTGCCTCTGCACGCTTTCGGCCCTGCTTACCCTGGGGCACCTGCAGCTTTTGCGCCGCCACATTGAACGCGCGTTGAACGTCGGCATGAGTCCTGAAGAAATGGTGGAAATCTTCATCCAGATGACCTTCTACGCCGGGGTGCCTGCCGTGGAAACGGCGATGTCTATTGCCAAGGAGATCTTCGAGGAGAGAGGCATACAATTTGCCCCCACCAATGTTTATGACACCACGATGGAGCCCGACGAACTGCACCGGATGGGCGTCGCTGTCCACGAAGAGCACATGGGCGACATAACCATTTACTATACCGAAGACCCGGACACCCCTGAAATGCAACTGGAGCGCCTCATCAACGAGTACAACTGGGGAGCCATTTTCAGCCGGCCCCACCTGGATGCCAAGGCCCGGTCCATGTGCGCCCTGGTTGCCATGACGGTGATGGGCCACTACGACCGCCAGTTGCGCCGCCGCGTGTCCGGCGCCCTGCGGGTCGGCCTGACGCCGGCCGAGATCATGGAAGTGTTCATCCAGTTGACCCTGTATGGCGGCTACTTCAACACCCGAACCGCCATGCGTATTGCCCGCTCCGTCTTCAACGAGGAGGGCGTGGTCACCCACGCCGACTAGCCGGATGTTCGCGTAACCGGGTGGAAGAGAGGGGATTATGTACGTAACCCTGGACGACGGCTGCCAACTGTTCTACAAGGTGGACGACTTCACCGACCCCTGGTCGGAACCGGAAACCGTCGTCCTCCACCACGGCATGGCCAAGAACCACAAGCTGTGGTACGCCTGGATTCCCGTCATCGCCAGGCACTACCGAGTGGTACGGTTTGACATGCGGGGAATGGGACAGTCCTCTGTCCCCGAGCCGGGGTATCCCTGGTCGGTGGACAACTTCGCCACTGACCTCAAGCAACTCCTGGACAAGCTGGAACTGGAAAGGGTGCATCTCGTCGGTGAGACGGTGGGCGGGTCCATCTCCATGCGCTTCGCCACCCTGCACCAGGAAAGGCTGCGCACCCTTACCGCCTGCACCTCTCCCACCAGCTTCGACGATCCCCACCACGCGGAAAGCGCCGACCTGATCGAACGGGAAGGCGTGGCCGCCTGGGTCGAGAACACCATTGGCCGGCGCCTGGACCCGCAAATCGTTCCGCCCGAATATACCCGCTGGTACGCCGCCCAGATGTCGGCGACACCGGCGCACGTGGTGGGCGGTTTTCAGCGAAACGCGGGCGGCGACCTCCGGCACCTGCTGCCCCAGGTTAACACCCCAACCCTGATACTGGCCGCCGCCAGCCTGCGCGAAGAGGTGCTGGGAGATTTTCGGGATGCGGCCGACCTGTTCCCCAATGGACGAAGGGTGGTATTTCCCGGTGTTTACGGTTTCGTCCAGCACGTAATGCCCGTGCCCTGTGCCCGGGTCTGGCTGGATTTCGCCCAGCAACATTAGCGTTTAAGTAGAGGGCACTACACTATGGCTGACTCCCTGAGCCGTACCTTGGCTCGCTTCGTGGACAACCTTCAATTCGACAACCTCCCCGCCGAAGTTCCCGACAAGATCAAGACTTCGCTGCTGCATGCGCTGCTGGGGGCCTTCCTGGGCGCTGAAACCGAGCACGCCAAATCATCCGTTGAACTGGTGAAGCTGGAGGAAAGCCGGGCCGACGGCGCAACCATTCTGGTGGACGGAGCCAAGGCCACCCGCTGCGGAGCGGCCTTCGCCAACAGCAAGATGATGCACGCCACCAACCAGTCGGACTCCTACCGGATGTTGATCCACCCCGGCCCCTGCATCATCCCCGCGGCCCTGGCCACGGCCCAGATTGAACGGCGGACAGGCCGGGAACTGATTACCGCGCTGGCGGCCGGGTACGAAGTTGAAGCCAGGATTGCCGGCGACTTTATCCCGTCTACCCAGGCCCGCGGCTTCCGGTCCAGCCCGGTTTACGGAACGCTGGGGGCGGCCATTGCCACGGCCAAGCTGCTGCGGCTGAACGTCGACCAGTTGGTCACGACCATGGCGCTGGCATGCACCTTTACCGGCGGCACCACGGAGGGGCCTCGTTCCGGCGGGCGGGAGATGCTGTTCCACGAACCCAACGCCACCCGCAACGGGATAATGGCCGCCCTGCTGGCCCGGGAGCACGTCAGGGGATCGGAAACGTCCCTGGAGGGGCCGGCCGGATTCTATAACGCCTTCACCGGTAACAACCGGGGCGACCTGTCCTACGTCTTTGACGGGCCCGACCACGTTTCCCTGGATTCGGTGGTGTCGGAACTGGGCGAGCGGTGGGAACTGCTGCACGTAACCCCCAAACTGTACCCCACGGCCGGCTACAACTGCCCGGTGATTGAATTGATGTCCCAAATACGGGCGTCCCACAACCTGCCCATTGAAGAAATCGAGAAGATTACCGTGGACATGAACTGGCTGGAGACCACCTACCCGTCGCCGGCTTTCCCCAACCCGGAGCGGAGCGCCGACGCCCCCGCGGTGGGCAGCACCCACTACTTCGCGGCTTACACCTGCGTCCACGGGAACTATCCGCCCCTGCGCGGTCGTATAGACCCCGGCGACGGTTCCGGCGATGACGATGCCGCGGTGCGTGGCCTGATGAATAAGGTGGAGGTAGTCGGTCACCGCAACCGGCAGGCCTTTGCTCCCAGGATCACCGTCTCCCTGTACGGCGGGACCGAGTATACGGGTGAATTCCAGGGCAACGAACTGGAGTGGAACCTGTCCATGGAAATGCGGCGGGTGAGGCCCCTGTTTGACGATATGCCCTGGCCCCGGGAAAAGCTGGAAAGCGTTGCCCAGATAGTCTCCGGCCTGGAAATTGAGCAGCGAATGGACCACCTGATCGCCCAGTGCGTCGAGATAGACCTGATCTAATCCATGCCTGCCTCTGATTTCCGCTCCCGTTCAGTCGGCTACCTGTCGATTGTAACTGCTTGCCTGGTTTGCCTTTCCATTACCGCCTGTTTTGCTCCCCGGTCCGGGGGCGGCCCAGGGCCGGAACTGGGCGGGCCGGAATACAGCGCGCTCATGGTGAGTTCCGACCTGGCCAGGGGGTCCAACCGGGTTTCATTTGCCCTGGTGGACCGGAACAACGTTCCCGTGGACGCCCGTGAAGCCACAGTGGTTCCCCGGTACACTCCGCCCGGCGCCGTTGAACCGGAGGAGCGGCAGGCAGTGACGGCCGCCTTCCTGCCCTGGCCCCCGGAGGAAAGCGGGCGCGGCGTTTTCATTGCGTCCGTAGATTTCGACGTTGCCGGGGACGCCACTGAAGAAAACCCCGGCCTCTGGGAGTTAAAGATAACGGCAACTGCCGCCGGCGGCACTGTCGTTGAAGCCCTGACCGCCGTTCGTGTCGCGGCCCAGCCAACGACGCCTGCCATCGGAGACCCGGCTCCCAGGAGCGTAACGCCGACGGCGGACCAGGCAAGCGAACTGTCCCACATCACCAGCGCCTTCGAGCCCGACCCGGAGTTTTACGAACTTTCAGTGCACGAGGCCCTGGAGCAAGGCAAGCCCCTGGTTGTCCTTTTCTCCACCCCTGCTTTCTGCGTCAGCGCCACCTGTGGCCCGCAACTGGATATCTTGGGCCGCATGAAAGAGACCTACCGGGACCGGGCGAATTTCATCCACGTAGAAGTTTTTGAAGACCCCCACCTGATCGAAGGCAACCGCTTTGCTGCCAGGCAAGTACCAGCGGTGAAGGAATGGGGTCTGCCCACTGAGCCCTGGACCTTCATTGTGGATGGCGACGGCCTGGTCAGGGCCAAGTTTGAGCAGTTCACGCCCGGGGAAGTTCTGGAAGCGGCATTAAAAGAGGTCCTGGATGGATAGGTACTGTCAGTCTTCCAGCTTCAGGACCAGCAGGACGTCCCCCCGCTTCACGTAAGTCACCAGCAAGGACTGGCCGAGAAACTGGTGTTCGCGTACGTGAGAGGGTGTAAAGCCCACAAACCCCTCCGTGGCAAAGGTGTATACCTGTCCCTCGGCGTCGCGGACTCGGAGTGACTCCAGTTCCGAGAAGTTCCGTGGCACTACCTCCACAACCTGGCCCCTGACTTGCATGGCATCTTCGGTATCGCAGCCTCCAAATAACGCCAGCGCCAGCGCCAGGAGCAGGGTGGGAACCGTTTTGCTTCTGTTGACCATGCCGCCCCTGAATTGGGTCAAGTGTGGTCTGCCCGGAATGGCGGCGACACCGCCTGAAGACGCTAGCTGAACCGGAATACGCGAACGGCCACCAGGGCGGTGGCGGCCACCCAACCGGACAGCCACGCCAGTTGGGGCCAGACCTCCCAGGCGGTGGCGCCGTGCAGCCCAATGTCCCGCAGGGCGGTAATCATGGGCGCCAGGGGAAGAGCGTCGGCGAAGTATGGGAGCACCCAGGGGAGGGCCGAGGTGGAAAAGAAAGTGCCCGCAAAGAACATCATTGGCAGCGTTACCACGTTGCCCATGCCCGAGGCCGCCGCCGGGGTATTGGCCCAGGCGGAAATTATGAACCCGAAATTGAGGAACACCACGCTGCCCAGCAGCACCGCCGGAACCATGTGAATTACATTCCCGTTGAGCTGGGCCCCGAACACGAACACGCCCACCGCCAGGATAACCGCAGCCTGGACTATTGCCAGCAACAGTTGTGCCGTTACTTCGGCTGCGAAGAACTTCCAGATGGACAGCGGAGTCACCAGCATCCGCTTCAGGATGGAAAGGTTGCGGTAATTGCTGATGCGTACGGCTATGGAAATGGTGGCGTGGGTCATGATACCCATTGCCACCAGGCCCAGCAGCACGAGTTCAAAGTAGGTGGCTGACTGGGTTGCCAGCCGCTCCGTCTGCACTAAATCCGCCGTGGCCCCAACGGGCATAACCGCCGGCTGCTGGTCATTCGCACCTGAGTTGGCGGCTTGCATAGCTGTGGAGGTCTGTACGCCCTGACGCGCAATTCCAATTATTAGCTGGTTCCGCTCCTCTCCCTCGCCTCCGACAAGTAGAGCTACCGGAACTGGCTGATCGGGCGCTGGGCTTGTGCCGTAGTTCTGTGGAATTGCCAGCAGAAAGTCCAGGTCACCGTCCGCCACTAGCCGCCTTCCATCTTCCAGGCTTGCCGGCTCTTCCTGACGCCGGAGCAACCCCCTTTGCTCCAGTTCGCCAAAGGAGCCGATAAACAGTTGGGACGCGGGATTATCGGCAGCGTCGACAAAGGCTATATCCGATGTACTTGCCGCGGTAAAGTCAAAGAGCCCGAATACCACCACCAGCACCAGGGGGAAGAACAGGGCCCAGAAGGTGGTCTGCCGGTTCCTGACCATCATCTTCAGATTGGCAATGGTAAGGGCAAGCATCGTTAATCCCTCAACTCGTTCCCGGTCAGTTCCAGGAAAACGTCCTCAAGGGTGGCCGGCCTGATTTCCAGGTGCTTCAAGGAAATGCCACTGTTAACAATGCCGTCCATGGCCCGGTTAAGGGCCTCCGGGTTCCGGTCCAGGCGGAGCAGGTAGGAATTGGACATCTGGGGTTGCTCCTGCTGTTCGGGGCTCAACCGTTCCAGGTGGCCGCCCTTCTGCAGGGCGTAAAGCTGGTCGTCGTCCAGGGGATGCGCCGACTCCAGCTTGACCGTATAGGTCGTTTCTATTCGGCTGATTAGGTCCCCCGGGGTGTCTATAGCGACGATTCGCCCCCGGTCCATTATGGCCAAGCGCTGGCACAGCAGTTCCGCCTCTTCCATGTAGTGGGTCGTCAATACCACCGTAACGTTCCGTGCGTGGATCGCGGCGATCAACTCCCAAAGGTTATGGCGGGCCTGGGGATCCAGGCCCGTGGTGGGCTCGTCCAGAATTACCAGGTCAGGGTCGTTGACCAGGCTCGCCGCCACCGTGAAACGCTGGGACTGGCCGATGGAAAGCTGGTTGATGCGGTTCCTGGCCTTGTCCGCCAGGCCCACCATTTCCAGCAGTTCAGGGGGGGAGACTCGCCGGGGGTAAAAGCTGCCCAGCAGGGCCAGGATTTCGTGGAGGGTCAGGAAGCCAAAATATGCCGAGGACTGGAGTTGAACGCCGATTTGGGCCTTTATCCGGTTGGCGTCCTTTCGGATGTCCTTGCCCAGGACGCTGACCTGGCCCTGGTCCGGAAGCTGCAAGCCTTCGATGATTTCCAGGGTAGTCGTTTTTCCCGCCCCGTTGGGGCCCAGGATGCCAAAGATTTCGCCTTCCCTCACGTCGAAAGAAACGTTGTCCACCGCGGTAAAACTGCCGTACCGCTTTACCAGGCCTTCTACCCGAATTGCCTTTGACATGATAACATGGTGAATTATATCACAATCTTTTTTGCGGGAGTCCCAAGTGATACCCCCGACGGGCGCCGGAGGCTCTGCCGGCAGCGGCGGAAGCCCAGGCGACACCATAGTTCACACCAACGAATACACCGTACTCACTAATAGCGAAAACAGGCCCGGGCTGTGGCTCCGCAGATTTGCCCTGGCCTCGGTGGTTGCTACATTTGCGTTGATTGTGCTGGGCGGAATTGTCCGGGTTACCGGTTCGGGACTTGGCTGCGGCGGCGAGTGGCCCCTGTGCGACGGCAGCTTGATTCCTCCCCTCACCAAGGAAGACATAATCGAGTACAGTCATCGCCTGGTTGCTTCGGGCATTGTCAGTCCCCTGGTCTTCGGCACATTCCTGATTGCCCTCTTGCGGTACCGGCAGGTGCGTTCGGTGCTGATACCCTCCGGAATCTCCGTGATCTTGCTGCTGGCCCAGGGCGGACTGGGCGGGGTGACCGTGTTGACCGAACTGCCCGGCCACGTGGTGGCGGCGCACATGGCCCTGGCCCAGGCCCTGTTCGCGTGCCTGATCCTGGTCGCCGTTGCCACTTACAAGCTGCGGCCCGCGGACCTGGCTTCTTCCAACCCTGCCGGGGATGCTGCGGCGACTGAAACGGCGGCAACGGGCGGCGGACCCGGGGCCACAACCGCTCAACCGGGTCCTGGCAGCGCCTTCCCGTTACTGGCGGGAATCGCGGCCATTGCCACCTACGCCCTGCTGTTGTCCGGTTCCTACGTGACGGCGACGCCCGGGGCGTTGGCAGCCTGCCCCCAGTGGCCCCTTTGTGACGGTTCCTTCTGGCCTTCAACCGATTTGCAGACCATTCACATGCTGCACCGTGTTGTCGCCGCCGTGGTGGGACTCCTGATAATTTATTCCCTCATTCGCGGGGCCCGCCTGGGCCGGCAGGGCCTATTCTCCGGCGGAATGGTGTTGATGGTCCTTTCCTACATGGGCATAGTAGTGCTCCTCACCCAGGTGTTCATCGGCGCCGTAGCCATCTGGAGCAACTTTCCGGTTGCCATACGGGCCTACCACATTGGCCTGGCTACCGCCCTTTGGGGCATAATGGTAACCGTTGCCCTGGTCTGCCGCGTGAGGGAACCCGACAATCAGGTCGTGCTGCAAAGTGCATACATGGGGCCGGACCCGAGGACGACGGCAACCTCTCAAGAATCGGACTAAGGCTAAAACCGGAGCGCCAGGCGAAATGACAATGACCGAACAGCAACCGGCAGCAGAGATTGAAGCGGCGGACATCCATGGGGCAGTTGGCAGGCGGACGCCCATGACGGTAATCAACGACTACATAACCCTTACCAAGCCCCCGATAATTCTCCTGCTGCTGGTAACTGCGGCTGGCGGCATGTTCCTGGCCCAGGCCCATACGGCCGCCGGCGGCCTGCCTTCCCTGGCGTTGATGGCCCTGGTCTGGGTGGGCGGCGCCCTGGCTTCCGGCGGCGCCAACGCCCTCAATCACCACTACGACCGGGACATAGACGGCATTATGCGGCGCACCAGGCAGCGTCCGGTGGCCAGCAACCGGATTTCCCCGTTCAGCGCCCTGGTTTTCGGTGTCGCGCTCAACGTAATTGCCTTTGCCATACTGGCGTTATGGGTCAATTTGCTGGCTGCTGCTCTCACCCTGGCGGCCACCCTCTTCTACGTGCTGGTGTATACCCGCTGGCTGAAGCGGAGCACGCCCCACAACATAGTCATCGGCGGGGCTGCCGGAGCCATACCGCCAATGGTGGGTTGGGCCGCGGTAACCGGGACAGTTGAACTGCCGTCGGTGTACCTCTTCGCCATCGTCTTTTTCTGGACTCCGCCCCACTTCTGGGCCCTGTCCCTGCTCATCCAGAAGGACTACGAGCGGGCCAATGTGCCCATGCTGTCGGTGGTAGCTTCCCGCGGCTTCACCGTATCTACAATCTTCCTGTACAGCCTGGTGCTGGTGGGCGTGACCCTGATGTTTGCCGTTACCGACGCGGTAGGCTGGGTGTACGGAGCATCCGCCCTGGTCCTTGGGGGAATCTTCATCTGGCTGGCGTGGCGCCTGCGGCAGGAGGAAAGTTCTGCCAACGCCCGCAAGCTGTACCTGTATTCCCTCCTGTACCTGGGGTTGCTGTTTGTCGCGGTAATGGTGGGCGCCGCCACCGGGTACTAGATGCTGCTTCAGAGTTCCTTCCCCCTTGATGGGGGAAGATTGGGATGGGGGTGGCGCCTTGCTAAAGCGCACCCATGCCAACGGCTTGGTCTTGCAGATATGGAAAGGGCACGGTCGGGTTCAATTTCCGTTGACACTGCCTTGAGCCTGTGGTAATGTCTTGCATTAGTGAAATTTTGCACATACTCCGCGGTTGAGCGCGCGGCGAAGTAAGAAAGGGAGTTGGCAAATGGGGCTTTTGCCCTTCCGAGGCGCAGATTCCCAGACCCTTCGGGCCGGGGATAAAAAAGGCAAGACCACACTTATGTCCAAGCGGCTGACCTTCTCACGGAAACACCTCTTCCTGCTGGGTTTCACGGCCATCCTCCTCCTGGTTATGGCCTGCGCCCCGGATGCCAAGCAGTCCACCTTCGGAACATCGGGTCCGGTAGCAGAAAAACAGCTGCTTCTCTTCAACGTACTTCTCTGGGTCATGGTCGTCGTCTTCGTTCTGGTGGAGGGCGTCCTTCTCTATGCCGTCATCAAGTTCCGGCGGCGCCCCGGCCAGGATGAACTGCCCCCCCAGACCCACGGGCACACGGCGCTGGAAATCACCTGGACGATCATTCCCACCATACTGATTCTCGCTCTGGGTATCTGGTCGACCATCACCCTGTTCGACCTGGACCAGCCCCCCGCCGGCTCCGACTCGCTCGAAATTACGGCGGTAGGCCACCAGTGGTGGTGGGAGTTTGAATACCCTGACGCCGACGGCAAGGGCAAGTATATTACCACGGCCAACGAGTTGCGGGTGCCCGTGGACCGGGCCATTCGCGTTAACCTGCGCAGCGACGACGTGATTCACAGTTTCTGGATTCCCAAGCTGGCCGGCAAGATTGACCTGGTACCCACCCGCGAAAACTATATGTGGTTCCAGGCGGATGAGACCGGCACTTTCTATGGTCAATGCGCCGAGTTCTGCGGCATTGCCCACGCGCAGATGAGATTCCTCGTCCAGGTATTGCCCCAGGAAGATTACCTGGCCTGGACGGAGAGCTTTGGCGAGCCCCCGACCCTGTCGGGCGAGGCTCTGGCCGGTCAGACGGTATTCAACAGCACCGGCGGTTGCGTCGTATGTCACACCGCCACCGGTTCGGACGCGCCCGAGGTTGTTGCAAGTCGCGTACAGAGCTTCATGACCACCGAAACCGGCATTGCCCCAGGTCCCAATCTGACCGACCTGGCCACCCGCGAACGCTTTGGCGCCGGCCTGGTGGAATTGAACCGTCAGAACCTGCGGCAGTGGCTGAGAGATCCGGAAGACGTCAAGCCCGGCAACTACATGTCGGAGCGGGCCGCCATCTACCAGACATCCGATGGAAAGGCCAACCTGAGTGAAACCGAGATTTCATCCTTGCTGGAATACTTGCTTAGCTTGAAGTAAACTTGACCAAACAGGTATTCGACAAGGTGGAAGGGAGCCGCGGAGGCATCAAATGGCCACGATAACCGATGTAATTGGCCGGCCAGCCAGTCAGTCCGGACTGTGGAGCTGGATTACGACGGTTGACCACAAGCGAATAGGCGTTCTTTACGGTGCGACCGCCTTTATTTTCCTGCTTCTTGGCGGGATCGAGGCGGGAATAATCCGGTTGCAGCTTTCTGTGCCTGATAGCACGTTGGTCAGTGCGGAAACTTTCAACCAGATGTTCACCATGCACGGCACCACCATGATCTTCTTGGTGATAATGCCGCTGAGCGCCAGCTTCTTCAATTTCGTTATTCCCCTGGCCATCGGCGCCAGAGACGTGGCCTTCCCCCGGCTTAACGCCTTCAGTTACTGGGTGTTCCTGTTTGGCGGTCTTCTGCTTAACGCCAGCTTTCTGACCAACCAGGCCCCCGATGCGGGCTGGTTCTCCTATGCCAACCTCACGGAAAAGCCCTTCAGCGCCAACCAGGGTCTCGACTACTGGGCGCTGGGCCTGCAGGTGCTGGGCGTATCGTCCCTGGCCGCGGCCTTCAACTTCATCGTAACCATAGTAAACATGCGGGCCCCCGGCATGTCCCTCATGCGGATGCCCCTCTTCGTCTGGATGACGCTGGTTACTTCAATCCTCCTGGTGCTCGCCTTCCCGGTGATTACCGTGGGCCTGATTGAGTTGACCTTCGACCGGAATTTCGGCACCAACTTCTTCGTCCCCGAGGGCGGCGGAGACCCCATCCTCTGGCAGCACTTGTTCTGGGTGTTCGGTCATCCGGAAGTGTACATTTTGATTCTGCCCGCCATGGGTATCGTGTCGGAGGTGCTGCCCACCTTTTCCCGGAAGCCCCTGTTCGGATACCCGGTGGTGGTGTTCTCCGGCGTGGTTATCGGCATCATGGGCTGGGCGGTCTGGAGCCATCACATGTTCACGGTGGGCCTGGGCCCGGTTGCCGTGTCCGTGTTCATGATTACCACCATGCTGATAGCGGTGCCGACGGGCGTAAAGATATTCAACTGGATAGGTACGTTGTGGGGCGGTCAGATTGACCTCAAGTCGGCCATGCTGTTTGCCCTGGGCTTCGTGGCCCTGTTCATTGTGGGCGGCCTGAGCGGCGTGTCTCACGCGGTAGCCCCTTCGGACAATCAGCAGCAGGACACTTATTACATCGTTGCCCACATCCACTATGTCCTCTTTGGCGGCGCCCTTTTCGGCATTTTCGCCGGAGTTTACTACTGGTTCCCCAAGCTGACCGGCAAGCTGTTCCATGAAGGTTTGGGCAAGCTCCACTTCTGGCTGTATTTCATCGGTATGAACGTAACCTTCTTCCCGATGCACTACCTGGGCCTGAACGGAATGCCCCGCCGGATTTACACCTACACCAGTGAGTTTGGCTGGGACGGCTTGAACATGCTGGCCTCCCTGGGTTACCTGGTGCTGTTCGCGGGCACCTTGCTCTTCATAGTCAACCTGGTGATCAGCCTGCGCAAGGAACCCGACGCGGGTCACGACCCCTGGGACGCGCCAGGCCTGGAATGGAGCATTGCATCACCGCCACCGACCTACAACTTTGCCAAAATTCCCGAGGTAGAGGGCCTCGACCACTACTGGATTGTGAAACGCCGGGCCGCGGCGGAAGGCCGCCCGATAACGGAGCCTGAAGCTTACGTAGATCCCAGCACCATCCACATGCCGGACCCCTCTTATTGGCCGCTGGTTACCGCTATCGGCGTCCTCATCCTGGCGGGGGGTATGTTGTTCGACACCGGGTGGGACTATATACGGTTCCCGATCCCGTTCATCGGCGGCATTATCTGCTTCATTGGAATAATTGCCTGGGCCAATGAGCCACCGACCAGGGAGCATGCCGGAGGAGACCACGATGTTGGGGGTGGCCACGGCATGGAGCCTCACGCCGTCACCGCAACGGCAGCGGTAATGGAACGCCCTGGTGGCGCAACGCACACGGTCAGGCTCGTTTGCTCCAACTGCGGCAATGAGTTGTCAAGAGCTTTCCGATTCTGCCCCTTCTGCGGCGGAGCGGTTCAAAGTCCCGCTGAACCTGATCACCAGGAGGGGTAGAGTTGGCCCACCAAACGGAAATAAGCCATCACGCTCCCGAGGAGGAGCACCCCACAACAACGGGCATCAACAACCGCAAGTTGTTGATGTGGGTGTTCCTGTCGTCGGACTGCCTGTTCTTTGGCTCTCTTATCGCTACCTACATGGTGTATCGGGGCCAGAGCCTGGTGGGGCCCTACCCGGTGGACATCATCGATGTTCCCATCACCACCATCAGCACCTTCGTGCTCCTGTGCAGCAGCTTCGCCATGGTGCGGGCGCTGGCCGCGACCAACGAGGACCGGCAGGGCGCGATAATTTTCTGGCTGCTGACAACGGCGTTCCTTGGGGCAATTTTCATCGGCTTCCAGGTTTACGAGTTCAACCTGTTCAAGACCGAAGGTCTGCGCATCGACACCAACCTGTTTGGTACGACCTTCTTCACCCTGACCGGCTTCCACGGCGCCCACGTGACGTTGGGCATAGTGTGGCTGCTGGGGCTGGCTTGGGTTGCCAAGAAGGGACGATTGGGGCCGAAGACGGCTTTGGACGTGGAACTGGCCGGCCTGTATTGGCACTTCGTCGATATCGTCTGGATAGTAATCTTCACCCTGTTGTACCTTATTGGCGGGTTCGACACCGGCCCGGCCGGCGACCCGTCCCTGGTCCCGCATTCGATCACCGGCTTTCTGGGGCTGATCTAAGGAGAAACGGCGCATGAGCAGCGACCCCGGGGTTCACGAATCCCGCCACCCTACGCTCAAACAGTATGTGGGCATTGCCATATTCCTGTTTGTCGTAACTATAGTTGAATTCGTGATAATCCTGCCCATGGACTTCCGCGGCGCGGGCTGGACGATTGCTCCTCTGGCCATCTTGTCGGCCATAAAGTTTGCCGCCGTTATCTTCTTCTACATGCACCTGAAGTTCGATAACCGGCTGCTGACCTGGGTATTCCTGGGCGGCCTGGCCCTGGGTTTCGCGGTTGTTCTTGCCCTGGTGGGCCTGTTCACAGCCTGGACTCCCTCGCAGCGCAGCTATGCCGACGACCATGCCAAGCCCTGTACCCTTGACCATGAACATGGCGGCTGCCTGGAGGACAGGGTTGCGACTGCGCCTCCCGCTGAACCTGTAGCTGCCCCGGTCGACTCGGAAGCAGCCGAAACCCCGGCACCCGTGACAGCCCCGGCAGCCGGTGGACTGGTGGCTATCGGCCAGCAAATTTTCCTCACCGGGCAGGGCCAGGGAGCCGCTACGGCCTGCTTCACCTGCCATACGATTGATACGGTGTCCGGCGCCACCGGTCTTTTGGGCCCCGACCTGACCCACATCGGCACCGATGCAGCAACCCGTCAGCCAGGAGTATCGGCGGAGGACTACTTGAGGCAGTCCATCACCGACCCGGAAGCCTATATAGCCGAGGGAGTTGAAAGGGCGGTGCCGGGCCTGATGCTGCCCGCTTTGACCGCAGGCTTGACCGATGAAGACGTGGATGCGCTGGTTGCCTTCCTTATGGAGCAGAAATAACAAACATGTAAGGCGGCTTCATTCCGGTTGGCAACCAATCGGCCTCAGACATTTCTACCGCCCGGCATTGCCGGGCGGTTTTTCTTTTGCGGCGCATATGCTAGTCTTCATATAAGCTTTTCATTGATGCAGGGAACTCCGGTTGCTCCAGGAGGGTGAATATGGCAAGGATTTTTCACCTGATTACGGGACCTGACTGGGAGTCGGTCCGGGGAGAGAGCCAGTGGCGCCCTCCCAGCCTGGGCGACGAGGGTTTTGTACACTGCTCAAAGGATGAGGAACAGCTGATGCGGGTTGTGGGGCGGCTGTATCCTGATCGTGCCGACATGCTGGCCCTGGAACTGGAAACTGACCAGCTCAGTTATTCATTAATTTGGGAACCCAGCCGGTCGGGAGAAATTTATCCCCACATTTATGGGCCCCTGGAATTGGGCGCCGTGGTCAAGACCTGGCGCGTCCAGCCCGACGGTACGGGTGGCTACGCCCTTTCCGACCATTAGCCGTGGGGACGGCTGCGGCCGCCTCACCAGCGTCAAATGCCTGAATTCGTTGGGTTGTTTCAACCCCGGGCTGTCTCACGCCCTGAACCTGAGGTGATGATGCCGGGCTATACCGGAAGGGAATTGAACCGGTTGCGGTCTGTAATCAGCAGGCTCCGCTCCCTTTCTGATGACGACCTTCGCCGAGTCGAACAGGCCGTCGAGGAAGGCAGGTGCCCGCCCTGCCTGGTCCCCTTCTGGAGCTTGTCCACGTCAGGTAGCAGGGACGCTTTTGACGCCGGGTTGTATCGCAAGCTGGCCGCTGACCCCCTGGTGGCCGACTATTCCTGTTATGCGTTCTTGCCTCCAATCTATACCAGGCTGTACGACAAGGGCGAACGCCCCCAGGTCCACTTTGACGGTCGCACGCGCGGTCGGGTAGCGCTGTTCAAGTTTCCGAGCGGTGACGGCTATGCCATTAAGCCGTTGCAAAGCCGCAAAGAGCCGGAAATAGCCCACCTGGCCGGGGATGCAGGCGTAGGCCCGCGCCAGTATCCGTCGGTGGAGGAGTTCCTGACGGAAGAGTTGGTCGATGGCCGGTTCTTCACTGAACTTACACGGGAAGAAGTCTCCGACGACCTGATGGTCCAGATTGGCAGCAGGCTGGGTTCCATGCTGGCGGCGCTGCACGGCGCCGGAATCTACTACAACGATGCTACCCTGTCCGACCCGGAGGGTCGTTCCCACCTGTTGGTGCGCCTGCCAGGTTCTTCCCAAGAGGAGGATGCGCTTGTTTGCAGGCTCATCGACTTCGGCGTCTCGGTCCTGCTGGACAATTTTCCGACCCTGGAAATGGAAGAAGTCTTCAATATGGCAAGAACCACACCCGAGTACCGCATACTGTGCCGCATGGGCTTGCGGGGGCAAGAGTTCCGTCGTTTCCTGGCCCAGTACCGGCAGCGACTGGCCGCAACCTCCAGGGAGGAAATCCTGTCCCGCGACCTTCGCTTCACCGAAGAGGGCCTGCAGCAGGCGGCGGCCAGGATGGGAAGCTGGATTATTGACCCCTTCCGGCAGGGGTTCACCGAAGGCTACGGGTAGAAGAGGTTGGTATTCCCGCAACCCGGTGTTAGGATGATGCAGGTCCCAACCGGTACAAGGAGCGAACCTCATGAAGATGGAGAGACACGACGGACGGAGCCTGCCCTTTCTGACGGTGCTCCCCGACGACTACGACCCGGCCATCAATTACCCCCTGGTGATAATGCTTCACGGCTTCGGCGCTCACATGGGGGACCTGGCCGGCCTGGCGCCCGCCATCGAGGACAAGGGTTACGTGTACGCCTGCCCCAACGCCCCGCTTGCCTTCGACTTCGGCGGCGGCCACACCGGGTATGGGTGGATGCCGCGGCAGAACGTGGCCAGCCCCGAGGAGGTGGCAGCCGCCCGCGGCAGTTCCGAGGCTTTGTTGAACGACTGCTTCGACGAGATTTTCGAGGGCTTCAATACAGTCCCCGGCAAGGTTGTATTACTCGGCTTCTCCCAGGGGGGCGCCATGACCTACCTTTGCGGGCTGGGCCGCCCGGACCTGTTCGCCGGCCTGGTCCCCCTGAGCGCCGCCGTGTTCGACCCCGAAATCCTGCGCCCGAAACTTCCGGAGGCCAGGACCCAGCCGATATTCGTGGCCCACGGCACCGGGGATATGCAGATTGGCGTGGAAACCGCCCGGGCCACCCGCGCCTTCCTAGAGGCCGAGGGCTATCAGCCCGACTACCGGGAATACAACATGGGTCACGAAATTCCCTTCGAGGTGCTCCGCGACCTGATTCCCTGGATTACCGGGGTGCTGCCGCCCCTGCGGGACTAGGCCAATAGCGCGGTGGGATGCGCAGGGGAATGACCGGCACGACCAAAGCTGTCATTCTGAACGGAGTGAAGAATCTAAAATGCACATCGGCAAGCTCTGTCCGAGTACCGGGAAGTATCTTCCCCGCGTCATCTTAGATTCTTCGACTCCGCTGCGTTGCGCTCAGAATGACAATATTGGGTTGCCAGGTAGTGGCCCTCAGATGTCGATTCGAAAATCCAGGTTGTCACTGCACATCCCACCCTGGCACTCCCCTAGTAAATGACCTGCTCCCGTTTCAGTCGTTCAACGTCGTCGGCCGGTATGCCCAGCAGTTCCCGAAGGATGTAGTTGTTGTGCTGGCCCAGCAGCGGTGCCGGGGCCCTGATACCGCCGGGAGTTGAACCCAGCAGCCACGGCATACCGTAGAGCCACTCAATCCCCACGTGAGGGTGTTCCACTTCCAGGTGGGCCTGCCGTTCCTGCAGGTGCGGGTCCAGGAACTGGTCCTCCACGTTCATCACCGGCATGGCAGCCACGCCGTGGGACTGCAACAACTCGGTAATTTCCAGGGCTGTGTGCTGGCGCGTCCAGTCCGAAACCAGAGAGTCCAACTCCACGACGTTTTCCAGGCGGGCGGCCAGCGTGCCGAACCGCTCTTGCTCGGCCCAGGCGGGGTTGCCCATGGCCTGTCGGAGAGCAGCCCATTCCTCGTTGCTGCCCACGGCAATCGCCACCCACCGCTCCGGTTCCGCGCAGGGGTAATTGTTATGGGGGGCGTAGGCCGGGTCGTAGTTGCCCCGGGGAACGGGAGCCGCGCCGGTCATCTGGTATTCCAGGAAGGCCTCCCCCAGCATGGAGGTTGTCGCCTCCAACTGGGCCACCTCGATGAACTGGCCCTGGCCGGTGAGATTGCGGTGGCGCAGGGCCGCCACCGTGGCCAGGGCGGCGTGAATGGCGGCCACCACGTCGCTCCAGGGCGCTTGCAATTCCCCCACCAGCGGTTCGTCGCCCGAATAGCCCACGACGCTCATCAGGCCGGACAGGGCCTGGATTATCGGGGCGTAGGCCAGCACGTCCCGCAGCGGCCCGACTTCCCCCATGGCCGGCATGGAAACCAGGATGATATCGGGCCGTATTTCTCGCAAGTCCGGGTACGCCAGGCCCAGCCTTTCCAGCACCCCCGGCGAGTAGTTGTTGATGGCAACGTCGCTGCGGGCCAGCAGACCCCGGACCAGCTCCAGACCCTCGTCGGTCTTGAGGTTCAGGGTTACACCCAGCTTGTTCCGGTTGATGCCGTGAAAGACGGGCTGCAGTTCCGGCCACAGGCCCCGGTCGCCGCCGGCAATGTCGTCACCCACGATGGGCCGCCCCAGGCGCAGCCCGTCCATCCTTTCCCGGCTCTCCACCTTGATTACCTCGGCCCCCAGGTCGGCGAGAAGCTGGGCCGCCATGGGCCCGGCCCAGGCCGTGCCAAAGTCCACCACCCGAAAGCGCGACAGGGGCAGCGACTCTCGGATTTCAGGCGTTTCGGGACTGGAATTTGTCATGCTCTTTGGGTCCAACAACTGGCTGAATTGGAGGGCTGTAGTTCAGATAACACTTTCCCGGGCCAATCTGTTCATGTGATCCCGGCTCATTCCCAGCTCATCCGTCAGCACTTCCACGTTGTGCTGCCCCAACCGAGGGGCGGGACGGACCAGACGCGGTCCGGTTTCGGAAAACCGGTAAGGCGGGCCCGGGTACCGGAGACTTCCGGCGGTTTCGTGCTCCACGTCGGCGAAGAACTCCCGGTAGGTCAATTGCGGGTCTTCCAGGGCTTCATCGAAGGTCTGCACCGGCACACAGGGGATGCGGTTTTCCAGGCACGCTTCCAGGATTTCCGCCTTGGTCCGTTCCATGAACCAGGGGGCTATCAGTGCCTCCGCTTCATCCGGATACTGGTCGCTCATGGCCCGCCGGTCCCGGTAGCGGGGGTCCTCCATCCAGTCCTGCTCGCCCAGCAGGTCCAGGAACCTGCGGTACTGCTCCATCTGCGGTGCGTCGATGCAGACGTAACCGTCCCGGCAGGGCAGGACACAGTTGGGGAACAGGCCCAGGCGCATCCGGTTGCCCGAGCGGAACCCGGCCACTCCCCGGTAAATGTAGGTGGGCAGATGATATCCGGTAAGCAGCGTTCCGATTACCTGTGCCTCCGCCACGTCCACGGCCTGGCCCCGTCCGGTAAGGTCCCGGCCCAGCAGGGCTACAATGCTGGCAAAGGCCGCTCCCACGCCGGCCAGGTAGCTGGCCTGGCGCAGCGGCGTGGTCAAGGGTTCCCGGTGGGGGTGGCCGGTTCCGAAACTGAGCCCGCTCATGGCGTTGGCGGTCAGGTCGGTCCCCCGGTAGGCCCGGTAAGGTCCGGTTCGGCCGTATGGAGATATGGTGGTGACAACCAGGCCCGGAAATGTAACCCTAAGGGACTCGTAGTCCAACCCCATCTCTTCGATCAGGGACAAAGGCTGGTTTTCGACGAAAATGTCGGCCGTTGCCAAGAGGCGGTCGAGGATGTCCCTCCCCTCGCCTGATTCCGGATTAAGCGTAATGCCCCGCTTGTTCAGGTTGGCGAAGAGAAACAGTCCGCTCTGCTCGGGATGGGGAACGCCTCCAGGGAAGGGCCCGCGAGTGCGTCCGTCGTCTCCCCCACCCGGCGGTTCAATCTTGATGACGTCGGCGCCCAGTTCGCCCAGCACCTTGCCGCAGAACGGCGCCGACACCAGGCTGCCCCATTCGATTACGCGAACTCCGGCCAGGGGCCCCGGCCGGCCGGCCGGATCAGGCCCGGTTGGTTGGGGCGTCTCAGGTACCAAGTTTCGGCCTCTCGTCCTTAATCGGCTGCATCGTCCGGCAGCAACTCCCGCCTCAGGCGGTACATACCTGCGCCGACAATGAAAAGGCAGAGCGCTCCGACCGACAGCAGCGAATTGTTGACACCCAGGAGCAGGTCCAGGGCGATAGCCGGAAAATGCTGGGCAGCCACGAAGTTGATGAACCCGGCGGCTCCGATGACGAACAGGCCGATGGATGCAATCTTGTAGATGCTCATCGACTGGAACCGGGGCGCCAGCCCCACGCCCACCATCATGGAAGCAAAGGGATAGATGGAAAGGAAAGCGAGTATCAGGCCCGCCATGTCGGCGTAACCGTTCAGGGCCGCATCGAAGAGCACTCGCTGCATCTCCGGATTCCCGGAAGCTTCCGTGCTGCGTTGAATCAGGTGTACCGTCATGTGGCGTTTTCCCATGGCGATGAGAAAAATGCCCCAACCAAAGAGGCTGGTGATAATGCCATATTGCAGGAGTGAGGAGAATTTGCTGCCCGGAACGGGACGCAGCCCCCAGAGGCCCAAAAGCCCGTAACCGTAAAGCAGCATGGATATGGCCGCCGTCATTGCCGTCACGTGGGCAAGGCTTGGATACCTGGACAGCACCTCCAGGGTCTCCGCGTAATTGGTCTGGTCCACCGGGCTGACCAGCCAGCCGCCGGGTGTCAGCAGCGACGGAAAGAAGGCCACCACCACGCCCGCCATCAGGGAAATTCCGGCGACGCGAGTGCCGGGATAGAACCGGGAACCTGTCAAAGCCATTTCAGCCTCCACCGCCCCACCGAGCGTTTCATTGCTTCGGACAACTAAAGCCCCACAAAATGCGGTCTGTTGCCGGGCAATTGACCTGCGCCTTGCTGTCGCACGTAATTGTCAAACCATGACAAGGTCCGCGCCAGGTACTCCTCCCGCAATTTGGGGTGGCCCTGGCGGGGGAAGGAGTGGGAGCAGCCTGGGAAGCGGACCATTTCCACTTCCTTGCCCAGCCTTTTCAGCCGCACAAAGTAGGCCTCGCTCTGGGAGATTGGGCACCGCACGTCCGCCTCCCCGTGCAGGAGCAGGACGGGCGCTTCCACGCTGGGGACGTAGGTTATGGGGGAGCGGTCCACCAACTTCTGCCAGGCTTCTACAAAGGTACCACCCCATTGGACCTCGCCGAAACTGACACCAATATCCGAAGTGCCGTACATGCCGACCAAATCGGTGCAGGGCGCGCCCACCACCGCAGCCTTGAATCGGCGGTTCTGGCCCACGATCCAGCTTGACATAAATCCGCCGTAGCTGTAGCCGTGGACGCCCATTCGGGTCTCATCCACATAGGGCCGCGCCGCCACTTCATCCACCGCCGCCATCAAGTCAAGATAGTCATCGCCGCCCCAGTCGTCCAGCACCGCGGTCATAAAGTCGTCGCCGTAGGTGGAAGAACCGCGCGGATTCACCGCTAGGGTGAGGTAACCGTTGGTGGCCAGCAGTTGTTGCACCGGTACGAAGGAGTCGTAGAATGCGCCGTTGGGGCCGCCGTGTATTTCCAGTACCAGCGGATATCGCCCTGAAGGGTCAAAGTCAGGCGGGAAGTAGAGACGGCACTCAATTTCCATGCCTTCCCGGTGAATGCTGAACTTTTCCTGGCGTGCCGGCGGGTGGGCGGCCAGGTAGTCGCCGTTGTAGCCGGTGAGGCGCCTCGCCGTCCGGTCGCCCAAATCCACCAGTTGCAGGTCAGCGGGCGAAGACGGAGAATTCGAAATCAGCACTGCCGTCCTCCCTTGTTGATCAAAGGAGACCATGGGCGCCAGCATTCCACCGCCGCCGGCGCGGCGCGCTTCCCGCCCATCCGGGGAGGCTTCGAACAGGTAGGACTCGCCCCGGTTTTCCCCCAGGAAGAGTATCCGGTCGTCGCCCAGCCACACCATTTCCGGCGTCGGGCTGATGCCCGGCATGCCCAGGCAGGGCCGGATGGTGTCGTCGGTCAACTGCCTGGGTTCTCTGCCAGGTTCCAGGACATACAGCCAGCTTTGCCACAAGCCCAGGCCGTGGCTGGCCGGCGAGCCGGCGGCAAGCAGGCGCCGACCGTCCGGGGACCAGGCCACTGATCCCACGGTTTCCAGTTCTCCGGACCAGCATTCCGCAACGCCGGTCGCGTCCCCGTTGACTTCCATCACGTAGGCTTCCGAGTTGCTGGCAATATCCCGGTTCTCCCGGCGGCTGGAAATGAAGGCAATGCGGCTGCCGTCAGGAGACCACGCGGGCAGGTAGTCGTCCCAGTCTCCGTCGGTAACCTGGGTGGCGTTGCCATTTGCGGTCTCGACGATGAATAAGTGAAAGTGGGCATCACCGCGCCAGCCCAGGCCGTCATACCGGTACTTGATGCGCCGGGCCACGGTGACCTGGGGCAGTGAAGAGTTGCCGGCCTCCGGTTCAGGTTTTACATCGGCCGTAAAAGCCAGCCTGGCCGAGTCCGGCGCCCACACCAGGTCTATAACACCGCCGGGGGACTTAGTGAGTTGCCGGGCTTCGCCGCCATCCGCCGGAATCAGCCAGATTTGCCGCAGGCCGGCGTCGTCAGGCCTCAGGAAGGCCACAGTGCGTCCGTCAGGGGAAAACCTGGGCGAACCGTCTCTCGTGGCCTGGGTAAAGTCTATGGCAGCCTCGTCTTTGCCGTTGTCCAGCCGGAGCAGGCGGAGACGTGACCGGCTTTCCAGGGTCTCCTCGTCCACCCAGCCATAGGTAAAGACAACCTGGGAACCGTCCGGGGCCAGCGCCGGATCGGCCACGGATTTCAGATGACGTACCATGTCCGGAGGAAGGGCGCTGCTCATTCTGTTGCCCCCGTTTTCAGTGAATGGGTCAAACATCGGACAAAAGAATAGAGGGTCAGATGACCCTCCAATGGCTTGTCCCAATCGGTAAGACTGTCTGAAAGAAGTTGGCAGGAGCGGGAGGATTCGAACCCCCGACCACTGGTTTTGGAGACCAGCGCTCTGACCAGACTGAGCTACGCTCCTGCGACCGGTGTTGTTGAAGTGGTACCCCTGGAGGGACTCGAACCCCCGACGCGCGACTTAGGACGCCGCCGCTCTATCCTCTGAGCTACAGGGGCAGGTTGGTGGAGATAGGGGGGCTCGAACCCCCAACCTCGGCATTGCGAACGCCGCGCTCTCCCAGTTGAGCTATATCCCCGGGCTATTGCCCACAGCCAGGACCGTTACCGGGCAAGGCTGCCGAGCCGCCACCGGTTAGGGAAATATTCCCCGGCACCATAAAGAATGTTAAAACTCACCGCTTGCGCCTGTCAAGTGCGCCAAGCTGATGGGCATGGTGATGTTAAAGTCCAGTCAACAGTCCCTTCCCCCTTGACGGGGGAAGGCCAGGATGGGGGTGTAACCTGGATCGACAAATACTTGCCTACACCGGCAGCACCGGTTCGTCCGACTGGTGCGCCAGTTGCAGGTCAACGGTGTTGGCGTTGAAGGCCAGCATGGCGTAATACCCCATCAGCGTCACCAGTTCCACCATGGCCTGGGTGCCAAACTGCCGGTGCACGGCCTGGAACGTCTCCTCGCTGACCTTGCTGCCGTTGAAGAACTCGTTGGCCAGGTTAATCACCGCCGCCTCCGCCGGGGATAGCTCCGGCAAGGGCTTTCGGTCCCGCAAGGCATCAATCAACTCGCCGCTCAGCCCCGATTCTCGGGCAATGGGCACATGGCGGTCCCAGATGTAAACGCAGTCCTTGGCCCGGGCCGTTACCAGCATGGCCAGTTCCCGCATCTGGTGGGGCACCGTGGACTCGTTCCGCACGTACTCCCAGAAGGGTATGGCGCGGCGGGCCATCTCCGGACTGTGCTTGAGAATGGACATGGGCCCCGTGCCCACGCCGCCGGGCCCCGCGTTTATTTCGTCGAATACGCCTCGCAGATTCTCGGGTATGCTTTCGTTGGTGGGCAGCGGGATTCGAGACATCAGGTTACTCCTTAGAAGCCACTTCAAAGTTTCCTTCCTCCTTGATGGGGGAAGGCCAAGATGGGGGTTACCCCAGTTTAGCGTCGCATCTCCAGCCTTTCAAACTTTGGGAAGCCGCCAGGCTGCCTTGACTGCCTTTCCCGCCCAACCTAAAATCGTGAGGTGTTGAAGCGAATTCGGAAAGGCACACCAGCGTGGTGCAATATCGTAGAATCCCGGTGAACAGGAGCGGTGAGAAGCTATGTCGTTGAAAGTGGGCAGGATTCCCTACATGATATGTGAACCCTTTTACTTCGATACGGAGCGGAGGGGTATGCAGTTGGTGGACACAATGCCCAATCGCGCCGTAGATGATATCGAGCAGGGAATCCTGGACGCCGCCCTGGTTCCGGTGGTTGATACCTATGGCAGGGAGGACCTCCTCCAGCCGGTGGGAGGTTTCTGCATTGCCAGCACGGACCGGGCCGGCAGCGTCTTCTTGTATTCCAGGGTGCCCGTGGAGGAACTGGGCGGCGCCCGCATCGGCTTGATAGACGACTCCAAGACTTCCGTGAAACTGCTGCAGGTCCTGCTCAAGCAGAAGTACCAGGTAGAGCCGGGCGAATACGTTGGTCTCCGTGACGAGCACGACGCCTTCATGGTGATGGGCGACCGGGGCCTGCGCCAACGCCGGGGCGCCCGGGGCTTTGACCACCGCTACGACCTGGGCGAGGAATGGTTCCAGTGGACTCGCCTGCCCTTCGTTTACGCCCGCTGGATGGCCAGGCAGGGTATTGACTCTCAGCAGTTGGCGGTGCTGGAAGACACCCTGTACGTGGGCCTGGAAGACGGCGTGGACACCCTGTACCACATCGCCGAACCCCGCGAGAACCTGCTCATGCTGCCCCGGGACGTGGTCGAATACGTCCAGGGCATCCGCTTCTACCTTGGAATGACGGAGCAGAAGTCCATGCGTATTTTCCGGGAGTATGTGGAACAGCTGGATTCCTAACCCCGGAGCGGCGAGTTGCTGCCCTCACTCGGCAGACCGACACCGCCACTTGGTTCAGATAGGCGGCAGCCGATGACCAAGGTAACTGACGCCGGATATGAGGTAACCGGGAAGCCCGCCTTTATCTGCGATTTCTCTCCCCCCAGGTCGGGGAACCCTGCAGACCTGCCCTCCGTCATCCCCGACGCAGACTTTCTCCTGGTCAACCGCAATCCCGGCCGTGCCGTGCGCGCCGATTCTGCTATGGTGGCGGCTGTCCTGCGCCAACAAACGGGCAGGGAAGTTGTTCATGCGGTTCTGACTCGCGACATGAACCGGCTGGCCATTCAGTCTTCCCTGCTGGGCACGCAACTGCTGGGGCTGGAGAACGTGGTGGTGGCCCAGGGCGACCCTTTCTCCTCATCGGACCTGCGGCGGGTATCCGCCGTTTCCGATTACCGACCGACCGAGCTGATTTCCGATATAGCCCGGATGAACCGTGGCGAAGACTTCCGGGGCCGCCGGCTGGACTCCCCTACGCACTTTTGCGTCGGAGCTACCGTGGACCCGGGGCAGGACCCGGTACGGCAGGCCGCCCTGGCCCACGGCAAAGTCACGGCCGGCGCCGCTTTCCTGGTTACCCAGCCCGTTTTCGACCCGGCGGAAGCAGTACGCATCATGGACGCGTATTCGGAAATTTCCGGCGGCCCCTGCCCGGTACCCGTTTATTGGGGACTACAGATGTTGGAGGAGGGCAGCGTTGCCTTCGGCTCAGTCCCCGGCCGATTGCAGGCTGAACTGGCAGCCGGCCGCTCCGGAGTTGATATAGCCCTGGAAGTTTACGCGGGCTTCCGGGAGG
Organism: Dehalococcoidia bacterium; assembly: GCA_034422655.1. Lineage (GTDB taxonomy): Bacteria > Chloroflexota > Dehalococcoidia > Lucifugimonadales > UBA3495 > Bin22. The sequence continues at coordinate 53,326 of DAOUJN010000028.1, forward strand.
CCGGCGTGGGCAACGTCTACCTGCTCCCGTCCATCCGGCGGGGTGGCGAAAGGGGCTACGAGGAGGCTCATGAGTTCCTGGCGACAGCGCGGGCCATGGCGTGAAGGCGCCGGCGAATGTGGCGCCGCCTCATTTAAGGACACGGGGCAGGCCCGGAAAGCCTGCCCCTCTGGCATTGGATTCGCGAAAGCCCGCACCCTAAGCGCGGGAATCGAACACTTCCTTGGCGACGCGGACGGCGTTGGCCGCCGTGGGCCAGCCGGCATAGAAGGCCATGTGGGTAATGATCTCGCCGATCTCTTCCTTCGTCACGCCGTTGTCCAGGGCCCGGTTAATGTGGCCCCGAAGCTGATCAGTACGGTACAGGGCCACCAGGGTCGCCACGGTAATCATGCTGCGGTCCCGCTTGGAAAGCTCCGGTCGCTCCCACACGTCGCCGAAAAGTACGTTCGCGCTGAGTTCCGCCATCTTGGGCGCTACTTCGCTGGCCGGATTGGGGGTGGTCATCGGGTCGCCTCCTTGTTTTCGTATTGGTTCAAGTCTCGGGATGCAATCGAAAAATCCCGGGTTGGTCACTTATTGAATGGACAAATTTCCGTCAGGCCGCTGCTCCGGCGCCCCAGGTGACGCCAAAGTCGGCCCGTTCCACCACCTGCCCGGTGAAAGTCCCGGCCGTCTGGCCGGCCAGCCAGACCGCCGCGTCGGCAACCTCCGCCGGCTGGACCATGGGGATATGGGCCGTACCGGGCCAGTCGCCGCGCCGGTTCATCCAGGTATCCACCCTGCCGGGACTGAACAGGTTGACGGCAATGTTGTTTGGCCGGACTTCCTCCGCGAGACTCAGAAACATCCGTTCCAGGGCCGCCTTGCTCATGGAATACCCCACGCGCCCCTCGCGGTAGCCCCGGGCGGAACCCGACGTTACCCCTATGATGGAACCGGAACCCCGCGCCAGCATGGCAGGCAGCGCAAACTTGCAGAGCAGCAGGGGAGCCCGCACGTTCACCGCCAGGGCCCGGTCCAGCAACTCCGGGTCCAAATCAGCTACGGGGGACTCGCAGTCTATGCCCGCATTGGAAAAGAGGATGTCAACGCCGCCGTAGTGGGAAACGGCGGCCCTTGCCAGGCCCTGCAGGTCGGCGGCGTCGGTAACATCGCACCTGACCGCCAAAGCATCTCCACCTTCGTCCCGGATGCTGCGGACCGTGTCGTGGATGTTGCCCGAGGCGTATCGTTCGTATTCCGCTCCGGGCGCAACCTCCGCCTCCGTGCGGGAGGCCACCACCACCTTTGCCCCGGCCCGGGCCAGTGCCCTGCTGACTGACCGGCCGATGCCGCGGCTGCCACCGGTAACTATGGCTACCTTACCGGTAAGGTCCATTGAGTCGCTCATCAGTTGGCGGGGCGGAACTTGGGCAGGCTGATGGTCTCGGTCAGGTCGTCGAAGGTAACCTCCACCGCCATGCCGCACTTGATAACCTCGGGGTCCGGCTCAATGTCCACCAGGTGTGAAATGATCCGGGCCCCTTCATCCAGTTCCACAATCACCGGAACGTAGGGCACCATGTCGCGGAAGGCCGGCGTGGGCGCCCGGTGTACGATGCAGAAGGTGTGGACCGTTCCCTTGCCGCTGCTCTGCACCCAGTCCGTATTGCGGGAAAAGCAGGCCGGGCAGATGTCCCGGGGATAGAAGTAAATGTTGCCGCAGTCCACGCAACGGCGGAGCCATAATTCGTGCTCCCTGTTCTTCTCCCAGTAAAAGTCCGACTCCGGCTGCGGTACGGGCGGAGTAATGGGCGGGGCGGGCTGGTTCTGCTGGGTCATCCGCTGCTCCTTGTTAGGACCGGCCAAAGGGCACGGCCTGCTTGACTGTACAATCTGCCGGGCTCGTGAAAGCCACCTCAAGGCAAAGCCAGCATAAGTAGAAAACAAAACCTAGTCAAGGCTGCCGGAACGGTTGTAATCTCCCTGAACCCGGTTTATCGTTCACTGGGCAACCTGCTACAAAGCCAACACTCCGGGGGTAGACAATGCGCATCGCGGTTATGGGAACCGGCAGCATCGGCAGCTACTTTGGCGGTATGCTGGCCCACGCCGGCAACGTGGTAACCCTGATTGCCCGGGGCGACAACCTGGCCGCAATTCGGAGCCAGGGACTGCGAATCCAAACCGACAGCGAACTCCTGACCATACCGTGTGGCGACTTGCTTTCCACCACCGACGACCCATCAAGCGTGGGGTCGGTGGACCTGGCCCTGCTCACCGTCAAGACTTACCAGAACGACGTTGCCGTTCCCGCCATGCTGCCCCTGGTGGGCCCGCACACCACCATTCTCTGCCTGCAGAACGGTATCGACAGCTACCGTTCTGCGGCTAACGTCCTGGGGAATGAGAAAGTGCTTCCGGGCGCGGCCTACATTGAAGCGGCGCGGCTGGGCCCCGGCATGATCCGGCAGAGCGGCAGCGTGGTCCGCATCGCCTTCGGGGAAACTGACGGCAGCGACAGCCAGCGGGGCCGGACAATTCAGGAAGCCCTGGCCGCCGCGGGAGTCAATGCCCTTTTCAGCCAGGACATCCGGCAAGTCCTGTGGACCAAGTTCCTCTTCATCGCTACCATGGCCGGCGTCACCAGCCTGTCCCGGGAGACAATGGCCGAGATAATGCCCCGCCCCGAGTGGCGGCAGGTCATCGTCAATTGCATGCGGGAGATTGAAACGGTGGCCCGCGCCAGCCAGGTCGCCCTGGCCCCCGACATAGTGGAGACTACGGTGGCCTACATAGAAGGCGACCTGGAAGACATGCACGCTTCCATGCACGCCGACATTATGGCCGGGCGGCCGCTGGAACTGGAGGCCCTGACCGGCGCGGTAATCCGGGCCGGCCTGTCCTCCGGCGTGGCGACCCCCATCAACGACGTGATATACGCGGCCCTGAAACCCTTCGCGGCGGGAACATGAAGCTGATTTTGGGTAGGGGCAGCCCTTGTGGCCGCCCAACTCTCCTCGCCAGCCTCCTGATTTTCCCGGCGCTCCTGGCGGCATGCAATTCCGGGGCCACGCCCCTGCCTGCCCCTACCGCCGCGCCGCCGACCGCCGTGGCGACGCCCGTTGCAGTCACTCCATCCCCGGAGGCGGAGTCAACCCCCGCTCCCACCCATACGCCCGGCGTCACCCGCCCGACAAGTCCACCTGTGGCGGCAAACACGGCAACGCCGTCGATGGAGGCTGAAGTGAAGGAAGAAACAGCCGTCCCTCCCCCAATGGTTGAGCAACCCCGCTCCAGCTACGACACCGGCAAGCCCTTCGCCGACCTGGTGCGTCCCCACTTCTTCGCCGTGAACCGGGAGGGTGAGCCCGTGGAGGTCAGTGGAAGTCCCGGACGGATTGTTAAGTTGGACGGCAAGGTAAAGGTGTGGTTGGTTGATGGCGATATCCACAGCTACCTGGACCCGCTGGCCCTGGAGTCGGAACTGATCGGGGAACACCCGGTCCACAAGGTTTACCGTCTCTTGGCAATGGGAATTGACATCGACGAAGACCTGCGGCGTTCGCTGGAAAGCGGTGGTATGAATCACCTCTTCACCGCTGTGGAGTTTGAATACCAGCGCCGCCAATTCTCTTCCGGTGTGATCGCGGAGGTCTTCCTGGACGGCACCTTCCTTGTCATTCCCGATGAGACGCCCCCGGAGTGGCAGAGCAACGATGAGCGCATAGCATCACCCACCCATCTCCATCTGAACGCTCGGGCCCTGAGCGGCGGTTCCACCCGACTGGCCCGGGAGTATGAACTGGAAATCCTCTCGCTGCCCTTTGAAGACCAGCGGTATCCCCTGGCGCCGCTGGCCCTGAAGCAGTGCCGGGTCTACGAGGAAAGCCTGGACACCGCCGATTACCGGGGCATCCTGGATTCCGTTGGGTTCCATTACACGCCGGACCACGTTACCCGAAACGTGGCGGACGACGCCGGCCTGGTCGCCCGGGCCCAAGCTCTGATATGGGAGGGTTCTGGCGCCGGCGTCCAGTACTTCGGCTTTGAGGGCTGGTGGATTGCCGCCATCCTGAAGGGAGAAAATGTCTCCTGGCTGGGCGATTGCGATACCGCCGGTGGTTTCCGCGCCTATCCCGCCCCCGCAGAGGCAGCCCCTGTGACGGCCCAGGAAACCCAGGGCCGCCACTACCTGACCGTACGCCGTTCGCTGGAGCCCGACAAGAAGCAGCGTTACAAGATTCTGGAAATTGACGATGAAGGGGAGGCTACGGAACTGTATACCGCCCCCGGCATTATCCTGATGGCCCTGCCTCTGCCCTACCATTCCCGCTCCTGGCTTTTCAGCACCGAAGGCTGGACGCCGGCCGAAGGGGACCAGCCCGCCGACCCCCGTTGGCAGGCAGTCTATCGGGTCAATCTGGACATCCCGGATGAATATATCAAGGTCCATTACCCCATCGGCCGGTTCCCGAGGGCTCCCGAGGCGGGCCTGTACGGAGCCTCACCGCGAATGAGCGCCGATGGCCGCTTCCTGTTCAACACTCTCTACGGGTTCAAGGACGAGGGCGGCGGCATCTGGGTGGTGGACGTTACCGACGAGAACTTTCTTTCCAGCGACAGCAGTTTCGCCCGCATAGTTTCCTGGGACCATACCCTGAGCTGGATGCCGCTGGGCAGGTCCGAAGAGGATCCGTCCACAACGCACCTCTTCATGACGGGCAAGGAGGTAGCCGACGACTTTGCGATGACCGCCAACGTGCTGCGCCTCCGGGAGAATGGGCTTGATTCCACCATCGAAAAGTCCGAGAGGCTGCTCCAGATGGTGGGCTGGAACCCGGTTCCCTTTGGGTATCAAAAGCTGTCCGACGCGGAATACCGCATGCTGGTGGAAACCCACTACAACTACGAAAGCTCCCTTATGCCCCGGGCCAAGGGCGTCTACATTATTCCGGTAAGTCTATCCGGAGAATAGGAGGATGAGTTGATCAGGAAACCGATAGAAAACTGCTACTGGGTGGTACCCGGTCAGTTGCTGGCCGGGGAATACCCGCGGGAATACGACGAGGAATCCTCGGAGAGAAAGGTGGCCGCCCTGACCGAAGGTGGAGTAACCGCCTTTATTGACCTGACCGAGGAAGTTGACGCTCTACCTTACGCCCAATGGCTGGATGCTGAGACCCAGACCCACCGGCGCTTTCCCATCAGGGACGTAACCACTCCCTCCTCACCGGAACTGACTTCGGACATACTCGACACCATAGACAAGAACCTGGCCGAGGGTAATCTTGTTTACGTGCATTGCGTAGGCGGCATTGGCCGCACCGGCACCATCGTCGGTTGCTGGCTTTCCCGCCAGGGTTACCAGGGGGAGGCTGCCCTGGACCGCCTGGCAGAACTCTGGGCCGATTGTCCCAAGTCCGCCCGCATACGTTCCCCCGAAACCGAAGCGCAGCGCCGCTACGTCATCAACTGGAAGGAGACAGGTTAGAGGCTGTCGTCAAGTGAAGGTCTGGACAAGTCCCTTCCCCCTTGATGGGGGAAGGTTGGGATGGGGGTGAAGTCCCCCAGCGCCATACGCCGCCCTAGGGCGTGACGGGTTCGGCGTCCAGCGTCGCCGGAATCCATTCCGTCAAAAGGGCTGCCAACTCATCGCGGCACTCTTCCAGTCGGTGTTCCGCGCCGTCGTACAGTACCAGTTGCTTCGGTTCCTTGGCCCACTCGTAAACCTGCATTCCACAGGAGTAGGGAAGCCGGGTGTCGGCCTTGCCGTGAACGATAAGCATGGGACGGGGCGACACCAGCCCGGCCATGTTGGCGCCGTAGGTCTGGGGAGACAGGGACACCACGCCTGCCACGTGCCGGCTCACCGCCCCGGCGGCGATGACCACGGCGCCGCCGAAGGAGTGGCCCACCACTACCACCGGGTCGTGCCCCATATCTTCCAGGCAGGTCGTTCCGGCCAGCAGGTCCATGGCGCATTCCGGAAGCTCATTCGGTACGCGGTAGTCCAGCCGGAGCGAAGTTATCCCCTGCGCCGTAAAGTCCTCGGCCAGCTGGGCATACAGCCCCGGCCCCGGCCCGCCAAAGCCACCCCTCGCGCCGCATACCCAGATAACGCCCTTGCGGGATTCCGGCGCCCGGTGCAGGATGGCCCGTATATCCCCCCGGTCGGTGGACAGGGACAAGCCCTCGCCTGCGTCTCCGTCCGGCAGGGGAATAGAGCGCACATCATTGACGTTCACCTTCAGGTAACCGTTAATGCGGCCCCCTGCCGCCGGTTGCTGGTCTTCTGCCATGCCGAACCTCCAGGAAGTATGGAATCCAAGCATCCATTCCGGTTACAAAACCTTCGACCTCGCAAAGCCCGTGCCCTGTTTGCCAGGCTTCATTATTCTGGGTCAATGCCTGGCCGGCGGTTTTACGATGCTTCCAGGATTGCCGTCGGTGGAAGGATGGGTAGCCTCGGGAAGATCGGGTAATTGAACCCCTCTGGTAGCAGACATTGGCCCAGAAAGGAATACAGGCTACCCGTGAGTTTCGTCGATGCGGACTATTTCTGCCTGAACCAAAGCGAGGGCTTGCTGCAGCTGCTGAATTATCTCGTCGCGACGGCCCTGGTTCTGGTCCATCTGGTCCAAGTCTTCCGCCAACCTCCGCAGGTCTTCTTCAATCGCTTCAATATTCTCGTTAATCTCGCTCAATAGCTCCGCAATTACCAATTGGTTTCGTGCCATTCGCTGCTGCCTGGCCTCTGCCATCCGTTGCCTTTCTGCCATCCGTTGGGTGCTTGCCTCGGTCAAAAGCGAAAGTTCTGCGGATAGCCGGGCCAGATCTTCCGCGCTGCGAATCCGATCATCCATTCCCATGTTTCCCCCTCGCCCGACGCGAAGCCGGGAGAGAATTATCCCAATAATCAACCAATCCTATAGGAATGAAGCGCCGCGTGTCCACCGCCAATTGTCAGTGGCATGGCTAAGGAATTTCAGGAATGTGGGCGGTTGTCAATCCAAATCCGCCGGGGTAACATCCCCTTGTCTTGAAACAGGGCATCTTTTGTCCATCGTAATCGTCTAAGGAGGCAGCATGGTCCAGGCCGCAATAGACGGGTATTTCGCCACCAACGGGATTAACTTGCACTACCGGGACTGGGGTGGTACCGGTCGCCCGGTGGTATTGCTGCACGGCCTGGCCTCGTCCTGCCATATCTGGGACCTGGTGGCCCCGCGCCTGGCCGAGGACTTCTCCGTAATAGCGGTTGACCAACGGGGACACGGCCTCAGCGACAAGCCCGAGTCCGGCTACGACTTTGCCAGCGTGGGCCGGGACCTGCTGGGCGTAATCCAGGCAAGAAAACTGGAGCGCCCCGTTATAGTCGGTCATTCCTGGGGTGCCGACGTGGCCTTGGAGTTTGCCGTAGCACACCCCGAAATTGCGGCCGGGATATGTTTCGTGGACGGCGGGATGATTGAGCCGTCGGCCCGGCCGGGGATGACCCTGGAGAAGGCGCGGGAGGACATGGCCCCGCCCCTGTTTGCCGGTATGACTTCCCAGGCCCTCAGAGAGCGTTTCAGCAACCGGGCCCGACCCTTTCCCCTGCCGCCCGAATTCGACCAGGTATTGATGTCCAATTTCGAAATGCTGGAGGACGGCACCGTTCGGACCCGCCTTAGCCGGGAAAACCACCTGCGAATCATCGACGCCCTATGGGAACACCATCCGTCCCAACTGTATCCGCAAGTCCCCTGCCCGGTACTCATGCTGCCGGCCCGCATGGCCAACGACGACTCAGTGGCCGAACGCACCTTCCGCCGCGAGGAATCGGTGGGGAAGGCCCGGGACCTTCTGCCCAGGGTTAAGGTGGTCTGGCTGGAGGACAGCATCCACGACGTTCCGGTACAGCGTCCGGAACTGGTGGCTGGAACCATTCGTGAGAGTATTTTGTCGGGGTTCTTTGGGTAAGGAAGGTCATTTTAGCGTTTGACACTGAAAATGGCCCCAATTACACTTCCGCAAGACAGTCCAACTCAATTCCGAAAACAGAGGGGGAAGCAACCTATGACCACAGCCGGAACCGGCAAATACACCTACGAACTCATCCAGGACTGGCCCAAACTGCCCGAGGGCGAATCCCTGGGCATCGTGAGCGCCGTCGCCACCGATTCCCAGGACCGCGTCTACGTCTTCCAGCGGCAGGACCCGCCGGTCATGGTCTTTGACTCCGACGGCAACTATCTGAACTGCTGGGGCATCGGCGCCATCGCCGATCCGCACGGCATAACCATCGTTGACGACTTTGTTTACATAACCGACCGCTCCGACCAGGTGGCGGTCAAGTTCACCCTGGACGGCAAGCCCTTGCAGGTCATCGGCGAGCGCGGCGTCCATTCCGACACCGGCTGCGAACGGCCGGGCGATTTTGTTCCCCGGGCCGCCGGCCCCTTCAACTACCCCACGGAAATGGTGCCCAGCCCATCCGGCGACATTTACATCTCCGATGGCTACCGCAACGCCCGCATGCACCGCTTCACCGCCGACGGCCAGTTGATCGCATCCTGGGGCCAGCCGGGCAAGACCGAGCCGGGCCATTTCCACCTGCCCCACAGCTGCCTGGTGGACCCCGACGGGAAGGTCTACGTCTGCGACCGGGCCAATCGCCGGGTGCAGATATTCACTCCCGATGGGGAATACATCACCGAGTGGACCAGCGGCATGGGCGGCCCGGACGACATTTCCCGGGACAGCGACGGCATTTTCTACATCGTCGAGCAGGAAGTGGACGGAGTTCCCCACGTGAGCATCTGGGAACCCGACGGCACCCTGATTACCCGCTGGGCCATCCGCCACGCCCACGGCATGTGGGTTGACTCCAAGGGCGACATCTACCTCGGCCTGACCCTAGACCGCAGCGTTGACAAGTGGGTCCGCCAGCGTTAGTCCGGATTGAGGATTCTATCTCGTAGGGGCAGACCTGGGTGTCTGCCCTGGCCTTTTTCGGCGACCCCACTATTTGTTCGAGGAGGGCGACCATTATGACCCTAGTCCAGACCGACAAGCACGACTACGACCTGGTGCAGGACTGGGCCCGCCTGCCCGAGGGCTGGACCTTCGGCGTGGTAAGCTCCGTGGCCACCGACTCCCAGGACCGGGTGTACGTGTACCAGCGTAAGGACCCGCCCATCGTCGTATTCGACAGCGAAGGCAACTACGTTGATTCCTGGGGTATCGGCGCCTTCAACCTGCCCCACGGCTTCTGCATCGTGGACGACGTTATCTACCTGACCGACCGGGAAGACTCCGTATGCCTCAAGTACACCCTGGACGGCAAGCCCCTGATGGTCATCGGCGACCGCGGCGTCCACTCCGATACGGACTGCGAGGAGGCCGGCGCGCTGGTTCCCCGGGCGGCGGGGCCTTTCAACTTCCCCTCGGAAATGTACCCGTCTCCGTCGGGCGACCTGTACGTCTCCGACGGCTACCGCAACAGCCGCGTCCACCGCTTCAGCGGCGACGGACGGTTGATCGCCTCCTGGGGCCAGCCGGGCAAGGGCGGTCCTGGCGAGTTTCACCTCCCTCACAGCCTGCTGATTGACGAGGAAGGGTTGATTTACGTCTGCGACCGGGAGAACAGCCGGATCCAGGTCTTTACCGGCGAGGGCGAGTTCCTCCAGATGTGGACCAACCTTACTCGCCCCAACGACATTTCCCAGACCACTGACGGCAGCTTCTGCATCGCGGAATCCTCCCTGGAAGGCTCCACTCCCGGCATCAGCATCAGGGACAAGGACGGCGGCATCCAGGCCCGCTGGGACTCCCGTTCCGCCCACGGCCTCTGGGTCGACAGCCAGGACAACGTCTACCTCGCCCTAACCGGCGCCATGAGCGTGGACAAGTACGTGAAGCGGTAGGGTATAATGCCTTGTATCCGGCCCAACGCAGGAACGCATTATGACCAGCAAGGCAATTGAAAAAGCCAGCAGCCTGAAAGTCTCTGAATGCTTCCCGGAGTTTCCACCCAGGGATGATATGCAGAACCCTATTCACCTGTATGTGCCAGGCTACCTTACTTCCCTTAGCCTCCACTTCGGCGACTCGGAAACCAACCTCATACTCAGCGAGGTTCCATTGGGCAAGACACCCCGCCAAAGGGCCGGCATACTGATACCCGACCTGATGGTGGCTTTCAACGTGGATGTGGCAATGGTCATCGCTCAGCAGGGTTACGCATTGGACACCCACGGACGGCCACCGGATTTCGTCCTGGAGGTGGCTTCGCCCAGCACTTGGCGGAATGATGAGGGCCGTAAGCGCCAAGGCTACCAGGACTACGGGGTGCCGGAATACTGGCGGTTCGACCCCTCCGGCGGTCGGTTCTACCAACAGGCATTGTCCGGCGACCGGCTGGTGAATGGAGTTTACCAGCCTATTACCATTGATTCGGACGGTGCGGCATATTGGGGCTACAGCGAGGCGCTGGGGCTGACCGTCTGTTGGGAAGCGGAGAAGTTGCGCTGGTGGGACCCGTCTACTCAAAATTACGTGGCAACCCACAGCGAGGAAGCGCGCGGTAGGATGGCAGCGGAAATGGAACTGGTGGCTGAGCGCGAGGCCCGTATCTCGGAACAGCAGGCCCGTATCTCGGAACAGCAGGCCCGGTCATCCGCTGAGGAGCGGGTCCGGCAGCTGGAGCATGAATTGGCGCAGCTACGACAATCAGAGGATACGGGCTAGGCGCAGCGTTTCTCTGGAGTAGCCATCTCTTGTTCCAACGGCCCTACGCGCTGGGGTGCAATCCTCCTACCTCGGAAACGCCTCCCGCACTCCTCCATCCACCGGAATCATGGCCCCCGTTGTCTTGGCTGAGCGGTTGGAGGCCAGGAACAGCACCGTGTCCGCCACGTCCTCGGCAAACACCCGGGCCTTGAGCAGGTTGCGCTGGCGGTAGAAGTCCTCCAGGCCCTCCACCGTTACACCGTGGGCCGATGCCCGCTCTTCCCTTAACTCCTGCGACCAAAGCTGGGAACCCTGGAAGATGGCGTCCGGGTTGACCACGTTGACCCGGATGCCGTGCTGGCCATTCTCCAGGGCCAGCACCCGGGCCAGTTGCACCTCCGCCGCCTTGGCGACGCTGTAGGCGCCGAACTCGGCCCCCGGGGCCGGTACGTTCTTGGTGCCGATGAACACCAGGCTGCCCCCGATGCCCTGCTCCTTCATCAGCTTCACCGCCTCGGCGGACACCAGGAAATGGCCCGTGGTGTTGATGTCCAGGGAACGCTGCCAGTCGGCCAGGGAAAGGTCGTCAATGGCCCCCACCGGCGCAATGCCGGCGTTGGACACCAGGATGTCCAGACCGCCGTAGGTGCGGCGCAAAGACAGGAAGACGTCCGTAACCTGCGCCGGGTCCGCCACGTTCATGGGAAAGGCGGCGGCCCGCTCCGGCCCGGCGCTGCGGTTGATGCCGGCGGCCACGTCTTGCGCCCCTTCGGCGTCCAGGTCGGTGACGATTACGTGGGCTCCTTCATTCGCCAACCGCTCGGCAATCACCTTGCCGATGCCGCTGGCCGCCCCGGTTACCAGGGCCACCTGACGGGCCAGTTCCTTTTCCGGCGGCGCCAGGGTCAGCTTGTACAGTTCCAGGGGCCAGTATTCGGCATCGTAGGCGTCCTTCGGAGTCAGCGACGTGTAGTCGCTGACCGACTGGGCCGTGCGCAGCACGTTGATGGTGTGGTGGTAAATGTCGTTGGTAATCAGCGATGCTCGGGCGTCCCGCCCCGTCGTCCACATGCCCACGCCCGGCAACAGAATTACCCGGGGATAGGGGTCCAGCATGGAGTCGTCGCCGGTGGTGTGCTGTTGGTACCACGTTGCGTACTCATCGGCGTAGGCCGCCATGCCCCGGCGCAATTCATCCCTGACGGCTTCCACGTCTTCCGGGTCCGCCACGTCCAGCCACAGAGGCTTGCGCTTGGTGTGAATCAGGTGGTCGGGAGTAGCGGGCCCGATGGCGCTGAGCCCCTGCCCTGCATCGGACCCGGTGAACTCCAGCACATCCTCGGCGTCGTCGAAGCGCAGGACGGAGCGCCGCTGCTGGCTGACCAGCCCCCGCAGGGTGGGGGCTACAGCGGCGGCGATCTCCAGTCGGCGGTCCGGGGCAAGGGGATTGCGCTGCCAGCCGCCGAATACCCTTCCGCCGCCGGTCGCCGCGAATTCCTCCGCCTTGGTTACCAGGTCAATATGCCGGTCGTAGGCCTCTCTTGCATCGTCGCCCCAGGTGAACAGGCCGTGGTTGACCAGCACCACCCCGTCCAGGTTGGGCGCTTCCTTTACCGCCAGCCCCACCAGCCTGGATAGCTGGAACCCCGGGCGCAGGTACTCCACGATGCCGATGTTATCGCCGTACACCTTCTTCAGGATGTCGTCGGCATCCTTGTTGTTGGTCAGCCCCACCACCGCGTCAGCGTGCGAGTGGGCCACGCTGTGGAAGGGCAGGAAGGCGTGCAGTAGCGTTTCTATCGAAGGACGGGGCGAGTTGGGGTCCAGAACGCAACGGTCGAGGTAGTCCACCATGTCCTCGTCCGACATCTGCTCCCGCTCGAACACGGGCAGCACCTTTTCCAGTTCCAGGCGGGGGAACTGCCACCGCTCCATGGACTTCAGGTCAGACCCGGAACCCTTGATGCGCATGACCTGCACGTCTCGTCCCAGGAAGTCCTGCTCGGTAATCTTGATGGATGTATTGCCGCCGCCCCAGACCACCAGGGAAGGGTCCGCCCCGATCAGGCGGCTCATGTATACCAGCTTGTCCAGTTCGTCCAGGGACTGCGCTTCACTTTCCGACCAAAGGTTTTTCATAAATCATTTCCTGAGTTGGATATTTACTTCCGCTTTCCTCAAATACGAAACAAGTCCTTGTGGAGGCCGGACTGCCGCATGATGCTTCGCAAGGTGTTGGGCCGGATGTCGTTACCAAGGTGACTATAGGAGAGTATGACAGTCCAGGTCTTGCCCGAGTGGCTGCCTTCGTAAACCCTATGCGAGCCCTTCCCCTGCCGCTTGAAGTAGAAACCGTTGCTGGTCAGGATCTCCAGTACCTCACGATACTTCACCGCACAGGATTCCTGGCCTGTTCCGGGTAAAAGACATACCGGTGGGCCCCTTCCGACCTTCGAAAGACGGGCAACCGCGAAATCCGGTGCAATGCAGCCAGCTTCAATCGCAAACCCAGTGGCGCTTTCCGGTTAAGTAGCCGACTCTTTTCGGATTCCGGCAGCTCTTCCGCATAAGAAAGAAGAGTGTCAATGGCATCAAAAAGCTCATTGCGCACTTCCTCCAGACTATCGGCTTGAGCCGCCACATCAAAGTCCACGCAAATAGCTTCCCATCCATCGGTGCTGGTCCAGGCATAACAGACAGCCGCGTTTCTCATTCCCGGCGCTCCTGCTTTAGGTATGAAACTGTCAGAAAAGCCATCATTTAGTCTAACACCTTGGACCGGTCCATGTTCTTCCGTGGCTCTGCTGGAAGTGCCCTACCCCGTCGTTTCGATCCCCAGCAGCTTCTCCAGGTTCTTCCAGAGGATCATATCCTTCTCTTCCTGGGTAATGCTCTCCAGGCCCTGCAGCCAGCCGGTGGGCGAAGGGTCCCAGGGGACAAAGGGGTAGTCGCTGCCCAGCACCACCCGCTCGATGCCCACCTGGTCGATCAGGAAGCGCAGGGAACGCTCGCTCATTACCACTATGTCGTAGTAAATACGGTTCATATAGTAGCTGGGAGGACGGCTGATGTTGACCCGGGCCTCGGAGCGCACCTGCCAGCCCCGGTCCATGCGGCCCATGCCGAAGCAGGCAGGTCCGCCGCCGTGGGCCACGCACACCTTCAGGTCGGGGCAGTTCTCCATCACTCCGCCGTAGATGAGGGCCGCCACCAGCAGCGTGTCCTCTACCGGCACCCCCACCGAGTTGTTCAGGGCGTATTTCCTGGTCCGCTCCAGCATCAGGTTGTGCTGGGGCTGGGGATGGTAAAAGAGGGTTGCGCCCATGGACTCGGCGGCCTTGAAGAAGGGCATGAACTCCGGTTCGTCCCAGGTCTTGCCGTTGACCACCGTGTCCAGTTCCGCTCCTTTCAGGCCCAGGGTGTTGACCGCCCGGTCCAGTTCCCGGATGGCGGCGTCCACGTCCTGCATGGGAAGCGTCGCCATTCCCGCGAATCGAGTGGGAGCCTCCCTGGCGAATGCGGCGATGTCGTCATTGACCTCCCGGGCCTGGGCCAGACCGTCTGCTGCCGAAAGATGATAGCCAAAGACGGGCGTGTGGATGGCAATGACCTGGACTTCCGTGCCCATCTGGTCCATGTCCGCCACTCGTTCTTCCGGAGTGTACCTGCACTTGGGATGCACATTTACAATCTTGCCTTCCCGAACGAAGATGTTCCGCTGGTCCGCGTCGGTGTACTTCATGCCGTACCATTCCTGGCCGGCAGCCATGGTCTTCAGCATCGTCGGCGTAAAGGTGTGGGCGTGGATGTCTATGCTGCGCATCCGGTAACCTCCGGCGGATTGAGGGTGGGAAACGGGCCTGCAACGGACGGCGGGACTTGGTGCCTTACAGCCCCAGCAGGTTCTCCAGGTTCTTCCAGAGAATCATTTCCTTTTCTTCCTGGGTGATCTTGTCCAGGCCCAGAATCCAGGACACGGGCCAGTCAAACTCCATGTCGTAGGGCCAGTCGGTGCCGAAAAGCACCCGCTCGGCCCCCACGGAGTCGATAAGGAAGCGCAGGGCATCTTCCGTGTACACGATGCAGTCGTAGTAGAACCGGCTGATATATTCGCTGGGCGGAAGAGCGGACTTGGTGGGTGAGTCCGGCAGCCCGCGCCAGCCCCGGTCAATGCGGCCGATGTTGTAGCAGGTGTACCCGCCGCCGTGGGACAGGCAGATTTTCAGGTCCGGACAGGCGTCCATTACTCCGCCCATAACCAGTGAGCAGAAGGTAATGGTGCGGTCGGCCAGGTTGCCTATGGAGTTGGGCAGGTGGTAACGGTCGGTCCGATAGTCCACCAGGGTTCCGTCCCCCTGGTGGAACAGGATCAGCGCGCCCATCTGCTCGGCCGCCTTCCAGAAGGGCAGGAACTCGGGCTCGTCCAGCAGCTTGCCGTTGACCTTGTCGTCTATCATGGCCCCCTTGAAACCCATGGTCGTCATAATGCGTTCCAGTTCGGCAATGGCGGCGTTCACGTCCTGCATGGGCAGGGTGCCCAGTCCGGCAAAACGGTCGGGCCAGGACTTCATCATCTCCGCAATTTCGTCATTGGAATCCCGCGACGTGGCGGTGGCCAGCGGGGCGTCCAGCCCATAGTTGTAGAACCCCGAGTAGGGCGAAAGGACGTGCATGTCCACGCCCAGCGAGTCCATGTCGGCCAGGCGTTCTTCCGGGGTCCATCGGGTCTTGGGGGGCAGCCCGCCCCTCCGGTCGCCCACGACGGCAATCTGGCGTCCCCGCGCGTCCTGTTCGCGGCGCAGGCTGTGCCAGTCGCCCCCGTTCTCAGTCGCCCGCCAGAAGCATTGGGGCGTCAGGTGGGCATGAATATCTATCGTTCGCATTGCGCTGAACTCCCACGAAATTCGGATTGCGGTAGTGGGGAATGCTCGTCGAAAGTACGTTTCCGGCCTACGGCTGGCAACGGGCCAAACGTAGCACAAGGGTACGGGCCTGTCAATTTGGCTGTTCAAACATGGATGAACAGGATACACAGGATTGTAAATCCCCTTCCGGGTCGAGAGGGAAAGTTAGGAATGGGGGAGCCGGCCACCATCCTGTCCATCCTGTCCATTCATGTTTGAATCCCGTTTGCCCTATCCCCCGGTATAACGTATATTTACCCAGGAACCACCCAGGCAAGGAGGACCCGGGATGCGTATTCTGATGATTGCCACCAACCGGCATAACCGTCTGGTCAGCCGGATGAACGCCCAGCCCCTTCCCATCGGCATGGCCTACGTGGCCGGCCACCTGGACCCCAATCGCCACCAGTTGAAGGTGCTGGACCTGATGTTTTCCGAGGACTACCTGGCTGACGTGGAAGCGGCGGTCCACGAGTTTCAGCCAGAACTGGTGGGCCTGTCCCTGCGCAACCTCAGCAACCACAGCTACATAGACCCCCAGTGGGCTTTGCCCATCACCAAGAACGTCATCGACAAGATTCGCGAGTTCTCTTCGGCTCCCATCGTCTGCGGCGGCCCGGCCTTCAGCCTGCTGCCCGAAGAGTGCTTTGCCTACTTGGAACCTGATCTGGGCCTGGCCGGCGACGCCGGGGAAACCTTCTCTGAACTGGCCGGCCGCATCGAAATCGGCGAGCCTTCCTACCTGGACCTTCCCGGACTGGTGTACCGGGACGATGCCGGCATCCATTTCAACGGCATGCGCTGTCGCTCCGAGTTCTCCATGCCGCCCCGGTTCGACGAACTGGATATGGAGAAATACCGCCTGGCCGGCTTTGGCGTCGGCATCCTCACCAAGCTGGGCGACTTCAACTACCCCACCTCGCCAAGCTCGGAACCGGCCCAGCGAAGCGCCTGGCGCGTTATCCGCCCCATCGACGAGGTGGTGCGGGAAGTTCAGGACATGGAGGCCCGGTTCAACCTGCGCAAGGTGCACTTCATCGACAACGGCTTCAACATTCCCCTGCCCCACGCCAAGGAACTGTGCCAGGCCCTGATCGATGCCGACATCGGCGTCCACTGGACCACCGGCCTTGCCCCCTATAGTTGCGACGCCGAACTGGTGTCCCTGATGAAAGGGGCCGGCTGCGTCCTGGTGATGATGGGCAACATGCGCGGCGACAGCCACGACGGCACAACCCTGGGCGAGCGCATGGAGCCCATGCTGGAGACCTGCCGAATCTGCGAGGAAGGCGGTCTGAACTACACCATCGCCCAGCGTTTCGGTGAACCTGGGGAGTCCCGCGAGTCGGTGGACGAAAAACTGGATTTCCTGCGCAACATCCAGCCTTCCATGGCCAACCTGCGGGTGGGCGTCAGCATCATGCCCGGCACCAGGGAGGCCCAGCTTGCCGTGGAGGAGGGCCTGGTCGCCAACGAAAGCGAACTCATCAAGCCCACCTTTTACCTGGACCCCCAGGTCAAGGACTGGGTGGTGGACTACCTGAAGGAGGCCGCCACCGACCACCCCCGCTGGAATTTATTGTAAGCAATTCACACAGGAGTCCCTTCCCCCTTGACGAGGGAAGGTTAGTACGGGGGTGACGCCCCATCCTGTCTATCCTGTCCATCCATGTCAGTAATGCGAACCACGGAGGAAACCTTGGAACCTACCAGCAAATACGTCCAGGCCAACGGCATTACCCTTCATGGCCTGACCTGGGGCAACTCGGAAAATCCCCTCTTGATAATGACTCACGGCATTGGCCTGTGCGCCATGGTGTGGCGGCCCCTGGCCGAAGACCTGGCCTGCGACTACTACGTCTTTTCCCTCGACCTGCGGGGGCACGGCGACAGCGACAAGCCCGGTGGCTACACCTTCAACGACATGGCCGAGGACGTAATCGGCCTGGTTCAAGCCCTTAACCCGCCCCAGCCGCCCTACGGCATCGGCCATTCGGCCGGCGGCATGACCATCATGATAGCCAACTCCAAGTCGCCCGGAACCATGGGCCCCACGGTGCTGGTGGACACCCGGGTCGGCCCGGCGCTGGAGGTCTACAATCCGGAGGAGCGGGAGGAGCGGATGAACCGCACCCGCAACAAGCGCTCCGTTTGGGAGTCCCGCGAGGTGATGTACGACGCCTACCGCAACCGCCGGGTTTTCAGCACCTGGACCGACGACGCGGTGAGGGACTACATCTACGGCGGCACCCGGCTCATGGATGACGGCAAGGCCGAGCTTAAGTGTCCCACCGACGTGGAGGCGATATATTACGAGGCCCGCCACGCCCTGAATCCCACGCCGTACCTGAAAGCGCTGTCCGGCGAATACCTGCTCCTGCTGGGCTACACCGGCAACTACCCGGACGAGGCCGCCCGCAACAGCGACGAGGTCAAGTACTTCCTTAACGAGGTCAAGGGCGC
Source organism: Dehalococcoidia bacterium (assembly GCA_034422655.1). Taxonomy (GTDB): domain Bacteria; phylum Chloroflexota; class Dehalococcoidia; order Lucifugimonadales; family UBA3495; genus Bin22. Next base: position 71,391 of record DAOUJN010000028.1, read on the forward strand.
CAGGATGGAAACCCTGCCCAAAGGCTCCCACTTCGTAGCAATGGAAGACCCCGACCTGGTCCTCGCTTCAGCCCGCAGGTACCTGGACGGTCACCGCCTGGGCGGCGATTAGAACTTGACTACCCCGCCCTGGCCACCTCCACCGAAACCACGTCAACCCCGTGGTACTTCTGGTGCCGTACCGACGACGCATAGTGACGCAGCAACCGGAAGGAAATCTCTCGCACGTCCGGAACGTCGGCAGGCTCCTCCAGGTAGGTCAGTTGGTCCTCCAGATTTCCGCCCTCCGCGCCCGACACGAACTCCAACTCTATTCCGCTGACGGTCGCGTGGGCCTTGACCATCAGGCGTCGCTTCCTGCCGTTGTCCTCTTCCAGCGCGTCTGAAACGAGACTGTTGAGGGTTTCCTCTCCCACCAGCACCAGCCGGTCGGTAGATGCCTGGTTCCAGCCTATTCTGCCGGCGAACTGGGTCAGGAAGTCGGTCAGCTTGGGCAGGGCTTCATCGTCCACGGGCATCTCCAGCTTCCGGCGTCGGGGTGCGGTTATTTCCAGGAACACCATCATGATTACCGCCGCTATGGCCCCGGAAGTCATGCCGTTGCCCAGCAGCACGCCCAGGAAACCCTGCCCCAGCAGGTCGCCGAATATCCACTGGTTCTGGAAGCCCGTGCCAACCCAGAAGGCCACGCCGGCCACCGTGGCCTTGCGGTGGTCCACTCCGTCCTGGATGATAATCTTCATGCCCTGGACAAACAGCAGCCCCAGCAGCACCGTAATGTAAGCCGCCGCCACCGGGGTCGGAATAGCTATTACCAGCGCGGCCACTTTCGGAAAGAAGGCAACGAGGGCAATCAGCGCCCCGATGTAAATGCCCACCCTGCGAGAACCTATACCCGTAACTTCCGCAAGGGAAATGCTGGTGGAATAGGTGGTATTGGGCAGTGTACCCACCAGCCCGGACAGCAAGTTGCCCGTTCCGTCGGCGTTCAGCGCCCCCTGCACCACCCGGAAATCGGTGGCCCGCCGCCGCCTCTGCGAAACGCGCTGGATGGCCACGCCGTCGCCAATGGTCTCGATGGCTCCCACCAGGGTAACAATGATGAAGGCGGGCAGCAGCGCCCAGAACTTGTGGTCCGGCGTTACGTCCAATCCGGGCCATGAGCCGAAGGGCACTCCGAACCAGTCAGCGTCCAGGATGGGCTGAACATCATAAATCCCAAAAGGCGCTCCAATCGCGCAGCCCGCAATAATGCCAATGACGGGCGACCAGAGCCTCAGCCTCGGGGGACCCCGCAGCACCAGTCCCGCCACCAACGCCAGTGTGATTCCCGAGGCCAGGGGCGCCGCCGCGGCATGGGTGCCCTCGGGCACGTCGGTCAACGAGGCAAATACCACCGGAAAGACGGTGGCGGCAATTAACATAATCACCGTTCCCGTAACTACCGGCGTGAAAATCCGGCGCAGTACCGACAGGCGGGCCGCCAGCAGGAACTGGAACAGGGACGAGATTACTATCAGGCTGGCCATGGTCTCCGGTCCGGCCGTCGTCAGGGCCGCAATGCACACTGCGATAAAGGCTCCGGACGTCCCCATCAGGAGTACGTGCCCCGAGCCGAACCGTCCCAGCCCCGCCGCCTGCATCATCGTGGTCAGGCCGCTGACCAGGAGGGCCCCGAAAGCGCCCCAAACGATCAGGCTTTCCGGCTGGTCCGCAATGCGCATCACGATGACCACCGTCAAAACAATGGGGGTCACCATGAGTATGGTGGCCTGGGCCGCCGCACCGGCGGCAATCAACGGGGGCGGACTTTCGCTCGGCTCATAGCGTACGTTTCTATTGATTTCGGTCGCGTCCAATGGGTAACACCTCGGAATGGGGCTGGGTAAAAGGGGAGAAAAGCCCTGGAATTGTGCCATTATATCGAATGACAAGGCTGCGTTGAAGAAATGGGACCAGGCATGGGCATCCTGAAAGTTCGACTTCCATTGGCAACCGGGGCAAATGTCCGCCGGGCGAATTTTTGGTATATTTGTCTCAACTCCACTGCGGGAGATGCTTCATGGTTGACGCGAAACACCGGACGGAAATAGAAACTACGGTTAGTGGCGAACAAATCGAACAGTTCGATGCCATAGTCATCGGCGCCGGCGTTACCGGCCTGTACCAGACATATTGCCTGCGAAACATCGGAATGTCTGTGCGGGTTTTTGAGGACGGCGACGGCGTGGGCGGCACGTGGTACTGGAACCGTTATCCCGGCGCCCGCTTCGACTCGGAAAGTTACACCTACGGCTATTCCTTCTCCCAGGAACTGCTGCAGGAGTGGGATTGGAAGGAGCTTTATTCCGGCCAGCCCGAGAACGAGCGCTACCTGAATCACGTGGCTGACAAGTTCGACCTGAAGCGGCACATCCGGTTCAATTCCCGCGTGGCGGACTGCACCTTTGAGGAAGACCGCAACACCTGGCTGGTAACCATCGCCGACGGCCACCAGGCCCGGGCGGGCTTCCTTGTAACCGCGGTGGGACTGCTTTCCGCCCACTACATCCCCGACTTCGAGGGGCTGGAGACCTACCAGGGTCAGTGGTGCCACACCGGTCGCTGGCCGAAAGGAGGCATGGACCTGGCCGGCAAGCGCGTGGGCGTCATCGGAACCGGCGCCACCGCCGTGCAGTTGATAACCGAGATCGCCAAAGAGGTGGGCCACCTTACCGTGTTCCAGCGCACGCCCAACTTCTGCGCGCCGCTGCGCAACCGCCCAATCACCGGCGATATGATGCGGGAAATCCGGGACAACTACCCCGAGATTTTCCGCCGCTGCAACGAGACTGCCGGGTCATTCATGCACCTGTTCGATCCCCGTTCCGCCATGGATGTTTCGGACGAAGAGCGGAATGCACAGTACGAGCGTCTCTGGCAGGAACCGGGTTTCGCCAAGTGGCTTTCCAATTTCTATGACGTAATGCTGCCCGGAGAGGCCAACGAGGACTACGCCGAGTTCGTCCGCAACAAGATTCGGGAGCGCGTCCACAACCCGGAAGTGGCGGAAATGCTGGTGCCCAAGGACCACATGTTCGGCTCCAAGCGTCTGCCCTGCGAGAGCGGCTACTACGAAGTCTACAACCGGGACAACGTTCTGCTGGTGGACGTAAGGAAAGCCCCCATCCGGCGCATCACCCCCACCGGCCTCCAGACCGCCGAAGCCGACTACGAACTGGATGTCATCATCTTCGCCACCGGCTACGACGCGGTAACCGGGTCGCTCAACCGCATCAACATTCGGGGCATCGGCGGACAACTGTTGACGGACAAGTATGCCAACGGCCCCCGTACCTATCTGGGCATCCAGAGCAGCGGCTTTCCCAATATGTTCACCATCAACTCCGCCTCCGTGGGCAACTTCGTCCGGGCCGCCGAACCCCTGGTGGAGTGGGTAACCGATTGCATCCGCTACGTTCGCGAGAACGAATACGTACGCATCTCGCCGACCGTGGCAGCCGAGGACGAGTGGGTCAACCACGTCAACGAGGAAGGCTCCAAAATTCTCCGTTCCCAGGCCAATTCCTGGTACGTGGGGGCCAACATCCCCGGCAAGGCCCGTGCCCTGCTCACCAGTCCCGACACCGCGCCCATCATGCGGGCCAAGCGCGCCGACGTGGCCGCCAACGGCTACGAAGGCTTCCTGCTTGAGTGAGCGCGAAACGGAGCGTGACCTGATGGAGATAAGGGCAGGACGTGCGGTCGCTCTGCTGCTGGGTAGCCTGTTCCTGGCGCTGTTCCTGTTGTCGGCCGCCGGTTGCGGTGGTACAGCCGACCCTGAGTCCGGCGTCCCCGTAACCGGAGAAGCCCAGCCCACGCTGGCAGCAGTTTCGGACACAGCGGCAACCGCCCGCCAGGGCGAGGAACTCTTCAACGCCAACTGTTCCGCCTGTCATGGCGTGGGCGCGGTTGGCACTACCCTTGGCCCACCACTGATTCACCGGGTCTACCACCCCGGCCACCACCCCGACTTCAGCATCCGCAACGCCGTCGCCAATGGCGTCCCCCAGCACCACTGGCCCTTCGGAGACATGGCCCCCGTACCCGGCGTCGCGGAACATGACGTGGAAAAAATAATCTGCTACGTCCGCCAAACCCAGCGCACCGAAGGCATTTTCGAAGGTGATGAATTCGGAACTGTGTGTTGATAATGCATGGGAGCGCAAGTCCCTGAATGGCGGTCTTGTGGTCCGGATGTACCAGGGGCTGTGGCTTTAACACGGGCTCGTCGAAGCCGTCTAAACCGAGTTGCGAAAGAGGCCGGTGACGAAGGCGAGGCCAAGTGGGCCTATTTTGACGATAGGCCAAACCGTTTTTGAGATGTGGTTGGGGGATCCGGTATTCCCACGGCAGGGCAGGGAATGGGACCATCTATCTTGCAGGGCTACCGGAGGACTAGCTTGCCTTCGCATTGAAGTGGGGGATGACGTGCTTGCCGAAGAGACGCAGCGTATCCATCACTTCCTCATGGGATATGCCGCCCACCTGAAACAGGGGCATGACCTCATCCACGCCCGCCTCGGCATAGGCTTCCAGGTAGCGGATACAGTCGTCGGGGTCGCCGATGCAGTAGCGTCCGCTCCTTATCTGGTCGAGGGATGATGTTTCCTCGCGCTTTGGAGAATCGGTCGCGGTCGAGCGGGTGTAGTGCCACTGGTAGTCTTCGGGAACGCGGGACGGGTCTTGTTCGCTCCACACGCGGACGTCCCGGAGGGCCTGCTGATGGCGGTACCAGTCGATCAATTCGGCGGAGCGTTCCTGCACCTTCTTGCGCGACTCCCCGCAGATGGCCACGGTGCTTACGGAGACGCGGTTGTGGACAACCCCGGTGGTCGGACTGGCGTTCCGGATGCCGCCCCGGTAGGCTTGCACGAGAGGAGCAAGTCCTGTGGCCCCGCCGCCGGCCATTGCCAGGCAGCCCAAGCCCATGAGTCCCGCCTTCCTGAACGTGTCTTCCTGGCTGCAACCGAGCCAGATGGGCGGGTGGGGCTGCTGTACCGGCTTGGGGTGGACCTCGCGCAAGGGAATCCTATAGTGATTGCCCTGGTAGGTGAACTCTCCCTCGGTCCATGCCCTCGGGATGATTTCCAGGGCCTCGTCCACCATTCCGGTGGCGTCTTTCAGGTCTGTACCGAAAGCGGCCATCTGGTAGGGGTAGCCGGAGCGGCCCACGCCCAGGTCAACCCTTCCCTTGCTGAGAACGTCCAGGGTGGCGGTGCGGGCCGCGATGTGGAGAGGGTGCTGCACCGGGGGCACCACCACGGCGATTCCCAGACGCATCCGGCTGGTGCGCTGGCT
>DAOUJN010000029.1:0-5265 GCA_034422655.1 Dehalococcoidia bacterium
TCCAGATAAGTCCCTTCCTCCTTTATGGGGGAAGGCCAGGACGGGGGCGACGGCGTTCCCTGGTAACTGGCATTGGCGTTCTTTCGTCGCAGGGGCGGGTTGCAATCCCGCCCCTGCCCCTCTTCCGCCCGCTCATCCTGGGCCTGTCGCACCATCATTCTGGGCCTGTCCAAAGCTCTCCCCTACAAATTCCCCATAATTACACGGAAATTGCATCCGGGACATACCCTAATTCCACACGAATAACATATACCATCTGTATAATGGATAAGTGTTATCAACGGCCTCGTTGACGGCATCCATGCCCATGCCAAATTTCGGCCACCAAGGAGGCGCCGACATGAACGCTGACATGACTACCCGACCAATGTCCTGGTGGAGGCTTGCCCTCGCCGTGGGGGTGGTGAGCGCCGTAGTTGCGCTGGTGGCCCTCTGGCCTGCGCAGCCGGCGTACGCGGAGGATTGGGCCGATAGTATTGATTGTCGCAGTGTCGACGTGGAAGAAGGCGATCAGTACAGGGTCAAAGTCAATAATGAAAACGGCAATAACGCCGGCAACTATAACCTGAAGGTGTACTGGCACACCGACCCTGGAACTGCCGATGCCTCGGACTACGTTCACCAGGAAGGTACGCGCCAGATATCCAACGGCTACCAGCGCCGACAGGGGAACATGGGCCGCAACTTCCCCACCATCGAAGACCTCTACCCCGAGCTCGACGAAACGTTCACTATTCGATTCGAGAACCATGTTCACGGCAATCCAGATAACGATGGTCACCTCTGGGGTCACGGCGGCAATGATGTGGACAGTGACCGGTGCACCGTAACCATCCAGGACGACGACATCGGCATCTACGATCTGGAGATCACCTCCGCCCCCGCCGACGGCTACGCCTACCGGGTCGGCGAACAGATCCTGATACTGGCCCGGTTCAACGACCCCGTCGCCGTCTATCAGCCGGTGCTGCTGCCCCTGCGCATGGGCTCCGGCTCCGGCTGGTGGCGGGGCGCCGCGCTGAGCCACGGGATTGGCGCGCACGATAAGAACTGGCTCTTCGTCTACGACGTGCAGCCGGGGGACATGGACCACAACGGCGTAGGCGTCGAGGGCAGCTACGAAAGCGGCGGGACCGTTCACGGCCTGGGCGGCTCCGGGTACATCAATTCCACCACCTCGGGCCAGCGGATGAGCCCCTGGTTCCACGGCTTGGCCGACGACCCGGCCCACCGGGTCATCGGCGGCCCCTCGGCCACCAGCGTGGAGATTGTCTCGTCCCCGGCCGGCCGCGGTTCATACCTGCCCGGCGAGAACATCGAGATAGCCATGACCTTCGACGAAGCGGTGGAGGTGGAGGGCGACAGGTTCGTGGGCCTGCGCGTGGGCACCGGCGACTGGTGGCGCGGCGCCCGGTACAACCGGGGCTCCGGCACCGACACCCTCGTGTTCCGCTACACCGTGCAGGACAGGGATGTGGACGGCGACGGCGTCAGCATGGACGGGGGCTTCACCGACGCCAGCGGCACAATCCACGGCTTCGGCGGCGGCGGCGCGATAACCTCCGTGGCCAACGGCGGCGCTGCCAACCCCCACTACCCCCGCCTCTCCCACCAGTCGGCCCACAAGGTCGGCATTCCCTACGTGGAGGACGCGCGGATGACCTCCAGCCCCGCCATCGGCGACACCTACGGCCGCGGCGAGACCATCCAGGTGACGGTGGACTTCAGCCGCCCGGTGGAGATGCAGGGCGCCACTGGAAGCGTCTTGCTCTCCCTGAACATATTGGGGCGGCCTTCCGAGACCCTTGAAGAGGCATTCCTAAAGGCACTTAGATACGGAACCTACGTCAGCGGGTCAGGCACCGAAACGCTGGTGTTTGAGTACACGGTGCAGCAGCAAGACCGGGGCGAGGACGCGGTGATCATTGGCGCCGGAGGCATTCTCTTCCTCAAGCCCTATGGGATGGTGGGCAGCATAGTCGCTGCCGGCACCGACGCGGACGCCGACCTGGCCTGGCCGGTTGCCACCGCGCCGGGCCACCTGGTGGACGGCAGCCTGGGCGCGCGGGTGGCCTCCGTCGAGATCACCTCGGACCCGGGCAGCGACAACACCTACGGCGTGGGCGACACCATCCACGTTACCGCCTACTTCAGCGCGGGCGTGACCATCAGCGGCGGCCCCCAAATGACGCTGGACTTTGACGGCACGGCAAAGACGTTCCATAGAAGCGGCAGCAGGGAGAAGTTGGTCCACTTCTCCTACGAAGTCCAATTGGGAGACATGGACCGGAACGGCATCGCCATCGGCGCCAACGCACTGAACCTGAACGGCGGCGCCATACAGGACGCATCCGGCGCCGCCGCCGGCCTGTTGCACGCCGCCGTGCCCTCCGACCCGGGCCACAAGGTGTACGGGGCGGGAGGGCTGTGAGGAATTAGGAATTAGGAATTAAGAATTGCGGCTGGTGGGCCATCGCTCTGGAAGTGATGGCTTGGGGATATACCGTCATTCCGGCTTTCGCCGGAATGACGATTCAAAAAACCGAGGTGTTTATGAAGAGGGCTCTGTTTGTTCGATTGTTGGGCGTTTCGGCGGTGGCGGCGGTGGCCGCGCTTCTGGCGTTCCTGGCCCCGTGGCCGGCTTCCCCGGGTCACGCCAGCAACGTAACCACTTGCTTGGGCTGCCCCCAGACCCAGCTGACCGAGGGCGACAGCTTTGAGGCCTCCGTGGTGTTCAGCCGGAGTGACAGGTACAACGACAGGTTCATCCACGCCGATTTCCTTACCGACGATGCGCCCACGGGCATCTCGTCCCTGGAGGTTATCTCCTCCCCGGCCGACGGCCACGCCTACCGTACCGGCGAGAACATCGAGATACTGGCCCGCTTCAACCGGGACGTGGCAGTCGAAAAGCCCGTCCTGCTGCCCCTGCGCGTAGGCTCCGGCCCGGACTACTGGCGGGGCGCGGCGCTGGACCGGAGGCACGAAGACAGCGACCGGGCCTGGGTCTTTGTTTACGAGGTGCACCCCCGGGACCTGGACCTGAACGGCCTCAGCATTGACGGGGGCTTTACCGACGAGGGCGGCACGGTCCACAGCCTGGCCGGCAGCGGCAGCATCACCGACGCGGAGACTGGCGAACCCATCAGCCGCTTCTTCGGCGGCCTGGGCCACGACCGGGCCCACCGGGTAGCCGGCGTCCCGTCGGTCACGGACATCAGCATAACCTCAACCCCGGCCAGGGGCACGATCTACGCCGCGAGGGAGACCATCGAGATAACCATGACCTTCGACCAGGCCGTGACGGTGGAGGGCGACAAGATCGTGGGAATGCGCATGGGCACGGGCGCCGGCTGGTGGCGGGGCGTCTGGTACGACCGGGGCTCGGGCACCGACACCTTGGTATTCAGCTACGAAGTGCAGGCGGGCGACTACGATAACGACGGCATCAGCCTGGACGGCGGATTCACCGACGAGAACGGCACAACCCACGGCTTCGGCGGCGGCGGGTCCATCGTGTCCGCCGTCGGCGGGTACCCGGTAAACCCCCACTATCCCCACCTGACCCACCAGGAAGGCCATCGTGTGGGCGTCCTACACGTAACTGACGTCAGCATCACCTCGAACCCGGGTCCGGACCGCACCTACAAGGCCGGTAATTGGATAGAGGTGACGGTGACCTTCAGCGCCGATGTAATGAAAACCGGCATCCCGCAGGTGACGATGGAGTTCGATAGCGGAACAGTGACCGCCCCGTACATCGCCTTCTGGAGCAACCAGATACTGTTTGGCTACGGGGTGAAGGTAGGCGACATGGACAAGGACGGCATCGTCATCGGGGCCAACGCGATCAGCCTCAATGGAGGGTCGATCCATGACCTGTCCGGAAGGGACGCGGAACTGTTCCACGCCGCCCTGCCCACCCTGGCCGGGCACATGGTTGAGGCCCCGGGCGGTTTGTAGGGAGTTGAGAGTTAGAAGTTAGAAGTTGGGGGCGCCCCCGTAGGGGCGGGTCTTGTGCCCGCCCTGGATAGGGCCAATCCCCCTTGACGGGGAGAAGGACTCGCAAAAGACGAGGTGCGTTATGAAGAGGGCATTACTAATTCGACTATTGGGCGTTTCGGTTGTGGCGGCGGTGGCTGCCGTGACCGCACTGGTGGCCATGTGGCCCGCGTCGCCGGGGTATGCGGAGGATTGGGCCGGCAGTATCGATTGCCGGAGTGTCGACGTGGAAGAAGGCGATCAGTACCGGGTCAAAGTCAATAATGCCAACGGCAAGAACTTCACCAACAGTAACCTGAAAGTGTACTGGTTCACCGACCCCGGAACAGCCGACGCCTCGGACTACGTTCACCAGGAAAATGTGCGCCAGATATCCAACGGCTACCAGCGCAGGCAGGGGAACATGGGCCGCAACTTCCCCACCATCGAAGACCACTATCCTGAGCTCGACGAAACCTTCACTATTCGATTCCGGGACCACACTCACGGCGGCCGTTACTCTGTGAACGAAGTACCCAGCGGCCGGTGCACGGTCACCATCCGGGACGACGACGGGGTGGGCATCTACGACCTGGAGGTCATCTCCTCTCCCGCCAACGGACGCGCCTACCGCGCCGGCGAGCATATCGAGATACTGGCCCGATTCAACGGCGACGTCACCATCGCCAAGCCCGTGTTGCTCTCCATGAACATGAGCTCCAGCGATGGCTGGTGGCGGGGGGCGAGGCTGGACCGCGCGCACCAGAGTATTCCCCGGGCCTACGTCTTCCGCTACACAGTGCAGCCCGGGGACATGGATGATGACGGCATCAACGTGCTGGGCAGCTACTCCGACGGCGGGACCGTTCACGGCCTGGGCGGCGGCGGCAGCATCACCGTCAGGGACACCGGAGACCCCATCAACCCCTGGTTCCGTGGCCTGGACCCCGACCCTGCCCACAAGGTGGATGGTCGTCCCTACGCCACCGCTACCGAAATAATCTCCACTCCCGCAAGCCAGGGGCACTACCGCCCCGGCGAGACCATCAAAATAGCCCTGACCTACAACCAGGCGGTGGATGTTGATGGCGACGTGCGGGTGAGCCTGCGGATGGGCGCCGGCGACTGGTGGCGCAGCGCCGGGTACCAGGAAGGCTCGGGCACCGACACCCTGGTCTTCGGCTACGAAGTGCGGCCGGGCGACTTCGATGACAACGGCATCAGCATGGACGGCGGTTACGTGGACGAGAACGGCACAGCCCACGGCTACGCCGGCGGCGGCGC
>DAOUJN010000030.1:0-94810 GCA_034422655.1 Dehalococcoidia bacterium
CACAGGTGCTGCATGGCTGTCGTCAGCTCGTGCCGTGAGGTGTTGGGTTAAGTCCCGCAACGAGCGCAACCCTCGTCGCTAGTTACACTCTCTAGCGAGACAGCCTCCCACAAGGAGGAGGAAGGTGAGGATGACGTCAAGTCAGCATGGCCCTTATGCCCTGGGCTACACACACGCTACAATGGCCGGTACAATGGGCTGCGAAGGCGCGAGCCGGAGCCAATCCCACCAAAGCCGGCCCCAGTTGGGATTGCAGGCTGAAACCCGCCTGCATGAACGTGGAATCGCTAGTAACCGCAGGTCAGCACACTGCGGTGAATACGTTCCCGGGCCTTGTACACACCGCCCGTCACGTCATGGAAGCCGAGAACGATTGAAGTCGCTGAGCTAACCCGCAAGGGAGGCAGGTGCCGAGGTCGGGTTCGGTAACTGGGACGAAGTCGTAACAAGGTAGCTGTACCGGAAGGTGCGGCTGGATCACCTCCTTTCTAGGGAGTAACCAACCCCTACGGTTTTCCGGGCTGACCGGAAGGCGCAGGGGCCATCTCCCAGGTCGATCGGTGAGTGTTCCGTTTCCCCAAGCCAGACAGGTAGAGCATTGCGCTCCCCGGTGAAGGGAACCGGTCCCCTGAGAAAGCTCATCGACCATCTGGGTCCGCTACGGCGGACCAAACCAACTCACTTTGATGTTTTCTTCCTTCTACTGTTCAGATGTTAAGGTGGCAAATGCGAAGCCGGGCCTGTAAAGGGCCCGGCTTTCGGTTTCTCCCTCCCAGGAATATAGTTTCCGCATGCCCCAGCGCAGGGGATAACTATGATCGAAAATATTCTAGACATAGCCTACGAATTTGGAATGACCGAAGAGGAACTTACCACAGAGGCGCTTCGGACGTTTCTGAAGGCACACGTGCGTCAATTGGAAACGGAAGTGGGGCACCTCTATGCCCAGGCAGGGGTGGATTCCCTTCAGGGGATGGAAAATTGGTTACGATTTGACGGGCATGCCGGTCTATCCGCTCTACTTGGGGGACGTGGTCAACCAGGCCAGAAAAGCGCGGGAATTCACGGCGGGCATGCAGTTCGCCGACTTTGTAGCCGACGAAAGAACTACTTATGCGGTTATCCGGGCCTTGGAGATAATCGGTGAGGCCACCCGCCGTACTTCTGCCGACACCTTGGGACGGTACCCACAAATTCCCTGGTCGCGCATCGTCGGTCTGCGCAATTTGTTGATTTACAATTACGATGATGTACAGCGGGTACTCGGCAACCCGAAAGGGACTGCCGCCTGTCGTTTCACGGGGTATGGAAAAAAGCCCTTAATCGTGCCATAATGTTCGGCGCGCCAGGGCCCTGTGCGGTCTTTGTGAACCCGTTCGTTTGCTGTTGAAGACCGTAATCAAACAATTGGCTGGCGCTGCATACTATTGGTAGATAACAGCCTTTCCCCCCACGGCGGAGTTTTGGTCGAACGGGTTGCCCCGCTTCAGGGGGCCGACCTCGACCGCATGGCCCACCTCCCCCGCATTGCCGTCCGCGACCAGATTGCCCGGGAATGCGTCAACATTGCTTATGGCTTTTTCTCTCCCCTGGAGGGTTTCATGGGCGCCGCCGACCTGGATTCGGTGGCCCGTAACATGACCCTGGAGAGCGGGTACATCTGGAGCATTCCCATTGTCTTTGACCTTTCCGAGGCTGAAGTTTCCGAGCTTGGCTTGGAAAGCGGGGATTCCGTCCTCTTGACCTACCAGCAGCAACCGCTGGCCGTGCTGGAGGTTGAAGAAATCTACTCTTACGATAAAGAGTTCCTGGCGCAGCAGGTTTACGGCACTACCGACGAGGCCCATCCCGGCGTACAGCGCACCTACGCCTACCAGGACAGATTTGTTTCCGGCAAGGTGACGCTGGTCAACCCGCCGGCCATCAACGCTCCTTTTGACCGGTACTGGCAGACGCCCCGTCAGCTTCGCCAGACCCTGGCAGAGAAGGGGTGGGAGCGGGTGGTGGCCCACCAGAGCCGCAACGTCCCCCACGCCGGTCACGAGTGGCTGATGAAGGGGGCCTGGTTCGCTTCGGAAGCGGACGGGGTGCTGGTCAGCGCGGTAATCGGCGAAAAGAAGGCTGGGGACTACATTGACGAGGCCATTGTCCTGACCCACGACCTGCTGGGGCAGGCGGGTTTCTTCAGGGAAGGGACCCACCTTACGTCCACTCTTATGTGGGACATGCGCTACGCCGGACCCCGGGAGGCGGTGTTCCACGCCCTGGTGCGCAAGAACCTGGGCTGCACCCACCACATGTTCGGCCGGGACCACGCTGGCGTGGGCAGCTACTATGACACATACGCCGCCCACCGCATCTTCGACGACCTGCCCGACCTGGGGATCAAGTCCGTGCTTACGCTGGAGTGGTGGTACTGCCCCGTGTGCGGCTGCGTTACCTACGAGGGCCTGTGCGGCCACCGGGAGCAGAAGCAGGACTTGGCCGGCACCCTCATCCGCCGCATCATCCAGGGCGGCGAGGAACCGGCCCCCACGACCCTGCGGGCTGAAGTGCTGGACGTGGTGCGGGAATGCGCCGAAAAGTACGGCTTTGGCTCCCCCTTCGTGGAGGACAATTACCTGGAAAACCGCACGCCGGTAATGTCCATGCCCGAACTGGCGGCTGGCTGTACCTGTACCGACAACCAATAGTGCTATAAGTGCGCCCCCGGCCGGAACCCCGGGGGCGTTTTTTTGGGGATAAGAAACAATTTCAACAGGAGGAATCTATGCCCACGCTTGTTAACCCCACCGCCTGTAACGCCTGCGTCGGTGAAGACCTGGGCCCGCTGTGCGTTTACATTTGTCCCAATGACCTGATGGCCCTGGATATGGACGCCAACAAGGGCTTTAACCAGGAGCCACAGCTTTGCTCCGAATGCTATGCCTGCGTGAAGCTGTGCCCGCAGGAAGCCATTGAAGTACGCGGCTATTCCGACTTCATACCCCTGGGCGCTTCGGTGCAGCCCCGCCGGATAGAGGGCGGGCTGACCTGGACGGTAACCTTCCGCAACGGCAAGGTGCTGGAGTTCACCTACCCGTCCCGCAGCACCCCCGTCGGGTCCAGCGACCCGTACCGCAACTTCACCGAGGACCCGGTGGACGATTTGAAGGGCCAGGGGCTGGCCGGTGAATCCCTTTGGCTGGGGGTGGATAGCCTGCCCACCATCCAGGCCAGCAACTAAAGGAGGCCACAAGCGAAATGGCAACGCCTACCGTAGAAACCATTGAATCTGACATCCTTATCATCGGCGGCGGCATGTCCGGCTGCGGCGCCGCCTTCGAGTCCAAGTTCTGGGGCAGCGACCTGAAGGTGGTCATTGCCGAGAAGGCTGTCATTGAGCGCAGCGGCGCCACCGGCGAGGGCCTTTCCGCCATTAACTGCTACATGGGCCAGCGCTACGGCTGGAACACCCCGGAGGACTTTGTCAATTACGTGGTCAACGACATGATGGGCCTGGCCCGAGAGGACCTGGTGTATGACGTGGGCCGCCACGTGGACTCCTCGGTCCACCTGCTGGAGGAATGGGGGCTCCCAGTCTGGAAGAAGGACGACGGAACCTACGAGCGCATCGGCCGCTGGCAGATTCCCATTCACGGCGAGTCCATCAAGCCCGTAACCGCCGAACCGGCCCGCAAGGCTGTCGGGCGGGAGAACATCTACGAACGGGTGTCAATCACTCACCTGCTCACCGACGCCAACGATCCCAACCGCATCGCCGGAGCCGTGGGTTTTGGCGTGCGGGAGGACAAGCTGTACGTTTTCAAGGCAAAGGCGGTCATCATCACCACGGGCGGCGCTTCCAACGTCTTCCGCCCCCGCTCGGTGAACGAGGGAATCGGCCGGACCTGGTACTCGGTGTTCGCCACCGGTTCCGCCTACGGCCTGATGATTCCCATCGGTACCGAAATGACCCAGATGGAGCACCGCTTCGTTCCCACCCGCTTCAAGGACGGCTACGGTCCGGTGGGTATGTGGTTCCAGTATTTCCACGCCCGGGTCACCAATGCCCTGGGCGAGGACTACACGGTCACACGGGACGACGAGCTGGACAAGTTCCCTCCGTACGGCCGCGCCGTCCCCACGCCAACCCCGCTGCGCAATCACCAGATGTTCCTGGACATCAAGGCGGGCCTTGGACCCATGTACATGCGCACCGAGGAGGCCATGCAGAAGCTGGCCGAGGGGGACCCCGAGAAGATGAACAAGGTCCGTGAGGAGGCCTGGGAGGACTTCCTGGACATGACCATCGCCCAGGCCCTTACCTGGGCCTCGCAGAACATCGAGCCCGAGGTTACACCATCGGAGGTCAACCTGGCCGAGCCGTACATCATGGGTTCCCATTCCGGCGAGGCGGGGGCCTGGGTAAGCGGTCCGGAAGACCTGTCGCCGCCGGAATACTTCTGGGGCTACAACAAGATGACCACCATACGCGGCCTGTTCGCGGCCGGCGACGGCGTGGGGGCCGCTCCCCACAAGTTTTCGTCCGGTTCCTTCACCGAGGGTCGGCTGGCGGCCAAGGCGGCGGTCAACTTCGTCCGCGACAATGGAGAAACGCCCACGGTCAACGACGAACAGGTACGCCAGCTTCACCAGTCCATCTGGGCGCCCCTGGAGACGTTTGAAAAGTACAAGGGCGCATCCACATCGGAAGAGGTTAACCCCAACTACATTGTTCCCGCCCATGCCCTGGTACGGTTGCAGAAAATTATGGATGAGTACGCGGGCGGGACGTCGGCCTGGTACACCACCAACGGCCCGACGCTGGAACGTGGAATCGCCCTTATACAGATGCTGCGGGAGGACCTGAAGCAGATGGGAGCGCGCAACCGCCACGAACTGCTTCGCTGCTGGGAGGTGGTCCACCGCACCTGGGTGGGCGAGGCCCACATGCGCCACCTGCTGCACCGCCAGGAAACCCGCTGGCCCGGGTACTACTACCGGGCCGACTATCCCAACCTGGACGACGAGAACTGGCGGGTTTTCGTCAACTCCACATACGACGCCGCCACCGACCAGTGGGAATTGAAGACGCGGCCGTTCCTGAACGTGGTGACGAACATTTAGGGCTCAGCGATACGGGATTTAGTGTCGGGGGCGGACCATATTCCGCCCCCGCCTGTCTTGATATTCGGATGTTGCGCGACAACGGTAAGTTGGCCGGAGCGGGAATCCTTCTTTGCGACCTGCCCATCAATATTGAAACCACCGACTCTGCTTCCGATATGCTATTATCAGCAACAGTTATCTCCTTTGGGGAAATGCCGCTCTCATGAACCGGAGGTCTGTCGTGACCACCAAGCCCGTCCACACCTACGCCATAAAGTCACATATTGACTACTCCAGTCTGGAATACAATCCTGACGACCCGGAGCCGGTACCTGACGGTATGTTTCAATATCCTATCTTCGGCCAGATATTTCACATCCTGGAATACCATTTTGAATCCCTGGGTCGTCAGGAGTATATCTTCCGGAACAGCAATACCTTCATTTGCTACGATCCCAATAACCTGAACGTAAGAGTGGCGCCGGATTTTTACCTGGCCTTCGACGTGGACGCCCGGGCCATCATGGAGCGAAAGTTGTACCTGCCATGGGAGGCGGGCAAGCCACCGGACCTGGCGTTGGAAGTGGGTTCGGAAAGCACCGGCGCGCAGGATACGGGGCCGAAAAGGGAAATATATGCCCGCGTGGGGATTGGGGAGTACTGGAGGTTCGATCCTACGGGCGGGGACTACTACGGGGAGCCTCTGGTGGGGGAAGAACTGGTAAACGGGGAGTACCGGAGGCTGGAGTTGACCACCCATCCGGACGGGGTCCTGAAAGGATACAGCCGTGTTCTGGGGCTCTGGCTGTGCTGGCAGGAAGAAATGCTCACCTTTTTCGACGAGCGGACCGGAGAATACCTGCCCAACTATAGGGAAACGCAGGTTGCACTGCAGGCAGAACGTGAGGCTCGAGTGCAGGCTGAGGAAAGGATACGCCAATTAGAGGAAGAATTACGCCACCGACAATAGGACGGGCAGTTTCAACGTCCCCTGTCAACAGGCACATCCGGTATAAGGAGCGACAACCATGAAAGTCGGATTTGTAGGTCTTGGCAACATGGGCAACCCCATGGCAACCAACCTGGTCAAGGCCGGTCACCAGCTTACCGTCCACGACCTGCGGCGCGAGGCCGCCACCAACCTGCTGGAGATGGGCGCGGAGTGGGCAGACACTCCCAGCGAGTGTGTCCCCGGCAACGACGTAGTATTTACATCGCTGCCCGGACCGAGAGACGTTGAGGCCGTGGTCCTGGGCGAAAATGGCATCCTGGAAGGCGCGCAGGCCGGCGACGTTTACATGGACCTTTCCACCAACTCGCCCACCACCATCCGCCGCATCCACGACGTATGCGCCGAGCAGGGAGTAAACGTGCTGGACTCGCCGGTCAGCGGCGGCGTGTACGGCGCGGCGGCGGCAACCCTGGCGGTGATGGTGGGCGGCGACGAGGCCATTTTCAACCGGATGAAGCCCACGCTGGACGCCATCGGCAGCCACGTGGTCTATTGCGGACCCATCGGCAACGGGATGGTCTGCAAGATTTGCAACAACACCCTGGGCATGGGCATCGGAGTGCTGATGACCGAGGTGCTGACCTTAGGAGTTAAGGCCGGGGTGGACCTGGCAGTGCTGGCCGACGTCATCGCCAACAGTTCCGGCGGCAACCGGCGGCTGGTGGAGAAATTCCCCCGCTACCTGTTCAAGGGCAATTTCGAGCCCGGCTTTGCCACCGCCCTGGCCGCCAAGGACGTGCGCCTGGGCACCGACCTGGCTCGGGAATACGGAATGCCCATGGAACTGTCCAACCTGGTTGACCAGCGTCACGTCGAGGCCCTGCACCGGGGCTGGGGCCCGGAAGACTCCGATGCCGTCAGCAAAATCCAGGAAGAGAAGGCCGGTGTACAACTGAGACTGCCCGACGCCTAGTCAGACTATTGGCGGGAGGCCTGAATTGGGGCCTCCCACCTTACGATAGCGAGTCCCTGCCCTGCTGACCCTTACTTCAGACAGGGTGGGGCTTACGAGAAATACGCTCCCAACGGGGCGTCGCCTGATTTGCTTGGAGATATTCAATGCCTCCTGGACTTCTTCGCAGCGCCGGAGCCACGTTTATTCGTGCTTTACGGCATGCCCTGTTCCTCCCCCTGATGCCCGCGTTGCGCATTTCCAGTCCTACGTCGGGCGCGCCATCCTCGGGCCAACCGGTGGACTGGGGCTATTGGGGGCCGGGCGCGCCCAACAACTGGGGGACGCTGTCTCCCGATTTCGCCCTCTGCGCTACCGGTACCTGTCAGTCGCCGATTGACCTGACCGACTGCCGGGAGGACGCCGCCGCTCCGGACCTGGTGTTTGACTACAAGGGAAACGCCCGGGAAGTAAACCACAACGGCAAAGTGGCCCACGTAGAGTACGGCGGCGGCAACATCCTGACGGTGGGCGACCGGCGCTACGAACTGGTCTCAATGCACATCCACGTTCATGCGGAACACCAGGTTGACGGCCAACTGTTTCCTGCGGAGATGCACCTGGTACACCGGAAGGAAGGAGGGTTCCTGGGCGTGGTGGGCCAGATTTACCGGCTTGGTAAACCGGACCCGGTAGTCCAGGCACTGATTGACGCCTATCCCGAACCCGGGCAGACCGTCCACTCGGGTTTCACACTCGACGCCGCCGATTTCGTGCCCGACGACAAGGGCTACTTCCACTACGATGGCTCGCTGACCACACCGCCCTGCACGGAGGGCGTGGACTGGTACGTCCTGCGAGAAATCACGACGATATCCCAGGAACAGGTCAACCGAATTGCCACCCTGCACAACGGGTTCAACCACCGGCCCATCCAGGCCAGGAACGGGAGAACGGTGATTAGGGCCGGTTCCGGGGCGCTGCGTTAGGGTAGTCGGCGGGAAGGGCGGGGGCGGACATTACATCAGCGTCAGCATGACTATCCCGGCCACCACCATGCCCACCGCCACGAACTTCACGGACAGGGTGCGCCACTCCAACGGCTCTTCAAGTATGGGCAGCCACCGGGTGCTGCAGATGGTGCTGAAGAGGAATACCGACAGGGGCCGGGTAGCGGTGGCGGTAGCGACCAGGGACACGGGCCCCAGGTTAATGGCCAGAACGTTGAGCCAGACACCCAGGGGCGCCAGGGTGAACTCGGCGGCGAACAGCAACAGGAAGGTGCGCCAGTCCCGCATGGCAAGGAAGAAATCGCCCCAGGCCCCGGGTTTCCACAGGCAGAGAAAAACCAGGCCCATGCCGTAATTGCGTACGGAATAAACCAGCCAAACGGGCAGTTCGTCCAGGGCCTGCTTTCCCAGTACAATGGCCAGGGCGGTAAATATGCTGGCCCCGACCAGGATGGGCAGGGCCCAGTTGAAACGCAGGACCAGTCCACCCCGGGAACCCCAGATGGAGACCAGGAACGCTCCGCCAACTACAACCACGATTCCCGACCACTGGCCCCACGACAGGGTTTCACCAAGTATAAACACGCCCATGAAGGCCACGAATATGGGGAAGGTGTGGATGATGGCTGCGGAGCGGGAGGCCTCTTCCATGGTGTAGCCCCAGAACATCATGGCCAGGGCGCCGCCCCAGCAGAGGCCGGAAGCAACGGCGTAGGCAATGGCGACCAGGGAGGCGTCGGCGGGGATGCCGGTAATCGCCAGGGCGAAGGTGCCGTGGGCGATGAGGCAGACGGACATCCCGGCATACAGGGAAGGCAGGTTGGGCATGTTGTAGGAGGTCAACCGTTTGTCGAGGACGGTAACGAACCCCATAATGCCGGCGCTGGCCAGGGCCACCCAGAGGTAAAGCAGGCTCAAGTAACAGTTTCCCCTTGAAAAAGGTTACGCCCGGGTCTCGCCCAGATAAAGCTTCCGGCGAGACACCGAGCGTTGAATTTCCCAGTGTCCGTGGCGCTTAAGCCTGTTCCTCGTCGGGGTGGGTGGAAATGAAGCCGGCCGATTTGGCGGGGTCGATGTGGGGGGCACGCACCTCCACTCCCGCCTGCTCCTCCTGCAGCAGCACGGTGACGCTGCTATCCCGGTCCTTCCAGCCCCGGTTGATGGCCTGCATGGCAACCTGTTCCGCAAGGGTAGCCATGGGCATGGGGACGCTGTATTCCCGGGCCAGTTCGGTGGCGAGGGAAATGTCCTTGTGGGCCAATTCCAGGGCGAAACTGGCGGGGTCGAACTCGCCGCGGAACATGGTCCGAACCAGACCCTCGTGCAGGATGCGCATGCGGCCCAGGGAACCCCGGCGCATGCCCTCCCACAGGGCCTCCGGCTCCACGCCGGCCTTGACGCCCAGGGTCAGGCCCTCGGCGATGGCCTGCCGGACACTGTGGCCCACCATGTTATGCACGAGCTTGCAGATGGAACCCGCGCCGATTTCCCCAGCGTAGAATACCTTGTCGCCGAAGGAGTCCAGGACGGGCTTGATGCGCTGGTAAATTTCAGGGTCGCCGCCCACCATGACCGCCAGGTTGCCGCTGTAAGCCCCAGTCTTGCCGCCGCTGACGGGAGCGTCCAGAACCTGGGCGCCCTTGCGGCGGAAAATCGGTTCGATTTCCCGGATGAGGGTGGGACGGCTGGAGGAAAGGTCAACGTAGACGCACCCGGGCCGGATGCCTTCCAGAACGCCCGAGTCACCGAGGGCAACCGCTTCCACTTCCCTTGGCCCTGGCAGAGAGGTGAAGACAATGTCGCTCGATTCAGCAACCTCGGCGGGGGTATTAGCCAGGCGGGCGCCCCCTTCCAGCAGGGGCAGGGCAGCCTCTTCCCGCAGGTCATTGACAATGAGGGGGTAGCCGGCTTTCTGGATGTTGAGGGACATTCCCCCGCCCATGTTGCCCAGACCGATAAATCCGATAGTTTCCATTCTTGCACCTTCAAGTGACCTGGTCAGCAGCGAGGGGTTCGCTCGCTACCTGATTTGGCTTCTCCAGCAGGTCAGCAGGGGCATTGTATTGGAGTAGGTCGGAAGGGGTCAACGTAGAGGGTTTTGCGGGTCAGCACAAGGTAGAGTTGCTCCGAAGAAAAAGGCCGGCGCAGAGAGGCGACCCAATAGGGAGGATGAAGCCTTTCGGAAAATTTCAGGACAGCAGTCTGACCGCGGCGACGGTAACACCAGCAACGGCTACAAAAAGACCGCCCAACCGGACCATCAGCCTTACTTCCAGGGCATGAAGGTCCGCCTTGGTGGCCATTTCCCTTCTGACACTCGCGACCTCTTCCTTGGTAGCCATGTCCCGCCTGACATCGGCGATGTCCTGCTTGGTGGCCATCTCACTACGCACGTCAGCTATATCCTGTTTAGTGGCCATGTCCTGGATATCTGCCTTGGTGGCCATGTCCTGGATATCTGCCTTAGTGGCCATATCCCGGATATCCTGTTTAGTGGCCATATTGTGGCTGACTTCGGCGATGTCCTGTTTTGTTGCCAAGTCGCCTCCAAAGGCGATCCCAATGGTAGCAATCACCGCTTCAGCCTGGGCTTCGTCGAAGCCTGCGTCCTGCAGTTCCTTGAAGGCTTTGAGGGTGTCGAACGGGATAGAAGCCATCATTCTCCTTTGTGTTTCCTTGCATCACCCTTATACCATCCTCTGCATTAATGGTCAATTGACTCGGTTGCCTATGTATTGCCTTCCCTTGTAACCCCCACACCCCCCGTGTAGAATTAGCCAGACTTCAAAGCTGAAGGGGGCAAACTATGTACGACAAGCCCATGCTTAGCCTGGACCAGACCCGCAGGGCCATGGACGCCATGCTGGACAAGGCCACCCAGGAGCCGAATCGCCCCGTGGCCATCGCCATAGTGGACGACGGCGGCAATCTGCTCAGCTATGCCAGGATGGACGGCTGCCGCGCCAACCCCCAGACCTTCGCCATTCGCAAGGCCTACACTTCCGCCATGTCGGGAGCGGACTCGGCGGTCTATGCCGAACGGTTGCAGAGCCAGGGCCGTTCAGTATCCGACATGGGCAATCCCAACCTGGTGTCCGCCCAGGGGGCCGTGGTGGCCCTGCACCCGGACAGCGGGGCGGTGCTGGGCGCCATCGGCGTCAGCGGCCTGAGTTCCCAGGAAGACGAAGACCTGGCCCGGCTGGGGGTGCAGACCATGGGGCTGTAGCACCGCAGTCATCGCAAACGGCACTACTCACCCCCATCCTGACCTTCCCCCATCAAGGGGGAAGGAACTCTTTAGATAGTTACCTAACGGAGGAACCATGGCCAATCCCCGCGCCGAGTACTCGCCTATCTTTCACCGGCCGCCACTGAAGCTGCCCAACAACGCGCGGGTGGCGGTGTGGGTGGTCATCAACGTGGAGGAATGGGACATCAACGAGCCCATGGCCCGCACCGTGCTGCCCACGCCCCAGGGGGTGGAGGTCATTCCCGACATTCCCAACTTCGGGTGGTTCGATTACGGCCTGCGGGTGGGGTTCTGGCGGATGAAGCGGGCGTTGGACCGGCGGGGCATTCGCGCCACGGTAAGCCTGAACGCCTCGGTGTGCAACAGCTATCCCTTCCTGGTGCAGGACTGCCTGGACTCGGGGTGGGAGTTGATGGGCCACAGCTACATCCAGCGGGTGATCAACCGGGAGCCGGACGAGCGGGACGCCATACGGCGCACCATTGACACCATACGGGAGTTCAGCGGCGTCGCGCCCCGGGGCTGGATGGGTCCCGGCCTGGCCGAGACCTTCGATACGCCCGACATCCTGGCGGAAGAGGGTATCGAGTACGTGTGCGACTGGTGCAACGACGACCAGCCCTACCCCATGAAGGTTAAGAGCGGCGACCTGATCTCCGTGCCCTACACGGTGGAGCTGAACGACATACCCATCTACATGGTGCAGCACCACCAGTCGCCGGAGATCTTCAACCGGGCGAAGGACCAGTTTGACACCCTCTACGCCGAGGGGGAGGAGAACGCCCGCATCTTCTGCGTGTCCACCCACCCTTACATTACGGGGGCGGCCCACCGCATCAAGTACTACGAGCAGATATTTGATTACATCAGCCGGTTTGAAGGGGTGGCGTACATGACGGGCAGCGAGATACTGGACTGGTACAAGTCGGTGATGTAGGGAATTTTGCACAAGTCACTGGCGAAGCAATTGCGCCAGGCATTGAGGAAGCCTGCTCCGGGGATTCAGGGCTCTCGTTAACGGCGCCACCCCCATCCTGACCTTCCCCCGTCGAGGGGGAAGGGACTTTTTTGCCTGGATTGTGAGTCACCCGCGCCTTTTCGTTGGTCTGGTTCCGACGGGGCCGCTAGATTACGTCGGAGTTGCCGTTGTTGTTGGCCATGGCGGCGCTGGCCAGGGTGCTGCCCGCCAGCATGTCTATGCCCTTGCGGACGCTGCCGCTGATGCCGTTGATTTCCCGTTCCAGGGACCGGAGAGTACGCAGGGCGTAGGCGTCGGCCTCGGTGCGGCGGGACTCAGCCTCGGCCTCGGCCATCTGCAGAATCCGGGAAGCGCGTTCCTGGGCGTCGTGCAGAATCTCTTCGGCCCGGCGTTGCTGTTCCGAATCGGTCAGCTGCCTGCTGAATTCGTCCTCGGCCTTGGCCTTGGCGCGGCGGGCGTCGGCCATGGCGACGTTCATAATTTGTTCCTTCTGCGAAAGGACCTCCTCGGCGGCCTTGACTTCCTGGGGGATGCCGAGGCGCAACTGGTCCACCAGTTCAATCAGCTTGGCCTTGTCCATCATCAGGTTGCCGGTGATGGGCATTACCTTGCTGCTGTTGATAAGGATTTCCAAACGGTCGATGGTATTTATGATATCTATGATGTCCCCCTTTTCTCCGGGTCTCTCGTTACGGAGCCGGAATGCCGAATTTCTCAAATACTGCGGCGGCCACCTTGGGCGTAACCATGCCGGTGATGTCGCCCCCGAGGCGGGCCACCTCCTTCAACAGGCTGGAACTGACGTACATGTGCTCCTGGGATGTCATGAAAGACACCATGTCCACGTCCGGGGCCAGCTTGCGGTTCATGAAGGCCATTTCGTACTCGTACTCGAAATCGGACCCGCTCCTGAGGCCGCGGACGATCACTGCGGCGCCGATTTCCTGGGCGAACCGAACCACCAAGCCCTGGAATTGCCGGACTTCGACGTTGGGCAAGTGGCTGACGGCGTCGCGGAACAGCTCTACCCTTTCCTCGGTGTTAAACAGCAGGTTCTTGGAGGGCGTGGCGTACACGGCGACAACAACCCTGTCGAAGAGAGCCGCCGCCCGGGCCGCAACGTCTGTGTGACCTTCGGTTACCGGGTCAAAGCTCCCCGGGTAGAGAGCCGTTACCATTAATTGCCTCCTCTCCGGTAGAAGTCCACCAGGTTGTCGCCGTAGCGCCGGTTGGAATCCAGGGTCAGGTCCCCGTAGTCCTGTCCCAGGGCAACGTGCCTGGAGTGGCCTACAACCACCATGCCGGTCTCGTCCAGCAACCCGGGGGTTGTACCCAGGGAAACCATGAAGTCGTCCAGTTTCTCCATTTTGTAGGGCGGGTCCAGCAGCACCAGCCGGTAAGGGCCGGGCAGGTTCCCCAGGATGCGGGCGGCGTCGGCGCAATGGGCCTGGGCCCGTTGGTGGAACCCGGTAGCGCGCAGGTTTTCCTGCAGGGCCTGGCACTGGCGGCGGTTGCGCTCCACAAAGTCGGCCCAGGCCGCGCCCCGGCTCAAGGCCTCGATGCCCAGGCTGCCGGTGCCGGCAAACAGGTCCAGGATCCGGGCGTCTTCCAGGAGCCAGGGGGGAAGCACGTTGAAGATGGCAGCCCTGGCCCGCTCGGACGTGGGCCGCACACCAGGTGTCACGGCGCCCTTGAGGCGCTGGCCCCTGGCCACCCCTCCCGCTACCCGCATGTTACTGATGGGAGACATTATAATTCACGCCGCTGCGGGGTTTTCCAGTTGATTTCTGGGTCGATTTTAAGCATTTTGCCAAGAATGGGCTTCGGGGGAGCGGCGGTTGCTTGCCAACCCTCGAGTGCCATAGTCCCGTTTCCGAATTTGTTTCCTGTTGACATTATTTTGGTGCGGGTCATAATATTCTGGCACGCAAAGGGTATCACACGGAGGCGGCGGCTATGCTTCAAATGTCAATCGACAGCATAAGGGTCAGCCCGATGAACTACCAACGGGTTGTCATCCTTAAAGAGAACGAGTCCGACCGCTACCTGCCCATCTGGATTGGGCCGGCGGAAGCCGACGCCATTGCCGTGAAGCTGCAGGACCTGAGCGTGCCCCGCCCCCTGACCCATGACCTGCTGCGGACCGTCATTGATACCCTGGGCGGATCCGTGGTGCATATCCTGGTCAGCGACCTGCACAACGATACCTTTTACGCCAAGATAGTTATTGAAGTTAACGGCGAAAACAAGGAAATCGACTCCCGCCCCAGCGACGCCATGGCACTGGCGGTAAGGGCCCAGGTGCCCATTTTTGCCGAGGAGTCGGTGATGGACAAGGCCGGAATTCTGCTGGACAAGGAAACGGGAAAGCCCATTACCCCGGAAAGGGAGATGGGCGAACCCACGGGCGAGGTCAACGAAGAAGAACTGAGGCGCATGTCCGCCTTCACCGACTTCATCAACGACCTGGACCTGGAGGACTTTGGCCGGGAGCAGCAGGGCCGCTAATGTTGAGGCATACCTGGGAATGAAAAATGCTGGCAGAATGCCCCGGCGAAGGTAGCCGGGGCGTTTTGTTGCGGGGGTTGAAATTTGCAGGCCATACGTGCCGTGCCAATTTCCGAAAACCCTTCCCGGCAAATTGACTTTTCGTAATCCCGATGGTAATATCCTGTGCGTTTGGTGAACGGCATGTCCTGGTGGGTAGTTGCCCTGCGCCTGACCGGATTGGGCTGGTACATCGCCTTCTGCGTGGTGGCCGGGATTGTACTGGGGATTGTATTGGATAGATTGACCGGACTTTCGCCACTGTTTGCCATAATCGGGGTGATCCTGGGAAGCGTCCTGGCTTTCTGGGGCGTTTACAAGATGATTCTGCCGGTTCTTTACGGATCTCGTAATCCGGATACCGCCAATCGTGGGAGAGACGAATAGTGCCGTCAGGTGCTGCCGCCAAGAGAGTAATGCTGCTGGCCGGCGTGGTCATGCTGGCGTTGTTGATAGCAGGGTTTGTAGTTGGCGCCATCGGTTCCCAGATGTTTGGCGTAAACAGGTTCCTGGCCCAGCCGGCGATTCACCTCCCTCCCCAGCCCGTTTTCCCCTTCTCCGCCGTTAAAGAAAGCCTCGGCTATTCCGACTATCCCAAGGAAGCCGAGGAGAAGCCCGCCGCCGACGCCGAGCATCCCCCCGCGGGCGAGTCTTCCGAACACGAGAGCGGCGGCGAGGAAGAGCACCACTTTACGCCCCTGGGGATAGGCCAGTTCGCCATTACCAACACACTGCTTTCGGCGTGGCTTACCAGCATCGTAATCATCCTGTTCTTTGTGCTGGGCGCGCGGAAGCGGGCCATGGTGCCGGGGCGGTTCCAGTCGGTGGTGGAAAGCATATTTGAAGCGGTGCTGAACTTCGCCTCCAGCGTGCTGGGGCCGGATATGGCCCGGAAAGCCTTCCCCGTAGTCGCCACCATCTTCTTCTTCGTGCTGTTCAACGCGTGGATCGCCCTGTTCCTGGTGCCCATATACCAGGCGGTGGGATTCGGGTCCGGCGGCCTGTGGGACTTCAAGCTGGAAGCCCACCTGATCCGCCCGGCCGGAACCGACGTGAACATGCCGCTGGCGCTGGCCCTGATTTCCTTCGTATTCGTAGAGTACTGGGGCATTCGGGTATTGGGCCTGGGCTACTTCAAGAAGTTCTTTGCTTTCGGCAACCTGCTGCGGGGCCGCCCCAGCGGGTTGATTGACGTTTTCGTGGGAATCCTGGAGTTGATCAGCGAACTGGTGCGCATCGTCAGCTTCACCTTCCGCCTCTTTGGGAACATGACCGCCGGGGAAATCCTGGTGGTGATGATAACCTTCCTGGTGCCCTTCGTCGCCAACATCTTCGTCTTCGGGCTGGAGTTGCTGGTGGGGCTGATCCAGGCGGTAATCTTCGCCGGACTGACCCTGGTGTTCCTGTCGCTGGCGGTGCACCACGAAGAGCATTAGATCGGGTATAGATTTGCTGGATTAACCTTCCCCGCCGGATGGGGAAGGCCGGACCATTAAGGGCTTCAGACTACACAACATGGAGGACTAGCAGAAATGGAGCTACTACCGATTCTCTTGGCGCTGGAGGCCGAAGCGGCCAAGTTCCTTGGGGCCGGCCTGGCCATCGCCGTCGGCGTAATTGGCCCCGGCGTTGGTATTGGAATCCTGGGCGCGGGCGCCATGGGCGCCATCGGGCGCAACCCGGAAGCCGCGGGCGCCATTACTACCAACATGATTTTGGCCATCGCCTTCGCCGAAGCGCTGGGCATTTACTCGCTGATCGTAGCGGTAATCCTGCTGTTCGTGGTCTAGCGTTATGATTGAGCTAGGAATCAACCTGCCCCTGCTGATTGCCTACCTGGTAACCTTCGTCATCCTGCTGGCGATTCTGTACCAGTTCGCCTACAAACCGCTGATGGCGGCCATGGACCAGCGGTCGGAACGGATCCAGGAAGGGCTTTCCGCCGCCGAGCAGGCGCGGCAGGAGGCAGCAAGTTCCCAGGCGGCGATAGAGGAACAGCTTAATGAGGCCCGCCGCGAAGGGCAAAGGCTGCTGGACCAGGCGCGGGAGGCTTCCCAGCGGTACCGGGAAAGCGAGATGGAACGGGCCCGCCAGGAGGCGGAGGCCTTCGCCGAACGGGC
This sequence comes from Dehalococcoidia bacterium, assembly GCA_034422655.1. GTDB lineage: Bacteria > Chloroflexota > Dehalococcoidia > Lucifugimonadales > UBA3495 > Bin22. The sequence goes on from DAOUJN010000030.1 coordinate 16,902, forward strand.
CAGGGCCGACATCCAACGGGAGCGCGACGCCGCGCTGGATGAACTGCGGGCCAGCTTCGGCGACCTGGCCATCACCGCCGCCGAGCGGGTTATCCGCCGTTCCCTGGACCGGCAGGCCCACGAAGAGCTCATCACCCAGGTGTTGGAAGAGGGTGAGAGCTTGCGGCGAGGTTAGGCAGCCATGGCCAAGCAGGTAGGAGGCCAGCGGTACGCCCGGGCCCTGTTCGACCTGGCGGTGGAAAGGGATACCATGGACCAGTGGGCCACCGACCTGGCCCAGTTGGCCGAGGCGATGCAGGACGAGCAGTACAACCTGTTCCTGAAGCACGCCGAGGTGCCCCTGGACCGGAAGATCGACTCCCTGGCTACGGTGCTGACCGAAATCGACCCCATGGTGCGGAACCTGGGTTCGCTGCTGGTCACCCGGAACTCGGTGGACTCCATCGGCGACGTGGCTACCGCGTACAACCGCCTGGTGGACGACCGGCTGGGGCGGCAGCAGATCGAGGTTACCACGGCCGTGGAACTGGAGCAGGCCGAGGCGGAGCGCATCCGCGAGTTCGTGGCCGGGCTCATTCAGCGCGAGGTGGTGATGTCCACCCGGGTGGACGAGTCCATCCTGGGGGGCATGGTTATACAGATTGGCGACCGGCTGATGGACGGGAGCACCCGTTCCAAGCTGGAAGAATTGCGAAAGCAGATACGCTTGGAAGGTTCACCGGGTTAGAAGACTGTCACCCCCATCCTGACCTTCCCCCATCAAGGGGGAAGGGAATTTTAGATGGTTTCTAAGAAGGTAGCTCGTTCCGGCGTTTATTTGGCAGTTAAGGAGAGTCCCCAATGGCGATTAGGGGTCAGGAAATCGTATCTTTAATCCGGCGCCAGATCGAAGAATTTGGCGGCGATTTGAGCATGGTGGACGTGGGCACCGTGGTCCAGGTGGGCGACGGCATTGCCAGCATCCAGGGTCTCCAGGGGGTACGCTCCAACGAGTTGCTGGACTTCGGCAACGAGATTCTTGGACTGGCCCTTAACCTGGAGTCCGACCTGGTGGGCGCGGCCATTTTGGGCGACGCCAACGCCGTCAAGGAGGGCGACCAGGTCCGCTCCACCGGCCAGATTATTGAAATTCCCGTGGGCGACGCCCTGATCGGCCGGGTGGTGGACCCGCTGGGCCGGCCCCTGGACGGCAAGGGCCCCATAAACACCAGCGGCACCCGCGCCGTCGAGCAGGTGGCCCCCAACGTGGTGGTGCGCGAATCGGTAAACACGCCGGTGCAGACGGGCATCAAGGCCATCGACGCCATGATTCCCATTGGCCGCGGCCAGCGGGAATTGATAATCGGCGACCGTTCGACCGGCAAGACGGCCATCGCCCTGGATACCATCATCAACCAGCGGGGAGGCGACCTTATCTGCGTTTACGTGGCCATCGGCCAGAAGCAGGGCAAGGTGGCCCAGGTGGTGGGCATCCTGGAAGAGAACGATGCCATGGGCCACACCATCGTGGTGAACGCCGGGGCTTCAGATTCGGCGCCCCTGCAGTTCATCGCCCCCTACGCCGGCTGCGCCATGGCCGAGGAGTTCATGGACCAGGGCAAGGACGTGCTGGTGGTGTACGACGACCTGACCAAGCACGCCTGGGCCTACCGCCAGATGTCGCTGCTGCTGCGCCGCCCGGCGGGCCGCGAGGCCTACCCCGGCGACGTTTTCTACCTGCACAGCCGCCTGCTGGAACGGGCGGCCAAGCTGGACCAGGAGCACGGCGGCGGTTCCATCACCGCGCTTCCCATCATTGAGACCCAGGCCGGCGACGTGTCGGCCTACATTCCCACCAACGTAATTTCCATTACCGACGGCCAGATTTACCTGGAGCCGGAACTGTTCAACATCGGCATACGCCCGGCGGTGAACGTGGGCCTGTCCGTGTCCCGCGTGGGCGGCGCGGCACAGACCCGGGCCATCCGCCAGGTGGCGGGACGCCTGCGCCTGGACCTGGCCCAGTACCGGGAGTTGGCCAGCTTTGCCCAGTTCGGCACGTCGGACCTGGACGCGGCCACCCGTGCCCAGTTGGCCCGGGGCCAGCTATCCACCGAGGCGCTGAAGCAGCCCCAGTACCGGCCCCTGCGGCTGGAGCAGGAAGTCATCATCCTGTACGCGGTCAACTCCGGTCTTACCGACGACGTGGCCCTGGAACGGGTGGGCGCCTTCGAGGAGCAGCTTCTGGAGTACATGGGCAGCACGCACCCGGAAATCGGCCAGGCCATCGCCGCCAGCGGCAACCTGCCCGAGGACGTAACCGGCCAGTTGAACGAGGCAATTACCAACTTCAAGGCGACGTTTAGTTAAGGACTAATCCACGAATAGGCACGAATATTCACTAATCTCATATCATCTATTAGTGGTCATTCGTGTCCATTCGTGGATTGAAGAAAGAAGAGTATGCCAAGCGTTAGGGACATACGGCGGCGGATTCGCAGCGTGGAAAATACGGGCAAGGTAACCAACGCCATGTCGCTGATTGCCGCGTCCAAGATGCGCCGCGCCCAGAACTCGGTGCTGCAGGGGCGTCCCTACGCCGAGAAGATTTACGAGGTCATTGCCCACCTGGCCGCCCAGCCGGACGAAGAAGGCGAGGCCCTGCATCCCCTGCTGGAAGTAAGGCCGGTCAACCGCATCGGGCTGCTGGCCATCACTCCCGACCGGGGCCTGGCCGGGGGCATGCACTCCACCATCAACCGGCGGGTGGCCCAGTTCATTCTTAACCAGACCGTCCCCACCCGCAGCATCGCGGTGGGTCGCAAGGGCCGGGACTTCATGGCCCGCTACGGCCAGGACCTGCTGGCGGTGTTCGCCGACCTGGGCGACCGCCCCCTGGTGGTGGACACGCTGCCCATTTCACGCATGCTCATCGACAATTTCCTGGCCGGCGAAATGGACGAGGTCTATATCGTCTATACCAGGTTCATTTCCACCATGTCCCAGGAACCGGTGGTGCAGAAACTGCTGCCCGTAACGCCGGCTGAGCTTTCGGCCACCGACCGCTCGGGCTACATCTACGAACCCGACACCCTGACCGTGCTTGGTTCCCTCCTGCCCCAGTTCGTGGACATGGAGGTTTACCACGCCATGCTGGAGTCCATCGCCAGCGAGCAGTCGGCCCGCATGGTGGCGATGCGCAACGCCACCGACAACGCCAAGTCACTGGCCGACGACCTGACCCTGGTAATGAACAAGCTGCGCCAGGACAGCATCACCAACGAACTGCTGGACCTGGTGGGCGGCCAGATTGCCCTGGAGGGGTAAGAGACTACCTTAAAGCAGCTTGCGAATTTTGCATCAGCCGGGGGTATTTGAACGGAACTAACCGTCACCCCCATCCTGACCTTCCCCCTTGATGGGGGAAGGGACTTTTGGGATAGTATGTAAGCCGCCATACCAGGCGGCACAACCTGAGACCGCGGGAGGTCACAATTATGCCCGGAAGTATCGTACAGGTAATTGGCACCGTAGTAGACGTGGAGTTTCCGCCGGACCAGTTGCCCAACCTGTTCGACGCCCTGGAACTGGACAATAACGGCGAGAGGCTGGTGCTGGAAGTCCAGCAGCACATCGGCAACAACTGGGCCCGCTGCCTGGCTCTGGGTTCCACCGACGGGCTGGCCCGCGGCACCGAGGTAACGGACACTGGCGACAAGGTGCTGGTCCCCGTGGGGCCGGAGACCCTGGGCCGCCTGTTCGACGTTACCGGTACGCCCCTGGACAACCTGGGCATCGTGGAAGCCGGCCAGCGCTGGCCCATCCACCGTCCCGCGCCCGCCTTTGACGACCAGAATCCCGAGATTGAGATTCTGGAGACGGGCATCAAGGTCTTCGACCTGATAACCCCCTTCCCCAAGGGCGGCAAGGTCGGGGCATACGGCGGCGCCGGCGTGGGCAAGACGGTAATCATCCAGGAACTCATCCGCAACATCGGCGCGGTCCACCAGGGCGTGTCGGTGTTCGCCGGGGTGGGCGAGCGTTCCCGCGAAGGCAACGACCTGTGGCACGAAATGTCGGACTCGGGCGTGCTGGACAGCACGGTACTGGTGTTCGGGCAGATGAACGAGACCCCCGGCGTCCGCGCCCGCATCGGCCTGACGGGCCTGACCATGGCCGAATACTTCCGCGAAGAGCAGAACCAGGACGTGCTGCTGTTCATCGACAACATTTACCGCTACATCCTGGCGGGCATGGAAGTGTCCGCGCTGCTGGGCCGCATGCCCTCCGCGGTGGGTTACCAGCCCACCCTGAGCACGGAGATGGGCGCCCTGCAAGAGCGGATTACGTCCACCAAGTCCGGGTCCATCACGTCCTTCCAAGCCATCTACGTGCCGGCGGACGACTACACCGACCCGGGCATCGTTACCACCTTCGGCCACCTGGACGCGGTGGTGTCGCTGGAGCGTTCGCTGGCGGCCCAGGGCCTGTACCCAGCGGTGGACCCGCTGGCGTCCTTCGCCCGCATTCTTGAGCCCCGCATCGTGGGCGACGAGCACTACAACGCGGCCCGGGGCGTCCAGCAGGTGCTGCAGCGGTACCGGGACCTGCAGGACATTATCGCCATCCTGGGCATTGAAGAGCTTTCGGAGGAGGACCGGCAGGCGGTGTTCCGGGCCCGCAAGATTCAGCGGTTCCTGACCCAGCCCTTCTTCGTGGCGGAGGCCTTCACCAACCAGCCGGGCAAGTACGTGCCCCTGCGGGAGACGGTGCGCGGCTTCGTGGAAATCCTGGAAGGCAAGTACGACGAACTACCCGAGCAGGCCTTCTACATGGTGGGCACCATAGACGAGGCCATCGAGAAGGCCGAGCAGATGGCGGCGGTGGGGTAGCCCCCGGCGCCAGAGGTAAGGAGCGGTAGAAAATGGCCACCATGCGACTGGAAATTATTACCGCCGAGCGAGAGGTGTATGCCGACGACGTGGACATTGTCGTTGCGCCCGGGGTGGAAGGGCAGCTTGGCATTCTGCCTCACCACGCGCCCTTGATGACCGCTTTGCAGCCGGGAGAAATCCTGGTCCGCAAAGAGGGCGAGCCTTCCTACCTGGCCGTATCGGGCGGGTTTATGGAGGTAATGGCCAACAAGGTTACCATCCTGGCCGAGACCTGCGAATACACCGAGGAAATCAGCGAGGAACGGGCCCAGGCCGCCATGGAGCGGGCCCAGGAACGCATCCGCAACCAGGGTTCGGAGGCCGAACTGGCCGAGGCCCTGCGTTCCTTCCGCCGGGCGCAGGTGAGATTGAACGTGGTGCGCCGCCGCCGTCCGCGGGGAGATATGCGTTCCGCCGTGGGCAACCAGCCTGGCGGCTAGGGCCGTCCGGAACAACAGGGCAAACAAAGGGGCGCCGGTGATTTATCCGGCGCCCCTTCAGTTTGTCCTTTTGCGGGTTTATTCCGTGGCTGAACCGTTGGCCAGGTAGTAGGTCATGGACTGGAGGGACAGCAGGGGGTCGATGTTGCGGACGTTCACCCCTTCCGGCACCTGGGGCATGATGGGGGCGTAGTTGAGGATGGCCTTGACGCCGCATTCCACCAGCCGGTCCACCACCGCCTGGGTGTAGGCGATGGGCACGGCAACGATGGCGATGCTGACGTGGTGCCGCTGAATCACGTCGTCCAGCTGGGCTACGGGCTGGACCGTGAGGCCGCCAACATCGTTTCCCACCACGTCGGGGTTGTCATCGAGGGCAGCCACTATCTGGAAGCCGTCGGGGGTGAAGCCCGGGTAGTTCAGAATGGCCCGTCCCAGCCGACCCACACCGACTACCGCCACGTTCCAGGTGACGGTCAGGCCCAGAATTTGCCTGAGTTCCTCCAGCAGGTGGTCAACGTTGTAGCCCCGCCCCTGCTTTCCAAAACGACCGAAGTAACTGAGATCTTTCCGTATCTGGGCCGGCGTAATTTGCAACTTCTCGCCCAGCTGCTGGGAATTGGCGATCTGGACCCCTTCAGCCAGCAACTGGCTCAAGGTGCGCACGTATTGGGGAAGCCGACTGACTACAACGTCGGGCACCTCGGTGCGACCGTGGTTGTCATGATCAAAACCGGATGTCATGCCCTGGGCCCTTGTGCCTCACGAATCAAGCGGTACGGGGTTACGAAAACGGACAGGCGGGGTTGCTGATGCGCCATTAACAGTAAACCAGGCAATCCCGACGATGATAAATTAGCGTATGTGTCATACAATCTATAGTGTCGACGTAATTGAGTCAAGCCGGGCGCATTCTGCTAGGCTATGCTCACGACCCTGCAGGGCGGACCCGGCCGTGCCAGGCCCGCCAGCAACCAGTTCGAGGTGAAACCGTGCATATCGGCGCCTGCCGCCTGACCCTGTACCTGCCCGACTCGCACAGCCTGAAGGACAAACGACAGGTGACGCGATCCCTCACCGCGCGCATCCGCAACAAGTTCAACGTAGCGGTGGCAGAGGATGCCGAAAACGACCTGCGGCAGCGGTTAGACCTGCTTGTCTGCGCTGCCAGCAACAACGGCTCTCATGCCATGGAAATGCTCGCGGAGGTGGCGGACTTTGTGGAGGAAGCCAGGCCCGATCTGGAGGTATTGGACTACCAGGTGGAGCTGATTTCGGGAGTATAATAATCTGCATTTATCCATGAAGGGGCGCGAAGATTACTCACGATCGGCTCTCGTTGACCGCCCCTAGCCGCTGACCGGGTTTACAAGGGAGTCGAGGAACCGGCGGCAGACGTTCCAGAACCCCGGCCCTGCATCCGCCAGGCCATCGTTATGGCCAACGCCGGGCATTGGGTAGAAGCTCTTGGGTTCGTTGGCCGCCGCAAAGAGGTGTTCGCCCTGCTCTATGGGTATGATTTCGTCGGCCTCTCCGTGGATTACCAGCAAAGGGCCGTGGTAATGGCCAATGCGGGCCAGGGAATCAAGGCGGCTACCGGCCAACAGGCGCACCGGAGAGAAGGCGTACAGTTCCGCCCCCATGTCGGCCAACGATGTGAAGGGCGAATACAGCACCATTCCGTAGGGTCGATGGTGCAGGGCCAGTTCCACGGCCACCGCCGCGCCCAACGAGCGGCCATAGTAGACGATGCGGTCGGGGTCCATGTCGGGCCGGTCCACAAGGTAGGCAAGGGCAGCATGGGCGTCCTGGTAAACGCCCCTTTCCGACGGCTTGCCCTGGCTGTTGCCGTAACCCCGGTAATCGAAGATGAAGACGTTGGCGCCCAGCAGGTGGTGGAACAGGGCAAGGTCGTCCACCCGGTGCCCAATATTTCCGGCGTTGCCGTGGAACCAGAGCAGGGTGACGTCGGTGTTGCCCTTGTCGCCGGCGGCATCTCCGGCAGGGGCGGGGATGTACCATCCGTTGAGCATATAGCCGTCGTCGGTCCCAAAGTAGACGTCCTCGAAAGGTATGCCCAAGTCGGCCGGGGTGCGTTCCACCTGGGGCATGGGAAAGAAGATGAACTGCCGCTCCAGCACTTCCAGCAGGTTCATGTAGACACCGCCGGGCAGGGCGAGAAGGGTGGCGACAACCAGTAGTCCAACAAACCTGGCCATGGTGGTAAAGGGAACATGGTCAGGTGCGGGAACCCCGGGCGACCACGTTAACCGGGTAGCCGGCGGCGAACTGTTCCAGATTTTCAATGGACATCTCCAGGCCCCGCATGGTGCCGTTATAGGCCATGCTGCCGGCGTGGGGGGCCAGGACCACGTTGTCCAGCAGGGTCAGGGGGTGCCCCGGCGGCAGGGGTTCCACCTCAAACACGTCCAGGCCGGCGCCGGCGATGGCACCCTGCTGCAGGGCTTCGATCAAGGCCGCCTCGTCCACCACCGCGCCCCGGGCGACGTTGACGAGGATGGCGGTGGGCTTCATCAGGGCAAGCTGCTGGCGGCCAATCATTCCCGCGCTGTCGGGAGTAAGGGCTACGTGCAGGGACACCACGTCCGCTACTCGCAGCAACTCGTCCAGGTCAAGGAACTCCACGCCGTACTCCCGGGCCCGTTCCGGCGTAGGATTGAAGGTCCAGGCCACCACGTTCATGCCGATGCCCTGGCCCAGCTGGATCATGCGCCGGCCGATGGCGCCGGCGCCCACCACGCCCAGGGTCTTGCCGTAAAGCTCGTCGATAAAGCCGGCGGCCCAGCCTCCTTCACGAATGCGGCGGTCGTTCTGGACAATCTGACGCGACACCGCCAAGGCCAGGGCCAGGGCGTGTTCTGAAACGTAGGGCGCTCCGTAGCCGGGAGTGTTGGCGACGGTAATGCCCAGTTCCTCGGCCGCTTCCAGGTCCACGTGGTCAACGCCGGTGCCCCAGACCGAAAGCAGCTTCAAGTTGGGGCATGCTGCCAGCACCTCGCGGGGGAAGGGTACCGCGGACCGGATGTTGATGATGGCGTCGGCCTCACGGATGCGGGCGATGGTTTCCTGGTTGGTGGCGGGCCGGGTGGTGTGCCATTCGGCGCGGTCGGCCAGCGCCCGCGCCCGGGCTTCCAGGGGCGTACCGGCCAGGGCCGGCGGTTCGTCGTCGGGGACTACGAGCAGGGAGAAGGGTTTGGTGTTGGGCATAGGGTTGTCACCTTATGTTCAAAAGCAACGAACCGAAATTACGGCAGGCGGTAGATGTAGGAGTCATCCAGGAAAGGTCCCCGACCGCAGGGGCCGGAGTACCGCTTGCCCTGCCTCTTGACAATGCGGTCCGACACTTGGCGAAACTGCACCGCCATCGGGTCGTCCGGTTCGATTACCGTAAAGTGTTGGAGGCCCATGTCAGGGTCTTCCTGGAAGATTGCGTACAAAATATTGAAGATTTTGTGGTTGGCTTCCTCGTACCTGGTCGTCCTACCCTCAGGCACTGCTACATAAAGCCGCCAGGCGGCGAACTCCACCTTGTACACCCAAGCGGCTGAGTGCACTGGCAATCCATCTTCTTCCGACAGCTTGGCCAACGTCTCCGCGCCAATATCTATCTGGTCTTGGTCCAGACAAGCCTTTACCACAATTGGCTCAACCATGTTAGCACCCCGTCATCTTGGTCAGCTATTGCCAGGCAGAGCCCTGCAGCCTCCTGCATGGCGATTGAAGTGTTATACCTGGAAGTCTCGGACCACCTTACGACAACGTCCCAATATTCGGCAAATGTGGTATTCGATTGGCATTGTGCCCGGTGCGCAACCTCCAGCCCAGCCTCTTGCAGCAGCCACTCCAGGTTATGCGAGTAAATCCGGTTTACCGTATTTCTGTCCGGTGGGAAGTCATACTGGTTGGTGTTCCTGGCTATGCAGGCTTTCAGGGCACATTCTACCGCATAACCGGCCAGGTAGTATGCGCCCTCGTAGCATTGATTCTCCAGCAGGACAAGGGCTTCCTTTATTCTAACCTCCGCCAGGGTCTGAAAGTCACTCCGGTTCATCTAAGCTTCATCTACCCCTCATCCCGGTGCTTGCCATTCTCCACAGTCCGACGGTCATTTAGTCGCTCTAATCCCCCAAACTGTCCGCCAGGATTTCCAGCACGTCTTTGGCCTGCTTGGTCTGGTCTTCGCCCTTGGACTGGATGCCTTCGGTCATCATTTGCAGGCAGAAGGGGCAGGAGACGCCCACGGTGTCGGCGTTGGTTTCCAGGAAATGGTCGATGCGGGCGTGGTTAATGCGCTGGCCCTGGCTTTCCTCGATCCACATGTGGCCGCCGCCGGCGCCGCAGCAGAAGCCCCGTTCCCGGCAGCGGGGCTCCATTTCCACCAGCTTCAGGCCGGGGATGGAACGGGCGATGTTGCGGGGCTGGTCGTAGATGCCGTTGTGGCGGCCCAGGAAGCAGGAGTCGTGGTAGGCCATGTCCATGTTCATCATCCTGATGGGCTTGACCCGGCCCTGCTGGATCAGTTCGTCCACAAACTGGCTGTAGTGCAGCACCTCATACTCGCCGCCAAACTGGGGGTACTCGTTGCGCATGGTGTTGAAGCAGTGGGGACAGATGGTAACTATCTTCTTGACGTTGTAGCCGTTCAATACCTCAATGTTCTGGGCGGCCAGAATCTGAAACAGGTACTCGTTGCCCATGCGGCGGGCCGGGTCTCCCGTGCAGGTCTCCTCGTCGCCCAGGATTGCGAAGTCCACGCCCGCTGACTTGAGCACCTTGACCATGGAGCGGGCCGTGCCCTGGCTGCGCTGCTCCAGGGCGGCGGTACAGCCCACCCAGAACAGGATTTCCGCATCGGGCTTTTCGGCCAGCGTCGGCACGCCCAGCCCCTCGGCCCAGTCGGTGCGGGAAAACTGTGTACCCCGCCAGGGGTGGCCGCGCTGCTCCATACTGAGCAGGGCGTTCATTCCCGTCTCGGGGATGCGGGACTCTTCCAGCACCAGGTTGCGGCGCAGGTCCATGATGGTGGGGATGTGTTCCACCACCACGGGACACTCTTCCATGCAGGCCCCGCACGAAACGCAGTCCCACACCATCTGCTCCGGAATGGCGTGGTCAATGATGGGGTTGGGTTCCACGTGCTCCGGGTCACGGGGGCCCTGGTGCCCGATGGTCAGCATGTGCTCTTTGAGATTTTCTACGATGTGCATGGGGGACAGGATTTTGCCGGTGGTATTGGCGGGACAGGCGTCGGTGCAGCGACCGCACACCGCGCAGGCGTAGCCGTCCAGCAACTGCTTCCAGGTGAAGTCCTGGACCCTTCCCGCGCCGAACCGCTCGGCGTTCTCCAGGTCGATGGAGGCCATGGCGCCGCGGGGTTCCAGGGAGCGGAAATAGGCGTTCAGGGGGGCGCCGATCATGTGAATGTGCTTGGACGTGGGGACGTAAATGCCAAACCCCAGGATGATGCCCAGGTGGACCCACCAGAAAATGGCGTGCAGGACTTCGGCGGCGGCGGCGCTGATGCCCATGCCGGTGAAGGCGTCGGCCAGGACGCCGCCGGCCAGCACCGCGGCCTCGGGGCCCTCTCCGCCGGCGGCCACGTATAGGGCGTGGACCAGCAGGGTGGCTACCATCAGGCCCGCCGTCAATCCCACGACAATGACGGCGTCAATGTTGCGGGTCAGGTCAAAGCTGAGCCGGTAGGGCTTGGCGGCCCACCGGCGCACCAGCATCCACGCCAGGATGGCCAGGATCAGGACGGCGTACAGGTCGAGATAGATGCTGTACACCTTGACGCCGGTGGCGGTGAGCAGCAGTTCGGGGAAGGCGTGCCAGATGGAGCCGATGAAGATGAAGATGACGTAGCTCAGTGAGAAGGACAGGAAGCCCCAGAAGACGAAGGCATGGCCCAGCCCGGCCAGGTCGAGACTTCGGCTGCGGGCGTCAATGGAGCCGACCCTTTGCAGCACCTTGCGCTGTCCCACCACGATGGCGACGGCGCCGGTGAACCGCTTCCAGGGCTGGTCAAAACGGGCAACGCTGCGCCCCTGCCGGATGAGGTGGATGACCCGCTTGTAGGCCAGCCAGCCGGCCAAAGCCTGGGTTGCAACTAGGGCCAGGTAAACGCCAACCCAAACGGGAATAAAGCCGAAAATATCGCCAGGTGGGACCATGGTGGAGGACTCCGGAGGTTGAATTTCGCCCTGCAGTTAAGGGCGGGGATAGTGTAACATACGGGGTAGAATTTACGGGTTTGACCCAGTTTGTGGGAGGAGGAAAAACCACGTAAATGAAAATGAGGGCAAGCCCTTAACTTGCCCTCATCAGCTTGCCACAAATCAGCAATGGAGCTTATTTTCCCTCGGCGGCCACGCCCGGCGGTGGTTCATCAAAGGATCGGCCTTCGCGCTGGGCGGTCTGCTGGCGTTCGTACCAGGCCTGCCACTTTGACCGTTCCCCTTTTGCTCCTTCTTTGATACCTTCCTTAATGCCCTCGGACTTACCCCGCTTGTACCGGTCAACAATCAGGTACTCTACTATCACGTTGCCCACCTCCACGGTGATGATGGAAAACGCGGCCAGCCAGAGTATTCGGCCTGAGGCCATGCCCATAGCCGACATGGCCAGTTCCGCCGCGCTCCTTACGTCATAAACTGGGGTGTAGGACAGCCACGCCGCTATCCCCGTCACCAGGACGAACAGCAGGCTGAACATGCCGAAGTATGAAATGAACAGCCTGCGGCGTACCGACCAGATGGATATCTGCCCTTCGGAAAGGGTATTGTCTTCCTGCCTGATTTCCACATTAACACCGCTGTATGGTTGCTTTCAAGCAACTTACACCAATCCGCGGGCGTTGCGCTACCACCAACTGTCAGTCATTTACCAGGCGGCGGTGTTTACGAATCAGGCTACCTTTCTCCCGTTCCACATCTGTAGTACATTATAGTTATTATGGCTAGAACGAATAAGCCCGCCGCTCCCATCGGGCCCCTGGTTCCCCGCATTCTGGCCGCCTTCCGGCCTTACACCGGCCGCATTACGCTGGTGGGGTTGCTGATAATGGTTACCGCCGGGCTGGGCGTGGTTAACCCCGTCCTGATCCAGGTGGTATTCGATAACGCCCTGTTCCCGGAGTCGGGCGGGCCCGACATGCGGCTGCTGTGGATTCTGGCCGGGGTCATGGGCGGTATAACCGTGGTGTCGGGCAGCCTGGGAATCGTCCAGACCTACCTGACCAACCTGGTGGGCCAGCGGGTGATGCGGGACCTGCGGGACACGCTGTACCGGCACCTGCAGAGCCTTTCCCTGGGGTTTTTCACCGACACCCGCACCGGTGAAATCCAGTCGCGGGTGGCCGACGACGTGGGCGGGGTGCAGCGGGTCGTCACCAACACCGTCTCCGATGTCCTTTCCAACTGCGTCATCCTCATCAGCACCGTAATAGCGATGCTGGTGCTGTCGTGGGAATTGACCATCGTGGCCGTGGCGTCGGCCCCGTTCTTCTTTGCCATCAGCCGGGTGGTGGGCGCCAAACGGCGGGCCATCGCCGCCGAGGCGCAGCGCTCCACCGCCGAGTTGACCGCCATCACCCAGGAAACCCTGTCCATTTCGGGCGTTATGCTGGCCAAGCTGTTTGGGCGCCAGAACAGCGAAATTGACCGTTTTCATCTTCAGAACCAGCGGCTGTCGGACCTGATTATCCGGCGGCAGATGACGGGCCAGTCCTTCTTCACCCTGATGCAAATTTTCTTCTCCGTTTCCCCCGTTGCCATCTACCTGCTGGCCGGTTACATGCTGATGGGGGGCGGCGTGAACCCGGTTTCCGCCGGCACCATCGTGGCCTTTACTACATTGCAGAGCCGCCTGTATTTCCCCATCAGCCGCCTGCTGGAGGTTTCGGTGGAACTGCAGGCGTCGCTGGCCCTGTTCGAGCGCATTTTCGGCTACCTGGATATCAGGCCCGAGATTGTGGACGCTCCCGACGCCGTGGAACTGGCGCCGGAGCAGGTGGCCGGGGCCGTCAAGTTCGACTCGGTGCGGGTGGATTATTCAGTCCATCCGGACGCCGGTCAGGACGCAAATCAAGCCGTTGGGACGGCGTGGGACAGCGTAGACGGGGAAACGCACCAGTGGGCGCTGGACGGCGTCAGCTTTGAGATTAAACCCGGCCAACTGGCCGCATTCGTCGGCCCCAGCGGCGCCGGCAAGACTACCATCTCCTACCTCATTCCCCGGCTGTATGACGCCACAGAGGGCACGATTTCCATTGACGGCGTTGACGTGCGCAAAATCAGGCAGGCCTCGCTGGCGGGGCTCATCGGGTACGTCACCCAGGAAAGCTATCTGTTTCACGCCAGCATTCGCGCCAACCTGCTGTACGGCAATCCCCGGGCCACCCAGCAGGAAGTGGAGGCAGCGGCGCAGGCCGCCTACATCCACGACAGGATTATCGAGTTTCCCGAAGGCTACGACACGGTGGTGGGTGAACGGGGCTACCGACTTTCCGGCGGGGAACGGCAGAGGCTGGCCATCGCCCGGGTAATCCTACACCAGCCCCGCATTCTCATCCTGGACGAAGCCACTTCGGCCCTGGACACCGCCAGCGAGCGGTACGTGCAGTCGGCGCTGCAGCCGCTGATGCGGGGCCGAACCACGGTGGCCATCGCCCACCGCCTGTCCACCATAATGGCCGCGGACGTAATCTACGTCATCGACCATGGCAGGGTGGTGGAGCAGGGTTCCCACCTAGAACTGCTGGCCCGGGGCGGCCTGTACGCCCGGCTGTACGAGGAGCAGTTCGACAGCGGCCAGGTGGAGTGCTACTGCGAAGACGGGGTGGTGATGAGCGACGGGGAGATTGTGGTTCCAGAGCCGGAAGGGATATTTGCGTGAACGGGAACAAAACTCTGCGGCAAGGAGAGTCTTGTTGCTTCAAACGCAAGTATTCGGACTCAGGCAGAACAGGCTGGCCCCAATACCCGTCTTTCCGGCGAAAGCCGGAATCCAGGAACGTAGATGGGCCTGCGACATGTTGGGAACAAGACTTCTGGATACCGGCTTTCGCCGGTATGACGGTTAACCCCAGACCGCGCCATCGCCACCATGTCCCGTTTCCAGCTCCTTGAATTGACGTCTCCTCTACCCCTTCACCCTCGGTATAACCTCATTACCCATCAACTCAATCTGGCGTAGCGTGGACTCCTGGGACATTCCTGGCCATTGCATGCGGAAGATGAGGTAGTTGACGCCCAGTTCTTGCTCGTAGCGTTGGATTTCCGACGCCACGTCTTCGGGGGAGCCCAGCAGGAAGCGGTCGCGGGCCAGGTCCTGGTAGGGGACGGAGAAGCTTTCCTCGCCGGGCAGGGCCTTGTCCTGGCCCCAGGCGGCGTAGGCGGCGTACTTGGGAGCCAGCCAGGGTTCGCTCTCCGCGTAGGCGGTTTCCCGGTCCTGGGCCACGTACAGTTCACGCATCATGGGCAGGGATTCGGGCGTGGGCTGGCCGGCCCTTTCCAGGGCCGCCTGGTAACCCTGCCACTGCTCGGCCACCATCTGCACCGTGGCGTGGGGGTTGACCAGCCACGGGTAACCCCAGCGGGCAGCCCGCCGAATTGCCACGTCATTGTTGGCGGCCACCCAGATGGGCGGGTAAGGCTGCTGCACCGGCCTGGTGGAGGGCGCGACCCGGGGGACGGTGTAGAACCGGCCGTCGAACTCAACCTCTTCCTGGGTCCACAGCAGTTTCATCACATCCAGGGCTTCCCGCAGGCGAGCTACCCGCTCACCCCGCTCCACGCCGAAAGAGGTGTATTCCTCGTCCCGGTACCCGAGGCCAACGCCAAAGATGAACCGGCCCCCGCAGATGGCGTCCATGGTGGCGACGCTTTCCGCCAGCTCCACCGGATTGTGCAAAGGGACCAATATCACCGTGGCGGCAACTTCCATGTCACCCGCCTCGGCGGCCAGGCGGGCCAGCAGGGGGAAGCTGGCGCTCATCTGGTAGGGGGCGGCCAGGTAGTGCTGGCCGGTGCAGATCATGTCAAAGCCGGCTTCCCGTGCGGCCCGCACCTGTTCCGCGCTTTCCTGAATCTTCTGGGGAAAAGACTCCCCGGGAAGGTACTGGTTGGTGACGAAAAATCCCAGTTTCATAGCAGTCCTTTTCGCTGAATTTACAGCGCCCGTACCGACTAACTCTGTCATGCCTCCGTCATATTCTAAGGGCTGGCGCCATGTCAAACAATAAGCCAGCCTTCATCTCTGAATGGTCGAATTTACAAAGGCTTAATGCTGTTGCATGGTAAAGCTATTGTAGAATACCTAATCGTTGCGATAAAGTTATGTAAATGTGAAAAGGGGTGAGGGATGAAAATTGCCAGATTCCGTGCCGGCAGTCGAACCGCTAACGGGGTAGTTGTCGGCGACGAAATAGCCGAAATCCGCGGCAGCATGTACACCAGCTTCAGAATTACGGACACCCGCTATCCATTGGCCGACGTGAAGTTATTGCCTCCCACGGACCCGGCCGAGTTATGGGGGCCGGGCCTGAATTTCGTGGACCACCTGGAATACGCCGGCTCGGTATTTGGCCAGGGAGCCATGCCGGTGCCGGAACATCCCCAGCCCTGGCGCAAGGGAAGGAACGCTTTAACCGGCGTCAACGACCCCATCATCATTCCCCGCGATACCGCCGGCGAGGTCCACTACGAGGGCGAGGCGGTGGCGGTTATCGGCAAGGTGTGCCGCCGCGTTTCCCCGGAAAGGGCGTCCCAGTATATCCTGGGCTATACCTGCGGCAACGACGTGAGCGAGCGCGGCTGGCAGAAGGACGACTGGACTTTCTGGCGGGCCAAGGGCGCCGATACCTTCGCCCCGGTGGGCCCGTGGATCGAGACCGAACTGGACCCGCAGCAACTGGACCTGCTGGTACGGATCAACGGCGAAGAGGTCCAGCGGTGCAACACATCGGACATGCTTTTCTCCTTCGCCGAGATCGTCAGCTACATCAGCCAGCAGGTTACGCTGCGGCCGGGGGATTTAGTATTCTCCGGAGCCACCGGCGTCACCCGCGCCATTGTCCCCGGGGACGTGGTGGAGGTTGACATACCAGGCATCGGCGTGCTGAACAACCCCGTAATTGCCGAGTTTGAGGCGGGGGAAGGCTAGGAAAGGTCCACCGCTCCCTGCTCCTCCTGTATCTCCTGGGAAGACCGAGGCAGCGTGGGCCGGCGGGCCAGGGCAAACATAAGCGCGCTCAGGACAAACATGGGCGCAAAGGTCATCAGGACGATTTCGTAGCTGCCGGTCGTGTCCCGAATCCATCCGGCGTAAATGGGCGCGATGAACATACCGATGTTGTGGAAGATGCTCATTGCTCCCATGAGGCTGGCAAAGCGGCTGCGGCCAAAGTAATCGCCGACCATTATCCAGTTAACCGACGTTATTCCCTCCACGATGGCCAGCCCCAGTATGAAGACGATGAGGGCCGGCCACTGGGGCAGCAGCCACAGGCCCACCAGGCCGATGGCGCCCAGGTTCATTCCGTAGAACAGCAGCTTCCTCGGGGAGAGGCGCCCGCCGGCCACGCCCAGCAGGAACCGCAGCGGGATGGCCATGAAGAACATCACCGACGCGGACAGGGTGGCTATGTCCTCGCTGACGCCTTTCCACACCAGCAGCGGGAACAGGTGGATGATGATGGAGTTGGTGGCAGACACCCGGGTGATGACGCCCAGCAGGATGAACCAGAAGGCCTGGGTGCGCAGGGACTGGCGCACGGTGAAGTTCTGCTCCTCGCCGGAGGTGGACGCCGCCGGCGCGTGATGGCCGCTGCCCCGGGACGCCCGGGCGGCAGGGGCGGCCCCCGTTGGCCTGTCTCCGTCGGGCCGCAGGCCGATGTCCTCGGGACGGCTGCGGATTACGTAGGCCACGGGGATGGTGAGCAGGACGATAAAGAGGCCTATGATAAATACGGTAGGCCGCCAGCCCAGGTAAACGATGCCCAGGTGCAGCAGGGGCACCACTATGGCCCCCCCGCCGGCGAAGGCGGTCATCAGGGTGGACAGGGCGACGGCCTTGCGGCGGATGAACCACTGGTTGACCGTAGCCATCAACGTCTGGCCCAGGCCTGCCGTCTTGCCCACCGACACTACGCCCACGAACAGCAGCACCAGCTGCCAGTACTCGGTGGCGAAGGAGAGGAGCATCAGCCCGGCGCCGGCAGTCAGGCCGCCGAACAGGATCATGGGCCGGGAGCCGAACTTGTCCACCAGCCAGCCCACCAGCGGGGCGCCCAGGCCGCCCTCGGCCCGGGCCAGGGAAAATACCAGGGACATGGCGGCGTAGGAAATTCCCAGGTCGCCGCGGATGGGCTCAAAAAAGCGGGGGAAACCGGTGGAAATGGCCCCGTTGCCAAACATCCCCTGCAGGGATGCCACGGCGACCACGTACCAGCCATAAAAATAGCGGCCCTGCCGCCGCTGGGTGGTGTCCGGTTCCGCCGGGGTGGTTGTATCGGGGTTGGTGGGGGAGGTGCTCATGTTAGTTAGCACATACTATCCCAATGGATAATATTTGGTCAAGGGGAGTATTACACATCAATATATGGCTAGCCGCTTCTATGAGTGGGCAGGCGCCCGGGCCTGTTTTCGGAGCAAACGAATGTGGCCTGGAGGTGCTGCATCCCTGTTTCCCTGCCAGTGCATCGTTCACCACAGAGTCACAGAGCACACAGAGGTTCACAGAGAGTTACTCTGTGCATCTCCGTGTCCCCTGTGTCTCTGTGGTTAATGGGTCCCTGGAATTCCCTTCTCCTGGCCTGCCCTCAGCCAGGTAGCCATTCACCAGGTCCTGTGCCAAAATACGCCCATGCAAGCGCCGGTACAGCAACCAACCCTCCTGGAAGCAGCCTTGCGCCGGGACAGGTACATCGTCCTGGCCGTGCTGGCGGCCATTACCCTGCTGGCGTGGGCCTACCTGGTCTATTTGGCCCAGGGGATGGCGGATATGCGGGATATGTCCGATATTGTCATGTCCGGCGGCTCTGTAGGCGTAGGCTATGGGCCGGTGCAAATCGCCCTTATATTCCTGATGTGGGCGGTGATGATGGTGGGGATGATGGTGCCCTCGGCAGCCCCGATGATCCTGGCCTTCGCCAACATCAACCGGCGCCGCCGACAGCAGGGCAACCCCTATGTTCCCACGGCCGTATTCCTTGCCGGTTACCTGGTGGTCTGGTCCTGCTTCTCCGCCGTGGCAACCGTGGCCCAGGTCAGCCTGAGCCTGAACTTCGTGCTTTCTCCCATGATGGCCAGCGCCAGCCCCGTATTTGGCGGGGTTCTGCTGCTGGCCGCCGGGGCCTTCCAGCTGAGTCCACTGAAGACCGTCTGCCTGCGCCATTGCCGCACCCCCATGGGGTTTATCACCAACGACTGGCAGGAGGGCCGACGGGGCGCCCTGCTGATGGGCCTGCACCACGGCGGGTACTGCCTGGGCTGCTGCTGGGCGCTGATGGGGCTGCTGTTCCTGCTGGGGGTGATGAACCTGCTGTGGATTGCCGCCCTGGCCGCCTTCGTGCTGGTGGAAAAGGTGGCGCCGGCCGGGGTCTGGGTGGGCCGCGCCGCCGGCATCGGGCTGTTGGCCTGGGGAGCCTGGCTGCTTGTGGGAGTCCTGACGTAATCCAGAAATTCAAACATGGATGGACAGGATATACAGGATATGGCAGGACCGCAGGCAAGGCATCCTGTTCATCCTGTGAATCCATGTTTACATTGGGGGAAAGGCAATGCCGAGTCACGCTGATAACCATGACCTGGACAAGCTGAGGCGCTGGCAGGGGGACCTGGAAGCTACGCCCGACGATGCCCCACCCCTGTTTGCCATTTTCCTGGTTTCGGAGAGGGACACCGTTGCCCATGGGACTTTCCGCATGTTCCGCAACAGCTTCGAGGAGCGGGGCGCAGGCTTTGCCAACCTGGTGATATTCGGTCAGCACGGGGTATCGGAAACGGCAAGGCGGCTGCGGGCGGAGTTGGAATTGGCGGAAGACATGCTTCCGGCCCTGGCATTATTTGGCGGCGACGCGGAGGACGGGGAATACATCACCCTGGACCTGGTTTCCCTCAATCGCGGCAGCGAAGCGGAGCAGGAGCCGACGGCCGCCTACTGGACCAGCGCCATGTTCTGGTCCGATGCAATAATGAACGGCGCCTCGCCCGGCGATCCCGCCATGGTCGCCAACGTGCTGGCCTCCCCCGCCGGCGGTCAGCCCGGCTCGGCGGCGCTGGACATGGCGGAAGTCCTGCTATGGGCCGAGACCAAAATGGACGAATCTAAAGAGGCCGACGGTCTCAGGGAATTGAACCGGGTCTTGAGAAAGCGGCTTACCGACATTTGCACGGCGGCGGTCAAGGCCCCGGGGGGACAAGGGGGCAACTAGTCAACTTGCGCGGCACTGTACCCAATGCTACCATTGCCACAAATACGTTAACCGGAGGTACGAACATGGCTCTGATATCGAACCTGGGCCACGTGGGCATTATCTGTGACGATTTTCTGAAGATGCGCGACTTTTACACCCGCGTCCTTGGCTTGACCGTTACCGACGAGGACCCCGACCGCGGAAGCTGCTTCCTTAGCGCCGACCCCGAGAACGAACACCACGAGCTTAACCTGGGCTCAGCCAACGAAAACCGGCCCCGCACCCGTAACGTCGGGCAGGTTTCCTTCATTGTCCCCAGCATGGACGCCCTGAGGGAACTGGACCGCCGGTTCAAAGAGGAAGGCACCACCATCCTGCGGACCGTCACCCACGGCATTTCCAACAGCATCTACTTCGAGGACCCGGAGGGTAACGTGGGCGAGGTATACTACAAGACCGGCTACGTGGTCAAGCAGGGCTTTGGGCGGCCCATCGACCTGGAAAACCAGTCCGACGACGAGATAATGTCCTTTGCCCAGAGCTTCGAGGCCACGGAGGGTCCCTTCCAGGGCGCCAAGCTCCCCGTGGGCAGCTTCGATTAGGTTTCTTCTCCGGCGCAAACACTCACGGCACGGTAGGGGCGGGTTTGAAACCCGCCCCTACGGCGTTCGAAATCGCTCCACTATGTTGATTTTACCGAATATAATGCGGCGGGTAGCAATTCCCGCCCCTTATGATTTACCCTGTCGGCAGAAATTGCCGAATCGCGCCATCAAGCTGTCCAGTCAAAAGCCGATTCCAGGTGGCGGCAGCGGTTCCACTGGGGAGGTTGTCCGATGGCCCTGAACGTTTCCACCGCCGCCGGTGCCATGACCGGCGCCCGCTACATCGAGAGTCTCCGGGATGAGCGCGAGGTCTGGCTGGACGGGGAGCGGGTGGCCGACGTGCCCACGCATCCCGCCTTCCGGGGCATGGTCAACGAACTGGCCCGAATCTACGACCTGCAGCACTCCGACGAGTACCGCAACCGGATGACCTTCGTATCTCCCGATACGGGCAACCGGTGCAGCTATTCGTGGCTGCTGCCCCGCTCGGCCGAAGACCTGAAACTCAAGCGGCGCAACAGCGAAATCTGGAATGAGCAAAGCTGGGGCCAATTAGGCCGCAGCCCCGACATTCTGGCCCCCCACATCACGGCTCTCTACGCCATCCGCGACTCCCTGGGGTCGGTGAAGCACCCCAGGTGCGACTTCGGCGAGAACATCGCCAACTACCACCGATATTGCCAGGAAAACGACCTGTTCCTGACCCATGCCCTGGGCGACCCCCAGGTGGACCGCAGCCAGCAGCCCCAGAACGAGCAGCGCAACATCATCGAGGAGGAACTGGCCCTCCACGTGGTCGAGGAGACCGGCGAAGGCGTCATCATCACCGGGGGCAAACAGCTGGCCACCGCGGCGCCCATCAGCAACGAGACCTACGTGTCGCTGTCCGCCACCTTCCTGCGCCGGTCAGACCCAAAGTGCGTCCTGGCCTTTTCCATTCCCACCAACTCGCCGGGGATGAAGATTCTCTGCCGGGAACCCGTTTCCCATGGCTACGGTGGGTTCGGGCACCCCCTGGGGCTGAACTACGACGAGCAGGATGCCATGCTCTTCTTCGAGGAGGTGCTGGTGCCCTGGGACCGCATCTTCATGCTTTATGATTCGTCGCCACTGGTGGCCCACCTGACCCGCCGCACCAACTTCCAGGGCTGGCCCAACCTGGTGCGCATCCACCACCGAATGAAGCTGATGACGGCCGTAGCCACCCTCATCGCCGAGGCCATCGGCGTCATCGAGTACCGGGAGGTGTCCGCCAAGCTGGGCGAAATGGCCACCTACACCGAGATGTGGCGGCACGCCATGGACGGCATCGAGCACAACGCCTTCTTAACTGAGGACGGCCTGATGTCCCTGGGCGACATGAACGCCATGAACATTTACTTCTCCCAGATGTCGTCACGCATGGTGGAACTGTTGCGGGAGATTTGCGGGTCCGGCATCATCATGCAGCCCAGCGAGAAGGACCTGGCCAGTTCCGACCTGCGGCCCTACCTGGACCGGTACATGCGGGGCAAGGGCGTGGACGTGGAGTACAAGTCCCGCCTGTTCCGCCTGGCCCACGACCTGGCGGTGTCCTCCTTCGGGATGCGGCAGGAAATTTACGAGTACTGGCATGGCGGCGACCCCAACCGCAACCGCATCAACCTGATGCGCAACTACGACCAGGCGGACGTAGCCGAGAGAATCAAGGACATGCTTTCCCGCCCCCTGGCCAACGAGGGCTAGGACGCGCTTGCTCAGACGCCAGCGCAATCCATTTTGGGGATTCCTTTTACCACAGAGGCGCAGAGCACGCAGAGGAACGCGGAGACTCTCCGTGCAACTCTGCGGTCTCTGCGTCTCTGCGGGGAGGAATGGGCTGGAATAGCATCAGGAGGGCCGGACGTTCCATGTAATAGGTGGTTGCCGCGCCATGCCTTACCCGCAATTTGTCCCGTGAATCGCCCCAATGTTATACTCTCTATCGTGCATTTCTAATCGGGGACGTGGAAAGACCAATTACTATGGGTGAAACTTTTAGCCTCGTTTCGTTGCCCCTCTCCCTTTTCCAGGCAGGCGCCGGTGAGATTACTGAAATCCTCATCGTTCTCCTCATCCAGCTTTCCATAATCCTGGTGGCGGCCAAGATAGCCGGCGAACTGGCCACCAGGTTCCTGAAGATCCCCGTCGTGCTGGCCGAGTTGGGCGTAGGTGTCGCCATCGGCCCTTTTGCCCTGGGCGGCATGAGCTTCTTCGGCGTCGGGCCCTTGTTTCCCCTTCCCCTGGTTGATGGCAAGCCGGCCCCCATTCCCGTAGGCAACGAACTCTACGCCCTGGCCCAGATTGGCTCGGTGGTGTTGCTCTTCGCCATCGGCCTGGAGACCAACCTGAAACAGTTCATCAAGTATGCCGGGCCGGCCACGGCCGTGGCTATCGGCGGCGTGGTCCTGCCCTTTGCGCTGGGAGTAGGCGCCACCGTGCTCATGGGGTTTGACGGCGGCGGGGGCTGGACTTCCCCGCAGGCCCTCTTCATGGGCGCCATTATGACGGCCACCTCCGTGGGCATTACCGCCCGGGTGCTGGCCGACCTGCACCGCCTGGACGACCCGGAAGGCGTGACCATTATCGCCGCCGCCGTGGTGGACGATGTACTGGGTATCCTGGTATTGACCGTGGTGGTGGGCATCAGCACCACCGATACCTTTACGCTCAGCAGCGTGGGATTTGTCAGCTTCAAGGCCATCGGCTTCTGCGTGGCGTTGACTGCGGTGGCAATCCTGCTCGCTCCGTACCTGGAGAAGGTGCTGGAGCGGTTCAGTTCCACCAGCGCCCTCCTGTGCATTCCGCTGGCGCTGGCCCTGCTGGCCGCCGGCCTGGCGGAGTTCTTCGGTCTGGCCTTTATCATCGGGGCCTTCTCCATCGGCCTGGCCCTGTCCACCACCCGGCTGGGACACCTGGTGGAAGCCGCCATGCTGGGCATAGTAGACTTCCTGGTCCCCGTCTTTTTCGTGGTAATGGGTATGCTGGTTAACGTAGGCGCCCTGCAGTCCGGGCTCGTTTTCGGCCTGATAATTTCGGCGCTGGCCATTTTTTCCAAGGTGGCCGGTTCGGGGGGCCCCGCGCTGGTCAGCGGCTTCAATCTCCGGGGCGGCGCCCGCATCGGCGTTGGCATGATGCCCAGGGGCGAGGTTGCGCTGATCATCGCCGGCATTGGCCTCTCCCACGGCATAATCGGCCAGGAGTTGTTCGGCGTCAGCATCCTGATGACAATCATCACCACCCTCATCGCGCCGACGCTGCTGGTGCCCCTGTTCCGCTCCGGCGGCAGCGGTGTCCGCAGGTTGGCCCGGGAAGAACGGGAACAGGGCGCCGCCCTGGCCGAGGGAGCAGAGGACTAGAGTCCGGTCCGGCCGGCGGTTCCGCTCCTCCCGGCCATCAGGCGCAAATCTGCACAAGGAGACCATAGACAATGATCGGTGTTTTGACACACCACTGGGCCAAGGCTGACAAGATTGAAGAGGCCAAGAAGTTGCTGGACGGC
This sequence comes from Dehalococcoidia bacterium, assembly GCA_034422655.1. Taxonomy (GTDB): domain Bacteria; phylum Chloroflexota; class Dehalococcoidia; order Lucifugimonadales; family UBA3495; genus Bin22. Next base: position 40,817 of record DAOUJN010000030.1, read on the forward strand.
AACGGCGAGGCCCAGAGCAAGGCCCAGGGGTTCGGGGCCAGGGAAACCCTGTATTCCCTGACCGACCCAGCCAAGATTACGACGCTGGTAACCTGGGACAGCAATGAAATCTACGACGCCTGGCGGGCCAGCCCGGAGCGGGCCGTGGCCATGGCCGGCGCCGAGGAGCTATGGGACAAGCCCCCCGAATCGGAGCGGTTCGAGGTGGCCTAGCAGGTCATCGCTATTTGGTTGATGGCTTTACCGGAGGCCCGTTCGCGGTGAGCCCTTCGACAGGCTCAGGGCGAAGCTAAAACCTGGCGCTGGGGCCGGATGTGACGATGGCGGGGTTTAGCTGCCGCTGCTACGCTACTCGTAGCTTGCCGCATTACCACTGTTGTTATACTCTTGTCGCAAAACCCTGACTGTTGCTGAAGTACCCTAGCAGCAATTACCGCGGCATATAGCAGTTAGCCAATGGCCCGGGATTCCGGGCCGCATACGAAGGAGGCAAACAGATGGCCACGTGGAAAGTCGCCTATTTCAGCGGTGTTGGCGGACGCCCTTCCACCATGCTTGAGAATGCGCCGGACGATATCGAGGTTACGGTGGTGGACCCGGCCCTGCCGGAGTCGGAAAAAATCGAACTTTGCCGCGACGCCGACGCCCTAATCACCAGCGACGTCAGCACCAACGTGCTGCAGGAGTGCCCCCGGGTAAAGCTGATCCAGACCCTGAGCGCAGGCTACGACCGGCTGGACCTGGAGGCCATCCTTGAAATGGGCATACCCGTGGCCAACAACGGCGGGGCCAACGCCATTTCGGTGTCGGAGCAGACCCTTGCCCTGATGATCGGCATCAACCGGAACCTGATGGCCCAATGGGACAGCACCACCCGGCGGCGGGAGTGGCGAAGCGACCTTTACCAGACCGACCTGTTTGAAGTTACCGACAAGACGGTGGGCATCGTGGGGTTGGGACGCATAGGCCGGCAGGTGGCCAAACGGCTGACGGGGTTCGATACCCGTACCATCTTTTTCGACGTAGAAGACATTCCGGAAGATGTTCAGCGCGAGGTCAAGGCCTCGCCCGTGCCCTTTGACGAATTGCTGGAGACCTCAGACATCGTTACCCTTCACGTTCCCCTCACCAGGCGGACTCGGGGCATGATGTCGGACCGGGAATTCGGCATGATGAAGGAGACGGCCTTCCTGATTAACCTCTGCCGCGGGCCGGTGGTGGACGAAGCGGCGCTGTATCGCTCCCTGACCGATGGCAAGATTGCCGGCGCCGCAGTGGACGTTCTGGAGGTGGAGCCGACGCCCGCCGACAATCCCCTGTTTGAGCTGGACAACGTGATTATCACCCCGCACATGGCCGGCCAGAGCCAGGAGACCGCCCTGCGGGCAGCGCACTTTGCCTACGGCAATATCCGCCGCGTGCTGTCGGGACAGGAGGCCGAGTCCCTGGTAACCCCCGAATAGCCCAGGCCTGCGGACGCCCCGCTTGAACCCAAGCTCCGGCCCCTTTCGCGTGGAAAGGGGCCGGTTTTTGCCGACTTACGGTAGCAGTGCGTCCAGGCCGCCCTGCAGGTGCTGGTCGGCAAGCAGGGCGAACCTGTCCAGCTTGTGCAGGCTGTAGGTGTTGGCCTGGTCCAGGAGGCCGCCCAGAGCCTCTGCCGTATCCTGGGTGCTGCCGGGCACCAGCAACAGGGCCGCGTCTCTCTTTCGCGCCTCCACCCGGATGTACTCGGTGGGTTCCTCTCCACCCGTCAGCACCAGGAACCTGGTGTCGCACATCAGGCTGGCCATCTGGATGTCCGGCCGCGCCCCCCTGGTAATCACGGCCTGGTTGGCGTACCGCCCAAAGTAATTTGGGCCCGAGTCCATGATATTGCCGCCGATTAGGAAGCGGTCCACCCACAGTTCCGGGTCCCCCGGTTTCTGCACCCACCGGCCGCCCAGGAAGTCCGCTACCTGGCCCAGGGAGAAGGCCAGCATTTCCCGGTCTTCAGGAATGGCGCCCAGGACGGGCAGGCCCTTGTTTCTCAACGGGGCCACCAGGCCGTCTTCAACGACTTTGCGCCGGTGCCGCAGCACGTTGTTGATGATTATTCCTGCCACGCCGTCGCCGAACCGCTGGCATTCCTCGGCAACGAAATCGGCGGCGGCCCGCAGGTCCTGCCCGCCGGCGTGGGAATGAAGCACCGCCACCGGGCGGCCCTCGGGGACAGCCGGAGCAGCCCATTCCACCAGCACCGTATCAAAGGCGGTCTCCAATGCCGTAATGGCGTTGTCCAACTCGCCTGCCCGCGCCTCTGAAAGCCTTGTTGGAAGCTGGCGAGCCTCAATGGGCTGAGGAAAGGGAGGGGGAACGGAGTCCTGCGGCGACCCGACGCTCTCCAGCAAACCGACCATGAATGCCACGTCCGGGTCGGACGCCGGGTTGGCGGACAGGGGTTTGTAGTAGGCAACTCGCCGTCCCCCGGCAGCCTGCTGTTGAGCCAGCGCCCCGGCCAGGCAGGTCTTGCCGGCCCCGGGGCGGGTGGAAACTATGTTGAGTGCAGCCAAGAGCGTCTCCCCTTTGTTGGCCTCTCAGTCGCCTTTCAGGTGACCTTTGCCGCCTAAAATTCTAACACAAGGCGTCGCACCCAAGCGTGGACAACGGCCAGCGATGCCTCCGCCGGCCCCTGTGTTAGAATTGGGCGGACCCATTCTGCCCCATGAGACGGAGTATTGTTATGGTTTCCATTGCCTACGAAAAGGTTACTCTTTCCAATGGCCTGGACGTTATCCTGCACGAAGACCACTCCATACCGCTGGCGTCGGTCAACGTCTGGTACCACGTCGGCTCCAAGAACGAGGTGCCCGGGCGCACGGGCTTTGCCCACCTGTTCGAGCACGTCATGTTCGAAGGCTCGGGCCACCACAACAGCAGCCACTTTGAGCCGCTGCAGAAGGTGGGGGCCAACCTGAACGGCTCCACCAACGCCGACCGCACCAACTACTGGGAAGACGTTCCTTCCAATTATCTGGAACTGGCCCTGTGGCTGGAGTCGGACCGGATGGGCTTCCTGCTGGACGCCCTGGACCAGCAGCGGTTTGAAGTCCAGCGGGACGTGGTGAAGAACGAGCGGCGGCAGAGCTACGAAAACCGGCCCTACGGCATGGCCCACTGGAATATCCAGGAAGCGGTCTTCCCCCTGCCCCACCCCTATCACTGGATGACCATCGGCTCACAGGAAGACTTGGACGCCGCCAGCCTGGAAGACATCAAGGACTTCTTCCGCCGATTCTATTCACCCTCAAACGCCAGCCTGGCCATCACCGGGGACATCAAGCGGGACGAGACCCTGGAAATGGTGAACCGCTACTTTGGCGACCTGCCGCCGGGCCCGCCAGTGCGCCGCATAGGCCGGTTCGATTCAGGCCTGCCTGGCCGGGTGGAACTGGAGATGCGGGACCGGGTTTCCCTGCCCCGGCTGTACATTGACTGGCCCGCGCTGCCCGACAACGACCCGGACGAGGGGGCCATGGAACTGCTGCGGGCAGTGCTGGCCGACGGTCAAAGCTCCCGCCTCTACCGCACCCTGGTATATGACAAACAGATAGCCCAGAGCGTGGGCGTCCGCAACCACTCCGCTGAGATTGCCGGCCAGTTCATCGTAGATGTTACCGCCGCCGCCGGACATTCCCTGGACGAGGTGGAAGCGGCCACGGACGCCGAAATTGCCCGCATCTGGCAGGACCCGCCCACCGACGAAGAGCTGCAGAGGGCCAGGAACCGCATGGAAAGCTCCCACTTTCGCCAGCTGGCCCGCATCGGCGGCTTCGGGGGCAGGGCCGACGTCCTCAACTACTACAACGTCTTCTATGGCGACCCGAATATGATCAACACAGGCCTGGAAAAGTACCTGGCGGTGGAACGGGACGACATTCTGCGGGTGGGCCAGCGGGTGCTGGACCAGCGGCAGGTGCGGATGCGGGTGCTGCCCGAGAATCCCCTGCAGGCCACTTCCACCACCGGCCTCGACCGCACCGTAATGCCCCCGGCCGCCGGGGAACCGGATTTTACGCCTCCGGTCCCCGTTCACCGCACGCTGTCCAACGGCCTGCGGGTAACGGCAGTGGAGAAGAAGGGTGTGCCCATCGTTTCCTTCGCCCTGATGGTGCAGGCCGGCGCCATCACCGACCCGGTGGGGCTGCCCGGGCTGGCTTCCTTCACCTCGCAGCTGATGCCGGAAGGCACTGCAACCCGTTCCAGCCAGGACATTGCCAACGCCTTCGAGTTCATCGGTTCCCGCCTCTCCGCCGAGACCCGCAAGGAGGTGAGCCTGCTGGCCACGGAGACCCTGAGCAAGCACTGGGCTGCTGCCCTGGAGTTGATGGCCGACGTGGTCCGAAATCCCACTTTCCCCGAGCACGAAATTGAGCGCGTGCGGCGAGAGCATCTGACCGACATCCGCCGAGGCAAGGACGACCCCACCTTTGTGGCGGAACGCATTATGCCCGGCCTGGTTTTCGGGCGCGACTCCCGCTACGGCCACCCTGCCATGGGCACCGAGGACTCGGTGGCAGCCCTGACCCGATCGGACCTGGAAAGCCATTTCCGGGCCCACTACGGCCCCTCCAGGGCAAACCTGGTGGTTGTGGGCGACGTGAGCCTGGACGAGGTGGTAGAAGAAGCGGAAAAGGCCTTCGGCAGCTGGAAGGATGCTTCGGAGAAGGCAGGACCGTCGGAAAGCGCGACGATGGCGAAAGCTGACGCCCAGCCTGCCGCCATCTACCTGGTGGACAAGCCGGGCGCGGCGCAGTCGGTCATCCGCGCCGGCCACGCAACTGTCCCCCGGGGCCACGATGATTACGGGCCCTTGACCCTGCTCAACTTCTGCTTTGGCGGCCAGTTCTCGGCCCGCCTGAACCAGAACCTGCGGCAGGACAAGGGGTACAGCTACGGTTTCCACTCCGGCATTTCATGGTTCCGCGAGCCCTCCCTGTTCATGGCCGGCGGCAGCGTCCAGACCGCCGTTACCAGGGAATCGGTGGTGGAAACCCTGAAAGAGTTCCAGGAAATCCACGCCGACCGCCCGGTCACGGAGGAGGAGCTTGAAGCGGCCAAGGCCGGCATGATGCTGGGATACCCCGCCGGATTCGAGCGTCCGGGCCAGGTGCTGAGCCAGGTTATCGGCCTGCTTCAGCACGACCTGCCCGACGACTATTTCCGGAATTTCAAGGACCGCATCACAGCCATCACCCTGGACGACGTGAGGCAGGCGGGATTCGAGCGGGTGCGCCCGGACAGCCTGAACATCCTGGTGGTAGGCGACCGCGCCACGGTGGAAGCCGGGCTGCGGGAACTGGACCTGCCCGTTGTTCTGCTGGACAGCGAAGGCGTTCCCCAATACTAAGGATTCAAACATGGATGGACAGGATTTACAGGATTTTGGTTGGCTTTAGCTATGATTCAAAAGAGTAGGAACCGCCTTCATGACGACCTAACGGAGTCCATAATTGGTTGTGCCTTCGAAGTCATCAATGAACTGGGCAGCGGGTTTCTTGAGTCAGTCTACGAAAACGCGATGATGCTTGCGTTGTCGGAATCGGGCCTGAACGTGCAGTCTCAGGTGCCCATTCCCGTAACATTTCGTGGTAGACGGGTGGGAGATTTCTACGCTGACCTGCTGGTAGATGAAAAAGTGCTCGTTGAATTGAAGGCGGTAAGAGCCATTGTGCCAGAACACCAGGCGCAGATCATCAACTACTTGAACGCCACGGGGATTGAAGTCGGCCTGCTGATTAACTTCGGCAATCCCAAGCTGGAAGTGAAACGCTTCACCAGAAGTCGAGAGCGAGGTAGGTCTTCAAAGGCTTGAAGGCACAGGGGCGAAGTCAGCTTTCAGCACCACCAACTAAGAAATCCTGTATATCCTGTCCATCCATGTTTTAATTCCTGATCCCGGCTTCCCGCAGCGCCCGCCGCTGCGCTGCGAACAGGGGTTCCATGCCGCGGGCGGCCAGGGCCAAAGCTTCCACGGCTTGCTGGCGGGGGAAGGGGGCGCCCTCGGTGGCGCCCTGCAGTTCCACCAGTTGCCCCCGGTCGGTCATCACCACGTTGAAGTCAACCTGGGCGTCAAAGTCCTCCTGGTAGCACAGGTCCAGCAGCAGGTCGCCATCCACCAGGCCCACGCTCACGGCGGCCACCGCGCCGTGCAGGGGTACGCGCCGCAGCGCTCGGTTGTCCACCAGCACCTGCATCGCCTGACGCAGGGCCACGTAGGCGCCGGTAATGGCGGCGGTGCGGGTACCCCCGTCGGCCTGCAGCACATCGCAGTCAATGGTGACGGTCCGTTCGCCCAGGGCCTCCATATCCGTCACGGCCCGCAGGGCGCGCCCGATAAGACGCTGGATTTCCTGGGAACGTCCACTGATACGGCCGGCGTCCCGGTCGCGGGGCGTGCGGGTGTTGGTGGAACGGGGCAGCATATTGTATTCGGCGGTTACCCATCCACGGCCCTGGCCCCGCAGGAACTGGGGCACCCGCTCCTCCAGGGACGCGGCGCACAGCACCCGGGTCAATCCCGTCTCGATCAGCGCCGAACCCTCGGCAAACCGCTGGTAACCCGGAGTTATGGTAATGGGCCGGGGTTCGTCCCACCGCCGGCCGTCAGTTCTGGTCAAGGTATCTTCTCCTCGCAGCCCTGCCCTGAATAGTTGGCAGTCCTCACAGAGTATAGCCGGGCCAGTGTCCGGTTGACAGCAGAAACGGGATCTATTCCCTCACCGCTCCGTCTCCACCCACAGCCGCTGGCCGTCGGTGGTGAAATGGATGGTCCCCTGGATGGCGGTGCTGAAAATGTTGGCCCTGCCGACCGCCTTCTCCAGCCGGCTGACCACGTCCGAGTGGGGGTGCCCGTACTGGTTGTCGGCCCCGGCGGATATAACCGCCCAGCGGGGCTTGACGGCCCGCAGGAAGGCCGCCGTGGTGGACGAGTTGCTGCCGTGGTGCCCCACTTTAAGAACATCGCTCCGGAGAGACGTTGCGGTGCGTGCCAGGTAGCGTTCAGCTTCCTCTTCTATGTCGCCGGTAAGCAGAAAGCTGATCTCCCCGTAGGACAGTCGCAATACCAGGCTGTTGTTGTTTGAGTCCCATGCCGGTCCGCGCAGGGGCACGGCCGGCGGGTGCAGCGCCGTCAAGGTTACGCCTTCATCCAGAACCAGTTCCCGGCCGGCGGACAGGTGGACCAGATTGTGGCTCCCCTGCTCCACCGCCTTTTGCCACTGGGAGAACAGGTTGCTTTCCGGGTCAGGCAAGCCAGCGACCACCGCCCCGGTCTTGTAGCTCTCCAATACCCGCAACAGCCCCCGGCTGTGGTCCGCGTCCAAGTGGGTTGCCGCCACCAGGTCCAGGCTGCGATCCCAGGGCGGCAGGCGTCGGGACAGGGCGCGGGAAGCACCGCCATATTCGGGGCCGCCGTCCACCAGAATCTGCCTCCCTCCGGGCGTTTCGATGTAAATGGCGTCGCCCTGACCCACATCCAGGAAGTGAACGTGCAGCCTGCCGTCGGCCTGGCCCCAGGCCCCGACCAGCAGGTAAAGCAGGGTGGCCGCCAGGACCAGGCCCACACCGCCCAGGGCCAGGTAGGCGCCGGTTGAGCCCGCGCCCCCAGCCGTTCCTGGCGCCGTACCGGACATTCCCAAGATTCGGTTCAGCCTTCCCAGCAAGGCCGTACGGTACCAACGGGTGTCCGCCAGGACCAGCGCTACCAGCAGGACGGAGTACCAGGCCCACAGCCAGCCAGAACCTTCAGTATCCAGTTCCGCCGTCCACTTGGGAACCACGTCCACCAGCGTCAGCAGGGCAGCCAGGGGCATTGACGCCGGCAGCCCCACCAGTTGGCCGAGGAGGGGGTGGAGCAGTCCGGCAGCTGCCGAAATCAGCCCGCCAGCCAGGGCAAAGGGCAGCAGGGGCGTGGCCATGATGGTGGCCGGTATGCCCAGCAGGGGCAAGCGGCCAAAGTTCAGGGCCACCAGGGGGAAGGTAGCAAAAGTCGCCGCGGCCGATATCAGGATGCCCGACGCCAGCCACGCAAGGGCAGTTCCCGCCAGGGGAGACCACCGCCATCCGGTGCGTTCCATGCGGTCGGCAATGCCGCGAGAAAGCGCGTCCTGCCAGGGCAGGGCCAGGGCAATGCCGGCCATTGCCGCAAAGCTTAGCTGGAAGGATATACGGGAAGCCGCCCCCGGGTCCAGGGCGGTCATCGTCACCACGCTCAGGGCCAGGGCTGGCAGCAGCGATTCCCGGGGACGTCCCAGGCCCAGCGCGGCCAGGTAGATACTGCCCATTATGGCCGCCCGCACCACCGACACGGGCGCGCCGCTGACCAGCACGTACAGCCACACCGCTGCCAGGGCCAGCAGTATGGGAATGGGCGTGTGCCGACCCAGCGCCCAGTGCAGGAGCCCCACCGTCATCATCAGCAGGATGCCCAGGTGCAGGCCCGATATGGCCAGCAGGTGAGACGTGCCCGACTGCCGGAAGTTCTCCACCACGGGGTCGGGCAACTGTCCCCGGAGGCCCAGCAGCAGGGCCCGGGCCAGCGCCGCCTCGGTGGGTGGCAGGGATTGTTCCAGGCCACTAGCCAGCGCCCGCCGCAGGTCGAAGATTGCTTCCCTGAGGCCAGTCAAGACCTGGGAACCGGCATTCTCACCCGCAGTTACGGTTACTTCCCTGGCCCAGAAGATGCCATAGATGCCCTGGCTTTCCAGGTAAGCCGGGTAGTCGAACTTCTCTATCGGCTCGGGCCGCTGCAGCGTTCCCGCCAGGTTCACATCATCGCCATACCGAAAGTATGGCAATTCCCTTGCCGACACCAATTCCGCCGGGGGGTGGGCGTAGACCAGCAGCCTGGCATCGTGGGGCTCCCATCGGGGCGTTCCACCCACGTTGCCCTGTGCCAGGTCGGCGAGTTGCAGGGTGAACTTGACGCGGGTTGCGGTGGCCTCCGGGTCGCTGGCAATGCGGCCCCGGACCTGGGCGCTCCCGCCGTGGTCGGCCAGGAGGGGCGGCGGCACGTACTGCCACACCTCGTACCGCCAAAGACCCAGCAGGCACGCCGCCACCAGCAGCGCCGGCCAGGCGGCTATCCCCATCAGCCGGCAGACCAGAGCCGCAGTCGCCGCAACGCCGGTCAGGAACAGCAGAGGGAATGGGTCGGCGTCGTACAGCCCGTAGGCCAGGGCCATTCCCGCCAGCCAGGCCGCCGCCAGCGTGGTGAGTTTCATACCGGCAGGCCCAAAGTCAGGATCCGACGGAATTTAATGGGTGGCTCCAGTCTGGAACGACGACCATCTAGGGCGACGCTGCCACGGTAATGAGACCCTGGAGATTATCCAGTGTGCCCTGGCCTATGCCCGAGACGGCAGTGATTTCTTCAACGGCAGCGAAGGGGCCGTTTTCCTCCCGGTAAGCAATAATCGCCCGGGCCCGGACCGGGCCGACGTCCGGCAGGGTCTCCAGTTCGGTCTGGTTGGCGGTGTTCAGGTTCAGGGGCCCGGTGGGTTTGCCGGTGTGGGTTGCGGATTCAACGGTCTCGCCAGGAGATTCAGCGGTGGGACGGTTGGTTGCCGCCTCGGGGAATTGGGGAGCGGGGGATACGTCGGCCGTCGTCTCCAGGTCTATATTGGCGGTGGGTTGATTTACCTTAGCGGGAATGTAGTAATAGCCTTCGTCCTCCACCCGCATCGCCAGGTTGACTGCATCCAGGTCGGCATCGTCGGTGGCGCCGGCGGCGGCTTCTATCCCGTCCACCAGCCGGTCTCCCGTTTCCAGCCGGTAGACGCCGGGGTGGTGCACGGCGCCGGCCACGTACACCCGGATTTCAGGCGGCTCTTCTGAAAGAGCAGCTTCAGGTGAAGCCGTCTCGGCGGAAATGACGGGAACGCCGGAACCGCCGGTATCCGCAGCATCGGTTGACACGGCAGTCAATTCCAACGCCTGGGTATCGTTCCCACCGAAATAGACAAGGAAGAAGACGACTGCCAGCATGACGCTGAGTGCGGCGAGACTCGCAATTACCAACTTCCGTGGAGTAGACAAATTTCACGCCCTGCCTGGAGTAGCCGGAACACGGCCCCTTCATCTCGACGGCAGTAGTCCCGCTTTACCCGATTCCCGCAGGAAAACCCGCCATGAGGTCACGAAATTATATCCGAACATGGCAGAAACTTGCCAAATACATAGCAATTCAAGGTACTTGAATGCTGCGCGAGTCACATTTCCAGGAGGCCTGGGCTCCAGCCTCTCCACTTGCCATCCTGGGTGTCATCTCCCTACCATGTCTATTGTCAGGCCTGTGCACCTCGTTGCCGCTTGGGTACCGGCGTAAAGCATCCCAGGGCGGCAGGCGGGAAAATGGAACGAAATGGAACGGAAATCAAGAAATTCCAGAACCCTGGCTATAGCCGGATGCCGTTCTGGATGACTGATGGGATAACACTGTAATGGACATGGACTACGGGAGCCCAGCCGGCGCTGGCAAAGCCATTGAAGTCAGCGGCCTCCGCAAGGGCTACGGTGACCTGCCCGTGCTGTGGGACCTGGACCTGTCCCTGAGCTGGGGCGAGTTCCTGGTTCTATTCGGGGCCAACGGCTCGGGGAAGACCACGCTGCTGCGAATCCTGGCCGGCCAGGCACGGCCCGACGAAGGCAGTGTGCGAATTGCCGGCCACGACCTACGGCGGCGGCCGGCGGCAACCCGGCGGCAGGTGGGAGTGGTGGCCCACAGCGGCTACCTGTACGATGAACTGACCTGCCGCGAAAACCTGGCCTTCTACGGCCGCCTGTACGCGGTGGAAGACCTGGAGGATCGGGTAGCCGACGTGCTGCAGCGGGTGGGTCTGTCCCGCCGAGCGGACCGGCGGGTGCGCAGCCTATCCCATGGGATGCAGAAACGACTGGCCATCGCCCGGGCCATTCTCCACCGTCCCTCGCTGCTGCTGCTGGACGAACCGGAGTCGGGCCTGGACCGGGCATCGGTGGCGGCCCTGGCAGACCTGCTGCAGGAATGGACGGCGTCGGGCCGCTCGGTGGTTATGACCACCCACAACGTGGACCTGGGCCGGGCCTGGGCCACCAGGGCAGGGGTGATGTCCAACGGCCGGGTTGACTTGGAAGCGGCGGGGGACTACCTGGGGGTGTAGGTATAGGACGGTTGGCCCGGGCACATCAAGGCTGTACTTTGGCTTGTTTTCCGAAGCGATCTCTAGCCTGGTCTTCCTCAGTCGCAGGGCGTACTTGGCTGGAATGAACAGTCGGCAGAGCAATGAGGTAGCCTTCCGGTTCCAGGAACTCCACTATGAATGCCTCGCCCTCACCGCACATATCTACTATAACCCCTACATCGCCAGGCAACAGTCCAGCTCCCAAACCATCCATACTTCGTAACGGACTGTCCTCAGGGACATGTCCAGCTTCGGACAACGGAATAGGCACCGTAAGGGCTACGAGATCAAACTCGTTGAACACTTTCGTCTCCTAGCTTCTGGCCCGGTATGCCGATATAAACCGGGGATAGTTGTTGCCGTAGTCGATTTGCCATATAGACCTAACATTAGGTTCGCGACCGTCGGGTGTTCTTATCGGGCCAATTATAGCATACTGGATACCAAAATCAGCCGCTTTGATTTCAACTACTTCATTATGCTGACAATGGAGAAGCAGAGCATCGACTATCTCTTCCCAATGGTTAGCATCAAAGCCAAAACGAGTAAAGAAATAAGCCTTGGGTCTTCCTCTCGGATTAGTGAACGAAAGCAGATATCCGGTAATCTTTTCACGGGCCACCACCGCGCTTTCCGCATTGGGTAATCTCAAATGACAGTCCCCTTATGGCCAGTTACGTCCGCCATTATCCCATATTTGCTGCTGACCCTTCTGATACAATTGCGCCTTGTGTGAAACCCTTTGTTGTGTGGTCGGTCACGTATATGCGATTTCTGCGGCCCATGGCGGCCCTGGTATGGAAAGACCTGCTGCTGGAACTGCGCTCCAGGGACATCGTCGTATCTGCCCTGGTGTTCGGGTTCCTGGTGGTGGTGGTGTTCAATTTCGCCTTGAAGGTCAGCCCCGAGCGAGTGACGGAACTGGCCCCGGGCATCCTGTGGGTGGCCTTCGCCTTCGCCGGAACCCTGGCTATGAGCCGAGCCTTCGTGCGGGAGCGGGAACAGGGCGGGTTGGAGGGTCTGCTGCTGGCGCCCGTCAGCCGGGATGCCATCTTTCTTGGAAAAGCGCTGGTCAGCTTCCTGTTCATGCTGGTTATCGAGGCGGCTTTGCTGCCCGTATTTGCCGTGCTGCTCAATTTCACCGCATTTACCTGGACTCTGTTCGCGGCCATCCTGCTGGCAACCCTGGGCTTTGCCACCGTGGGCACCCTGTTTTCGGCCATTGCGGTGCAGACCCGCTCCCGGGAGGTGATGCTGCCGGTGCTCTTCTTTCCCGTTATTCTGCCGGTGCTGATCGGCGCGGTGGAAGTGTCGGGGGCGGCCATTGGAGGCGGGCCGGAGAGCGGGGTGGTCACCCGCTGGCTGCCCCTGCTGGCGGTATTCGATGCGGTGTTTCTGGTAATATGTCCCTGGATTTTTTCGATAATCGTTGAGGAGTGACTCCTTTTGGCATCCATCTCGGGTAGCGCAACAACTTCCAGGGGCAGGGGCCTTGGCTTTCCGGGGCTGCTGGGCATCCTGCTGGTTGCCACCGCCGTCCTGATGGTGGTGGACCTGTACCTGATTTTCCTGGTAGCGCCCACCGACGCTACCCTGGGGCACGTGCAGCGGATTTTCTACTTCCACGTGCCCATAGCCATAGTGTCCTTCGTTGCCTTTTTCGTGGTGTTTGTCGCCAGCATCGGCTACCTGGTTACCCGCAAGGGCGGGTGGGACAGCGTGGCCCACGCCGCCGCCGAGGTGGGGGTGATTTTTGTAAGCCTGGCCCTGCTGACGGGAATCATCTGGGCCCGACCCGTCTGGAACGTGTGGTGGACCTGGGAGCCGCGGCTGACCACAACCCTGATATTGTGGCTGATCTACGTGGCCTACCTGATGCTGCGTTCCTACGTGCCCAACAAGTCTCAGGGAGCCTTGTATGCCGCCGGCCTGGGCATAATCGGTTTCGTGGACGTGCCCATCGTCTATTACTCGGTGCAGTGGTGGCGTTCCATCCATCCCTCGGCGGTGGTGGGGCCCCTGGCGGATTCGGGGGCGTTGGAACCGATTATGCAGTATGTCCTGTTCTATTCCCTTGCCGTGTTCCTGCTGCTGTTCCTGTACCTGCTATTGGAGCGTATGCGCCTGCGCAATATCGAAGACCGCCTGTCCCTGCTTCGCTTCGCCCAGCGCCTGCGGTCATCAAACATGGATTAACAGGATACACAGGATGTTTAGTTGGCTTGTGGCTAAGGCGCTACCGTAGAGGCTACCGGACTGAAGGGTGGAAGAAACCGTGCATGCGAACTGCACATCCTGTAAATCCTGTCCATCAATGTTTGAATAATCTTTCCGAGCGAGTGAACAAATGCCCCTGATACTGCTGCAAACCCAGCCCCCGGCCAATATGGGCTTTCTATTTGCCGCCTTCGCGATTACCTGGCTGGTGTTCTTTGTGTATGCCTTCTTTATTTCCAGGCGGCGACAGGAATTGGAGCGGGAGGTGAGGGACATGCAGCAGGGGCCGGAAGGGGAGGGGGCGGATGCGGAGACGGGGAATTAGACGACAAGCGGCCGAGTGTTCCCAAGCAGGTAGGGGCGGGTTTGAAACCCGCCCCTACGGACGAAAATACCTGCAAAGGAACGCCACCTGGAAAGTCCACCACGAATGGGTACAGGGCAATCAGGAAGCCTGCGGCGCGGCCCCAGCATTGTAGGTGTTGTAGTCCGCCGGAAGTTCTTCATCCAGGGACTGGTACTTGGAGGGGCACTTGACCAGGATGCTGTCCGTTTCGAAGACCCGTTCCGGCGTGTAGCTGCCCTCCAGGATGATTTCCGAGTGGGGGTTGAAGAACAGGTCGGGCATTACGCCCACATAGGTGGCGTCGAGGCTGGCGTCGCTACCAGTGCCCTCCTTGTCCACCAACTGGAACCTGGCCAGGGTGCTGTTGTCCTGCCGGTGGAAGGAATCGGGCACCAGCTTTCCCGAAACCCGCAGCACACGCCCGTCCTGGTATTCATCGCCACCCATGAATTCGCTGACGGTGACGAAGTAGAGCGCGTTGCCGGGGAAGGCGGCGTAGACCATGTAGGCCACGGCCAGGGCCACCACAACGCCCAGGATAATCAGCCGGTTGCGGGTGCGTCGGCCCGTCCTTTCCTCTTCCAGTTCATCTTCGGGCGTAAACCCGGCGGGTATGGGGCGGTCTTCTGCCACGGGCATCCTCGCAGGCGGAATTGAAGCTGTGGTCCTGGTTTCCGGCGACGAATATCTTACCATCCGCCGCCGGATGGTGTCATCAATACTTTGAAGGCCCTTGCGGGAAACAGAAATTGACTGAACAGCATTGAACGTTTAATCTAGGCACACATGCGGCAACATAGTCCCACCCGAATTAAAGGAGGCTGGCATGACTATCAGCAAGCAGACCACCTATGATGTCCTGATTGAGGACGTGGAGTATCTTCGCCACGGCGACAAGCCCTTCCAGGCCAGGTTGTTCAAGCCCCAGGGCAACGGCCCCTTCCCGGTAATGATCGAACTGCACGGCGGGGCGTGGGTCAACGGCACCCGAGAGAACGGCAATGCCGGCAATGAAGCCCTGGCCAGGAACGGCATCATCGTCGCGGCCCTGGACTTCCGCGTTCCGCCCGAAGCGTCCTATCCCGCTTCCTTCCAGGACATCCACTACGGCATTCGCTGGGCCAAGGCCCACGCCGCCGAGTGGAACGGCAACGCCGCCAGAATCGGCGCAATGGGTACCTCCAGCGGCGCCCACCAGGCCATGCTGCTGGGGATGCGTCCCTTCGACTCCCGCTACGCCGCCCTGTCCCTGACCAACGGCGCCTCAGAGGTGGACGGCACCCTGGGCTGCGTAATCATGGTCTCCCCCGTAATCGACCCCCTGGGTCGCTACAACTACGCCAAGGGCATCCGCGAAGACGTCAAGCCCCCTGAATCCGTCGGCGAGCGCACCATCCAGATGCACGACATGTACTGGGTGACCGAGGAGGCCATGGCCGAGGGAGCGCCGGCCCGCGCGCTGGCGGCCGGCGAGAAGACCGAAACGCCGCCCACCCTGTGCCTGGTGCGCGAGTACGAGGCGGCCCACCCTCGCCCGGACCTGCTGGAGTTCGTTTCCCAGTACCAGAACGCCGGCGGGCAAATTGACCTGACCGTCTTTGAGGGCGAGGGCGAAGGCGTTTTGCGAGACCTTTCCACCGACGTGGCCCAGCGGGCCCTGGAGCGAATGACCTCGTTCATCAACCAGCACCTGGGCTAAAGGATCGGCCCGAAGTTTACTGGTCAACGGTGACGGCGGGGCGGTCTCTTGACCGTGCCCGCCGTCCATATCTGGACGACACCCGCGGGTTCGACTCCATCAACCCTCACCGCGGGAACCCCTGTTAAGGCTGGCCCGGCAAGCCGGCAGGACCTTCAACCCGCCGGACTGCGACATCCTCTCTCCCCCTGTCCCAACAGGTGGTGCATTTATGGAAGTCTGACAAACGGGCGTAATGGCCTCGCAAACCATTGCTGCTCCCGCAACAACACTATCCCCTCCGACCGACCAACTATTTTGGGGTGAAGTAAGGGATGCTGCCGGATATTCTCACGGGTGTTGGGGACGCAATCAATCTGGCTCCGCAAATGGAGCAGATACGCGAGTCGCTCCTCTCCCTGGGCCTGCTGATCATAGTCGCGAAGCTGGCCGAGGGCGTTTTCCGGCGTCTGCGCCTGAACTCCATCGTGGCCTACGCGGCCGCCGGTATCCTGCTGGGCCCAACCCTCCAGTCCCTTACTGGCTGGTCCATCCACCCCACCGGCCACATTGACCTGCTGCTGACCCTGGGAATCTTTATCTTCTTCTTTCTCATCGGGCTGGACGAGATTGACATGTCCAGCTTCGTGGCAACTCTGCGGGGCCACTACTTTGTCGCGGCCCTGGTCTCCGTGGCCTTTTCCCTGAGCGTATCCCTGGTTGTAACCCTGGGAGTCCTCTACGATTTTGGCCTTGGGCTGGCGCCGACGGACGCCCTGGCCCTGGCCGGCGTTCTTTCCATGAGCAGCCTGGGCATCGTTGCCAAGGTGCTGGCCGACGATGGCCGCCTGCGGGAACCCATCGGCCTGCAGATTTTCACCGTGGTGCTGATCGCGGAACTGATTACCCTGCTGATAATCGCGTTCAGCATTGGCGAGCACGGCCATGCGGTGTCGATAACCGGGGTGCTGATTCTGGTAGCCAAGATCGTCGGCTTTACGGCCATAGCCTGGCTGTTATCCTCCCGGGTGCTGCCCCCGCTGGTTGCCCGCTTGCAGCGGTTGATCCAGGTCCCGCAACTTGCCCTGGGACTGCTGCTGGGCACCCTCTTCCTGGTGGTGGACGCAGCCGAGGTGATGGGATTGCACGGTACCCTGGGCGCGCTGCTCTTCGGGGCTTCCCTGGCCGGTCTTCCCTACCAGGTACGGGTGGAGATAATGCCGGGGCTTCGCAGCACCGCCGAAGCCATTTTTGTGCCCCTCTTCTTCGCTTCCGCCGGCCTGCATTTCACCTTTTCCTTTGTCAACGTTCCTGTGCTGACGATGGCAGCCCTGGCCCTGATTCCCCTGGCAGGCAACTTCATCGGCGCCACGCTGGGGGCTTACCTGGCCCGGATGGCCATGCCCCACGCCGTTGCCTCCGGCCTCCTGGGGAAGGGAGTGGCCGAAATTGCCCTGCTGCTGGTACTCACTGAGTTGGGCATCATTGATGAGGTAGTCTTCTCATTCCTGGTGCTGGTAATGCTCTGCTACCTGCTGGTGACGCCCACCCTCATCAGCTTTACGACCAGCCGGGCCAGCCGGAGCATGTCTGACACCACGACCCCGGATGACATCCCCAGGGGCATATTCAGGTTCGTGCTGTCCGAGATAGTCATTGACGATATCCTGGACCGGACGCGACGGCACCCCATGCCATCGCTGACGGTGCGGGACTTCACGGAACGGTGGGCCAGTCCCCACCAGCACGACTACGTGGTCGCCGAGGGCGAATCCATCGTGGGCATGATGTCCATCGACATGCTGCGTTACCTCCCGGAAGAGGATTGGGCCACCACACCCATAAGCCGGTTGATCCGCAGCGAGTATTCCCTGGCGTGGCCGGATGAGCACGTAGAGGACGTGCTCCAGCGCATGAGGGAAAATGCCGTGACTGCGATGGCTGTGGTGGACCGGGATTCGGAGAGGTTCGTGGGCGTGGTCAACAGCAACGACATTTTGCAGCTTGTCCTGAACAAGGGCAGAGCGTAGACGCCAGCCCAAATTCGCCGGCGCCGTGTCCCTCCGTTGGCCCAGGGAGTATAATGGCGGAAATCAGAACAGGGGGTGCCCCGTGGCCAAGATCAAGCATGTTGCCATCACCTGCCAGGATCCCGACACCGTGGCCAGGTTTTACAAGGAGGGCTTCGACCTGGTAGAAGTGGCCAGGAACGACCGCCAAATCCAGCTTACTGACGGCGACATCAACCTTACTATCCTCAAGTGGAAGACCGAGCAGGACGCCGACGTCGGCCCCAATGGCGAGAACTACAGCGGCATCCACCACATAGGTTTCCAGGTGGACAGCCTGCAGGACACGGGCGCCAGGCTGCGGGGTATCGGCGGTGATGAGATAGTCCGGCGGGAGGTGGCCAAGGACGGCGAATTCCGCGCGCCCCGGGCCGAGGAAAAGTGGTCGGGCCCCAACGGCCAGGTACTGGACATATCCGAGCCCGGCTGGCTGCACAAGCTGCCCCTGGACTGACAGCGTCACTGAGGAGGCCCATACCTGATATGAAGTTTGCCCTGTTTCTGCTGGGTTCCTGGACGGAGGAAGAAACCGGCGCGCAGAGCCGCATCTTCAGCGAAATGCTGGAGCAGACCGAGTATGCCGAGGAACTGGGCTTCGACTCGGTGTGGATTGCCGAGCACCACTCCAGCCGTTACGGCATCTGCCCTTCCCTTATGCCCCTGCTCAGCCACATCGCCGCCCGCACCAGCAGAATCCGCCTCGGCGCCGGCGTCAGCGTGCTGCCCTTCCACAACCCCATCTTTTTGGCGGAAGAGAGCGCCATGCTGGACGTGCTGAGCCAGGGCCGGCTGGATTTCGGCGTGGGGCGCGGCTCGGCGGACTACGAGTACGGCAACTTCAACATTGACTTTGACACCCGGGACGTGCGTACCCAGGAAGCCCTGGATATCATCCTGGGCCTGTGGACCCAGGACAACTTCAGCTTCGACGGCGAGTTCTACCAGGTGAGAGACCTTACCATCGCCCCCAAGCCGGTCCAGCAGCCCCACCCGCCGGTGTACCTGGCTGTGTCCCGCACCCCCGCCAGCGTGGACGCTGCCGTGGAGCGGGACCTGCCCATTCTGACCAGCTTTTCCATGCCTGAATCGGATAACCTAGCCCTGTATTCGCTGTACGAGGAACGCTGCGCCACCGCCGGCAAGACCCTGTCCGTGGCGGCAATGCCCTACTTCCGGTTTGTGTACCTGGATGAGGACGAGGCGGCGGCCCGGGAGTACCCCCGCCAATCCCTTACCTGGGTTCGGGACCTGGGCGGCTACCGGCGCACCCTGACCCACGGGGACGAGATAAACGTGGACCTGGACCACTGGCGCCAAGTCCGCACCGTGGAACCGGCCAGCTACGAGTCGGAACTGGAAACCACCTGCTACTTCGGCACGCCGGACCAGTGCATTGAGCGCATTGCCAACCTGCGGGACGAACACGGCATCGACTACTTCGGCGCCAGCATGTCCTTCGGCAGCATGGAGCACTCCAGGGTAATGCGCTCCATGGAACTGTTCGCCAAAGAAGTAATGCCCAGGTTCAGGTAGCCGGCCCCTTTGCCGAAAGGAGAGCCATTCTTGGTCAGCCCTCAGAAACCCAGGACCGTGGCCGTGATCGGCGCGGGCATTATGGGCGCGGCCATTGCCTGGCGGCTGGCCCGGCGCGGGGTGCGGGTCACCCTCATTGACAAGGGGCAGCCCGGCCACGGCGCTTCCAGCCACAGCTTCGCCTGGATCAACGCCGGGGCCAAGGAACCGGTGGCCTACCACAACCTGACCTGCCGCTCGCTGGACATGTGGACCCGCTTCGCGGAGGCAATTGGCGACGACGGCGACCCGGCCAGCGTCGGTCTGCGCTGGGGCGGCAAGGTTTCCTGGGAAGCCGACCCCGCCAACGCTGAGAGGCTGGCGGCCCGGGTGCGGCAGTTGCAGGCCTGGGGCTACCCCACCCGCCTGATTGACGCCGGCGAGTTGCAACGCCTGGAACCGGCCCTGGAAGTCGGCCCGGTGGCCGCCGCCGAATTCAGTCCCAATGAAGGCCAGGTAGAACCCCAGATGGTGGTTGACGCCTGCCTGCGCCGTCTCAGGGAAATGGGCTGCGAGATACTGACCGGGACGGAAGTCCTTGGCTTTGAGCGCGGCGGCGACGGCCGGGTGGGCAGCCTGCAAACCGGCACGGGTTCCAGGGACGTTGACGCCGTGGTAATGGCAGCGGGGACGGACACCACCAGCCTGGCAGCCCTGGCCGAGGTCAACGTGCCCCAGGCGGAGAGCCCGGGCGTGGTGATACGGACCACGCCGCTGCCGCGCCTGCTGAAGAACGTGCCGGTGGTGTACGCCCCAGCCCTGGGGGACGGCCGCCGCGAGATTCACATCCGGCAGTGCGCCGACGGCAGCCTGATGATCGGCGAAGGCGACCAGGAGAGTCTGGCGGAGGATGACTCCCAGGCCCACGCCGACGACCTGCTGGCCCGGGCCGCACGCTACCTGCCGGGCATCTCCGGCGCGCAGGCCATTCCGGTGCCCGTGGGCTGGCGGCCCATGCCCCTGGACGGCTACCCGGTGATGGGGTTTGCCGCCGAGGCGCCGAACCTGTACGTGGCCCTGACCCACAGCGGCGTTACGCTGGCGCCGGCGCTGAGCCAGTTGGCTACCCAGGAACTCTGCGACGGCACTGCGGCGGAGGCGGTGCTGGCTCACTACCGCCCGCAGCGGTTCGCTGGCCTGACCGCCGAACAGGTGGCGACGGCCACCCACCCCAGGGCCGCCAAGCTAAGCTGACCTGAGCGAAACTACTCCCGGAATCCGAGCGATTGATGACAGCCGCCGACCGGTTCGCCAGTCTCCTTGATGCCGTGGCCGAGCAGCAGGCCAGGCTGCACGGGACCGACCCTGCCGCAGACCCGTGGACGGGGAGGCTGGCCCGGCTCTTCCGGTTCGACCCGCACCGCCCCCTGGGACCCAACCTGGAAGTCATTGCCGGTTACCTGCGGCCCGACGATGTATTGGTGGACGTGGGCGGGGGAGCGGGCCGTGTCAGCCTGCCCCTGGCCCTGAGTTGCCGCGAGGCTGTGGTGGTGGACCCTTCCCCGGGCATGGGGGCCGAGTTTGACGACTGCGTTCGTGAGGCGGGCATAACCAACGCCCGGCGCATCCAGGCCAGCTGGATGGACGCGGAAGGCGTGGAGGGCGACGTGGTCTTTACCGCCGACGTGGCCTACTTCGTGCGGGACATCGTACCCTTCATCCAGAAGCTCCAGGCCGCGGCCCGCCGGAGGGTGCTGATTACGCTGTGGAGCGTGTCGCCGCCCAACAGCGAGGCAGCGCTCTACGAACTGGTGTACGGGGAGACGATGGCGCCCGTGCCCGGCTTCCGCGAGTTGATGGGGGTGTTGTGGGACATGGGAATCCTCCCCGACCTGACGGTACTGCCGGAACCGCCCTGGTGGGAAAGCGGGCGCCTCCAGGCCAGGGAGGAAGCAGTGCAGGAAGTCCTGGAAAGCGGGTGGGTGATGGAGAAGGACATGGCCATTGCCCGTGAAGCAATATCTCATAACTTTGACCGGCTGTTCGGCCATGACGGGGAAGGGTACGTTCCCCGCTGGCGGGAACCATCGCGGGAGCTACTGATTACCTGGACTACAAGCTGAATCCCGTCCTAAAGGGCCTGGGCAGGATAGCCCACCTCCTGCCGTCAGGGAGCGGGGCTGGCGATGCCCGGGCCCCAGGTTGTGCCGAAGTCGGCGCGGGCTGCCAGTTGCCCGGTGAAGGTGGTCGCATCCTGCAGGGCCAGGAACACGGCGCAGGGGCCGACGACGCTGGGCTCCACCCGTTCGTGCCAGTCCCTCTGGGCCCAGGGGATGGCAGCGGACCCCTCGCTGCGCATGGACCCGGGGCTGAGAATATTGACGGCGATGTTGTAGTCCCGAACCTCCTCGGCCAGGCAGCGGCTGAAGATGTGGACGGCGGCCTTGCTGGCGCTGTAGAGGACACCGCCGCCCTGGGCCGGGTCGTCCGCAGTGCGGGAACCCACGTTGATGATGCTGCCCCGCCGCTGGGCCATCATCACCGGCAGCACGGTTCGGGTGCAGAGATAGGGCCCGAAGGTGTTGACCCGCATTATCTGCTCCCACCGGGCCGGTTCAATGTCCATGATGGTCTCACCCATTACCATGGCGCCGGCGTTGTTGAACAGCACGTCAATCCTGCCGTACCGGTCCAAGGCTTGCCGGACCAGTCCATTGACCTGGGCCTCGTCGGTAACGTCGCAGGGCACGGCCAGCACATCGCCGCCGCCGTTCCGGATGTCTGCCGCCGTTTCCTCCAGTGTCCCGGCCAGCCCGGCGGGGGACCGGCTGCGAGCGCAGATGACCACGCTGGCGCCCTCGGCGGCGTACTCCCTGGCAATGGCGCGCCCCAACCCCCGGCTGGCGCCGGTAACGATGGCAACCATTCCGTCCATCCGGCCCATAGTCGCTCTCCTTCAAGTGGCGGTTTCTTCGCAGGGGGTAACGCACCGGGCGGGGTCCGACTCGGATAGCACCGGCGGTCTGTGCCCGGTGTGAACGAAGTCGGCGATCAATTTGCCTGCCATCGGCCCGCGCCCGAACCCGGAGGAGGCGAGGCCGCTGACGATGTACAGGTTGTCGAGTTGGGGGATGCCGCCGATGACC
This sequence comes from Dehalococcoidia bacterium, assembly GCA_034422655.1. Taxonomy (GTDB): domain Bacteria; phylum Chloroflexota; class Dehalococcoidia; order Lucifugimonadales; family UBA3495; genus Bin22. The sequence continues at coordinate 62,983 of DAOUJN010000030.1, forward strand.
GGCTTACCGTCCAGGGAAAAGGGCATAAGTCCCGCCCAGGAACGCCGTATGGGGAGGCTACCCACGCAGGGGAGGATTTCGGCAACGTGGCGGAAGTTCACGTCGATGCCGGCGGCGTCAACCGTCTTGTCGTAGCCAACCGCCTGCCGGTCTCCACCGAAGACAAGCTCGCCGTCCCTGGTCTGGCGGCCGTACAGGTGCCTGGTAACGCGGCGACCGCCCAGGTGGGTCAATTCCGGCGGCGTGCGGGCGTCACTGCCGGGATGCTGCGCCCAGCGCAGGGGCGATTCCGCCGCCGACAAGGAGTGGAATACCCGAGGCGGCAGGGGCTCTGAGGCCCACATCTGACCGCGCACCGGCACGATGGGAATGTTCAGGCCCAGCATGCGCCCCAGGGGCTGGCACCAGGCCCCGGCGGCCAGTACCAGCCGCTCCGCCACGTGCTCTTCGCCGGGGCAGGAAACGCGGTAGGCGCCGTCGCCCTGGGGGGTGATGGCCGTTACGTTCCGTCCGGTCAAGACCTGTGCGCCCTCGTGAGCGGCGGCATCGGCAAAGGCCCGGGTTGCCTTGACCGGGTCGGCTTGGGCCCGCAGGGGGAAATGGACCGCGCCCCAAAGGTCCGGGCTCAACTCCGGTTCCTGGCTGCGGGCCTCATTGAGTGGCAGCAGGTCCAGCGCATAACCCCGTGACTTCAAGGCAATGACCTGGTCCCGGATGTGGTTGTATTGTTCCCCGGTCTGGATGGCCTGCAGCGCACCGGAAGCCCGAAACTCTATATCGTAGCCGAGTTCCAGTTGCAGATGCTTGAATATCTGGAGGCTGCCCATGGTCAGGTAAGCCTGGAGGTCGGGAACATTCCCCCAGCCCAGGGCGCCAATGCCGCCGGCGTTAACCCCGGACGCCTCGGAAGCGATGTCGCCTCGCTCCAAGAGGGTGACGCTACGACCCAGACAGGCGAGATGCCATGCGGCGGAGGCGCCGGCTATGCCTCCCCCGATTACCAGTACCTCGGTATCCGCCATGGCCGCCACCCTCCATGCTTACAGCCTTCATACACGGGAAGACATAGCCCATCAAAGCAGACGCTTTGGACTGCTAACTCACTATACCCTCGTCTATCAAGGCCTTGATGGCGCCGTCGAAGGCTTCCAGGCTGGCGTCGATGTCGGCCTCGGTGTGGACGCCGGAGAGTACGCCGCTGGTGCGGGACATGAGATCGACGCCCCTGACCTGGAGGGCCTGCCGGAAGGCGGTCTGCACCTCCGGGGGCGCGTTCTTCAGGGTGTTGGCGTCGAGGCCCTCAATGGAGCGGTCTCCGAAATAGACGTGGAAGGTGGAGGACTCGCCGTACACGGCGGCGGGAATTTCGTGGCGGTCGATGATGCGGCGCAGACCCATTCGCAGCCGGTCCGCCATACGGTTGGCCTGGGCCTGCATTTCGCCGGTGGCGGCGATGCGCAGGGCCGCGTTGCCGGTGGCCGCGCAGTAGGGATTGGCGTTGAAGGTACCGCCATGGAGCACCCGCTGGTAACGGTCGTGCTGGCGGTCGCCCGTCTGGACCATCACCTGCATCACCTCTTCCCGGCCGGCCACCGCGCCGCCGGGCAGGCCGCCGGTGAGAATCTTGGCCAGGGTGCAGAGGTCGGGCTCAATGCCCAGCCATTCCTGCAGGCCGCCCGGGCTCCAGCGGAAGCCGGTGATGACCTCGTCCAGGATCATCACCACGCCGTACTTGCGGGTCAACTCCCGGACGCCCTCGACGAAACCCTCCTGGCGGGGCACCGTGCCGTAGGAGGCGCCGGAGCCTTCGGTTATCACTGCCGCAATATCGTCCCGGCTGGACAGAGTGTCTTCCAGGACATTCAGGTCCACGGGGAGGACAATGACCGAGTCCACGGCACCCTGGGGAATGCCGATAGAGGCGGGCTCGTCGAAGGGCGGCAGGTTGCCGGGCATAACGTAATCGTGCCAGCCGTGGTAGTGGGACTCCCAGCGGATGATTTTCTCCTTGCCGGTGTAGGCCCGGGCGATGCGCATGGCGAGCATGGTGGACTCGGCGCCCGAGGCGACGAAACGGACCTTGTCGGCACAGGGAATCAGGTTGCAGACCCTTTCGCCCCATTCCAGCATGGACTCCACGGGCGCGCCAAAGTGGGAGCCGACGGGCGCGGCGCGGGTGAGGGCTTCCACCACCTCCGGGTGGGCGTGGCCCAGCAGCAGGGAAGCGGAACCGAGACCGTAGTCGATGTACTCGTTGCCGTCCACATCCCACTTGCGGGGCCCCTGCCCCCGGGCGATGGTGATGGGGAAGGGGGCCGCCACGTAGCCGTCGTGGCCGGCGCCGCCCGAGGGGAACAGTTCGGTGAACCTGGGGTACAGCTCTGCCGAGCGGGGGTTTTTCCTGATGTACTCATCCCGAATGGTTTCTGGCATGGTCGCCTCCTGTTAGCTGGACCTCGTGGCCCGGCGAAGGATTTGGGCACCGGACATGACTGTCAGCTGAGTCCTGGTAACGCCAACAATGTACCTTAAATCGTGGAGGCGTGCCACCGATTTTGTCCAGGAAGGGCACTAAGGGGCACGAAGGAAAAATCTATACCCCCTGCATTTCCGGACATTTTCGGGCATTTGCCTGAGTTTCAGGCATGGGTGGTCTCCTGGCCTTAGTGGCGGGTTGGTGGGTTGTGTATTGTTTACGGTAGAGATGGGTTATCCAGGTTGGCAAGGGGGAGGGGTGGGAATTAGGAATTAAGAATTAAGAGTTAAGAATTAGGAATTGAGGATTGGGAGTTGGGGGCTGATCAGGTGCCGATGCGTACCGGGTCGACTGCGTCGCGGACTGAGCGGATGATGGACAGGGCAGTGAGGCGGCCGGTTTTGGGGTTTTCGGAGGGGATGTTCTCGATGTGGACTGAAAGGAGGCCGAATTCTCCCTCGACCGTGATGTCGTGGCAGTTGCGGTTGAGGAACGGGTCGGCAATTATGCGGACGGTGGTCCGGTCGGGGCCGATGCCGGCCAGGCTGACCGCCGCCGACACGTTAAGGTTGGATGGAAACCCGCGGCAGGCATCCCTGGCCGTCCCGTAAAACACTTCCTGAGCTTCGGTCAGGCCGGACACCGGGATTTCGTTCTCAAGGAGGTAGGGCGCCCCCTCCAGGGCGTCCACGGGTTTGTGCGACACCATTTCGACCCGGCCCACCCTGCCCTGGCAGGCAGACTTGATGCCATCCAGACCCGCTATTGCTCCTGACGGGGCATATAGGCAGCAGCCCGTGGCCCGCGCCCGCTCGATAATTTCGGGGTGTTCCAGCAGCGCCCCAATGCTGATGACCATCAGGTCCTTTCCGGCAGAGAACGCGGCCTCGGCCAGGGACGGAACGACGTGACCGCCGGCGGTCTCAACGAGAAGCGAGGAACGCTGCACCAGTTCCGGCAGGTCCAGGTAGGGCGGCGGAGCATTCAGCGTGGCCAGGAAATCCCGGGCCGTGGCCGACGTGCGGCTGGTCACGCCGGCCACGGGCACGCCCAAGTCGCCGGAGTCACCTGCCTGGAGCAGGGCCCGGCCAATGGCGCCGCAGCCTACGATTCCGATAGCGTGAGTCACTGGGACACCCCGGGCGCAACCCTGACATGAGCGTTAGGGAGCCGGCCCGCCTGCCTGTTCAGCCTTCCGGCGATTGCTAGAACTCCTCCACGGGCCTGGTGGCGATGCCGTAGGTGCCGTAGAAGAAGTTGGCGTAGTGGGTGGTGCCGCCGGTAACGAACAGCAGGTACTGTTCCGGGCTTTCCAGCATGGGAATGGTGGCATCCGGTTCGTTTTCCAGGACCTGCAGCTCAGGGTGATGCAGCCACTTGCCGTTTTCGTCTTTGGGAACACCGCGGCTGCCGATGGCCTCCTGCAGGGACACGCGGCAGCGCTCGTGCAGCCATTCCTGGGCGTCGCGCTTGCTGTAGCCGGCCTGGGCCAGGATTACGGCGCGGGAAGGACTGAGCATGATGGGATGGTAAGGCCCGGGGTAGGACACCCGCTGGCTGGTATGGCCCACCTGCGCCGACTGCCAGCCGCGGAGCCAGCCGCCGCTGCCGGAGCCGGGGTAATACATCAGCTGGGCGATGTTGTTCAGCGTGTCCTTGTGGTTCCGGGAACCCGAGTCCAGGATATCGCCGGGGCCGGTGACGGTTACGACGGTCACGGCGCTTTGGTGGGGCTCGAAGCCCCGGTCCACGTGGTAGGGCTGCCAGGGGCTGAGGTCTTCGTTCTCGGCGATGCACATGCCGAACTTGGTGGGCAGGCCGATGAAGTTGGGGTCGCCGGTGCCGGCCTTGCAGTAGCCAATGTTCATCAGGCAAAGGCGGAGGGCCCTGCCGATGGCGGTGTTGGCGCTGTTGACCACGCCGGGACCCATGGCCGAGGTGCCGCAATTGATGCCGGCCCGCTGGGCGATGGGGCCGTTGACCAGGATCAGCGGCGCCTCGGTGTGGCCGGATACCTGCATGTCGCGGTGGTTCATCTCCGGCTGGGCCAGGCAGTCAATGGCCGCCAGCAGGACGGGAAGCTGCTCGGGACGGCAGCCGGCCATGACGGCGTTGATGGCGATCTTCTCCACGGTGGCAACGCCAAAGCCCGGTTCCATCACCATCATCACGTCCTGGGGACTGCGGCTCGTGCCGGCCAGCATACGTTCCACCAGTTGGGGCGTGGGCGGGATGACCGGAATGCCGTCGCTCCAGTCCCGCTCGGCCAGAAACCGGTTCACCGCGTCCAGCCCATCGGGGGATGCGTCCATCTCCACCGTGAACACCTCAGTGGCGCCTCCGGCAGGCTGGGCGGTTACTGGACCGCGGGAGGTTGGCAGGGTGGTAAGGCCCTGGATTATGGCGTCAACCTGGCCGTCCACCATGCTGCGAATAAAGTCGGGCTGCTGGCCGGTGGTAGCGTGGGGGATTATGACGTAGGCGGCGGTGGGCTGGCCCCAACCGTCCACGCAGGACTGCCAGGCCCGGGCAAAGCTCTGGGCGGCGATGGCGACGGTGGGCACCCCCGCCTTTTCCATGGCAACCATGTCATGGCTAAGCCACGACGTGCAGCCCCCTCAATGGGCCGTGGCGCCCACCATGGCGTCGACCTCGGTGGCGATGCGGGCGGCCTCCTCATCGTCTATGTGGACGCCCCGGCTGAGCACAGGACGGTCTTCCCGCAGGGGGCCTCCGTACCGCTGGAACTTGACGCCGGGATACCGGAGTTGCAACTGCTCGGCGAAGCGTTCGACGGCAACGTCGGCCCCGCCAGTCATGTTGTTGTACAGGCCGATGGTCTTGCCCTCGAAGTTCGCAAGCCTGGGAGCGGGCGGCACCTTGAAGTCCACCCGGTCGGCTGCGGGAGACATTATCTGCACTTTCATGCCATCTTTCCTTTCCGAGTCTGGTTGGATGCGGGGGCCACGGTGTTCGCGAGACTCCGCCAACATGAGGCGTCTCATTGGAGTTGAGCATAGTTGTGCGGCCCGCCAGCGTCAAGCTGTGGCGGGGGATGCCAGGGGCTGGCCCGAGTCGGACTCTTTCCGGCGGATTGGCGAGTCAGTCGGTCAGAAGAACGTAGACCGCCGCCGAAGGAGACAGGTCATTGTGGGTATGGCCCTTGCCGGAGACGTCCTCCATGAGCCGGATGTCGCCGGCCCGCAGCACCCGCTTGGAGCCGTCGCTGGCGCCGATTTCCACCTCGCCGGACAGGTGAATAATCAGCCGCCGCTCGGGCAGGGGATGAAAGTCCCTGTGGCGGGATCCGTCAAACTCCTGGACCTGCACCTCGGACACATTAATCATCGCACCCAGTTCGGGGTGTTCTTCCAGCTTCAGGTCCTCGAAGTGGGTCTCGCCATCGTCGCCGGAATATAGTCGATAAATTGCCATGTTGCCTCCTTATTACCTTCTTGTACGGATTCTTTCGTAGTGTCTCTGAAAATTGCAACCGTGGGGAATGCTGTCTTGATGGCAGGCGCCAGGGTTGCCAGGGTATTTTACCTCAACCGGCGGAACGGTCAGAAGGCATCGCCAAGGGGCCGCAGGGATTTCACCAACTTGAGCGTCTCCTCGCGGCCGGCACCCGACTCCACACTGTACCCAATAGTCTTCCCCTCCAACTCCCGCTCCCACTCCACCGCGACCTGAAGTGGGCCGTCTGACGGCATCATGGCTTGCCGGATTTCCATGGGAACCTCGCCGACATCAACTGTTTCTGGCACTATCGAGTCCCCCAGGGTAAACCCTGGCCGTGGGAAAGATCACCTCGGCCAGGAATTGCTCCATGTAGATAATCTCGGGGTTGGCCACCGGCCCCCCTTTGTTCTTGATAATGAACAGTACGCCTCCTACACAGCCGCCGTAGGGGCGCCCTTCCAGAATATGTACTTCGCTATCCAGCCAGTAACCTTTGGGAAGGCATGAGGGAACATGAATGGTGAGGGGGACCTATTGTTGGGCTTCATGAAGGGACATGTACCGGGGCGGAGCAGGAGTGGGGCCGGCGCGCCAGAGCTGATTGCGTACTGGACAATACCGGACCCCAAGGCAACCGTTAAGGCCAATACACCAGCTAGAGCAGCCGCGGGTCTCCAGCGAAAGTTGATCAAGAGACTGGGCCACCTGCTATCCTCATCAAAAAGGAGCAATATGAGAAACGTGACGGCTGCCGCGTCTCGGCCGAAACAGTTGCAGGATCGCAATTGGGGCAAAGGCTCCGCCCAGAGGCAGACCGAACGCGGTCAAAAGGACCAGCCACTTTTCCCCATCCCCGCCAACTGCCCAATACGTAAGCATAGCCAGGCCGATGCCGGAGAAACCCGAAGCTATTCCAATGATTGCACCCAGGGCAATATTCAAGCGCGTTAGATTTGCCGTTACAGCGCCCACGACAGCGCCGAGGGCCGGTATGATAATGAACATGAAACTGGAGAAGTAGACCGCCGCAACCATCAAGCCAAGATCCGAAAGCATCTGCTACTCCATCTACCCTCAGTTTTATCTGATACTTTCACAGTCCATCTGAAAATTGCAACCGTGGGGAATGCTACCTGGATAACGCGGCGCCGGGGTTGCCAGGGTATTTTACCTCAACCGCTATTCCGGAGAAGGGGTTATTCGCCGGCGTTGGATTGGGCCGCCGTGCCGGAAACGGGCTGCCAGGCTTCACCGCTTGAGGATGTTGATGTAAGCCTCTTCCAGGGTGGGGTCGCGGGAAACCAGGCCCTCGACAGTTTCGGGGCCAACCGCTTCAACGATTTTTTCCTTCAGGTCGATGCCGAAGCTGACCGAGACGGTGAGCTTCTGCAATGCGCCCTCGCCGGAGGACTCGACTCGTTCCACCCCTTCGAGTTCCGATACGCGCGCGGCCAGGTCCTCTCTGGGACGATTCACGGTCACTTCTACTATGCCCAGCCGGCTGAACCGGCGCTTGATTTCGCCGGGAGTTCCCTCCGCCGCCAGTTCGCCTCGGTCAATGATGGCGATGGTGTCGCACAGCATGTCGGCCTCGGCCATGTAGTGGGTGGTCAGCAGGATGGTCTTGCCTTCGCGGGCCAGTTCGGGGACGTAATTTCTCAGTTCCTGGGCGCCGATGGGGTCGATGCCGATGGTGGGCTCGTCCATGAACAGGACCGGCGGGTCGGTCAGCAGTCCCCGGGCGATGTGGAGCCTCTGCTTCATACCCCGGGAGTAGTTTTCCACGGCCATATTGGCGTGTTCCGTAAGGCCCACCCGGTCCAGCAGTTGCGCGGTGCGCCGCTTTGCCTCCCGGGGGTTGATGTGGTTCAGGGCCGCGAAGAACCGCATGTTCTGCTCGCCGGTGATGCGGCCGTAAAGGCCCCGCTCTCCTCCGAGGATGAACCCGGTGTTGCGGCGGACCTGGCCGGCCTGGGCTTCCACGTCGTAGCCCAGGACGTGGGCGGTCCCGGAAGTGGGGGTCAGCAGGGTGGAAAGAATGCGGACCGTGGTGGTCTTTCCGGCGCCGTTGGGGCCCAGTAGCCCGAACACGGACCCCCTGGGTATTTCCAGGCTGAGGTCTTTAAGGGCGACAAAGTCCCGGCGGCGCCCCACCACGTTGCGGGAGGTATAGGTGCGGGAAAGATTCCTGCACTCGACGGCAATTGAACTGCTGGTTTCCATGGGGCATCTCCAGGGTACGCAATGGTTACAGTATGGAAGTTTCGTAGGCTCCCCGCCGCCTGGCATCCGCCTCTACCGCTCGGAAGCACAGGTATCCCAACAGCCCGTAGGAGACTCCCACCGCCAGTTCCCAGAGCAGGCGCATTCCGACGGATGCAGGGCCGGCGCCGGAGAAGGCCTCGCGGAAGGCCGTCACGCCGTGGGTAAGGGGCAGGATGTTTCCAAGGTAGCCCAGGGACAGGGGCAGTTCGTTCAGCGGCACCACCACGCCGGTGAAAACGATAAGCAGGCCGGAGGCCGCGGCGCTGACTATCAGCCAGTCGCGAATGACGATGGCGAAAACGCCGATGCACAGAGCGAAGGCGGTGCAGGAGAAACCAATAAGCAGTATGGAAGCAACCAGGGTTAACCAGTTGACGCCGGAAAAGTCCAGGCCGATGAACACCCAGGCAAACAGCAGGCTCGTAGCCACGGTGAACATGCCGTTGGGGAAATGCAGGGTGCCCTTGCTCCAGTAAATCAGCCACCGGTTGCCCGAGCAGCCGAGAACCACCGCCAGGGTTCCCGTTACCCGCTCGTAGTAGTTGCACTGGGTGATGCCCCAGATGAGTATGAAGGGAGTAGAATAGGCCGCCATTCCCTTGATGTAATAGTCCGAGTCCAGGGGGCTGCCGGCGAACCTGCCCGTCAGCATCAGCATGGTAATGTAAAGGACCGGAACCAGGAAGACGTTCCCGACGTAGGCCGGCCAGTTCAACCAGAAGAACAGGGCCCGGTAGGTCAGGTAGGATTGGACGAAGAAATTGGTCACGATACTCACTAGAAGGCCCTCATGTTGCCTTCAACCCGCACCCGGCGTTCGACCTTGACCAGGAGCAGGTAAGCCAGGGACAGATACGCCAGCGAGACCGCCAGGGCGATGGCCAGGTCCCGTGCGCCGCGCAACACGTCCCCGCCCGGTTCCAGGGCAACTATGACGGCATCCATGGCCCAGGCCGCCGGAAGGATGCGGGCCAGGAACTCGACGCCGGGGGCGAGAAAGGCTACCGGATAAAAGAAGCCTCCCAGCACCACGCCCAGGGGCCTGATGACGTTGAAGAAACCCTCCCGGCCGCGCACCAGCAGGAACAGAGGCGCGAAGACTATGGAGACGGACAGCACGCTGAAGGCCCCTATCCCCATGCCAAGGGCCAGCAGCCAGGGTTCCGAAACATGGATGACCTGTCCGGATATCCATACGATGGCCAGGAGGGGCAACACCCCGGACAGGGTGCCGAGGACGCTGATGGCCAGGGCCCTGGAAAAGACCACCAGCGCCAGCGGCGTGCGGGCCGTGGCTATGTAATCGTAGGTGCCCTGCAGGATGTCCCCGGTAATGGTCCACCCCAACCGGATGGAAACCCGGTTCCAGATGGACATCAGCAGAACGCCGACAAACAGATAGTCTATGGGAACGGAGCTATCGCCCTTGCTGGCGATCCATGCCAGCACAACGGCCAGCGGGAGGTTGGTTACCAGGAAGAACAGGACTTCGCCCAACTGCATGTCGGCCTTGAGCCGTTCCTGGAAGGTGCTTATGAACGCGTAGAAGTAGCCCATGGTCAGGAAATCCCCACAAGTTCCAGGCGCCGCAAATTCTTCAGTCTATAGCCTGACCGGTCATTGCAATGTAATGCCATGGGCCCCTGGCTGAAAAGGGCGGCGCGGACCAGGCAGACTGCGCCGCCCTCTTCCGGTCACTCTAGCCGCAGGCCATGGAGTAGACCTGGCGGGCCCCTTCGGGGAGGGGATGATCGGTCCAGGTTTCGCCGCCGTCGCCGCTGCCCCAGACCTGGCCGTTGCTGGAGGCGCAGTACATTTCGCTGGGGCGACGCTCGTTGAAGGCGAGGCCGAACAGGGTGCTGTTGGCCTGGAAGCCGGTGTCGACCCGGTCCCAGCTTATGCCACCGTCTCCGCTACGGAACAGGGTGCCGAGATCGCTCATGAAATTGGCGCCGGCGGCCACCCAGATAGTCTTGGGGTCGCCGGGAACCTCGCGAATCTGGCGGCAGTAGGTCTGCCCCTTTTCGTTCAGGGGGTCTAGCTGGACCCGGGACCAAAAGTCGCCCTTGTCCGTGCTGCGGAACATACCGGCGCGGCCGATGCCCAGCACGCTGCCGGGCCGGAAGGCGCTGGCCAGCACCCCGTGCATGTCCACCGGGTCGTCGTTGACGTACTGGCCGTGGCTGAGCTGCTCCCAGTGTTCGCCGCCGTCCTGGCTGCGAATGATCCCGCCAACCTCGATCGCCCCGTACAACTCATCGGTGTTGGCGGGGACGCCGGCAATCTGCAGCACCCGCTTGGCCAGGTTGGCGCCGGGGCCCACCGTCACCTCGGGAAAACGGACGCTGACGGGAAGCTGCTGCCAGCGCTCGCCGCCGTCGTCGCTGCGGTAAATCTCCGACGACTCGTAACCGGCGAACATGACGTTGGGGTCCCGGGGGTGGAAGAGCAGCGACCACACCGGGAGGCCGTGATCCGGCACGTTGACCTTTTCCCAGTGGTCGCCGTGGTCTTCGCTCCGGTATGGACCGTCCTGGGTGCCCACGAACACGGTGCCGGGCCGCTCAGGGTGGACGGCGATGGCCCGGATGGCGGGCGATTCGGGAAGGCCGTTGCCAAGCGTCTCCCACCCGTCGTCCCCCTGGGCCATGCGGTACAGGCCGCTGGCAATAACTCTCCCGGGGGCGGTCTCGCCTGCCAGGCCCACGTAGACGTAAGACTTGCCGTTACTGGACTTTTCAGTAGTCATACTCCCCCCTTTCTGTTTCTCGGCGCTGTGTGAGCTATCTGCGAGAGATACGGCTGCAACTTGCCGATCTGCTGAGATAGGGCAATTGCAGCACGGCAGCAGTTTATTGTCAACTTGGATTATTTCATGGCGACCTGTATCACGAAGTCAGGCTCATAGAGTTCGTAGTCTTCTGCGAAGTCGCCATAGCGCTTCACGCTGCGAAAGCCGGCTCCGAGCAGCAGGCTGGTCACGTATTCCTGGCGTATGGGGCAGATGGTCAGGAAATGGACTTCCCCATCATCGTATTCATAGCGCATGGTCAGGAGGTCTTCGCCCAGGTCCTCGGGGCTCACTTCAACCGTCTTGCCCAGGTAGTAGGACTGGTGCTTGCTGGAGAAACCGTTGTCCAGAATGGCATCGTAGTTTCGCTGGTCGACAATGGCGATGCCGTCCTTCGTAAGCAGTTGGTACACCTCGCCGAGGGCCTTGATCCGGTCACCTTCATCGAACAGGTGGGTAAAGGCGTTTCCCAGGCAGATTACGGCGTCGAACTGCTCTCCTGCAAAGACCTGGCTGAGGCCGGTCCACTCGGCCTCCACGATGCGCAGGTCGTCGATTCCGAAACGCCGGGCGTTCTGCCTGGTCTGTTCAAGCATGTTGGGGGCGCCATCAGCGGCCGTAACCTGGAAACCATCGGCTTTAAGCGTAACGGAGTGGTAGCCGGTGCCGCATACGATATCCAGCACCGTCTCGACACCGTACGATTTCAAGATGTCCTGGAAAAAGTTGTTCTCGGCTTCCGCCCGGCGCTGCCAGTCAATCAGTTCGTCCCAGCGTCCGGCAAACTCGGGGGAATACTGTTCTTTGTACAGGTCTTTGGGGACAAGGATTTTGTCGGCTTCAGTCACGTATGATTCCCTTTCGGTGTCGAGATATTGTCGGGTCGCCTGCTGCGGGAGACCTCACGCAGGTTTGGTTGCCAGGAACATGGCCCAGCCGATGTAGCCGGCTTTGGCCGAGTTGACCCAGAAAGACAGGGCGTCCAGGGTGTTGTCAATGGTGTCCGCTCCGATGCGGGGCAATAGTGCTTCCCGGTTCTCGCGGAGCCGGTCCCGGACCCAGCCGTAGGAGCGCGCGACGTATTGAGACCAGTCTTCCTCCCGGCTCACGGGAAGGTCCAGGCGGGAAAGAGCAGCCCGGTAATCTTCCAGGTCCCACATGTCGGGGGACTTCACCCGGTCGTAAATCCTGTTCCGGTCCTCGGCCGGCGTGTTGCGGCTTACCAGGATGTCCGTAAAAATTAGGGAGCCGTTGGGCTTCAGCGCCCGGCGGCATTCGGAAAGCACCGCATTCTTGTCCGCCGCGTGCAGGAACGCCTCCTGGCTCCAGACCACGTCGTAGGAGCAGTCCGGGCAGGCCAGGCGGTGGAAGTCCTCGTACTCAAAGGTCAGTAGATGGGTCAATCCCGCCTCGGCGGCGCGTTGGCGGGCCAGGTCCAGTTCCTTCTCGCTGATGTTGGTGCCGGTTACGGGGCAGCCGAAGTTCGCCGCCAGGTACCTGGCCGTGGAGCCATAGCCGCAGCCCAGGTCCAGGACTCGCGTGTCCGGTCCCAGGCGCACGGCTTCGGCCATAATCCTGTTGGTATTTTCCATGGCCTCCGGGTGGGAGCAGTCGTCGGAGCTGGGTACGCCCAAATGGAGGTTGTCGCCCCAGATGGTGCGGTAGATTTCGTCGGCGGGGCCATCGTAATAGGCCTGGGTGGTGGAAACGATGGAACTGACGTCGTGTTCGGCCATGAACGCTGACTCCTTATGGCGCCGGTTAATGTGCGGGACCGGTCACTGATCGTTGCCATCCGCAAGGGGCAGGATGAACCCAAAGGGTAACTGCCATTTGGGGATGCTGCAACCGGTCATAATGCCACGTAACCCCGCGGCCCACCGTATTGCCACCTAGCGAACTCTATAGTAGCGTTGGCAGATGTTTCCCGGAATCCGTCATTGCCGGGTACTGCTGGGGTGACAGGCTGACCATTGGCTGAAAACAGCGCAGAACAACCCATCCGATTTGAACCGGAGGAGGCCTGCCCACTATCGACGGCATTGCTCGTTGGATTCCAGGGGGCGATGCTCATCGTGGCGCCCACGGTGCTGAACGTAGCCATCGCCATTCGCTCCTCGGGACTGGACGATACCTACCTGGCGTGGAGCGTCTTCGCCGCAATGCTCATCTGCGGAGCGATAACGGCGGGGCAGGCGATGCGGCTGTGGCGATTCGGAGCCGGCCACATTGCCCTAAGCTGGCCGGCGGCCATGTTCATCGCCGTCACGGTGGCGGCCATATCCGCGGCCGGGCCGGCAACCTTCGCCAGCCTGCTGGTGGTTTGCAGTCTCGTCCAGGTCGCATTGGCCTGGTGGCTGCCCGTGCTGCGGCGAATAATCACGCCCACCGTCTCCGGCACGGTGACGATGCTGGTCGCCGTAAGCGTACTGCCCATCGCATTCGACACCGTCCAGGACCTGCCGCCCAATGCTCCAGCGGTGGCCGGACCGGCCATAGCGGGAGTCACCCTGCTGGTTTCGGTGATCGTGATGCTGCGGGCCAGCGGGCGGTGGAGGCTGGTCGCGCCCTTCATAAGCATCCTGGCGGGATGCGCCGTGGCCGCCGCATTCGGCGCGATTGATGGGGACCGGATTGCCAACGCCGCCTGGTTTGGCATTCCCCAAGTACCGGCGTTGGGCGTCGACCTCACGCCGGGCAAGGAGTTCTGGGCGCTGCTGCCAACGTTCGCGATTCTCACCCTGGTGCTGGGGATAAAGACCATCAGCGACGGCGTGGCGATTCAACAGGGCTGCCGCCGCAGGCCGAAGGCCATAGATTTCCGCCAAATCCAGGGTATGGTCAGTGTAAACGCCATTGGAATGCTGCTGTCCGGTATCGCCGTTACGCTGCCCACCATGGTCATTTCATCGCTCAGCGTTTCGCTGGTCAGCCTCACCGGCGTGGCCGCCCGCCGGGTCGGCGTGGGCGTGGCGACTGTCATCATAGCGCTGGCCTTCTTCGCCAAGTTCACCGCCCTCCTGCTGACGATTCCCGGGCCGGTGATGGGCGCTTACCTGATGCTGGCCATGGGCATCCTCTTCGTCAGCGGCCTCCAGACCATCATGCGGGAGGGTCTCGACCCCCGGCGCGTGGTCGTGGTCGCGCTCGCCATGTCGCTGGGACTTGGCCTCCACGGCCACCCTATCACCAGGGACCTGTTTGGTGACGACCTGAGGGCGCTGCTGGGAAGCGGGGTTACCATCGGAGCCGTGGTAGCGATAGGAATGACTCTCCTCCTGGAAGCCACCGGCGCCCGCCGGTCGCGCATCGAGGTTACCCTGGAAATGGACTCGCTGCCGGCCATTGACGAATTCCTGACGGGCCTGGCATCCGGACAGGGATGGAACGAGACCTCCACGCTGCGGCTGCGGTCAGCGGGAGAAGAGACCCTGGCCACCCTGATGCTGCGGGAGGACGCCGAGGAGGGAACGGCCACGCCCCGATTAATTGTCGCCGCGCGGCCGCAAAGCAGCAAGATAGACCTGGAGTTCGTCGCCACCACCCGCCAGGAGAACATCGAGGACCAACTGGCCTTTCTGAACGATGAAGAGGCCGCGCCTACAGTGGACGATCTCTCGCTGCGACTTCTGCGCCACCACGCCTCCGCCGTGCGCCACCAGAAGTACCACGGGGTGGACATCGTTTCCGTTCAGGTCGAGGGCAGCGCCTGATTTCAACACCGTACGGCGGCTAACACCAGGCTCCGGGTTGTCTTTGTCATTCCAGGCCAACCCCCTTACACTGTGTGCAGGCGAACCCGAAGGAGGAGCAAGTCAATGCACTGTGGAGTGATGGTCACCGGTTACAACCAGGGTGACTGGCCCCGTCTCATGGCAGGAGACTATGGCCGCCCGCCGACGATAACGGACGCCTCCAACATGGACGACACCCTCTACATGGGGGAACTGGTCGAGCCGCTGGGGTTCGATTCAATCTGGGCGACTGAACACTACGGGTCGGCCTATTCGATGCAGCCCAACCCGCTGCAATACCTGGCGTACTGGGCGGGCCGCACCAGCCGGGTGGACGTGGGCACGGCCGTCATTGTGGCGCCGTGGTGGAACCCTGTCCGGCTGGCCTCCGAGATTTCCATGCTTGACATCCTGCTGAAGGGCCGGCGCCTCCACCTGGGCATCGGCCGGGGCATCGCGCCCCACGAATACGCCTCGCTGGGCTACCCCATCGAGCAGTCCCACAAGTATTTTTACGACGTCATCAACGCCATCAGGGCCTCGGACGGGGCGGAACGCTTCGAGTTCAAGGGAGATGTATACGATATTCCACCCACTACCATCCGTCCCCAGGCCCGCCACAAGGGCGAGTTGACCAGGGACATCAAGGTGGCCTTTACCACCGAGGCGTCGGCGCGGATGGCAGCAGAGAACGGGTTCGGGCAGATGTTCGTGGCCGGCGACGACGTTGACGAGATGACCGCAAAGGTACGAAGGTTCAACAAGATACGCAAGGAACTGGGCCTGCCGCCGGACCAGCCAACCACCCTGCTGTGGATGTACTGCGCCGAAACCGATGCGGAGGCGGAAGAGGGGTGGACCTATTTCCATAACCAGTTAACCGCCGCCCAGCATCATTACTTCGAGTGGAACAATCCGGGCTATGAGGGCATTGCCGGGTACGAGGAGTATTTGTTGCGGCAGCGCGCCGACGTGGGCACGGCAGACGCGGGTTTCGCCGCCCGGCGCGCCACTCAACCAATTGGCACCCCGGACGAGATTGTCGAAAAGATCAGGTCGGTGCAACAGACCATCAGCTGCGAAAAGCTCGTAATCCACGTGTTCTACGGCGGGATGCCCAGGGACAAGGCCGAAAGGAGCCTGCGGCTGTTCGCCAAAGAAGTGCTGCCCGAGGTGCAGGCCATGCCTACTCCGATCAACCCCAGGTCGCTGGAGTAGGGGGCGTTGCTTTGGCGCCCCTCATAGGCAAATTGACCGGGAGCGCCGGGCGGGTCCCGGCGCGGGAATGATGGTAGGGCCGGGGGAAGTCAAACCGCCGGGGTATCAGGTAACCCCGGCGGTTTTTGCACTCTGGGTGTGGAGGTCCGGCTAGACGGGAGTGGGGACGAGGTCGCCCATGGCTTCGTAGGCCCAGTGGAGCAGCTCCTCGGTCTCTCCCCAGCCGATGCAGGCGTCGGTGATGGAGACGCCGTACTGCAACTGGGAAAGGTCTTCGCAGAGTCGCTGGTTGCCCTCGTTGAGGTTGCTCTCCAGCATCACGCCAATGATGTCACTGTCACCGCTCATCCTCTGGGAGACTACATCCTTGAAAGCACGGGCCTGCTGCCGGTGGTCTTTGTTGGAGTTGCCGTGGCTGCAGTCAACCATGAGCTGGGACCGGACGCCGGCCTTCCCCAGGCGGTCCTTGGCCTCAGCGATGGCTTCGACGCCAAAATTAGGGCCTGCGTTGCCGCCGCGGAGCACCAAGTGCCCGTCGGGGTTGCCGGTGGTGCGGATGAGGGCGGTGTGGCCATCCCCGTCCATGCCCAGAAAACCGTGCGGGCTGCGGGCTGACAGCATGGCGTCGACGGCGATCTGGGCATTGCCGTCGGTGCCGTTCTTGAAGCCGACGGGCATGCTCAGGCCGCTGGCCATCTGCCGGTGGATCTGACTCTCGGTGGTGCGGGCGCCGATGGTGCCCCAGGTTATCAGGCCGGCCAGATATTGCGGGACGACCGGGTCTAGGAACTCGGTGCCGGCGTACACCCCCATCTCACTGATTTCGAGAAGGAGAGAGCGGGCGGTGCGCAGTCCGGCCTCGATGTCGAAGGTGTCATTGAGGTGGGGGTCATAAATAAGGCCCTTCCAGCCAACGGTGGTGCGGGGCTTTTCGAAATAGACCCGCATCACGATAAGGAGGCGGTCGCTGAGTTCTTCCGACAGTTCCTTGAGGCGGCCCGCGTATTCCAGGGCAGATTCCTTGCTGTGGATGGAGCAGGGGCCGACGATGAGGAGCAGCCTGCGATCCTCACCATTGAGAACCTTTCGCACCTGTTCCCGGCCCTCCAAGACCGTCTTTTCCACGGCGGGAGTTATAGGGAGAGAGCTGAAGAGATTTCGCGGGGTGGTTAGAGGCTGCATGGACTCGATGTGTACATCTCTAGTTGGCGACGGTTGCACGATATTCCTTCCAAATAAATATGGTGACCCAGGTAATTTTCATTGCGGAAATGATACTACTCGCCTACGAGGTTGAAGTCAACAAGTCCTGAAAACGTCTTCAGGGCAATACCGTTTGGGGGAGTGGCATTTTCTGCACGACATCCCGGTTGTCGCGCTTGGCGCCATGCTCTGCGGTGGGCCTGGGCGTACCGAATTGCTAACTTTTCGGTGGGAAGTTCCGCTGTAAGGAATTGGCCCTGTTGCACGGCCAAGTCCAGTGCAATCAACAGCGGGCGTACAAATGGGCCGGACGTCCCAAGCCTATCACAGGTGAAATGACAGCGGCATCACTCCGACTTTCGCCGGAGTCCAAAGCCTACGAATGGTTGTTATTTGCAAGGAAACATCCGACTTTGGGCACTCCGCGCGATGTGCATCACCCGGTTATGGACTTGTGCCTGTCTGCTCTGTCAAGAGTGGCTAACGCAGGCGGTATATCAGGTAAACCACTAGCAGGACGATCAGCACGCCATCAACCACCAAGGCAATGATCAAGATGAGACGCAGATTGACGCCACCGATGTCCTCCCGGTTGGTTCCTGCGCCGGGCGCGGCGGACACGGTGGGTGACGGAGCTTCCGCAGTGGCTGGCACAGCCGCCGTCGGTGGTGGCGCAGGTTCGATGGTCGCCGTCGGTGGTGGCGCCGGCGTTGGAGTCGGCGCCGCTGACACGACAACCCGAATTGCTCTCGGCGTAGGGATTGTGGCGGGAGTCGCCGTGGCAGTGGGCGCTGGCGTGGCGGTGGGCTCCGGCGTAGGCGTGGGAGTGGGCCCGACTGACACGCCGAAGCTTCCGCCTACGCCGCCCGTAAGAGCGGGGTCCGGCGTGGGGCTTGGGGTTGGTGTCGCCGTAGGTGTGGGGCTGGGCGCAGGCGTTACCTGCGCCGAGGCCTCCCGCTGCACCGCCAGCATGGTGAAAGAGGAGAACCCGCCAGCCGCTCCCGTGAACACCGCCGTGATCTCATAAATGTCAATCCCGGGCACCAGGCGCACCGACATCCTGTCGGGCAAATGCGTGTTGCCCCGGTCGTTCACCTTCACCACCGTCACCACCTTGCCTTCGTCGGTTTGGGCCTCGTACCAAGCCCGGCTCACTTGCATTCGCACTGTGGTGTTGCCCAGGACCCGGTTATCCAGGTCGCTGGCGACCTGCACCGAGAAGGCCACGTCCTCGGTCGGATCGGCGATTACGCCATTATCGGTGACCCGCCGGGCCACTGCGCTGAACAACGCGCTGGCGTTGTGCACGAAGTCGGAAGGGTCCTTACTGAACCGCACCGTCAGCGAGGCGTCGTCGGGCAGGGGCGCGGTCAGCTCCGTCTCGAACTGCGCTCCAACCTGCGTTACCTGGTCGGAGCCGCCGGGCAGCGTGGCGGCGTTCGGCGCCGTGGGCTGCCATACCAGTGTAAATTTGCGCAGCCTAATCGTCAGCGTGCCGTAGTGGGCCGCCAATTCCGCTTCCGCCTGTACCCATAGCGTGTCGCTCAGTCCGATGGTGGCGGTCCGTTGACCGTCGTCGTCCGGGGCGCTGACGGTCACGTTGCCCAAGGTGAAACCGCCGAGGCCGGACAAGTTGTCGCTGGCCAGCAGACCCACGACGGAAACGGGGAATTGCCGCGTGTTCGCGTCGTCTCCCTCCGTCAGCGCCACGACGGTGGCGGTAACCGTAAAGTCCCGGCCCAGGAGCGTCTCCAGCATAATCTCCAACGCCAATCGCTGGGCATCGGTAATCGGGTAACCGTCCGTGGGCGCTTCGGGGTGTGGCGGCGCGGCGCCGTCGCCTCCGGGGCCGGGGGCCTGGTCGTCGGGTGTGCCAGGAGCAGGCTCCTGCTCGCGCTCCGTCTCCGGGTCCGGGTCTGAAGGCCGCTCCCGAGCCCGCACCCGTACTTCGACTCGCTCGCTGACCGGATCGGCGAAGCCGGGACCGGCGGCCCAGAAGCAGACTACTTTGCCCCGGTCGGAACGCTGGAAGTACAGGTTGGTATCATCGTTGGTGGTGGCGGTGACGCCGTCGTCGTACCCCGCCGCGCCCTCGGTGTAATCGCTGGCGCTGGTCGGGGCAGACGTTTCGCACTCCTCGGGCCTCTCATCATCCTCCGTATCCGGATCGTCGGCGTACACCTGGACCTTCCAAGTGGTGTCGCTGGCGGGTTCCTGGTTGTCGGTGGCGCTGATGCGCGACTGGCTGCGACGGTTGTTGCCGGTGACGGTTATCACCCGATCCAGTTCAACGCCATCATCGGGTATGGCCTCGGCGCGTGCGCCCACGTCGCCGTCCCGGCCGGTGGTCCAGAAGCAGACGTAGTGGCCGTTGAGCCCTTCCTCTTTGACTACTATGTTTCCTTGCTCAGTGTAGGGTCCGGTGCCGCTGCGGGGCACCGGAGCAGCGCAGGCCTGGGTGGCGGCCTCGTCTGCGGTCTGGCCCGATTCCAGCACCAGCACACGGAATGGATGCCTGGTGAGGCCCGTCAGGTCGGCGGTGGCCAGGACCTGGTAGCGCCAGGTAGTTGTGCCGATGCCGCTCACGTTGTCCTCCGCCCGGATCAGGCCGAATTTCCCGATGTCGGGGTCGTCGTCCGTCGGATCCGCAAAAGTGGGGACGATGGTGATGGCCGGAGGCTGAATGCGGGTTATCTCTATCGCCGCGTTGCCCTTGTTGCCGATGCGGTCCTCGGTCCAGAAGCAGACGTATTTGTTGCTGTCGGCGCTCCTGGTTACGGTCACCAGGTCTCCGGGAAGGTAGGACGTGGTCCCCTCAGGGTAGTTCTCGCCGCAAGGGAAATCGGCGGTGGTGTCCACGATTGCCGGCTCCACGATCTTCCAGCGCCAGTTGATGGCGCGGGCCACGTCGGCGGTGGCAGCCACCGCCTTGTACCGCCGTTCAAGGGCTTCGGCGGCGGTGTCGGAACTGCCATCGGCCAGCAGGGGCCCGGAGACGTTTACCGTGATGGGGGAGACAAAGATGTTGGCGATCGCTGTGTCGCCGGCCTTGAACGTGGCTACTCGGTTCGGATAGCTGTCGTCCTGGACGCGGACGCAGAAGTACTGGCCGTTCGTGGCCTCGTCCGGCGGGGTATCGATCCCTCTGTTCCCTTCGTTCCTGGTGTAGGAGTGGTACACCGTGGGGTCCCCGGCGGGGAAAGCCGAGGCGTCGCAACTGTCGGTCGAGCCGACCAGCCTCCAGTGCCTGATGGCGTTGCCGCCGAAGTCGTCGTTGGGCTGGAAGGTGCGGAACCTGGCGGGGTTGTTCTGGTTGCCGCGCAGGGTGACCGTGATGCCAGGTGGGCCGACGACATTGTAGATGTAGGCGGAGTATTCGCTGGCCACGTTTTGGGCGGCGTCCCGTGCCCAGAAGCAGACGTAGCGGATGGCGGTGTCCGACACGACCACGGGGCCGGCGGCGGTGAAGGCGCCCCTGGCGTAAGAGACCGAATAGGAGTGAGTGTCGGTGTCGCCGATGTTCAGGGTGCCGCAGCTGCTGGTGGCCTGGGCCTTGTACCACATCTGGGTGGCGCTGGCGTCCGTGGCCGTCGCCTTGACCAGGCGGTTGCGGGTCTGGCGCTGGGCGGTGGTGGCGGAGAGGGTCGAGGTGGCGAAGTCGTAGGACTGGAAGGTGATGGAGAGGGTGGGCCGGGTGGTGTCCACCCGGTGGTCCGCGTCGCCGTCCGCCTCGTCGTGGGTGATGGCGGTTGGGGCCCGGCCATGCGCGTCCATGATGGTTGCGCGGCCCAGCGAGAAGGCGTTCGCATCGATGCTGACGCCGTTGGTGTCCGTGTCGCCCGGCTGCACGTCGTAGGTGAAGGTGAGGGTATTGGACGGGCTGCTTGCCGGCGCCTGGTAGACCATGTCCCGTTTATTGGCGCCCACCCACAGGGGCAGCGCCGGCGTGCCTATCACGGTTACGGGCAGGGTGAAGGTCACGGTGGCCGTGATTTCGTCCTGGGCGTTGTAGGGCCTTTCCCTAGTGGGGAAAGACACGCTGGATACGGAGGCGGTGGGCTGCACGGTGATGGTGGCCGTGGCCGTGGCTGTGGTGGCGGGAGGAGTGCGGGTCGTGCCGTCGGACACGGTGAGGGTGAATACCAGATCGGTCGCCGTCGTCACCAACGGAGCGGTGAACGTCGGCTTGGCAGGGTTGGTGTCGTCCAGGGTTACCGTCGGGCCGGAGGTCTTCGTCCAGGCGTAGGTCAGCGTTTGGCCTTCCGGGTCGCTGCTGCCGGAGCCGTCCAGGGTAACCTCGCTGTTCTGGCCTACGGAGCGGTTGCCGCCGGCGATGGCGGCGGTGGGCGCGTCGTTATCGGCGGTGACGCTCACGACCAGCGTGTCGGAGGCCGGCATGTCCCGCACGGTGCCGTCGTCCACCGTCAGCGTCAGGGTGAAGTCGGTGTCCGTCAGCAGATTGGGCGCGGTTATGGTGGCCTGCGGCGAGGTCGGGTCAGTATGCGAGATGGTGAGCCGCGGGTTGGCGGCGTCGGATGGGTCGGGCGAGGTCTGCTCCCAGGTATAGGTGAGGGCGTCGTTATTGGTGTCGGTGTCGGTTACCACCAGCCCGTCGCTGCTGCGGCCGATGGTACGGGTAGTGGCTTCTGTCATGGTAACGGCGGCGCCGGCCTCCACCGACGGCGCGTTGTTGGCCGCGTTTTGGGTGACAGCACGGTTGCTGAAGTCCGGGGCGTAGTTGAGAGCCACGTCCGCGACGCGACCCTCGGTCCGGCGTATCGGATTGTAGGACACGCGCACCATGTCGGTAGTGGTCGTGGGGAGGGCCAGGGTCAGCGTGATCCGGGCGCCGTTCACCGTCACGCTGGTTATCCGGCGGGGCGACCCGTTGACGTCAACGGTGAAGTACCCGGACTCTACATGCCTGTTTCTGTCTCGACGCAGGTTCTCGTTGTAGGTGAGAATCACGACGCTGCGGTTATCGGGCGGCACGTCGGCGGACGATAAGCTGGGCGGCGTGGTGTCCATGTTGACCAACTTCTCGGTGTGGGCCTTGCCCACGTTGCCCGCGCCGTCGGTGGCCCAGAAGCAGATCCACTTGTTGTTGTTCCGCTGGTCATTGATGATTATATTCCGGTTGTCGGCGTAGGATGTTGTGCCCCCGGGCGGGTTGTCCGGACAAGAGGGTTCATCCGCCGGGTTCGACGGCGTCATGATCCGGTACACGAACCTGACGGGATTGGGCAGATCGGTATCCGGCTCATCGTACACCTCCGCTAAGTAGGTGAGTGACTTGGCCGGGGGCAGCCTCTCCAACGAGCCGCTCGCGTTGCGCACGGTGATAACCGGGGGAGTGTGGTCAATGCCGATTATCTGGTAGGAAGTCACGGAAACATGCCGCCGGGACTCGGCGCTAAATGTCCCAAGGAAACCGCCGGTATAGTCCGATTCGGAATCGTAAGTGTCGTCCCGGGCAATGAAGCAAACGTATTTGCCATTGCTCGCTTCCTCGTTCACCACAACGGTCTCGCCCTCGTCGTAAGGTTTGAGGTCGGGCGCATCAGTATCGCAATCCGGCCGCTTGGACACCAGCGTCCAGGACCAGATGGAATTGCCGCTGAAGTTGTCCCGGGCGCTGAAGGAGCGGGAAGCGACGAGGCCGGTCTGGGTGGGGTTGGTTACGGTGATGATGGGCGGGCCGACCACGTTGCTGACCCGCGGCGAGCGAGCCACGGCCCAGAGGTGTTCGGCGTCAGTTTGCCCGACCGTGTCCCGCGCCCAAACGCAGACGTAAACGTTGGACTCACCGACCGCCAGCGTCAGCGAGTTCGGAAATGTAATTTCATAGCGACCGCTGTCATCGTTGAAGGACTGCGATACTTCCCATTCATGGGTATCCGCATCTGACGGGTCCGGTTGGGGCGAGCAGGTGGATGAGGTCTGGATCCGGAACCAGGCCCGCATCGGGTTATTGTCAGAGCCGCTGACGGCCACCAGCCGGTTCCTGGTCTGGGACTGCGCGGTCGTCCTGGTTGCAGTCCCGTCATCCCAGTTCAGGGCGATGAAGAAGACCTCGATCTGCGGGGCCGCAAGGTCAAAGGAACCCACGGCATGGCCAGCATCGTACCCCTTGTTGCCGGCCCGGTCCTGGTACCAGAAGCAAACTTTCTCGCTGCTGGCCATGTTGAAGATGACAGCTTCGCCCGGGGTATAGTCAGCGGCGCCGGCCGGGGGGATGCTGCGAAGGTCGGCGCCGGTGGGGTCGAGAGGAAGCCCGCCACAGGCAGCGCCAACTGCAACGGTTTCAACCGTGTACCACATGGTCAGCGGGTTGTCGGCGTCGGTCATGCCGTCGGGTGTGGGGTCGGATAGCTCCGCCCTGACCTGGTAATTCCGCCCTGGGCCGGGGGCCCCGGCTACGGAGAGCATTGGTCCGGTGCGGTCGATTCCTCTGATACGGTGTGAAATTGCCGACGCGGTTGCCGCGGTCGCTGACGCGCTTTCCTTGATCCAGAAGCAGACGTAATCGCCGTTCCGGTTTTCGTCCTGCACCGTTACCGGGTTGTCGGGATGGAGGCTCAAGGCATCGGCGTAGTTGGCGACGTTGCAGGAGGCGTCGCTCTGCACCCGGTACCTGAGGGTGTCCGCTGCGCCCCCGGTGTGGGCAACGGTGAAGGAGCGCGACCGGGCGGGTATCGTCTGGTCCGGGTTGGTTACCGTCAGGTACATCGTGGCCGACGCGCTGATGCCCGTAATCTGGGCGGAGACTGCCTTGGCGACCGAGTTGTTCGAGGAATAGGTCGCCCAGAAGCAGACGTACTTGTCGTTGTCGCTCGCGCTCGTGAACGAGAGGTCGGCGCCCTCGTTGTAGCCGTTCGCGGTGGTTGGGACATCGTCGGCGCACTGGTCGGTGGTCTGCGCCAGGTAGTGCCAGGTCGTTGCCTCGAGCTTTTTGTCGTAGGCGCTGAAGACGCGGCTCGGAGCGGAAGTTACCTGCAAGGGGTTGTTGACGGTGATGACCGGCGTGGCGATGTCCGGCACCGTGAACGTCACCGGTTCCGACCAATCGCCGTTGCCCCGGGTCCAGTCGTTCTCGAAGCGCACCCGGTACTTGACGGTCTCGTGGCTGGAGGGTGCGCCGGTCCCCGCGTCCGTGATGGCGCCCGGCGTCGCGCCCGACGCGGCGAGGTCCTGGGCGGTTCCGGCGTCGGTCCAGCTGCCGGGCAGGTGGCAGCGGAACTCGCAACGTTGCAGCTGCACCCGCTGGATCAGCGGCTTGTATCCGAGGTCGAAGGTCTCCACGACGTTCGTTCCCGCCGTGTGGTACTTGTACTTCACGGTAATGACGTTTGAGTCCAGCTCGACGCGAACAATCTCCGCCTGGGGCGGCTTGACGGTGCCGAAGACACCACGGCCCCGCTTATCGTAGGCGCCTTCGCGCGAATAGATGCTGAATAAGGGATCGTTACTGGTCATAACCGTATAAGAAGTGGGCGGGGTGGTGGCAGGGGTGACATCTGCGCCGAGGCCCTTCCCCACGAAGTAATAGTCGTCAAGCCCGCCCGCGCCGACGGCCGGCGGGTCCCACGCCACGGTGAACCCGGTCGCCGTGGCAGCGGTCACCCGCACGTTCTGCACGGGTCCCGGCACGACTGGAAATATGTAGGCCCTCTGAGGGCTGCCGTTGCCGTCGGCGACGGCGATGGCTGCATTATTCAGTACCAGTATTAGAACCGGGGTCAGGCCGCCAGTGGCAACCACGGTAGCAGCGGGGGTGATTTGGATGGTATATACCTTACCGCCGTCGAAAGCGGTGAAGGTGTCGACGTGCTTCGTCCCTCCCGAATGGATGGTTACGTCGTCGTGGGTGAAGCCTCTGACCGGCTCGCTGAAGGTGAATTCCACGGTGTACCGTTCGGCGCTGTCCATGTAGCATCCGTAGTCCACGGGGTTGTCGCAGTCCACCAGGATGTCGAAATCGAACCCGGGCCGCACGCCGTCCACCGTCTTGCGGGAGTCGGGGGGAACGACGGGGTGGCCCAGGTCGGCCCAGTTGCCCACGCTGTCCCGGATGGAGACTTCCTGACCCTGGCTGGTGAACGGTATTTTGGACCGGCGGCCAAGCCACACATTGTTCGCGTCAATGTGAGCGCCGTCGGAGTCGGCGTCGCCAGCCGCGATTTCGTAATCGAAGTAGAGGATGGAGGCGTCGGTTTCGTCGGTTGCCGCGTAGGCCGCGGTTCGATTGGAGGCGCCAACAGCGACCAGGACTCCGATATACATCGAGCCGGTTACGGTAACGTCCTCGCTGAAGTCCACCGTCACCCGCAGCTTCTCGCCAATGCTCAACGGGAAGTCGCTTTCCGGGTGGGCGCCAATGGTTATGGAGTTGATGGTGGGCCCCCGGCCGTCCACGACCTGGGTATTGCCGCCTCGGACTGTGCTGAACGACAGTGAGGCATACCGGTTTTCGAGGCTGTCGGTGAGCGTCGCGTCGTTGAGATTGATGGAGTTGGCCACGATGTCCACGCCGTTAGTATCGGTATCGCCGGGGGCGACGGTATAGCTGAACACCAAGGAGTTGGTGAATACGGAACCGCTAAGATTGCGCAACCTCACGGACTTCCGAGCATTGCCGATTTGCAGGTCAATCGTGGCTTCCGTTTCGTCATCGTCCAGTCTCACCTCCTCGCTCAGGGTTACGCTGCCGGATATCGTGGGATTACCGCTTTGATTCTCCAAGCCGTAAGGGCCGGTGGATGTGGAACTGAACTGGACGGAGACGACGCTTGGGCCCAGGGTGTCCACCCGCTGGGTATCGCCGCCCGCCACGAGCGAGTGGGCGACGGAGCTCGGGGCCTGGCCCAGGACATCCTCGATGACCGCGCCGCTTAGACTGAAGGCGTTCGCGGCGATGCTCGCGCCGTCGTCGTCGTTATCCCCCGCCCGCACCCGGTAGGTGAAGTCCAGGGAGTAGGTGGGAGGGTTCTCCTGGCGGACGTACGTCATCGCCGACGTCCTGTCGCCTATCGTAACCGTCAACGCCGGCGTGCCGCTTTCCACCGTGACGGGCTTGGAGAAACGCACGTTGGCCCTGATGACGTCAGTGGCCTTGTAGGGTCCGGTGCCGTCGAAGGACACTTCAACGACGCTGGGCGGCGTGTTGTCCTGCTGCTGCTGGGCTACGGGGGCGGGCCGCACGTTAACCTCCGCCGTCGTATCAACGGAGTTGTCGCCGTCGGACAAGGTGAGCGTGAAGTGTAGAACAGAGGGTTCGGTAACCTCCGGGGCATTGAAGGTGGCCCGGCCCGGGTCGCTGGTGTCCAGCGTTACCGCCGGGCCGGAATCCTGTGCCCAGGTGAAGCTCAGCGGCTGCCCTTCCGGGTCCAGGCTGTGCGAGGCGTCCAAGGTGACCGGGCTGCCCGACTCCACCTCCCCTGCGGGTGCGGCGATGGCCGCCAGCGGCGGGTCGTTGTCGGCCTCGACGGTCACCGTCAGGTAGTCGCTGGGGGCGTCCGCCTCCCGCGCCACGCCGTCGCTCACCGTGAGCTTGAGGACGAAATCGGTTTCCTCCAGCAACTCCGGCGCGACTATGGCAGCCTCCGGCAACGCCGGGTCGGGATGCGTGATGGAGAGCCGCGGGCTGCCTTCCTCCGACGGGTCGGGCGAGGTCTGCGCCCAGACGTAGGTGAGGGCATCGTCCTCGGCGTCCGACACCGACAGGCCGCTGCCGCCGAGCACGACGGCAATGCCTTCTTCCACCGTGAGGTCGTCGCCTGCTTCCACCACCGGCGGTTCGTTAGCCTCGGGTGTCGGCGTGGGCGCAGGAGCGGGCGTGGGTGCAAGCTCCTCCGGCAGGTCAACCCGGACGAAATTGGACCAATCGCTCTGTTCGCTGCCGCGCAGCGCCTTGACCCGATACACGTAGCGCTGACCCGGTTCGATGGCGGCGGTATCGGTGTAGGACGTGGCGGCGCTGCCGGTATCGGCTACCAGTGTGGTCAGCTCCGTCTCGCCCTTCCGGGGCACACGGCGGAGTATTTCGTAGCCGGTCACTGCGTCGGCATAGGCGGCGGGCGCGTCCCAGTTCAGAGCAATCCCGTCGTCGACGATCAGGGCGGAGAGATTGAGCGGCGCCGTGTCGCCGCCCTGGGCCAACGCCGGGTGAGGCGAGGCCCAGAAAACCTCGCCCGACGCCATCGCCCCGGCCAGAAACATAGCGAACAGCCATAGCCCCAGGTAACGGATAATGATGCCGCTCCTACTCTATCCGAGTCGGCGGGCGACAAGTGAAACGGGGAAAGCGCCTCGGAGCCGCTGTGTCGTTGACCGTGGCATTGCGCTTATCGCGGTTGATGAACATATGTGTTCGCCGATTCTCACAAAGGAATATTCCAACACATTGGGCAAGCCAAGTGATGGCCGGCGAATATAATGCCACAGGGGGTATGTAATTGCTGTGGCATTTGCGCGTACACACGTGCAATTACTATGCAATTTGCTCCAAGGGGATGGTTGGGTAAAACGAACATGCCCGCTGGCGTGGGGCTTGGACCCGGTCAACTGGACCCTTTGGCAGGCTCAGGTGGAAGACGGTCAAGGCCGATGAGAAGAAGGGGAGGCCTTCGCAACGGAATACGCCTCCCGGTGGCAGGAGAACCAGGGGACGGGGGCAGCAATGCAAAATGCGGGTGTCAGTGGAGCGGGGGCAGGACGCCGGTTAGTGGGGCCGGGGGTAAATTGGCTGCAAGGGATGGTCTATAGTACGTGCATGATGCATGGTGTTCGTTCATGTGATACCCCGGCGCGACCGGTCGCCAAACATAAGAAAGTAACCGGCGGTTAGTCTAATGGCACACTGGGCCACTTATCTCCATCCAGGAAAACGACCGCCTCTCGGGGTATACCGAGTTCGTATAGCCATTTCTCTCCTTCTTCGACCGCGTTCTCAATGTGGCTTTTCCTTACCCTAATGATTATGCGGTTCCACCTGGACTCCATTGCATTCGGTATGCTGGCTGGCGCCAGGGTGGTCGCCGGTGCCGGGGTTGGTATGGCCGTGGGATATGAAGCTGGATCAGGTTGCGGCTCAATGGCACATGTGAAGAGTAAAGAAACAGCCACCAAGCATAAGGTCCCAATGCCTGCGTTTCGCCGCGCGGCCTTTCGCAAGATGCCCAGAAAGCCTAAAGCGAATGCCACTGCGGTTTACTCTCCCAATCACAGGAAGTATCCAGCCCTTACTTCAATACACTTGGGATAGTTCTGGTGGGCCCAAGTGTACCGAATTGGGAACTTTTCGGTGGGAGGTTTCGCTGTGAAGAGTCAAGAATGGTGGTGCAGGTATCTGAACGTACTGGACGTCGAACTTAGACAAACAATACTCAGTAGCCTGGCGCGCGCCAAGAGGATGAAATCCTGGGCAGCGTCTCCGACGTGGGAAACCAGGTGTCCGTGATGTTGTCGGCTGAACTGCCTGAGTTGGGTTTCCTGGGCCGGAAGCTTATCGAAGTTCTGGTCGGTGTGGGCCCATCAGTATAGGTAGCGGACTCCGCAGAGAGAGGCGGACGGGGCGAGTTCGTGCCGTGCTGTACATGGTAGCCTTAGTGGCGGCACCTCAAAACCCGGTCATTCGACAGTTCTACCAGCGGCTTCTGGAGGCCGGTAAGCCATGAAGCAGCACCTACCCCTGCAAGTGGGCGGGGATGAGACCATCGCAGGGAAGCTCCGTCCCTGCAATGGTCTTCAGTTGCTCCCTGGAATACGACGGTGACTCCGACGGCTTTACGTCATCCCATTTCTATCCGGTGCCAACCGTAAGTTTGCCCACTCTGCTGGATCCTATCCATCATTGCCTGTCGTCAAAGGGCCCACCGTCTACGACCTCGTACCGACGCAGGGTAGTCTCGTCATCGAAATAGACGGTAATGTAGTAGAGGTGCATCTCGACCTCGGAAGCGAGCAGGTCATGGGTACCGTCGTCCACCTGCTGCTGGGTCAGCCGGTCAGCCGCGCTCTGCGGGTTTTCTGCGTGCGCGTCGGTCTGGCTGCCCGGGATCTTCAGCCCCTGCACAGCGGCGTCGTGCTTGCGACCCGGCGCCATCAAGGAGCCGGTCCAAGACGTAGTGATCCAGTTGTCGTCGAAGTCTGCCAGCTGCTCCACTGAAGTTGGTTGGCCGAAAGGGTCTTCATGGGCATTGGAGATGCCATTGGTGCACGTCCAGGCCCACCTGGTCACCTCCCCCATTGAGTTTCTCTCCGCTGCCCGCGGCCTGCAACTGCTCACATCGGGCACGGTGTAGTCCGAGCCGTCGACAGCGGTGCCGTCGACCTCCAGCTCGAAGTTGTAGCGGTACAGGAAGCGGAGCCGCTGGATAGTGTAGCGCTCAACATTGCTGTGCCTACTGGTCCACTGACTCCAGTTAATGTGGTACCCACCATTGGGAAGAATGGTCTTGACCGAGAACGAGTTACCCTTGCACAGCACGGCACGCCCGGCGGCCAATTCCTCTTTGCATTCTTTCATAGTTGCGGGGCTTTCATTCGCTTGGCCCTGGACCAGCGACGGCAGCAGCGCGAACATGGCAACCACGGTGGCCGCGGCGACAATGAGGTAAAGTGGTACTCCCCGGCGATTCCAAGGTAGCGATTTCATGAAGCGCATGCGTCTAACCTCCTATGTGAGGCCGGTGAGCCTCTAGCCTGGCCCTTCGGATGACGATGATCGGACGATGCACTCTGTCCAGAAGCTTTGCCAATCACGCATCATTCTCCGGGGCCGCTAACCACCACATTAGCCCGGGCTGCTCGACAAGTCTGTGCATCGGGCCATTCTTGACACTGCCAAGCTGGAATGTGCATCATTTACTGGGAGCCTTTTTATGAGGAACCGGGACGTACAGCGGGCCAGGGCGGCTCAGGTGGGCTTACTGATGAGGTCCTACCGCGAGTCCTTCTCATCGGGAGGGGGCCGGCGGGGACTGACGCAGGAAGCGCTGTTGGAGCGCATGGCGTCGGTGGACAGTGACTACGCCGAGCGCTATAGCCACGCCACGGTCTCACGGTGGGAATCCGGCGTCACCCGCCCCACGCTGCAGCGTCTCAAGGTCTTCGGCAAGGCCCTCAACCTGTCGCCTACAGAGGTCGCCGGTCTGATAGTGTTATCGGGACTGGCGCTTGACTTCAGAACGGCACTGGATCACGTCACTGGGAGCGATGGCGGCGGCGCCATTGGCCAGGAAGCAACGCCGGACCGGACATCCGTCTCCGGTGTGGCAGACGGCACAGAAGCCCCGGCAGCTGGGAGCACGGCGCCATTCCTGATGACCGCAATCCGTTTTGTGTTGCTCAGGACCTTCACGCTTGGGCTGTGCATCGCTGGCTGATATGCGCTGTCGGTCCTGGGCTGGAACAACGCCTGGATGCCCACGGCCTACGTCGCTTTCGCAACGGGGATCGTGCTGGCGCAGGGATTCCTGATGCCGGACCGTCAGGCTCCCCTCAGGGAGTTCTTCTGGGTCTCTCTCTTTTTCGTGCTGACCACACCCCTGTTACAGTTCGGCTCGATCGGTACGGACCACTACGGCTTCTATACGATTGGTACTCTAGCCGGCACCCAGATGCCCTACATGCTGGCCCTTCTCTCCAACCTGGTGATCGCATCTGCAGCCGGGCTGATGTTCCAGCTACTGTGGAGATGGCAGTACTCCGGCGATAGCGGAGATAGAAGCGCCCTTCGGCGTGCGGGCTCGGTCGCGCTGCCGCCGATAATTCTTACGTACGGCGTTGTCCTTATCATCACCAACATCTCGGTATTGATACAGCTGGCGGTCCTTCTGCCGGTGCTGGGCGCTGTTTTTACCGCCTTGTTGGTCCTGCGCGACCCCGCCTTCAAGCCCGGTGAGCGTGACCGGCTGTTCCTTCTCTCGACCGCGGCGGTCCTGGCGTTGTTCTCGACGACCCTGGGGATAGTTACGATTCTGTTGATATACCTGTCGCCGGACTTGCCGAGCGTTCTACCGGACCACAACCAGGTGCGTTCCTGGGAGATCGATTTCGCAGAGCTGGGCTTTACACGAGAACAGGCCCTGGAGCGGTTGAACCTGGGATACATGTGGCACGCGACATGGCTTCTTGCCTACATGTTCTTTGTTGTCGGCGGCAGACTGATCGTAGCCATCTACCGACTTGACGGCGGGCAACGAAGTTGAGGCCCCGGGGCGGGCATGCCCCTAATCTCGAAGTCACGGGATGAAGTAAGCTGAGGAGTTGGTTTGAGGCATTGAGGACGGTGGAGGCTGTCCCATCCACCAACACCAGGGGCCCCAGGCGGAGTGAGACCAGTGCCTGCATGACTGGTATGATGCCTGGGCCAACTCGCCATACCGGTTTCTCACGGGGCCGAGCGTAGTCGTGCCGATCAGGGACAACGACTAGCCGGGGCTGCCACTAAACCGATGCTGAAAGATCTTGATTATGTCCCGAGTGGTGGCCGTAACCCGGGCGGGTGGGATAGGTAAGCGATTATAGGGCCAGAATCGGCCTTAAGGTGAAAGTTCTTGATTTCTGTCGTTTTTCGGGGGGTATAGACCATCGGTTTTCGCGGTCATTGACCCACCCCCTTGGGGGCCATGATCAAGACTTTTATCAGGTTTCAGGTCGGGGGTCAATCACCTCCTC
>DAOUJN010000031.1:0-49157 GCA_034422655.1 Dehalococcoidia bacterium
TTCATCCGGATTAAGGCCAACCAGGAAGTCATCCTGAACCGGGACACCCGGAGCCTGACCTGCGTTGGCGACAACTGCTGGAACCCCATAGTCTGGTAAGCAAAGGCCAGGAACAAGCGCCTTTTCTGGGGCGGATGATGAATCCGCCCCAGAACCCCGGCCCGTATTGAATGTGTGGAAATGCCCGAAAATACCGCAAAATACCAGGGCTATAAATTTTTCACCAACCAACGGTTAGGCCCCTACCGTCATTCCGGCGAAAGCCGGAATCCAGGGGGATGGGGTGACCCCACCCCAGCCGGGAACCAGGGCGCACCCGCTAATACCCGTAAGGGCGGTTCGCGAACCGCCCCTACCCCAACTCTATAGGAGGAATCAATGGCAAAAGTCAGTAGAATCCTGGCCCTGCTAGCCATAGTGGCGATGCTGTCTGCGCTGCCCTTAACGGTCTTCGCGCAGAACCCGCCCCACGTGGTGCTAGGCACGGCCATGTTGAACGGCGCAACGCCGCCCAATGACACCATGATCGTCGCCATGCAGGGCGACACCAAGCTTGGCTCCGCCATGACCATGTCCGGTGGCAAGTATACCCTCCAGGTCATGCAGCCCCCCGGCAGCGGCCCCATCACCTTCATGATTGCCGGTGTGGACGCCATGGAGCGGCTCACCGACTGGGAACTGGGCAAGGTCCAGTCCGGCTTCAACCTCAACGCCCGTGCCACCGGCAACGATGGCAGCGTCGGCCCTCCAGGCCCTCCGGGTCCTGCTGGCCCCGCCGGTCCTGCTGGCCCGGCCGGTCCTGCCGGTCCCCGCGGCGCTGCTGGCGCCGAGGGCCATGACGGCCACGACGGCCCCCAGGGTCCCGAAGGTCCTGCCGGCCCCGCCGGCGCTGACGGCGCCCGCGGCCCCGTAGGCCCCCAGGGCGACCCCGGCGCAGCCGGCCCCGCCGGCGCTGATGGCGCTGCCGGTCCCGCCGGCGCCCAGGGCCCGCAAGGCGCTCAGGGTCCCGCCGGTGCAGCCGGCTCCGACGCCAGCGGCACCACCGGCATCATCGCTATCATCATCGCCATCGTCGCGGTGGTAGTAGCCATCGCCATGCCCTTCGTAATGCCCCGCCGCTAGGCAACGGCATTCCCGGCAACCCCCGTAGGGGCGGGTTTATTAACCCGCCCCTACCTCTTTCTGTCCCTTCCCCCTTGACGGGGGTCCAAGATCCGCCGCTCCTCCCCCCCAACAACGTAGGGGCGGGTTATAAACCCGCCCCCTGCCCCAAACTCCCTTCCCCCTTGACGGGGGTCGCTGATCCGCCGAGGCGGGAAGGTCAGGATGGGGGTGCCGCCCCCACATCCTGTCCATCCTGCCCATCCATGTTCGAATCGTATCCTTGACAGCCCCCAACCGCCGCCGTAATATTAGTATCCCTGCCGAGGTAGCTCAGGTGGTAGAGCACGGCACTGAAAATGCCGGTGTCGACAGTTCGAGTCTGTCCCTCGGCACCATCCCCCCCAACCCCATCCTGTACATCCTGCCCATCCATGTCTTAATCCCCGGCCCTACCGGCGCCGCATCCGCAACCCGTAGTACCCCAGGCCACCGGCCACCACCAGCGCGGCAAACACCGCCATCACCACCCATACCAGGACGTTGCTCCGGTCTTGCCCCCGAACCAACTGCCCATTCTGGGTGGGCGGGGACGCTGCCGGTTCCACCCGGCCATCGGCGGCGGACGCGGCGGTCTCGCTGCTGGCTACAGTTCCCCCACCCTCCGGCAGGGACGGCGCGGCGGCCGGCGCCGTGTTCCCCAATCCCCTGGCGCCCACGGACGCGGCGGTCAACAGCGTGCCCACCGGCGTTGCTGCTTCCGCCATCACCACCTCTGCCATCGCTGCCTCCGTTGGCTGCGGCACGGCGGTCGGCGCCGCCGTCGGCATGGGTGTGGGTTGCGGCGCGGCTGTGGGCATGGCCGGGGGCGCCGCAGCTACCGGCGTTGGTCCCGCCGTGGGCTCCACAGGCGCAATTGCCGCCCCTGCATCCTGTCCATCCTGTCCATCCATGTTTGAATCCCCCGGCAGGCGCGCCGTTACCGCACCCACCAGCGACGGGTCCAGGCTGCCGGCCGGCACCCACGTGTAAATCACCCGCAGCAGGTGGCCGGCGTCGGCGTCGGTGGGATAGTAAGTGTGGTTGTCGGCGCCGGTAATGTCCGCCCATGCCGCGCCGTCCAGAGACCGCTGCCACTGCCAACTGGACCAGACCGGAGCCTCGCCGTCGCCCACCAGGTAGGCTACCAGGGGATCTCCGCTGCTCACGTCGCCGGCGGACAGCAGGGCCACGCCGAAGGCTACCGGCGTCCGGCTTTCCGTGACTCCTGCCGAGTCACTGTCAACCTTGGCCCCGGCGCCGACGGCCTCCCCCGGCAGGGCCGCCGTTACCAGCCCGGCCAGCGCCAGCCCGTCAGCGGCCCCCGGCTCCCGGTACACCACTATCACCCGCAGCCTGTGGCCAGCGTCGGCCTCGGTGGGGGTGTAGGTGTTCGTTTCACCCCCATCCTGACCTTCCCGCCTCGGCGGATCTGCGACCCCCGTCAAGGGGGAAGGGACCACCCCATCCTGTCCATCCTGTCCATCCATGTTTGAATCCGTAGTCTCCCACGCAACCCCGTCGGGGGAGCGTTGCCACTGCCAGCTTGCGGAGGCCACCTTGCCCGCCGGGTGCGCCAGCGTGGCGGTCAAGGGCTGGCCCACGGCAGGGGCGGTGGCCGGGGACAGGGCCAGCGTCCCCGTCTCCGCCACGTCGGTAACGGTAATGGTAACCGTGGCCCGGGCGTTGCTGCCCCGCGCCGGGTCGGCCACCACCACCACGGTGTAGGCCCTGGTACCCGATTCATAGTCCAGCGCGGCGCCCTCGCCCACCAGTATCTGCCCCGTGTCGGGTTCGACGTCGAACAGGTGGGCGTGTTGGCCCTCCAGCGAGTAGGTTACCCGGTTGCCCCTGTTGGTGTCCGCCGCCACCGGGCTGCCCACCGTTGCCCCGGCGGGGCTGTTCTCGGCCACCGCGCGGGTGGTCTCCAGCGTGGCGTAGTGGGTGTAATCGCCATCGTCATCATCGCCGGCCCGGTCCCGGTCCCGGTACACCACCCGGGTACCGCCGCCGCCACCCCCGCCACCGGCGCCCGGCCCCGCCGTACCCGACATGGGCGCCGACGGCGGCCCGGCCACCCCCGCCCCGTTCACCGCCCGCACCCGGTACTGGTAGGTCTCGCCCGGGGTTACGTCCGTGTCCACGTAGCTGGTGCCCACCACGTTGGACGCAATCTCCGTCCAGGGACTGGCCGACCGCTCCACCACGTAGTGGGACACGGCAAGCCCGTTCACCGTCTCCACCTCCTGCCAGGTGACGGTGACGCTGGCCCCGTTGCCAGCCGCGTTCGCCACCTCCGGCACGTCGTCGTCGGGGTCAGCGACGCCGGCGGCGCCGGCTTGAGCGGTGATGGTAGCCGTGTCGTTGTCGCCGTTGTAGTCATACACCGGCGTGGAGTTCCAGCTTGCGTTGGTTACGGCCTCGCAGGCGGTTTGCGTGGTGTGGGCCAGGTCCACGGGATTGCTCTTGGGGCCGACGCAGACCTCGTAGTTTTCCGGGCTGGCGATGGTTACGTTGGCGGTGTCGCCGGCAGAGGCGCCCAGGACCAAGGTTGGGTTGGGCTCACCGCCAGAACGGTATCGGTCTGTGGTCTTGAGTTCTCCGATGTCCCACTCGCCGGCGGACCCGTCGTAGGTGCCCTGGCTCACGTCAATAACCGTCGCACCGGTGGGCAGCCCGGTTGCCTTCACGCTGCCCGCGTTGCTGGGTCCGTTATTGACGGCGACTATCGTCAGCGCGTGCTCGTCGGCAGCGACCAGCGCACTCTTCCCGCCGTCTTCTACGGCCAGGTCCGCCATGGGGCCGATGTGGAAGGTGACAGTCTCCGTGGCGCAAAAGGCGTCGTTTGTATTGTCGTTATTAGTGTCGCAGTCTTCGTCGCCGTCCAGGGTGGCGCGAGTAAGATTCGCCGTGAATGCTATCTTGTATGTGCCAAGTTTCTCGAACTCAGCCTGGTATGCATGGGGACCGTTACTTGCCGCTGGGTTGTATCCTACTGTATCTATACCAGTCCAAGGAGGAGTAGTACCGGAGTTCATCTCGTAGGGTATTTCATAGGACTCGCCTGGGAAAGCTCGAATATTAACCGCGCCAGGGGGTGACCCACCATCGGTTCCACTGGCCGTAAAACCATCGGTCAGCTTGCTCCATTGCGTGTTGACTGCGTCCAGTTTCTCGCCGTTCCAGGTGACGTCAACCTGCCAGGAAACTTTGGTGCCCGCGTTGACACTGTTAGCGTGGTTATCGAACTCTCGGTTTGGTCTGTCGGGAACATGAACCAAGGCAGCTCCCGGGCTCAGAATGCGTCTGAACCCGGCGGACTTGTAGACGGCCCTTATCCGCACATCGTCCGTGCTGTCGCAAGGCGGGTCGGTGGAGTCAACACAGGGGTAAATGGTAAAAGCGTCAATTTGTTCGTCGCTCTCCAGCGGTTCTGCCTGCCCCAAACACAGCTTCGCCACGTTGTCCGATATGTCGTCGTCCAGGGGGCCGGTGCCTGGCGGGGGATTCCCGGTCAGCGTCGCCGTCAGGCACTGTTCAGCCCCGGTGGGGTTGGTTGTTGGCACGGTGACGGGCAGGGTCATGGCAGTCGCCGCCTCGTCAGTCCTCTTCAGCGTCCCGACATTGAAGACGCCATTGCTGTAGCTCACAGAACTTGGCGCGGCAACCGCGACACCTGACGGACTAATTGACGCGAAAGTTGCCGTACCGGCGGTCAGCCCCCCGGTCAGTCCAATTGCAACCTTCAGGTCAATCGGCCGTGGGGTTTCACCTTGTCCCCCGCCTATGCCAGCGGGATAGGGATTTGTTCTATCCGTGGTGATGGTGAAATTGACGTTATCCCCCGGTGCGGGGGAAAAGTTGTCCACCGACACATCAAGCGTATAGTTTCCTCCCGCTTGTCTATAATCTTCTGTACTTATGCTGTAGCGGCTGGACCAGACCCGAGCATTGTTGTTTTCCTGGTGGGGAGCACTCTCGTGGGATGACGTGGTCACTGTTCCGGAGATTTCATGGGAGGATTGGGAATTATCGAAAATAGGCGCAGAAACTTTTTTGTGGCGTACTGACGCAGTTACCTCTTCACGCTGCAACCCCCCCAGTGCGGGAATGGTCCAGCGGAGGCGTGCATCAGCAGTCGCCCCTGGCTTTGTCTCCAGGGACGCGCTTCCCACGGGCACTGCAGGCACAATATTGAACCGGCTATTGGTGGTGGGGTACTCCACATCCACTACGACTACCACGTCATAAGCGGTGATGGTCCCATTATTCACAACTATAATATCAATAACATGACGTACTGTAGCTGATGTTTGGTCGGGAACTTCCAGGATCAGCTCCACGTCCACGAAGGCGGGCCCGTCGCCCTGGGCGTTGGCATTGCCTGGAGGCACAAAAACAAAAGCCGCCGCAATGACGGCGGCGAGCAGCAGGGCGGCCAGCGGAAGGCGCAGGCGGGGGAAGAGTACCATCATCCGTTATCCCTCAATCAAGCGGTGTGGGTCCAGGCCCCAGGTCAATGCCGTTGGCCCGGGGCCTGCTTTCTGACATCGACTATCAACACTGTCCCCATCCCTTCCCAACCCCCGGAACCCACCGCGGCGAAGCGATGATAGCGCATATCAAAAGCAAGGGTACACCAACCCCCCGCCGCCATGTGTGGCAAACCAGTGTCACCGCCATGCAATTTTCATGCAATTTCCCGGAACCGCCACGAATTCAAACATGGATGAACAGGATGCACAGGATGGGGTTGGTTTGGGGCTGTGGTGTGGGGGCGGATTATGGGCTATACTTTACACACCCACCTTCCGCCTGGAGCCGGAGCTATGAGTCAAGAGTCGGCGACTCCTGAAATCGTGCGCGTCAGCATCTACAACAGCGACGACGGCAAGCGCTGGTACGCCTACGTGCTGGGGCGGCCGGAGGTGACCGCCCGGGGCAAGGCCCCCGGCGAGGTGCTCCGGAAGCTGGAGAAGCAGGCCCGGAAGAGCTACGACACGCCCATAGACCTGCGGGTCAGCGTCGAAAGCGTCAAGTTCCCCAACCTGATGACCCTGCAGCAATACGGCGAGTGGGCCACCACCCGAGAGCGCTGCGCGTGACCCCGGACCCCTTCGACCAAGACGCGAACAGTCTCCTGGAAACGCAGCGGGCCAACCACGACAACTACACGCGCATCCTGGAGCACGACCTGAACAATTACAGGTTCGCCGCCGGCGCCTTCCTGGGAATAATAGCCCTGCTAATAGGCGTCATGGTCGCGGTTTGCCTGTGAGCCACGTAGGGGCGGGTTTATAACCCGCCCCCACCCTGCCCTCCAAAACCGTCAGGGTCCCCAAACCAACACCACCTACGTAGGGGCGCACCGCCGTGCGCCCCTACCCCTGCAACGCTCATGCCTTCGGGCCCGGAACGGGGTTGAAAGACAAACGGGGGCGGGTTATAAACCCGCCCCTACATCCTGTCCATCCTGCCCATCCATGTTTGAATCCGCACTTCCCGCCAAACCCCAAACCCTGTTACACTGACCGGGCAGACGTGCCGGCACACCCCCACGAGGATGAGAGACCATGCAGCAGCCACCGGAAGACAGATTAGCCGCCCTGGAAGCCTCGGCCCTGCGGCACGAACAGAACATAGCCCGCCTGGACACCATCATCGAGAACCACGACGAACTCCTGGAGAGGCTCATGTCCAACCAGGAAGAAATCGTCCACCTGCTGGCAGAAGTGGCCCGTGACGCGGCCATCACCCGCCGCCTGTGGCTCCGCCTGGCCCAGCGCTACGGCTGGCTCGACGACGAGCAGAACGGCGCCCAGTCCGACACCAACCCCACGTAGGGGCGGGTTTATAACCCGCCCGCGCCCTGCCCTCCAAAACCGTCAGGGCCCTTAAACCAACACCACCCACGTAGGGGCGCACGGCCGTGCGCCCCTACCCCTGCAACGGTCATGCCTTCGGGCCCGGAACGGGGTTGAAATACAAACGGGGCGGGTTATAAACCCGCCCCTACGCACGAAACACCGTGTGGGCCAACCAACCCCATCCTGTCCATCCTGCCCATCCATGTTTGAATCGGCAGGGTCAGGTGGGGATTTTGCGGCGGAAGGCGGCTACTACCAGGAAGATGCCCGTGGCCACCAGCGTCATGGCCGGGCCGGCGGGCAGGTTGAAGTGGAAGGACATGTACAGGCCCGTTACCGAGGCGGCGGTGCCCAGGGCCGCGGCGATGAGCATGATGGACACGAACCGCCCCACCAGCATGTAGGCCGTCGCCGCCGGTATCACCAGCATCGCCATGACCAGAATGATCCCCGCCGCCTGGATGCCGATGACGATGACCAGCGCCAGCAGCACCAGCAGCAGGTAGTCCACCACGTGGGTGCGCATGCCGATGACCTGCGACCCCACCGGGTCGAAGCTGGTGAGCATCAGCCAGTGGTGGAACACGAACAGCCCCAGAACCACCAGGGCCGTGATGCCCAGGGACACGAACACGCCGGTGGTGGAGATTGCCAGTATCTGCCCCAGCAGCAGGTCCTCCACGTCCACGTTGATGTTGCCGGGGCCGGCCATGGACAGCATCAGCAGGCCCAGGGCGAACATGGAAGCAAACAGGATGCCGATGGTGGTGTCGGTGCTGAGGCCGGCCCGCCGGCCCAGCACGCGCACCAGCACCGCGACGGAGACGCCGGTGGGGACGGCGGCCAGCGCGGGGCTGATGCCCACCATGAAGCCCAGGACCATCCCCGGCAGCACGGCGTGGGCCAGGGCGTCGCCGATGAAGGCCAGGTTCCTGGTGACCACGTAGGCCCCCACCAGCGGGCACATTACGCCCACCAGCACCGACCCCACCAGGGCCCGCAGCATGAAGGTATATTCCAGCGGCGCAACCAGGAACTCAATCATAACTCACAACCGCAGGGGCGATAAAATCCCTTCCCCCTTGACGGGGGAAGGTCAGGATGGGGGTGAT
This sequence comes from Dehalococcoidia bacterium, assembly GCA_034422655.1. Taxonomy (GTDB): domain Bacteria; phylum Chloroflexota; class Dehalococcoidia; order Lucifugimonadales; family UBA3495; genus Bin22. Next base: position 8,120 of record DAOUJN010000031.1, read on the forward strand.
GGTATCCCCAAAAACAGGGCGGCCACAAGGGCCGCCCCCACATCCTGTCTATCCTGTCCATCCATGTTTGAATCCGGTGGGTTGGGTCCCTACCCCTCGCCGTCCATGGAGAACTGGAAACCGTACATCTCCTCCATCACCTCCGGGGTGATGACTTGGCTGGGGGCTCCGCAGGCGCACACGTGCTGGTTCAGGCACAGCACCTGGTCGAACCGGCCCGACAGGTTGTTCAGGTCGTGGGTGGCCAGCATGACGATGCGGCCCTCGTCCCGCAGCGCCTGCAGCACCTCCACCAGGGTCTCCTGCGCCCCGGCGTCCACGCCGCTGAAGGCCTCGTCCAGCAGCAGCACGCTGGCCTCCTGGGCCAGTGCCCGGGCCACGAACACCCGCTGCTTCTGGCCGCCGGAAAGCTCCGTCATCGGCGAGGTGCGGTGGTCCCACAGCCCCACGCGGCACAGGCAGGCCTTCACCAGTTCCTTGTCCCGCCGGCCCGGCCGCCGGAACCAGCCCAGGCGGCAGCAGCGGCCCATCATCACCACGTCCATCACGTTCACCGGGAACCGCCAGTTGACGCTGTCCCGCTGGGGAACGTAGGCCAGCTCGCCCCGGTTCAGGTCCACCTGGTTCAGGGTAACGCTGCCCCGGCGCACGGGGAGGAGGCCGGCGATGGCGTTGAACAGGGTGCTCTTGCCGGCGCCGTTGGGCCCCACCACCCCCATCAGGGTGCCCGCATCCACCTCGAAGGTGACGTTGTTCAGGGCCATGTAGCCGTCCAGCTCGACGGTCACCTCCTGCAGCGACATGCTGGCATCGGTGGTGTAGGGGGCAGGGTTCATCTGAAGGCCTCCAGGATTGGTTCCATGGGGCAGGGGCCGCTGTCAGCCCGCGGTGGCCGGGCAGGCGCCGCAGTTCACGTACAGCTCCAGCCGGTGCTCGACGATCTCTCCCCGGATATCGGCGCTGACGGCGCGGATCAGCCGTTCCACCGCCGCGGCCCGCAGCTCCTCCACCTCGCCGCACTCGACGCACACCGAGTGGTGGTGGTGGCCGACCCCGCAGAGCAGGTACAGGTGGGCCCCTTCCAGCAGGGGCAGCCTGCAGATGACGCCCGCCTCAAGGAAGAGCTTGATGGTGCGGTAAACCGTGGCCCGCCCCACCGAAGGCAACTCGTCGCTGATCTCCTCGGCAGTAAAGCCGCCTTGCTTCTGCTCCAGGAGACGGACTATCGCCCGCCTGGGGGCCGTGGACCTGTAGCCGTGGCTCTCCAGCACAGCCATAAGGTCCGGATACGGCGCATCGCTACCCAAAACAGGACTGCTGGTCATATCTGGCCTGCACAAACCCGGGCATACAACTAAAGAGTTGATATAGCATATCAACGCAAACTAATGCATGTCAAACCAGACTCACACCCCTGCCGCTCAATAGCCCCCGTAGCTGATATAATTGACGAAGCGGCGCCCATGTACGTCCGCCGCACCCATTCAAACCCTATTTCCCTCTGCCCGCGCTGCCGGGTCTCCCACCGTCCCCTAAATGTGAGCATGACATGAACCAACCAGATGTTACCACCGCCGCCAGACCGGAACCCGTTGCCGTCGTGGGTATGGCGTGCAAATTCCCCGGCGCGCCGAATATCGCCGCCCTGTGGAGCCTCCTTGAGCGGGGCGGAAACGCCATCACCGAGGGGGACCCCGGCTCCGGTGTCGGCCGCATCGGCCAGTTCTACCCCAAATCCGCCGCCCAATATCCCGCCTGCCGGTTCGCCGCCCTGGTGGATGATATTGACCTGTTCGACGCCGAGTTCTTCCGCATTTCCCCGGTAGAGGCGCAATTGCTGGACCCCCAGCAGAGGATGACCCTGGAGACCTGCTGGCAGGCCCTGGAAGATGCGGGCATTGACCCGGAACGGTTGCGTAACACCCGCAGTGGCGCGTTTATCGGGGTAACCAACAACGACTATCGGGGCATGAACCTCGCCACGGCCAGCCAGATTAGCGAGCCCGCCGCCAGCCTCTATGCCGTCAGCGGGACTTCCTTTAACACCGTCGCTGGCAGGGTGGCCTACGTCCTGGGCCTGGAGGGGCCGACCATTGCCCTGGATACGGCCTGTTCTTCTTCGCTGGTGGCAGTGCATCAGGCGGTGTCGATACTTCAGCAGGGTGAGGCGGACCTGATGCTGGTGGGCGGTACCCAGGCTATATTCAACGGCCGCTTGACCCAACTGCGGGCCCAGGCGGGCATGCTGTCCCCCGAGGGCCAGTGCAAGGCCTTCGACTCCTCGGCCAACGGATTCGTCAGGGGCGAGGGCTGCGGCATTGCCGTTCTGAAACGTTTGAGCGACGCCGAAGCGGACGGCGATCCCATCTGGGGCGTCATCCTGGGCTCCGCCATCAACCAGGACGGCGCCAGCGCGGGCCTCACCGTACCCAGTGCCCCGGCCCAGGTGAAGGTTATCGAGGCTGCCTTGCTCCAGGCGGGGGTTGCGCCGGCGGAGGTGGACTACCTGGAGGCCCACGGCACCGGTACGGAAGTAGGTGACCCCATTGAACTGAACTCCGCCGCCGAGGCCTACGGTACGGGGCGAAAACCGGACCGACCCCTGCTGGTGGGCTCAATCAAGACCAACATGGGCCACCTGGAGCCGACGGCGGGAATAGCCGGCTTCATGAAGGCGGTACTGTCCCTGCGGCAGGGTGTAATCCCCAGGCACCTGCATTTTGACAACCCCAACCCCCGTGTTGACTGGGCCAACTTGCCGGTACGCATTGTCGACGAGAAGATGGACTGGCCGCCTGTTGATGGACGGCCGCCCCGGGCCGGCATCAGTTCCTACGGCTGGTCGGGCACCAATGCCCACGTCATCGTCGAGGGCTACGGCCAACCCTCCGTGGCAGAGGAGGGCAAGAAGGCCGTCTCATGGCCCGTCGGCTACGCTTCCCGGATTAATTCAACCTCGTCCGATAGCGAACCACGTCTAACCGCCGCGGGCGATGAGACGGTGGAGCGGTCCGCTCGCATTCTCCCCCTGTCCGGAAAGTCCGGGGAAGCCCTCCGTGACTCGGCAAGGAACTATTTGTCCTGGCTTGACGAAGGCGGAGAGGAACTGTCACTTGCCGACCTGGCCTGGTCTGCCAGCGTTGCCCGCGGCCATTTTGACTTCAGGGACAGCGTGGTTTTCCGGGATGCTGACTCTCTCCGGCGGGGGCTGGAAGCCATCGCCTATGCCCCGGAGCCTGCCACGCTTTCAAGGGCGGCCCGGGTCGCCTTTGTCTACACCGGACAGGGCAACCAGTGGGTGGGTATGGGTGAGGCGCTATACCGGCAGGAACCGGTGTTCCGGGAGGTGCTGGACCGTTGCGACCGGTACATCCTGGAAGAGCGGGGAACGTCTCTGCTCGACGTGATGTTCGGGCGGCCCGGCGCTGAGGGCGACCTGGACGAACCCCGGTGGACCCAGCCAGCCATTTACGCCCTGGAAAGCGCCCTGACGGCGCTCTGGCGCAGCGTGGGCATAGAGCCTGTGGCAGTGCTGGGGCACAGCCTGGGAGAAATTGCCGCGGCCCAGGCCGCCGGGGTGTTCAACCTTGAAGAAGGAATGAAATTCGCATCGGCCCGCGGACGGTTGATGGGTGACCTGCCCCGCGCGGGGGCTATGGCCGTTGTTTTCGCCCCGGCAGCCATCGTAGAGACCAAGGTGTCCGACTGGCGGATTGAGAACCCCGGCTCTGACCTTTGTATTGGTGTGGACAACGGCGCCCACCAGGTTATCAGCGGACCGGCGGGAGAAGTCCATGCCTTGACCGACCGGCTGGAGTCGGCAGGCTTCAACGTAAGGCGTCTCCGTCCCAGCCCCGCGTACCACAGTCCCCTGGTGGAGCCTGCCCTGGACGAATTGCAGGCCGTGTTCGACGAGATCTGCGTTTCCCATCCCTCCGTGCCCCTGGTCAGCAACGTGACCGGGCAGCCCGTGGAATCTGAACGGGAAATGGACGGCGCCTACTGGCGGCAGCACGCTCGTCAACCGGTGCAATTCCGTGGTTGCGTAGAGACCCTTGCTTCCGACCTGGGAGTGGATGCAGTAATTGAACTTGGCCCCCACGCCATCCTCGGCCCCCTGGTTTCACTGAACTGGCCCACGGTAGTCCCTTCCTCCTCGACGGGGGAAGGTCAGGATGGGGGTGCCGGCCCCCTGGTGCTGCAGAGCCTGTTGCGCCCCTCCTTTGACGGCTCTGAACCGGAACGGGCAGACGCATTCGTCAGCGCCGTGGCCGGGGCCTACCGGGCGGGGCTGACGGTGGACTTCAAGGGCCTGTTTGCCGGCGAAAGTCGCCGGAAGATTAACATCCCCGGATATCCCTTCCAGCGGCGGCGTTTCTGGGTTCCGGCCCCGCAGCGGCGTGCGTCGGAAGACTCTCATCCCCTTCTGGGGACGAGGCACGAGTCGCCCCGGGGCGAGGTGATGTTCGAGACCGAAATGTTCCCCTCCGACCCGGCCTGGCTGGAAGACCACCGGGTGTACGGCCGGGTAATAATGCCCGGGGCCTTCTTCGGAGCCATGGCCGCCGCCGTCCCTTCGATGGAGGTAGCCGGCAGTTTAGCAGTAGAAGAGTTCCAACTGCTCAATCCCCTGGTTTACCCCGAATATGATCGGGAGGGTGAAGCGCCTGAACCTGGCCGGCGAGTGCAACTGGTAGCCGACGGCGCCAAGGGCAACCAGCCCCGCAGGTTCGAAGTCTTCAGCAGAGGCGAGGGCGACGGAGAGTGGACGCAGCACGCCGAGGGGCTTATATCTCCGGCCGCTGGGAGGCCCGCACCGGGCGAAGGGGTAGACCTGGAAGCTCTCAAGGCCGGTATGCCCCCCCAGGACCTGTCCCCTTACTACCGGACCAAGTCTGCCTCCGGCATCGACTTGGGCCCCTCCTTCCGCACCCTGGAGGCGCTTTGGGGCGGCGACGGCGAGGCCCTGGGTGAGGTCGCGCTGCAGATACCGCTGGAGAGTGGCGATACGGGAATACATCCGCTCCTGCTGGACGGGTGTTTCCAGGTATTGTCGGCCGCCCGCCACCTGTCGGACCTTGGCGGCGAGGCGACCTACCTGCCCTTTGCTTGGGAGCGCCTCTGGCTGAACGGGCCCGTGCCCGACAGGCTGGTGTGCCACGCCCGCCTGCGTAATGCCGTAACCGGAATAGTCCCTTCCTCCTTGACGGGGGAAGGTCAGGATGGGGGTGGAGGTGTGCCGGAAGAACAGCCTTCACCCCAACCCGAGACTCTGACGGGTGACCTGTGGTTTTATTCCCCCGACGGCCTGGCGCTGGGCGGCTTGACCGGATTCACTGTGAAACGGGCCACCCGCTCCTCCCTGTTGTCCGCCACCGAAGAGTTGGAGGACTTGCTCTACGAGGTGGCGTGGCGGGAACTCCCACTGCTCGAACGGCTCCAGCCCGCCGACGCTCTCGCCGCGCCGTCCAGTGTAGCCGCGGCGACTGGCTCCTTTGGTGACTACCTGGCCCGCGAAGGAGTAAACCTGGAGGAAAGGTCTGCCCTGCTGGACGACCTCGAACTCTTGTCTCGCGCCTATGCGCTGGCAGCCCTGGACCGGTTGGGTTGGGAGCGCCATCCGGGCACGATGGTAGACCTGGAGCTGCTGCGAGAACAACTGGGAGTCCTCCCCGAACATTCCATCCTTCTGGAGAGAATGCTCCGCCTCCTGGCCGACGCCCGAGTGCTGGAACGAGAGGACGGCAAATACAAGGTCATGATAGGGACGGGAGAACCACTGCCCGACGAGACGCTGGCCGACCCCGATGCCTTCAACGACCGACTGACCAACCTGCACCCTCACGGCGCCGTCGAACTGGGCTTGCTGCGGAGGAGCGGTGGCGCACTGGCGGAAGTGCTGCAGGGCGACACCAACCCTTTGACCATCCTGTTCCCCCGAGAGGGGCCTGGGATCGCGGACTATTACTTCACCGCCCCGGCGTCCCGGGCTACAAACCAACTGCTCGGTGAAGCCGTAGCTGCCGCTGTGGCCGACTGGCCGGAAGACCGCCCCCTGCGGATTCTTGAGGTGGGCGCGGGAACCGGTTCGGGCACCTCGATGGTGTTGCCCGAACTGCGCCCCGGCAATTTCACTTACATGTTCACCGATATTTCGGCCGGGTTCTTTGCCGAGGCCGAGAACAGGTTCGGGGATTCGGGAGCCCCGCTGGTATACCGCCCCCTGGACATCGAGCGGAATCCCGGCGACCAGGGTTTCGACCTGCATGCCTACGACCTGGTCATCGCCGTAAACGTGCTGCACGCCACCCGGAACCTTGGCGAGACACTGGCCAACTGCCGCGAGTTGCTGGCTCCCTCCGGTAAGCTGATCGCTGTTGAAAACCTGCGAGGCAGGGGCTGGCAGGACATGGTGTTCGGGCAGCTGGACGGCTGGTGGAGGTTCTCCGACCAGTATCGCCCCGACCACGCCCTCGCCTCACCCGAGGTTTGGCGGCGGGCGCTGGCCGACACCGGCTACGTGGAATCGGCCGTCCTTGGTGGGGAAGGCGGAACCGATGAGCGTCCGCTGGGGTCCGGAGTCATACTGGCCGAAGGCCCGCGCGAAGTTGAGTGGCCTGCCGGAGTATGGGTCGTGGCGGGCGGAGAGGATGCCTTCGGTCGAGAACTGGCGTCAGCCCTGGCTCAACAAAACCAGACCATAGTCCTGGCTACTCCGGAGCCGGATATCGCGAAGACCGAAACCCCGAAGGGCATCCGGCACGAAACGGTGGCACCGGACGACAGGAACTCCTGGCGTCAGTTGATTGACAGCTTGCCGCAGGGTTTGCCCTTGCTGGGCGTGGTTCATTGCTGCGCCACTGAAGGGCGCGGAGTGCAGGCTACTACAGGAGAAATGGCAGAGGATGTCCGAAGCGCCGGCCAATCTGCCCTTGCCCTCGCCCAAGCCCTTCAGGATGCGGATATCTCGCTGGAAAAGGGCCTCTGGTTTGTAACCCGGGGAGCGCAGGCCCTGGAACGGGACTACATGCGCGAAACCGCCGAAGAACTGGCCGGGGCCTCCCTGTGGGGTTTCGGCAAGGTTGTGGCGCGGGAAGCGGAACAACTCCGTCCGCGAATGCTGGACCTGGACCCCGCCAACCGGGACAAGGTCGTCAACCTGGTCAATGAGCTAATGTTTCCAGACCCGGAAACTCAGGTGGCCTACCGGGACGGCCGCCGCCTGGCAGCGCGCCTGGTCCGGAGTGGGTCAGCAAATGCACGAATCGACCTGCCGGAAGAATCTGGCTGGCGTCTGATGCCCGGTGGGGAGGGAGGGCTGGAAAGTCTGCACGCCGAACCTGCTCTCAGCCGATCCCTGGAACCCGGCCAGGTCCGGGTTGCAGTGGAAGCGGCAGGTGTGAACTTCCTCGACGTGCTGCTCAGCATGGGAGTCGTAACTTCGGCAGAGCCGCTGTTGGGCGAGGAATTCTGCGGGCGAATAGTGGAAACCGGGGCCGGCGTAACGGGATTATCCGTCGGCGACCGGGTAGTAGGGCTGGGGTTTGGCACCTTCGGCCCCGAAGTGGCAACGACGGCGGAACTGGTGGCGCCGGCGCCGGAAGGAATACCGGCTGCGGCGCTGGCCACCATTCCTTCAGCCTTCGTGAGCGCCGGACTGAGCTTTGAAATGGCCGGTTTGAAATCCGGCGACCGGGTACTCATCCATACCGCCTCGGGCGGCGTGGGACTGGCGGCGGTACAGTTGGCGCAAAGCGTTGGAGCCGAGGTCTTCGCTACCGCCAGCCAGCCCAAGCAGGCCTACCTCCGGTCCCTGGGCATTGAGCACGTTTTCGACAGCCGCACCACCAATTTTGGCCAGCAGGTCCTGGAGGCAACGAGCGGCGCCGGCGTAAGCATGGTGCTGAACAGCCTCACCGGCCCCGGGTTCATCGAGGCCAGCCTGTCTTGTCTGGCCGAGAGGGGCAGTTTCGTAGAGATGGGCCGGCGGGATATCTGGACCGATGAGGAAATGGCCGCATCGCGACCCGATGTCGTCTATTCCATTCTCGAACTGGACTACCTGAAGAAGAACGAACCTTCCCATCCGGGCAGGGTCCTTCGGACCGTCATGGAAGAGATTTCAAGCGGCACGTTGAAGCCGCTGGCCTACACCCGCTGGCCTGTCTCGGAAGCGGGGGCGGCCATGGAGTTCATGAGGTCGGCCCGTCACATTGGGAAAAACGTCCTGGAAATGCCGCGTTTGGCCGGTGGTCAGTTGCGCCACGATCGCTCCTACCTGGTAACCGGAGGACTCGGCGGCATTGGTACGGTGGTAGCCCGCTGGCTGGCCGACCGAGGCGCGGGTGCGATAGTCCTGAACGGACGTCGGCCCCCCGACCCGGCGGCGCAAGAAGTTATCGACACCCTGCGGCGGCAAGGAGCCGACGTGCGGGTGGAACTGGCTGACATGACCGACTCCGCAGCCATCGATGAAATGCTGGCCAGGATCGACGCCAACATGCCGCCCCTGGCCGGCGTCATTCACAGCGTAGGGGTACTTTCCGACGGTTCTCTGGGCAACCAGACCTGGGAGCGCTTCGAGCAGGTCCTGTGGCCCAAGGTGCTGGGCGCCTGGCAGCTGCACCGGGCTACCCTGAACCGCGACCTGGACCTGTTTGTCCTCTTCTCCAGCATTACCGGCGTGGTGGGCAACTCGGGCCAGGGCAATCACGCGGCGGCAAATACCTTCCTCGACCAACTGGCCGGTTACCGGCGTTCCCTGGGCCTGCCCGGACAGTCCATTGCCTGGGGCGCCTGGTCGGGACTGGGCGAGGCCGAAGAGCAGCGCGAACGAATCGAACGCCAGCTGGAGGCAGCCGGCACAGGCTGGCTCAGCCCCCAGCAGGGACTCCGGGCCTTTGAGGAGTTGGTGCGCCAGGATTTGACCTTCGGGATGGTGGCGTCTGTGGACTGGCCGGTCTTGGCGGACAACTTTGAGGAGCCGCCGCCTTTCCTGGCCGAATTGCTGCCCAGAGAGGATGAAGGCGATACTGGTGACGCCGCCGATACGGCGGACCTGCTGTCGCAGCTTCGGGAAAGGCCCTCCGATTCTTGGGAGCAGACGCTCATCCCCTTCCTGCAGCGGGAACTGCAAGCGGTGCTGCGGATGCCAACGTCTCCCGCGCCCACGGTAGGCTTCTTCGACCTGGGCATGGACTCGCTCATGGCGGTGGAAGTGCGCAACCGTCTCAACCGCACGCTGTCCGGCGAATATGTGGTTTCCAACACCGCCGTGTTCGACTATCCCAACATCTCTGCCCTGGCCAGCCATTTGCGTGAGGAGTTAAGCCGGGTATTGGGCTCAGACAGCACCCCACCCGCGGCAGCGTCCCAGCCGCAGAGCCCGCTGCGGGCTGTCAACACGGACGAAGATGCCATCGCCATCGTGGGAATGGCTTGCCGCTTCCCCGGCGCACCGGACCTGGAGTCCTTCTGGGACCTGGTGGAGAGCGGAAGAGACGCAATTACCGACGGCCGCCCTGCCGGAGGTCCCTGGGAAGGTGTGGCCGGCGACCCGTCGGCACAGGAGGCCATTTTCCGGCGGGGTGGGTTCATCGGAGACCTGGACCGGTTCGATAACCGGTTCTTCCGAATATCGCCCATTGAAGCGCGAATGATGGACCCCCAGCAGCGCTTGCTGCTGGAGACCACCTGGCACGCATTGGAGGACGCCGGTGTCGATCCGGAAAGCCTGCGGGCAAGCCGCACTGGCGTTTATGCCGGCATTGGCACCAGCGAATATCGTGAGGTCATCGCCGACCGGGGCCAGGACGACCTCTATTTCGGGACCAGCCCCAGCCTCGCCGCCGGACGAATCGCCTTTGTTCTGGGGCTGGAAGGGCCGGCAATGCCGGTGGATATGGCCTGCGCCTCATCCCTGGCGGCGGTCCACCAGGCGGCGGCGGCCTTGCGCCGAGGGGAAGTGGACCTGGCTCTTACTGCCGGCGTAAACACTACCCTGTCGCTGCCAATTGCTCGTTTCCACCGCGACATGGGAATGCTGTCTGCCGCCGGCCGCTGCAATGCCTTTGATGCCACGGCCGACGGATTCGTCCGCAGCGAGGGTTGCGGCGTGCTCGTCCTGAAGCGGCTAAGGCAGGCGGAGGCCGATGGCGACCGTATCTGGGGCCTGGTGAAGGGAACGGCGGTTAATCAGAGCGGGACAAGCGCCGCGCTGCCGGTGCCCAACGGCCCGGCCCAGGAAAGGGCTATGGAAGACGCCCTGGCCATGGCGGGCCTTGCTCCTGCCGACGTGGACTACGTGGAGGCCCATGGTACCGGTACTGAACTGGGCGATTCCATCGAACTGCGTGCTCTGACCTCAGTTTATGGTCGTGGAAGGGAGACGGACCGGCCCCTGCTGCTTGGCTCTGTCAAGACTAACATCGGCCACGCGGAATGGGCCTCGGGCATGGCCAGCATCATCAAGGCCGTTCTGGCCATGCAGCGCGGCATAATCCCGGCGCACCTCCATTTTCGCAACCCCAATCCCAACTTCGATTGGGAACGGATGCCGGTACGGATAACGTCCGAGAAAACTCCCTGGCCTTCCCTGCCTGGCCGGCCGCCCCATTCGGCGGTGAACGCCTTCGGTCTCTCCGGCACCAACGCCCACGTAGTTCTGGAGGGTTGCCGCCGCCCGGTCGACGGGCACGACTCCCCAGTCGCTGCTGGGTGGCCGTACGGTCTGCCCCAGCGGACTGCCGTGGCCCTGTCGCCTCGGCTGGGCGATATACAGGCGTCGGACGAACAGCAGGCAGTCCGCAACGCCAGGGTATTGCCCCTGTCCGGCAAGTCCCCGGAGGCCCTGCGAGACCTTGCGGGGGCGTATCTCTCCTGGCTGGACAGCGGAAAGGTCCGGGAATCGCTGGAAGCCGACCCAGCCCAATTCCTGGCGAACATGGCCTGGACGGCTGGCGTTGGACGCAGTCATTTCCCCTGTCGCTCGGGCGTGGTTTTCCATGATTGCGACGACCTGCGGCAAGGGCTGGAGCGGGTTAAGGAATCGTCAATTGCCTCCGGCGTACCCGCATCTGCCGCGGCGCCAGGAGTGGCCTTCCTGTATTCGGGCGCCGGCGGCGACTGGGCCAGGATGGTCGAAGAACTGTACCTGTCGGAGCCCGTATTCCGCTCGGCGCTGGCCCACTGTGACCGACTGGCAACGGAGCAGGGCGGCGCCTCTCTTTTGGATGCCCTTTTCCACAAAGACCGGAATGGGGAAGATCGGGCGCACCAATCGGGGCGGACCAATGCCGCAATGGTTGCCCTTCACACCGCCTTGACAGCCCTGTGGGAAAGCGTAGGCGTCCGTCCTGCGGCGGTTCTCGGCCAAGGTCTGGGGGAAATTTCCGCGGCCCACGCAGCCGGCGCCCTGGGGCTGGCGGAAGGACTAAAGTTAGCCTCCGAACTTACAGGCCCGGATGCTGCGTTGCCCGTCATTCCAGTGTCGCCGCCAACTCTGACCCTGGTAAGCGGGGTATCCGGCGCCTTAATTCAGGGTTCCGGTACACTGGACAACGCTTACTGGCGGCGGCTGGCAGGCTCTGAGGATGCCTTCCGGACGGGCCTGGAAACCCTGGCGGGGTCGGGAGTCGGCATGGTGGTTGAAATCGGGCCTGCCGGAACCGGCGGCAATGGTGTTGACCTCTCGGAGGTTCCGGCCTTTAGTTCTCTGCTCAGGGTCGGCGGTAAACACCCGGCGGCCGCCGTGGATTTCGTCAAAATGGTTGCCGCCGCCTATGAAGCGGGAGCGCCCATTTCATTTGCCGGTCTGTTCGCTGGCGAAGAGCGGCGACGCATATCCATTCCGGGTTATCCTTTCCAGCGCCGCAGTTTCTGGGTGCAAAGGCGAGAGACAGCCCGGCAAGGGTAGACAGCAGCGGGTCGGCAGGACCGGGAGCGATATTGCCGGTCCGCTGGGGCCGCTGGCCGGTGTTCCAATCAGACTCAAGCGTCTTCCAGTAGCGCCAGCTTTTCCCGGAAGAGCGCCATGGAACGCTCTTCGGGGACGCCGATGAAGAACCTCATGCCCTGCACGTACTCCAACACTTCCCGGGGGAGCATGAGCAGGTCGTTGCGGGGGCCGGTTTCCTTGTAGAGGTTGTTCATCCAGTCTTCCTGCCCGACGAAGAGGGCATCATCCAACACCACCCGGTCCTGCCGCTCCATGCTGTTGGAAGCCATCCAGCGGGAGAAGACAAAGGGCAAATTGGTCCAGGCCTGCCATTCCTCTCCCAGGTCGTACCGGTAAGGATATCCTCGGATGCCCCGCCGCCGCCGCAGGGACGGGTTGCCGGTCAGCAGCAGGGCGTCATGTTCCTCCTGCTCATCGACGAAGGTTGCCGGGCCTGCGTTGTGCTTCTGCGCCAGCAACACCCGGAGCAGCGCCACCGAAGCGGCGTCGCTGGCGCCCAGGGCGATACGCCCCGCCACGGCTGACGTTCCGCTGCCGCCCAGGGCCTCAATGGGTTCCCTTGAGTGCAAAATGCTGGTGGCAGCCCTTGCCACCGATGCGACGCAGAACCCGTAAACCGGAACGGCGCTGTCCCCCATCCGCCACGTATCCACCAGGGGCACCGGGCCGGCGTCAATCTCTCCCCTTTCCAGCGCCCCGGTTACGGCGCCGGGTTCCAGGTTCACCAACTCAATGCCTCGGCGCTCCATGTCGTAATAGAACGCTTCACATTCCAGGTTGGGGATGTGGGCTACTCTTATGGGCATGTCGAGAAATGGCTCCTGCCGGGCTGGCCCGCCCTTGTTCGCGGGGGACGATGTTGGGGAATTCTGTCCCCATTATCACGCAGGAAGGCCTCCGTGGATTTCGGAGGCCTTCCCTAGCGCCGAAGGATGTTCAGGATTACAGCCGCGGCCCCATGAAGGTGGCGGCCTGCTTGCGGTACACCTGGATGCGGTTGCGGGGACCTTCGCAGACGAACACGGCATTGCTGTCGTCCACTGTCACGCCGCTGGGGGCCCAGAAGTCCTTCTCCCGTTCCATGCCCTGGGCGCGTTCCCGTTCGCCCCACATCTCCGGGTTGGCGTCCAGCTTGTCCTTGCCCCACTTGGAGACGGTGGCGTCGCCGGTCTTCACCGCCGCAAAGTTGCCGTCCGGATCAAAGACCTGCAGGCGGTTGTTCAGCCAGTCGGCGACGTAGATTATGCCGTCCTGGTCCACGGCCACGTCGGTGGGGCGGCTAAGCTCCCCATCGCCGTCTCCCGAGCTGCCGACGGTCATTATGAAGCGGCCATCGGCGGAGAACTTCTGGATGCGGTCGTTGCGCCAGTCGGCGACGTAGAGGTTGCCCCGACCGTCGATGTCGATGCCCCAGGGCATATTGAGCTCGCCGTCACCGTCGCCCAGGGTCCCGAACTGCGCCAGGTACTGTCCGTCCCTGGTGAACTTCTGCACCCGGTGGTTCAGGCTGTCAACCACGTAGACGTTGTCGTCCTCGTCGAAGGCCATGCCGGCGGGATGGTTCAGTTCGCCGTCGCCGCTGCCGGGACGCTCTTCCCACTTGCCCAGGTACTCGCCGTCCCTGCTGAAGATGGAAATGCGGTTGAGCCATTCGTCGGAAACGAAGACGTCACCGTTGCCGGCAATGGCCACGCAAACCGGCCAGACCAGGGAACCGTCGTCGAAGTTGTACTCGTGGGGGCCCTGCTGCGGGACGCCGCGGGCGAAGGCGTTGACGTACTCCTCATCCACGGTGCATACGGCGATGCGGGTGCCCTCGGGCCGGTACTCGGAGGAGCGGCAGACGACGTACATCAGGTCGTCCTGGCCCCGGGCCAGGTGAATCGGGTAGGTGAAACCCGGTCCGAACTGCTCGCCACGCCCGATGGTGTGGCTGTATTGTAGCTGTACGTGCGATATTCGGGTTGGAGTCATAAGAACCTCACAGAGTCGAGTAGGGCGCATGGCCGTGCGCCCCTACTCCTGGATGAATGCCATCTGCTCGAAGGCGCCGTTAACGATGGGCTGGGCGTCCAGGCCCATCCACTTCTCCAGGAGCGCGGAGTAAAGGCCCCGGAAATCGTTGTTGAAGTGCAGGTCGCCCTCCAGCAGCTTGTCCTCTTCCAGCGACGGGTATTCTCCGTAGAGACCGCCCTTGACTGGGTCGCCCACCACGAAGGCCACACCGCCCGAGCCGTGGTCGGTGCCCGAACCATTGTCGTGCACGCGGCGACCGAACTCGGTGAAGACCAGCAGCACCACGTTGTCGGCGGCGTCGTGCTCCTTCAGGTCGTCGTAGAAGTCGGCCACGGCGGCGGAGGTCTCGTTCCACAGCCGGGTGTGGTTCATCAGTTCGCCGGCGTGGGTGTCGAAGCTGTTGTACGGCGCGGTGGTGTAGAGCACCCGGGTGCCCAGGTTGGCCAGGTGCACCTGCGCGATGTTGCGCATGTACTGGGCCACGGTGTCGCCGCCGTACTCCACGCTGGAGGAGTACATGGCCGGCGCGGTGCTGAGGATATCGGCCCCTTCCAGGGCGTCCAGGCCGGTCTGGGCAAAGTAGTCCAGCACCGGGCCCTGTCCCAGCATGGGAGAATAAACCCGGGAGAACACGTCCAGGGCCTTGGACCGCTGCTCCTCAATCTCGATGCCGGTCAGAACGCCGTAGGTCTCCAGGTTGCCGACGGAGGCCACGGGTACACCGGGGGCCACCAGGGACCGGGGCAGACCGCGGCCGAAATTGACGCCGGTAAGCACGTTTTCCTTGTTGGGGTCCAGGTCGCGGACGGCGCGGCCCAGCCAGCCCTCGTCGCCCACCTTTTCCGGCTCGCAGGTATGCCAGATATCCATGGAGCGGAAATGGGAGCGGCTGGGCGTGGGATAGCCAATGCCCTGGATAATGGCGACCTTGCCCTCATCGTAAAGCCGCTTCATGGGCGCCATGGCCGGATTGAAGCCGATGTTATCGTTGATCGGCAGCACCCGGTCCAGGTCAATTCTCACGTTGGGCCGGTTGTCCAGGTACAGGGGGTCGCCGTAAGGCACGATAGTGTTCAACGCATCGTTCCCCCCGGACAACTGGAGCACCACCAGCACGGGGTCTTTCTTGGTGGATGTCATACTTCCCCCTTTCGTTACGCGAATAGGTATTCGGTGGTCGATACGATGGACTGCAGCATCTGGCCAACCCGCGTGCCGAATTCTTCGGCGCCGGTGTTGATCTCACCCTCGCTGCGGGCCAGTTCCACCAACTCGTTTCGGGTCAGGTCGGCCAGTTGGTAGGAGCCCAGCATCTCCAGGCAGCCGTCCACCAACTGCTCCGGCGTGATGGTGTCGCCCTGGGAGCGCAGACGGTTGATGATTGACTGGATTCCCCGGTGACTGGTGTCGCCCACCGCGTCGGCGGTGAAGTTAATCCGTTCCACCAGGGTGCCGCTGTCAATCCATTCCCGACCGGTATGCCAGCCCTCCACCGTCGGCGGATTGAGCAGGTCCTGGCCCATGTACCGGATGGACAGGGCCATGGCATTCAGCCCCGGCCTGGGCATATCGAAATCGCCCACCAGGCGCATGGTCCCGACCACGGTTTCCGTGGGACTCTTCACCTTGGTGAAGCGGGAGTCCTTGAAGAAGTCGGAGTTGAACAACACCCGCAGCATGGAGCGGATGTCGTAGTTGGAGCGGAAGTACTCGTCCTCCAGCAGCTTGATGGCTTCCGGGTCCCGGGGCGGCGTGTTCTGCCAGGCCGGCACCTGGGGCTCATCGGCGACGAAGAAGTTGTACAGGTGCCTGGCAATGAACCGGGCCGTGCCGGGCTGCCGGACGATAATCCTGACGATGTCCTCGCCGTTCCAGTTGCCCGTCTCGCCCAGGAAGGTCTTGTCGTCGTAATCGTGGTCCGACGGGTCGTAGATGAACGCGGCCTCGTACTTGCCATAGGGATACCTGGGTATGGAGTTGGTCACCGTCCAGCCGGTGAAGGCCCGGGCGCACTCCTTGACATCGTCCTCGGAATAGTTGGCCTGGCCGTCCATGCCCACGCCCATGGAGAAGAGTTCCAGAAGCTCGCGGCCCCAGTTCTCGTTGATGGCGTCCTTGTGGCTCATGCAGTTGTCCAGGTAGAACACCATGGCCGGGTCCGCGGCCAGACCCATCAGCAGGTCATGGAAGCTGGCCAATCCCACGGTGCGGAACATGTCAAGTTCAATCTGCTGCTGCCTGGGGTACTCGCACTTGGCGTGGCCGGTGCAGAAAATCTGGTGCCAGAAGAGGGCTATCTTCTCCTCGAGGGGGCGCCTGGTATTGATCATGCGGAAGGCCCATTCTTCCTGTTGGCCTTCAAGGCCTGCTTGAGAAACCCACTGTGGCTGATAGCGCATCAACACGTCGCGCTCAATGGCAGGCTGCGTGTCGGGATTCAGCAACTCCTCCACAGTGGCCTCGTAGCCCTTGGCGGCACGGGCCTCCAGTTCCTCGTACGTCGCGCCAAAGCCGGCACGGCGCATTAAGTGGGCCATTAATGCAATATCCTGGTTTGCCATTCCATTCCTCCTGCAAGCATGATTTGAGTAGGCTTCGCTTGGTACCGGGTCGCTTACGAAATCCTCACAGTTTTGCCAAAAGCGCCAATAATTCTGTAGTTATTGCGCTCTATCCCGTCCATAAGCTGAAAATACTGACTTTGGATATGCGGATTCAGGCACCATACTATGTTAAACGGCATTTCGCGTCAAGCCGTGCCCTGGTTGGGGAAGCCCGCCGCACCGGGGGATCGAGTCAACTAAGCCCAGGATATCCCTGTCGAACCATGAACGGCCGGCCCTTCAATAAGCTCGGGGTGAGCAGGAAACTTAGCCATCAGCTCTAATCCGATGCTCAATTAGCCCGGCGAACAGGTGAAACCGACGGTCAGGGGCCCGGTCGGGGATGGCCCATCATCCTGCTCGGTCATGTCGCGGTCGAAGACCCGGAGCGGAGAGTTGCCGGCCAGGTCTTCCAACTGCGGCTCAACCACCAATTGGTGGGCGCCCTGAGTCCAGGGCGATTCGGGGGTGAAGGTCCAGCTTCCCTCTCCGGCGCCAGATATGGCCTGGCCGGCTAACGGGGTTCCCGGCGGGCCCTTGACCCACAGGCAGCGCTGCAGGAGGGCATGGTCCAGGGGGCGGTCAAACTCCACGGACAGGGACTGCAGCGACCCGACGGAGGGGACAGTCAGCCGCCACTGGCCGGGGTCAATCCGCGATCTCACCTCGGGGCCCACCTCATACCGGCGTTCGGCCCCCGCCTTCAGCGCCCGGCCCCTGGCGTCGCGAAACTCCGGGCCGATGAACAGCCGGAAAGGCACTCCTTCAATCAGCGGGTAGCCGACCTCCATGTTGGGGACGAGGCCATGCTTGATCCGGGCCGGGTCCAGCAGCATGGTCAGCCGCTGCCGGCCGCTGTCCCACAACTCCGGGTCCATGGGCACGAAGACGCCGTCAATCAGCTCGCCGGTATCGTCGCGGAATACCTGCACGGCGCGCTCCGCCCGGCCCTCGCTCATAGGCTCGGAGAACCGGACGTAGAACTTGAGCAGGTTGACGGGTACCTGGTCCACGTCGGGATAGATGGCGACTACGGTGGCGGTGGGGGCTGATTCCTCCGTTGGCCGTTGGATTTGCAACACCGTGGGGCCGCAGTCCGCCCCATCCGCCGAAGGCTGATTCACCACCAGCGAGTAACTTATCCCGGCAACGAAGGGGAAGCGGGGGATGAAATAGACGGAGTCGCCGGCCACCTGAAACCGGCCCGCGACGCCCGGGGTGGCCCAGGGGTCAGGTCCCGATTCCAGGGCCTCGGAAGTCAAAAGGGCCAGACGCCGGCGGAGTTCGCCGGCATCCGGCCCTTGCAGTTCACCAAGTTCAGCTGCCGTCCAGCCGCTGACCCTCAGCGCGTCCTTGCCGCCAACCTGGCACCAGGACAGCGCCAGGTGGGGGGACATTGAACGGGCATCCCCGGTCACAGGTCTCCCACGCCGTAGGTATGCAGGTGGAAGTGGCCCTCTGTGTCTTCCTGGAGCATCAGCACACTGTCGTCACCCAGGTTGGCCAGCCGCCTGACGCCGGACTGGGGCAGAATCTGGCGGGGGACGCCCACACCCGGAGTTACCGGGTCGGCGGGGCTGCTGTCCAGCGAATCGTCAGGGACGGTGAGGGGCCCCTGCCCGTCGATGTCCACGCAGGCAATCTTGATCAGGGGGTGCCGGTCATTGGCCACCAGCAGGTATTCCCCATCGTCGCCTTCGAAAGACACCAGGTCCAGGGGGCGGTTGTGGGCGCCCAGTTCGGCCACCGTCTTGCCATGGGCCAGTTCCCCGGGCCTGAAGTCGCTGACGGAGAACTGCACCACCGGGGTGCAGGTGTAGCTGGCCAGGATGCTCCGGTTCTGCTGGTAGGGCACGAAGGCGCGGATGGGCGCCGCCGTTTCGTACCGGCCGTGGGACACGTGGAATATTTCCAGGGAATTGGAAGTGGTATCCCCGGTGAAGGGGAAGGGAATGCGCCGCAGGGTGGACGAAAATTCCTCGTTGGAGGTTCCCGCCACCACCAGCAGCCCGTCCACGTAGGACATATCGGTGATGGTCACCGTGCGCAGCTTCATGCGGGTGACTTCCCGGGGGTCATCCTCGTCGGCCGCGTCTTCAATCTCCGTTTGAGAGAAGGGGATGCCGTCCAGCGACACGTCGGAAATTGCGCCGTCCTGGTCAATTCGCACTATGACCGGCACCGCCGCATCGCCGCTGCCCCGCATGACCGAGAGAAAGACGTTCCCGGAAAGGGGGTGGACCGCCATGTCCCGAATCTGAACGTCGTCCCGGGCGCAGCCCAGGTAAGATGCCAGCGCAGTGTCCGCGTTCTCCAGGTCGATGCCCCTGGTATCGCCGGTTGTCGTTTCTTCACCGACGTCCAGGGCGAAAATCGCGGCTCCCTTGTTATCCCCCACGAACATGACGCCTTCGGGGCCAAAAGCCAGTGGCCCTACCGATTTAATGTCCGGCGAACCCATTGCCAGGCCGAACTCCAGCGCAGTTGCTTGGTCTACCATAATGCCCTCCCTTCCGCCAAAGGCGGACGTTTCGTAATGTGGCCATATCCCAAAGGTCCGCCTGAGGCGGATTCAGCTCCGCATTGCCTTGAGTCTGTGGAGATAAGCACTCGCTATTCGTTGCAATTCTAGCATTGCCGTGATGAGTTCGCCACTTGTTGAGGGGCTTTGCCGCTAAATTTATCCACGAATCCGCCGCGGCGGACGAATGGGCAGTATTGGGCATTTTTTGAAAATCGTTCCATTTGGTTCCATTTTGGGGAGTTATCTCATGCGCCGGACGTCGGAGAAGGCTATGAAGGCGTAGATGGCCAGGGCCAGGCTTGCTATGCCCACCACCAGCACGACCAGGTTGACCCGCCAGAATTCCGCCATTAACCCCAGGGCCATACTGGCCAGGGGAGTTAGCCCGTTGTCCAGGTTGTAGATGGCCATGACCCGGCCCCGCAGCCCGTCCGGTATGGTGGTCTGGACCAGGGTATTGTTGTTTATCTTGAAGACGAGACGGAAGAACCCCAGGCCGAACATGGCGGCCAGGGAGACCCATAGCCACGTTGATATGCCCAGAACAATGGCGGAAGAGGCCAGAAACATCAGGGCTATCAGGCCCACGCTGCCGCGCATAAAATTCCTGCCCAGGGAGGCGAAGGAAAGCGTCGCGATTATTCCCCCGATTCCCGTGGCCAGCACCAGGAACCCGTAAATCCTGGCGTCCCCTCCCAGCACCACTTCGGCCAGCACCGGCATGAGGTGAACAATGGGGGCTATCATTATGTCGGAAACGCAGGCCAGCAGCAGCAGGCGCAGTACCACCTGCTCGCTGACCACGTAGCTGAAGCCCTGCTTCAGGTTGGCAATCACCGAGGTCCGGGTGGCGGTAACCGCTTCCCTGAAGGGCAGGGAGATGGGGATCATCACCAGCACCATCAGGATATAGAAGACGCCCTCGATGTAGAAATTGAGGGCCGGCCCCAGCCAGAAAATCAAGAATCCGCCCATCCCCGGGGCCACCACCCGGGCCACATTGCCGGCAATGGAATTCAGGGCGATGGCGTTCCACAGGTCTTCGCGAGGCACGGTGTTGGCCACCATGGCGTGCCGCACCGGCTGAATGGACGCGTGGAGCACGCCGGTGATGACGGAAAACACCAGGGCATAAACGACGCCCACGGCGCCTACCACGTATCCCAGGTAGATCGCCGTGGCAAAGGAAAGTACCACCACGGCCATGATGGACTGCACCACCAGCACCATTTTGCGGCGGTCAATGCGGTCGGCCAGCACCCCGGCCAAGGGGCCGACGACCAGGAAGGGTATTGAGCGCGACCCGGCGGCGATACCCACCAGGAAGGGTGAGCCCGAAATTTCCCAGACAAGCCATGGGATGGTTATCTGCTGAAACCAGACCGCGGAGGCGTTACAGAGGTTGCTGAGCCACAGCAGCAGAAAGCTCCGGTGCCGCAGGGATACGAAGGTATTGACGCGGCCGGGACGAGGCGGCCGGCGCCGGGGACTCGATTCGGGCGCCGGTCCGGCTTCGGCGGCGGGGCCGGTGTTTCGCGATTCCGGTGAAGACGTTTGGGTTCCTCCTTGGTTCGACCGACTCCGTGGGCCGACTGGCAACAGGCATTATACGTTATATCGTGGCATAAGTTGGGGAGAAGTCGGCATTTCGATTACCGGCTTGGCACTCATTGGCCGCTGCCCTATACTGAGTCCTCCGGCCCCCGAATTACGACAACAAGTGCGGTTCCCTGGTATTTCCTGCAAGAAAGGGAGGTAGAGCCATGCAAATTCAGCCTGGCAGCTTGGATGGAAGATTGAACGGCAAGGTAGCCATAGTGACCGGCGCCGGCGCCACCGGCAGCGGGGACTTCGTCGGCATTGGACAGGCCATATCCATCCTGTTTGCCCGCAACGGCGCCAGCGTGCTGCTGGTGGACCGGGACCAGGCCAATGCGGATACCACGCTGGCAACCATCCGGGAGGAAGGCGGCGAGGCTTCGGTGTTCCTGGGCGACGTTACCAGCAACGACGATTGCCAGGGAATGGCCCAGGCCGCGGTTGACCGCTATGGCCACCTGGACATCCTGATAAACAACGTGGGCATCAGCGGCCCCGGGTCGGTAACCGACGTGGACGAAGACCTGTGGGACACGGTGCTGGACGTAAACCTGAAGAGCGTAATGCTGACCAGCAAGCACTCCATCCCCCGGATGATTGAAGCCGGGGGAGGGTCCATCGTCAACCTGTCGTCCATCGTTGGGCTGCGGGCCGGCAGCGGGCGTCCCAGCCATCCCTACGCTGCATCCAAGGGCGGCATCATAGGGCTCAGCAACTCCATGGCCGTCCATTACGGGCGCGACAACGTGCGGGTGAACTGCATCGCGCCGGGGCACGTGCGCAGCCCGATGGTGGCCCGCCACACCTCGGAAGAGATGCTGACGCTGCGGCGGCGGGCCGGACCCCTGGGCTTTGACGGCACGGCGTGGGACGTGGCCTTCGCGGCGCTGTTCCTGGCCTCCGACGAGGCCCGCTGGGTGTCGGGGGTTACGCTGCCCGTGGACGCGGGCCTGCTGGCCGCCACGCCGCTGGCCATGTTCCCCCACCTGACGGGGGAAGAGTAGGGACGGAATCCTGGGTTTAAGTGCGGCGCGGGGAACCCGGTCCGCTACTTGAAGTAGGGAATGACGTGCCGCGCGAAAAGCTTTATTGAGTCCATGATGCGGGAGTGGGCCAGGTTGCCCATCTGCATGAAGCACAGAATCTGGTCCACGCCGGCCTCTTCGTAGTTTTTCAGCACCTTGATGACGGTGTCCGGGTCGCCCATGGCGAAAGCGCCGGACTCGATATGGTCGGCGGCGGTCTTGTTGACCCGCTCCTCCTGGACCGCGGAGACGGCGAACTGGTAGGAAGACGGCACCTGGCGACCCTGCCACGGCTGGTATAGCTCCTCTGCCTTGTTAACGAACCATTCGCCCTCGGGGGCCGCCACGCGCCTGGCCTCCTCGTCATCCTCGCCGACGTGGATCAGGCACAGGGCCGCCACCTGGTCGTTGACGAACTTGCCGACGGGATTGGCGTTCTTCACCGCCGACCGGTAGGCGGCAACCCGTTCTTCCATCTGCCCGTAGCCGCCCAGGTTAAAGCAGAGGACGCCGAGGCCCATTTCGCCGGCGGCGCGGAAGCTGTCGGGCTGGCTGCAGGCCACCCACATGGGCGGATGGGGTTTTTGCACCGGCTTGGGGATTACCGAGCGAGGCGGGATGGTGTAGAACTGACCCTCGTGGGAGAAAGTATCCTCGGTCCACATGCGGGGAATCATGCGGACGGCCTCTTCCCATTGGGCTCGCGTGTCCTCCGGATTTACCTCGAACCCGTCCATTTCGATGAGAGTGGTGGAGCGGCCGGTGCCCAGGTCCATGCGCCCGTTGCTCAGGATGTCCAGGACCGCGGCCCGCTCCGCCACCCGCACGGGATGGTTGTACTGGCCGGGCAGCAGGGCCACGGCGTGGCCGATGCGGATGCGCCTGGTGCGCTGGGAGATGGCGCCGTACAGCACTTCCGGGGCGGAACAGTGGGAGAACTCTCGCAGGAAGTGATGCTCCACGGTCCAGAAGTAGTCGAAGCCCATTTCGTCGGCCAGGTCCACCTGGGCCAGCACCTGGTTGTAGCGTTCCTGTTCAAGGCCGGGGTAGTGAGGCTCGGGCACCTGGATTTCATACATCAGGCCGAATTTCATGTCGCTGCCTCCTGCTGAGTCCCTGCCTCCGCTCGCGGTGGAGGAAGGACGATTCCGGTTCCGTGCCAGTAGTGGGCCTGGGGCAATCCTACGAACTTGTTTGAGTCATGTCAAACGGGCTGGCGGGTAGAGCGCCTGATTTCTGATGGGGCACCTTCCCCCTATCTCAGCACCCGCTCATCCCCCACCCGGCGGGTTATGCGCTGCTGGTCCATGTGTTCGAGGAGGGGGAGGCTGTACTTGCGGCTGGTGTCGAACATATTGCGGACGTCGGCCACGGTTATTGAGCCATTTTCGCGCAGGTGGGCCACGATGCGGTCGGTAAGCTCGCGGTAGGCGGTGGCGGCGAATACTACCGATTCGTTGACGCGGACGACTCGGCCCGCGTCGATCAGGTAGCCCAGCAGTTCCGGCTCCGGGTGCTGTTCCGTGGGCGGCGAGTAGGGCTCCCGCTCCAGGGACTGCACGTAGTCGGCGGCCCGCTGGTCCAGTTCGGGGGACAGCGTAACCTGGTAGTCCGGCAGACGCACTTGCTGGCCCTCTTCCACCACGCGCTCCTCGTCCACCAGCCGGGCCAGGGCCCTCAGGTATACGCCTTGGGAAAGGCCGGTGCGGCTGCGGATTTCCTGGGTGGGCGCGCCGCGGCGCAGGGGGTAGTTGTTGTGGTAGGCCTGCAATTCCACGGCCACCCGGCTCCTGAATATGTCCCAGCCCCGGGACGAATAGACCACCGCGTCGTTTTCCGAGCCCAGGTTGCCCAAAATGACCAGGTCGCCGGCTTCGGCCAGTTGCAGGGCCCTTTCCAGCGCCTCTTCGGTGGAGAGATTGGAACGCTGGGACAGGGTGCGCAGGTCGCAGGGGCCGCCCTGGTCGGCTACGCTGTAGATGATGTCCTCGCCCGTGCCCTGGTCCAGCATCATAAGCTGCTCGATGGTCTCGGGACTGAAGCGGCGGTGGCGGCGGCGAGGGTTGGGGTCCACCACCTGGCCGCCGCCCAGGGTGTCCTCGGCGGAGCGCAGGACGAAGTAGTCGCCCTTGACCATGGGGATGGGATCGTCCAATAGAATCTGAATCCAGCCGTCCTCGCCCGGGGCCAGTCGGTCGGCGTCCAGCAGCCTGACGCGGGCCGTGGTCTCGCTGGTGAACAGGTGGAAGGTTACGCCGGCGTTGTGGCGCAGGGGGTGGGGAGCGCCGCGCACCATGCGGATATGGGCGTCCAGGCGGCGGGTGGTAGTGAGCCAGCCGGGCAGGGTAACCACCTCGCCCCGCTCAATGTCGGAGCGGGCGATGCCGGACAGGTTGACCGCCAGCCGGACACCCGGGTCGCTGCGGTCCACCCGTTCCTTGTGGCTCTGCAGCCCGCGAATCCGGCCGCGCATACCCGACGGGGTCAGTTCCACCTCCTGGCCCACGGCGAACATGCCGTCAATCAGGGTGCCGGTAACCACGGTGCCGAAGCCGGAAATGGAGAAGCAGCGGTCCACCGGCAGGCGGGGCCTACCCAGGTCGCGGCGGGCGCCGGTCTGGTCCAGGATTTCGTCGATGGTGGCCTTGAGTTCATCCAGGCCGTCCCCGGAGAAGGCCGACACGCCAATCATGGTGCAGCCCTCGAAGGACGTGCCGGACACCGCGTCCTCCACCTCGGCCTTGACCAGTTCAACTAGTTCCGCGTCCACCAGGTCGGTCTTGGTGATTACCACCAGGCCGCGCTTGATCTGCAGGATGTCGAGGATGGCCAGGTGTTCCCTGGTCTGCTGCATCACGCTCTCATCGGCGGCCACGATCAGCAGGGCCAGGTCGATGGCGCCCACGCCGGCCAGCATGTTCTTGATGAGCCGCTCGTGGCCGGGCACGTCCACGATGCTGACTTCCCGGCCGCTGGGCAGGGTCATCCAGGCAAAGCCCAGGTCAACGGTCATCTCCCGCTCCTTCTCCTCCGGCAGGCGGTCGGGGTCGATGTTGGTAAGGGCTTTTACCAGGGTGGACTTGCCATGGTCCACATGGCCGGCGGTGCCGATAACGTACATGGGGAGTGACCTCTCGGATTGGCGGTCATGGGGTAGCGATTGGCGGTTGGTAACTACAGGAATTCCACGCGGTTGCGCACTTCCTCCGGGGATAATACCTGGCAGGCCAATTCAACGGCCCTAATGGCTTCTCCTATTGAGTATTTATCGGGATGGTGATAGAAGACTCCCAGGTGTTCGGTCTCCAAATCGGCCAAGCGCAGAAAGTCATCGTCACCAGTGTATATTACCCGGCCTTGTTGATAAGCTGCTGTCATGATGAGCGAATCGTCGGTGGCATCCAGCCCTATTTGTTGCACGCTTATCGCATCAATGTCTCCACGCCTCAGTCCCCGTATGATTTCGTACCGAATATGTTCATCACACAAGATTGACAGCGGCATTAGCGCTGCTCTGCTTCCATGCGCTCCGCATACTCCCGGCTTTCTCGGATATCCCCCTCAATCTCGTCCTGATGTTCGTAATAATACGATAGGGCGGCGTGAATCTGGGCGCGGGTGAGGTGGGGATGAGACTTGCAAATCTCGTCCACGCTTAACCCCATGTGTACGTACTCCAGCGCTATGTGCTGGACTTTCATGCGGGTGCCATCGATGCGGGGCTTGCCACTGCAAGTTCCTTCGTCCTTCACAATATAGCCCGTAGAAATATGTCTTGACTCCATTTGTTCCCCCCTTCAGGCTTCTAGCATAGCATCCGCACAATTTTCCGCATAGGCATTTGCCTGGAAGTCCAGGAAAGGTGAGCGACCCGCAAAACTGTCAAAACTTCTCCCCCCTTCTATCTGGCTGTCTTGTGTAGTAATGCTATTCTTGAGTCATCCCTGACTCGGATGGGAGAATATGAACCTCCAAGAAGCATTGCAACAACTTGAAGAAATGGGAACCGCCCAGAACCGGAAGGTTTATGCCCGCCACGGCGTGGGTGAGAACATGTTCGGGGTCAGCTATGCCAACCTGAACAAGCTGGCCAAGGCCGCCAAGCGCGACCACTCGCTGGCCCTGGAACTGTGGGAGACGGGAAACCACGACGCCCGGGTGCTGGCCGCCATGGTGGCCGACCCGGCCCAGGCCGATGAGTCGCTGCTGGAGACCTGGCTGGCCGACCTGGACAATTACGTGATAACCGATGCCTTTTCGGGTTTTGTGGGCAAGACGGCAATGGCGCAGGCCAAGGGTGAGGAATGGGTTGGCTTCGACGAGGAGTGGCCGGGCCGCGCCGGCTGGCACCTGGTGGCCCACCTGGCCATGAAGGAACCGGACCTACCAGACGCCTATTTCGTCGCCTGCCTGGAAACGATTGAGGCCGAAATTCACAGCAGGAAGAACCGGGTGAAGGACGCCATGAATTCGGCGCTTATCGCCATCGGCATTCGCAACGATATCCTGGAAGGACAGGCGCTGGCCGCCGCCGCTCGCATCGGCAAGGTGGAAGTGGACCACGGGGAGACGGGCTGCAAGACCCCCGATGCCGCCGACTACATCCGCCGCACCCTGGAGCGGCGTCGGCAAAAGGCTCAAAGGGCCGCGGGGGCAGGTAGTTGATTCCCCATTTTGCCTGTGGAGGCTCCGCATAACAGGAATGTTGGAGGGTAGGGGTACTTCGAATACGCCATGTCGGCAACTGTCAACGACTGTCCTTCCCTTTACTTCACCAGGAACGCCAGTGTTCCCTCGACTAGGGAACTCAACATAGCTCTTCCCACGAGGTGAGATTCGGGCCGGGATTCCCTTTGACAGGAAATGGCCAGGACCGCTCCCCTGGGAGATTCAACGACTTCCGTTTTCCAATGGTCGATACAGAGTTCCTGTAGAAACAAGAAAGGTTCCGGATTCTTGGGATGGAACGTCTGGAATCTTCTCAACAGTTCCTCCGACGATTCCTGTGCCTCAGCCAGACCTTGATACCACAGGGATAAGGTCAATTTTCCGGCTTCAGGTGACGGGCGGCTAAAGGCTGCTGCCATGGCTGACCATTCTCCCACGCTTCCCCAGTCGGGTTGGGGCGCGTATTCCGTGGACCTCGGATGTTCCGGTTCCAGCACCGCCTTGCGACTCAGGATGGCGATGAACAAGGGGTCTGGCATGGTAAACACCAGGTCACCGAAGGCGGGGTGGTTCCCCAAGGAAGGTATTTCTCCCACCCTCACTGCCAATAGTTGCTCTAGCCGCTCCTCTGTCGGTGCAGTAAGGAGAGTATCCCCGTCGATGAAGACATTCCTGACGTTTGCATTCACCACAACAAAAGGAATCCAGTCCAGGTCCGGCCTGGTTCCCTTAGGCAAGGCCATGTATTCCAGGCCTTCATAACCTCGCGTCTCATACCCGAGACCCAACAGTTTCTCCTTCACCCTTGCCTGGTCGAACTGCCCGGTAAGGACGTTTATCTCAAATCCTGCCCATTCCATTTCCCCGGTTTCGGCCATCGTGTTGACATCCCAGGCGCCAAAACCAAAGGTCTCGTCCCAATCGGGGTATGACTGTCGCATTATGTTCTGAATGCCGGTATTCATAGTGCCATCCCGGGCCTTCCAATACGCCTCATACTGTTCCGGCGTCCAAGATAGCCACTCTTCAGCGTTCTTCGCCGGCTGCAAGCCCGCAGATTCAACGGCTGCCACCGGGTTGGAAATCCAGACTCCTGACTCGGCAACGCCTTGCGAGAGGGCGTCCACAATATCCGTCAGCCACGTTGGTTCCGGCCACTCAGGTGCGGACTGCGCGGTTTCCGGTTCCGGCGTTGGGGGTTGGGAGGACTGGTCAGCCCCGCCTCCAGTCTTTGCTTCCACAGTTGAAGTAACTGGGCTGGCTGTGGGCGCTTCAGGAACGCTGGTAAAGGTGGTGGCTGGCTCTGGGTGGGAAGGAGTTGTCAATGGCATACCAGTGACCAAATTCGGGAATCGGGTTTGGCCCCCGGGGCTTGGTGTCAATTCCGGTTCCGGCGGCCACGGCGAAGGAGTAGGGACAGTAATAGCTTCCGGCGTCTCCCCAGATGGAGACGTGGTGCACCCCACGAAAGTCAAGAACGCCACAATTAATGCCGCCGCAAGCAGGTACTTGGATATCATGCCTGTCCTTTGAGCCAGAAATGGGAGTCGTGGAGTTATAGTTCAGACTCACCTTGAAAGTACGATTACACTGCGCCAGTAACTATAACCTGTTCCTGGACTCCTACGACTGTCACGGGGGAGGACTTGATGCCCTCCCCCAGTTCGGCTCCTCTCGGGTCTGGCTCGCTAGGCCCTAATACCTCGGCTTTTCCAGGTAGTCGGGCGGATTGGTGGCGCCCAGGTACCGGTTGCCGCCCCAGCAGACCACGACGCCGTCGTGCCTTACCGCGCAAGTATGCTGGTCGCCGCCGGTGATTATCTCGAATCCCCTCCGGTCGGGGGGTTCCAGGTCGCGCTGCGAGCCCCTGCCCCAGCAGGCCACGGTGCCGTCGCCCTGGACACCGCAGGTGAATTCCTTGCCGGCGCCGATGTCCAGGAAGCCTTCCACATCCGGCGGCATCGTCTGTCCGGCTATGGCGTTGCCCCAGCAGAGTACCTTCCCCAGTTCCTGCAATCCGCAGGTATGCCGGTCCCCCGAGTCTATGCTGAGGAACAGTTCTCCCTCCGGAACGTCCCGCTGCTGGTTGTTGTTGGCTCCCCAGCAGAGGACCGTTCCGTCGGCCCGCAAGCCGCAGGAAAAGTTTCCGCCGGCGCTGACGTCAATAAAGGTCTGCACCTTTGGCGCCTCGGTCTGGTGGTGGTCGTTGTTTCCCCAGCACACGATGGTGTCGTCCAATTGGATTCCGCAAATGTGTTGACTGCCGGCGTCAATGGCCTTCAATCTCAGGCTCCGGTCCGCCTGGAAGGTACCCAGCAGGTCCTTGCCCCAGCAGAAAGCGGCCCCGTCCCGCTCGCCGCCGGCCTGGATGCCGCAGGTGAAGGCGCCGCCCGCACTGATGTCCGAGAAGGTAATGCCCAGCGGCACGCTCAGCTGGGAATTGATGTCGCTGCCCCAGCAGTCCACCGAGCCATCGGAAAACAGAACGCAGGTATGGGCGCCGTTGCTGTCAATCTTGGCGATGGTGACCACATCGGGCGTGGGTGTGGGCGTGGGAGGACGCGGTGTGGGCGTTGCCACGGGCAGAGGGGCGTGGGAGTAGGCGGCGGGACAGGCGTGGCGGTAGGCTCAGGCACGGGCGTGGGCGCCTCCGCAGGCTCCGGGGTTGCCGTGGGCAGCGGGGCCGCGGTGGGGGGCGGGATGGGAGTAGCCGTGGGCGCGGGCGTATTAGTGGGCTGGGGAGTGGCCGTCGGCTCCTCGGTCGGTTCTTCTGCCGGCTCCTCGGTGGGTTCCTCAGTTGGTTCTT
Organism: Dehalococcoidia bacterium; assembly: GCA_034422655.1. GTDB lineage: Bacteria > Chloroflexota > Dehalococcoidia > Lucifugimonadales > UBA3495 > Bin22. The sequence continues at coordinate 37,317 of DAOUJN010000031.1, forward strand.
CGGTGGCCTCTTCGGAAGAAGCATCCCCCGATGCGGGGGTCTGGGCATTGATGGCCGCCGCCACCGCCGCGTCAATGGTGGCCTGGATGTTGGGGGTGGGCGGAGGCACCGGGGTTGGCGTGCTTAGCGGCGTCTCCGTGGGTTGGGCCTGGCAAGCTGCCATCAGGGCTGCGATTATCAGGATGATAGGAAGAGTCAGAATTGCTTTTGCGCACAGGGGTCGGAACAAACGGCGGGCAGTGGCGTTAATGTATTCCAAGATGGGCTACACTCCAGGAAATTATTCGGGGCCCGGGACAAGGGGCCACCCATATAGGCTATAGCTTATGTAAAGCATTGGCAAGCTGAAGGGCGGGTGAATCGTCAAAGAGGCGCCGGTCTGGGTTAGTTCGAGGGGGAAGGAGGCTGATTGTGGTCGTTAGTCCAGGAAACGGGTGAACACCTGGTTGGCAATGAGGTAAGAGGAGGGGTGCAGACGGTAAACGGACCCCTCCCGTACCAGCAGCCCCAGTTCGACCAGGTCTTTAAGCTGGGTACGGTAGCGCGCCGCCAGGTCTATGCCCAGTTGCGCGGAAGCCTGGGCCACGTCCAGCCCGTCCAGCAGGCGCAGGCCCAGGAACATGGTCTCCGCCGCCGCCAAATTGTCGTCAACGGCTTCGTGGCCGGCTACCGGGCCGACGGTGTTCAGCCAGTGGCCCGTTATGGCGCCAGGGGGAGCGGCCATGTCTGCGGCCCACCGCTGCGCCGCCTCGATGTAGCCACGGGGCGGGTCCATGTCCCAGAAGCGGTGGCCGCCCAGGCAGGAATGAGCGCCCGGGCCCACGCCCAGGTAGGGCAGGTTACGCCAGTAGGCCAGGTTGTGGCGCGAGGCCAGCCCCGGTCGCGACCAGTTGGATATTTCGTAGTGGTGGTAGGCCAGGCTGCCCAGCAGTTCGCGGGCGTACTGGTACATATCCGCCGCCAGGTCCGGGTCGGGGTGAGGCACCTCTCCCCGCTCAACCCAGCGGTGCAGGGGCGTTCCCTCCTCCACCGTCAGGCAGTACAGGGAGATGTGGGCCGGTCCCAGGTCGGCCAGTCGGTCCAGCGTATCCTGCCACTGGGCCAGCGACTGGTTTGGCAGGCCGTAGATCAGGTCCAGGTTGACGTTGTCGAATCCCGCGTCGCGTACGGTTTGGAAAGCGGTGACGGCCTGGTCGGCGTCGTGGCGGCGACCCAGCAGGTTGAGCAAGTCGTTATCCAGCGACTGCACCCCGATGCTCAGGCGGTTGAGGCCCTGGCCGAGCAAGCTGGCGGCGCGGGCAGGGGTAAGGTCGCCGGGGTTGGCTTCGGCGGTTATCTCGGCGGCTTCGCGGACGGTAAACGCCTGGCCGGCGGCGGCAATAATTCGCCCCAGCGCGCCGTCGGGCAAGTAGGAGGGGGTGCCTCCCCCGAAGAAGATGGTGTTGACCGGGGGATGGCCCAGGGCCCGTCCCCAGGTTGCTATTTCGGCCAGCAAAGCATCCAGGTATGGCGACATCAACCCCTCTATGCCCTGGTAGGTGTTGAAGTCGCAGTAGGGGCACTTGGTCTGGCAGAAGGGCACGTGGACGTAGAGGGAGATGCCCGTCTCCTGCAGGGCGGCCAGGCCGTGGGAAGGGCAGGTTGCGCGGGCAGCGTCGGGCCCGCGGTCGGAATCGGTGAGCATGGGCGGCCCGTCTCGCCTATTCGTCGTCAATGAAACGGGCCTTGCCGTCCACCACCTGGGACGGGTCCTTGTCTTCGGGGCGGTCGGTGGGAGCGGCCCGGCCCAGGTGTTCGTCCACCACGTGGGGCGGCGCCAGCTTTACCAGGAAGAGGATGGCCATTCCCAGGATTATGATGTCGTCCACCCGGCCGATGAGGGGAATGTTGTCCCTGATCAGGTCGAAAGGCCAGAGGAAGTAGACCAGGGCCAGGGGCACCAGAGACCGCAGGATGATATTCACCCGCCGGTCCACGGTAAGCCGCCAGATCAACACAACATACTTGATAATGTTGGGCAGGAACCTGGGCAACAGCATCATCAGGAGGGGAAACAGGAAACGCGACATGACTTCCCCCAAAATGGCAGGCTGGGGTCGGCGGTTTAACGTTGTAGTCAGTATTGATTATAGACCGGGGGAGAAGGGTTTGGTAGTGCGGGGGGAAGTGAGCAGTTTTCTTACTATGGACGCTGCGCGCGGGCAATGCTAGTATGCGCGCAAGACAATCGGAACGGCGACGGCTACAGGGTGATATTCATGGCCGATGTAAAGTGGCAATTCAGACAAATGTCCCGCGCAGAAATAAACCAGGAGTCTATGGAGCGGGAGTTTTTTCAGGAAGAACCAATTAACGTGCGTTTGGTTAGGGAAGTTGTTCAGAACTCACTGGACGCAGCTTTGGATAAGGCTAGCGGACAGCCCCGCGGTTCATCGGGTCCGGTTAGAGTGCGTTTCTCGTTGGCCGGCATCAGTAACCCCCTGTCGGAAGAACTGGCCCAGATCTATTTTGAAGGCATTGAACCTCACCTCCGAGTTATAGGAGGCCTGGACGATGACATCATTTACCGTTTGAAACAGGGTTCCCTGGTTAGCGGCGGCGTTCCTTTTATGGTAGTCGAGGACGACCGGACAACTGGCTTAAACGGTGACTGGGAACAGTTCGATGATACTCCGGAGCAAACTGCAGAAGGAAACGACTTTTATTGGTTTTTTCGCAACGTGGGGCGTTCCGGCAAGCGGGCGTCCGACAACGGGTCTTGGGGTTTGGGAAAGTGGGTGTTTCCCGATGCTTCTAAAATAAGCGCTTACATTGCTGTTACGCGCCGTAACGGGGACGACGATGTTCTATTGATGGGGCAGGCGGTGCTGAACAAGCACGATATTGACGGCCAGCGCTACCCTCCTTATGGCTATTTTGCCGAGCATGGCGACGACGGGTTCCAGTATGCCCTTGCGATGTCCAACACGGAACATCGCCCCTTCATCCGGCAATGTATCAACGACTTTGACCTGCGTTTTCGCAACGCGCCCGGTCTGTCGGTGATTATCCCTTTTCCTCGCGTTGATAGAGGTCAGGATGAGGATACAGTGGATAAGAGCCGCCTGCTTGCGGCTGTGGTCCACAATTATTTTTACCCAATCATCTCCGGGCAACTGGAGGTCTCCGTAGAAGGTGTTGGATCGCCGGAACATCTTACTTCGTCCACAATCGGGGACGTAATTGAACGCCTGGACTTGGGGGACACCGGGGAACATAGTGCCTTAGGTTACCGCAAGCTGTTCAATATGTGCCGGGACATCGGCAACCTTCGAGACGACGAGTTCACCGAACTGGGTTCGCCAACCGGTATTCAGGAGGGGACTCAGCCGTATTCGGACCTAGTTGGCCTGCGGACCAAGTATGAATCGGGCGAATTGCTGGCCTTCCGAATCGGCACGGACGTGCAGCGTAAGAACAGCGTACAGGAGAACACTGTCTTTACCGTTTACCTGCAGCGCGACCCCGAGCTTACGGAAGGACATGACTATTACGTCCGGGGAACCCTGTCCATACCTAACATGGACTTTATACGGCGCCACTCAGCGCGAGCGCTGCTGGTCGTCAATGAGACCGAACCTTTGGCAGCCATGCTCCGCGACTCGGAACCACCCTCGCATAATGCCTGGCGGCCTCAGGTTGACCGGGTTACCAAGCAATGGGTGGCGGCTCAAAGGAGAATTGATAGCGTTCGGCGCGCTCCTGCTGCATTGCTGCGCATCCTAGAAGCAGCGCCTGAGGGTCTGCAGCGGGATGCTCTGGCTGACATTTTTTCTTGGGACGGGCAAAGGGGACACGGTCAAGTTGCGCAAGCCAGCACAGTGAGAGAACGGCGGGCCGGCCCCATAGTTTCCCAACCTCCGCCAACCCCCGACTTTAGAATACACCGTACCGAGTCAGGTTTCCGGGTAGCCCTGTCTCCCGCAACGGTGGCCGGGGGCCCTTGCCGCGCTCGCCTGCAAGCCTCCTACGCCGTTAACCGGGGCGATGCTTTCAGCAAGTATAGGGAGTTCGATTTCCGTCTTCACGGAGAAAATTCTCTTACGGTCAACGTAGCTGGCGGTACGTGGGATCCGGGAGACGCCGGCAACGAGTTATTTCTGGTCATTGAGGACCCGCATAATTTTTCAGTGAGTGTAACGGGCTTTGATCAACTCAGAGACGTTCGCGTTCGAGTGGTTAAGGAAAGAGTTACCTAAACTGATGATTCCGGAGGATAAGGGTGATAAGGGAGTTTAACTATACGGAAAGGAAGGACATTCAATCCCGCCACATTCAGATTGAGCTATTCCACCCAGAGGGCGAAAACTCCGCTTCCTTCAATGCCACTCTGAATCTGGCCGATTTGCAACTGCCGGACGACGCCCTAGTGGTGCTGGAGGCTGAGCGGGGGAGTGTTTCCAAGCGCTTTGAGTGGGGTCGAGCAGGCAGTCTGTGCCCTCCGGAAAACAGGGATCTGAACGAAGTACCCTTCCCACCCAAGTTCCGTGTTATGGCTCTTGCTGTAGGAGATTCCCGGCAAATCCTGGCTCTAAACAATAATGTTAAACCCAAGTGGGACCGAGCCACCACTTCAGAGGCCAGAGAACTCGTGCACGTGCAAGAAGAGGACTTGGGAGAGGAAGTCTGGCGGTTAGACTTTGGTAGCTCTGATGACATACCTGTGCTGAAAGTCAACCGCAACATTGCTGGCATGAGCAATGCTGTACGCACTGACAAGGCCTTTCGCTCTCTGGTACTGCCCGAAGTTATGCGGGCCATTCTAACCCACATGGTACTCGTGGAAAGGGCTGACCCGGATGATACGCAACGTATTTGGTACGACTGGTTTGGTTTTGTCGGCCAGTTTCACGCCGAAAAGTGCCCCAATCTGCTCGAAGTTAATGATGAAGATGAGCAAGCGGAGGCCAAACAGTGGATTAACGACGCGGTTGCGGTTTTTGCGCAGACTCGCTTCAACGCCGGTAAACTCTACGTTGAATCCAAGAGGTAGGTTGCGATGACCCATAGCCAATTACAACCTCTGCGCCAGCTCAACAGTAGAGGGACTCGAGAAGCTCGAAACTATTTTGCAGCTCTACGCGCCGGCAGGGTAGATACCTCGTTTCCATCTGAAATCCTGACTAACGATGTTTTCTCAGAACTACTTGAGCCCACCGTTGGCGTCGAGCTTTGTACCTTCGCCAACCGCCGGGAGGCCGGTCAATATCTCAGCCAAAAACTGGCGCACTTGCGAGTTGAAGAGGTACGCCAAAGCTGGGGACTCTGGTCTTGGCTGGGTATGTTCTACTTTAACAGCTTGGTTAACCGCGATGCCCACGGTAATCCCGATTTGGGACGCAACCCCGATGTCGCTTATGTAATTGACCCATCATCTGAGGGACGCGGAAGTCGGCGATATTTTGCTCATCGCCTGTTACTGTCCTACGAAACTTATACATTGCACGGTGAAAATGCTTGGTTCATGTTGAATCAGCCAGTTAATTCAGTAGGCCAGCTGGCTGACCGGCTTATTGGCAAACCGGTTGCCTTTCGCTCTCAGGGCATCGTCAGGCTAGCCCATTTACTCTATACCAACCCAATTACAGGGCGCACCAAGCCACGTTTTGGCGGCGGTGGACGGGAAAACCAGCGCAACCCCGGAAACTTGATGCGTTTCCTCGATGTCTTAGACCAGTTGTATATGACCTACGACGTGTACGGTATGACGGCGGAAGAGCTGATGAAACTTTTGCCCAATGAGTTTGACCGCTGGCTTCCTGATGCGCAGTCCAGTGTCTGAAACGCGCACCGCACTAACAGGTCCAGCAAGTAAACCCAATTACTCCACTACCCCAAGCCGACCCTACCCCTCCCCCACGTCCACAATAACGTTGCCTATGGCGCCGCCTTCTACGGCTTGGTGGGCGGCTACCGTTTGTTCCAGGGGGAAGTGGGGGCCGATCAGGTGGGAGAGGGCGCCGGCCTCCAGCCAGGCGGTGATGTCGGCGATGGCGGCTTCCTTGGCGGGTTCGGGCATTTCGTAGACCAGCACGTTGCGCACGACGGTGTTGCTGCGGCGGAACTGCAAGGGCACCGGCGGTTGCTGGATGGTTCCCCAGGAGTAGATGGCGACCACGCCGTTGGTCTTCAATACCTGGCCGGTTACTGGGAAATTGCCGGCGAAGTCCACCTCAACGATGCGGTCCACGCCCTCGCCGCCGGTCAGGTCCATGATGCGGGCGGCAACGTCCTCGGTGCGGTAATTGATGATGTGGTTGGCCCCGGCGGCGGCGGCAATGGCTGCCTTGTGGTCGGAACTGACAGTGCTGATGACCGTCGCCCCGGCCAGCCTGGCCTCCTGGACCGCGTAGTTGCCCACGGCGCCGGCCCCGCCGGGCACCAGAACTACCATGCCGTCCACCGGGCCGTCGGCGAAGAGGCAGCGGTGGGCCGTCATGGCCGGCACGCCCAGGCAGGCGCCCTGCTCGAAGGTGATGGAATCGGGCATCCGGACGGCGTGGCCCGAAGGCTGCGCCGTGTACTCGGCAGCGGTGCCGAAGGGTCGCCCGAACTGGGACTCGAAGAGCCAGACCCTTTCGCCTATCCGTGAATCAGGCACACCTTCGCCCACGCGGTCAATGACGCCGGAGCCGTCCTGGTGGGGGATAACCCGGGGGAAGGCCATGGGTGCGGTTGTCCCGAGGCGGCGCTTCCAGTCGGACGGGTTCACGCCGGAGGATACCACCCGGATGCGCACCTCGCCCGGACCCGGTTCGGGCAGGGGCATTTCGCCCACCTGCATTACTTCCGCGGGGCCGTTCCGTTCAAACCAGACTGCTTTCATGGCTGGCGCCTTTCCTTTACACTGCTGAATCCGGTGAGTTGATATTGTTTTGAATCGATCTTAATTGCATTCTCCACCGTTGAAGGTCGCTTGGTCGGAGATATTACTTCTCGTCAAAATGCCAAGCAAATGTCCAGACTCATTAAACACAGGAGAGCCAGAATCTCCTTCCACAGCATGGGCTGCCACTGTAACAGTCTCCGACCAGAAATTCTCTTCAACTATACCCGATTCAAAACGCAACCTTCCTGTTCCGTACCCCCAGAAATAGACCGTTTGGTCGGTCTGAGCGGGAGCATAGGCACTGTTTATCCTTTGATTGGGTAGGTGCCTCAATCCTTCTTGGGACACGCGTAGTTGCGCTCTGTCGATCGATGCACAGTGTTTTTCCACGGTGGCGCTAAACCTTCTATCGCTGCCGGGAATCAGGACTTCTACTCGTTTGCATTGGTTGTAATCTTCCACGATGTGATGGGCAGTTAAGACCGTCCCCTGTTGCCCATCAACTACCACCCCAGTGCCTTGGTATCTGTTAGACCCAAATATCTGAGACAGTGTTGAATCCTCCTGAATGCAAAAAACTTGCACCACATTGTTACGCACTTGGTGGGGTTGCAATATCTGGGCAGTGTCCAGATGTACCTCCCAAATATCGCACAGGTACATTTCTATGGTACCAAAGGCTTCCCCTCTAACCCTTCCAGTTAAAGTGATATGTTGGTCTTTCTTCAAGTGAAGTGCTTCCCGAGTATCTGAATAGTAACACTCTGCTGTATTTGAAAGCCAAGAAGCGCCTGGGTTTGGCCCTATGCTAACGTATAACTCCTCGACTTCGGCTACATAACCTGAAACAGTGATAGGGTGTCCACCGTTCTGCAAGAAGCGATACTGAGTATTCGCAAGAACCTTGTTGGTGTCGTACTCGTTTAGAAGGTCGGCAAGTTCGAAGTCGAGCGGTCTCGGTGTAGGTTGAGGAGTCGGTGTTGGTGTCGGTGTGGGAGTAGCCGTTGGGGTCGGGGTTAGCGTTGGCATTGGCGTGACCGTAGGAGTCGGAACTGTGGTAGGGGTTCCCGTCGGATCCGGAACAGGTGTAGGCGTTAAAGTAGGGGTGGGGGCAAATGTTGGCGTTGGCATAGACACTGGGGTATTTTCAGGAATAGCCAGAGGCAGGACCGTCGCTGTTGGGGAGGGTGCCATTATAGGAGTGGGCTGAGGTAATGGAGTCACAGTAGGAGAAGGTGTCGCGCTTATATTGCTGGAAGGTGCACTTGTGCTCAAGCACGAACCCACAACAACTCCAAGTATGATAAAGGTCACTAACGCACCCAGCAGCCCACCGCATCCGATGCCAGCCCACTTCAGGAAACCTGTCATTCGACCTCTCTACAGCCTAAAGTGAGTGCTTTTTCGGACTGACACCTAAGAGTTCCAGCGACGACTGCGATGCTCCCCTAAAACACGCACCGCACCGACAGTTCCGCGCAGGTGTCCCTTATGAATTGCACCACGTCGGGGTGCAGGGGGATGCCTTCGTGGCGGCGGACGGCTTCCATTTCGGCTTCGGGCTGGCCGGCTACCAGGACCCGGTCGTGGCCGGGGGCGGGCTTGGTGCTTTTCATCATCTGGAGCCAGCCGTCCATCTCGTCCTTGAAGTGGTCGGGGTCGTCGAAGCCGGAGACGTTGTAGGCGGCGACGTAGTGGCCAAAGTTGGGACGGCCGGGGACGGCGCCGTAGCCGAAGCCCGTGAGCACGCCGGCCAGGATGTCCACCACGCAGGCCAGGCCGTAGCCCTTGTGGGAGCCCAGTTCCCGGGTCGCGCCCACGGGCAGCAGGTGGTAGGTCTCCGGGACGGGCACCTCCTCCATGATGGGGGTGCCGTCATCCGAGGCTAGCCAGCCTGGCTCCAGGTCGGCGCCCAGGCGGCGGGCAATCTCAATCTTGTTCTGGGCCACGGAACTGGTGGCGGCGTCGAAGACGAAGGGCGGTTCGTTGCGGGCGGGCACGGCCACCGCGATGGGGTTGGTGCCCAGGCGGGGCTCGGCGCCGAAGGTGGGCACCATGCGGGGCGGCGCGCTGGTCATGCAGACGCCGATCATGTCGTGTTCCAGGGCCAGCATGGCGTGGTAGGATGCCATGCCCAGGTGGCGGGAGTTGCCGATGGTGACCATGCCCACGCCCACTTCCTGAGCCTTGCGGATGGCAATGTCCATGGCCTTGGGGGTTACGATGGTGCCCAGGCCCCGGTCCGAGTCAACGCTGGCGGTGGCGGCGGTCTCGCGGACGACGCTGATGTTGGGACGGGGGTTGATTTCGCCCCGCTGGTAGCCGCCCAGGTAGCTGCGGAGCATGTTGGAGACGCCGTGGCTGTCCACGCCCCGCAGGTCGGCCAGCACCAGCACGTCGGCGCCCAGTTCGGCGTCCTCGGTTGGCACGCCCACCTTCTCAAATATGGCGGCGACGGTGGCCTTCAGGTCGTCGCCGGAAACGGAAATGGCATCTTCCAGGTCTACGCGGAATCGTGGCAGCAAGGCTTTCCTCCTAATTGAAACATGGATGGACAGGATGAACAGGATGGGGTTGGCCAGGGGCCGTAGTTACTGTGCCCTCAATCCAGCTTATCCTGTATATCCTGTACATCCATGTGAATTCGGTTGACGGTTAAAGGAACGAGTTGACCGCCTGCAGGAACTGGTCGGTCTGTTCCATTTGGGGCAGGTGGCCGCAGTTGTCGATGATTACCAGGTCGGAGCCGGGGATGGCCTGCTGGAACAGGCGGCCGCATTCCACCGGGGCCAGCTTGTCGTCGCGGCCCCAGACGATGCGAGTGGGGATGTTGACCCGGGCCAGCCGGTGGGCCAGGCTCATGTCGTGCATGTAGGGCTTCCAGCAGATGCGCACCGACATTTCCCGGTTGCGCTCCAGGATGGCCAGAAACTCCGGCGTGGGGGTCTGACCGAAGGTCTGGTCGTATTCGGGGGCCTGGGACGGGTCGTGGAAGAGCAGGTCAATAACCTGGGCGGGCGTTATGATGAAGACGTCGGCTATCTCACCCTCGTTGGGCCTGATGCCCACGGAACTCACCAGCATCAGCTTGCTGAAGACGGGACCGGCGGCGGCCACCATTTCCGAGGCCAGCCAGCCGCCCATGGAGAAGCCCATGGCCCGGCAGCCCTGGATGCCCTGGCTTTCCACGAACCAGTTGTAGAAACAGGCCATGTCGTGCATGGTTTCCATCCACTCGGGCCGCTCCGATTCGTCGAATCCCGGGTGGGAAGGCAGGTACACGGTGAAGCGTTCCGCCAGGGCGTCGAGGTAGCGCAGCCAGCCGCCGCTGCCGCCAGCGCCGTGCAGCACCAGCAGGGGGTCGCCGGAACCTCCCTTGCGCAGTTGCACCTTCGTGCCGCCAACTTCGACAAATTCCTCAGTGTAGTTTTCCGGCATGTTTACGTAGCCTCCCAGCTTGCCGTTTTGGTAGCCCAATCCTACCCGCAGGCAGGGCGTGGGTCAAGGATGGCACGGGCGCTGGCGTCCCTGCCGCGGTGGCCTTATCCGCCCTGGAGAGCCAAACTGGTCAAAAGGGGACTGGGTATTCAGGGTAAGTTTTGGGCCGGTCTGCTATAGTCTACAGTTGATTACATAAGGTTGGGGGATCTCTCAGACTATGAAACTAACCAAAAAGTCGGTGATCCAGGCATTGCGTTATTTGTTGCCCCTGTTGCTGCTGGCGGCATTGGCGGCCTGTACCACGGAGCCGGAAGCCACACCCGGGCCCGATGTGCCGGCCACGGTGCAAGCGGAGGTAGCCAATCAGCTGGCGGCGGCGCCGACAGCCACGGCCTGGCCGACCCACACGCCCTACCCGACGGCTACGGCCTATCCCACGTCCACGCCCTACCCGACCACCACGCCGGCGCCGACGGCCTCGCCCTACCCCACAGCCACGCCTTACCCGACGCACACGCCGTACCCCACGCCTACCCAGGCGGCCACGGCGACACCCCGGCCGACCTACACGCCGTATCCCACGCCCACCCCGGTGGTTGTGCAGACGCCGCTGGCGGCGACCCCGCAGGCCTTGCCCACGCCGACGCCTTCAGCCGCGTCCCGCCGACCGGACTTCGACTCCCACGCGGAGCTGGACCCGGGCCAGCGGGTGGACCAGATACTGCGTACCCACGTGCTGGCAAGCGCCAACTGTGACCCGGTTGCCGAATTGAGCATGGAATTGAGCCGCAGCCAGGACATCGCCATCCTGAAGGTCTATGACATGCGGATCATTATGAGCAACTCCACCAGGGTTGAGTGCACCGGCATGGCCAGGTGGAGCCGGGGCGAGGACTCCCAGGTCTTCGTGTTCGTGGAGAACGATAGGGACGGGGGCGACTTCTACGGCTACCGGTTCCGCGACCGGGGGTATGACTAGACGGAACCAGCCTCCAATCGATTACAAGAGTTAAGGGCCAGCATCGCGTGATGCTGGCCCTCTTTTGGTCTGGTCCGGAATGGACCGGGGACAACGGCTAGATGTAGTCGGCGTCCTCGTCCATCATGCCGACGTTGTCCGTGGCCTGGAAGAGGGACCGGAGGATCCCGTCCTTCAGTTCCTGGAGCATTTCGTCGGAGACCTCACCGCCGGTGGCGCGGGCCTGTTCCTTGAAGGTGTCAAAGGCGTACTCGTCGGTGCCGCCGTGGGGCATGTCGAAGAAAGCGGCGTCGAAGACGGGCATTTCGCCGGGGCCGAAGTAGCCCTTGCCTTCCAGGGTGTAGCCTTCGAGGTCGTGGGTGCCCTTGCCCAGCACCTGGCCGGTCTCGGCATAGTGGTCCATGACGTTCTTCAGGCCGTACTTCTGGATGGGGCAGACCTTCATGCAGATGCCGCAGCCCAGGTAGCGGGCCATGACGGGGCGGCAGCGCTTGAAGTAGAGCTTGTTCTTCTCAATTCCCCGCCACCAGATCTTGTCGCGCATGAGAGCGCG
>DAOUJN010000032.1:0-57398 GCA_034422655.1 Dehalococcoidia bacterium
TATCCGCCGTGGGCGCAGGAGGCTTGAGGGAACCTCTCCCTAGTACGAGAGGACCGGGAGGGACAGACCTATGGTGTTCCAGTTGTTCCGCCAGGAGCAGCGCTGGGTAGCCATGTCTGGCAGCGATAAGCGCTGAAGGCATCTAAGCGCGAAGCATCCCCCAAGATGAGGCCTCCCTTCCCGATTAACTTCGGGAGTAAGACTGCAGAGAGACTATCTGCTTGATAGGTCGGATGTGTAAGGCTGGTAACAGTTTCAGCATACCGATACTAACCGGTCGAGCGATTTGACCCACGTTATGGACTCCAGACGCAGCAGTGATAAGCTTTCAGGGCAATTACTCAGGGTTTCTTGTTCCGGTGCATCTCCAGAATATACCCCCACAGCGCGGGGTGGAGCAGTGGCAGCTCGTCGGGCTCATAACCCGAAGGTCGTAGGTTCGAATCCTACCCCCGCTACCAACAACAAACTAAACTACAAACCCAGCCCCCGGCCTTGGCCGGGGGCTTTGCTATACAGAGGTTCCTGAATGGCCGAACAAATCTTTCACTTGAACGAACGGAAGGAACTGGAACCAATGAGTGAAGAACCCTTCGAGTTGGAGGACACGCTACAGGAACTGGTGGCCGCACATCCCGGCCTGCTGTCTGGAGAGCAAATGAACCCCGATAACCCCCGCCGCTTCATCCTGATTGGCAGGGAACAAGGCATCGCTGACATCATTGGAGGTAGCAACCGTTGGTCCTTGGACCATCTGCTGATTGACCAGGATGCTGTTCCTACTTTAGTAGAAGCCAAGAGGCAATCCAGTTCAGAAATTCGGCGGCAAATTGTCGGCCAAATGATGGATTATGCGGCTCATGCGACACAGACTTGGAATGTTGGTGACATCAGGGAAGCCTTCGAGTCACGAGCCGACGACCCCGATGCCGAACTGGCTGTACTGTTACAGGAAGAACCAGACATCGAAAAGTTCTGGCACGACGTAGAAACCAATTTGCGAGCCGCCAGGTTGCGCCTGCTTTTCGTCGCCGATGGTATCCCAGACGAACTTACCCGGGTTGTCGAGTTTCTCAATAAACAGATGCCTGACATTGAAGTTCTTGCCGTTGAAATCAAGCAGTTCAAGGGAGATTCCGGTAGCACCCTTGTTCCCCGGGTTATTGGGCGGACCGCCGCGACGGCACAACAGGAACGCAACGCATCTGGCCAACGCATTCGCCGGCGGTTAACTCGGGAGCAATTCCTGGCGCAATTTGAGGATGTCAACGCTGCACACGCCGCTCAGCGCCTTATGGACGTTACCGAACAGCAAGGAGGCATCGTGTTTTTCGGAGATTCAGGCATTAGCCTACGCTACAGAACCCCGGCAGTGAGAAGTCCTATTTCGGTAGCCTGGATTTACCCCACTGCCGGCCGGGGTTCCTGGATGAACACCAGAGATTTCACCTTCGGAATGGTCGATTGGGGTATATATGACGCTCCGGCCGAATTGACTGGTATTTGCGAGAAATGGTTTTCTCAGTTTGGCCTCGACCTATTCGCGGACGACATATCCATCGAAGGTCTTAGGACTTGGGCTATTTCCCACCAAGCCGCTGCTGCCAACATCGACCTCCTATGCGACCGCCTGGATCGCGTATTGCGGGAGCTCAGCGAACTGCAACCGGAAGAGAGTTAACCCCCCACCTATATGGTACAATTCCCCCACCAGGCTCAAGTCCCATAAAATCCACCAGTCGAGAGGGTTGGCTATGTCCAATATCGTTCTTTCTAACACCGATTACAGCGTCGTCGGCACCCGCCCCGTCCGCCACGACGGTACCGACAAGGTTACCGGCCGGGCCAAGTACGGCGGCGACTTCCAGATGGCCGGCCTGCTGCACGGCAAGGTCCTCCGCAGCCCCCACGCCCACGCCCGCATCAAGTCCATCGACACCAGCAGGGCCGAAGCCTACCCCGGCGTTAAGGCCGTCATCACCGGCAAGGACCTCCCCGTCGCCGGCATGGAAAACCCCGGCCGTGGCGTCCGCTTCTCCAGCGAGAACATCCTGGCCCAGGGCAAGGCTCTCTACCGCGGCCACGCCGTGGCAGCCGTGGCCGCCTCCAATCCCCACGTGGCCGAAGTTGCGGTAGGTCTCATCGAGGTTGAGTACGAGGTGCTCCAGCCCGTGATTGACGTTACCGACGCCATGCGGGACGGTGCTCCCCTGGTCATCGAGGACATGACCACCACCGACCTGGGCGAACGCACCGACAAGCTGAGCAACGTAGCCACCCATTTCCAGTACGAGATCGGCGATCTGGATAAGGGCTTTGCCGAGGCTGATGTTGTCGTCGAAAGGGCCTTCCGGACCAACACCGTCCACCAGGGCTACATTGAACCCCAGAACGCCGCCGCCCTCTGGAACGCCGACGGCAAGCTCACCGTCTGGACCAGCACCCAGGGCGCCTTCAGCGCCCGCGACTCCCTGGCCCAGATTCTGGACATGCCCGTCTCCGAAATCAAGGTAGTCCCGATGGAAATCGGCGGCGGTTTCGGCGGCAAGATTCCCGTCTATCTGGAACCCATGGCCGCCATCCTCTCCAGGAAGACCGGCCAGCCCGTCAAGATGCTCATGTCCCGCACCGACGTATTCGAAAGCACGGGCCCCACCTCCGGTTCCACCGTCTGGGTGAAGGTCGGCGCCACCCGCGACGGCAAGATAACTGCCGCCGATGCGTCCCTGGCCCTGGAAGCTGGCGCTTTCCCCGGTTCGCCCGTGACCATGGGTGCCCAGTGCATGTTTGCCCCCTACGACATCGAAAACGTGCGTGCCGAAGGTTACGACGTGGTCGTAAACAAACCGAAGGTTGCTCCCTACCGGGCCCCCGGCGCTCCTATCGGCGCCTTCGGCGGCGAACAGGTGATGGATGAAATTGCCCGGGAAATCGGGATGGATCCCATCGAGTTCCGCCTCCGCAACGCGTCCAAAGAAGGCACCCGCCGGGTTGACGGACCCGAATTTCCGGTGATAGGCAATGTCGAGGTTGTGGAGGCCGCCAAGGCTACTGATCACTACAACACTCCCCTGACCGGCCCCAACCAGGGCCGCGGCATTGCCTCCGGGTTCTGGTTCAACATTGGCATGCAGTCCAGCTGCAGCATTGGCGTGGTTGCCGACGGCACCATCACCCTGGTGGAGGGCTCCACCGACATCGGCGGTACCCGCGCTTCCATCGCCATGCAGGCCGCCGAAGTCCTGGGCATTCCTGCCGAGGATGTTCGCCCCAGCGTGGCCGACACCGACTCCGTCGGCTACACTTTCCTGACCGGTGGCAGCCGCACCACTTTCGCAAGCGGCTGGGCGGCCTACGAGTGTGCCCAGGACATCAAGAACCAGATGATCGACCGGGCCGCTACCATCTGGGAAGTGTCCGCCGAAGACGTCGAACTGGTAGGCGGAGTTTTCCAGCACAAGTCCGACTCCGACCTGAAGATGACCTTCAAGGAACTGGCTGCCCAGTTGAACGGCAGTGGCGGCCCCATCTCCAGCCAGGTCAGCGTCGACCCCCGGGGCGCCGGCGGCGCCTTCTCCACCCATATTGTGGACGTGGAAGTCGATCCCGAAACCGGCAAAGTCGATATCCTCCGCTACACCACCGTCCAGGACGCCGGCAAGGCCATCCACCCCAGCTACGTGGAAGGCCAGATGCAGGGCGGCGTCGTTCAGGGCATCGGCTGGGCCCTGAACGAAGAATATTACTTTAGCCAGGACGGCCAGATGGTCAACTCCAGCTTCCTGGACTACCGCATGCCCATCAGCCTGGACCTGCCCATGATCGACACCGTAATCGTCGAAGTGGCCAACCCCGGCCATCCCTACGGCGTCCGGGGTGTCGGTGAAGTGCCTATAGTACCCCCCATGGCCGCCATCGCCAACGCCATCCACGACGCCGTCGGTGTCCGCATGGAAAAGCTCCCCATGTCCCCCGGCGCCATCCTGGAAGCCCTCTGGGAAAAGAACGGAGAAAACGTGCAGCAGGCCGCTGACTAGAAAGGCCCTATGAGAGACCCGGAAGACCAACAGCGGTTCGGCATCCCTAGCCTTTCTAGGGGTGCCCTCCGTTGGTTTTACGGGCTGTTCTGCTCGGGCAGCTTGTATCTCACAGTTACGAATACATTGGGCGAATTGGCGAGGACGGGTACCGTTGATTGGCTGCAAATTCAGACCATAGCGACCGACCAGTTGGTTCGAGGCGCCGGCGCGTCGCTAATTGGCGCCTATGTCCTGGCTGAGGGAGGAGATATGATTATTTCCGCCATTTTGCGCGAGCAATATCGTAGAAAAGACTTGGAAGAACGTCGGATAGCCGTGGAAGGGGGCCGTCAAAAGGGCCGCCAGGAAGGCCGCCAGGAAGGCCGTCAGGAAGGCCGTCAGGAGATCCAGGTCCTCTGGGAAACCTGGCTCCAACGGCGGCAGGAGGCGGAAGCGCGTGGCGAGACCTTCACCGAGCCGCCGCCAAAAGCGGACAAACAAAGCGCAAGCTAAACAACAACCAGGAGTGTTCAAATGGCCCGAGTTCCTTTCGCCACCAGGGAGAACATGGACGCCGCCGGCCAGGCGGTGTGGGACGACATTCAAATCAGCCGGGGCGGGGTGCAGCGCAACTATGCCGCCCTGCTGAATAACCCCCAGGCCGCCGGAGCCTTTGCCGGCCTGGGTGGCTACGTGAGGTTTGAAACCAACCTGAACCCGCGGGTTAAGGCAGTGGCAATCTTAACTGCAGCCCGCGAAGCCGGCGGCCATTACGTCTGGACCGTCAACCAGCGGGGCGCAAAAGAAGCAAACCTTGGTGACGACCTGATCGCCGCCATCCGCGAGTTTCGCGCCCCCGCCGGGCTCGGTACCAACGACGCTGCCGTGGTCCAGTTCGTCCTGGAACTGTTGCGTCAACACCGCATATCCGACGCCACCTTCGAGGCCATGCGCTCCATCGTTGGCGATGCCGGCATCGTTGACGTTCTTATAGTCGTCGCCTACTACCACGGCCTGGCCCACAGCCTCCAGGCCCTCCAGGTGGAACTCCCCGAAGGCGTTGAAACCGACCTGACCTATTAGGCCCGGCGGGTCTTTCACCAGGCAAGACTAAGTCCGCACCCTCGCCGAAGGTGCGGACTGTTTCTTCAACCAACCAGGCTTGCCTGTATACGCCATAAAAGGAGCGACCGGGAGTCGCTGAAGGAGCGGCTCACTGTCGGTCGCTGGGTTCCAATTCTAGCCCCGGCAGACATTCGCGTCAATGCCGGCAATACCTGCAAGAAACATACTCTAGGAGACTGTACGATGGCCGACTACATCTACCTCGTCCAAATGGACATCCCAGAAGAACTCGAAGCGGACTTCAACCGCATCTACGACACCCAGCACATACCCAACATCGTCAAAGCCCCCGGCGTCCACAGCTGTACCCGGTACAAGCTGGAATCAACCGACGTTGAGGGAACCGCCAGGTACGCTGCCGTCTACGAAATCGATTCCCCCGATGTGCCTTTCACCGATGCGTGGGTGGCCGCCTCCGATACCGGCGACTGGGCGCCCATGATTCGCCCCCACACCAGCAACCGTTCCCACATCGTCTACCGCAAGCTCTAGCGAGTCTCTGAATCAGTTCCTTCCCCCTCGCTGGGGGAAGGTCAGGATGGGGGTGACGGCGCCAACCGGGTCCCAGCGCTGCACTCCCGTGCCGCATCGGCTAACTTGGTATGCAGGCGGTGGTCGTAATCTCCACCAAATTATCCGGCTGACCAAACTGCACAATTATCGTCGTGCGCGCCGGGTAGTTTCCCGGGAAAAACTCGGCGTAGGTCTCGTTGAAACCCTGCAGGTCTTCCCGCTTGGTAACGTAGCAGGTGTTGGTCAGCACGTTGTCCAGGGACGTCCCCGCTTCTTCCAGGATCATCCCGACCCGCTCCAGCGCGAACCGGGTCTGCTCCCGAATGTCCGCTCCATTCTCCCCGGTGGTGGGGTGGCGGCCGGTGCACCCCTGGACAAATACCATGTCCCCAAATCGGGTCGCCTGCGACAACGGGTTGCTCCCCTGGGCTATCTGTGGGTGGGTGATTATTTCCTTCTGAGGCATGTCGCTCTTCCTGTACGCAATTTGGCCTTGGCCATGCTGGGATACTAATTAACCTTTAACCAACCTGTCAATTGACACCCAACAGACCGCGTAGTAATCTGCCCACAATATCGGATGCGCCTTGCGCGGTTGTCCGGTAATTGAAGAACGGGAACACCAACACCAAATTGGAGGTTATGGAATGCCTTACGAAGGACTGATTGCCGAAACAGTCAACATTCACGGTCACAATGGCGACCTGATCGACGCCTACCTGGCGCGCCCCCTGGGCCCAGGTCCCCATCCCGGCGTCGTAATGATTCACCACATGCCCGGCTGGGACGAGGCCACCAAGGAAATGGCTCGCAAGCTGGCCCACAACGGTTTCGTCTGTATCTCACCCAACCTGCACTTCCGCGAGGGCCAGGGAGACCCCACCGCCAACAGCGCCAGCGTCCGCGAGGCCGGCGGCATGCCCGATGACCGCACCCTCGGCGATGTGTCCGGCGCCCGCGACTACCTGCGCACCCTGGCCTACCACAACGGCAAGGTTGGCGTCATCGGCTTCTGCTCCGGCGGCCGCCAGACCTACCTGGTCGCCTGCCGTCTCGACGGCATCGACGCTGCCGTCAACTGCTGGGGTGGCGGCGTTACCACAGTCCCTGAAGGCGAACTGGAGCGCTCCCGCCAGCCCGTAGCCCCCGTGGACTACACCTCCGGCCTGAACTGTCCCCTGCTCGGCCTGTTCGGCAACGAAGACGCCAGGCCGTCCCCGCAGGACGTCAACGACCTGGAAGAGGCCCTGAAGTCCGCTGGCAAGGACTACGAGTTCTTCCGCTACGACAACGCCGGCCACGGCTTCTTCGCCGTCGACCGCCCCAGCTACCGCCAGGAAGCCGCCGTAGACGGCTGGCAGCAGGTCCTCCGCTTCTACAACACCCACCTCCGCGCCGAATCCCGCGAAATGGCCGGCGTCGCGGATAACGACTAGGTCCAACTCGCCACCGGCAACTGCTCTACCAGAGACAAGAAAGCTCCGGGCCGCGAGGCCCGGAGCTTGGGATTAACGAACAATCCTGTCTACCTTACATTCGCACTCGGGTAACCGGGCCACTATCATCATCCAAGTATATGCCCGACGGCAGCGGAAGTCCTCGGTCCTGATATATTTCCACTACTGCTGCAAAGGCATCATCCACGTTGGACAGAGCCTCGGCCACGGTGTCACCCTCGGTTATCAACTCGGGCAACAGAGGCGAGGTAACGGTATAACCCCCTTCGGGCTGAGGTTCCAACACCAGGGGAATCCTTGCCAACATTAACTAGACCTCGTTTCGACCTTGACCGTGCCTAATACTCGAAGAATTATAGCATGTCGACAACTCATGGCTGGCCATGAGAAGAAACTCCAACACCCACATCCGATCCGTATCCCGAGAAATGGCCGGCGTAGTTGGATGGACCTGGAATTGCTGTGGACAGCGCCAATCCCGGCGGCTATCTTCAGCACGTCCTTGGGTTATCGCATATCAAATATTGAGGCCAACCTGCCGTTAGGGGCAGACCTGTGTGTCTGCCCTGGTCTCACAGAGGAAACCACCGGAACTGAAACGCTATCTCTGCTAATATAATAGTTGACATTTCATTTCTCACTGTGATATTTTGCACAGACTAAAGGCTATGATGGAGACGAGTAGGCAGGGCCCGGCGCTCAGCGAGCCTGGTACGGTGTGAGCAGGTACGCCAACCTTGTTGAAAATCCCTCCGGAGCTGCCAGCCCAACCGCGACGGTTCAAGTCTAACGTCGCCAAGTAAGCCAGGCCGAGGTTCGTCGCTCGTTATCCGTGACGGGGCATGTTGGTGCCTGCTAAGAGAGGTCCGGTTCGCCGGATAAATAGGGTGGTACCGCGGGAATATCAATATCCCGTCCCTATGGGGGACGGGCTTTTTTATTGGCCCAGGGACGTCCTTCCGGAATCCTTTCTCGGCGGCAGATAGCAAACGTATCGGAGGCTGCCATGCAACTCAAAGGTTCGGAAATCATCTGCGAGAGCCTGCTTCGGGAAGGCGTCGACGTCATTTTCGGCCACCCGGGCGGGGCCATCCTTCCCTTCTATGACGCCCTGTGGGGCTATCCCCAGCTGCGCCACATCCTGGTCCGCCACGAGCAGTCGGCTTCCCATGCCGCCGACGGCTATTCCAGGGTCACCGGCAAGGTCGGCGTCTGTGTTGCCACTTCCGGCCCCGGCGCCACCAACCTGGTAACCGGCCTCATGGGCGCCAGGGCCGACTCCGTTCCCATGGTGGCCATTACCGGCCAGGTAGCCCGCACCGCCTTGGGCTCCGAAGCATTTCAGGAATGTGATATCTGTTCCATCGCTTCCGTCTGTACCAAGCGTACCTACCTGGTAATGTCCGCGGCCGACCTGAGCCATACCATTCGCGAGGCCTTCAGGATCGCCCAGGAAGGGCGCCCTGGTCCGGTGCTGATTGACGTTCCCCGGGACGTTCAGCTGGAACTGGCCGAGTTCGAATACCCCGATATTCCCGAGCCCGCCAGGGAGCCCCTCTCCGATGAGACCGCCACCGACCTGGAGCGGGCCGCCCGCCTCATCAACGAGGCCGAGCGCCCCGTCCTTATCGCTGGCCACGGCGTCCTCGCCTCCCATGCCTGGGATGAACTGGTTCAGCTGGCCGAGGCCACCGGCATTCCCGTCATCAATACCCTGCTCGGCCTCAGCAGTTTCCCCCGTAATCACCCCCTCAGCCTGGGTATGCTGGGAATGCACGGCATGTACTGGTCCAATATCGTCGTTGACCAGGCCGACCTGGTGGTGGGGCTGGGAATGCGTTTCGACGACCGCGTAACCGGCCGGGCCTCTACATTTGCTCCCCACGCCAGGATTATTCACCTGGACATTGAACCCAGCCAGGTGGGGCGCAACGTTCCCGTTGAGGTGCCCCTGGTGGGGGACGCCAAGGTCGTGATGCAGGGCCTGATTCCCCTGGTCCGGCGCGTGGACCGCCCGGAGTGGATGAGCTTCATCGAGCAGTTGAAGGCGGACCATCCTTCCCTGGCCATTCCCAAGACCAACACCCTGCTGGCCCAGCACGTAATGTCGGACATGAACCAACTGATCCAGGAAAACCCCGACACCGTCGTGGTTACCGGCGTGGGCCAGCACCAGATGTGGGCGGCCCAGTTTCTCTTCTTCAACGGCTACAACACCTTCGTGTCTTCCGGCGGCCTGGGAGCCATGGGCTTCGAGCTGCCGGCCGCCATGGGCGCCCAGGTCGGTCAGCCCAACGCGGCGGTCTGGAGCATAGCCGGCGATGGCGGCATCCAGATGACCTCCCAGGAACTGGCCACCGTCGCCCAGGAAAACCTGCCGGTCAAGATTGCCCTGATTAACAACGGCTATCTCGGCATGGTCCGCCAGTGGCAGGAGATGTTCTTCGAGAATCACCTGAAGGAAGTCCCCATCCCGGGCCCCGAATTTGTGAAGCTGTCGGAGGCCTATGGGATCCCGGCCATGCGTGTTACCGAGCAGGAAGACGTGTTGCCCGCCCTGCGCAAAGCCCAGGCCCACGACGGACCCTACCTGATTGAGTTCGTCGTTGACCCATCGGTCAACCTCTATCCCATGGTACCCCCGGGCGGTTCCCTGGGTGAAACCCTGGAAGACCCCTTGACGACAGGCGTCGCAGCAGCCTAGGGTGTGAAGTAAGCTCCAATAGGTCCCTTCCCCCTTGACGGGGGTGACACATCCGCCTGAGGCGGGAAGGCCGGAATGGGAGTGACGGCGCCCAAACTCACTCCCAACGACATAATTGCTCAATACCAGGGGGCAGTTTTGGAAGAAGTTACCATTCAAGAAGCGTCGCGGAGGCTAAACGTCTCCCAGGACGTTATTCGACGCTACGTGCGGGAAGGGCGGCTGAACGCCCGGCGGCAGACCGGCGAGGAAGGCCGGTCATGGGTGGTGGAACTGCCCGACGATGGCTGGCAGGACGACCACAAGGACCAGATCAACACCCTGGCCCGGCAGCTTACGCCCTGGTGGTGGCCCAATCCCCAGAAGCGGGGCGAAGTCCATTACGTGGACAGCCTGGGCATCGAAGAAGTATCGCCGGTATATCTTTGCGGTATGACTTCTGAGGACTTCTGGCCCGCGGTGGGTCATTCCCCACAACAGCGCTGCCCCATCTGCGTCGCCGAGGTAAGGTTCCGCGGCCTGCCCATGGAAACGCGGGAGTAGCGGCTAAGGCCGGTCAGGCCTGGTGGCGCACTAGCTGACCCGGAAAACCCAAACCTGGTGCATGACTTCGGGTTCTCCCTTGGGCAGCGGGTAGTAGGCCTTCGTGGTCTCCATCAGCTTCCACAAGCCCGCCGATTCCAGGGAGTCCATCTTGTCCTTGAACCCGTTCTCCAGGTATGTGTCGGTCCGCAGGCTGAAGATGATGTGTCCGCCGGCCTTCACCACCCGCACCAGTTCGTCTATCGAACTGGCCGGGGCGTGGCCCTGGGTGAACACGCCAACGATGACTGAAGCATCAAACTGGCCGGTCTCATAGTCCAGCGTCTCGCCCATGGTCATCTGGTCCAGGCCCTGGTAGATGTTCTTTCGCCGGGCCACCTCCAGCATGCCCAGGGACAGGTCCATGGCGGTCATGTTGCGAAAGCCCATCTCGTGCAGGCACTCCCCTACGAGGCCCGTACCAGCGCCGGCGTCCAGGATTGAACCATCCTTGGCCACGTGCTTGTTCACGTATTCCGACGTGCGCTGTGGAGAAATCCAGCCGTAGTCGGTCTCCAGGTCGGCGTCATATTCTTCGGCCCACTGGTCGTAGCGCTCTTCCAGTTCCTGCTCGTTCCTGGAAGAGTACACCCACTGGACCCGGTCGTTCTGCGTCATAGCGTACCTCTATAATCGTTCGCCGCGAATAGGGCCTCTCGACCGGTCGGTCGGCCTACTTGCGGCAAACGAACATGGCCCAGCCTACCTCTTTGCTGTCCACCGCCGCCGCGGTTTCCCGGTAGGCTTCGGCCAGGTAAGCGAATCTTTCCCGGTGCTCCTCGTTGCCCCGGGATGCGGCATCGCTCAGCATCAGGTAGCTGGTCTTCAGGTGGCGGGACATGTCCTCCGCCTCCAGCACCTCGAATCCGGCCGACTTCAGGGCTTTCTGGTAGGACTCAAAGCTGAAGTCCGTGTCGTACAGCAAGCGTTCGTACACAAACTTCCGGGCCTTGTCGCCGATCTCCGGCTTGGGCTTGATCAGGTCGTCAAACACGAAAATGCCGCCGGGCTTCAGCACCCGGTAGACCTCTTCAAGCACCTTGACCTTGTCGGGCACGTGGTAAATGGTAGCCTGGCTCCAGGCCCGGTCAAAGGTCCCGTCCTCAATGGGCAGGTCTGTGGCCGAACCCTTCTTGAAAGTGACCTTGTTGCGGACGTCCTCCGGTTGCTCCTTGAGAGCGTCAATAGCATTGGCGATGCGGACGCCGCTCAGGTCAACGCCGGTAACCCGGCAGCCCGTGGCCCGGCACAGCCCCATGGCGATGGTGCCGCTGCCGCAGCCTACGTCAATGACCACCGAGTCAGGATTAATCTGGCCTCGCTGGACCATGACTTTGTCCAGGTTGGCTCCGGCTTCCAGGAACGTCATGTTGGCGCCGTCTTCGAACAGCCCCCAGTGAACGCTTCCGTCCTTGTCCCAAAGGGCGCGATAAACGGCATCCTCGTGGTCGTAATACTGTTCGGTTTCCGATTCGCTAAACTGCAACCGCATTTTCGATCTCCGTGAGGTAATAATCGAATTCGTTGTCTTCAGTAACCAGAATCGCCTTGGGCCGCACCGGCACGTCGGTAACCTCAAAGGCCATGATGATGACCTTGTGGCCGGGGTTGGTCAGCTTGGCGGCCGCTCCCTGGACCGAGATGATCCCGCTGCCCCGCTGGCCGGAGATGGCGTAGGTCTCGAAACGGGCGCCGTTATCCACGTCGCAGATCAGGACCTTTTCGTTTTCCCAGATGTCCGACTTTTCCATCAGGTCCTGGTCTATGACGATGCTCCCGATATAGTCTTCGTCGCAGTTGGTAACGGTGGCCCGGTGAATCTTCGACCTCATGAGTTGTCGCATTTAGTCTCCTCCTTGTGAATCAGGTATCTATGTTCTTCGGGGTTACCTTTCAAAAAAGCGCGCAAGTTCTTACCGCCTGGGCTCAAAGAGCTACCCGGTAGAGTCGTCCACACCTATTGGATACTTGCGCTGTAGTTTTAGCGACTTAGTATCAGCCACACCTGCCCAACAAAGACTCTATCCTGTTGGAATCAGAGGCAGCTAAGGTTCGCAGGGGAGTTGGCGGCTGGGGAGAGAAGCGGTGTTGCCGAAGTAGCTGAAAAAGCGCCGGGAATTGATGTCTGTCCGGGAACCGGTACAGAGGTTGCCTTGCCCCTCGGGCCCACTAGAGTAAGGTATAAATATACACTTACGTGCTAAACTTACACGCATCCTTGGATACCCCCTTTTGGTTCGGGTGCGGTGTGGGGGCATAATACTTATATCCGACTCTATTGTCAAACAATAATCCCGTCATAACCTTCGGTAAATCTGGCGCATTTCTCGTTTACCAGCCGGACTTAACCGATTATTGTCCGCAATGGGCCCTGTTGTTACGAGAATACGGCGAAACTCGACGCAGTTTCGCAAACTTTATGGAGAGGCTGCCTGATGTTTGATCTCCTTATCGACCGGGGCCGCATTATTGACGGTACCGGGCAGACCTGGTTCCGGGGAAGCGTCGGTATCGACGGCGATACGGTAGCCGTATTGCGGGGAGACACCTCGTCGGTAGCTGCTGACCGGGTTATTGACGCCGCCGACCGGGTGATTTGCCCCGGCTTCATCGACATGCACTCCCATTCGGACCTGATGCTGTTAAACAGCCCGGCCAATGAGGTGAAGTTGCGCCAGGGCGTTACTACCGACGCCCTGGGAATGGACGGCCTGTCCTACGCGCCCACGTCTCCCGGCCACCTGGAGGAACTCCTGACCTACCTGGCCGCCCTTAATGGTGTCCCACCGCCGGACGTCCGGTGGGGCCGGGTCAGTGAATTTCTGGACCTTCTGGATGGACGCATCGCCTGCAACGTCGTTTACTTCGTTCCCCACGCCGCCATCCGGGTGGAGGCCATGGGCTGGGCCGACCGGCTGCCTACCGACGCCGAACTGGCCCGGATGCAGGAACTGGCCCGCCAGGGCATGCGCGACGGCGCCTTCGGTTTCTCCACCGGCCTCACCTACCCGCCGGGCGCCTACAGCGACACCGCCGAACTGGCGGCCATCTGTGAGTCCATAAAGGACTATGGCGGCTTCTACATGACTCACGCCCGCTACAGCCTGGGTGACCGCCTGCTCGACC
Source organism: Dehalococcoidia bacterium (assembly GCA_034422655.1). GTDB lineage: Bacteria > Chloroflexota > Dehalococcoidia > Lucifugimonadales > UBA3495 > Bin22. The sequence goes on from DAOUJN010000032.1 coordinate 13,527, forward strand.
CCTTCCGCGAGGCCATAAATATCGGCCAACTTGGCGGTGTGCCGGTGCATATATCCCACTACCACAGCCCAGTCGAGGGTCTGGGTCGGCGCATGGTTTCCCTGGTGGACGAAGGCCGCAACGCCGGTATCGACGTTACCTTCGACCAGTACCCCTATCCCGCAGCCAGCACCGTCCTCCACTCCCTTCTCCCCTACTGGGTCCACGCCGGAGGGCCCGGTCTGCTGTACCGCCGTATTCACGAGCAGAGTGTCCGGGATGAAATTGGCGACACCGTCGAACCCCAGTGGGGCATGAGCCTCGACCACTACATTTTCAGCCACGTCGGGTCGGAAAAGAACCGCGAATGGGAGGGACGGTCTCTGGTTGACCTGGCCGATCACCAGGGAAAACGCATGGTAGACGCCATCTGCGACCTGCTGATTGAGGAAAACCTGGAGGTTGCTTTCGTGGCCCGCACCGGCAACCCGGAGAACATTCGCACCATTGCCCGGCACCCGGCCCAGATGGTGGGTTCCGACGGCCTGCTCACGGGCGCCTATCCCAACCCCCGCACCTATGGCACTTTCCCCTACGTCCTGGGCCAGTTCATCCGCGAAGAGGGTCTGTTCCCCCTGGAGGAGGGTGTCCGGAAGATGACCTCTTATCCGGCCCAGCGCCTGGGATTAAAGGACCGGGGCATAATTCGCGACGGCATGAAGGCAGACCTTGTGGTATTCGACCCGGAGAAAGTGGAATCCAGGGCCACATTTGAGGACCCCATGCAGTACCCGGAAGGAATAGACTACGTTATCGTCAACGGCCGGGTGGTCATCGACGATGGCAGGCACACCGGAGCCCTGCCCGGCAAGGCCCTGCGCTCCCAGTGATATAAGAACGTACCACAACAAATAAGGGACGCCAGGAGACACATTCCCTGGCGCCCCTCGTTGAAATGCTCTGGAGAATAACTACCGGCCCTTCCACACCGGGGCCCGCTTCTCCGCGAAGGCCCTCACCCCTTCCTGGGCGTCTTCGGTCTCCAGGATTTCGTTCCGTTTCATCTGGGCAAAATCAACCCGCTCCTGCATGCCCATCTCCGAGCCCTTGATGGAAGCCTCCTTGATGGCGGCCAGGGAAAGGGGAGCGTTGGCCGTGATCATGCGCGCCATTTCCTCGGCCCGGGGCATAACCTGTTCCGGCTCAACCACGTAGTTCACCAGCATCAGGTCCAGCGCCCGCTGGGCGTCCACGAACTCCCCGGTGAACAGGAATTCAAAGGCAATGTTCCTGGGCACCACCTGGGACAGCAGCGCCGGCCCGCTCACCGACGAAATCCCCCGCTTGGCCTGGGGCCACCCGAAGCGCGCCTCCGTGGAGGCGATGCGTATGTCGCTGCCCAGCGCAATCCCGCACCCCTGGGCCAGGCAGATGCCGTTGATGGCCGAAATGATGGGTTTGTAAATCTTCGACTGCTCCACGTACAGGTCGCCGGTGGTCACGCCCTCGTTGGCCTGGTCGTTGGCCATGGCCACCAGGTCGTGCCCGGTGGAAAAGGCGCGGCCCCGCCCGGTAACTATTACGCAGCGCACCTCCGGGTTGGTCTTCACGTCCTGGAACGCCTCCCACAGCAGTTGCCGCATATTAGGGTCAATGGCGTTCAGCTTCTCCGGACGGTTCATCGTAATGTAGGCAATGCCGTCCTTAATCTCATACAGTGCTTCCGGTTCAGTCTGGGTCGTCAACTCCATTCCTCCTTTAATGCTGTGTCCGCGTACAGTTATAGACTTGCGCTATTTCTGTTGCGACCAGTAATCATGCACTTTCCTAAGCTCGTTTTCCCAAAATGTGCGGCGGTCTGTGTTATTCGAGAGACGATTCTGTCTCGCCAAAGCAAAGAACCCCTCGCCAGACATTCGCTTCTCCTTCGACCCTACCACGGCGGTCAGTAACGGCCGGCCGTTGGCGATTTCTATCTCACCCACCTCGTTCAAATAGTGGGCTGTATTGCGAGCAATGCCGAGATGCAGCTTTTCAGCCAGTTCGCCATAGGTAATCGTTCGTCGAGCTTTTGCTACCCTGACGAGTTCGGCATGAACTACGATGCTCTTTGGCCGAATGTTCATTTTCCCTCAAATTATCCGCGAGCCCGTAGGCGTTGTCCCAATCACCCCACCAGCCTCCAGATCGTCAATCTCCACCCCGTCCAGCCCCAGCAGTTCCGTGTAAATCTGCCGGTTGTGCTGGCCCAGCGTGGGCGACGGCCAGTGGACTTGCCCCGGTGTCTTCGACATCCGCCACGCAAACCCCTGGTACCATTTCGGCCCCACTCTCGGGTGGTCCACGTAGTTGAACGTGCCCCGGTCCGTATAATGCGGGTCTTCCAGCAGATCGGGACCCCGCATAACCGGCCCGGCCGGCATGTCTCTCTCCTGCAACTGCCGGGTCACTTCCCACATATCTTTTCCGGCCACCCAGGCAGCAATAATTTCGTCCAGTTCCCTCCGCCGCTGCAGTCGGTCATCATTGGTGCGATAGCGCGGGTCCTGCGCCAGTTCCGGCCGGCCGATAACCTCCGCCAGCCTGCGCCACTGTTCATCGCTGGTGACGGCGATGGTCACCCACCGGTCCTCGCCGGCGCAGGGGTAGGCATTCTGCGGGGCGAACCAGGGCGAGTTATTGCCCATGCGTTCCGGCTCTTCGCCGCTGATCTGGTAGGCCACCACTTCGCCGCCGATCAGGGCCACCGCCGACTCCTGCTGGGAAACGTCCACAAACATGCCCTTCCCGGTGCGCCTGCGGTAGCGCAGGGCGGCCAGCAACACTCCCGCGGCGTGGGAGCCGGTTATGGGGTCTCCATGATTGATGCCCGACTTCATCGGCCCGTCGTTGACATAACCCGTCATGTGGGCCATTCCTGAAAGCTGTTCCTGCCCGATGCCGTACGCCACGTATTGCTGCCACGGCCCGCTGTTGCCGAAGGCCGGCATGGAAGCGTAAATCAGGTCCGGGCGGATACGCCGCAACGCCTCGTAATCGTAGCCCAGGCGTTCCAGGCTGCCCTGCCGGAAATTCTCCACCAGCACGTCGCTGATCGAAACCAGTTCCTCGAACACCCGGCGGCCCTTCTCCTCCGTCAGTTCCAGGGTAATCCCGTACTTGCTCATGTGCAGGCAGTTGAACCAACCGTTGCGGTTCCAGGCCTCTTCGCCGGGATCCGAGTCCGGGTACGCGGCAATTCCCGGCGCCGGGCTTATCGGCCCCCGGTGTGAGTCGTACACCCGCATGGACTCCATCTTGATGACCTCGGCGCCCATGTCCGCCAGCAACTTGGTGCAGTACGGCCCTGCCCAGATGCGGGACAGGTCCAGGATGCGAAAGTTCTTGAGGGGTTGTGCCGCACTCACCTAGATGACTCCTTCGGCAAACAGGCGTTCCACGCCCTGGCTGTCGTAGCCCAGTTCGCCCAGCACTGCCAGGTTATGCTCGGCCAGCAGCGGCGCGCGCCGGTACACCCACGGTTCCACTACCTTCCGGTCCGGGCTTATGGGCGGGCCCGGGTAGCGAAGACTGCCCGCTATCGGGTGTTCAAGTTCCACGAAATAGTCCCTCGCCACCAGTTGCTCCATATCCAGGATGTCCTGCATTCCCGCTACGAAGGAAAAGCCCAGGCCGTGGTCCTGGCCGGCCTTGAAAATGTCCACCTTGTCGTGCTCCAGCAGCCACGGCAGCATCAGGGCGTCCACCTCGTCGGCGTTCAGCAAGCGGCCCTGGCGGGATGCGAACCTGGGGTCCGCCAGTTCCTCGCACTCCATGATATTGGCCACTTCCGGCCAGTTCTGGTCCGGCCCGGCGATAATGCCCACGAAACCGTCCTGGCAGGGATAAATGCCCCAGGCCGCCCGCCCGTAGCCCCGGTTGCCCACCCGGGTGAACTCAACCCCCGAGTAACTGTACTGCATCAGCGCGTTTTCCAGCACGTTGGTGGCGTACTCGGCGATGGCCAGGTCAATCTGCTGCCCCTCGCCCGAGTCTTCCGCGTGAAACAGGGCGGTCATGGTGGCGACGAAGGCGTTCTGTCCCGCCCCCAGCTGGGCCAGCGGCGCCCCCTCCTTCAGCGGCGGCTCCTCCGGCTCGCCGGTAATGTTCATCAGCCCGCCGGTGGAGTACAGGTTAATCTCCGCTGCCTTCCAGTCGCGATAGGGGCCCGTCTGACCATAGTTGGATATTGAAGTCATCACCAGGGCGGGATTGATCCCGCTCAGGGTCTCATAGCCCAGCCCCAGCCGGTCCATCACTCCCGGAGCGAAATTCTCCACCACGATGTCCGCCCCTTCGACCAACTTGAGGGCGATCTCCCTGCCCTTCTCCGACTTCAAATCCAGGGTCACGCTCTTCTTGGATGTGTTGAGATACAAAAACCAGGCCCCGCTCTCCACCGGCAACCGCTGGCTGCCAAAGGGCGGAATGCTGCGAATCGGGTCGCCGCTTCCGGGCCGTTCAATCTTGATGACGTCCGCGCCCAGGGTGGCCAGCAGCTTGGTGCAATAGGGGCCCGCAAAGTAATGAGAAAAATCTACAACCTTTACGCCTTCGAGCAGTCCGGGCATGGAAGTGGTCTCCCAATTCGCCTTTGGTACGACGAAAATCAGACTGCATTGTTGCATTGGCCTGCCGGGAATGCAAGAGTAGTAACGCACGGCCAAAGCATGGTACTAGCGGCCCCGCCTTTGTGCTATCCTGCCTGTATGAACGTAACCCATTAAGGACGACTGTAATGGAGCGACCCATTTTCCAGCCCGTTGGCACGCCCGTAGAAGAATTGGACACGCCGGCCCTTGTCGTGGATATCGACGTTATGGAGCGGAATATTGATACGGTCCACTCCCTGTTTCGGGGGATGAAACCTGATGGAGAGACCCCCGAAGTTGAAGGCCTGGTCCGCCCTCACGTGTCGTGCCATGGCTGCCCGAAAATAGCCCAGCTGCAGGTGTCGTCGGACCCCTTGAATTCCGATGCGCCGGTCAGTTGCTCCGGCGCCATAGCCGTATCCACGCTGGGCGAGGCGGAGGCCTTTGCGGCAGCCGGCTTTGACGACATACTCATTTCCGGCCGAGTAATAACCCGCCCAAAGATCCGACGTCTTCTGGCCCTCTCCCGCGACATCTGGGTTTTCCAGGCGGTGGACAACCTTCGCAACGTCCAGGACTTTGCCGACGCCGCCGAGGCCGAGGACGTAATGCTGGGAGTCATGGTGGACATTGACGCTGGCTATGGGCACGGTGGTGTTGCCCCTGGCGCCGGCGCGCTGGAACTGGCCCAGGCCGTGGACGAGGCGTCGAACCTGGCACTCCTGGGAGTAACTTCTTACGAGGGCCCCCTCCCCATACTCGACCGCACTGAGTTGCGTAACGAGACCCGCCGTCGGGTCCGCCCGGTCCTTGAGACGGTCCAGCAGATGGAACGCGCCGGCCTGGAAGTGGCCATAGTCAGCGTGGGCAGCACCCACAACTACGACGTGGCAGCCCGCATGACCGGTGTCAGGGAAGTGCTGCCTGGCGTTTATCCGCTCATGGACGCCCAGACCCTTCCTGTTCGGCCGGAACTGCAGTCCGCCGCCAGTGTGCTGGCTACCGTTATCAGCCATCCCGTGCCGGAGAGGGCCGTGGTGGACGCCGGTCACAAGACCACCGGCCCCGACTTTGGCGTGGCCGTGCTGGAGGGCGTCCCCGGCGCCGTCGCCACCCGCTTCAGCGCCGAGCACGGCATCCTGGAACTGGAAGGGGAAGCCACCGGCCAGCTGAGGCCCAACGACAAGGTGTCGCTCATACCCTATAACCTGGCCCTGTGCGTCAACCAGTTCGACTACTTCCGCGCTGTTCAGAACGGCAAGCTGGTCGGCTACTGGCCCATATCCGGCCGCGGACGACTGGATTAGGTAGTTAATTGTGAGTCCCTTCCCCCTTGACGGGGGAAGGTCAGAGCCTGCCCTGAGCATGGCGAAGGGATGGGGGTGAATGCTCGATTGTCACCCACCCTCCACTAGAAGTAAACCGGAGGCCCGCCCATGTATGACCTGTATCGCCCCCAGCCCGGCACACCAATAGAGGACCTGGACACCCCATGCCTGATCCTGGACATGGACGCCCTGGACCATAACATGGACGTTATGGCCGGTTACTACGAGGGCCGCCACAGCAAGCTCCGGGGCCACAGCAAGAATCACAAGACGCCGGCCATTGCCCTGCGCCAGATTCGCCGGGGCGGCACCATCGGCGGTGTCTGCGCCGCCAAGGTCTCCGAAGCGGAGGTGATGGTCCACGGCGGCGTGCCCAGCGTCTTCGTCACCAGCGAGGTGGTTGACCCTGCCAAGATTGAACGTCTCTGCACCCTGGCCCGCGAGGCCGAAATCCTGGTGGCCTGCGATACGGAGGACAACGCCCGCGACCTGTCCCGCGCCGCCACCGCGTTGGGCGTCAGCATCGGAGTGGTCATTGAACAGGAGACCGGGCTGGTCCGGTGTGGCGTCCAGGGGGTTGACTCGGGCGTGGCCCTGGCCAAGCTGGCCGACAGCCTGCCGGGCGTTGCCTTCCGGGGTGTGATGAGCCACCAGATGATGGCTGAACCGTCATCCGACCGGGAGGACCGGGTAACCGAGGCCCACCGCCTGATTCAACCCGTGCTGGACCTGCGCGAGGCAGTCATCGCCGCTGGTCTCCCGGTGGAGATCATATCAACCGGCGAGACCTGGAGCTACGACGTGGCCGGCGATATGCCCGAGGTCACTGAAATCCAGGGCGGCAGCTACCTGGTAATGGAGACGGGCTACGAGTACATGCCCGACTTCCATTTCGCCGGCAAGGTGTTGAGCACCATCATCAGCGCTCCTAAGGCCGGTGTGGCCGTTGGCGACGCCGGCGCCAGGGCCGTAGGTGGACTGAAGGGACTCCCCCGGGTGGAAGGTCGCCCGGGCATTGAGGCAGTGGACATGGACACCGACCGCACCGTATTCCACGTTGCGGACGGCGTGAATCTGGACATTGGCGACCAGCTAATACTCCTGCCCGGCCAGCAGGACGCCATGGTCAGCCGCTGGGACCGCTTCGTCGGCGTCCGGAACGGCGTGGTTGAAGTGGTATGGGACATCCAGGCCCGGGGCTGCCATAACTGACTGACTAAAGATTGCCCCTTCTCCCTTGATGGGGGAAGGTTGGGATGGGGGTGGCGCCCTGCTGAATCTCTTGTCAAAAGGCGCCTTACTGAACTGCAGCTCATTCTTGAAATAGGTTCTAGTCGTTCAGCCCCGGCCACACGGGTACCGACAGCAGTTCCTTCAGCTTGTTGGCGCTGCTGTGTGGTCCCGACAGCACTGGGACGGGGCAAACGGCCTGCAGCGTGGTGAGGGCCGTGGCCATGGAAAACTGCCCCAGCAGCACCGCGTCCACCCTATCTGACAGGTCCATTACCAGCTCTTCCAGGCGGGCGTTGAAGGCTTCCTCGCCGCGGGTGCGGAAAAGGGACATTAGCTCTTCAGCGAAGCACAACTCTGTCTCGACTGTCCGTCCCTGCTCCTCCGCCGTCCGGCGCAGGTAGTACTCCGAGTCCCGCAGGGTAGCATCCACCGAGGCGATGATACCAATTCTGCGCCCCGCCTTCACCGCTTCCTCCATCACCGGGCTGTAGGATGACACAACCGGCACGTCCACCAGGTCCTTGGCAGTCTCCACCACCGGAGCATATACCGAACAGGCCAGTCCGACGGCATCGGCTCCCTGTTCTTCGCAGTAGCATATAAGCTGGCTCATCCGGCGCCTCAGCTGGGGGGTTATCTGCCCCTTGAAGTCCACGAAAAGGGCCTCGTCCAGCAAGTTGACCAGTTCCGCATCCGGAAAAACCTCGCCAAAAGCCACCCTTACCGGCGGCACCGACTCCGCCAAAGCATGAATCATGAAAATGCGCATTTAACTTCCCTCCCCGCCGCTGGCGGGGATTGTAAGGTTGAATTACTTTCCAACCATAGATTCTAGCACCGGGGCAAAGGAAATAATATGGGGAATGTGGGGAATTTCTTCGCTTCTCAAGCTAGAACCGCCATTTGTCCCAAGAAGCACAGAAGCCTTCAAGCAACGGGACAGTGCGAGCCACAACAATTACCTAGAATAGCCGCGGCTGGTGGAATTTTCCGTCGTTGGTTGTGTTGTGTTTCGGGTTCCGCCCGTATTTTACTCGGTGCGAATTTAGCTTTCCGTTCTCTACTTTTTCTGCAGAGGCGCGAGGAATCGGATTCGTTTCAACTACAAGCCTATCGCCACGTCCCAGCTTGCCGCTCTCTCGATGTTCGGACGCGCGACGATTGGGATTGTTGGTAGTGCCTATGTACTTCGTTCTGCCTTTCTGGTCCTTGATAGAATATTGCACCACTTTGCCATCACGAACTTGGCCCCTGGGCTTGGCTTTCGACTGACCGCCGGGCCCTTGTTTCGCTCCCTGTGTTGCTTTCGAACTCCCCGTGTGGTTTCCTTGCCCACGTGTCGGGGAACTTGCCCGCGCGCCGCTTCCGCTCTTACTTCCTGAGCCACTTGGCCCTCCCCCAGTTCTTCGGCCTCCGGAACCACCTCGAGAGCCGCTTCCACCTCTGAACGCTCCCGAACCAAAACCTCTGGCCATAACGTTTCTCCTTTACTCAGAGATTGTCACTGCTTTCCTTAGTTCTCGTTGTTGAATCTCAATGCTTCGAATGTAATGTATGCGACTAGTGCCGGCGGAAATTCTTGCTTCCCTATTCCTTCCCTTCCAGCATCTCCCGCAACTCCTCCTTGGCCTTCCGTATCTCCGCTACCTTGGCGGAAATGGTGTCAAAGAGGGGCTCCCGGGACTTGATGCCTTCGGAAATCAGGAATGCGGCGGCTTCGGAGCGGCTGCCGGCCAGTTCCGCTTCTACCAATTCGTCCAGCTTGTTAAGGCTGTCTGCGTCCACCCGCACCATTACCACGTTGTCCCTGGTGCCGCGTTCGGTAGTTGTCCTGCTCTTGATGGTCTCCTTGATATTCTCTGCCACCGTGACGGCCTCGTCCGTCCCACGAACCACGGCATCCGTAACCGTCTGGCTCACGTTTCGGATGACTCTTTCGTGCCGACTGGTTTCGTTCTCTGACATAGATTACCTCCAATTAAGTAACTAGCTTACTGATTACGTGTAATTGTACATGCTGAATTACCCGTCGTCAACGCCCGCTGGGGGCTTCATTTGTTCTGACCGCAAAGTTTCGCCCCGGCTCTCGGAAGTGCCGGGGCGTACCTTCTTCAGATCGGATGAGCTTGCCGGGCGTCTACAGGCCGGTTATCTCACCATCCGCCGAAACGTCCATGTCCATAGCCCTGGGCCGGGAGGGCAGGCCGGGCAGGGTTTCAATGCGGCCGGCCAGGGCGTAGAGGAACCCAGCGCCCACCGAAGCCCGAATGTCGGCGATGGGGAACGCGTAGCCGGACGGGCTGCCCCGCAAGGTGGGGTCGTGGGACGTGGACAGGTGGGTCTTGGCCATGCAGATGGGCAGGTTTCCCCAGCCCTGGGCCTCGAAGCGGCGCAGGCTGCGGCGGGCCTCCGCGCTCCAGGTTACGGTTTCGGCGTGGTACACCTGGCGGGCCAGGGCCAGCACCTTGTCTTCCACCGGGGCGTCCAGCGGATAGGCGTAGGTCACGTCGGGTTGCCCCTCGGCTGCATTTGCCACTGCATCTGCCAGGTCGGTCATGCCTTCGCCGCCCCGGGCAAAGCCGTCGGCCTCCACCGCGGCGTCCGCGCCCGATTCCAGCGCAATGGCCCGGACCGCCTCCAGTTCCTCGGCGCTGTCGGTGCCGAACCGGTTAATGGCGACAACGCAGGGCAGGCCGAACCCTTTGACGATGCCCACGTGGTGGGCCAGGTTGGCTCCCCCGGCGGTTACCGCTTCGGAGTTTGGCGCGGCCAGGTCCCGCCGGTTAGCCCCGCCGTGCCACTTCAGGGCCCGCACCGAGGCAACCAGTACGGCGGCATTGGGCTGCAGGCCGCTCTGCCGCGTTTTGATATGCATGAACTTCTCAAAGCCCAGGTCGGACCCAAAGCCGGCCTCCGTAATCACGTAGTCGGCGTAAGCCAGCGCCACCTTGTCGCCGATGATCGAACTGCACCCGTGGGCTATGTTGCCAAAGGGGCCGGCGTGAATCAGCGATGGCTGCCCTTCCAGGGTCTGCACCATGTTGGGCATGGTGGTATGGCGGAGCAGGGTCATCAGCGACCCAACGACGCCCAGGTCCTCCACGGAAACCGGTTCGCCCGAATCGGTGAAACCCACCACAAGCCGAGACAGCCGGCTGCGCAAGTCCTCCGGGTCTGCCGCCAGGGCCAGGATAGCCATGATTTCCGACGCGGACACGATGTCGAATCGCGTTTCCCGTAGGGGACTGTTGTTGCTGCCGCCAATGCCGGACACTATGTTGCGCAGGGAACGGTCGGAAGCGTCGGTGACCCGCGACCACTGGATGCCGGTGGGATGGAAGCCCGGAATCTGCCCCCGGAACACGGCGTTATCCACCAGCGCAGCCAGCAGGTTGTGGGCCGAGGCCACGGCATGGGCGTCTCCGGTGAAGTGGATGTTGATTTCATCCTCGGGAACCACCCGGGCCATGCCGCCGCCGGTGCCGCCGCCCTTGATGCCAAAGATGGGACCCAGGGTCGGCTCCCGCAGTGTCACAACTGCCTTGCGCCCCAGCTTGCCCAGTCCCTGGGTAAGCCCCACCGACGTGGTGGTCTTGCCTTCGCCGGCGGGCGTGGGCGTAATGCCCGTAACCACTATCAGCTTGCCCTGCTGGTTTTCGCGCCCCTGCAGGGCGTCGAGGGATATCTTGGCCTTGTGGTGGCCGTACGGGATAAGGTGTTCGTTGGGTATGCCCAGCTGTTCAGCTATTTTGGTAATCGGAAGCATACTTACTCCTTGTGAACGCACCGGACTGCGACTTCAAGAGAAAGGGCCCCGCTCTTGCCCGGGGCCCGTATGTTCAGGGAATTATGGCGGGTATCTGCAACTATTATAGTCCCTTGGCCGTAATCTCCGCTTCCAGACGCTCAATATCCTGCTCGCTCAGGTTGAAGTACCGGGCCTCCGGGTGTTGGAATACCAGGGCGGACACCGACCCCTCCGGGTCCATCATCCAGCCCTCGGTGAGTTCCACGCCGATGTTTGGCGTTACGTCCAGCAGCCGGAACAACTGTTCCTGGTCTTCCAGGCGCGGACAGGCCGGGTAGCCGAAGGAGTAGCGGCGGCCCCGGTATTGGGTGCGGAACAAGTCCTGGTAGGTGAGTCCCGCAGGATCGCCGATGCCCCACATCTGGCGAATCTGCTTGTGCAGCAGTTCCGCGAAGGCCTCCGCCGATTCCAGGGCCAGCACCTGCAGGATGTGAGAGTTGAGGAACTCCCCCCGCTCGCGCATTTCGTCGGCCAGCGCCCGAACGCCGGGGCCTACAGTAGTCGTGAACATAGCCACGTAGTCGGGCTGGCCGGAACCCACCGGACGGGCGTAGTCGGCCAGGCACAGGCCCTCCCGCTGGGACTGGCGGCCAAAGTAGAACCGTTCCAGCACCGTCTCCCCGTCGGGAGCATAGACCAAAAGGGTCTGCCCGTCAGAGTGGCAGGGAAAGAACTTGAACACGGCATTGGCCCGGATGTCCGGGTGGGCCAGCATGATGTCTTCCACCCGGCGCACCTGGTCCCGCAGTTCCAGAGCGTCCGACTCTTCCTGCTCCAGGGCCTCAGCAAACCGGCCCTTGTACCCCAGGTGCCGCACGTAGAGCATCTGGGGGTTAATGTAGGGGAAGATCTCGGTCAGGTCGTAATCGCTGATGACGTGCAGTCGCAGGTCCGGCGGGTTGGGCACGTCGAAGTCGTGGCCGACCTGGGCCGGGGCAACCGCCGCAGGGCCGCCGGACTCCGCCGCCGCTTCCCGTGCCTGGGTGGACCGAATCATCTCGTCGGTCTCTGCTTCCATGTCCGACGCCAGTTTCTGCCGTTCGTCGGCGTCCTGGATGGTGTTGGCCAGGGCCAGGCCGCTCATGGCGTCCTGGGCGTAGGCCACCAGGCCGTCGTACTCCGGCGCGATGCGCAGCCGGGTGAAGCGGTTGGACAGCGCCGCGCCTCCCACCAGGATGGGCGGTTCCACGCCGGCCTGCCGGAAGTCCCGCACCGTTTCAACCATCATCTGGGCCGACTTAACCAGCAAGCCCGAAAGACCCACAATATCGGGGTTGTGTGTATTGCAAGCCTCGATCAGGTCCTGGGGCGGCACCTTGATGCCCAGGTTGATGACCTGGTAGCCGTTGTTGGACAGGATAATGTCCACCAGGTTCTTGCCGATGTCGTGGACGTCGCCCTTCACTGTGGCCAGGATAACCTTGCCCTTGGTGGCCGAGTCGGCCCGCTCCATGTGGGGTTCCAGGTGGGCCACCGCGAATTTCATGGCCTCCGCAGACTGGAGCACTTCCGCCACGATAAGCTGGTTGGCGTTGAACTGCCGGCCTACCTCGTCCATGCCGGCCATCAGCGGGCCGTTGATAACTTCCAGGGGCGCGCGCCCCAGCAGGGCTTCGTCCAGGTCTTCCGACAGGCCTTCCTTGCTTCCCTCAATGATGGCCAACGCCAGCCGTTCGTCCAGGGGCAGGTTGCGCCGCTCCTCGGTGGTGGACTTGGGGGCTTTGTCCCGGAAGTGGGCGGCAAAGGCTGCCACCGGGTCTTCGCCCCGGTTCCAGATTAAGTCCTCTGAAAGCTGGCGTTCCTCTTCAGGGATGGAAGTGTACCGTTGCATCATTTCCGAATTCACGATGGCCATGTCCAGCCCGGCCTGTACGCAGTGGTACAGGAAAACCGAGTTGAATACTTCGCGGCCGGCCGGGGGCAGGCCGAAGGAGACGTTGGATATGCCCAGGACCGTCTTGGTATGGGGCAGTGCCTCTTTGATCAACCTTACGCCCTCGATGGTTTCCGCCGCGGAACCCACGTAGTTCTCGTCACCGGTGCCCGCCGGAAAGACCAGCGGGTCGAAGATGATGTCCTCTTCCGGGATGCCGTACTTTTCCGTCAAAAGCCGGTGGGAACGCTGGGCAATTTCCAGCTTGCGCTCCCTGGTGATTGCCTGGGCCTGCTCCTTGTCGTCGTCAATGCAGCCCACCACCAGCGCAGCGCCGTAGGCCCGGGCCAGGGGCGTCACCGCCTGGAAACGGGCCTCCCCATCCTCCAGGTTGACCGAGTTGATGATGGACTTGCCCTGCAATCGCTTGAGGGACTCCTCAATGACGGCGGCGTCGGTAGAGTCCACCATTATAGGACTCTTGACCTTCTTGGTTACCAGGTCAAGGAATTCGATAATGTCCGCCATTTCGTCCCGGTCCGGGTCCTGGAGGCAGACATCCAGGACGTGGGCGCCGTTACGGACTTGTCGGCGGCCGATTTCGGCGGCTTCCTCGAAGGCTCCACGGCCAATCAGGCGACGGAAGCGGCGACTGCCCAGCACATTGGTGCGCTCGCCCACAATGGCCGGACGGGTGTCTTCGTCCACCACCAGCGCCTCGATTCCGGAGACGCGAGACTCCTTCGGATTAACGGTGATTCTGGCAGCCGCGCCGGCCGTCCGCTCCGCCAGCAGCCGGATGTGTTCCGGCCCCGTGCCACAACAGCCGCCAATGACGTTCACCCAGCCGTTTTCCATAAACCGGCCAAGGGCCGCGGACAGCATTTGCGGTGTTTCGTTGTATTTGCCGTCCTCGTCGGGCAGGCCGGCGTTGGGGAGACAGGCAACGGGGAAGCGGGAGAGTCCGGACAGGGTGCGGATGTGATCGGTCATAAAGTCCGGACCGGTAGCGCAGTTAAAGCCGATCCACAGCAGGTCGCGGTGGGCCAGGGACGTGTAGAATGCCTCTGCGTCCTGGCCGGCCAGCAACGTGCCCATGGGTTCGATAGTGCCCTGGATGGCCACCGGAATCTCGTATCCCAATTCGGCGAAGGCCTTGTCGATGCCGATCAGCCCGGCCTTGACGTTGATAGTGTCCTGGGTGGTTTCCAGCAGCAGCACGTCCACTCCGCCTTCCACCAGGCCCACCGCCTGCTCCCGGTAGGCTTCCGAAAGTTCATCGAAGGTTATGCCGCCGGTAACGGAGATTGTCTTGGTGGTGGGACCCATGGAACCCGCAACGAAACGGGGCTTGTCCGGCGTGGACACTGCATCGGCCACGTCCCGGGCCAGTTGGGCCGACACGCGGTTGATGCGCAGGGCTTCGTGGGCCAGGTCGTATTCCGCCAGCACCACCGAGGTGGCGCCAAAGGTGTTGGTCTCCAGGATATCCGCGCCCGCGTCCAGGTAATCCCGGTGGATATCGGAGATGACGTCGGGCCTGGTCAGGACCAGGTATTCGTTGCAGCCCTCGTAATCGGCTCCGCCAAAGTCGTCCGGGCCCAGGTCCCTGCCCTGAATGGACGTGCCCATCGCGCCGTCTACTACCAGAATTCGTTGCTTCAACAACGATTTCAGTTGATTTATTCGGTCCAAATCATGCATAGTTTCACATGGGTTAATCAGATTGGTCTGGCCCAAGCCTATAGGCCGGGGCACGTGGCTGTCAAATTACCCTTTCAAGAATGGGCCGGCCTGACGGTTGTTGGAACCCAGCAAGAATTGTGGATAATGGTTTCCAAAGGACTGCGCTGATTCTAGTCTTGTCGCGCCAAAAGGTGAATGATTATGACTTCCGGGTCCCTGATTACTGAAGCTCCACACATCGTACGCCTGCTGTCCAACCCGCCGGGCATGAGGGAGGCGCAAATAGACCGGGCCAGGGGAACAATCCTGGGATTGGCAGTGGGCAACCTGCTCGGCCTGCCGGTGGAAGGGTGCTCCGCGAGCCGTATCTCTCAAAGATTCCCGAACGGCGTTACGGAAATCGATCCCGCTGAGAGGTCTCGTCTTATGGACGACGACCTGGCGCAGGCGGTAGAACTTGCTGAAGCCCTGGTGGCGGGCGGCGACTTCGTTACCGATTTCGCCAGCCGCCTGGTCAAGTGGCGTCGGGAGAACGGGCGCGGTATCGGGTTTACGACCTCCGCCGTGATTGATCTGCTGGAAGATGGTTGCCCACCACCGGAAGCCGCCCGCATTATCTACGAAGCGCGCGACCATATTGCTCCTAACGGCGGTTTGATGCGCTGCGCCCCGGTGGCGCTGGCTCACCACGGGAATCCCGAAAGGCTGGTCAGGGATAGCGCAGCAACCTGCGCCGTCACTCATTTCGCGCCCTCCTGCCAGTGGTCTTGCATCGTCGTTAACGCCGCCATATCGCTGCTGTTGAAGGGCGCCGAACCTTCCATCAATGAACTGGTATCCTCCGCCACGGCCGACGGCGCACCCGCAGAAGTTGGCGAGTGGGCAGCGAGGGTCGGGCCTGACGTTGATGTTCTGGCCCTTGATGAGGGGCACATCGGACATACCCTGCTGTGCATGCAGGCAGGCCTGTGGGCATTGACGACCTCGCTGGACCTGGAGACAGCCCTGGTTAAGATTGTCAGCGCCGGCGGCGACACCGATACCAACGGGGCGGTGGCCGGGGCCGTATTGGGCGCCCGCTACGGCGCAACCGCCATACCCCTGCGATGGCTGGACTGTATTCCCCAGCGGGAGCGGCTGGAAGGCCTGGCCCTGGAACTGTTGAACGCCGCCTGATTCAGGGCGGCGTTCATGCTGGGGCGACAGTCGAGGCTGTCGCTTCAATCAGGCGAACCTGGCGGCCAGCGCCTCCCGGTTCAACTCCAGCCAGCGGGAGTTGAGCCTGACCCGTTCAAGGGCCTGGCGGATGGTGCGGTCGGCGGCGGGCGCCGGGTGTTCCGTGAAGAAGGCTTCCGCTTCATCGATCTTGCTGGCGTCGGTGAAGTTGCCGCATACCGAGACCAGGCGCATCAGGCCAAAGCCGCCGGTACCGTAGCGACGGTCAAACTCGGGCCAGTTGTCCTGCACGAACTGCCAGGCCAGGTGCCTTCCCTTCAGGTTGGCAGCCACCGCCGTAACCACGGATATGGTGTCCTGCGAACGTACGTCCTCGGTCAGGGTGCGGCGCAGGGTCTCCTGCAGCAGTTCGGGCTGGGTGAACCTGGCAACGGCCAGCAGCAGCCGTATCTTTTCTTCCTGGAGGTCTGTACGGCGCTCCAGGTCCCATAGCTGGTCGTATGTCTGCTCGTCGCCGGCCTGGGCGGCGAGGCTGAAGACTACTCCCCGCAGGTCCGGAGGCAGCGTCGATGCGTCACGCTGGTAGGACTGGAACCTGTCCGAGGCCTGGGCCAGCATTTCCTCGTCGCCATAGCCGCCCGCCTGGCTCAGCACCGTTGAACGCAAGAGAGCGTCCAGATGTCCCTCACCATCCCGGGCTTCCCAGCCGGCGCGGCGCGCTGCAGGGCCAAACAGGGTTCGAGCGAAGGACCGGAAGCTCTCGTGGCAAGGCTCTTCGGCCACCAGCAGTTCAATGTCCCGCAGGTTGCTGGCCAGATCGCTCCAGACTGACGCGTCGGTCTCGTTCTCGTAGGCCCCCGCAATGTCGAGGAACTGGGTTATGGGAAGCAGCCCGGCCCTGGAGAGGGCATACGCATCATTCTGAATGCCCAGCCGGTCGGTAGCCGGCAGAGTGAGCGCGCTGATGGCGGGGATGAGCCGCTGCCAGTCAGCCGCCGAATAGTTGACCCGGAAGAAACCCGTCTGCGATGGATTGACCTTGAACCAGGAGTCGCCGCCGGCGGGCCGGGGCAACTGCACCCTGGCCTGGGGCTCGTTCATCACCAGGGACTCGGCCTGGGCCTCGCCGCTGCGGGAGATGCCAACCGGCACCTGCCAGACCAGGTTTTCCGGCTCCGACTCACCCAGCAGGTTGTCGTAAACGAAGCGCTCCTGGGACAGGGCCAGTTCCAGGTGGTCGCCGGCCTCGCGGGTTTCCACGTTCAGCACCGGGTAACCCATCTGGGCGGTCCAGGTGTTCATGATGGCGGTTACGGGAAGCCTGGATGCCTCTTCCAGGGCTGTCCAAAGGTCTTGGGTGCGGGCGTTGGCGTACTGATTCGCTTCCAGGTACTGGTGCAGGCCTTGACGGAACACCTCGGGCGTGAGGAACTGTTCCAGCATCCGGATGACCGAGGCGCCCTTGCTGTAGCTGATGGCGTCGAATAATTGGGTGATTTCCGCCGGGTCCTTGACTTCCTGCTCTATGGGATGGGAGTTCTTCAGGCCGTCCAGGCTCAGGGCGCGGTTGGTGTCCATGTTGACAAACTGGGTCCACATATCCCAGTCGGGGAAGGCCCAATCGGTGGCCTTGGTCCCCATCCACGAGGCGAAACTCTCGTTAAGCCAGAGATCGTCCCACCATTCCATGGTAACCAGGTCGCCAAACCACATGTGGGCCATTTCGTGGGCCACCACCTCGGCCACCCGCTGCCTGGTGCCGGCCGAGGAGTTTTCCGGGTCCACCAGCAGCGCCGTTTCCCGGTAGGTTATGCAGCCCCAGTTCTCCATGGCGCCGGCGGCGAAATCCGGAATGGCGATATGGTCCAGCTTCTCCAGCGGGTAAGGTATGCCAAAGTAGTCGTTGAAGAACTCCAGCATCCTGGCCGAAGTTTCCAGGGCGAACCGGCCCTGCTCCTCCTTGCCCCGGGTGGTCCAAACGCCAACCGTGGTATTGTTGACCGCTTCCTGCTCAATGTAACTCAGGTCGCCAACCACGAAGGCCATGAGGTAAGTGGACATAATCGGCGTACGGCCGAACATCACCGACTTGAAGCCGGCGTCCAGGCCGGCCTGCTCGAGAATGGGCGTGTTGGATACGGCCACCATGTTCGCGGGAATGTTAAGTGTCAACTGGAAGGTGGCCTTGCAGGCTGGCTCGTCCCAGCAGGGGAACGCCCGGCGTGCGTCCGTGGCTTCGAACTGGGTAGTTGCCAGGTAGCTGACCTCTCCTTCCGGATTGACGTACTGGCTGCGATAGAAGCCGCGCAGCTTGTCGTTAAGCTCGCCGGCAAACCGCAGGTCCAGCTGGGCGGGACCGGCCTCGATGGTTTCCGGGAAGGAAACGGTAACGGTTTCGGTTTCTTCGTCCTGGGTTATGGAGGAAGCGCGGATCCACCTGCCGTCCTTGATTACCATTCCCGCTGAAACTCGCATTTCGGCGGCGTTCAGCACTATTTGGGAAGTGGCCTCCTTGACGTCTATGTCGATAACCTCCAGACCGTCAAAGGTGAACTTGTCCATATAGGGCTGCAGGTTAATCTGGTAGTGGATGGGGCGAACATTGGTGGGCAATAGTAAAGTGTCGGCGCTGGGCATTTTGAAGCTCCTGTTAGTCTCATGCGAAATGACTGCCGGGAAAGGCTTGAACTTCCATAATTCCGGCAGTGTCTTGACACTAACAATCATAAGGGCAGGGATGTAAGGGTTCAACCGGACCGATTTCTGGATCAAGGGAATCGCATCATAGGGATTCCATTAGCCGCAGAGACGCAGAGAACACAGAGACGCGCAGAGTTTCTCTGAGGACCTCCCCGTCCTCTGCTTCTCTGCGGTAGGTGATTCGTCGGAACAGGAACAGGAAAGTAGGGCACTCCAATTGAGATTGGACTGCCGTGTCTGGTACGTCGCCTTTGCTGTCAACTGTAGGGCTGAATGTTATAATGGCCCGAATTTGAAGAGGAGTTTGTTTGTTGGCAAACTCCGATGCTTTTGGGGAGAAATTACCTATGCCGCCACGGACGATGTTTGAGAAAATCTGGGATTCCCACCTGGTCCACGAAGAACCGGGGCAGCCCTCGTTGTTGTACATAGACCTGCATCTGATCCACGAAGTTACTACTCCTCAGGCCTTTGAGGGCCTGCGAATGGCCGGGCGCCAGGTCCGGCGTCCCGACCTCACGGTGGCAACGGTGGACCACAATACGCCCACGTGGGACCTTTCCCTGCCCATTACCGACGAGATATCCAAGGGCCAGCTGGATGCCATGATTGAAAACACCCGGGAGTTCGGCATTCCCCTGTATGACCGGTACAGCCCCTACCAGGGCATTGTCCACGTCATCGGGCCGGACCTGGGATACACCCTGCCGGGCAAGACGGTGGTGTGCGGAGACAGCCACACGTCCACCCACGGCGCCCTGGGATGTTTCGCCCTGGGCATTGGCACTTCCGAGGTGGAGCATGTTCTGGCTACCCAGACCCTCCGCCAGTTCAAGCCGAGCACCATGGAGGTGCGGGTTAACGGGCAGCTTCCGATGGGCGTGGTAGCCAAGGACGTCATCCTTGGCATCATCGGCCACATCGGCATTGGCGGCGGCGTAGGGCACGTAATCGAGTACACCGGCGAGGCGATCCGGTCCCTTTCGATGGACGGCCGGATGACGGTCTGCAACATGAGCATTGAAGGGGGCGCCCGGGCAGGCATGATCGCTCCCGACGAGACCACCTTCAACTATGTTTCGGGCCGCCAGTATGCCCCCAAGGGCAAGGACCTGGAGAGGGCCATAGAGGAATGGCGCCAGTTGCCCACCGATGAAGGAGCAGCCTTCGATAAACTTGTGGAGATTGACGCCGCGTCCCTGGAACCCTTCGTAACCTGGGGCACGAATCCCGGCATGGTAGCCAGGGTAACCGACCGCGTGCCCGATCCGGCGTCCTTCGACGACCCGGCCCAGCAGGAATCGGCCGGCCGGGCGCTGACCTACATGGACCTGGAACCCAACACCCGGATTTCCGATATCAAGCTGGACCGCGTCTTCATTGGCGCCTGCACCAACTCCCGCCTGGAGGACTTGCGGGCTGCCGCGGAAGTCGTCAAGGGCCGCAGGGTGCATCCCGACGTTTACGCCATGGTGGTGCCAGGTTCCGCCCTGGTAAAGGTGCAGGCGGAGACCGAAGGCCTGGACCGCATTTTCATGGATGCCGGGTTCGACTGGCGGGTGGCCGGCTGTTCCATGTGCCTGGGCATGAACCCGGACATTCTTTCCCCGGGACAGCGGTGCGCATCGACGTCGAACCGCAACTTTGAAGGCCGCCAGGGCAAGGGCGGCCGGACCCACCTGGTGAGTCCGCCCATGGCCGCCGCCGCCGCAGTAGCCGGCCATTTTGTTGACATTAGGGAATGGTAGGGCTGCGGCAATTGGGTAACGGGAGGC
This sequence comes from Dehalococcoidia bacterium, assembly GCA_034422655.1. Classification (GTDB taxonomy): domain Bacteria; phylum Chloroflexota; class Dehalococcoidia; order Lucifugimonadales; family UBA3495; genus Bin22. The sequence goes on from DAOUJN010000032.1 coordinate 33,716, forward strand.
CTTGAGGAAGGGCGACGCTAGTCTCTTAATTCATCGTGACGTATCGGCAAAACGGACACTTACGCTATGCAGCCTGCTGTTGAAATTACCGACACGAACCAACCGGAAGAGGTGCATGACGCCGCGCAGGCATGGGTTGGCATGCCTTACCCCCTGTTGCTCGACGTGAGCTCGCTGGAGTTAACCGACCGTCAGTTGGAAAAGTTGTTTGCGGACAATAGCATCTTACGGTTTGAGCTAACGGCGAAAGGGGAACTGGTGATAATGGCGCCATCAGGCGAATATGTTGCTGAAAGGGAAAATGAACTGGCAGCACAGGTGAGAAACTGGGCCAAAGAGGACGGCACCGGTATTTCATACGGCGCCACTGGCGGTTTCCGGCTGCCTAGTGGGGCCCTGTATGCCCCGGACGCTTCCTGGGTAGCTCGTGGGCGGCGGGACGCCTGGCGGCGGGAACAAGCGGCGTTGCCTGAAGAAGAGCGAGGCAGCTTCCCCAATCTATGGCCTGATTTTGTCCTGGAACTGCGCTCGCCGGGGGACACGGTGATCAGCCTGCAGCGAAAGATGCAGGAATACCTGGACAATGGCGTTCGGTTGGGTTGGGTGATTGACCCCGTCAACAAACGCGTACACATTTACCGCCCCGGGGAAGCCGTGGAAATTCTGGATGAACCTGAATCGATTGCCGGTGACCCGGTGCTGCCCGGCTTCGTCCTGCAACTTCGGGAAATTTGGTGAACGAGAGGAGACTATGGAACCCTTTGTGAAAATCAACGGCGTGGCCGCGCCGCTGGACCGAGTGAATGTCGACACCGACGCCATCATACCGGCCATCCACCTCAAGAGCATCCGCCGCACCGGCTACGGGCAGTTCCTGTTCGAGCGGTGGCGGTTCAACGAGGACGGAAGCGCCCGGCCCGAATTTGTGCTGAACCAGCCCAGCTATGCCAACGCCAACATCCTGATCGCCGGCCGCAACTTCGGGTGCGGCTCTTCCCGGGAGCACGCTCCCTGGGCCCTAGGCGAGTACGGAATCCGCTGCGTAATTGCGCCCAGCTTTGCGGACATCTTCTTTAACAACTGCTTCCAGAACGGCCTGTTGCCCATCGTGCTGCCCGAGGAAACGGTGCGCCAGCTTATGGACCTGGCCCTGGAAAACCCGGGGATTGAAATTCACGTTGACCTGGAGGCCCAACGCATCTGGGACGAAAACGAGGAAATTGTCGCCGAGTTTGACGTGGACTCCTTCCGCCGCTACTGCCTGCTGAACGGGCTGGACGACATTGGCCTGACGATGCAGCAGGAGGACAAGATTGCAGCTTTCGAGGCGGCCAGGACCTGACTTGCGGCAGGCTTCGTCTTAACGGGCCGGGCCGACCGACAACTGAAAACGCAGGGGGTAAGCGATTGAATACTATTGAAGCCATATCCGAAATTCTCAAACGGGAAGGCGTGGAATACCTCAGTTGCTTTCCCACCACGCCGGTCATCGAGGCCGCCGCCGCCGCCGGCATTCGTCCCATAGTCTGCCGCCAGGAACGCGTCGGCGTAGGTATTGCCGACGGTTACAGCAGGGTTACGGACGGGGAGGTGCCCGGGGTCTTCGCCATGCAGTACGGCCCCGGCGCCGAGAACGCCTACCCCGGGGTGGCTACCGCCTATTCCGACTCCACTCCCATTCTCCTGTTGCCCCTCGGCGAACCCCGCGAGCGGCAGGGAATCATTCCCCACTTTAACTCGGTGGCCAACTACGCCGGCGTAACCAAGTACATAGAACAGGTTAATGCCCCCTCGCGGACTACCCAGATCATGCGGCGGGCCTTTGCCGGCCTTCACCAGGGACGGGTTGGGCCCGTGATGGTGGAAATTCCCTCCGACATTGCGTTGGAGGAGGTGGATGAATCGGCTTTCTTCTGGAGCGGCCGGGTGCGCCCGGTGGCGTCCCAGGGCAGTCCTTCCGACGTGGAAGCAGCCGCCCGCGCCCTGTGCGGGGCCCGCTACCCGGTAATCCACGCCGGCCAGGGTGTCCTCTACGCCAGGGCCTACGATGAGCTAATCGAACTGGCAGAACTGCTGGAAGTGCCGGTGATGACCACGCTGCTGGGCAAAAGCGCGTTTCCCGAGACCCACCCCCTGGCGCTGGGCAGCGGCACCGGTGTAATGTCCGGCCCCGTTTACCACTTCGTCCGCCGTTCCGACGTGATTTTCGGAATTGGCTGCAGCTTCACCAAGCATGGCATGTCCATGAACATTCCCCCCGGCAAGAGGCTCATCCATGCCACCAACGACCCGCGGGACATCAACAAGGACTATGACGTTGACTATCCCATAGTGGGAGACGCAAAACTGGTACTGCGCCAGATGATCGAGGCCTGCCGGGAAATCGTGGGAGACAGCCGGAAGAATGATCCCACCACGGCCGGTGAAATCCGGTCGGAAAGGGATGCCTGGCTCAACGACTGGGTGCATAAACTCAATGAGTCCGGCGCGCCCATCAATCCTTACCGGATTATCAAGGACTTCATGCAGACCGTCCCGCCCAGCGAGGCCATAGTAACCCATGATTCGGGCAGTCCCCGGGACCAGCTAATGCCCTTCTACCGTACCGAGGGCCCGCGGAGCTACCTGGGCTGGGGCAAGTCTCACGGTTTGGGTACCGGCCTGGGCCTGGTGATGGGCGCCAAGCTGGCCAAACCCGAAAAGGTATGCGTCAACTTCATGGGCGACGCTGCCTTTGGCATGACCGGCCTGGACTTTGAGACGGCCGCCCGCAGTGGTATTCCCATAATCACGGTGGTGCTGAACAACTCAACCATGGCCGTGGAAACCCAGGCCATGGCCACGTCCCACGCCCTGTACGGCACCCGCGACCTGGGCGGAAACTACGCCGACATGGGGCGGGCCATGGGCGGCTATGCCGAGAGAGTGGAGGACCCGTCGGACGTGGTTGGGGCCTTCCAGCGCGCCCGTCAGCAGACTGAAGAGGGCCGCGCCGTGCTGCTTGAATTCATCACCAGCGCGGAAACGGAAACATCCCACAAGCGGGCCTTCTGACCCGCCAAATCACTAGGAAGCACAGGGAAAAAGGCCAACTTGACGTAGGGGCGGGTTTCAAACCCGCCCTTTTTCTTGCCCACAACAAATTTCGAGCCGGAGGAATGAATCATGCCCCCACGTTCCAAGTACCTGTTCATAGCCAGCATGGATGTCCAGCCCGACAAGGAAGCTCGGTTCAACGAGGTTTACAACACCGAGCACTGTCCCCTTCTTTCCCAGGTGCCCGGCGTATTATCAGTGGCCCGATTTGAGACCCAGGAACTGGTAATGGTGATGGGTGGCGAGACCCGCCGCATCGTGATCGAGGGTGAACCGAAGCACCACGCCATGTATGAGCTGGAATCGCCCGAAGTGCTTACCGGACCGGGCTGGAGTGACGCGGTGGACGCAGGAAGCTGGCCCGAGGACGTGCGCCCCTACACCCTGAACCGAAGGCACACCCTCTTGAAGTTGACCTACCTCGAAAGCTGAGGGCGGGCCGCATTGACCCGCCCCTCATAAGGCCGCAAGAGTTACCGGAACTGTCTAGCCCTGGTTTGCCAGGGGAATCGTGGCCGTGACGCAGGGCGCGTCGCCGTAGGTGGCGGTGGTGTGGCCCTGGCCGGTGGTATCGGCCACCAGGCGGGCGTCGCCGGGGCCGAACACGTGCTTGGAACCGTCGCCCAGGCCTATTTCCAGCTGCCCGGACAGGATAATCACGTACTGGGCCCGGGGCGCCGGGTGCCAGTCCTGGAAGCGGCCCGCCGGCGCTTCACGGAAGGTGATGGTCGTGGCATCCTGGGGGTTGGTCCAGTCAGGGGTGTTATCCAGGTCTATGGTCTCAACGTGAGTCTGTCCGTCGTCGCCGGTGTACATTCGATAGGTTCCCATGTCTATCCTCCTATATTGAATCTAAAGTTAGATGGTCATAACGACCTTGACTATCCCATCTTCCTGGTTCTCGTACATCTCGAAGGCGCGCTGCACCTCTTCAAAGGGCAGCCGATGGGTGAGCATCTCGCCGGGGTTGCACCAGCCACGATGCTTCAGGTCCACCATGGTGCGTATGGGCGCCATGGGTTCCCTCAGCCTCCCGCCGGTGGTGGGGACCAACTCGGGCTGCCGTTCCATCAGCAGGTTGTGTTCCACCGGGATGAACTCGTCGCCCTGGATGCCGAACACCATCACCTTCCCGAACTGGGCCACCAATCGGAGCGCGGTGTTGAAGCTGTCCGGGTAACCGGCAGCTTCCACCACCACGTCGGCGCCGCGGCCGCCGGTCATGTCCTCCACCGCCTCAATTACGTTCACCTGGTCCGGGTTGAAGGTGTGGGTGGCGCCCATTCTTTTGGACCAGTCCAGCCGGTAGTCCAGGGGGTCAATTCCCGCCACCCGGTAGGCGCCCAGCTTGGCGCACAGCATGGTGAAGGACAGGCCGATGACGCCCTGGCCCACCACCACCACGTCCTTTCCCAGCAGGCTGCCCATCTGCTGAACGGAGTAAAGGACGGTGCCCGAAGGCTGGCAAAGCACCCATTCGGCCATATCCCCTTCGTCGGGGAGAGCGCACATCCATTCCGGGCCGGATGCGATGTATTCCACCAGCCCGCCCGAGTTGACGCCCCGGCCCGGGTAATGGTCTTCCGGGAACAGGTGGCTGTATTCGTGGCGTATGTCGCTGCCGCAAACCGAGATTTTCTCCAGCTTGATGAGACACTGGCCGTCTCGGGGTACGGGCGTCTCCGCGTCAATAATCTCAAACTGCCTGGGGCCTACCAGCCTGGCTGCTTTCATTTACGGGTCGCCTCCAAGAATTCCAGGGAAACTCTGAACAAATAAGCGCCATCGCTGCAAAAATTGAACCTAACCGTCCCTTGCCCCATCGACGGGGGAAGGGACCGTTGAGATAGTTTCCTAGTCGATATAGTTTTCCTTGGGGCCCAGGACCAGGTTTTCGGGGGCAGGCGCGTTCAACTCTCGCTCAATTCGCAGCGCCCAGGGCTTCAGGATGCCGTACAGGGTTTCGTTGATGGGCGTTGGGACGCCGTATTCCCTTCCCATGCGGACGGCGACGCCGGTCAGGCCGTCCAGTTCCACCGGCCGCCCTTCCAAAAAGTCCTTGCCCAGTGACGACATGCCCGTGGCCGGGAAGTTGTCCAGGGAAGTCAGGCACCATTCCAGCGAGTCTTCCATGATGGGCGCGCCGGAAGCCCGTCCCACTTCCAGGATTTCCTCGATGGCCCCCTGGATGACGGCGCGGGTCTCCGGGATGGTCCGCATTTCACCGAACAGGGTCCGGGTGGCCGCACCCACCGCCGCCGAGCCGGCCAGGTAGGAGAACTTCTTCCACAGCATGCCCGGCATGTTCTCTTCCAGGTCCACCCGCCAGTTGGCTTCCTGGAACACCGCCAGCAGTTTCCGGCAACGCTCCGTTATGCCCGGTTCCAGTTCCCCAAAGGAAGCGCGCCCGGGTCCGCCCTGGGTCACTACTCCCGGCTCCCTTATCCGTCCTTCCATATAGCAGGAGCCGATAAGTACCCCTTCCCGGCCAAAGGCCTCCACCAGTTGCTGTCCGTTGTCGATGCCGTTTTGGAGGGTCAGTACCAGTGAGCCGGGGCCCAGCATGGGCTTGACCGCGTCTATGGCCTCGGAGTTGTGGTACATCTTCACCGTGAAGAGCACCAGTTCCTGGGCGCCCACCTGCGAAGTGTCCTCCACCGCATTGCCATGGACGGTAAAGTTGCCGTCATTGGAGCTTTCGACCCTGAGGCCGTTGGCCCGGATGGCCTCCAGGTGGCGACCGCGGGCCACGAAGGTAACCTCGTTTCCGGCCCGTGCCAGCAGCCCGCCAAAATAACCGCCCACGCCGCCGGTTCCCATTACAGCGATTTTCACTTTCGTACTCCTCGTAAGCAGGAGTCCCCTGCCATTCTATTAAGGACTCCGGACATGCCCCTACTGTTCGATAGGATAACCGTATTCTTCCCGCAGGTCCCGCTTCATTACTTTGCCCATGACGTTGCGGGGCAATTGGTCGATGAAGACGACGGACCGGGGCCGCTTGAAGCTGGCCAGGCGCTGGGAGCAGTGGTCAATCAGGGCAGGTTCGTCCACATTTTCGGAACGCCGCACTACCAGGGCCCGGACCTCCTCGCCCCACTCCAGGTCAGGTACGCCGATTATGGCCGCCTCCTCCACCTGGGGATGGGACATCAGGACCTGCTCCACCTCTTCGGGAGAAATCATTTCGCCGCCGCGCTTTATGAAATCCCTGGCGCGGCCGGCCAGGTAAATGTACTCGTCCTCGTCCTGGTAGGCCAGGTCGCCGGTATAGACCCAGCCGCCCTTGATGGTGTCCACCGTGGCGTCCTGCTGCTGCCAGTAGCCCTTCATCATGCGGGCGCCCCGGGCCACGATTTCGCCCACCTCGCCAGCGGCGACGGGCTGTCCCTCCTCGTCCACAATCATTAATTCCACGTCGTTTAGGGGCTTGCCGATGGACGACAGGCGCCGCAGCTTTACCTCGACTTCATCAGGCGTGCCCTCCAGCACGTGGTCCTCCGGCGGCAGCATGGTAATGGTCGATGCCGTCTCCGTCTGCCCGAAGGCGTTGATGAAGCGGACGCCGGGAAATTCCTCGATGGCCTGCCGTATCACCGGCACAGGCATGGGCGCCGCCCCGTAGGTGATTACCCGCAGGGAAGACAGGTCATACTTCTTGAAATCGGGGAAGTCCATCAGGCGCTTCAGCATGGTGGGCACCAGCATGGCCCGATTTACCCGACAGTCCTGGGCCAGCGACAGCCATTCCTCAGGCTCAAACTGGCGCATTATCGCCAGGGTACGGCCCCCGTAGATGGCGGCAAGCGCGCCCTGCAGCCCGGCGATGTGGTACAGGGGAACGGTGAGCAGGTTGGTTTCCACCACGTCCGGGTCCGCCGGCTCCACCGTGGACAGCAGGTAGGACGCGAAACTGTCGTGGGTTAGCTGCACCCCCTTGGGTACGCTGGTCGTCCCGGAGGTGAACATAATCACGGTCGTATCGTCGTCATCCCCTTCCGGGAAATGAAGCTCATCGGGCGGCGCCTGCAGCAACTCCTCGTAGGAATGCTGCCCGGGACCAGGCGGGCAGTCCAGCGTCACGACCTGTTCGGGGGCCAGCCACTCGATATCTTCGATCAATGGCAAGTACCGCTCACCGATGAACAGCATCCCGGGGCTGGCGATTTCCAGCATTTGCGCCAGTTCCTCGGCCTTGGCCCGGAAGTTCATGGGGACGTATATGGCGTCCAGCAGGGCGGTGGCGAAGTACAGCTCAATGTTCTGGGGGGTGTTCACCTGCATGGTGGCTACCCGGTCGCCCCGTTCCACGCCTAGTTCCGCCAAGCCGTTGGCCAGGCGATTCACCCGTTCCTGCAGCCGGCTGTAGGTGAATTGCTGCCCCTCGAACACCAAGGCCGGCCGGTCGGGGACGATGGCGCCGGCTATCATTAGAAATTCGGAAGTGTTCATCTGGCCACAGTGTCCGGTTTTTCTTCCCTGAGCATAGATATGGTTCCACCGCCCGCTAGCCCTAGCATGCCAGATGCGCCAGCCGCCGTTCCAGTTCAAGTCCCTCATGCAGGGTCAGGTTCTGCCCCTGTCGGACAGCCCGCTTCATACATTTCATTGCCTGGGTCGGGAACTCGGCTAATTCCAGGGCCAACTTCCACGCCGGTCTCTCCAACTCGTCCGTCGGCGCTATCCGGGTAATCAGTCCCAATCCCAGGGCTTCCGCTGCCCCGATTCTCCTGCCCGTCAAGAGCAGGTCCAGGGCCGCGGACGTGCTGCTGTTCCGGGGAAGGGTCTGGCTTCCCCCTGCTGCGGGAATCATGCCCAGGTGGGCTTCCGGCATGGCGAAAACCGTGTCCTCCGCGGCTATCCGGATGTCGCACAGCAGCATTATTTCCACGCCCGAGCCGATACAGTAGCCTTGAACCGCCGCTATGACGGGCACCGGCAGTTCATTCAACTGCCCCCACACGTCCCGCTGCCAGCGCACCCGGCGGGCCACCGCCTGGGATGGGGCGGTGCCGAACTCGGTTAAGTCGGCCCCGGCGCAAAAGGCCCGTCCCTGGCCCGATATTATAAGGGCTTTGACCTCGTCGTCGCACCGGACCGCGGTCAAAGCCTCGGAAAAATCGTCCCGCATCTGAACGTTGTAGGCGTTCAGGTGGTCGGGCCGGTTCAGGGAAAGCTGGGCAACCGGCCCCTGCTTATCGTAGATTACGGTATCGTACCCGGGCACGGCGGTTAACCCTGCCACCTTTCGCGAGGCATGGCCCTCCGGTACAGTTCGTCCAAATCCACCTCGGTGTAGCGGATGCCCACGTTCTCCAGCACGTGGGCGTCGCTGACCTGGACGGTCATCAGCGAATGAGCGTCCGCCACCTCCTGTACCAGGGGCTTCCGGATGTGCCAGTTGTGCAGGTGGTTGTCTATCTCGATGGCATGGACGTCTTCCTCAACGATGATGTTGGGCGTGTAGTACCCGGGGTGGCAGTAGATGCGGAAAACGCCGCCCTCCGCCAGCAAAAGCTCGGCGACCTGGTATTCATCGAAGGGATTCTGCGTCGGGCGAATTTCGATTTCCCAGCCGGGGATAATGATAACTTCGCCGGGGAAATGCTCCTCAACCAGATCCCGCATTTCCACTCCCCACTTCCAGTTGTGGTGGTCGGTAATGCCGACGCCATCAATGCCGCTTTCCTTGATTTGGGCAATAAGTTTTTCGGCAATGGCAAGCGAAGGGGGTTGGAAGTTGAAGGCTTCCCAAATATGAGTGTGCAGGTCCAGCTTTACTTTCAAGGTTGTTTCCTCTTCTTCCGGCTTACGTGCCGGTGAAATTGGGCTGTCGCCGTTCCTTGAACGACTCAATTCCCTCCGCCCTGTCGGCGGTGCTCTGGAGAATCACACTGAGATCGGCTTCCAACCCCAATCCCTGCTCCAGGGACAGGTCCATGCCCTTCCCCACCGCTTCCTTGGCGTAGCGCGCGGCAATAGGCGCTGCTGCCAGTAGTTGCTGTGCCAGTACCTTAGCTGCCTTCGCCAGTTCGCCCGCCGGAACCACCCGGTTGACCAGGCCCATGCTCAGCGCCTCCGAGGCGCTCACCTTCCGCCCCGTTAAGGCCATGTCCAGCGCCCAGGCCGGCCCGACCAGCCGGGGCAGGCGCTGGGTCCCGCCGTCCCAGGGCACGGCGGTTTGCTCGTGGTCCCATAGGGCCAACCGGGCCCGGTCGGAGCAGATTCGCAGGTCGCCGGCCAGCGCCAGTTCCAGTCCCTGGCCCGTGGCGTCGCCGTTCAGCACTGCCAGCACCGGTATTTGCAGGGCCGCCAGCGCGTCCGCAACCTTCAGCCGCTCTATTCGCTCGGCCGGCCGGCCTTCCCTGCCATCTACTGTCGCTCGCCCCGCCGAAAAGCAGTCTCCTGCCCCCGTCACCATCAATAGCCTGCACTCGTCATCATCGTTAACGCTGAGGCAGGCGTCCCGAATCTCCTCGGCCATGGTCTCGTCAATGCGGTTCCGAGCATCGGTCCCAACAAGGCAGATGGTTGCCGCCTTCCAGGACCCGATGGCTTCATGCCGCAATGAGATGCGCCTGTAGGATATTGCGGATTCCTTCATGCCGACGCTCAAATGGAGTGGCTAAATACTAAGTGGCAGACAGTATCTTGACAAGTGGTTATACCTTTATTAGGATGATTTAGCAGTCTCAAGGCGAGACTGCTAAACGAGCGTGAACGCACAGTTAGAATTGGAAAGGAGGACAGAGTACGCACCATGTCTAATTTTGCTCCGCTAGGGGAGCGGATAATAATCAAGCCCATCGAGCAAGAGCAGACCACCCGCGGCGGCATATTCCTGCCGGATACCGCCAAGGAAAAGCCCCAGGAGGGCGAAGTCATTGCCGTAGGTCCAGGCCGGGCCACCGATGACGGCAACCGGATTCCCATGGAACTGAATGTGGGTGACCGGGTAATTTACTCCAAGTTTGCCGGCACCGAATACAAGGACGGCGACGACGAGTACCTGATTATGCGCGAAAGCGACGTTCTCGCCAAGGTTTCCTAAGCGAGGAACGCATCGAGTTGCCGTCGGGTCCATTGCCGGGCAGCTCAAGAACAGACAATTCCGGAAAAAGCTAAATTCAACGCAGGAGGATTTAGGATGCCCGCAAAGAAGATGGCTTACTCGGAGGAGGCTCGCAAGACTCTTCGAGTAGGCATTGACACCCTGGCCGAATCCGTCAAGGTCACCCTGGGTCCCAAGGGCCGCAACGTGGTCCTCGACAAGAAATTCGGTCCTCCCTTGGTCTGCAGCGACGGCGTAACCATCGCCAAGGAAATTGAGCTCCCCGACGCCTTTGAGAACATGGGCGCCCAGTTGCTCAAGGAAGCCGCCACCAAGACCAATGACGCAGCCGGCGACGGCACCACCACTTCCATTGTGCTGGCCCAGAGCCTGATTAACGAAGGCTTCAAGAACGTAACCGCCGGCGCCAACCCCATGGCCATCAAGCGTGGTATTGAACACGCCGTCTCTTCCGTCGTGGAAGAACTCCGCGGCATGGCCCAGCCCGTCGAGACCCGTGACCGCATCGGCCAGGTCGCCAGCCTGTCCGCCCACGAAGACGCCATCGGCGAGACCATCGCCGAAGCCATGGAGAAGGTCGGCAAGGACGGCGTGATAACCGTCGAAGAGTCCAAGGGCCTGTCCGACGAGATCGAGTACGTGGAAGGCATGCAGGTCGACCGCGGCTACATCTCTCCCTACTTCATCACCAACTCCGACCGCATGGAAGCCGTCATTGAAGACGCTGCCCTGATTATCACCGACAAGAAGGTCTCCGCCGTTGCCGACCTGCTGCCCGCCCTGGAAAAGCTGCTCCAGGTTGGCCGCAAGAACGTCGTCGTCATCAGTGAGGACGTCGACGGCGAAGCCCTGGCCACCCTGGTGGTCAACAAGCTGCGCGGAACCCTGAACATCCTGGCAGTCAAGGCCCCCGGCTTCGGCGACCGCCGCAAGGCCATGCTGGAAGACATCGCCATCCTGACCGGCGGCACCGTCGTCAGCGAAGAGACCGGCCGCAAGCTGGACTCCGCCGTAGTCGAGGACTTCGGCCAGGCCCGCCGGGTAAGCTCCACCAAGGAGGAGACCACCATAGTCGAGGGTCGCGGTTCCGAGGAAGCTATCCAGGCCCGCATCAACCAGATCAAGACCCAGATTGAAGAGACCACCTCCGAGTTCGACCGGGAAAAGCTGCAGGAGCGCATGGCCAAGCTGTCCGGCGGCGTTGCCGTCATCAAGGTCGGCGCCGCCACTGAGATCGAGCTTAAGGAGCGCAAGGCCCGCGTCGAGGACGCCCTGTCCGCCACCCGGTCCGCCGTGGAAGAGGGCATTGTCCCTGGAGGCGGAGTCGCCCTGGTCCGCGCCCAGCGCTCACTGGACTCCCTTAGCGGTTTGTCCGATGACGAAGAGGTCGGCGTCAACATTATCCGCCGATCCCTGGAACAGCCCCTCAAGCTTATCGTCGAGAACGCCGGTTCCGAAGGCGCCGTTGTTCTCAACGAGGTCAAGCAGCAGGCCGACGACTACGGTTACGACGCCGACATCGGCGAGTTCGGCCCCATGATGGAGCGCGGTATCGTTGACCCGGTCAAGGTCACCCGCTACGCCCTGCAGAACGCTGCCAGCGTAGCCGCCATGGTGCTGACCACCGAGTCCATGATCACCGAGATCCCCGAGCCCGCCCCCGCCGCTCCGGCCATGCCCCCGATGGACTACTAGGCTGCACCGGAACGCGGGCTGGCGCACCGCCGGCCAATGATGGTTAACTTTGACCGCCCCGAGTGTTCGGGGCGGTCAATTTAGTCAGGCGGAGCGAATTCCCGACCCGGCTTGGTAAAGTAATGATTGGCGAGAGCGGAATATGGCAAATTTGATGCTAAAAGTAACCGCTGCATTTGCCCTGGCTCTACTTCTGTCTATTGCTCTCGTAGCCTGTGGGGAGGGAGGCTTCGGAGATTCCCGGCAAGCCGCAGAAGGGGCGACGCCGCTGCGGATGGGGTTGCTGCTGAATTTCAGCGAGGGTTCCGCTGAACGGGCAGTGCATCGGCAACGAGGTTTTGACCTGGCGGTCAAGCACCTCAACCAAGGCGGCGGTGTATTTGGAATGCCGGTGGAAACAGTGGCAGGCGACTCAACCCTGGACCCGGCGAAGGCGGCGACGGAGGCGTCGCGCCTGGTGGAAGTCGAAGGCATCCATGTACTGGTCGGTCCCAGCAGCAGCGCCAATGCGCTGGCAGTTGCCAAAAACGTGACCGGGCCGGCCGGCATTCCCACCATCAGTCCGTCCGCCACGGCGCCGACCCTGACAGATGTACCTGACCGGGACTATCTCTTCCGAACGGCCCTCTCCGACTCGGCCCAGGGCCCGGTACTGGCGCGGGTCGTTCGCCAGCAGGGAATTGCCAACGTCGGCCTGGTCTATCGCAACGATGCCTGGGGGCAGGGGTTGGCCAACGCCTTCCAGGAAGCGTGGACGGAAGAAATTCGTGCTGTTGCCATTGAACCAGATGAGGCCACCTATCTTCCCCAACTGCGCCAGTCGGCCGGCGGTGGCGCCCAGGCTCTGGTGCTGCTTACCTTTGATGAGGAGGCCGTAACCATTCTCGAGGAGTCCCTCGACAGCGGGCTTTACGACCGGTTTGCCTTTGGCGACGCCCTGCGGAGCCCGGAATTGGTAAGCGTTATCGGAGGCAAACACCTGGGCGGAATGTATGGCACCGGCGCCGGCATTCCCCCGGCCAGCGCATCCCTGGCCGCCTGGGAGGAGGCGTATATCGAGGAATACGGCTCGTTGCCCGAGTATGCCTACGTCAAGGAAACCTACGATGCCGCCATTGCCCTGGCGCTGGCTGCCCAGGCCGCCGGCAGCGTTGATGGGACCGCCATTCGCGACCAAGTGCGGTCCGTCGGCAGCGGACCGGGTACGCCCGTAATTGCCGGGCAGGAAGGCGTAGCCGAGGCGCTGCGTATTCTCGCAGCGGGAGGGACGGCGGACTACCAGGGCGCCGCATCCTCATTGGACTGGGACGAACACGGCGACCTGAGCAAGGGACATATCGGTGTCTGGCGTTTCACCGAAGATGGCGATATAGAAGAGGTTGAGGTGGTGGCAATTGGGGAATAGCCGCCCGGTGTGCGGCAATCCTTCACCCTTACGGGGATAGCTGGTAGAATTGGCCTCAAAAATTTGCGAGGCTTTTCTTGGCGCAAGGGAAAGTGTATTCATCTGCGGCCGCGGCGGAGTCAGATATCTCCGACGGTTCCGTGCTGTTGGTTTCCGGGTTCGCCGGCTTCGGTATTGCCCGGGGCTTGCTCGCCGCGCTGGTAGAAGGCGGGGCGAAAGACTTGACCGTCATTTGCGGCGACACTGAAGGGCGCGCCGGAACTCCGTCTCCCATAAATGACCTGGTTGCCAACGGGCAGGTCAGCAAATTGATTTCGCCCCTGCCCTTTTCACCCGGCAAGGGCGGCCCCATTGACGAGCGATGGCAGGCCGGCCAACTTGACATGGAAGTAGTTCCCCAGGGCATCCTGGTGGAACGATTGCGGGCCGGTGGCGCCGGCATCGGCGGCGTCTTCCTTCCTACCGCCGTGGGCACCAGGTTTGAAACCGGCAAGGAGAAGCGGTCCTTCGTCCGGGGAGAAGCCGTCCTGGAACTCCCGCTGAAGGCCGACTACGCCCTCATCCGCGTCTCTGTGGCCGACACCCTGGGCAACGCCATTTATGACGGCTCGAACCGGAACTGGGCGCCGGTAATGGCCATGGCCGCCAGGATAACCATCGCCGAGGCGGATCGAATAGTTGAGCCGGGTGAGTTGGACCCTGAAGCCATCATCTCCCCCGGCATTTTCGTTAACCGGATCATAGCGGCCGGTTAACCGGCATTCCTGCCGGACAAGAGGATTCCCATGCCCCCTAAATTGGATGAATTGACCATGGTCCGTCGGGCCGCAGCCGAGCTTCAGCCGGGGCAGGTGGCTGCCCTGGGGTCGGGACTGCCGGCGTTGATACCCCAAGTCCTTCCGCCCGACGCACCCCTGCAACTGTTGTCCGACGGTGGTGCGCTGGGGTATGGCCCTTCTGGTACCGATACTGATGCCGGTCCGGCCCTGTCAGGGACCGATGGCATGTCCGTGGCTCTGCGGCGGGGCGGCGCCGTTGTGGGCATGGTCGATTGGGCGGCCATGCTCCGGGGCGGCCATATGGACGTAGCGGTATTGCAGCCGGCCCGGGTTTCCGCTTCAGGGGACTTCATCGGCTGGTCAACCGCCGCCACGCCGGGCCTCTTCGCTCCAGGCGGGATGGTGGACCTGGCCGCCGGCAGCGGCAGGGTGATTGTCATGCTCCCCCACACCGGCAGCGATGGCAGCCCCAACATAGTCGCCGATTCCTCGCCGGTGGCTGATGGACGTGGCTGCGTCAATACAATCATTACCGATATCGCGGTAATCCGTGTGGAAGACGACGGTCTGGTCCTGGCGGAGGTTGCCCCGGGCTGGAGCCTTGGCGACGTGGCGGCTCTAACCGGCGCACCTATCACCGCTGCCGCCGATTTGAAGGAAATATCGCCCAGCCTGGAAGCGCTGGCAAGTGAACGGCCCGGCAAGGTCTTCCCCGACGGCCCCTCCGCTATCGCCGACCTGCACGATGGCGCGACGGTAATGATTGACGGCTTTGGCGGGCCCGGCGGCATGGCCCACTATCTCCTGGTAACCCTCCGTGACCAGGGCACCAAGGGGCTCACCATCATCAGCAACACCATCGGAATCGCCCGGATAGTCAACTTTGGCACACCCGCCGGCAAGCTGGCGATAGACCACTCCATCCTGGTGGAAAACGGGCAGGTAGCCAAGGCCATTGCCACCTACCCCGTCTCTCCATCCGCCTCCCGCCCCAGCACTTTTGAACTGGCCTACCGCCGGGGCGAGGTGGAGTTGGAACTGGTCCCCCAGGGCACCTTGGCGGAACGCCTGAGGGCCGGCGGCGCCGGCATACCCGCCTTCTATACCCCCACCGGGGCCGGCACCCTGATTGCGGAGGGCAAGGAATCGCGGGTCATCGACGGGAAGGAATACATACTGGAAGAGGCGTTGCAGGCGGACTTCTGCTTGATCCGGGGACACAAGGCCGACACCCTGGGCAACGTGGTCTACAAGGGCACCTCCAGGAACTTCAACGCGGTAATGGCCCCCTCCGCCAGGATAACCGTGGTCGAGGTTGATGAAGTGGTGGAAGCCGGCGAACTGGACCCTGAGTTGATTGTTACGCCCGGCGTTTACGTGGACCGGTTGGTGGTGCGTCCCCCGGGCTTTTCAGCGTACGAATAGGCTGACTGATTGAGGCCGTCAGGCGAGGCGAAATAATGGTCGAAGAAAAGGAACGGTTGCCCCGGGAAGTAGTAGCCATGCGGGTGGCCAAGGAGTTGCCCGACGGCGGGTTCGTCAACCTGGGCATCGGCATACCTACCCTGGTGTCCAACTTCATACCAGACGGCAGCGTGGTCTTCTACCACAGCGAGAGCGGTGTCCTGAACTGCGGCCCCCTGGCCGAAGAGGAAGAGCAGGATATTGACCTGATAAACGCCGGGGGCCAGTTCCTCCAGATGGTGCCCGGCATGGCCTTCTTCAGCACCGTGGACGCTTTCGCCATGATCCGGGGCGGGCACGTGGATGTTACCGTGCTGGGCGCCCACCAGGTTTCCGCCACCGGCGACCTGGCCAACTGGATGCTGCCCGAACGCGGCGTTGGCAATATCGGCGGCGCCATGGACCTGGCCGCCGGCGCCAAGCAGGTAATCGTTGCCATGGAGCACACCGACCGCAACAACGGGGCCAAGGTGGTCCAGGACTGCTCCTACCCCATTACCGGCAAGGGCTGCGTATCGCTCATCGTAACCGACCTGGCGGTGATGCAGCCAACCCCCGAAGGCCTGGTATTGAGGGAAGTGGCGCCGGGCTGGACGGTGGAGGAAGTGCAGGAACTGACGGATGCCCAGCTAATAGTCTCCCCCGACCTGAAGGAATACGAGCTGTAAGCCCTTCCTTCCCGGCATGGCGGTTACTCTCCACATCCTTTTGGATAGCTCTTCTGAGACACTAATCGCCCCGAAGGGTCGAACAGGCCGGCGGTGTCCGGCTCCTCGTTATGCCAGATGGCATTGCCGTAGCCGAAGGAGAAGCCCCCAGACTCTTGGTGAATCTCATTCGTGTAAACCCTGGCCCAGTTCCCCGGGGCCAATGAGTAGGACTCTGTGAAGGTAAATTCAGGCCTCCCGTCGCTGATGTCCTTCAACCTCCAGTTCTTCAGGTCCACAGGATCGTTTCCACCGTTCCGAATTTGCACATACTCGTCTGCCCCGCGATTCCCGGCAATGCCACCGTAAAATATGCACTCTATGAAGACGCCGGTGTTCAAGGGGTAAGGCGTCGGCGTTGGCGTGGCCGTAGGTTGAGGGGATGGAGTAGGCGTGGCCGTCGGTGTGGGGGCCACCGTGGCCGTGGGTTGCCGGGTGGGTCTTGGCGTCGACGTAGCCGTTGGCACAGGCGTCGGCGCTGGAATGGCCGTGGCCGTGGCCGCTGGCATCGGCGTGGGAACCAGGATGGGCGTAGCCGTGGCAGTGGGCGAAGGGGTTGGCGCCGGTGTTGGGCTTGCTTCTATCGCAATTGCGACCAACGGCGTTGGTTCTGTAGTGGCATCTGCCCGAGGAGCCACCGTTGGGGTAGCTACAGGAACGGGAGAAGTGAGGTCTGCGGGTGTCGATATCGTAAAGGGAGCGCTGGCTGGGGCGGGCCAGACCAGGACTTGGCCCTCGCCCTCACCGGCGAATCTTATGGCATCGGGAGGAGAAGTTGGTGCCGGCGTGGTTTCCCGCGCAGATGCGGTGACAGGGGTGGCCCCGGCAATGGCGGTGCCTCTGCCGCCAGGGTGGATGGTGGTGTTGGGCATCAGGACAGGTGTGGGAATTGGCGATGGTATCAGGGATACTGTCCGATGCCGGCCCTGTGCCCCAACAGGACGGGGTTCAGGGACATAAGGGGGAACAAGGAGATGCTCCAAGGAGGACGTTCTAGTCCTCTCGCCGTCCAGGCTGCGCCCCACCAGGAAAGCCAGGAGTGATACCAGGACCAGCAGGACGCAAAGCGCCCCAATCGTTGCCCATTGGCGCAAGGACATGGGCGGCAATGTAATGCCCAGGCCCCCATAAAGCAATGCCTAGCGTTCGGAGGGTGGCGACCACGATTTCACCGCAAAGTTCCTCTCGTATGAGCTTGAATCAATTTGCCAAATGTCTTGCCCGTGCTATAATCGGGGATACCAAGAGAGCGAGCCAGGGTGGTTGGCTGTTGATTGATTCGCCAATGGGATGCCAAAGGCGATAAATTTCAAAGCCGGCAGCGGATGAAGTGGGGATGGTGTTTCGGCCCGCAAGTTTCGGCCCGGGTGTTCGGGCCGATGGATATCCGGCGAACCCCGACATCAGGACACTTCAATAATTTTCAGGAGGAGTACCGTGGACAAAGGAAGCGAACTATTCAACGCTGGCGCAGTGGACATTACCCTGGAATACCGCGAACTCATGCCCGACCAGGGCCTGTGCGTACAGGTCTTTGGCGATGTAGATGGCCAGGACGTGGAAATTCTGCGTTTTGACTGCTTCGACCAGATGCCTCATTACCACTATGGCCCCGCCAACAACAACATCCGGTTGAACATGGACAAGACCACCGTTGGCAACCCCTTCGGCTGGACCATGGGCCACCTGCGCACCAAGTTGCCCGACATGATTCGCCGCTCGGGCTACGATGCCCTGGCCGAGGCCGTGGAAGCCAACCCCGTATCCACCGAGACCCTGGACGCCGTTGAGAGCAAGGGCCGCGAGATGGCCGTTGCCAAGCGCCGGACTGTCACCCACATGTTCGAGCGAATGCTCGAAGACGACGTCTTCACCGTCGGCAACCTGCGCATCGGTCTGGAGTACCGGATTCTCCCCCAGGCCAACACCGAGGGCCTGGCCATTCACGTCCTCTCCGACGTGGCCGGTCAGAACGTGGAACTGCTGGCCTTTGACTGCTTCATCAACGGCCCCCACTACCACTATGGCCCCCGCAACCAGGACATCCGGATTTACTGGGACACCACCACCTCCGGTGAGACCCTGCGCTGGACCATCGACCAGTTCTACGCCGGCAACATGAAGAAGATGATCGACCGCGCCGGCTACCCCACCATCGCCAACGACGTGGACGAGCAGCTGCTCCAGGCCACCATGCCGGCCATTGAGAAGCGCGCCTTCGAGTTGGTGGAAGAGAACCTGAACCGGGACAACAACGACCCCAAGGCCGCCCTGCTGAAGGAAATCGAGACCCTGCGGGAGCGCGTCGCCGCCCTGTAGTCCCCACAGACCTAAACCATCGGTCAATGAGAGACGGCCCGGCTGCCCAGCCGGGCCGTTTCCCTTTGCCTCCTGTGCATGGCGCTCCGGTTTCCTGCCCAGGTGGCTCTTGAATTGTCCAATAAGTCCTACATCATCGTGTAGCCGCCGCTGACGCTCAGCGTTTGCCCGGTGATGAAGCTGGCGGCGTCCGATGCCAGGAACACCACCGCGTTGGCTATTTCGCTGGCCTTGCCCATGCGCCGCAGGATGTAGGCCCGCTCCACCCGTTCCAGTACGTCGTCGGTGAATATGTCCCGCATCTGGTTCCACATGCTTTCCGGGCTGATTTCCTCCTCCTCCGGCGGCACAATCAGTCCCGGGCATACCACGTTAAGGCGCAGGCCGTACCGGCCCGTTTCGCGGGCTATTGCCTTGCTCAGGGCAATCACTCCCCCCTTGCAGGCCGAATAGACCGCCTCCCGGTACTCCCCCATGCGGCCGGCATCGGAACTGATGCTGACAATGGAGCCTGCCTGGCGTTCAATCATGTGGGGCAGGACGGCATGGATGCAGTTGATGGGGCTCCACAGGTTGACCGCCACTTCCTTCTCGTGTTCCTCCCTCGGCTTGTCCATGAAGAGGCGGTCCACCGTCCAGCCCACGTTGTTGACCAGCACATCCACGCTGCCAAATTCCGCGATGGATTGTTCCACCATGGCGCCCACCTGGGCCCGGTCGGTCACGTCGGTCTGAATTACGATAGCTCGGCTGCCGGTGTCCATCTTGGATACCTCATCAGCCACCAGTTCGCCCTGGGCCGGCGCCAGTTCCGCTATTGTGACGTTGGCGCCCTCGGCGGCGAAGGCATGCACGATGGCCCGCCCAATGTTGGAGCCGCCGCCGGTAACGATAACGTTCTTGCCCTTCAGGCCCAGTTCCATGAATGTTACCCTCCTACTCCAATGAAAAGGTCCCTTCCCCCTTGATGGGGGAAGGTCAGGATGGGGGTGAGAGATGGTGCAGAGCCGTCCATCCTGACTTGCTCAAAGTGGTGCCATGTTCTGAGATAGTTCCCTATTGCGGAGAACTACCCCGCAAGAAGGGACTACGGCCCCGGCACCCTGGGTATGCCCCCGAACCGCAGCCTCAGCAGGCCCTTGATGTCCTCCAGCGCCGTTGAGGTGATGTTTACCGTGCTTGTAGGATCGTCGTCCCACTTAACGGGGATTGACTTGATCCGGTAGCCGCGCCGGGCGGCGATAATCAGCAACTCCGTGTCGAAGAACCAGTTGTTGTTTTCGATGCCGGGGATGATGGACTGGGCTGCCTGCCTGGTGAGGGCCTTGAACCCGCACTGGGCATCCGGGAAAGGCGTAAGGAACATGGACTTGATGAGCAGGTTGTAGCCGCGGGAAATGAACTCCCTCTTGAAGGCGCGGGTAACCTGGGAATCACGGCTCAGCCTGCTGCCGACGGCCACGTGGTAGCCCGATTCCAGGGCCCCCACCAGTTGGGGGAAATGGGCCAGGTCCGTGGAAAGGTCAACGTCCATGTAACTGACAATGTCGGCATCGCTTTCCAGCCAGACGGCCCGCAGCGCCCGTCCTCGTCCCTTCTGGGGCAGGTAGTAGTAGCCCACGTTGGGAAAGGAACGGGAAAGTTCTTCGGATACGGGCCTGGTCCCGTCAGTTGAGGCGTTGTCGGCGATGATGACCCGCCAGGGGTTGGCCAGGTGTTCGGAGAGGAATCCGGTGAGCCGTTCTATACTGCCGGGGAGGGCGTCTTCCTCGTTGTAGACCGGCACAACCACGTCAACGGAAGCAGCCATCAGTGACGGAAGTGACGCACGCCGGTAAAGACCATGGCAATGCCGTGCTTGTTGGCTGCCGCGATTACCTCATCGTCCCGGATGGAGCCCCCGGGCTGGATAATGGCGGCAACGCCTGCTTCGGCGGCCAGCTCAATGTTGTCCGGGAAGGGGAAGAAGGCGTCCGAAGCCAGAACGCAGCCCTGGGCCTTGTCGCCGGCTATCCGCTGGGACAGGTGGACGCTCACCACCCGGTTGGGCTGCCCGGCGCCCATGCCCACCAGGGTGCGGTCCTTGGCGAAGACGATGGCGTTGGACTTGATGTGCTTGCACGCCACCCAGGCAAAGGCCAGGTCGTCCATCTCCGCCTCGGTCGGCGTGCGCTCAGTGGCTGTAGTCCAGTCTGCGGGGCTTTCACCTATTTCGTCGGGCGTCTGTACCAGAACCCCTCCGGTAATGGGCCGTATGTCCAGCGAAATGCCACCCAGGCCTGACCCGCCCGTTTCCACTTCCAGGATTCGGAGGTTGCGCTTGCGCTGCAATATCTCCAGGGCTTCCGGTTCGTAACCCGGGGCCACCACCACCTCGTAGAAGACCGGATTCATGGCCTCGGCCGCCGCGGCTGTGACGGTCCGGTTGAAGCCCACGATACCACCAAATGCCGAAACGGTGTCTCCTTCGTAGGCCTGCAGGTAAGCCTGCGACAGCTTTTCATGGCTGGACAGCCCGCAGGCGTTGGCGTGCTTGATTACCGCCACCGTGGGTCCGGAAAAGTCGCTGACCGTGCGCCACGCCGCGTCCGCGTCCATCAGGTTGTTGTAAGACAGTTCCCGGCCGTGAAGCTGGCGCGCGCCGGCGATTCCCCCGCTTCCAGCATTGGCCGGAACGTAGAGAGCGCCCTGCTGGTGGGGATTCTCGCCGTACCGAAGGGTAGCAGCCTGCTCAAACGACAGGTCCAGCTTTTCGGGTAGGGAAGAATCCTTTTCCGAGTTGTCCAGGTAGCCGGCCACGGTGGCGTCATACCCGGCGACGTGCTGAAACGCCTTGGCTGCCAGCCTGCGCCGTTCCTCGTCGGAAAGTCCTTGCCCCGACAGCTTGCCGGCCACCCAGTCGTAATCGGCAGGGTCCACCACCACCGCTACCGAGCCAAAATTCTTGGCCGCCGCACGGAGCATGGTTGGGCCGCCAATGTCGATGTTCTCCAGGGCATCTTCCAAGGTAACGTCGGGCTGGCTGATGGTGGCGACGAAGGGGTACAGGTTGCCCACCACCAGGTCGATGGCGCCAATTCCGTGTTCTTCCAGTTCCGCCAGGTGCGCCGGCAGGTCGCGGCGCGCCAGGATTCCCCCGTGAATCACCGGATGCAGGGTCTTGACCCGGCCGTCCAGGATTTCCGGCGACCCGGTAACGTCGGACACCTGCCTTACGGGCAGGCCCCCTTCTTCGGCCAGGGTACGGTGGGTGCCCCCGGTGCTGATCAACTCGAACCCGGCATCCGCCAGCTTTTGCCCGAATTCTACGATTCCCGTTTTGTCAAAGACGCTAATTAATGCTCTCACCGAATAGTTCCTCTTGCAGCCCCGGCGTTGGGGCAGTTTCTCTCTGAATCGTACTGTTGGGCTTATGGCCCTTAGGTCGTGAAAATTACCTGTTCCGGCCCGCCGCGTTCCACTACCTCGCCAACCACTACAGCGTCGGCCTCGGCCGCCAGGATGGTGTTCACCTGGTCTGCCTGGCAAACTGCCACCATGCCCAGGCCCATGTTGAATACCCGAAACATCTCATCGCTTGAGATGGCCCCTTCCCGCTGGATGAGGGAGAAGATGGGTGGAATTTCCCATGAGCCCTTTCTGAAGCTGGCCGCCACGTTATCCGGCAGGATAGCCGGCACCTTGCCAGGCAAGCCGCCGCCCGTAACGTGGGCCAGGCCCTTCATCGCGCCCAGGGCCGGCTGCAGGGAGGGAAAGTAGCAGCGGTGCCTGGTCAGCAACTCCTCCCCCAGGCGGTGATTGAGGTCGCCGAACTGGCGAAAAAGGACGGAAGGGTCGTCGTCGGAGTTAAACACCCGGCGCACCAGGGAAAACCCGTTGGTGTGCAGGCCGCTGGATGGAATGCCGACCAGGATGTCCCCGGGCGCTATGGTGTCGTTCTGCAGCAGGCCGTCCTTTTCCGCGACGCCCACAAGAAAGCCGGCCAGGTCAAAATCGTCGTCGGCGTACAGGCCGGGCATTTGCGCCGTTTCGCCGCCGATGAGCGCGCAGCCCACTTCCCGGCAGCCCCAGGTTATGCCCCGCAGCAGCGTCTCCATGCGCTGCTGGTCCAGGTGGCTGAAGGAAACATAATCGAGGAAGAAGAGCGGCCTGGCTCCCTTGGTCAAAATGTCATTGACGTTGAGGGTTACCAGGTCCTGCCCGATGGACTCAAAGTGGCCCAGTTGAGCGGCGATTTTGAGCTTGGTGCCCACACCGTCCGCGCTGGCGACCAGCACCGGCGTCCGGTAGCCGGTCAGCTCGAACAGGCCGGCGTAACCTCCACCGGAGGCCAGCACTTCGGGCCCGTGGGTCATGGAGGCGAAGGCCTTGATACGGTCTTTCAGGTCTTCCATGGCATCCAGTTGCACCCCGGATGCCTGGTAGGTCTCACCGGTCAATTAAATGGTTCTCCGAATTCCGGATTTTGGAATCGAACCCGACTTCATGCATTACAGAGTGTAAGTGAAGTTCGACGTTCGACTGTCCTTCTGAATCTGAGTTCCTACCCCAGCATCAGCTTGCCCAGGTGCAACTGAACGGGCACCGGGTAGTTGCCGGTGAAGCAGGCGTCACAGAACCCCCCTTTATCGCCCCGGGCCACCTCCAGCAATCCTTCTATGCTCAGGTACCCCAGGGAGTCCGCATCGGCGAGTTCGCGAATCTCTTCTACCGATTTGTTTGCCGCGATAAGTTCGTCCTGGTCGGCCATGTCCACGCCCATGTAGCAGGGGAACTTGATCGGCGGGGCGCAGACGCGGATGTGTATTTCCTTGGCCCCGGCCCGGCGCAGCACCTTGATAACGTGGGGGGTGGTTGTGCCCCGCACGATGCTGTCATCAACTACTACCAGCCGCTGTCCCCGGATGACGTCCGGCAGGGGATTGAACTTCTGGCGCACGCCCAGGTCCCGCAGCCGCTGCTCCGGCTCGATAAAAGTCCTGCCAACATAGCGGTTCTTGATAAGGCCGTCGCTGTAAGGTATTCCCGATTCACGGGCATAGCCCACGGCCGCCGCCGTGGACGAGTCCGGGATACCGATCACCAGGTCGGCGTCCACCGGATGTTCCCTGGCCAGCTGTGCGCCCATGTCCTGCCTGGCCGAATA
>DAOUJN010000033.1:0-35277 GCA_034422655.1 Dehalococcoidia bacterium
CGGGCGACTCTCAGGACCACCTGGTGGGGCTGGGGGAGGGGTTCCTTTTCTGCGGTGGCGACGGTCCAGTCTTCGGCGATTTTCTCGGCGATCTGGCGGAGACGGAAGACGGCGAGTTCCCGGGCGAATTTGCGCTGCATTTGACGGAGTTGGTTTCTGATCTGGGCGAGGGTCATGAGTTTTTCTCCTTTTCTTTTCTTATCCACGAATCGACATCCGCCTCAGGCGGACCGCGGCGGACAAATGGGGTGTCACCCCCAGCCCAACCTCCCCCGTCAAGGGGGAAGGGACATCCTGGAAAAAATCTTGTACCCCTTGCATTTTCGGGTATTTTCGGGCATTTCCTTGAGTTTCAGGTTTGGGCAGTCTTCTGGCGCGAATGACGGGCTGGTGGGTTATGTATTAATTACGGTAGAGATGGGCAATCCAGGATGGCAAGGGGAGAGTGTCAGCAATTAAGAATTGAGAATTACGAACTACGAATTGCGGATTAAGAATTGGGGATTGGGAGTTGGGAGGTGGTGGGGTTATACGCGGAGGGGAATGAGGGGGTGGGGGATGGGTTCTTGGTGGGGTGGGATCGGGATGGGGAGGCGGGCGCAGCCTCGACCCTGATGAAGCAAACGTGCTAGAATCTGGCTCAGTTGAACGTTGCCTGGCTTGAGAGTTTTGAGTTCTATTTCCCCTGGTTCCATGAGCGGGTCAATCCTATCACCACCTCCCTCCCGTAGCGTCTCCGACCTTGACGGAGCGTTGAAGTGTTTACTCGGGGGCGGCGTGGTCGCCATACCCACCGATACCCTCTACGGCCTGGCCGCCGACGTGCAGAACGAGGGTGCCTTGACCCGTGTTTTTGAAATCAAGGGCAGGCCCGCCAATCTGGCGCTGCCGGTTCTCGTAGCAGGCTGGGACCAGGTAGAAATGGTTGCCACCGCCGGCGACGCCGGGGTCCAGCAACTTGCCGCATCATTCTGGCCCGGTTCCCTGACCCTGGTGCTGCCCAGACGCCAAGACCTGTCGTCGCTGGTAACCGGGGGGCGAGAAACCGTGGCAGTCCGAATGCCCTCCCATTGGATACCAGTGAGCCTAGCCGCCGGGTTGGGTCGCCCTATAACCGGCACCAGCGCCAACCGCAGCGGCGACACAGACCTGGATAGTCCGCAGGAAATCCTGGAAACTCTGGGCGACGCGGTAGATGAAGTGATCGACATGGGTCCAGCGCCGGCCGGGCTTCAATCCACTATTGTTGATGTGACAGGAAACCATCCGGTATTACTGCGGGAGGGGGCCACACCCTTTGCCCAGGTGCTCCGGGTATGGGAACAAGGCACATTTGCGGGTCACCGGAGCGTGGGAGGAGGTACCTAAGATTCTTTCGCAGAGCAGGCTTGAAGCATACAGGCAGGGACTGGACCGCGAACTGAAAGACTGCTTTTCGGGGCGGGATGGTTTCCTCTATAACCTGCTGCAATATCAGCTGGGATGGGTTGACCAGCAGGGAGCGCCTGACGTCAGGCCGGCGGAAGGGAGTTTCCACTCGCTGCTGGCGCTGGCGGCCGGCGAAGCGATAACCGGAGATTTCGATGCCGCCCTGCCGGTGGCGGCCGCCGTCGAATTGCTCCACAACTTCTCCATTGTCCACGGCGACGTTCAGGCTGGCAGAGTTGACGCCCAGTCGCGCCCCAGCATCTGGTGGGTTTGGGGGCCATCCCAGGCGATTAACGCGGGTGACGGATTCCACGCCATGGCCCGAGTAGCAGCCATGCGAATGCTGGATGGCGGCGTTGCGACGGACATAGTTCTGGAAGTGACGGAGTTGCTGGACCACGCCTGCCTGTCCATGTGCGAAGGTCAATACACAGACCTGGGGTTCCAGGAACGGCTGCTAGTTACGATTGGCGAATACGATGATATGATTGCCCGCAAGACGGGAGCCCTAACCAGATTTTCAGCGGCGGGCGGAGCGCTGGCCGCAGGCGGGGATTCCGACGCGGCCTCCCTTTACGGGGAGATTGGCCTCAAACTGGGCATGGCATGGCAGATTGTCCAGGACCTGGCCGACTTCTGGGGGCGGGATGGCAACGCCATGACTGCCAGCAATACATTGAACAAGAAGAAGAGCCTGCCATTAATCTACACGCTGGATCACTGCAGCAACTCGGGCAGGCGCGAAATTGGGTCCGCCTATATGAAGCGGGTCCTTGACCCGGCGGACATCAGCCGGGTCGTGGAGTTGATGGAGGAAGTGGGCGCCCGGGAATATTCGATACAGCGGGCAGGCACGCTGGTTTCGGAGGCCCTGGGGTCTCTGGATGAAGCCCATGTTCCTGAGCAGCGAAAAACGGGTTTCCGGGAACTGGCTTCCCTGGCCCAGGAATCTACGTCAACCGAAGCCGAGAACGGTGTCTCCAGAGCGGGAGCATAGACTCGATATGGCAAAACGGACCCTTTCCCAGCTGGACGTGGCGGGCAAGTGGGTATTGGTCAGAGTTGACTTCAATATCCCGATTGAGCAGGGCATAGAAGTCATCGCATCCTATGACCAGAGGCTGCGCGCCACGCTGCCTACCATACACTACCTGCTGGAGCAGGATTGCCGCATTATTCTCTGCTCCCACCTGGGGCGCCCCGGCGGAAAGGTGGCGGAGGAACTCAGGCTAGAACCGGTGGGCAACCGCCTGGCCGAACTGCTGGGACACCCGGTCAAGAGCCTGCGCGAGTGCATTGGCCCCGAAATAGAAGCCGAAATAAACGGCATGAGCCCGGGCCGGATAGTCCTCCTGGAGAACCTGAGGTTCCATCCGGGAGAAGAAAAGAATGACCCCGAGTTCGCTGCCGCACTGGGGTCTTTGGCCGACTGTTTCGTCATGGACGCATTTGCCGTGGCGCATCGCGCACATGCTTCTACCGTCGGAATCACCGAGGCGCTGCCATCGGCCATGGGGCTGCTGGTGCAGCGCGAAGTGGAGCAGATGGGCAGAGCCCTGGAATCACCGGCAAGCCCACTGGCCGCCCTGATGGGTGGAGCCAAGGTCAGCGACAAGATCCTGGTGCTGGAAAACCTGCTGGACAAGCTGGACCACCTGTTCATCGGCGGTGGAATGGCGGTGACGTTCCTGAACGCCCAGGGTAAGGGGACAGGGGCTTCATCCATTGAAGCAGACCGGCTTGACTTTGCAAGGGACGTAATGGAGCGGGCTGCCCGCCACAATATTGGCGTTCACCTGCCCAGTGACGTTGTCGTGGCCAACAGCTTTGAAGCCGAACCCGCTCAAACCCTGACCGTGCCGGCGGACCAGGTACCCGACGGGTGGTACATCATGGACGTAGGCGAGGTTACGGCGGAAGATTACGCCCGAGAACTAAGGGAATGCCGCACCATCATCTGGAACGGGCCCATGGGTGTGTTCGAGATGCCGCGTTTCAGCCTGGGAACGCGCAATGTAGCCGACGCTATTGCCGGACTTCACGATGTTACTACGGTAGTGGGCGGTGGCTCCACGGCGGAGGCAGTGGAAGAACTGGGGCTGATGGACCGGATGACCCACGTGTCCACCGGCGGCGGCGCTTCCCTGGAATTCCTGGAAGGCCGGGAGTTGCCTGGAATCGCCTCCCTGCCGGACGCCTGACCTGCAATAGCGGACCAATAGCCGACAAGCCAACAGGCGCAATGCGCTGAAAGTTTACATAAAGAGAGTTCTATATGATTGACCTTGAACAGCTTCACGACTGCTACGTAAGCACTTCCTCAAAGATTGTCCTGCTGGTTGTGGATGGACTTGGCGGTCTGCCTCACCCGGACACCGGAAAGTCGGAACTGGAGACGGCCGAGATTCCTAACCTGGATGCCATGGCACGGGAGAGCGCCTGCGGCATGACCACGCCAGTCCTGCCTGGGATTGCTCCGGGCAGCGGTCCCGGGCACCTGGCCCTGTTCGGCTACGATCCACTGAAGCACATCATTGGCAGGGGCGCGCTGGAAGCCCTGGGAATTGAGGTGGAATTGCGGCCGGGAGACCTGGCGGCCAGGGGCAACTTCTGCACGGTAGACGGGGAAGGGAAACTGGTAGATAGAAGGGCTGGCCGCATACCCACCGAGTTCAGCGCACCGCTGTGCCACCGGCTGGACACCATCGAAATTCCGGGCGCGCAGGTGGATGTGTTCCCGGTGCAGGACTACCGCTTTGTGCTGCGACTTCGCGCCGAAGGGTTGTCTGAATCCATCACCGAGACGGATCCCCAGATAACAGGGGTTCCGGCCATGACGGTGAAGGCATTGGATTCGTCCGCGGAAAAAACGGCCAACCTGGTCAATGAGTTTGTTTCCCAGGCCGGCACGCTGCTGGCCGAGGAGGAGAGGGGGAATATGGTCCTGCTGCGCGGCTGGGCCCAGATGCCGTCTCTGCCGCCGATGGGGGACGTGTACCGGCTTAACCCCGGCGCCATTGCCGCCTATCCCATGTACCGGGGACTGGCCACCGTGGCCAATATGCGAATCATCCCTACCGGCAAGACTTTTGCGGATGAGGTTGAGACGCTTCACCAGGAATTTGACAACCACGATTTCTTCTTCATTCACTACAAGCCGGCGGATGCCGCGGGTGAAGACGGCGACTTCGATGGCAAGGTGAAAACCCTGGAGGACCTGGACCCCCTGATACCCAGGATTCGGGAGTTGAACCCGGATGTATTCATGGTGGCGGGCGACCATTCCACGCCGGCAATTATGGCGTCGCACAGCTGGCACCCGGTACCATTTATGCTTCATTCAAAGCTTACCCGCGGCGAGGGAATTCCGGCGTTCAGCGAGCGAGATTGCAACCTGGGGTCCATAGGCAGCATTCCTGCCACCAACATTATGCTGCTGGCCATGTCGCACTCGGGAAAGCTGACCAAGTACGGCCCGTAAGCCGCCGGCCACTGTCAATACAGGAGACTTGCAAAGATGCCAGCCACCGTCGTTGCCGGAAACTGGAAAATGAACACCACGCTGGAAGGGGCCCTGGCCCTGGCTGACGGCGTAAGGGGGTTGGCCGAGAGCGCACCCGGCGTGGAAGTGATAGTGTGTCCGCCGGCAATTTCGCTGGCTGCGGTCAAAGGCAGGCTGGCCGGTTCTGCGATCAGGGTTGGCGCGCAGAATATGCACCACGAGGATTCGGGGGCATTTACCGGCGAGATTTCACCCGCCATGCTGGTTAATGTCTGTGAGTACGTGATTATTGGGCACTCGGAGCGGCGGCAGCTTTTTGGGGAGACGGACGAACTGGTGAACTTGAAGGTTAAGGCTGCCCTTCGGCATGGCCTTAAGCCTATCCTGTGCGTAGGGGAGACGCTGGAGCAGCGGGAAGCGGGCAGGGCCGCAGACGTTATTGCCGGCCAGGTGAGGTCAGGACTGGCCGAGATTCAGTCTGTTGACATAAGCGGGCTGATTGTGGCCTATGAACCGGTATGGGCCATTGGTACGGGACAGGCTGCCACCCCGGCAATTGCTTCGGAGATAATGGGTGGCCCGATACTGGGCACACTAGAATCGTTGTACGGCGGCGCCTCAAGCGACGTTCCCCTGTTGTATGGGGGCAGTGTGAACGCAGGAAACATCCATGATTTTACTGCGCAGGACTGCATACACGGAGCGCTGGTAGGCGGCGCAAGCCTGCATGCGGAGTCGTTCATGGAGATTGCCAGGTTGGCGGGAGAGGCAAAGGCCGCGGGCAATTAAGGGGTCCCTCCCCTTCGACGCTTGATGTCTTCCAGTGACAGCAGAGTCCTCTACATTGTTGGCCCCACCGCGACGGGCAAGACCCAACTCGCCTTATCCCTTGCCCAGCAATTCGGCGGCGAGATAATCAACGCCGACAGCCGCCAGGTTTACCGGTACATGGATATTGGCACCGCCAAACCTACTGCGGAAGAGCGGGCCCTGGTCCCACACCATCTTTTTGATCTCCTAACTCCTTCCGAGAGTTTTTCCCTTGGGAGTTTCCTGAGCCTGGCCCGGGCTGCGATAGCGGACATAAGGGGCCGTGGCTGCCTTCCCATAGTGGCGGGCGGCACAGGCCAGTATATATGGGCATTGCGGGAAAGATGGGATGTTCCCGAAGTTGCTCCTGACCATGATTTTCGCAGCCGGCAGTTGGAGATGGCGGAAAAAGAAGGAAGTTGGGCTCTGCACCAAAGGCTTCAAGAGCTTGATCCTGTACGCGCCAGCGAAGTGGACCCACGAAATGTACGGAGGGTAATCCGGGCGCTGGAGATTCATCACGTTACCGGGAAGGTCCCAACGGAGTTCCGGAAGAGGTCAGGTGAAGAGGTGAACTCGCCAGTAATCGGGCTGACCATGGCACGCGACTTGCTTTATGACCGGATTGACCAGCGGGTGGAGTCGATGATGGAGAGCGGCTTCCTGGACGAGGCCAGGAACCTGGCAAGGATGGGATACACCCTGGGCGAAGGGCCCCTGGCATGTCCAGGTTATCGGGAACTGGGCCAATACCTGGCAGGCGAATTAAGTCTGGAAGATGCGGTACAAAGGACCAAGTATCAAACCCACCGCCTGGCCCGTCGGCAACACTCATGGTTCAAGTCAAATGACCCGAGAATAAGCTGGCTGAACGGGACGAGTCCGAACCTGGAAGGTGAGGCCGCGAATCTGGCTGCACAGGCGGTCTAGAGTTCGAGCAGACCGTTCCGGAGCTATCCCCTGTGTTAGAATACCGGTAACCTGAACCCTGAGGGGCTGATGAAGTTTACCAAGATGCACGGGGCTGGGAACGATTACATTTACCTGGACGCCCGCCGCATGGATGAGGACTGGCCAGCGCTGTCCAGGACCATGAGCGACCGCCATTTCGGCATAGGGGGAGACGGCCTGATCCTGATCCTGGATTCCGAGAAAGCGGACTTGCGAATGCGCATGTTCAACGCGGACGGCTCGGAAGGGGAAATGTGCGGGAATGGGATTCGCTGTTTCGCCAAGTACGCCATCGAGCGCGAGATCGTGGCTCGTCCTGATGGCGGCCTGACTGTCGAAACCCTGGCGGGGGTCAGAACGGTTTACCCCATATACGGCAACGGGGGTGTTGACGGAGCGCGGGTTTCCATGGGCCTGCCGCGCCTGAACCCCGCTGACATACCGGTGAGCCTGGACCCTGCCATGAGCACCAGCATGGGGCCGGTGTTGAAGTACCCCATCCATCCCGGGGATTTCCGTCTTTACCTGGCGTTCATATCCATGGGTAATCCCCATGCCGTCACTTACATCGACCAACCCGTTGGAGAATTTCCCCTGCATAACATCGGGCCGCTGGTGGAAGGGCACCCGATGTTCCCCCGCCGCGTCAACTTCGAGATAGTTAACCAGGTCGATTCCAGCCACCTGAACGCCCGGGTTTGGGAGCGCGGTTCAGGCGAGACCATGGCCTGCGGGACCGGCGCCTGCGCCATCGCGGTGGCCTCTCGCCTCCAGGGCTTGACCGAAGACAGGGTTGACATAACTCTGCCCGGCGGAACACTCACCATCGAGTGGGACGGAGAGGGAGAAGTGTTCTTAGAAGGGCCGGCGACGGAAGTTTTCACGGGGGAATGGTGATTTGCCAATCTTGGACCCGCCAAGGCTGACGTTCGAAAATTGGCGCTCCCTGCCAACAGTCAAGCGGCGACATGAGATTGTAGACGGTGTATTGCTCACTCAGCCGGCGGCAACGGTAGGGCACCAGTTAGCACTAAGAAATATTGCACTCCCGTTGGTTGAATTCGTAGAGGAATCGACCAAGTCAGGGATGGTGTTCTGGTTTCCCGGGGACGTTCTAATTCAGCGCGACCCATTGCGCGTCCGCCAACCCGATATATTCTATATCACGCCGGAAAGAACGGGAATCCGTGACAGTTCCGACCTGAGAGGGTTGGAGTTCCTGGAGAAGCCGCCGGACATTGTCGTAGAGGTAGTTCTGCCGGAGGAAATTGACTGGGTGTTAGCAGAACGCATACGAGACTATCAACGGCTCGGGGTTTACGAATGCTGGTTGGCACACTTGAATACCAAAACAGTAGAGATATTTGATTTGACCGGAGAAGAACCTAAACCGATAGCGCTGTTCGGAATGGATGAAGTTCTCGTATCGGCTTTTCTTCCAGGTTTTGAACTCAAACTGTCCGAGGTTTTCAGCTAAGGTAGCTCAGCACATTTAATTTTTGAATGGGAGTTCAAGATGGCTTTTCTTGCGCCATTGGCAACTATTCCTTGGGGCCAGCTGGGTAAAATGGTTGCACAAAATTTACCGACAGCACTAAAACTATCGGAAGAGACTCGGAGGTGGCATGATTCCCTAAGGGAAAAGAAGGCGAGGTCTGGTCAGCAGTTTTCAAAGGAAGATATCGCCGTCGTTCAACTATCAGCCAGAGTGTCCGACTTGGAAG
This sequence comes from Dehalococcoidia bacterium, assembly GCA_034422655.1. GTDB lineage: Bacteria > Chloroflexota > Dehalococcoidia > Lucifugimonadales > UBA3495 > Bin22. Next base: position 8,416 of record DAOUJN010000033.1, read on the forward strand.
AAAGTGACCTAACGCAGGCAGATTTGCTTTCACAACAAGGTGAGTTGATATCGCAGCAAGCTGCCGCGATAGATCAGCTATCTCTCCAAAACCAAGGTCTCTTGGATGCTGTACGGGTGCTGGAGGCGCGTACCAAGCTGCTTGGTTGGGCATTGGGGATATTCCTAGTCTTGGCTATTGCCGCCATTGCGGTGGCGTTCTTCCTTTAAGCATCACTACATAAGGACACTAGCAAATATGGAATTTTCCAGCAGACTTGGCAAGTTGGCCCCTTACCCCTTTGTGGAGATTTCCCGCATCATTGCGGAGAAGCGGGCGGCGGGGGCCGACGTGGTTACTTTCGGTATTGGCGACCCGGACATTCCTACGCCGCAGCCCATAATTGACCGGCTGCTGACCGCATCGCAGGACCCGCCAAACCACCGGTACCCGGAGACCGACGGCCTGCCCGAAATGCGAAGGGCCATTGCCCAGTGGTACGAGAATCGGTTCGGCGTGGGGCTGGACTCGGACAAGGAAGTTCTGCCGCTGATTGGCGCCAAGGAAGGGATTGGGCACGTGGCCTTTTGCTTCCTGGACCCCGGCGATATTGCCCTTGTCCCTGACCCAGCCTATCCGGTCTATGGCGTGGGAACCATGTTTGCCGGCGCCGAAAGTTACATCATCCCCTTGCTGGAAGAAAACGGGTGGCTGCCGGACCTATCGGCGATACCTGACGACGTAGCAAAGGCCGCCAAGGTGATGTGGCTCAATTACCCTAACAACCCCACCAGCGCCGTTGCCAGCGCCGAAGACCTGGCGACCTATGTTGCCTACTGCCGGGAGCACGACATCGCCCTGCTCCACGACGCCGCCTACAGCGAGGTTGGCTATGACGGCTACAAGGCGGTCAGCATGATGCAGGTCGAGGGTGGAAAGGACGTGGGACTGGAGTTCCACTCTCTTTCCAAGAGCTACAACATGACGGGCTGGCGCATGGGCATGGCCGTGGGAAACTCGGACATGATCAGGGCCCTGTTCCAGATAAAGGCCAACCTGGACTCGGGCATTCCCCAGGCCATCCAGGAAATGTCCATGGAGGCCCTTACCGGCCCCCAGGACTGTATTGAAGACAACCGGGTCATTTACCAGCGGCGCCGCGACCGGGTGGTGGAAGCCGTCCGCAAAATGGGCCTCACAGTGGCGGTTCCCCAAGCAAGCCTGTACATCTGGGCGCAAGTGCCGGAAGGATTCACTTCTGCCGATTTTGCCGCCCGACTGCTGGAAGAGATTGACATCGTCGTAACCCCGGGCTCCAGCTACGGCCAGTACGGCGAAGGTTACATAAGATTGTCCCTCACCACACCGGACGAGCGGGTGGAGACGGGCTGCCAGCGCCTTGAATCCTGGACCATACCGGCGCCGCGGGAGGGTTAGACTTATTCCCAAGAAGACTGTCAGCACCGAGCCTGAGAAAGAAAAGGCCATACTGGTCGCCGTCGAACTCAAGAGCCGGGACCATCTGTGGGAGTTAGACGACACCCTGGATGAGCTGGCCTACCTGAGCGACGCCGCCGGGGCCGAGGTGGTCGGCAAGGTGACGCAACGAGCCGACCGGCTTACTCCTACCTACGTGGGGAAGGGCAAGCTGCTGGAGGTGCAGGAGCGGGTGGCCGAGGAAAGGGCCGAAACCGTTATCTTCGATGACGAGTTAACGCCTACCCAGCAGCGCAACCTGGAAGCCGCGCTACAGGTCAAAGTAATCGACCGGACGGCCCTGATCCTGGACGTGTTCGGGCGGCACGCTCGTACCCATGAAGGCAAGCTGCAGGTTGAGCTTGCCCAGCACCAGTACCTGCTGCCCAGGCTGGTGGGCCAATGGTCCCACCTGGAAAGGCTGGGCGGCGGCATAGGCACCCGGGGCCCCGGTGAGACACAGCTAGAGACCGACCGGCGCCTCATACGGCGCCATATCCAGCGAATCCAGGCCGAATTGGGCAAGGTCAGGGAACGGCGAGCCATCTACATTGGGCGTCGCAAGAAGGCCAGCATACCGATGGCCTCCCTGGTCGGGTACACCAACGCCGGCAAGTCCACCCTGTTCAACGCCCTGTGCGACGCCGGAGTTGAAGCTGAAAACCAGTTGTTTTCTACCCTGGACCCGGTTACGCGCCGCATCCGGTTGCCTTCCGGGGATGAACTGCTGCTTACCGACACGGTGGGGTTCATTCAAAAGCTTTCGCCCATGGTGGTTGCCGCCTTCCGGGCCACGCTGGAAGAACTGGCCGAGTCGGACATTCTCCTTCATGTGCTGGATATAACGCATCCCAAGGCCCCGGAACAGGCCGAGGTGGTGGATGAAACCCTGGAGGACCTGGGACTGAGCAAGAAGCCACGCCTGCTGGTTATCAACAAGATGGACTTGCTGGCCGACCAGGATTCAAACGAAGTGGCACTGCCTCCGGCCGGACTCCAGTCCTATCCCAGCGTTCCGGTGTCGGCGGCCAAGGGCTGGAACCTGGACCTGCTGCTGGAGGAAATAGAGGCGCAGTTGGTGGAGATGGATGGGCCGCTGACTGTCCTCCAGTCGGCTGCGGGAGACTGAGGACGATCTTTCTTCATCTCTTGCCGGCGCTTGCCTTCTTTGACGGGCTTGCGCTTCATCCCCGGCAGGTTTCAAGATTCCCCGACGGGTTGGTTCGCACAATAGACGTTATGTAATGCCTAAAGGGGTTGTTGGCCTGAATTGTTGACATAACTGTTTGCGTGTATTTCTTCGCGGGGTTTGACGAGGACTTCACCCCCATCCTAGCCTTCCCCCGTCAAGGGGGAAGGGACACTCTGGAGGATGACAATGCGAGTTGAAGGCAAGGTTGCGCTGATCAGCGGAGGCGCGCGGGGAATTGGCGCCGCCACCGGCAGGCTGCTGGCCAGTGAGGGCGCCGCCGTGGTGCTGGCGGACGTGCTGGAAGAGGGCGGGCGGGCCACAGAAGCCCAAATCTCCGAGGCCGGCGGTCGCGCCACGTTCATGCGCCTGGACGTAACCGACGAGGACAACTGGAAGCAGGTAATCGACGCCACCGTCAGCCTGTACGGGAAACTGGACGTGGTGGTCAACAATGCCGGCATCAGCGGCCGGACTACGGTGGAGGAGACGCCAGGGGATACGTGGGACCGGGTGATGGCGGTTAACGGCAAGGGAGTGTTTCTTGGGACCAAGCTGGCGATTCCGGAACTGCGAAGGGCCGGCGGCGGGTCGATCATCAACATTTCCTCCATCTATGGGATCGTCGGCAGCGAGACTTCCAGCCCTTATCACGCATCCAAGGGGGCGGTCAGGATATTCACCAAGGCGGCGGCCATCCAATACGCCTCGGAGGGTATTCGGGTTAATTCCGTACACCCGGGCTTCGTGGACAGTCCCATGACGCAGGCGGCGCACTCCATACCGGATGTCCACAATCTGAGGGTGGGCCGAACTCCCCTGGGCCGGATGGGAACGCCCGAAGACATTGCGGCAGGCATCCTTTACCTGGCATCCGACGAGTCATCCTTCGTTACCGGCAGCGAACTGGTGATTGACGGGGGAATGACGGCACAGTAGGGGCACGCTTCGGCGGGTATTGCGGCACCCTGACCGCCAGAGTTCCAAGGGTTGCGCATTGGATGTTGTTTCCCTATAATTTTTGTTCCGACGGAACTTGATGGGCGGTTAGCTCAGTGGTTAGAGCGCCTCGTTCACACCGAGGAGGTCGGAGGTTCAAATCCTCCATCGCCCACCACTTGGCATAGCCCACCTTGCGGGCATTTCCGGTAGGGAGTTTCGTTGTTGCCGTGCCGAGGTGGCGAAACGGCAGACGCGCTGCGTTCAGGGCGCAGTGTCCTTATGGACGTGTGGGTTCAAATCCCTCCCTCGGCACCAGTTTTCCAGGGGTTCACGGATCAGCGACCGCGGTTGACGTGGACCGGGACAGTGATAGGCCCGTTTTGGGCTTCGTTAGCGCTTGTAGCTCAGTGGATAGAGCGCTGCCCTGCGGAGGCAGAGGTCGTGGGTTCGAATCCCGCCAAGCGCGCCACCTTTTTCAGTTTATGTAAATGCCCCCTGCCAGCATCTGCCGTGCCTCGTTTTGCGCTATGGGCGGTTAGCTCAGATGGTTAGAGCGCCTGCTTTACACGCAGGAGGTCACTGGTTCGAGTCCAGTACTGCCCACCATTTTCCACCTTTCATGGACTCCACAGGCTTGGGATGCCGATCCCCTATGGGGCCCTCTGCTTAATGGGTTCTCGCTGCTTGACCAGTTGCCTTGTGATACAATCAATCTGAGGATAGAGGGGAAACCGACCGTGAGGAGTATTCCGATATGTTGAGATTTGTTGAAGAAATCATGCTGCTCCTTTTGCGGGACGAAGACGGACGGTTTGTCCAGGTGCCCACGTGGTCGGTGGATTACGCGCTGGCCGGGGCGGTTTTGATGGACCTGGCGATGGAAAACCGGATAGATACGGACCTGGAGAACCTGCTGCTGATAAATGACAGCCCTGTCGGAGACAACATTCTGGACCCCGTGCTGGCGGAAATTGCGGCGGGCGGGAATCACGATACCCGTTACTGGGTAGAGCAGGTTTCACGGCAGGGAACACGGTTTCGTGAATTATCGCTGGAGAGGCTGGTGGAGAAGGGCATTCTGGAAATGGAGGATGACCGGTTTCTGTGGGTCTTCCGTTCCAGGCGCTATCCCGCGATAGACGGTTCCGTGGAGCGGGAGGTCAAGCTGCGCATCCTCAACGTCCTGTTCAGCGACGAAATTCCGGACCCCAGGGACCAGATGATCATCTGCCTGGCCGATGCCTGCGGGATTTTCCCCCGCCTGCTTTCACGGCAGGAACACGCCAGGGCGGCGGACCGTATTGCGCAGGTCAGCCAACTTGACCTCATTGGTCAAACCATGTCTCAGGCAATTCACGACATCCAGGTGTCCGTTGCCGTATCATGTCAGGGGCACATGATTTAACTTAAAGGGGCAGTGCTGGCAAGGGGTGCAACGTAAGCTGTTCAGCCGGACGGCTCCAGGAAGTGTGTTATGTCATCCAGCATACTCGACAAAATAGATTCTCCATCTGACTTGAAGGGCCTGAACCGGGGGGAACTGGACCAGTTGGCCGGGGAAATCCGGGAAACGATAATTTCCGTCATTACGGAACGGGGCGGGCACCTGGCTTCCAACCTTGGCGTGGTGGAGCTGACCCTGGCCCTGCATCGAGTGTTCGACAGCCCTACCGACCGGTTGGTATGGGATACGACCAACCAGATGTACAGCCACAAGCTGGTTACGGGCCGGCGCGACGAGTTCAAGGACATTCGGCTTGCCGGCGGCATTTCCGGCTTTGGCGAACCCACCGAGAGCCCCCACGACACCCTGTGCGCCGGGCACGCCGGTACGGGGCTTTCCATAGCCCTGGGTATCGCGCAGGCCACGGCAACACGCAACCTGAACTCGTGGACCGTGGCTGTGGTTGGGGACGGCGCCCTGACGTCGGGCTCCAGCTTTGAGGCGTTGAACAATATCGTGCATCTTAACCCGGAAAAGCTGATCGTTGTGCTGAACGACAACGGGATGTCGATTTCGGAGAACGTGGGGTTCCTGACCAACTGGCGCAAGAGAGTAATTACCCACCCCGAATACCAGGCCATGATCAGCCGGATGCGGTCCCTGTCCAAGCGGGTTCCCACCGGGGACGCCATATACCGGCTGGTAAAGCGCTTCAACGACAGCCTGGATACTTTCATTCTTCCCACGGTGTTCTGGAACGAACTGGGATTCCAATACCTGGGGCCGGTGGATGGACATGACCTGCGCCAGCTGGAAATGACGCTGGAGCAAGCGAAACTCACGGTTGGCCAGGTGCCGATAATTCACGTGGTGACCCACAAGGGACACGGTTATGAACCGGCAGAGGACGATCCGGTAAAGTTTCACCAGCCCAGCTCTCCCCTGGGAGCGGGTTCGGGAGCGCCCACCTATTCCAAGGTTTTCGCCGACAGCATTGCGCGGTTGATGGATAGAGACGAGTCCGTGGTGGGCATTTCGGCGGCCATGCTGGAGGGAACGGGGCTGGAAGAGGTGCGCCAGAGTTTCCCCAACCGGGTGTTTGACGTGGGGATCGCCGAACAACACGCGGTGAGCATGGCGGCGGGAATGGCGTCAACCGGCGTCAAGCCCTTCGTTTCCATCTACTCCACTTTCCTGCAGCGGGCCTTCGACCAACTGGTCCACGACGTTTGCCTCCAGAACCTGCCCGTTACGGTGATCGCAGACCGTGCCGGCGTGGTGGGAGAGGACGGGAAGACCCACCATGGTTTCCTGGACATTTCCTACCTGCGCTGCCTGCCCAATGCAGTGGTGGCAGCGCCCATGGACGAGAACGATCTCCAGCACCTGGTATACACCGCATACAGGTATCCAGGACCCTTTGCCATACGGATACCGCGGGGGACCGCAACCGGGTGCGCCATGGACGAGGAAGCAAGAGAGTTGCCCCTGGGCAGGGGCCAGGTAATTCGCGAGGGCAGCGACGTGGTGATATTCGGCCTGGGCAAAGCGGCCACGGCCGCCCTGGAGGCCGCCGACCTGCTGGCCGAGTATGGGCTGGCCTGCGGCGTAGTTAACCCCATTTTCGTTAAGCCGCTGGACCTGAACCTCTTGCTGGATTCGGCAAGGAGCACCGGTCGCATAGTCACCGTCGAAGAGAACGTGCTGGCCGGCGGCTTCGGGTCGGCGGTGCTGGAAGCCCTGGCCGAAGCCGGAATGGATACGGTGGCCGTCCACCGAATCGGCATGCCCGACTCTTTCGTGGAACATGGCACTGCCGTGGACCAGCGGCACAGTCTGCAATTGGACGCGGAGGGAATCGCCGCCCAGATTTTACAGGCCTTCTTCCCTGACCGCGCAGCCCTGGGCGCCGCTTCCGATTAGCCTTTCCGCACTCAGGAGGCCAACCAATGAAAATACCAAGGATTTTCACCGGCGACGACGGCCAAGCACATATTGAAGAAATAGACGTTGAAGCATTTCCCAATCCCGCATCCCTTTCCGAAATCACCGGCCTCCAGTTTCGAGTACAGGAGCCCGGGCGATTTGCCGACTGGCACGTTGAGTCCCGCCGCAATTACATTATCACCCTGTCGGGCGAGGGCGAGATTGGGTTGGGCGACGGCACCCTGCACAGGTTTGGTCCCGGCGCAGTAGTATTGGTGGAGGACCTGACCGGACAGGGCCATACCACCAGGGTTACCAGCGAAATCCCCAGGGTCACCATTGCAGTGCCGCTGGCCAACCAGACGCCGGGTACCTGATCTTACTCCTGCCCCCTACATGCCCTACGTTTGCAACAACGACGTAAACGTCTTCTACCGCACGGAACCACAGTCCGGCGCCAGCGGCGGCAGCCAGACTCCCCTGCTCCTGGCGCACGGCTTCATGCAGCGGGGCGAGGACTGGGCCGACGCCGGTTATGTGGAACCACTTTCCCAGCTCAGGCCGCTCATACTGGTGGACTTCAGGGGCCACGGCCGGAGCGACAAGCCCCATTCCGCGGGCGATTACCGGATGGAAGTGCTGGTCAAAGACTTGACCCTGGTCCTTGACGAGCTTGAAGCCCCAGTTGTCGACTTCATGGGATACTCCTTTGGAGCCTGGGTGGGATTCGGGATGGCGAAATTCGCCCCAGACCGGCTTCGCTCATTGGTCCTGGGAGGTATGCATCCCTATGTCCGCGATCCGGGGCCACTGCAGCGCAGAATAGACCGGTTCAGCAGTACCAGGGATGCCCTGGCGGCTGGGGGCCACCATGCGGAACTCATTCCGGACCAGGTTAAAGCCCAGTTCGCAGAGAACGACATCGAGGCCCTGATCGCCCTTACCACGGCCATAAGGGATTCGGAAGGGTTCGAGGATGCCCTGGACACCCTGGCAGTCCCGGGACTGGTCTATGCCGGCGAGGAAGACCCCGCTTATCCACTGGCCCAAAAATGCGTTGAAGGCCACGGCAACATGGAGTTTCTGTCGCTGCCCGGATTGGGGCACATGGAAGCGTGGCATAGCCGCGAGCAGGTCATGCCCAGCGTTGCCCGCTTTCTTGAGGAGGTGGGATGAGTGCTCCCACAGTCCGCAACCACGGAAATGCCTGACGCTCAAGCCGAAAGGGCCCGGAATTCTTCCCCAAGGCCAGATTGCGGGTCCGAAGGTCGGTTTGTGGGAGGAAGTTTAGATTCTTCACTTCGTTCAGAATGACAGTGTTGGTCGTTCAGAATGACAGATTTGGCGGTGGAGAGTGACAGTGTTGGTTGTTCGGAATGGCAGTTCTTGGCGGTGGAAAAGGACATTTCGTCGAGGCGGGATTGCCTTGGCCGCTCCAATTTTCCGGTTTGATTTAGCCCCTTTGGTAGCGTAGAATAGCGGGGCAAACAGGGCCGGCCTGCCCTTAGGAGTAATTCCATGCCTCAAACCACTGAACTGAACCTCCTTTGCATGTCCGGCCAGGGGTCGGTGCAGTCCGGGGAAGCCCTGGCCAAGCTGTATGCCAACCAGGGCTGGTTTGTATCGGTGAACGTGTATCCCGGCACCCGCGCCCGCAGCGGCCCCGTCATCAATTATGTCAAGATTTCGGACTCGGAAGTTATGGCCAGTTGCGCCAACTATCATCCTTCCGAGGTCATCGTCTTCCAGGAAGAACTGCTGCTCACGGCCAGGAATAACACCCACGAACTGATCGCCGACGCCATTGGCCGAATGAAGCGGGGCACCCTGCTGGTGAACTCTCCGAAGCATCCCCAGGAAATTGATCTGCCCTTCGACCTGGAAGGTGTGGTGGCCACGGTGGACGCCACCGGCATCGCAAGCCGCCTGCTGCGGCGCAACCCGCCTCCCGTGGGCCTGACGCTGCTGGGGGCCTACGCCCGCATCACGCAGGCCATCGACATGGGCGAATTGCTGGCCATCATCCGGGAGACTTTCCCGGGGGCCGTGGGCGAACGGAACGCCGAAGCAACTACCGAGGCTTACGAAACGGTCCAGGCTATTGGCGGGGTGAAGTTCCAGGTGGACCGGACGCCGGCGCGCCTTGAGCACACGCCTGTTGAAAATCTGCCGCAGTATTACCAGTTTGACCGTTATGACAAGCTGCCCGGGTTCAGCGGCGGCAGTCCCTTTGTATGGAGGGACAAGGTGCCCGTATGTGAAGACAACAAGTGCATTTGCCCTGGCGTGTGCATCAGCGAGGTGATGTGTCCCGACGGCACCGGGTTCATCATCCGGCAGGACCTGCCCCACCAGGGCTACCGCATTGACGTGGACTTCTGCCGGGGCTGCGGCATCTGCGCCGAGGTGTGCGTGGGCAGCGCCCTGACCATGGTGGATGAAGACCAGGTCAAGCGGGACAACCCGGAATACACGGACATTACTGCCGCACCGCACCGGCCCGAGATTGACGCTCAACAGCGCATACACCTGGACATCTAGCATCCGTCTGGAATTGTCAGGAGACTATTGATGACCACCCCCACTCCCTCCAGGCGCGAGGCGCTGACCGGCAACAAGGCTGCGGCCCACGCGCTCAAGCTGGCCCGTGTGCAGGTATTGTGTTACTTTCCCATCGGCCCCTCCGACGAGGTGGGCGAAGAGCTTTCCCGCATGATCCAGCGGGGGGAACTGCCCGCCGAGGTAATTGAACTCGAACACGAGCGCAGCGTGATGAACGCGCAGATCACCGCCACCCAGTCGGGGGCGCGTTGCTCTTTCGCCACCAACTCCGAGGGGCTGCTCATCGCGGCCCAGCAGCTTATTTTCGCCTCCTACGCCCGCATTCCGATGGTGGTGGTCGTGGCCCACCGAGCCCTTGAGCCACCGGCCATCGTCAGGTCCGACGACCAGGACACCATCATGTACCGGGACATACACTGGATGCACTACCACTGCGAGAACGCGCAGGACGTGATGGACACAGTCATCCAGGCCTACAAGGTCAGCGAGGACCCCGACGTGCTGCTGCCGGCCTTTGTAACCTACGACGGATGGGAGGTGTCACACAACAGCTATCCCGTCCAGACGCCCAGCCAGGAGGCTATTGACAGTTTCCTGCCGCCCTACGAACTTCCGGCGGAGGTTGACTTCATCAAGAACCTGGATTTCGCAGCCTATTACGGCGGCCAGCGGATGAGCGGCTACGGATACATTGACGTGGAACGGGAATACATGGAACGCCGGTTCCAGCTGGACGAGGCGCTTAACGTTACGTCCAAGGCCAGGCTGAAGCAAGCCCACCGGGACTACGTGAGCCTGGTGGGGCGCGGTTACGGCGGCCTCATTGAGACCTACCAGATGGAAGACGCCGAGGTAGCCATTGTCGCCATGGGTTCCCTTTCTTCCACTTCCAGGCTGGCGGTGCATCACCTTCGCGAGCAGGGCAAGCAGGTTGGCCTGGTCAAGGTAAGGACCTACCGACCCTTCCCCAGCGAAGATTTGATCGATGCCTTGAGCAACGTCAGGGGCGTGGTGGTGCTGGACCGCAACACCGTCGCCGCCGTTTACCAGGACCTGCGAAGTGCCCTGTTCGGGCAGGCCAATGCGCCGGCGGTCCTGGGCCGCATCATTGGCCTGGGCGGCCGCGACGTTACCCACTACAACGTGGTCTACGCCGCCGAGGAGGCCCTGGCCGCAGCCAGGGGCAGTCCCGTTGCCAAGCCGCTGGACTGGCACTTCGAGGTGATTGAAGACGAGGAAATGCTGAACCGGGTGTTGAACGGTTAGCGCAATCCGGGCAATTCTTTTGTAAGCGGGGAGATGAGGCAATGCCGATAAAGATGATCCAGGACACCGCGGACCAGCGGGTCTACATGAACGTAACGGCCAACCAGTGCCCCGGCTGCCCGGAAAACCTGGCTACCCGCCTGGTGATGCACATCGTGTTTGACCACCTGCGAGATGAAAACCCCATCATCTTCGGGCAGGGCTGCGGCATAGGGCGCGACTTCCTGCAGCGGAGCGGCCTGGGCACCCACGACAGCGGAATCGCCGGTATGCTCACCGCCATGAAAGTCCGCAACATTGACCGGCCTATTGCAGTTATTGACGGCGACGGCCAGATTGACCTGGGCCTGGAGGACCTGGCCACCAGCTTCCAGCAGGGGTACAAATACCTCCACGTGGTATGCGACAACCAGGCCCACGCGGCCAGCGGCAGCCATGCCACGGGCAGCACGGCGCCCATGGCGCGTACCAGCGTTCGCCCGTCGGGCAAGCTGCGTCACCCCAAGCACTTCGCCCTGATGCTTATGTTCAGCGGAGCGGAGTACGTGGCCACGGCATCCACGTCTCACCCCCAGGACCTGGAACGAAAGATCAAGGCCGCCTGCGACCGGCTGCCGGCGTTTATCCAGATCCTGACACCCTGCAATCCTTCATGGGGATACGACGACAACAAGGGTATTGAAGTTTCGCGCCTGGCCGTGGAGAGCGGCATCTGGCCGCTTTACGAGTGGAAGGACGGCGTCTTTCAGCGCCAGAACATCATGCGCAAATCCACGGTACGGGACTACATCGGGTCACAGCGGCGATATGCCCACCTGGACGAGGACGGGATCCGGCAGATGGAAGATTACGTTGCCGACCTGAACCGCATGATGATCCAGTTGGAAACGGGATTCTCCCGCCAGGGCTAGCTCCGGCATGGTTACAGACCCAAAACCCTGGCTCAAGTCTTACCCGCCCGGGATGCCGTCCAGCCTGGACTACCCCCGGGCGCCCCTGTACCACTTCCTGCAACAGTCCGCATCCAGCTATCCTAACCGGCCGGCCATCGTCTACCAGGACCCGGCGGAAGGGGATGAGCCCGTCGTCCTGACCTACCAAGGCCTGGACGAAGACTCGGACCGGTTCGCCTCCGCCCTGGTGTCGCTGGGTGTCCGGAAGGGCGACCGGGTGGCCTACTACATTCAGAACTCGCCCGAATTGATTGCCGGTTTCTACGGAATCCTCAAGGCTGGCGCCGTGCCCGTCCCCTGTAACGTGATGTACCAGGCGGAAGAATTGGCCCACCACCTTAACGATTCCGGGGCGGAAACCCTGTTATGTGAAGCCAACCTGTATCCTACGGCTAGAGATATTCTTGGGGAGACTCCGGTCACCCACGTCATTGTCGCCGGAGGACGGGTGGAGAGTGATGTCCTCTATTGGGAGCAAGTCATGGAGGGAGCGCCCGCGAAGGTGGAATTGCCGCCAATTGACGTGGATCGGGACCTGGCCTTGCTGCCTTACACCGGCGGCACTACGGGGATTCCCAAGGGAGCGATGCTGACCCACGCCAACCTGGTGGCCAACGCGGTGCAGTTTCGGGACTGGTTTGGCTACGAGCCTGGCGGGGAAGTCTTCGTGGCTGCCCTGCCATTGTTCCACATTGGGGGCATAGCAGGGGTGATGAGTGTGCCCATAGCTTGCGGAGGCACCATAGTCCTGTTCCGGCGTTTCAATGGGGAGAGAGTGCTGCGGGCCATCCAGGAATACCGGGCGACGCGCTTCCTGGGCGTACCCACCATGTACATTGCCCTGCTTAACCACCCGGACGCAGGCAATTACGACCTGTCATCTTTGCGGCCCAGTAGGACCAGCGCGGCGCCGCTGCCGAAGGCGGTGAAGGAGTCCTTTGACGCGCTGGTGGGCCGGGACGTGCTGGTTGAGGGTTATGGCCTGACGGAAACCTCGCCGCTTACCCACGCGAATCCGGTGGACGGGGCCATTGCCGGTTCGATTGGGGTGCCCCTGCCCGATACCGACGCGCGCATATTCGATGCCGACGACGGGGTGGCGGAGATGGCGACAGGGGAAATCGGGGAGATTGCACTGCGTGGGCCACAGGTAATGCGGGGCTACTGGAACCGGCCCCTGGAAACGTCGGAGGCCATTCGGGACGGGTGGTTCTACACGGGGGACCTGGCCTACATGGACGAACGAGGCTACTTCTTCATCGTGGACCGAAAGAAGGACGTCATCAACGCCGCGGGCTTCAAGGTCTGGCCGCGGGAAGTGGAGGAGGTCCTGTACCTGCACCCGTCGGTCAGGCTGGCGGCGGTGCTGGGGGTGCCCGACGATTACCGAGGAGAAACGGTGCGGGCCGTGGTGGCGCTCAAGGAGGGACAGGACTTTGCGTCGGAAGAGGCGGCGCGGGAGGAAATCCTGGCCCACTGCCAGAGACACCTGGCCAATTACAAGGTTCCCCGCATCGTGGATTTTCGCGACGAACTGCCGATGAGCGCCGCTGGAAAGGTCCTGCGGCGGGTGATGAGAGACGAAGATGGCGATGCCGGGCAATAAATCAGGCAGACCGTTGGAGAAGAAGCCGGGGCGGGTCTGAGACCCGCCCGTTATTTTGCGCCCTGTTCGCTCCAAAATCCTCGGGTACCCCTACCTAACATGGGGCAGGACGTACTTGGTGAAGCGGTCCAGTTGCTCCATCTGGTTTGGGGATGCGAAGCGGACGATGAAATAGGTAACCCCGGCGTCGCGAAAAGTGTTAATCGACTCTATACATTTGTCTGGGGGGCCGAAAACGCAGAGCAGTTGCTTGCTTACCGCCTCGTAAGGGCGGCTGTAGTACGCTTGCATGAATTTGTCGCCCTCGGCCAGCGCATCCGTCTCTTCGTTGAGATTTACGGAGATATACAGGGCCCGGGGCATCGCGCCCGCGTCCCGTCCGGCGGTTTGGGCGTTCTCCTGCACCTGATCCCAACAGCGGGTGAAGAGGTCGACGCTGGGGACGTTGGTAATCCAGGCGTCGCCCATTTCCGCCACCCGTTTCAGGCCCCGACGGACCCAATTGCTGGAAATCCAGATGGGCAACGGGTCCTGAAGGGGATGGGGTTCCAGGGTTACGTTGTGCAGGGGGTAGTAATCGCCCTCGAAAGTAACGTCCTCGCCGGACCAGAGAGCGCGCATGATGCGGATGCCTTCCTCCATGCGGTCCGCCCGTTCGGTTATTGGTATACCCACCACTTCGTGCTCGTCCACGTACATCTGGTTGTCGCCGCGGCCAGCGCCGGCGCCGAGGATGGTGCGGCCGTTGGACACGTTGTCGATGGTGGCGAGGGCGTGGGCCAGGTGGACGGGGTGGCGCAGGGCGGAAAGCATGACGGCGGTGCCGATGCGCACTCGCTGGGTGCGGGCGGCCAGGGCCGACATTATGGTAAGGGGTTCCAGGCGCGGCTTGGAGGTCACGCTGTCGCCGACCCATACGGAGTCGTAGCCGAAACGTTCCACCGTTTCGGCCATTTGCCAGTTGAGTTCAACCCGGGGTCGGCCGCCGTCGGCGTACACCAGAACGCCCCGGGTGGGCAGGAGGATGCCAAAATCGTTGATGTTTTCCATACTGTCCTCTCGTTGAAAGGGTGTTGGCTGGCTGGCAGTGGTGGGGACTCACCCCCATCCTGACCTTCCCCCATCAAGGGGGAAGGGACTAGTTTTGGAGTTCCTTTGGTGGTGCCTTAAACCATGGGCCAGCGGGATGGGTAGGAGACGCCGACGCGTTCCAGAAGATTCTCGCCCAGTTGCTGGACCTGCTGCACCAGCTCCCATTCGTCCACAAACAGGGGGACGTGATTGGCGACCCGTACCTGACCGTCAACGATGACGGTGTGGACGCTGCGGCCATCGGCGTTGTAGACCAGGTTATTGACGGGGTTGAACAGGGTGCGCCATTCCGCGCGGCGGGTATCGAACAATACCAGGTCCGCTTTCTTGCCCACCTCGATGGAGCCGATATCGTTGCCCAGGCCCAGGGCACTGGCGCCGTCGATGGTGGCCAGTTCCAGGGCAGTCTCGGCGGGAATCATGCCCACGTCGCGACGGGCGTCCTTGTACAGCACCGCCGCCAGGTACATGGAGCGCATGGTCTCCAGAAGGTTGGAGTTGTTGCCGGCGTCAGTGCCCAGGCCCACGGTGGCGCCGGCGGCCAGCAACTCGGGCAGCATCCCCTCATGGGCCACCCCGGAGCCGCCCTTGATGGCGGCGGTGGGACACATGACCACAGAGGCGCCGCTGTGGGCGATACATTCGACCTCCGACTGGTCGATACCCAGGCCGTGGGCCAGGGTCAGGTTCGGATTAAGGATGCCCAGGGACTCCAGGTACTGGGTGGGACGCAGGCCATATTGCTGCAGGCAGTCGTGAACGTATCTTGAGTTGTTGTTGAAGTGCAACGTCAGCCGAGTGTCGTATTGGTCAGCCAGGGAACCGGCGGCCCGCAGCAGTTCCTCGGAAGAAAAGCCGGGAGAAAAGGGCATGGCCCAGGCCCGGACCCGGTCTTCCAGGCGGTGGTCGAAGTCACGAATGACCTGTTCCATCAGGCGGACGGCCTCGGCGGTATCGTAAACAGGGAGATTGATGGGGTTGGGACGGTCGGTGACCTGCCAGCCCACGGTGATGCGGCAGCCGGACTCTTCGTAGGCCGCCATGCAGGCCGCAAGGCCCTTGGTGCTGCCCGGGTCAACGAAACAGGTGGTGCCGTGCTTGAGCAGTTCGGTTATGGCCAGCAGCGAGGTCAGGTATTCCTCCTCGTCAGTCATGGCCGCCTGAAGCCGGAAGACGTTGGAAAGATAGGCGGGGCCCAAGTCGTCGGGGAAGACGCCGCGGGTGGCGTGGGCATAGCTGATGTGCATGTGGCCGTTGACAAAGCCGGGGGTTACGACCATCTCGCTGGCGTCAATGACCTGGTCGGCGGGGGTATCGGCCAACTCGGCAGCCTTGCCGACCCTGGCGATGCGCTGTCCTTCGACAAGGATTGACCCGTCTGAAATGATGCGCCGCTGTGGGTCAACCGTGACCAGGAATTTGGCGCCTTCTATTTTGAGGGTGGCAACGGGCATGGGCCTGGATTACTCCCGGGGCGGCGCAAGGTGGTTTAGCGGCACCGCATACCTGGCATATTAGTTTCGACCGCCGGCTTTAGCAACCCTGGAGGACGGCACCAGCTTGCTATAATTGCGGTAACAGCAACCATGGGAGGGGAAAACTATGCCTTACGCCGGACTTAGCCTGGAGGGAATGACGGCGCTGGTTACGGGTTCGGGGCGGGGCATTGGCAGCGCCCTGGCGGTCGGCCTGGCCCAGGCGGGGGCCAACGTGGCGGTGTCGGACGTGGCGGAGCAGATGGCGGGCGCTGAAGATACGGCCGCCCGGATTCGCGGAGAGGGACCAGAAAGCAGGGCCTACACGCTGGACGTGCTGGAGCTGGGCGACATCCGCGAGACGATAGACCGGGTGGCGCAGGATTTTGGCCGGCTGGACATACTGGTGAACAATGCCGGCATCCGGCGGCGGCAACCAGCCCTGGAGGTAACGGAGGACAACTGGGACGCCGTCATTGACACCAACCTGAAGGGTCCCTTCTTCTGCTCGCAAGCCGCCGCGAAGCCGATGATAGAACAGGGCTTCGGTAGAATCATCAACATTTCGTCCCAGCTGGCCATAGTGGCCGGAGAGAACCGGGCCGCCTACTGCGCCAGCAAGGCGGGGCTGGCCAACCTGACCCGGGTATTGGCCCTGGAGTGGCTGAAATACGGGATCACGGTGAACGCCATCGGGCCGGGTCCCACGGAAACGCCGGGCTTGCTGCTGGCCGACGGACGAACCGAAGAGGAACTGGCCGCCGACCTGAAGGCGCACATGCCGCTGGGACGCCGTATGAGTCCGGACGAACTGGTGGGAGCGGCCATCTACCTGGCCAGTCCGTCCGCCGGCGCCACGACGGGGCAGTTGCTGGTGGTGGACGGAGGGTGGACCATTATCTGAACGGAAGAGCAAAGGAGAAATGGGAGGGAGCTTGAACTCGGAAGTTACTATTCGGCGCGCCGGAATCTCTGACCTGGAAACGATGGTCAGCTTTAACGCTGCCATGGCCCGGGAGACGGAAGACAAGGGGCTGGACCTGCAGACGCTGAGGAGCGGTATTCGGGCCATGCTGGAGGATGATTCGCTGGGTTTCTACCTTGTAGTCGAAGCCGGTGGGACGCCGGTAGCGCAGTTGATGGTTACGACCGAGTGGAGCGACTGGCGCAACGGGCATTTCTGGTGGCTGCAGAGCCTTTACGTGAAGCCTGAATGTCGCCGGCAGGGCGTTTTCCGGCGATTGTACGAATACGTTGAGTGCCTGGCCAGGGAGTCCGGCAGCGTTTGCGGCATCCGGCTGTACGTGGAGCGCACCAACCACCTGGCACAGCAGGCTTATGTCAACCTGGGGATGAGCCACTCTCATTACGACATGTATGAGGTAGAGTTTTGACGAACGCTGTCTGAAGTCAACACGCCTTCAATTGACGGCCCATTTGTGAGGGCTTATCTTATGTTGACAGACCGAATATCTTCGAGAGCAGATAAGAGAGTCCATGCCCGAATCAGCCTCTGAGTACGACTACCTGGCGCGGGGACAGATGTTCCTGCAGCGGGGCAACTTTTCCGCCGCTATTGCCGACTTCGATCAAGCCCTTTCCATTAATGCCTCCCTGGCCGCGGCGTACTATTACCGGGGGATCGCCCAGCGCAACTCGGGGAACTACGCCCAGGCCATCGCCGACTATACCGCCGCAGTAGAGGCGGAACCGGACTATCCGGTGGCCTTTTACGCCCGGGGTGTGGTGCTCCGCCACCTGGAAGAATACGAGGCGGCCATCGGTGATTACGACCAAGCCATTGCGCTGGAACCGGAAGACGCGGATTTCTATTATGCGCGGGGCGTGGCGTACGCATCGCTGAAGAACTATGACGAAGCAATAGCCAACTTCCGGCAGGCCCTGGAACTGAATCCGGAGATGCCGAATGCCTGGTACAACCTGGGGATTGCCCACCGGGACCTGGGCAAGCCGGAAGAGGCCATGGAATACTACTCGACCGCTCTCAAGATTCGGCCCAACGATGCGGACTACTGTTACGCCCGGGGCAACCTCTACAGCGACCTGCACCAGTACGATGCCGCCATCGCCGACTATGATCGGGCCCTGCAAATTGTCTCCACCTTTGCCAACGCCCTGTACAACCGGGGGATTGCCCTGCGCAACCTGGGGAAACCTAACGATGCCATTGCCAGTTTCAACGAGGCCCTGCGGTTTGGGCCTGAGTTTGCCAGCTTGATAATGAACCGGGGAATTGCCCATGCCGACCTGGGCGACTTCGATAGCGCCATGGCCGACCTGAACCGTTCCCTGGAGATGGACGTGGGGCTGGCAGGGGCCTACCGGGCCCGATCAGGCGTACACCGAGGGCTCGGAAATGAGGCGGAGGCCGACGCGGACTGGCAGGAATTCGAACGGTTGAGCGAAAAATGACGTCCCTGTCCCGCAGTCCGCAAGGGGTACCCATTGGGGAACAGCTGGGTTTTCTTGAATATTCGGTCTCTTACGAATCATTGAAAGCCATTAGAAATGCAGTCGATAATGAGTTAATTGTATACCCGAATATCGTCGCCAGGGAGCCACTGTTAGTCCTAATACAGAATGGTAATTTGGGGGCGCTGGAGAGTGTTACCCATACTGACCGATATTTCAGTCCTCCGGTGGCCGGTCGGAGGGTCCAGGTTACCGGTTGGCTGAAGGAAAGACGGCGGGAAAGAGGGTTTGAGAGTCTGGCGGTGGAGACTTTTGCCGTGGACGACATCGGCACGGAGATTTTGCGGAGCCGGCATATTTTCAGGCTGGGCGCCGCGCGAACGCCGGAGAGGCTGGGGCGACGGCCGGGGCGTCCTCGGGCAGGCCACGACGTGGAATTTCTGGCGCCGGTGGACAAGCGCGTAACCGAAGAGACCATCGAGAATTTCGAGGCGGCCCACCGCGCGCTGGTGGGGGAGGCCGCCATATCCCAGGGTGCTTACTCCGGCAACATTCACGCCAGCGCCGGCCTGGCTAGCGGCATGGGCCTGGCATCCAGGGTGGCCCCGGAGGAACTGGGGTTGGCCTACGTGCATGAGATGCTGGACCGGCGGTTTGGTATTGACTTCCGGCAGGGTGGGCAATTGACCGTCAATTACCGCCGCCCGATATACGCGGGGGACAGTCTGTCAGCCAGTGGACTGGTTGCAGGGACGGAGCGTGACGGGGAACGCACGGTCTGGAAGGTCCAGGTGTGGGTGGAGAACGGCAGGGGCGAGCAGGTTGTAACCGGGGACGCGCAGGTTACGGTCCCCAGTCCTTTGACGTGAAGCGGGCGGCGTTGAGTTCGCCAGGCTGAAGCGCCCCGATTGGTCAGGGTTTATTCATAAGGAGCATAGTGACATACGGATATGGCATCCTTCAGTGAACAGCTAAGACTTGAGGCCGAACCAGTCTGGCAGGCCATTTTCGCCCATCCATTCCTGCGGGAAATCAAGGATGGGACCCTGCCCCTGGAGAAGTTCCGCTATTACCTGACGCAGGACTACCAATACCTGGAGGGGTTTGGGCGAACCGTGGTAATGACCATGGCCAAGGCGCCCAACTCTGAGGCCTTGGAGGCGCTGGCAAGACGGGTCCTTACGCCCATTGAACGTCCCCTGCACCACAAGCTGCTGGAAGCCGTGGATGTTTCCATGGCATACATTAGCGAGGTGGGGCGCTCCCCCACCAATACCGCTTATGTCAACCACATGCTGTCCACCGCTTCGCTTCACGGCCTGGGGCCCGCGGCGGCGGCGTTGCTGCCTTGTCCGTGGACTTATCACCTGCTGAAGGACGAGGTGGGGGCGTCGGAGCACCCGCTGTACAGCCAGTGGACGCAGTTCTACGTGGCCGGGTTCCTGGAAGACAGCGTTAACGCGTGGCGGGGGTTCGTGGATGCCGCCGCTGAGGAGGCGGGGCCGGAAGAACGGGAAGCCATGCGCCAGGCATTTATGGTTAGCAGTCGCTACGAGTACATGTTCTGGGACATGGCGTACCGGATGGAGGGTTGGCCGGTGTAGCGGTTATCGGAACCGCGCGTTGCAGGCAGAAAAATCATGGGGCAGGCATGGGCCTGCCCCTTTCCCTTTTCCTCGGTCCGAAGTGCCTTTAGGGGGCCATGCGGGCGGGACCCCAGTTGTGGGGGATGTTTATCAGGTTGGATTCCAGGTTGGTGGCCGACGTTTGACCGCAGACGGCCAGGGCACGGTCGAATTCGGAGCGGAGGATTTCCAGGACGCCGTGGACACCGTCGGCGCCGTCTTCCGCCAAGCCCCAGTAGAGGGGGCGGCCCACGCCCACTGCCCTGGCGCCCAGGGCCAGGGCCTTGAGCACGTCGCTGCCCCGGCGAACGCCGGAGTCCAGGTAGACTTCGCAGTTGTCGTTGACCGCATCGACGATTTCGGGAAGCATTTCCACGGCGCTCATGGTGGAGTCGATCTGGCGGCCGCCGTGGGTGGAAACCAGGATGCCGTTGACGCCGCTTTCCGCCGCGATGTGGGCGTCCTCGGCGGTCCTGACGCCTTTGAGCACCAGGGGCAGGCCGGTGAGATTGCGGAGCCAATCCAGTTCGTCCCACGTCAGGGGCGGGACCTGGGACGGTTGCCAGTTGGGGGCCTCATCGGTGCCGCTCACTTCGGCCAACCTTTCAGGGGTGGCGCGGAAGTTGGCCAGTTCGGCGGGGTTGACGTACTGGTTACGGACGTCTCGCTCCTTGGCCGATGGAACCGGAGTATCCACCGTCAATACGATGGCCTTGTAGTTGGCCTCCTCGGCGCGGCGGACCAGCATTTCGGTCAGGTCATGGCCGCGGTGGTAGAGCTGGAACCACATGGGGCCGGAGGCGACGGAGGACACCTCTTCCATGCTGTAATGGGAGGAAGTGCTGAGCATCATCAGGGTGTTGGACATGCCGGCGCCGCGGGCCGTAGCGAGTTCGCCGTCGGGGTGGGCCAGTTTATGTCCGCCGGCGGGGCAGACGAACACGGGCATGCTGATTTCCTCGCCCAGCATGGTGGTGGACAGGTCGCGGTTGTCGATGTTGCGGAGGAAGCGGGGGCGGATGGTCAGGTCCTCGAAGGCGGTGCGGTTGCGGCGGGTGGTGAATTCGTCCATGGCCCCGGCTTCGATAAAGGTCCAGTGGTT
This sequence comes from Dehalococcoidia bacterium, assembly GCA_034422655.1. Taxonomy (GTDB): domain Bacteria; phylum Chloroflexota; class Dehalococcoidia; order Lucifugimonadales; family UBA3495; genus Bin22. The sequence goes on from DAOUJN010000033.1 coordinate 29,486, forward strand.
GTGGGGCAGCGAGACTTTGGCTCGGGCCTCGTAGTCGTAAAGATTAATGGGATCCATTCGGGGACACTCCTTTCAATATAAGGTGGGTAGGTGTCCCTACTTTAAGGGTTGGGGGGTGTTTAGGCAAGGGTAAGGGCGGATAGGGCCAGGGCAATCGCGTTTTAATTTCGATGGCCACTCTATCAGGAAGTCAATGGCGACCTGAGCTTGTTGAAGGGCCTTACATCCTGATTGGGAACCAGGGTTTGGGTTCCGATACCAGCCTGACAGGCAGGACTTTAGATGATTCGGCAAGCTCAGCATGACATTGTCTCATGGCGCGATTGCCTTGCGCACATGGATCGGGGGTTAAGGAGGGCTATGCCAGTTGGTATAATTGTCTGAGGAAATCACCAGAGGCACAAATGGAGCAAGAATTTTTTCCGCCACTGCCCGACCCCGCTGAGAACCAACCGCCGGAAGCACGCCGGGCCATGGGGCAGCGGCTCATCAAACAGGCCAGGTACGAACTGGATTCAGGCGACCGCCTGCAAGCCGGTGGCAAGGCTTGGGGAGCGGCAATCCAGTACCTGAAAATTATCGGCGAAAAACGAGGCTGGGGGCATAAGTCCAATGGACAATTGCAGGGTTTGGGCCGACACCTGGCAGATGAGTACGCAGAATATGGCGGACCCCTTGCAATGGCTCTATCCGATGCCTACCACAAGGGACACGAGAATTATTACGAAAACAGACGAGCGGTCGAAGATATTATGGACGTAGTGGAGGGTATAGAAGAGATTATCCCGATTCTGGAGCGGTTGACGGAAGAGCCTCCCTGTCCCTTTACCATCGTGTCCAACAGCCAGCTCCGGCGGCTGCGAGTGTTGACCGGAAGGGATGACCTGCAGGTGGGGGACAGTTCGGATGTGGGGTTTTCGTTGAAGAAATCTCATCAAGACAACCCATCGAATTAAACTGGGGCGCCGCTCTCGCGGCGCCCCTAAAGTTTCTACCATGACTTGCTTTGGCTGCCCTATTCTTCGGGCTTTTTGAAGGGGACTACGCCGGGGAGCCACCATTCGTCCCAGCTTGCGTCGACGCGCTGCTGGAAGAAGTCCAGGTCTTCGTCGGTGAGGTGGGCGAAGCGGCCCTGGCGCTGCAGGTATTCCCTGACGGGCTTGCGCTGGCGGACGCCGCTCTGGATGTTGCGGGAGGGCCCGCTGAGGGTCAGTTCGCCGTCGGCGATTTCGTATTGCACCCACAGACCCGTCTCTACGGCCAGCATGCCCAGTTCGTGGGAGTACTTGGGGTCGTAGTCCCAGCCCTTGGGGCAGGGATCGATGACGTGGATGAAGGTGGGGCCACCGATGGTCAGGGCTCGGCGAATCTTGTTGGTGAAGTCCAGGCCGTAGGAGGCACAGGCGGTGGCCACGTAGCGGCAGCTGGGGTGACCGGCGGCCAGCATGGGGGCCGTGTTCTTCTTCCAGCGGCGGTTCATGATGCGGTGCACCTTGCCCGGGGGGCTGAAGGTGGAGTTGGCGCCCCAGGGGGAACTGCCGGACACCTGGATGTCGGTGTTGGCGTAGGACTCGTTGTCATAGCAGAGGATGAGCAGGTTGTACTCGTCATGCTGCAGGGCGGCGGAAATGCCCGCCAGTCCCATGTCCACGCCGCCGCCGTCGCCGCAGAAGGCGATGACGTTGATGGGTTCGTCCTTCATCTTGCCCTTGCGCATCATGGAGGCCAGGCCGGCGGCGGTGCCGGTAGCGGCAGAGCCTGACGAGCCCAGCTGGGTGTGCATCCAGGGCACCACCCAGGGCGTGCTGTAGTAGGTGGTGTTGGCCACGTACATGCAGCCGGTGCTGCCCACAACGATGGTGCGAGGGCCGGCGGCCTTGATCATCAGCCGCATGGTCAACGCCGACTCACAGCCCTGACAGGTGCGGTGGCCGGAAGTAAAGCCTTCCTGGATGGGTATGTTCTTTACGCCCCGTACCTGGGGGAGATCCTGTACTAGCGTCATAATTCTTACTCCCTCACTCCGATCCAGTTACATTCCTGGTCAATTTTACCAGTATCGATGGCCTTTTGGGTAATGTCCACCATCTCTTCCACGTCCCGGACACGGACCTCGCGGCCACCCAGTCCGGCAATAAAGTTTACCACATGGGGCCGCTTCTCCAGCGGGTACAGGGCAGCGCGGACTTCGTTGAACAGGACGCCGCCGAAGGAGGGGGAACCGAAGGAGTAGTCGCGGTCCACGACGGCCACTGCCTTGGCGCCGCCCAGAGCCTGCTGGACCTCCTCGGTGGCGAAGGGGCGGAAGAACTTCAGGCGGACGAAGCCCACCTTCTTGCCCTGTTCGCGCATGCGGCGGATGGCCACCCTTACGGGAAGGGCCAGCGTACCCATGCCCATCAGGACGATATCCGGGTCGTCGTCCATCATGTACTCTTCAATGAAGGGGCTGGGATCGCCCCGCCCGAAGACCTGCTTGAACTCCTCGTACACCTCTTTGATTACGCCGGGAGTGCGGGTCATGGCCTCATTGGACTGGCGGCGGATCTCCATCAGCCAGTCCTCATTGACCTGGGGAGCCACGGTGATGGGGTTGTCCGGGTGAAGCTGGAGCCGGCCCCGGTCATAGCCGGGAAGGAAACGGTTAACCTGGTCCTGGGTGGGCACGTTCACGATGGCCTGGGAGTGGGTCAGGAAAGACCCGTCGCAGCTGAGGGCCATGGGCAGGAAGGCCCGGGGGTCTTCAGCAATGCGCCAGGCCATAAGGGCCATGTCCAGGGCTTCCTGGGCAGTGGCCACCCAGTAGAGCATCCAGCCCAGGTCACGGACGGCCAGGGCGTCGTTGTGTTCCACGCCGAAAGCGCCTGGGTCGTCCAGGGCGCGGTTGCCGACCATGGCCACCACCGGGAGGCGCAGGCCGGCGGTGACGGCGATGGCCTCGAAGGCGTAGAACCAGCCCACGCCGCTGGAGCCGCAGAAGGTGCGAGCGCCCACCGACGAGGCGTGCTTGACGATTTCGAACTGGGAATGCTCGCTCTCGGCCACGATGAAGTCGCAGTCAAAGGCTCCATTGGCCTTTAGCTGGGAAACATACTGCATCACCGTGTCGTACGGGCGAATGGGGTAGGCGGTGATCACGTCAACGTCGGCCAGGGCGCAGGCGATGGCCACGGCCTCGCTGCCGCTGATCAGCTCCTCTTTTTCGGTCATAAACAGTTGTTCTTCGACGGTAGTTGTCATTAGTCCTCCGCTACCTCAGCGATTTGTTCGGCGTAGCCGCCCACATGGTGGAAGCCGTGGGTGCGGTCCACCTGCTTCTGCTTCTCAATGAGCGAGGTCATCCACTGGGTGTAGTCGTCCTTGTCCTTCTGCCACATTTCGTACTGGCTGTTATTGTCGTTGAACTCGGCCTCGTTAATCATGGTTACGCAGTCGGCCACGGGGCAGACCGCTTCACAGACGCCGCAGCCGCAGCAGGACTCCAAGTTGGCGTCGTACAGGCCATCGGGAGTTACGTCGAAGCAGGTGTCGGGGCACTGGAGCCAGCAAAGGGTACACTTGATGCAGGTATCGAAGTTGACAATGGGGCGCATGGACCGGGTGCTGTACTTCTTGAAAACGGAGCTGCGGACGGGCTGGTAGCCTTCCTCGCCGCCGCGGAATCCGGCGCCCTGCTCAATGCCCCGAATCACGATGCCCTCTTCCATGGTAGTCCAGCCGGGCAGGTCAAAGCTGAAGGGCTCTTCCTGGTTACCCTCGCCGGGTTCCACCGGGCGCATGGTGGTGCGGTCGTAAGTCCGTTCCGCGGAACGGACCTTCAGGTCGTCCCAGCCCTGGTCCTGGATGGCTTCAACCATGGATTCCAGGCTGACCAACTGGGGGCAGACCTTGGCCAGGGCGCCCAGGATGCGGACGTCGGTGTGGTCGTCCTTGTACACCCAAAGGCCGGAAAAGCTGGGGATTGAAGTAACGGTTGATATATTGTAGGGCTGGTCCTTCTGGTGGATGTCCTCGATCAGGGAGTCGACATCCTGCCGCGAGGTAACGATAAGGGTGCCACCGGGCTTGGTCAGGGCATTGATAGGCTGCAGGCCGTACCAAGCCCAGGACTCGATGCCCTTGCACATGGTGTCGTCCACGTTGATTGTTACGTCAACTTCCTGCGCCTCGTAGACTGCCAGGTTTTCCTCCAGTTCCTCCGCGTCATCGGCGACGATGGCGAACTGCTTGGCCGGGATGCCGTTACGTTCCGGAGAGTCGCCGTAGCGACCGAAGGCGGTACCGTACTTCCCTTCCTTCCTGGCAGCGAAGACTATGGAGCGGACGATGTTTCGAGCCAGGGTTTTCTGGAAAATACCCCGGTACACCACCTCCACAGCTACTGTGCTCATAAGATTTCCTCCCGCATTTTTTGTGTCTGTATTGGACCGAACCGTGAATTGCCTGGGACTGTACTACCCAACAGGAAGCTAGTCGCCAGCCGCCAAGGCCACAGGTTCCCGCTCCACAACCTGGGGACGCGCCGAGGGTTCCACGGCGGTCAGGTGGTGGTCCATGGCCTGGCGGGCCCCGGAGGCGTCGCCCAACTCCACCATGTCCAAAATCTGACAGTGGGAAGCGAGGGAGCGCTGGGGGCGGCCGGGTTCCTGGAGAGAGCGGTCACGGGACATCTGCAGGATGTCCTCGATGGCGCTGACCACCTTGACCAGGGCTGCATTATGGGTGGCGGACGCCAGGGCGAAATGGAAGGCGGTGTCCGACTCGACGCCGGTCCCGCCGGCATCAACCTGGCGCTGCTGCTCGGTCAGGATGTCCCGCATGGCCTCCACCTCGTCGGCGGTGGCCCGCTGGGCAGCCAGGGCAGCGATGTGGGGTTCCATCAGGTGGCGCATCTCGAACACGTCCTGCAACGCGGCCTCCCCGACGTTGAGGTTGGCGGCCACCAGGTCAAGGGCTGCCTCCAAGTTCTCGGTATTGATAAAGGTACCGGAACCCCGCCGGCTGACCACCAGGCCCTGCAGTTCCAGGGAGCGGATGGCCTCGCGCACCGAACTGCGGCTGACTTTGAACTGTTCCGACAACTCCCGCTCCGAAGGCAGGCGGTCACCATGCTTCAGCGTACCCTGGCGGATAAGCGCATGAAACTGCTGCACGATTTCCTCGTACAGCCGGCGGCGCTTGACGCTGTGGATTTGCTGCTGCATTAGCCTTCGGGGGAAGTGGTCAGACCAATTCTTGGCTGGGGGGTATTATACTATGGGGGTGGGGGATGTCAAGGGCGGTGGAAGAGGACGAGCGGAAGCTGTTCCAGGCGGCAAGCAAGGCAAGACAAGAAACGCCAGGGAGTGGCTATATTATAAAGGGAAAGAGGCTGTTACAATCGGTCTCAGACCGGGCACCCAAGGACGCGGAAGATGAACACATACAGTCTGACCCAATTCAAAGCCAAAGCCAGCGAAATCCTCAACAACCTGGAAGCGGGCGACGAGGTAATTATTACCCGTCGGGGGAAGCCTTGCGGGAAGCTGACGGCGGTGGTGTCGGGAGTAACGGAAATGCCATCTATTGACCGCCTCAAGTCTCGCTTTGCCGAGCTTCCAGACCTGGAGTACGCGGACTTTCAGGAAGCCAAGAGAATTTGGGATCCCAAGCCACTGCCAGTAGAGGCCCATGACACAGACTAGTACCAAAACCAATCAGGATAGGCAGGGATAAAGCCGGCGCAGTTTGCCCCTGGCGTCCTGGGCAGTGAACTGCCAGTTGATGCGGGCCTGAGCTTGGTTGCGCTCCAG
>DAOUJN010000034.1:0-13450 GCA_034422655.1 Dehalococcoidia bacterium
GTTTGGGTATTCCTCCCCTGAGAGTCGGGGGGGGGGGGGGGGGGGATTCGTTCCTGTCTAGCGTCAAAACGCGCGCGATTATCGCGCCGAAGGAGAGATGGCGCAACCGCAAATTCAGACTATTCCTGGCCTAAACGCCGCCCCTGCCACCCCGACCACCGCCGCCCCGGTGTTTGTAGCTGTCGGCCCAGTAAAGGTCTTTGGCTTCCATGTACCGCTCGGTCATCATCTGGGAGGCAGTCCTGCCGGGCTCGGCGGGGTTCGGGTTATATCCGCTCTCCTCGACAACTTGCCGAAACAATTCCTGCGCCCGCTTCAGAACCCGGAACGAACCAATGGCCTCGCCTTTGTGGATGACGTGGTACTTGCCGTCGTCCGGCGTGGCTTCGGTGGCCCGTTCTATGGAAAGTCCCAGGTCCGGGATGGACTGGCGATAGAATTTCTCGTTTGCCATGCTTCCTCCCGCGCGATTATACCGCGAACGGGGAAGGCCGGTGACAAACGTTTGAAGGCAAAGGGGGGCGGGTTTGAAACCCGCCCCTGCAAAATGGCATTAGCCCCGATACTTAGCGCCCTACCGCCCCACCAGCCTCTCCACCGTTGCCTTTACGCGGGCGGCGTTGGGGACGTAGATGTTTTCCAGGGGGCGGCTATAGGGGACGGGGGTGTGGGGGGCGGTGACCCGGGAGGGCGGCGCGTCCAGGTAATCGAAGGCCTCCTCGGCCACCCGGGCGCAGATGTCGGATGCCAGGCTGCATACCGGCGTGTCCTCGTCCACCACGACCAGGCGGTGGGTGCGGCGCACCGAGTCGATAATCAGGTCGTAGTCGATGGGGGAGACGCTGAGCAGGTCCACCACCTCGGCGTTGACGCCGTTCTTGGCCAGTTCCTCCGCCGCCTCGGTGCAGACCCAGGTCATGCGGGAAATGCCCACCAGCGTTATGTCTGTCCCGGAACGGACGGTGCGGGCCTTGCCCAGGGGGATGGCGTAAGGCTCTTCGGGCACCGGCCCCGTATCGCCGTAAAGTCCCTTGTGCTCAAAATAGACCACCGGGTCATCGTCCCGAATGGAAGCTATCAGCAGACCCTTGGCGGTGTAGGGGTCGGAAGGCACCACGCCCTTCAGGCCGGGGATGTGGCTGAAGATGGAGTAGAAGGACTCGGAGTGCTGGGCGGCGCTGCCGAACCCGGCGCCAATGCGGGTGAGCATGGTGAAGGGGACCTTGACCTGGCCGCCGAACATGTAGCGCATCTTGGCAGCGTTATTCAGCAACTGGTCCATGCAGACGCCCACGAAGTCCACGAACATCAACTCGGCCACCGCCCTCATACCGGTGGATGCCGCGCCGATGGCCGTGCCCACGAAGGCGGCCTCGGACAGGGGCGTGTCCAGCACCCGCTGGTTGCCGAATTGCTGGATCAGGCCCACGGTGGTGCGGAAGGGCCCGCCCCAGGCGTCAACGATGCCCAGATGCTCTCGACCCGCGCCCCCGGCAATCTCTTCACCCATAATGATGACCGTTTCGTCCCGCTCCATCTCCTGGCGCAGGGCTTCGTTGATGGCTTCGCGGTAACGCAACTCCCGGGAAGTGGTGGGAGTCATGGCAGTGGTCATGGCGCTGCTCCTTTGGTGGGAAAATCCGGGTGGGCCGGGCGGTTACCGGACTTCCAGGTTAATGCCACGGCTCATCATGTCAACCGGATAGTCCACGTAGACGTCGTCGTAGATTTCGGGGGGTTCGGGCAGGGGGCTTTCGTCGGCGAAGCGAATGGCTTCCTCCATCAGTTCCTGCGCCTCGTTGTCAAGGCGGTCCAGTTCGGCCAGCGAGACCAGGCCGCCGTCGGCCACGCGTTCGCGGAACAGCTTGAGGGGGTCGCGGCCCCGCCAGTAGTCCTGTTCTTCCTGGGTGCGGTAGCTGAGGGGGTTGTCGAAGACCGTGTGGCCGTAGTACCGGTAGGTCCGGCACTCCAGGAGGGACGGGCCCTCGCCGGCGCGAGCGCGGCGCACCGCCTCGCCGGCGGCTTCAAAAACGTCGAAAACGTCCATGCCGTCCACGTGGATTCCGGGCATATCGTAGCCGGCGGCGCGGTCAGCCACCCGGGCGGTGGACAGGGCATATTCAACGGGCGTTGACTCGGCGTAACCGTTATTTTCGCAGCAGAAGACGACCGGCAGTTTCCATACGGACGCCAGGTTCATGCATTCGTGGAGGACGCCCTGGTTGGCGCCGCCGTCGCCGAAAAAGGCCACCGCTACCCGCCCCAGGTTCTGCAGCTTAGAAGTCAGGCCCGCGCCCACGGCCAGGGGTATGCTGGCGGCCACCACGCCGTTGGTGCCCAGCATTCCCTTGCTCATATCGGCAATGTGCATGGACCCGCCCTTGCCCTTGTTGGGGCCGGTGGCACGGCCGAACAGTTCGGCCATCATCAGCTTGGGATCCACACCCTTGGCGATGCAGTGGCCATGGCCGCGGTGAGTGCTGCCAATGTAGTCGTCCACGGTCAGGTGGGCGCAAATGCCGGTGGGCACGGCTTCCTGTCCTGCCGAGGAATGCACCGAACCGGACATGCCGCGCTGACCCGTTTCGGGGATTCCGCGCTCTTCAAAGTGACGAATGGTCGTCATGGTCTTGTAGAGGAAAAGCAGCATTTCTCGGTCGAGTTCCATAATCCCCTCGCGGTAGTCGAATTGACGGCAACAGGTACAAAGGCGGAATTTTCCCAATAGTAGCACGGGGGTTAGCGATGTCAATAGCGGCCTGGAAGGTCAGGGCGCGAAGGAGATTTGCACCCTTTCGCCCACGCCAAGACCGAGGGAGTCGGCGGCGCTTCCGTCCCGCACCGCTACCTCCAGGTAGCCATTGCTCCCAAAGAGGGCTACCAGGGCCATGCCGTCGGGCTGACCAGTTTCGCCGACCTGGGTGTCGTGGAAAGTCCGGCTCAACCCGCTTATGCGGCGGGGGCCTATCTCAACCGCGGCCAGGCCTTGGGAGGGCAGATGTTCACCCGCGCTGCTGGCTGAAATGTTGGTAATCAGATTACCAAAATGGTCAATGTAGATTACTTCTCCGACCACCGAATCCCCAAGCCGCACCGGTTCGTCCAGTGGGTTGTAGGTTATTTCAGACAGGGGGTGGCCAAACTCGGCGGGCGGTATGCCCAGGGAGAGGTGAGCCGCCGCCGGGGCGAAAATGTCCCGGCCGTGAAAGGTATTGCTGACGGGCTGCCGTTGGAACCGTGGATTGGACAGTTCCCAGCACTTGAGCATGTGAGGCAATTGAACATTGGTCCGGTCCCCGGCGGGAGTGAAGCCTTCTTCCAGGTATTCCTTGACTACTTCGCTGAGCAGGCCGTTGTCGGGGGCAATGAACCTGGCGGTGGGAGTTTCCAGCAGGATGGGTTTGCGTTCGGTGCCCACGCCGGGGTCCACCACGGCGACGTGGACCGTGCCTGGGGGAAAGAAGGAGTGGTTAGCGCCGAGGATGAAAGCGCCCTGGCGCAGGTCCTGGGGGCCGATTTCGTGGGTGAGGTCAACGATGGCGGCGTTGGGGTTGATGGTGAGGATTACACCCTTCATCACCCCGACGAAAGCGTCCGAGGTGCCAAAGTCCGTGGCCAGGACGATGGGCGGGCTGTTGCGGTTGTTACCGGTCATTGGCTGCGGACTCGCCGGCAGCACGGCCGGCGGGCGAGGCCTAACCCGAGAACAGACCTACGCTGATAATCGAGACGACTATGAACAGAACCGAAAGGGCAATGGTGAACTGGTACAGGGTTTTTTCCAGGCCGCGGCGGGTTCTTACCGTGGACTGGGCGCTGCCAAAGAGGCCGCTGCCACTCTCCTTGACCTGGCTGAGGATGACCAGCACCAGGACTACGGACACCAGGATCTGTGCGATATTCAGGTAAATCAACGGTTTCCCCTATTTCTTAAGCGTATGTTCATTGGCGTGGGAGAACAACTCTACGGGCCGGGGCCGCAGCCGATTCCTGTGAAACTCTGCGGCAATCAGGGAATGGGCATTGCTATTGATTGTCCCTGGCAGTTTCCAGGGCTGCCTGCACCAGTTCCTGGACAAGCTCCGGCCTGGCCTGGCCCCGGGTAAGCTTCATCACCTGGCCTACCAGGAACCTGGACGCCGTTTCCTTGCCGCCGATGAAGTCGGAAACGGCCCTGGGATTGTCCGCCAGGGCCTGGGCCACGGCCGAGTCAACCACCGACGAATCATTTATCTGGCTGAGGCCCTTTTCACTGGCAATTGTACCCGGTTCCCGGCCTGTAGCGAAAGCCTCCTCCAATACCGTCTTGGCCATCGTGTTGCTGAGGGTGCCCGAATCGACCAGGTTGAGCAGTTCCGCCAGGTGCGAGGGCCTTACCTTAATTTCGTCTATGGACAGGTTCTCCAGGTTCATCAACCGGCTCAGGTCGCCCAGAATCCAGTTGCTCGCGTTCTTGGCGTATGCCTCGGGGTTCGGGCCGGCGGGCGGACGCAGGGCCACCGTTTCCTCAAAGTATTCGGCCATGGTACGGGCGCCGGTAAGCAGGTCGGCATCATTGGGGGGCAATGCGTATTGTTCCACGAACCTGGCCTTCCGCTGGCCGGCCAGTTCCGGCAGGTTCCGGCGAATCTCCTCAACCCATGCCTGGTCAATCACCAGGGGCGGCAGGTCGGGTTCGGGGAAATACCGGTAGTCGTGGGCGTTTTCCTTGCTGCGCTGGGACACGGTCACGCCCCGCTCTTCCACCCAGCCCCGGGTTTCCTGGGTGACCCGGCCCCCGTCCTCCAGGATGCGCCGCTGCCGCTCCACCTCGTGATTGAGGGCCAGGAATACCGACCGGAAGCTGTTCATGTTCTTGACTTCGGTCCGGGTGCCAAACTCGCTGCTTCCTTCGGGGCGGATGCTTACGTTGGCATCACAGCGGAAATTGCCGTCCTGCATGTTGCCTGCGGAAACGCCCAGGTATTGCATGATGGAATGGAGCGTGACCAGGTAGTTCCGCGCCTCCTCCGGCGACCGCATGTCCGGCTCGCTGACGACCTCCATCAGGGGCGAACCGGCCCGGTTTACGTCGACCAGGCTGTGGGGTTCGCCTGGGCCGTTAGGGAAGTGGAGCAGCTTGGCAGTGTCCTCCTCCAGGTGCACCCGCATCACGCGAATGGCCTTCTTGTCGTCGCCCGCTTCTATCTCCAGGGCGCCGTGTTCGGCCAGGGGCAGGTCGTACTGGGAAATCTGGTAGCCCTTCATGAGATCGGGGTACGGGTAGTTCTTCCGGTCAAACTTGGAATACTCGGGAATCCGGCAGCCCAGGGCAAGGCCGGTCATTATGGTGTATTCCACGGCCTTTCTGTTTATGACGGGCAGGGAACCGGGTAACCCGAGGCAAACGGGACAGACGTGGGTGTTGGGAGGGGCGTACTGGTAGCTGGCAGGGCAGCCGCAGAACATCTTGCTGCGGGTCTGCAACTGCACGTGTACCTCGAGGCCTATTACGGTTTCGTATTTCATAGCTTTAATTGACGGCGTTGGTGGGATGGCAACCGAATTGCCACCGGAGCATTATATCAGGCCGGAAAGCAGGAAACTCGGGCACGGATGGCCCGTTTCCGCAACGAAGGGTGAATCAAGGAACAAAGATGGCGTAGTTGGACAGCGGGACCCGCTCTTCGCCGCGTTTTCCCCAGATTTGCACCGTGTACACGCTGGCGCCGTAGGACGCCAGCGTTTCCGACAGGTCTGCCTCCACGGCAAATGCGGGGCCCTGCTGCTCCCAACCGTCAGCGGTCGTCCAGGAGACGGCGGCGGAGTGGGAAACTTCTACCGCGAGCGGGGGAGCAGACGACCTAGGAAGGCCGGAGTCCAGGGAATAGGGGTCAATGCCAGCGTCCCAGGAGTAGCTTACCAGGGAACCCTGGTAATGACTGCCAGGCGACGGGAGCGGCCTTAGAAAGTTAACGGGGCGCTGGCCGTACCCGTACCGATAGGTGGCGTCCAACTGACCCAGGTTGAGGCGGCGGGGATAGGGATGGTGCCAGAGGGCAACAGCGTCCAGTTCAAGGCCGTCTCTGAACTCCCCCTGCATTTCCAGGATGGTTCCGGAGAGCGTCGGCAACACGTTAAATTCCAGGTGGTCGGTCTCGTACTGCTGGACTACCCAGCACCTGGTTTCATGGCACGCCACCCCAATGCTGACCGTTCGATGCCACGGGTCAAGCATATTGGCCCTTTCCGGGTCCCTGGCCATAAAGCCTTGATGGATGATCCTGGCGACCTCTCGCCAGTCCTGAGGCTCCGCGGCTGTGTTGGACGCAACCGCTACGGGGCCGGCGATGTTCTGCCGGACCCGGTTCGTCCCTCCCGCCAGGGTGTAACGCATCTGGGGGGTCAGGCCGTAAAGGTCCCAGTGAGAGCGGTAGCCGTAGGACATCATGCTTTCGGCGTGCTGTTGGGCGGAGGAGTTGCTGCCCATAGCCAGGGGCGGAACCTGCGCAAGCACCCGTTCCAGATTTATCAGGTAGAGCAACTCCGACCTGGCATGGGGAAGGTCAAGAGGCGATACCGCGGGTTCGGCAGCGACATGGCTTGCCGGCTGCGCGCTTTGCCACCAGCCGGCAGCCAGCACCCTTAAGGCCCGTGATGGAGAAATACCGCCATTGTCCTCGTAGTCGCGCCATGCAACCACGGCGATGATGCCCACAAGTACGGCAAGGGAGAATACGGACAGCAAGAATATGGCCAGACGATACATCTGCTGTGGTACAGGCTCCAAGGGAAAATGAGCGGACGCCAATGGGGCTGGCCATTGGCGCCGCCGGTTTTACCGAATTAACAAAGCTGATACGCCAATATCCGGCGCGGGCTACTCTTCGTCGCCGTACTGCTCCTTCAGGGATTCAACCACCGCGGGGTCTGCCAGCGTGGTGGTGTCACCCAGGGCCCGGCCCTCGGCCACGTCCCTGAGCAGGCGGCGCATAATTTTGCCGCTGCGGGTCTTGGGAAGTTCGGCCGCAAAGTATATGTCGTCGGGGCGGGCCATGGGGCCTATCTTGGTGGCGACATGGGCCTTTAGCTCGGTAATCAGGGCGTCGGAGGTCTCCACCTGGTCCTTGATGGTTACGAAGGCGACTATGGCCTGGCCCTTGATTTCGTGGGCCCGGCCAATGCAGGCGGCCTCCGCCACCTTGGAGTTGTCCACCAGGGCGCTTTCCACCTCCATGGTGCTGATGCGGTGGGCAGACACATTGATGACGTCGTCCACCCGCCCCAGCAGCCAGTAGTAGCCGTCCTCGTCCAGCTTGGCGCCGTCGGAGGTGAAGTAGGTATCCGGGTAGCGAGACCAATACTGCTGGACAAACCGTTCCGGGTCCCCGTAGATGCCGCGCAGCATGGAGGGCCAGGGCCGCTTGATGGTGAGGTAGCCGCCACCGCCGGGGCCGACGGGGTTGCCGGCCTCGTCCAGGATTTCCGCCTCAATTCCCGGGAAGGGCTGGGTGGCGGAGCCGGGTTTCAGAGTAGTGATCCCCGGCAATGGGGCTATGAGGATAGAACCGGTTTCCGTCTGCCACCAGGTGTCCACCACCGGGCAGCGGCCGCCGCCTATGTGCTGCCAGTACCAGACCCAGGCCTCCGGGTTGATGGGTTCACCCACCGAACCCAGCAGGCGCAGGGTGGACATGTCATGCCGGTTGGGGTACTCCTCGCCCCAGCGCATGAAAGTGCGGATGGCGGTGGGAGCGGTGTAGCAGATGGTACAGCCGTATTTCTCCACGATGGCCCAGAACCGGTCCCGGTCGGGATAGTCGGGCGAACCCTCGTACATGACCGAGGTTGCGCCGTTGGCCAGGGGGCCATAGACGATATAGCTGTGCCCGGTGACCCAGCCAATGTCGGCGGTGCACCAGTAAACGTCGTCTTCCTTCAGGTCGAAAATCCACTTGGTGGTGGCGTAGGTGCCGGTCATGTAGCCGCCGGTGGTGTGGACGATGCCCTTGGGCTTGCCCGTGGTGCCGCTGGTGTACAGCATGTAGAGCATGTCCTCGCTGTCCATCGGTTCAGGCTCACAGGTCAAGGGCTGGTCGGCCACCAGGTCATGCCACCAGACGTCGCGGCCGTCCACCATCTTGTCGTCGGCGTGGCCGGTGCGGCGGACCACCACCACATTCTCTACCGGGGTTTCCCCTTCCAGGGACTCGTCAGCGTTCTGCTTGAGCTGGACAATGCCACCCCGGCGATAGCCGCCATCGGCGGTAATCATCACTTTCGACTGGGAGTCGTCGATGCGGTCGCGAATAGAATCGGCGCTGAACCCGCCGAAAATCACGCTGTGGGCCGCGCCGATGCGGGCACAGGCGAGCATGGAAATGGGAAGCTCTGGCACCATGGGCAAGTATATGGTTACCCGGTCTCCCTTCCGCACGCCCAGGCTCTTCAGGCCGTTGGCGAAACGGCACACTTCGCGGTGGAGGTCCCAGTAGGTGTAAACCTGCCAGTCGCCAGGCTCCCCTTCCCAGATGATGGCCGCCTTGTTGCGACGCGAGGTCTTCAGGTGGCGGTCAACGCAGTTATAGGAAGCGTTCAATTTGCCGCCCACAAACCACTTGGCGTAGGGCGGTTGCCAGTCCAGCACCTGGTCCCAGGGCTCGAACCAGTCCAGTTCACCGGCGAACCGGGCCCAGAAAGCCTCCGGGTCCTGGCTGGCTTCCTCGTAAACATTGGCGTCCTTGATGTTGGCGTTGCGGGCAAACTCCTGGGGAGGCGGGAAAGTCCTGTCTTCCTGGAGTAACGCTTCGATGCCGCCGGTATTCTCAACCATTTCTATACCCCTTCAGGACATACGGAATTGATTATCTGAATGCGCCGCCCGCAGGCCAATTGCGCCTTTACGGGCAGGATAGTGCCATTGTAGGCATAAGAAAAAGGCTTTGCAAACAGAATTGGCCCACTACGGCGCGCGACCTGTTGGCTCACCAGGCCCCGTATTCCCTCAGCTTCTCGAACAGCCTTTGGGTTTGCACCACGTCGCCGTGGGCGCGGTGGGCGCGGATGCGAGATGTGGATATGCCGAAGTCCTGGCAGGCCGCCTGGAGGTTGTACCGCAGGCCCGGCGGGGTCCTCATATCGAGGATACGCTGGGCATATTCCAGGTGGCTCTCGTTCTCGCCCGGATACCGGCCCAGTTTCAGGCCCTTGTAGAGGGCCATGGTGTCGATGAACCTGCGGGCGGGAAGGTCATCCACCTCGTCGATGACCCGGCGGGGGTACCGTCCCTCTTCCGCCGCCCGCCGGTGGACTCGGGCCGCTTCCAGGAGGAAAGCCCGGTCGAACCGGATGATGTTGTGTCCCACCAGGGGCAGGCCGGCGGTTTGCTCAGTGAACCAGGCCAGCGCGTCGTCAATTGACAGTCCCCGTGCCGCCAGGTCCGAGTCGCTGATACCCGTGAGTCTCACGATAACTTGTGGCAGCGGCCGGTCTATCTTGACCAGGACGGACTCAGTCGCGGGACTCCGTCCGGGCCGGCACAAGGATACGCCGATTTCGATTATGAGGTCATTCCAGCAGTCCAGACCCGTGGTTTCCAGGTCCACCACCGCATAGCCGTCTTGAAGTTCCATGTTGGTCACGCCGCAACCCCTGGGGATTAATTTATTGGACTGACGGAAGTTTACAACACGCTGCAATTTGGCGGACAGGCGTTTTACCTGTGCAGCGCCTGCCAGATTCCCAGTATAATGGGGCCATTAATCAACATGAGGCAGGCTGCGTCTCCGGCGGATGCTACGCCTCGGAACGGAGAAAACGATGCGTGCTAATGCCAACGGCAACGTGGAAGGAAAACGGGTGGGCCTGATTGTGCCTTCCACCAACACGGTGATGGAACCGGACCTTTACCGCAACCTGCCAGCCGGCACGACGGTCCACACCTCTCGAATGCTGCTGGAAGGCAGCGTTACCATCGAGGCGGAGGAGTTGATGCTGGACGTTTACCTGCCCGAATGCGCCCGGCAGATAGGGACACTGATGCCCGACGTGGTGGTGTTTGGCTGCACCTCGGCCGGGGCGCTGCGGGGCCCCGCCTACGAGCAGGAACTGGCGGGAGAGATTTCCCAGGCCACGGGCGCTCCTACCATCACCATCATGGGCGCCGTGGTGGACGAATTGGAGCGGCTGGAAGTGAAGAGCGTGGCGGTCCTTACACCCTATTCCGAAGAGATTAATGACACGATCAAGGAATCGCTGGAGACTTCCGGGTTCGCGGTGCCATACATTAACGGGATGGATGTAAAGGGCGCCTTCAACATTGCGGCAGTCTCCCAGGAGGAAATAGTCCGGTACGCGCAGGAGCAACTGGCTGGGGTGGAATCGGACTGCCTCTTTGTATCGTGCGCCAACCTCAAGTCGGTGGACGTGCTGGACGAACTGCGCCGGGTGGCGGGCCGTCCCGTCGTAACCAGCAACCAGGCGGTGCTGGAAGTCGTTAAGCGGACCATCGGTATCGCGGATTAGGGTTGTGTCCTGGCGCCGTCGCTGCTTGGGACGGGCTGGGGATACTGCTTTCGTTGACGGCCCGGCGAGGCCAAAACTATAATCGGCTAAATTCTCATTGAAAGGGCTCGATTGATCATGGTAAGAACCGGACAGCGTTTTGTAAGCCCCGGCGGGGCGGAGATGGTGGTGACCAAGGGCGGCGACGGAGACTTCTTTGACGGCGAAACCCCGCTGCAGTTGAAAGGAGCGGAAGCGGCACTTGAGGGTATTGATGTGTCCGCCGACGCCATTGACATGGCCCTGGGGAAGCGGTTCACGTCTGCCGACGGTTCCGTCTCAGTGCTGGTTACCAAGGCGGGGCGCTGCGACCTGCGGTACAACGGGGAACCCATGGAACTCCAGCAGCCCAAGGAACTGCCGTCCTCCGACTGACTCCCACACGCTCCGCATGATTTTGTAGTAGGCCCCTTCCCGGCTTGTTTGGGAAGGGGCTGTTCTTTCCCTGGCAGCCCAAACCGAGTCTGTCTCCACAACGTATCTAACCGGGAAGCACGTTACGGGGATTAACGATGAGATACCCCTGGGCCAACATCTCTATCCTGTTACTGGGCGCCGCAGAACTGTTGACGGGCTACCTGGCCCTCACCAGCGGCACGCCGGAGTGGGTGGCCGCCCTCCACGTCCACCGAGTCCTTGGCTTTGGGATTGTGGCGCTGCTGTTCTGGAAGGGGCGAAACATACTGGGCCGGCTGCTGGTATTGCGCCTGTGGAAGCGCAACTGGGTCGCCTATTCCCTTTCCTTGTCCATGCTGGCGCTGCTGCTGGCCGCGCTGGCCCTTGGCATTGCGTGGAGCCACGCGGGGCCGTTCTATTTCGGGGGAATCAGCGGCGTAAGCTGGCACATTTACCTTTCGCTGGCCCTGACGCCGGTGCTGGTGTGGCACGCAGTCAGGAACCGCTGGAATTTCCGGACCCGTTTCTGGGCCGACCGCCGGACGGCGTTGAAGCTGGGCGGGCTGAGTATTGCGGGCCTGGCGCTGTGGCAAACGGGAGAACTGCTCAACCGGATAGCCGCGCTGCCCGGCGCCGACCGGCGCTTCACCGGGTCTTATCTCAGCGGCGCGGAGGCAGGGAACGGCTTTCCGGCCACCTCCTGGCTGAACGACTCTCCCGAACCCCTGAATACCGACCAGTGGCGGCTTAGGGTAACGGGCCTGGTGGAACGCCCGGTGGCTTTATCATTCGACAACCTGGTGACTCGCCAGGCCGGCTTCAAGGCAGTGCGGGCGACCCTGGACTGCACCGGCGGCTGGCACACCACCCAGGATTGGACGGGCGTGTCCCTGCAGGACATCCTGGACCTGGCGGGCGTGAAGCCCCAGGCGGCCAGCATTACCGTGCGGTCGGTGACCGGGTACTTCCGGCGCTTCTCCCTGGACGAAGCCGAACGGTACATCCTGGCGACCCGTGTAGGGGAGGAACCGCTGTCCCACTGGCACGGCTTTCCCCTGCGGCTGGTGGCGCCGGGCAAGCGTGGCTTTGAGTGGGTCAAGTGGGTGGACAGCATCGAAGTCAACGACACCAGCAAGTGGTGGCAGCCGCCCCTGCCGGTAACGTGAGCCGTCGTTGTGGGCGCTGAGAACCAATCCTGGCGGGAAGGTCAGCCGGCGCGGGCGATTTCCGGCGCGCGGGCTTCCGTAACACCGATCATGCTGTCCCGGGTTACCAGTTCGGCCAACTGCTCCTCGGTCATGCCCTCTGTGCCTTCAGGTCGGCGGGGCAGCACCAGGTAGCGCAGGTCGGCAGTGCTGTCCAGCACACGGACTTCCACGTCAGCCGGCACGTCCAGGCCAAATTCGCGCATTACTCCCCGGGGGTCGATTACGGCGCGGGAGCGGTAGGAAAGGCTCTTGTACCAGTCCGGTGGCCGTCCCAGCAGGTTGCGGGGATAGCAGGAACAGAGGGTGCAGACGACCAGGTTGTGGACACTCTCAGTGTTTTCCACCACGTCCAGCTTGGGAGTGGTTTCCGGCAACCTGTATCCCAACTGGGCCAACGCGGCCTCCGGGTCGGACAGCAGCAGGGCCTTGTATTCGGGGTCGGCCCAGGCGCGGGCTACGACGCGGGCACCGTCGGCGGGGGAACGGGCCTCTACCCGGTCCACCATGTCCTGGATTTCCGACGGGGAGCAGACGCCCTTTTCCACCAGCAGGGCCTCCATGGCCCGGGCGCGAAGGGCGTAGTAGCCCAGTTCCTCGTCGTGGGCAGCGCCGGGGTGGTCGTCGTGATCGTGTTCACCGTGGCCGTTGCCGGGAGTGTTGGAGCTAGACATTGCTGCCTCCTGAAAGGCGGTCAGGCGTCCGCCGTAGAGGGTTCCAGCCAGTGCTGGTAGATGTCCACGTAAATCTTGTCGGATTCAGGCCCCTCGTAGCCGGTCCACACTTGGGACTGGAAAAACTCAATCCGGTAAAGGGGCTGGGCCGGCTGGCCGTCGCCGCCGAAGGCCAGGGATTCGGGGTTGGGGAAGATGCCGCACAGCTTGTGGACGCGGCCGGTCCGGCCCTGGATGTACCTGGGCGTCCTGAAGTGGCCGCCGGGGTTATCCACCCGGACTGCCACTGAGTCGCCCGGTTGGTACCGGACAGGCGAGCCGCCGAGCCGGGTCATGGCCGCACCTGTCCCTGGACTTCCTCGAACTTGCGGTCCAGTTCCTCGCTGGTAATCACGCCCTTTTCCAGCAGGAGAATCTCCAGGGCGGCGGTCCAGCGCTCGTAGTAGGAACAGGCCACGTAGGTGTCCGGATCCAGGCTTTCAATGGCGCGGCGCATTTCGTCGGTACGGCGCAGACCCTTCTCACTGAGGACGTTGTGCATGGCGTCCACCCGCCGTTCCCAGTCGGAAAGGACGTGCTCATCCTGGTTGATGGGTTCGTCGGTGGGCCAGCCTCCCCGGTCGTGCGGTTGGG
>DAOUJN010000035.1:0-203564 GCA_034422655.1 Dehalococcoidia bacterium
CAGGGTTCGACCGCCGAGCGCGCCGGTTTCGCCAAGCGCCTCTGGCGGCTGGCCCAGGGTCCCCGCTCCGGCGCTTTCCTGGTGATGGTCCCCGACGAGGTGCGCCTGCGCCAGGCCCGTGAACTGCTGCGCGGCGTCCGCGCCCCGGCATCCTCGGCCCCGGCCTTTTTCGCCCTGGAACGGCACGTTGCGGCGGCCGGCGGGGATGACCCGGTATGGCGGTCGTTTTCGTCGGGCGTCGGCGTATCCCTCGCCGAGGCTGTGGCCCGCGCCAACCCCGGCGGCATGGTGGCGGCCGAGGTGCCCCTGGAACGGGTCTCCCTCCCCAGGGACATCGACCCTGGGGTACTGGACGGCGGCGATACGTACGAAAATGTCCCCGAACACCTGCTGCCCGTCGTGCTGCGCCCCGCCGAGAAGCGCGCCCTGGACCTGCTGGCCGACTGGCCCTGGCTGGCGCGGGCGGACCTGGCCGGGCTGCTGGGCGTTTCCAACTCCGGGGCGTCCCACCTCACCGCTGCCCTGGAACGCCTTGGGTTGGTGGCCGCCGTCCAGCGCGACGCCCGCCGCCTGGCCCTCACCGACAGGGGGCTGAAACTGCTGGCCCGCCGGGACCGCGTGTCCACCGGCGAGGCCAGGCAGCGGTGGAGCGTCGGTGCGGACGGCGAACGTGAAGTCGTCTCCGGCAGGCGCAGCCGCCAGCTGCTGCGGGACCTGGAACACACCGCCGCCGTCCACCGCTTCATCGCCGCCCTGGCGCGACAGACCCATAGCCTCGGCTGGGACGTGGAACAACTGGACCCGCCCCACCGGGCCTCCCGCTACTTCCGCCACTACGGCGGCCCCCGCTCCCTCCACCCCGACGCCTTCGGAACCCTGCGCCGGAACGACCTGCTGCGTTCCTTCCTCCTGGAGTACGAGCGCCGCGCCGTGCGCCCCGCCACCATGGCCCAGCGCCTGGCCCCCTACCTGCGTTACTACTCCTCCCACCGGCCCGCCGACGACCACGGCCACCGGCCCCTGGTGCTGGTGGTTTTCGACGATCCCGTCGCCCCCACCCACTTCCTTGAGGTGGCCCGGAGGGAGATGCAGCGGGTAGGGGTACCGCTGCCCCTGCTGGTTTCCCACCGGGAACTGCTCGAACGGGAGGGTCCGCTGGGTCCCGCCTGGCTGGCGCCGGACGGCGACTTCCGGCCAGTTGAACCCCTGCACCGCTACCGGTGAAACGCCACGAAACACGAATGACAAATAAGGAGAATGACCATTATGAGAATCTACTACGTCGGAGAATCCCGTAGCCGTAACCTCAGCATCGCCACCGCCCTGGGGGTGGAAGCCGAGCATTAGAGCCGCCTGGCCGAGCGGGTTCAGGACTGGCGCCGCGTCCTGGAGGACGAGTACCACGTCCCCACCGGGCGGACTCTGCGCGGCGACGAACTCCTGTCCGCCAGGGGAACCCCCTTCCCCCGGGGCCGCCGCGATGCCCTACCCACCCTGGAGGAGGGACTGGAGATCATGATGCGGGGACTGCGGGTCCTGGAACACTCGCAAAACAGCAGGGGCGCCGTCGGCGTGAACAGCGTCTGCCGGCGCAATTCCCCCTTCCGCCGCCTCCGCCACCGCGACCGGACAGCCGCCCGGGGGCGGCTCCTGGAACTGGCCGACGCCTCCCTGGCGGCGGACGGCCGCTACGGCCATTTCATTGAGGACGAGGATCGGCGGGACGGCCTGCCCGCCCTGGCGCTGGCCGCCGGCCGTTGCGCCGGGGACGGCGACACCGCCGTCTGCGCCCTGCTCCAGCAGGAGGAACCCACGGCCATGTCGGAGGCCCTGAACTTCCACCTGGCCTTCGGCATCCTGAACAGGGTCCTGGACCGCCGGGCCTGCCCCGACGACCCCCGGGGAGTGGCACGGCTGTGAGCGGCCGGCGCCCGTGAGCAGGGCAACAAAAAAGGGGCCGGACGGAATGTTCCGTCCGGCCCCGTCATATTCGGGAAACCCGTCCTGCCCCGGTCAGTTCCGGATTGCCGTGTGCACGGCGCGATCCCCGCTTTCCGCGTCCAGGTCTGAGGATGCCGCCGGCTCTCCCTCCTCTGGTCCAAATTGGGGAAGTAGTTTGCGGACATGGAGAAGGTTCTGAACGGTGCGGTACGCTGAATTATCTGGACGAAATTCACTAAGGCTCTGGCCTCAGTAAACTAAGATGATTAAACAGAAACTGCGCGACGTGTGCGGCTGGGTGCTGCTATTCTTGGCCTATGATTTCCTTTGGGTAGGCGTTGCGGCAGCGTTCCTATTGTCGGGAGAGGATAACCGAGCTTTCATTGCTATCGGGACGGCGTGTGGTGTAGGCGCGAGCGCGGCGTACGCCGCTAGAGTGGGTCTAGAAGACGGGCGATGGGAACGACTTTATATGCCGGTGCTGCCGGCAGTTTTGGCCGCAGTGTTTGCGCTGTACGGTATCGCCAACGCGGACGATATTACCGTAGGTGAGGTGTCATTGGGGTTCGTAGGGTCGTTACTGGTAGCAGCAATTTTTGCCGTACCTACCACCAGTGCTCATCTGTTTATCAGGAGGAAATGGAATAAAAACAGGGTAACTGGTGCCTAACCCATCGTTCTATGCCATTTCGACCAGCGGCGAAATTTGTCGCTGGACTGACTGGTTCGAATAACCATTCCAGCGAATCCGAAGTAGCGAAATTTCCTCAATGAGACTCGATACCCCGGTTGACGGTAGTTGCAGGTAATGGTATGGTCTATAGACCACCCCTATCGCTTCGCCGGTAGGGTCGAGACCGCCTAGACGGGCGGTCTCTGTCTTTGTCCGGGAGTGGGCGATTGATCACCAACGTTTACATCGACGGTTTCAATCTCTACTACCGCGCCCTCAAGGACACCCCCTTTCGGTGGCTGGACCTGTGGAGGCTGGCCGAGACCCTGTTTCCCCAGGACACCATCAATCGCGTCTGCTACTTCACCGCGCTCCTGGACGCCCGTCCCGACAACCCCCTGCAACCCCGGCGGCAACTGGTGTACCTGAGAGCCCTGGCGACGCTGCCGAGCCTGGAAATTCACTACGGCAAGTTCCGATCCGGCACCAAGCGCCGCCCGCTGGCCCAACCGACGCCAGGACTTCCCGGCAGTATGCTGTTCCGGGACTCGGAGGAGAAGGGGTCGGACGTGAACCTGGCTACCCGCCTGCTGGTGGATGGTTTCAACGGGGAATACGAGCAAGCCGTGGTAATCTCCAACGACGCCGACTTCGCCGGCGCGATGTCCTACGTGAGGGACGGCCTCGGCCGGCGCGTGACGCTGGTCAACCCCGACCCAAGAAACACCAGTCCCAGGGACTTGGCCGACGCCTCGACCTACGTAAAGCGCCTCTGGAAAAGCCACCTGCGGCGGAGCCAGTTTCCCGATGCGCTGACCGACCAGGTTGGCGTCATCTCCAAACCTGCCGGTTGGTGAACCGACTGAGAGGTGAGGCAGTTCGCCCTTTGGATGTTGCGAGTTGCTAAGAAAATTGCGGAACTGCCTGCCCCGATGGATTCAACACCACTGGTCAAAACGGCACAGCCTAGCTGCGTCGGACCTTACGGCGCAGTAGTTCCCGGAAAATCAAAGGGGTGATTTATGGAGGACGACAAGAGACAAGACCCGAGCGACGAATTATTGTTCTTGGGCAGATTGGTTCCTGACGGACGTGAAGGAAACAAGGTATACGCCAGGTCCCTACTTCCTGGAGAGGAAGACACGGGCGAAGTCGTCAACTTGAATGCCGGTGATGAGCTCATAATTCGAGAGGGCGGCCTGGTGATCGACTCCGACCAAATCGACGCGCTTAGCCCAAAAGAGTTCGGTGGATATGCTCCAGTAGCCAATACCATTTGGACTTGGTATAGCATTGCGGGGGAACAGGTCGGGTTTTTTGTCTATCTCTTTGCGCTGGCGCGTAGACTTGACGCTGCCCATGCAGCATGGGAATTGGCGATGCAGGAGCGCGAGAAAGCTGGAAGCGAAGGAGGTATAGGCCGAAGAATTGGATTCTTCAGGGCACTGTCTGAAGCTGAGGTCGCAATCATCGCTTTACATCGGGGGATGAATATGCTCGTGAGGTTCAATGATGTGTTCCCTTTGGGTCTGGAGATTCCCGATAGCCTGAAGACGCTGGAACCTGTAGTCAAAGAGATGCGCGATGCCTTCGAACACATCGACGAGCGCGCTCAGGGGAAGATTAACCAACGTGGTCAGATGGATGCCGAGGCGTTGACTATCTTTGACCAACCTGACTTCATTGAGTCATCGGTGCTTCGCTATAGGGGTAGGTCCCTTCATTTCGAAGAGGATGTATTGGCGGCACTGTTGGGCTGCCGAGAACTGGTAATAAAGATAATTGACTTGAGGGTGGCTGCGCAAAATAGGACGGGATAAGAGGCGGCTCATAGGTTCTTTGTCGCTGGTTGAGTACGCCGCCGGTCCAGAGCTTGACCCGCAAGTACCGTAGCCCCCGACCCGACGAAGCCTCCACACAGATGTTGTTTATCAAATGCCTGAGTGAAGTCTCTTTTCTCGCCTCCTGGATGCTGATCACATCATCCCCGGGAAGCGGGTGGGCACGACCACATGGACAACCCGCGACGGCTGTGCGCCTACTACAATCGGGTCAGGGGCAACCGCAGCCGTGAATATCTGCTCGCCCGGCTGAGCGAGCCGGGCATCGCCTCGTAGCCGGGCAGACAAGACAAGGATGACTAAACCGTGAGCGAAAACGCGCCCCACCGCGAGTTCAAGGAAAAATTGCTCAGATTCCTGCGGTCCGACGTAGCGGGCCAAGCTGCCTGGAAAATGGCCGACGTAGCCTTCACCTGCAACGACCATACCCACCTGTGGGCCGTCCCGCCCTGGGCAGCCTGGGTTGAGTCGGAACGGTTCCGCACCACGCCTTCCGGTCTGCGTTACAGGCCGGACATAATTATCCTAGACGCCGACGACAATCCTCTTGCCATCGTCGAGGTCAGCGACTGAAACCGGGTTAACCACTGCCGCCAGGCTGCAGACGAATTGGAAATTCCCTGGTTCAGGTTCTGGGCGCCGGCGCCCGAGGCCACCCAGGCGGTGCTGGCAGCCAGGACTTACCCGGAAGGTCATTGGTTCAGGGACAGTGACGGTTTCCACGCCGAGGTTGACGGCTACGTACGGGACGGCGCCACCAGGTTTGGCATGATCTACCATTCTGAGGTTGCCCCGGGGTCAGTCAACATCGGCAATATCCTGTTCGCCAGCGCCACCAACCTGACCTGCCAGTGGGCCGACTGGCACGACAAAGGCGAGAGCCTCTGGAAGAGCATGAACATTCACCGGGACCGGCGGAGTAAATTGTCCCAGGAGATTGGCGGGAAAATCCTCGACGCGATGGATACACTGAACCGCAATCCCCAGCCTTTCACCGCCGGAATCGGGGAGTGGCAACTGCACGGCGAGATCGGCATCTATAACCTCAACCTCAACCCAGACACGAGGAAATACCACCCGGTGGATATTGGCAACTTGATGGAACAACAGCGGATGGAACACATTGCCATGTTGCAGGCGATGGACGCACTCAAGGCTCACAACGAGACCGTCCGGCCGCCTTTTCGGGGAACCGAACCTTAGCAGGAGCGGTGGCACCCCACGCCATACGAAATCAAAGGCTTTGTCGCCTACGGACCAGGGCTTAGCACACTAAGGGAGATAGCATGGTTTCATCTCACACTGAGGATTTCTTGTACGACGTCTTCCAAGAAGCGATTCGGGTTCGGGCATATCTGTGCTTACTCGGCCATCAAGTGGACCCAAACGAAACACATACGAATGATGGACAAATCACGGCGGCGAATTTGGTCAGGAAACACTTCGTGGCACTGCACAACTCCAACCGGGCAATCCGTCATTGCGCGCGCAATTTGAGCGAGGGTAATGAGAGCGACGCGCTGATAGCATCAGCCCTGGCTCAGGCCGGGCACCTTCTGGACTTCATTGAGGACAAAACCTCGCTTACGTCTACCACTCCAACAGGAAGGGACGAATTACTGGAAACCGCAGTGCGGACTCAGGCAGCCCTTGAGATGCTGGTGGGAAGCTGGCAAACCATTCGGCGAATTTTCCGTCAACAAGAAGACGAACAAAAAAGCAAGGCGTCGCACCAAGCCGCTCGGTCTGCTGGGATTGCGGCGGCTGGTTGGAGGGTGGTGTATGAGTCGCTATTGCTGGAACGGGCCAATGAATCAAACTGCGAAGATCAAGAGTTCACCGGATACCGGAACCCACAAGAACTTATGGGACTGGAACCTCCGCAGAAAGCCATCTTGGACGCTTGGTCCAACCAAGAACAAGAGCCGTGCCAATACACTTTAATGTCAGACGCGGGTACAGGGTCTTTCCTACTCGGCTGCCACATGGTACGGGTGTGGCTGGAGAAAGCACAGGAGAATAGAGCGTATATTCTTATCCCGCCCTATTGCTTCAAAGACGAAGTGGACAAGACGGTTCGTGCTGTTGCGCAAATATCGAAAGAAGACCCGAGATTGGTTGTCGAACACCTTGATTCTGTACAAACGTCCAACGCCGAGGGAATGGTATGGCTGGCACAAGTTGATTACGCTCAGATTCTAGCGCGACCATACCTGGATTTCTACAAAAGCCACCCACCACAGCGGCTGTTGGTGTCGCATGAACCAACGGGTCAATGGATAGACCCGCCCGCAGGGATGATGGAACTCTTGCGCCATAGTTCCCCAGCACCGCTCCATTGGGACGTGATCCCCGCTGCTGGGGAGGGGCGCCAGCGCTTCAAGGACTTGAGGCACAACGAGTGGTATGACAACTTTGTTACCTTGTTCAATCAACACAGCCCCGTCTCCGACCACTACCTGGTGTGTATGTATCTGTCTATCCTTGCGTCGGAAGCAATGAGCCACCCGAATTTACCCGAAGACTTCTGGACAACTGGCAAGGTTCGCCAGTACCTGAGAACTATCCGTAGGCGTCAGCAACAAGGAATGGATGTGGAGCATCTGCTGGATGATTTGAGGGAAAATCCAGCCAATTTTCGAGGCAGTTTCAGCCACATCATGTTCGAATTGGTGAGGAACGGAATATTGAGAGTGCCGGACTATGTAGACATACCTGATTTGTCCGAGCAAGCACAAAGATTCAAAGACGCAGTATTGCCCATTGCTACCAAGCTGCTGGAGGAGGAGGGTCTTTTGGACCCTTAGAGTTTTCCTTCAAGAGGCAGTTGAGGCCGACGGGAGTGCCTTGGTAGGCCGCACGGCGACTGAATCATGCGCACTCAGATGCGCGCCCATTTTTCATAGCGCACCAAGAACACCCCTCATCTGGACAACCGCGTCAGAGTGGTTCCACGCCCACCGGAGGATCGGATAGCCTTACTTGTGGCCGACAGTACAAGTCCTTTGACGAGACCCATAGGAGCGTATGCAGGCTGTGAATACAGACCCCTTGCCCGAGCTGGTAGACGACCCTCAAGTTCCAGAGTTCGCCTCTTGGAGGAGCTATCGCAAGTTCGAGGAACGAGTGAAACGGCACCGGCGCCACATTTGGGACCGCGAAATAGAAGCCTTTCTGGAAACCGTTATGCAGACTCGGCGGGACCGGGACTTCGAAATAACGGAGGGCGCTGTTCTGTGGCGAGCGCAACTGGGTGTCGAATACGTTCTTGACAAGGATGCCAGCGGCGAAGAATTGATCGAAGTGCCCATGGGGTTTTCTGGAGACCGGATGAAACCCAATGGCGCATTTGCTGGGGAGGGGCGCGCCAACTCATCGGGTATCCCTGTGCTCTATTTGGCCTCGACTGAGAAGACGGCCATTTCGGAGGTTAGACCGTGGGTGGGGTCCGAGGTTTCGGTGGCCCAGTTCAAGGTCTCCCGCAATCTGAACGCCATCGACCTGACGCAGGGGCATGGCGAGTCATCGTGGAGCGGTTTGACGCTAAAACAACTGTGGGGCGAGGAGGAACCGGATGCCCAAGCCAAACAGAGGGCTGTTTGGATCGACATTGACAACGCCTTTTCCTGGCCCGTAACACAGTCGGAAGAGAGGGTAAACTACGTGCCTACGCGCATATTGGCGGAACTGTTTCAGGAGGCCGGCTATGATGCCATTGTGTACCGAAGCCAGTTCGGTCAAGAAGGAAAAGACGGCTACAATATTGCCCTGTTCGAACTGAAAGACGCCGAAATCTTGAACTGCGCTCCTTATCAGGTTGAGAGCATCGACGTGAATTACAAGGAATTCGGCAATCGCTGGTTTGCGAGACGCGGTTCACCCCACGACGAAGAGGACTGCGGCGACGCCTAGTCAATCCCGAGGGAAACATCCCCGAACCAGAGATGTTCGGCAGTCTACTCCGAAACGAATCTGAGGAGGGCAGGCGGAGTCCCCAAGAACCCAGAATGTAAAAGGCAAGGTGTCATGCCCTCCGGACATTCTGATAAGTAAACCACTTTGGGTGTCAATCGGTGTCCGGCGCGGCCTGTTCACCGTCTTGGCCCACCGGCTCTCCCACCTCGGGCAGCAGGTGGTGCAGCAGCCCCAGCCGGGCGGCCAGGGCGAACAGCGAAACCAGGTGGCCGGAGCCGACCCGGGAACCGGCCTTCCAGCGCCTCACCGTTTCGGCGTTGACCCGCAGCTCCCGGGCCAGCCCCCGCCAGCTAAACCCGGCGGCCTGCCGGAAGCGGTCCAGCCGCTCGGCGAAGTCGGCCGGGAACTCCTGGGGCCGGGTGCGGTAGACGTACTGCTGACGGCTTCCCATGCCGCTACCTCCGGTAGGGCCAGGGTTCGTCCGAGTCCCGCAGCAGCACCTCGACGCCGCCCCGCACCGTGCCGGCCCACTTCAGGATGGCCCGCATCTCGGCGGCGGTAGGCACGTCGTAGAAGCGCAGCCGGTTGGCCCGCTCCAGGGGCAGGCCCCACCGGCGGGTGAAGTCCTCCAGGGATACGCCGGTGCGGTCCTCCAACCTCCCCAGCCGCACCCACCAGTCCTCGGGCAGGGGCGGCGGCGGATAGCCCTTGCTCAGGCTGGGTTCGTAGTTGTCGTTGTCGAAAGTCATGGGCAATTCCTCCTCGGTTTCCTGGTCCGGGTTCTGGCCGGGGTTCCCGGCGACGGCCTGCTTGTTGAAGTCGGCGCGGGACAAACCGGCGCGGCCATTGACGCCGATGCGGGCCGCCAGCATTCGCCAGGTCAGGCCGCATTTTTCCTGCATACGTTCCAGCCCGCCACTGCCGCGCTCTGCCGGCGATGGGGGAAAAGCGTCGTCGATTGGTAGCCTTCCTTCCTCGGTCATGGTTTTACCTCCCAAGTTGATGGATTACGATCACGTCCTCGTCGGTGAGCAGGGCCAGACCGCCGGGCACCCACAGGGCCAGGCGCACCAGGGCCAGCATGGCGCCGCCGTTGGGATGCACCCCGTGCCGCCGCCAGCGCCACAGCTGCCGGCTGTCTACCCCCATGGCCGCCGCCATTCCCTCCCAGGACAGGCCGGTCAGGCGCTTGATGGCCTCCAGCTTCTCCCGGAAGTCCTCCGGCAGCAGGGCCACCCCCGGGGGTATAACCAGGGGCGTCCGCATATTCGCGGGACCGCTACTCATCGACCCGCTCCAGGACGAAGAGAACGTTGAAGTCGGTGACGCCCAGGGCGTCCATCAGGCGCTGGCGCACCCCGGGCGAGGCGAAGCGCTCTCCGCTCATCAGCTGGGACATGTAGCCCGACCTGATGCCGGCCCGGCGCGCCAGCTCGTTCTGGCTCATGTTGAGCCGGTTCAGCAACTCCCACACCACCTCGGTGCGGAGCCTGGACCTGAAACAGGGCTTCCTGCGTTTCATTCGGCTTCCTCCTTGCGGGCAAGGTCTCCTTCGGCCCGCGCCACGGCGTTGACCGTGGCATCGTCCTTGCCAGCGCCCCCACTCGCGCCGCCAGTGGCGACGGCGGGAGCGGGGTATAGTTCGGGGTGGGCCAGGTAGTGGCGGGCGATGACGCGGGCCAGAGCCCGCAGGCCCTCCATCCGTTGCCGTTCCTGTTCACCGGTAAGTCTTGGCCTGGTACTCAAGGGAAACGTCTCTCCGTTGCCGCCGCATATCATTCCCGGTGTCATCCGGGGATTGGCCGGGACCTGCCGGTGGGGTATACTGGGCGGCAATTACGATTGAATGTTCTACTCGCTAGAGTGTAACAATCAGTGAACTGCATCGGCAAGGATTGTTTGCCACTAACACCCTGTTTATTGACCGATTGCTCGCTTTGATGTAACAATAATCACACAAGAATCCGACAAGAATCTAACAATTATCCTGTAGACTGTGAGAAACCAGACTGCGGGAAAGGAGGGAAGCGTCATGGGCGAGCCTGACCAACAGCAGCCGGACCGAAACGAGAGGGAAGGGGAACCGTACGGCAACGAGGAGATCGGCCCCCTGCTGAGACGACTGCGCCGGCCCCTCAGCCTGAGAGACGTGAACCGCCGCACCGGGGTCTCCGGCTCCTACCTCTCCCAGATCGAAAACGGAGAGCGCCAGCCCGGCGCCAACATCGTGCGCAAGCTGGCCGCCCTCTACAACGTGGACCCGGACGAACTCCTGAAGCGGGCCGGCCACGGCCCACGGCCCGACCCCCACGGCGACGAGACCCTGGAGGTGGAGCGGGCCTACCGCTACGTATTGGACGATCCCAACTTCCGGGTGGGAACCAGGCCCGACGGCCCCCTGTCCCTGAACGCCAAGCGGTTCATCGTGGAAATGTACGAGAAACTCACCGGCAAGAGGCTTTTGGAATGAACGAAACCCTGGGCGGCTTCTGCCGCGACCTGTTGGATGAACACCATTGTTGCCCAGGCCATGAACCCAGCCTGGAGGCCGTCGCCGCCCGCTTCGTGCAACGCTTCGGCGTGTCGGCCCGGCCCACCCTGGAGGAACTCAAGGCCCTGCTGAGCGACGCCGGGTTCGGCGAGGTGGAGGGGATGAGCATGGAGGGCAGTCCCAAAGGACTGCACGTCGGGATCGCGGGGCAGGAGTGCCACATCTACTACAAGGAGGAGTTGTGGCAGGGGGCCAGGGACTACACCGTGCTCCACGAGAGCTACGAGATCATGCACGAGACCCTGTGCGACCTGAACACGGGGACCAAGGCGGAGCAGGAGGTCTGCCGGGAGGCGAACCGATTCGCGGCGGGGGTGCTGATGCAGCCGGGGGAGTTCCGAGAGTTGTCCCAGGCGTCGGGGTTGGACGTGATTGCCCTGCAACAGGAGTACCGCTATGCCTACGCCGCCGTGGCCATGAGACTGGCCGAGGTGGTGCGCAACCTCCCCTACTCCGTGGTCCTCTACGAGCGTCCCGGCCGCACCGACCCCGCAGAGTGGCCCAGGGGAAACGACCTGGCCGCGCTGCGGGCCACCGTGGTCAGGCGGACCAGGGGCATGAGGCCTCCCGCCTCCAAGCTCATCACCGGAAAGCGGGGCGGCATTCCCCAGAGGTACAAGCGGGTGCCTTTAGGGTCCCTGGCGGAGCGGGCGGCGCGCAGCGGCGAGCCGGAGTACGCCGAGGCCGACGGCCTGGCTGCCGTCGCCAAACCCGTGTACTGGAAGGGGAGGCTGGCCAAGCTGGCGGTGGTGGCCGTGCCATTGGAGTTCCGCGCATTGCTGGCCCCGCAGTTGGGCCGGCGGAGGCGGACCCATCCCTTGACCAACGCTAGGGCGCTGACCGCCGCGCCTTGACCGGCAGGGCCGGATGCCGGATAATAATAGTAAGACAAACACTTATTACACCAGGCAAAAAAAGGGACCATGCCGCCACGACGCAAATCCAGGACCATCACCTTCTCGCTGCCGCCGGAGATGTTCGTCGAGGTGCAGCGGGTCAAGGAGGAGGAGGGCCGCGACATGAGCGAACTGGTGCGCGAGGCCCTGCGTTTGTACATGGAAGACCGGGAACTGCGCCGTGAACAACGCTTGGAACGGCTGCGCTCCCGGCAGGCTACCCAGCCAGAGGATGAACATCAAGGAGGACAAATCAATGAGTAAGAACACCGACCTGGCCCCCGTGGCCCTCTACGCCCGGGTGTCCAGCGACCGCCAGGACGTGGACCTGTCCGTCGCCGCCCAGCTTCGGGCCTTGCGGGATTATGCCGACAAGAACGGCTACCTGGTGGTCCGCGAGTTCGTGGACGAGGCCGAGAGCGGCAGAATCGCCGACCGGCCCCAGTTCAGGAAGATGCTGGACGAGGCGGGCAAGGCCGAGGCGCCTTTCCGTGAGATTCTGGTCTGGAAGTTTTCGAGGTTCACCCGCAAGCGGGAGCACGCCGTGGCCTTCAAGTCCATGCTTCGCAGGAAGGGCATCCGCGTGGTCTCCATCACCGAGCACGCCGACGACACTCCCACCGGCAAGCTCATGGAGGCCATCATCGAGTCCGTGGACGAGTTCTATAGCGAAAATTTAGCGCAAGAAGTGACGCGGGGAACGCGGGAAGCCGCCTCCCGGGGTTTCTGGATGAACGCCAGCGCACCCTACGGCTACAGGCGGGTCTACGTCCAGGACGGGATCAAGAAGCGGCCCAGACTGGAACTCAACCCGCCCCACGACGCCGTGGTCCGCCGCATCTTCGACCTCACTCTCCAGGGACGGACTTCCCTGGACATCCTAAAGGCCCTGAACGCCGAGGGCATCCCCTCCCCCAAGGGTAGGCAGTGGCGCAAGACCACCATCCACAAGGTGCTGACCAACGAAGCCTACACCGGCGCCTTGGTCTGGGGTCAGAAGGCGAGGGACGGACAGGAGCCGGTGCGGGTGGAGGATGCCTTCCCCGCCATAGTGTCCCAACAGGAGTTCGCCAGGGTCAGGAGACTGCTGGAAGCCCGCGCCCCCAGGGTAACCCACCCCCGCCGCGCCGCGAGCCCCTACTTGCTCAGCGGCCTAGCCAAATGCGAGACCTGCGGCAAGGCCCTCACCGCCGCCGAGGCCAAGAGCGGGAAGTACACCTACTACGTCTGCCAGTCCCTGCTCAAACAGGGCAGCGGAACCTGCGACACCCCCAGGCTCAACGCCAGGAACTTCGAGGACATCATCATCTCCAACATCCGCGAGAACATTCTCACCGAGTCCAACGTCCGCGACCTGGTGCGGCTGGTGGACGAGGAGATGGACGGCGTGGCCAGGGAGCAGCGGCAGAACTTGGAGACCATCGAGGCCGAGTTGCAGGAAGTGAAGCGGAAACTGGACCGCATCTGGCACTTCGTCGAGAGCACCGACCTGGACATGGCCGACGCCTCCGAGCGCATCCTGGAACACCGACACCGCAGGGAGCAATTGGAAGCCGCCGCCGAGGAAGCGCGGGCAGTGCTGTCCCAGCGTCGGGAACTGCTGGACAGCGCCGACGTCATCGCCGCCTTCGCCCGGGACATGAGCGAGTTCCTCAAAACCAGCGAACTCACCGAGACCAAAGCCTTCGTGCGGTCATTCGTGAAGGAAGTGCTGGTCAGGCCCGGCGGAGCGACGATTGTCTATACAATCCCCACGCCGGAGGACAGTCCCATAGGGGGCAAGGATGCCGCCGAAATCGCCTTGAATGGCGGAGTTCGCAGTATCGGATATGGTGGTGGAGGTGAGGGGATTCGAACCCCTGACCCCCTGCTTGCAAAGCAGGTGCTCTCCCGACTGAGCTACACCCCCATTTGTGGACTTCCATTCTACCACGCTCCCGCTGCTCTGTTCGACATACCACCCGCGAGCGGGTATTATATTGCCCAGCAAATCGGGCCGTTTCCCATGCTCATTTTCCGGGCCCGTTTCAACCTGTTTTGATAAGGAGATGCACATGCGAGGAGTCGCAATTGTAGCGCCGGTGCGTACCGCGGTGGCCACCTTTGGCGGAGGCCTGCGCGGCGTGTCCGCCGCCGACCTGGCTTCCCTGGTAATCAAGGAATCCGTCGAGCGCAGCGGCATTGACCCCGCCAGGCTGGACGACGTCATCCTGGGCTGCGGCTACCCCAGCGGCGAGAATCCCGCCATCGGCCGCCTGGCCGGTCTCAAGGCCGACCTGCCCATCGAGGTGCCCGGCTACCAGCTTGACCGCCGCTGTTCCTCCGGCCTGCAGGCCATCCTCAACGCCGCCATGCTGGTGCAGACCGAGAACGCCGACGCGGTGGTGGCCGGCGGTGTCGAGAGCATGAGCAACGCCGAGTACTACGTCAACGAGGCCCGCTGGGGCGGCCGGTTCGGGTCCCAGACCTTCCACGACCGCCTGGTGCGGGCGCGGGAGACCATCTCCCCCGAGGAGCGGTTCGGCTACATCTCCGGCATGGTGGAGACCGCCGAAAACCTGGCCAAGCAGTACGAGATCCCCCGCCAGGAGCAGGACGAATACGCCCTGCGCAGCCACCAGCGCGCCGTGGCCGCCCAGGAGGAGGGCAAGTTCGACCAGGAAATTGTCGGCGTGCCCATTCCCCAGCGGCGGGGCGACCCGGTGGACTTCGTAAAGGACGAGAATCCCCGGGCCGACACCAACATGGAAGTCCTGGGCCGCCTGCGCCCGGTGATGCCCGACGGCACCGTGACCGCCGGCAACGCCAGCAGCCAGAACGACGCCGCCTCGGTGTGCCTGGTGGTGGCCGAAGACAAGGTGGAAGAGCTGGGCGTAACCCCCATGGCCTACCTGCGCGGCTGGGCCGTCACCGGCTGCCACCCCGCCTACATGGGCATCGGCCCCGTTCCCTCGGTGAACAAGGTCATGGGCAAGATCGGCATGTCCCTGGAGGACATGGACCTGATTGAGTTGAACGAGGCCTTTGCCGCCCAGGTGCTGTCGGTGCTGCGCGAGTGGAAACTGCCCAACGAGGACAACCTGAACGTCAACGGTTCGGGCATTTCCCTGGGCCACCCCATCGCCGCCACCGGCGCCCGCATCCTGACCACCCTGCTGCACGAAATGGAGCGACGCGACGCCCAGTTCGGCCTGGAAACCATGTGCGTGGGCGGCGGCCAGGGCGTAGCCGCCGTGTTTGAGCGACGGTAGTTCTCTAAATCCACGAATGTACACGAATAATCACTAATGGCTTATTTGCCCAAACTATCATTGGTGAACATTCGTTTCTATTCGTGGATGACAACAGAAATGGGAGGGAAGTATGGCCAATCGACATGATGAAGCCGATGTGCTGGTAATCGGGGCGGGCGCTTCCGGCGCCGCCTTCACCTGGAGCCTCACCCTGGCCGGCATCAAGGTTGTCTGCCTAGAGCAGGGCGGCTGGGTGCCCCTGGACGTCTTCTCCACCAGCGAACCCGACGCCCAGATTCACTGGCAGACCGACTTCCACTCCAACCCCAACGTCCGCGGCCTGCCCGAGGACTACCCGGTCAACGAGGCCGACACGCCCATCTCGCCGCTGATGTACAACGCCGTGGGCGGCAGCACCATCCACTGGGGCTCCCATTTCCCCCGCTTCCATCCATCCGACTTCGTCCTCCAATCCCAGGACGGCGTGGCCGACGACTGGCCCATGACCTACGCGGAACTGGAACCCTACTACGACCTGAACGACCGGATGAACGGCGTCTCCGGCCTGCGGGGCGACACGGCCTACCCGCCCAAGCCCGACCGGCCCACGCCGCCCCTGTCCATCGGCAAGGGCGGGGAATTGCTGGCCAACGCCTTCAACAAGCTGGGCTGGCACTGGTGGTCCTCCGACAGCGCCATCGCCTCGGTGGAGTACGACGGCCGCCAGCCTGACACCGGCGGCACCCTGCGTTCCCTGGCCAGCGCCGACATCATCTACTGGCCCCGGGCTATCCGCCGGGGCGCTCGCCTGAAGACCTTCTGCCGAGTGCGAGAAATCCTGGTGGACCAGTCGGGCCGGGCCACCGGCGCCCTGTACTACGACGCCAACGGCAACCTGCAGGAACAGCGGGCGCGCGTCGTGGTGGTGGCCGGCAACGGCGTGGGCACCGCCCGCCTGCTGCTCAACTCAAGGTCGGCGCTGTTCCCCGAAGGCCTGGCCAACAGCAGCGGCTTGGTGGGCAAGAACCTGATGCACCACCCCTGCGGCGGCGCCATGGGCATTTTCGACGAATGGCTGGGCGGCGAGGCCGGCCCCCGGGGCAGTTCCATGCTGAGCCAGGAGTTCTACGAGACCGACCTGAACCGCGGCTTTGTCCGCGGCTATGACCTGCAGATTACCGGCGTTACCAGTTCGCCCCTGCCCACCGCTTTGGGCGGCATCCAGCAGGAGACGGTGCCCTGGGGCGAGGACCACCACCGCGTCTTCGGCGAGCGGTTCGGCCACACCATCGGCATCACGGTAATGACCGAAGACCTGCCCGAGGAGAGCAACCAGGTAACCCTGGACCCGGTGCTGACCGACTCCCACGGCATCCCGGCGCCCAAGATTGACTACAAGGTCAGCGAGAACACCGACAAGATGCTGGACCACGGAGTAGCCAGGGCCGCGGAAGTGCTGGAGGCTGCCGGCGCCAAGGAAGTTTACACGTCGCACATCCGCCGCAACGCCGGCTGGCACCTGCTGGGCACCGCCCGCATGGGCGACGACCCCAACAACTCGGTGGTTGATCGCTGGGGCCGGGCCCACGACGTGCCCAACCTGCTCATCATCGACGGCAGCATCTTCACCACCGGCGCCTGCATCAACCCCACCACCACCATCCAGGCGTTGGCTTTGAGGACTGCGGACTTTGTGAAGGGTGAGGGGAGTAGTTTGGTGGGGTAGGTGTCGGGAACATTTGCCAGGAACACAGAAGGGAGTCCCCATCAGGCCGGTGGGGACTGCTCTTTTGTGGGACTATCTCGCAAATCCTTTCTGGCCGCTAATGGTGGGCTTGTCGAACCATCAACCGGTGAGGGAGGTCCTTCAACAAGCTCAGTATGAGGGTTATGGCGACAGGCTCAGGATAAGCGGCACAGGTTTCGCAGGATAGCGGCCTTCATCGTGAATCACTGACACGTAGGTGTTCACATTTGAAGGGGATTCCCATGCCGAAACCGTCATACCGGCGAAAGCCGGTATCCAGAAATCTTGCAGTTCAATATGTCGCAGGTCCACTTACCTTCCTGGATTCCGGCTTTCGCCGGAAAGACGACTCTGGCAGCCAGCCTGTTCCCCCTGACTTGGAACTGTAATACTGACACCCGCCCCTTGCGCCCCCTCCTTCCCCTCTGTTAGCCTACCCCGGCTATTCTAGCTACACAGATATTAAGGAAGGTGAATTATGCCCAGGGTAGTGCATTTCGAGGTTTACGCCGACGACATGGACCGGGCGGCCAAGTTTTATGGCGATATTTTCGGCTGGACAGTGAACAAGTGGGAGGGCGAGGGAGGCTTCGCATATTGGCTGGTCAACACCGGCGAGGAACCGGAGCAGGGAATCAACGGCGGCATGGTGCAGCGTTCCAGCCCCGAAACGGTTACCACAATCATGCTGGATGTCCCGACGGTGGACGAGTACGTGGACAAGATTACATCGGGCGGCGGAACGGTTGCAGTCCCCAAGTTTGCCGTCCCCGGGGTTGGCTATGCGGCCTACTTCAAGGATACGGAAGGCAATACCTTCGGCATCTTCGAGGACAACAGCGAGGCCGCCTGAACCTGGGGTTTCAAAGGAGGGCTATATGCCCAGAGTAGTCCACTTCCAGATGTACGTGGATAACCCGTCCCGGGCCGAAAGGTTCTACGCCGATGTTTTCGACTGGACGCTTAACCAGTGGGAAGGGGACGACTCCTTCTGGCTGATTAACACCGGGGACGAGTCGGAGCCGGGCATCAACGGCGGCATGCTGGTGCGGCCCGAACCCACGGCCAGCACCACCATCGTCATGCAGGTGTCGTCGGTGGACGAGTATACCGAGCGTATAATGGGCAGCGGCGGCACGGTAACCGTCCCCAAGTTTGCCATCCCGGGCGTGGGCTACGCCGCCTACTTCCTGGACACGGAGGGCAACCACATCGGCATTTTCCAGGACGATGAGGGGGCGGCTTAGGTATGGCGGTCCCGCCTTAGCCCCAGCAGCAGGGGGACCAGCGCCAGCAGCGCCACCACCGCGGCGATTCTGAAGAACCGGTGGAACAGGTCCAGCCCGGCGTTCTGCAACTCCGCAGCGTAGGCGGCCACGCGGGCGGCAGTCTCAGCGGGCGATTCGCCGGCCACCGGGAGGGGCAGCGCCAGCCCGCCGGTCAGGCTCTGAAAATGCCCGATGCCGTAGGCCGCCAGCGCCGCCAGCCCCAGGGTCATGCCCATCAGCCGGGCCACCACCACCATGGACGAAGCGGTGGCGTGGTACTCCGGCGGCGCGGCGTTCAACGCCTGGGCCATGATGGGCGCAATCACCAGGCCGAAGCCCAATCCCGCCACAACCAGGTGCGCCGTCAACTCCGGCTCCCCCACGTCCAGGGGCCAGCCGCTGACCAGGAACAGGCCGAAGGCAATGAGCAGCAGGCCGGCGGCAATGACCGGCCGGTTTCCCGTGCGGGACAGTAGCAGGCCACCGGCCACCGCGCCCACGGGAATGGCCGCAGTCATTCGCAGCAGCCACAGCGCCCCGGTAAAAGGGTCCCTGGCCATCACCGTGTTCGCCATCAGCGGCACCGTTACCAGGGCAATTACCAGCGACACGCCCACCAGCAACTGGGTCAGGTTGGCGGTTACGAAATTCAGGGTGCGAAACAGCAGGGGCAACAGCAGGGGTTGCCGGGCCCGGCATTCCCACCATACCAATACCAAGGCCAGCGCCAGTCCTATCCCCAACAGGACAAAGGGCATTACCGAGTCCAGGGTAAACAGCCTTTTCTGGGACAAGCCCAGGGACAGGGCCAACAGCATCGCCAGGGCCAGCGCGGCGCCCAGGTAGTCCACCCGCACCCCGGCCTGCCGCCGGTTGGGCAGCAACAGCAGCAGGGGCGCCACCAGCAACACCTGGGGCAGGTTCAGCCAGAAGAGCCAGCGCCAGTTGGCCAGTTCCACGATGGCCCCCCCGTAGGCCGGTCCCAGCATGGAGCCGGCCTCGGCGGCGCCGCCCACAATGCCCAGGGCCAATCCCTGGCGTTCCCGGGGCACCGCGCTGACGGCCAGGGCAAAGCCGATGGGTACCGCCGCCGACCCGCCGATGGCCTGGATGACCCGCGCGCCGATCAGTTCCTCCAGGCTGCGGGAAAGGGCTACCAGCACGCTGCCCAAAGCAAAGATAACCAGGCCCGCAATGTAAAGCCGGGGAAGCCCATAAACGTCGGCCAGGCGACCAAACAGGGGCATAAAGGCCGTGTACCCCAGCAGGTAGGCGGTAACCACCCAGGACACCCGGTCCAGTTCGCCAATGGGAATACGCAGGTCCAGCATCACCGCCGGCAGCACGGTAACCACCACCGTCTGGTCCAGGGCCGTAAAGAAGGCCCCCAGCCCAATAACCGTCAGCACCACCCAGGTGGGGAGCGAACGGTCATTAGCGTCGGCGGCAACTTGGCGCATGAGCAGTCAGTCAAACATGGATGAACAGGATGGACAGGATTGGGTCGCTTGGGGATTACCCGTCATCCTGTATATCCTGTTCATCCATGTTAATTCCCGGCCCCCACTTCCGGCGCTTCAATGTCTGGTGCTTCACTCAACGCATCCAGGCGTACCAGCCTTACCGTGTCGGGCAGGTCGCCGGTAACCAGCGGGCCGGTCAGCTTCACCTGCCGCAACCGATCATCTGCCTTGCTCACCCACAGTTCCACCGGGATGGTGGAATCGGGCAGCGCTCCCGGAATGAGTTGGGTCAACGCCTCCGTGGGGCCTTCACCGCGAATAACATAGACGGGTTCGCCTTCCAGTACCCAGTCTCCCACCAGGGTCAGGTCATCCATGTTCGACAACAGGTTTGCCACCGACCCGGTTACGAAGTCGAACCGGAAGGGAATCTGCTCCTTCAGTACCGGTTCCCAGGCCCCGCTGAACAGGTTGGTCATGTAGGCCTGGTCCTCTACCACTATCACGTCCAGCTTCACCACCGTTCCCGACGCTTCCATGTCCAGGGCCAGCCGGAACCGGTCGGGCAGGTTGGCCACACCCTCCGCGCCGGCAAGATTCAGGCCCGCTGCCAGCGGGGTGCTGCCAACAGGATGTTCCAGCACAAATTCCAGGTATGGATCTGATATAAGATGGTCAGCGGCACTGACGAGGATGGCGCGTGGGTCGGGCAGCGGCGTGGGCGTCCGGGTTGGTATCGACGGTAACATGCGAGTGGGTGTCGGTCCGGCGCAGGACAAGAGCGGCACGGCCAGCGCAAACGTTAAACAAGCCGAGAGGACTAGTGCCAGTCGCGGTAATCTATCCGTCATTGCACCAGAGCCGGCGGCCCCCTAGTTCCACGACCAGAAGGCCACGCCGCCCTGGGCAATCTCCGATGGCGCGGCGTCGCCCACAGCGTCCAGCACGTACACCCGCGCGCCGGTGGGGCTGTGGCCGTTGCGCCGTTCCGCCACCGGCCCTTCCGAACCGGCCACCACCAGGCGGGTGCTATCCGGCGACCAGGGCGAGTGGGAATAGGCGTACTGGTCAAAGAAGCTGAGCATGGTAAAGACTTCGCCACTGGGGCGAAACCGGAACAACTCCCTCGCGGCCGGCGTCTGGTAGCCTGCCAGGGAGCTTAATTCTGCCACCGGCGACACCTTTATTTCAAACACCTGCTCTTCGGCGTCCACCCCCACCCAGGCCATACGGGCGCCGTCGGGCGACCAGTAGAAGGCCAGCAGCGGCTCTTCCACCAGGGTGCGCAGGCCGCTGCCGTCGGAGGCCAACAGGCGGATTCGCTGGTAGATGCGTCCCTCGGGGTCGGAATTGTCGGCCACCGCCAGGGTCTTGCCGTCGGGCGACCACATGAAGGCCACCAGGGGCCCGGTATCCAGGATATGGAGAGCCGCGGGCCCGCTGCTGCCGCCCACATACAGCGAGCTGGCGTTGGCATCACCGGCAGACCAGGCCCAGTTTTCACCGTCGGCAGACAGGGCCGGCGTGCGGAAGCCGACGGCGCTGGCCACGTGCTGTGGATCGTCCGCCAGCAACGGTCGGCGCAGCAGCTTCACTTCATCGCGGGAATGGATGATGAGGTTCTGGCCGTTGCCGCTCCAACTGTAATACAGTGGCGCGCCCCGCTCCAGGGCAATGGCCCCCTCGGACGTATCGGGGTTTACCGCGAACAGGGTCATGCCCTGGCGGGTGGTGGCCAGGAAGGACAGCAACTCGCCGTCGGGGGACCAGTACAGATAGTGGGGCGACCCGTCGGCGATCAAGCCAGGCACGTCGTTCTCGTACACTATGCGGCTTATCCCCGTGATGGCGTCAATGACCTGGACGGACACTTCCAGGGAACGGTTGGGGGCAATTTGCACCCGCGATACGGCCAGCCGGGTCCCGTCCGGCGACCAGGTGGGCCAGGCGTAGGACTCGTTGAAGTCCAGGTCCTGTACCTGGTAGAAGGCTGCCGCGTCCGACGGGCTGGCAGGCCCGGCCGGGTCCGAGGGACGCGAACGCACCCGGCTGACCCCGGTAAGCCGCCGCTCGTCGCTGCCGTCGGGGCCAATGGTGAAGAGGTCTCCATAGGGACCTATGTAGGCAATGCGGTCAACGGCCAAAGAGAGCAATGCTCCTGTTCCCGAATCTTCTTCCGCCAGTGGCGGGGCGATGGTAGCAGCGGCAATCCTTGTCGGTTTGGGAGTCGGGTCGGGATTC
Organism: Dehalococcoidia bacterium; assembly: GCA_034422655.1. Classification (GTDB taxonomy): domain Bacteria; phylum Chloroflexota; class Dehalococcoidia; order Lucifugimonadales; family UBA3495; genus Bin22. The sequence continues at coordinate 21,770 of DAOUJN010000035.1, forward strand.
AAGGACGGCGGGTCACCGCAACCGACCAGCACCAGCAGCCCTAGCGCGGCGGCCAGCCACCGCCATCCATCAGCCAGTACTGCCGAAATGCGCGCCAAATGTCCTAACAAATGCTCCCCTAACACCGCGGCTTCCGGTTTTTTCAGAATACCACCACCACCCGGCGGTAGCAACGCCGCTCAGGCGTACCTATTGCGCCGGCCTCTCCACCTTGAAATAATGGCTTTAGACTTGCACCATCCGGTTTCTTATGCTTATGCCCAACAATCGCTCACATCCCGCGCCCACCGGCTGCCCCCGCTCCATTGGCGCCGGAAAGCCCCCCTCGGCCGGCCCGATGAAACGGCTGAAGGTGGGCGACCGGTCCGTCGAGTACCGCATCCGGCGCAGCAGGCAGCGCAAGAAGACCTACCAGGTCTCCATTGTATCCGGTGCGGTGGTCCTGGCCGTGCCCTACAGCACCACCAACAAGCAGGCCGAGGAGATGGTGCGCCGGAAGGCCCGTTGGATTCTGTCCAAGCTGGACACGGCGGCGGCCCCGCCGGAACCTCCCGCCTTCCTGTCCGGCGAGAAGCTGCCCTACTGCGGCCGGGACCTGACCCTGCTGGTGCAAGGCATGGACTCTTCAGTCTCCGCCGGTCCCCAGGTCCGCCTGGACCGACGCCGGCTGAAGGTCGCGGTGCCGGTGGGCCTGGACCAGGAAAGCCAGCGCCGGCAGGTGGCCGACTCCCTGGCGGCGTGGTATGGGAACCGGACCCGGGAGCAAATCGAGGGACACCTGGGTCGGTGGCTGCCGGCACTGGGCAATGGCGCCGTACCCTCGCTGCAGATCCGCAACCAGAAGCGACGCTGGGGCAGCTGTTCCAGCAATGGCGTGCTGCGCTTCAATTGGAGACTGGCCATGCTCGATCCGGCCCTGACCGAATACGTGGTGGTCCACGAGCTTTGCCACCTTACCCACATGAACCACTCGCCCGACTTCTGGGCCCTGGTGGCCCAACACCTGCCCGACGTCAAGGAACGGCGGCAGAGGCTCAGGGAACTCGAGGCTACCCTGCCGCCCTTGTGAATCCATTCCCCCTGCCACCCTTCAGCGCCATGCGTATGGTAAACTCTCGTCAAGATGCTGATTTCGCCCCCACTCCACCCACCGAAGGAGCGGCTGCCATGACCACCACCAGCAAAGACCCGGTACTGGTTGTCCTTCAGCTTACCGGCGGCAACGACTACATGAACACCGTCGTGCCCTACGGCGACCCCCTGTACTACGATAATCGTCCAACGGTGAACGTGTCGCCGGAGCGAGTGCTGCCCCTGGATGACAGGGTGGGCTTCAACCCCGCGCTGGCTTCCGTCAAGGACCTGTACGACCGGGGCGACGTGGCCCTGGTCCACGGCGTGGGGTACGCCAACCCCAACCGTTCCCACTTCCGCTCCATGGATATCTGGCACACCTGCGAGCCCGACAAGATAGGCACCGAGGGCTGGCTGGGCAAGGTAATCCGCGACCTGGACCCCCGGGGCGAGAACGTGCTTACCGGCGTCAACTTCGGCCGGGGCCTGCCCCGGGCCATGGCCCTGCCCGGCGTGCCGGTGGCGTCGGTGGCGGTGCTGGAAAACTACGGCCTGCTGACCGCCATCCCCCAGGAAGAGGCCCGCACCCGGGCCCTGGACGTCTTTGCCCGCATGTATGCCCCGGCTATGGGCACCGGCCCCACAATGGACTACCTGGGCCAGACGGGCCTGGACGCCCTGAAGGGCGCCGATATCCTCCGCACCGCGCCGGAAAAGTACCAGTCCACGGTGGAGTACGGCGACACTGCCATTGCCCGCAACCTGCGGGCCATCTCCCAGGTACTGCTGGCAGACCTGGGGACGCGGGTCTTCTACACCCAGCATGGCGGCTACGACACCCACGCCGCCGAAATGTCGGTCCACACCCAGCTTTGGACGGAGTTATCCGACGCCATTTCCTGCTTCTTCGCCGACCTGCGCGAGCACAACGTGGAGGACCGGGTGGTGATGCTGGTTTTCACCGAGTTTGGCCGCCGGGTCAAGGACAACGGCTCCGGCAGCGACCACGGCTCCGGCGGCCTGTCCATGGTCATAGGCGCCCCGGTCAAGGGCGGCCAGTACAACGAATTCCCCTCCCTGCGCGAACCCGACCTGCTGGAAGGCGACCTCCACTTCAACTACGACTACCGCGGCCTCTACGCCACCCTGGCAGAACGCTGGCTGGCCCTGGACGGAAGGGCAGTGGTGGGCGGAAGTTATGAAATGCTGGCGGTGGTGTAGGTAGCCGTGGCCAAGGGATATGCGTCTACTGTTAGCAAATTCATTGAAGAAGATGAAAATGCGTTGATAGGAAGGCTAGTAGATGGCGTAGGTAGCACAGGAATATTCTCCCATGAACAAACCCAAATCGATGCCTGGCGGGAGGAAATTCGGCTATTAGTAGGCCAATTATCTTCAACAGAGTTTTCGAATTGGTTTATTATCCTGGAATACGAAATACCACGCCGTTCCCGCAGGCCTGATGTTATCCTCCTAAGTCCCTCGACCATCTTCGTTATTGAATTCAAGATCGGTTCTGCCGTCTGGGATGCGGCATCTCGGTGGCAAGTCAACTCCTATGCCCGTGATCTAAGGGATTTCCACGCAGAATCTAAAGACCGCAATATTGTCCCTATTTTGTGTGCAACCAATGGGCGTGGAAACTGGGCCGAAGACGTGCAAATCCTAGAGGAAACGCCACAAGTTCGTAGTCTGGTTAGGACTAATGGCTCAGACCTGGGACAGTGTCTACAGTCCCTGGCGAAGTCCTTTTCAGCTAAGGCGACTGCCAATATAGACCCATTAGCTTGGTTGAGGTCTCCCTATCGTCCTACACCCACAATAATTGATGCCGCTGTTCGCCTATATCAAGGAAACGGTGTTAGAGAGATTTCCCACCATTATGCCTACAACCTCGATCAAACTACAGACATGGCAGTTAAAGAAATTAGCGAAGCTCGCCGGTTAAGGCGCAGGGTTGCCATATTTGTTACTGGCGTTCCTGGGGCAGGAAAGACACTCACTGGTTTGGATGTGGTACACGATCCTACTTTGAGGCATTCAGATTCATTGGCAGGTATTTTTGGGAATTATATACGGAAGTACCAAAAAACCTAACCTAACTTGATTCTACCAGATGAAATGCCCCAGCCAGTTGGCCGGGGTTAGTCTTGACCTGTGCTATCGGTACATACCTTCGGAACGCCTTCGTTCCCAAAGGGCATTCCCTCGCTTACTGTGAATGCTAACCATACCTCCCCGCCGACAGGCGGGGCAACTTCTTCTCCACATATACATAATCGCAATCACCATCATTGGGACTCCAAGGATGGCCCCGAATATGGTAATTGTCAGGCCAAGTCCTAAAAGAGCAATGAACAACAGTCCAAATAGAGTCAAGCCATTTTGGGATACCTTGGGCGGTACTGCGCCGGTGGAATAACGGCATTGCTCCCTGTCGCATATCCAACTAACTTCTGTGTTCCCGCCGGTTGTGCCTTGCAAAGAAGGCTGATTAACCGACGGGACTCCAGTCGAGGGTTGCGAGGGTTGAGTAGGCGGAATGGAAGCTCCACAGGTGCTACAGAACAGCGATGAGTCGGGGTTATGCGCCCCGCATCTATTGCAGTACGGCATCAGCAAACTCCGTTATTCAATGCTGAATCGGAAGTTTATCTGGTAGTCCCCGACCTTGCCTCGTCCCTCGCCGTAGATAGGCGGGCCGTCAGGGATGTCAGGAAAAGTATCTTCATCGTTATTAGGAGAATACTCAGGGAGTATCTCGGACAGGGGGATTTTGGCGGGGACTGCATCTTTCCCCTTCCCAGGAACAATTCGGTATTTGCGGCCATTACGGTCAACAGGCATAAAATACCTCCGCCCCAACTGGCGAGGCGGAGGCCATGACGGTTGACAAAGCTCAACTATCGCTGGTAAAGTCCAATTTGCTTCTTTTGGACAGTACCAGTTGGAACCCCGCCGAAGAACTCCCCCAGTGGGTGCAACCACTGAGCGGGGGTTTTTCAGTTCTTCATTGGACTATGTAATAGAGTATCTGCATATAGCAGTGATGGATAGATTAACACTAGCCACCGGGCTAGTGCAACAAATATGAAACCCCGCCACATGGCGGGGTTTTCCTATCGGGCTTTCCGGGTTGCACAACGGGCTAACTTGCGCTCTTTCCTATTCCTGTGCCTTGTGGCACTTCTCGCACCGCCCATCCTGATATAGCGTTTCCGGGTAGCTGACCTGCCTCTCGCACTCCACGCAATAGTAGGGCTTCCCGCTGACTGGCCTTCGAGGACGGCCAGCGTTCAGCACCACATTGGCGATAGTCTCCGGAGATGCGTCAATCCTCGGCGGTAGCGGGGTCAATGGTTGGGCGGTTCCCCTCGCCTTCGGTGGTGTCTGAGCAGTGCGCCGTTTCTTTCTTGGCATATCAGGCCTTCCTTGTTTCAAGTTGAATCCTAACATTGAAGGCCGGGGCTTCTCAACACCCCGGCCTAGCTTCCAACGGGTCCCGTTCTGGCTACGGTCGAATCAGCGTTTGGTAGGGCAAGGGCTTGCCGACACCCCGCAGAACCATCCTGGCCATCTGCTCTCTGGTATCCAGTGGCCGGACATTGTGACGGCCTTCAAACTCGCTAACGTACCTGTCCAAGTGCTTCTTGCTGAAATGGTGGTAAACCCCATCGTGTCCCCGCTTCAAGACCGCCCAAAAACTCTCAATCCCGTTGGTGTGGGCCATTTCCCGAACAAACTCTTTTACACTGTGCTTCACTGATTCGTGCCGGCGATTCAGGCCCTTGTAGGCGGTCGCTTCATCGGTATAGACGATTGCCCCAAACTCCGTGTTCATGTGAACGAATCCCAGCAGGGTATTGGCGGTCGTGTCCTCGACTACCTGGGCCTTGACCTTGTTGGTCTTCCGGTCTTTCAGGCCCACCACTGGAGTCTTGCCTACGGTTCCCCGTCCCGCCCGTAGCTTCTTGTTGCTGTGCTTGTTACCCTCTTTCCCGCCCATGTACGTCTCATCGGCTTCCACCGGGCCAGCGAAACGCTGGGCTACGGCTTCCGTCTCATCGTTCCAAGTCTCCCGTATGCGGTGTTCCAGATACCACGCCGTCTTTTGGGTAATCCCCAAGTCCCGGTGTAGCTTCATGCTGGAGACGCCTTTGAGACTGGTGTTGAACAGGAAGAAGGCCAGCGCCCACTTGTGAAGCGGAAGCCTTGAGCAGTGCATGATGGTGTTGGTCTTGACGGTGAAGTTTTTGAGACAATCCTTGCAGTGAAACTGGGGGGTCATGCGCTTGCCAGTCCGGTTGCTGATGCGGTCGCTGTCGCAGTAGGCGCACCGAATGCCTTCGGGCCAGCGGGCGTTGACCAGCCACTCGTGGGCCGCTTCATCGCTACCGAATTCCTTTACGGCCTGTACCAGCGTAAGGCCCTTCCGGTAATACTTACCGGGGCCTTTGCCGGGGGCGTTGGTGTTGGTAGCAGTAGCGGTCATTGCTCTCAAGGCCGTGTCTGTTTAACTCTCTACTTCTATTATCCTTACCCCCTGCAACTAATTTCGGCAGTTTTTTGCCGATATTCTTTGACCGCCCCACTTACGATAGATATAGGGATTGACCGTTCCTCGTTTGACTGGACGGGGGACTATCCCTAATATGGCACTTGCTACGGATACCAACACTCAAAGGTTCATTGTCCTGTATTGAACATCCAGAGAATGGGGACGGCCATTTCGCCGTGCCCCTTTGCAGTTCAATGCAGGAAGCTGGTATCCGTAGCAAGTGCCGAATCCTTCTCTGCAAAGGGGTGCCAAATGCTTCGTTACCTTTCCTGTGCCTTGTTTCTGTCCCTGTTACTCGCCGCCTGCACGACCGCTTCCCCGACCTCGACCCCGCCGCCCACGCCGGACATTCCTGCAACTGTAGAAGCACAAGTCCAGGCACGACTTGAAGCCCAATCAACTCCCGTACCCATCTCCGCTGTCAGGCCCGAAAACACGCCCCAGCCCACGTCTACGCTTACTCCAACTCCCGCCGCTACAGCGACAGCAACGCCTAACCCCACTGCTACGTCAAGACCTACTCCCACACCGTTAAAGGAAGGGCTAGACCCGGTTGATTGTTCAAATTGCGCCTACGACACCGTGCCGCTGATTGGCAATGTGGAATGGCTGGAACCGCCAACTGTAACTGCCGCTGGTGTGCTTACTCTCAGGGCCAAAATCAAGGAAGGATACACACTTACAAGGCCCGGTCTGACTAACCATAAGAGCAACGTAACGTTGACCAATGGTGGCGACGTGCTTCTTGGAATCATCCTTCCACCATCGGGTTCAGGATGGTCGTGGGGCGATGACCCCGGCCTGTGGATAGCTGAAACGCATTCCTATCGGGACGACATTTTGAGAGTGCGGGCGAACATAGACCCCAAGGCCGCTAATCAAGCAGGGTTGACTCTCTGCGTGTGGACAGGCGGGCGGAGCAGTGCTGAAAACAGAGTGCTTGCTTGTAAGAGTGTCGAGCGACCGTAGCCTTCCCCTGGGCCAGGCTACCGAATAAGGAGAGAGCGAATGAATCCCATTCAAGAAGAAGACCCAAAGTCAATCCTGCCCGCCAGCGAATGCGTCCGAATGTTCTTCATTGGGATTGCGCTGATAGCTGGGTCAACGGCCATCACTTGGGGAATCTGGCACTGGAACGACCAGACGCTGACTTTCGTACTATGGCCATTTGGTCTCGTGGGTCTCTTCGTAGCGGGTCTTGGCATTGTGTTCGGACTGTTACACGCCCGAAGCTGGTCGCACCGCATTATGCTTCTTCTGCTCTATGCGGTGGTTACATCGGTGGTCTTCACGGTCTGTCTGGACTTCTACCTCAACGACCTTGGTTATCCCCGTAACTCTGGTTTCCTGAACCTGATTGCTGATGTGTTCAGGTAGCGGACACGGGCAGGGAAGAACAAAGAACCCCCACCGTCAATCGGTGGGGCGTTCATCTGGTAGAATCAAGCTAAGTTCGGAGTTTTGGTACTTCTGTATATAATTCCCGTATTTTTCTCTCCGGAAATGGGCCACTCGTCAAGGTGGTTAGAGAGGCTCTGGTTCGAAGCAAAGGCAGTGAAAGACTAACTAGAGTCGAAAGAGAACGGCAAGTGAGCACGTTCATTCAAAATGTGCATAATTTCACAAGGCACTATAGAGACAACCCATTGGAGCTTCCGCACGAGAACGTGGTTGTTTTTGACGAGGCCCAAAGGGCTTGGAACAGTGAACAGATGGGGAAGAAATGGAATATTCCTACTTCGGAACCTTCGATGTTGCTCGACATTATGGAACGCTTTTCTGATTGGGCCGTTGTTATAGCTCTGGTTGGGGGCGGCCAAGAAATCTACCTTGGGGAGGCAGGTCTAGAAGAGTGGGGTCGCTCATTGGCTGAACGGGAAGTCAAATGGAGGGTAGTTGCATCTGGGGAAGTTCTGGAAGGTGGAGATAGCGTTTCAGGTCATAAATTGTTCGAAAATGGCATTCCGAACAACGTAACCTTTCAAAACAACGCCTTGGCGCATTTGGATGTAGTGGTCCGAAGCCACAGGGCTCAGCGGTGGGCTGAATGGGTTAACCAACTATTGACTCTGGATGTAGAAGCGGCAAAACAGAATATACCGGAAAATGAGGAGTTTCCATGTTTCGTAACCCGAGACTTGGAAACGGCCAGGCGTTGGTTGCGTCTTCACCAAAGTCTCAACCCGGAACAAAGGTCTGGTCTAATAGCCTCTTCCTCCGATGCAAGGTTTCGGGCACATGGCATCGAGATGTCCACAGGATTCCACAGAAGCTTTCCATTTGAGAGATGGTTCTTGGATCCATCTTCCGATACTCGCTCAAGTTATCTCCTAGAAGTCGCGGCTTCCGAGTTCGAATGCCAAGGGTTAGAACTCGATTGGGTTGGCATGTGCTGGGGTGGTGACCTAGTCCCCAATTTGGATCTGTCGTCTTGGGAATACAGGAAATTTAAGGGATCCAAGTGGCAGAACGTGAGGCAGGAAACTGAGCAGGCATACACATTGAATCGATATAGAGTGCTGTTGACTCGGGCTCGCAACGGCCTAGTTATTTGGGTACCCGAGGGGGACCGTGATGATCCCACTCGCGATCCGGAACGATTTGATAGGGTATTTACTGCGCTGAAACAAGCAGGAGTCCCTACGTTAGAAGAATACTTCGACGCCGAATCCCTACAACTCGAACCATCATCAAGTATCTAACGCTATTATACTTTTGGCCAGTTAAGTAGAATAACTGCATCTCTTATTTCAACTGAATACGTTAACCCGGTTAAAATCCGGCTCATCCCAATTCCCCTGTTGGCCCCACGTTCAAAGCCCCGATCCGGCCCCCATTTGCTGACCCCCTCCAGTCCGCTCCATCATTCGTACCCGACCTTACAGATCATTCACCCCGGTCAACGCTACCCAAAGCGGCACGCCCCTTGGCCTCTCTGCCGCGTCGGGCCCATGCCGCTCTATGGACAGGGGGGGTATACTGGCGTGTGATGACTCCGTTCAGTCCGTCACCTCACCCCCCGGGAGGCCCCCCATGCGCACCGTTGACCTGATTGCCGACATACTGAAGCGGGAGGGTGTCCAGTACCTTAGCTGCTTTCCCACGACCCCCGTTTTGGAGGCGACCGCCGTGGCCGGTATCCGGCCTGTCATCAGCCGCCAGGAGCGGGTGGGCGTGGGTATCGCCGACGGCTACAGTCGGGTTACCTACGGTAACCCCATGGGCGTCTTCGCCATGCAATATGGGCCCGGCGCGGAGAACGCCTTCTCCGGCATTGCTACCGCCTATTCCGACTCCACGCCCCTGCTCATCCTGGCCCAGGGGCACGCGATGGACCGGCAGGGAATTCTGCCTCTGTTCAGTTCCATGACCAGCTATGCCGCCATTACCAAGTACATTGAGCAACTGAACAGCCCCGACCGCACCGCCGAGACCATGCGCCGCGCTTTCGCCGCCCTGCGCCAGGGCCGACCCGGTCCGGTGCTGGTGGAGATACCCACGGACGTGGCCCTGGGCGAGGTGGACGAGTCGGCGGCAGCCTACTCTCCCCTGAAGTCTCTGGCCTTCCCGGGCAATCCATCGGACATTGAAGCGGCGGCCCGGGCCCTGTGCAGCGCCACCGCCCCGGTTATCCACGCCGGCCAGGGCGTGCTTTACGCCGGGGCTTCGGATGAGTTGTTGGAACTGGCCGAACTGCTGCAGGTCCCGGTAATGAGCAGCCTGGCCGGCAAGAGCGTGTTTCCGGAGGTCCATCCGCTGGCGTTGGGCAGCGCCAGCGGAGTAATGTCCGGTCCCGTCCACAACTACATGCGGCGGGCCGACCTGGTCCTGGGCGTGGGGTGCAGCTTCACCAAGCACGTCCGCTACATCAACATCCCCGCCGGAAAGACCATCATCCAGATAACGAACGACCCCCGCGACCTGAACAAGGACTACCAGGTGGACATTCCCATCATGGCCGACGCCAAACTGGCCCTACGCCAGCTAATCGACGCCTGCCGCGAAATCGCTGGGGATTCCCGCCGGGACGACCAGGCCACCGCTGTCGCCATCCAGGCGGAACGGGATGCCTGGCTGGGCCAGTGGACGCACAAGCTTACCAGCGACCAGCGGCCCATCAATCCCTACCGGGTCATCCACGACTTCATGCAGGCCATCCCGCCGGAAGACGCCATCGTCACCCACGACTCGGGCAGTCCCCGGGACGAAATCCTGCCCTTCTACCGCTCCAACGGCCCCGGCAGCTACATTGGGTGGGGCAAGTCCCACGGCCTGGGCACCGGCCTGGGGCTGATTATCGGCGCCAAGCTGGCCCACCCGGAAAAGGTCTGCGTCAACTTCATGGGCGACGCTGCCTTTGGCATGACGGGCCTGGACTTTGAGACCGCCGTCCGCAGCAACCTGCCCATCATCACCGTGGTGTTAAACAACTCCAGCATGGGCGCCGAAGTAACGGCCATGGCCGCTTCCCACGAGTTGTACAAAACCCGCGACCTGGGCGGCAACTACGCCGGCATGGGTCGGGAAATGGGCGGTTACAGCGAGCGAATCGAGGACCCGGCGGAAATCATCCCCGCCTTCCAGCGCGCCCGCCGCAAGACCGAGGAGGGCGAGGCCGTGCTGCTGGAGTTCATCACCGCGGTTGAGACGGAGGTTTCCTACCGCCGGCCCTTCTAGTCGGACGACAAAAGGGCAGGGGCAAACCTTGTGGTTGCCCTGGTCCATTGGTCAAATACACCCAAACGCCGAGGTGCAATAGTGGAGTTTGAAGAAATCCGTTCCTTCCTGGAGACCAACCACCGGGCCATTGTGCAGACCATCCGGCCCAGCGGCGCGGTCCATGCCAGCGCGGTGGTCTGCGGCGCCTACGAAGGCTACATGGCCCTGGCGTCGGTCTATCCCCGGTCTCAGAAGGTGCGCAACCTGCGCCGCAATCCCCAGTGCACCGTGCTGTGCATCACCCCCGACTGGCGCACCTACGTGGTGGTGGAGGGAAAGGCGGAACTGAAGGGCGCCTTCAACACCGACGCCGAGGAACTGCGCCTGCTCCTGCGCGACATCTTCCGCGCCTGCAGCGGCAACGAACACCCCGACTGGGACGAGTACGACGAGGCCATGGTCAAACAGGACTCGGTGGCCATCCTGGTAACGCCGGAAACAGTGTACGGGAAGCTGACGTAGGGTTGTTCATCCACGAATAGGCACGAATGTTCACCAATGGCTGACGACACACATAAATTAAGTATCGGACGCCTCCTCCTGGGCTTGGCCGGCAGCCTTTTCGTGGCTGCTCTGGTGTTGGGATGCGGCGCGCTGATAATCCTGGGTACCCGGACCGAGGCCTACTTTAATCTGCAGCGGTCTTTGGAGCGATTCGTTGGCAACTGAAGCAGCACAGGGCCTTGGAGGGCCCCAACCGCGCTATCGTCGCGGCGGGCCCTTCGTCCTAACCAACCTTTCCATCGGCCATGGGTTCACCCACTGGTACGGCCAGAGCATCGTCGTATTGCTGCCGGTAATCCAGACAGCCCTGGGGTTTACCAACTTCCAGTTCGGCGCGCTCATCGCCATTCTCAGCATCAGCGGCGGCATTGCCAACATACCCACCGGCTTTGTCGTCGACATCTTCCGCCGCCGTTGGGGCCTCATTCTGACCCTGTGCATGGCGTTGGCCGCCGTGGGCTACGGACTGGTGGCCGCGTCGCCCGGATTTGTCATGCTGGCCCTGGTGTTTATCCTGCTGCCTTTGCCGGGTACCGTGTGGCACATGCCGGCCATTGCTGCCATCTCCCAGCGGTTCCCCACCAGGCGAGGCTTCAGCCTGTCCATGCACGGTGTGGGCGGCCAAATTGGCGACAGCATCGGTCCGCTGATAATCGGAGCATTGCTGACCCTCTTCGCCGGAGCGTGGCGGCCCGTTGCCCTGGTGTACGTGTTTCCCGCGGTTGCCATGACCCTGGTGGTGTTCTGGGCGCTGTTCCACCTGGGCGGCGAGGGCGACGACGGGGGGCAGCGGACGGAGGTGGGACAACGCTTCCGGGACGCCGGCCGCTTGCTGCGTAGTCCCGCAATCCTGGCCCTGGTGCTGGTCAGCAGCTTTCGGGACATGGGTTCCGTCGTCCTGATGTTCTGGCTGGCCAAGTACCTGCACGACCCGGTTGCCGACGGCGGGTTGGGCTTTTCCGCCTTCATGGTAGGGCTTCACCTGACGTTGCTGCTGATCCTGGGAGTGGTTTCCTCCCCTATAGCGGGACTGTTGTCCGACCGGTTCGGCCGAAAGCTGATCCTGATTCCCTGCCTCACCGCCGTGGGCGCGCTGTCGCTGGCCATTGAACCGGCGGGGGCCGGAATCCTGCTCATGGTGATAGTGCTGGCTATCGGGCTTTTCAGTTCGTCGATGAACCAGATTCTCCAGGCCACGGTGCTGGACCAGGTGGGGCGCGGCACCGAGGGGGTTACCATGGGCATCGTCATGGGCGTCAACAGCGTACTCAGCGGCATCGCCCCCCTGATTGCCGCGGTGGTGGTCAACAACTACGGCATCGGGTCCGTGTTCGTATATGCCGCCGTCCTGTGGGTGGCCGGGGCCGTGGTGCTGGCTGTCACCCCCCTCCGTCCACCGCCGGCGGCCACGGGGGCATAATTGTGACAGCCGACCTGAACGGCAACCAAGCCAAAAAGGAGGCCCGGCCTGAATGACAGGCCGGGCCTTTTGCTGCTCAAGGTAGGGGTCCCACACCTTGTGGGACAGGACGCGCGGTTGCCTTGCCGCGGAACGCCTAAACGCTGAAAGAGGTGCCGCAGCCGCAGGCCTTCTTGGCGTTGGGGTTCTCAAAGGTAAAACCCTTGCCATTAAGCCCGTCGGAAAAGTCCAACTCGGTGCCCACCAGGTAAATGTAACTCTTCTTGTCCACCATCACCTTGACGCCGTACTGCTCAACGATCTTGTCGCTCTCCAGTTCCTGGTCGGTGATTTTCAGGTCATAGGTAAGGCCGGAGCAGCCACCCCCCTTGACCGCCACACGCAGGCCCACGTTGTTGGTTATGCCTTCCTTCTCCGCAAAGTACTTAATCTTCTCGGCTGCCTTCTCGGTGATTGCAACACCCAGTTCGACGCCGTCCATGGTTATAGCCATTGAAAGCCCTCCCTTTGGAAAGCAAGTTAATGCGATATTGTTGACACCATTTTAAGTTCAAGGGACGGCGCCAGTCAATGGGATGAAGGTGGCGCTTTCCCTGATAGACCTGCGGGGCCGGGTATGAAGGCCCAACGCGTCTCCATCCCCTATTCCTCCTCGAAGCCTTCCGGCCCCAGCAGGGGCACAAAGCGGCACTTGCCCCGAAGGCTGACGGAGAGACCCTCGCCGGTGCGGTGGGCCAGCGCCAGGTCCTGCTCATCCCGCGACCCCACCGGGGCCACCAGCCGGCCACCCACGGCCAGTTGCGCTATCAGGCTGTCGGGCAGGCGGGGGCAGGCGGCGGTAACGATGATGGCGTCAAAGGGGGCGTGTTCGGGAGCGCCAGGGACGGGACCCGCGGGCAGGGGCGTCACGTTCTGGCAGTTCCGCTCGGCCAGGCGTATTCGCGCCGTTTCGGCCAGCGCCGGCTCCCGCTCCACCGTAACCAGGCGGCCCCGGGGCAGCAGCAGCGACAGGATTGCGGCCTGGTATCCGCTGCCGGTACCCACCTCCAGCACTTTCTCTCCGCCCCGCAGGTCCAGCAGTTCCGTCATCCAGGCCACCATGTAAGGCTGGGATATGGTCTGGCCGGAGCCGATGGACAGGGGGATGTTCTGGTATGCCATGTGGCGGACGTCGGGAGGCACGAAAAGTTCTCTTGGCACCTGCTGCATGGCGTCCAGCACCCGTTTGCTGCGTATCTCCCGGCCAAGTTCTACGAATAGCGTTCTCTTTTCGGCATTCAGCTTGCGTAATATGTCCACCACATCCCCCATGCCTGGACTATATCATAGGGGGCAGGGGCAAACAAATCAGGGATTGCAATGCTGCCGCAGTGGGCTTTTGCCCCTTCACGGGGCAGCGCAGTGTGACCGTAACGTTCAGGTTGAACTGGAAAACCGGGGCATTACCCTGGTTCCAAAATTTTCCAGGTTTTGCAGCGTCCGGCGCAGCGGGATTCCGGCGTGGGCAAATTCCACCAGCAGGTAGTCCAGGTTGCACACCTCCTGCAATTCCTCGATCCTCTCGATGACGTTTTCCGGAGAACCCACCAGCAGAGTGCGCGGTTCGAGAAAGTCCCAGTCCAGCTTGACCGTGGACTCCAGTTCCTCGCCCGGGTTGGTGAACACCTCCCTGCCCCGGAAGGGGTCATTGAAGATGAACGCCGACATGATTCCGGCCTCGGCCTCCCGCCGGGCCTGCTCCATGGAAGTTGAAACATAGGTGGACCGCATAACGGCCTGGTCCTGCCCGATGGCAAAGGTCTGTCCTTCCAACCGGGACCGGACTTCGGCGTAAAGCTCCATTCGCTGGCGTATGCGCTGGGGAGGGGGCTGCCAGTAACAGGCTTTCAGGCCCATTTCGGCGGCGGTGGATACGGACCTGTCGGTGGACACCGTCATCCACAGGGGCGGGTGAGGCTTCTGGTAGGGCCGGGGCGTTACCCGCAGCCTCGTTACCTTCCCGTCCGCGTGCCAGGCCGGGTCGGGCGGAAAGGAGGGATGGGAAAACACCGTGTCCTCGGCGGGAAAGGTGTAGTTTTCTCCCCGGTGGGAGAAAAACTCCTCCGTCCAGATTTTCCGGACGATTTCCACCGTTTCCTGGAATAGCGCCCGGTTTTCCCGGTCGCGGCGCGGGTCGGCATTGGTATGGAATTGCGGGCCTTCGTAGGGCCAGACGCCTCTGCCGAAACCGACTTCCACCCTGCCCCTGGTCATGTTGTCCAGGATAGCGATATCCTCTGCCAGTCTAATGGGGTGCCACCACGTTGCGATGTTGGCCATCTGGCCGATGCGAATCCTGGAGGTGCGGGCCGCCAGGTCGGCGCCCAGCAGGATAGGGTTGGGAAGGTCGCCCGCGCCGTAGAGGCCAAAATGGTGCTCCCCCAGCCAGATGGCCTCGAAGCCCAGCTCTTCGGCCATAACCGTCTGCTGCCGGAGGTTGTCCAGTATATCGGCTGCGTTGGTGGCTTCCCCCGCCGACGCTGCCACGGTGGTAAAGGCGGCAAACCTCATGCGGTCACCTCTGCGCTATTTCCGGGTTGCCCGGCCCCGCAGGGTGTAAAGGGCCAGGGAAAGGCTTACCACCCCAACGCCCAGGGTGGCCAGGATGCCGTCGCGTATGGTCACCCACTGCCAGCCCCCGGTTATCAGGGAACGCTCGGCTGCCAGGATGTAGGTTACCGGGTTGAAGTCGGCGGTGGTGGACAGCCACGGCGTCATCTGCTCCTGGGGTATGAACAGGGTGGTCATGAACAGGAAGGGAAAGAAGAGCAGGAAGGACAGGTTCACCGCCGCCACGTTGCCCGTCTTGAAGGCGATGGCGTAGGGGAAGCCGTTGAAGATAAGCCCCCAAAGGCCGGCCAGCAGCATGAAGGCCAGTATGCCCGGCGCCCCGGTTACGAAGCTGACGCCCACGATGAAGCCCAGGATGATCACCGGAATGGTCAGGGCCACAATCAGGACAAAATCGGCCATCATCAACCCCAGCAGCAGGGCCACCCGGTTCACCGGCGTTATCACCAGTCGGTCAAAGTAACCGGACTGGATGTCCGTTACCACGGTAATGGCCCGGGAAACGCCGGTTACGGCGAACAGCACCGCCACCGGAAGCTGGAAGGCGCGGTAGTCCAGACCCGGAATGGTCTCCGCAAAGTCCTGCAGGGCCCCCACGGTTACCGCGAACATGAACACCGGAATAAACAGGGCGGGAATCACCGTTTCCAGGTCCCGCAGCATGGACCGTACTGCCCGCCGGGCCACGGCGAAAATATCTCGCAGAAACCCGGCCTTGCGGGCCCGAACGGTTATTGCTTCAGCGCCTGGCGCTACGGCCATAAGGTTCTCCTGGTCCCAGCCCTTCGACGGAACGGGGGTTGATCATTCGCTGTTCCCACCGGAATCCCCCTCCGGCTGCGCCGATTCCTCCCATTGCATCCGGGAACCGGTTACCTGCAGGAATACGTCGTCCAGCGTGGGGGTGCGCAGGGTCAGTTCGCGAACGCCCACGCCCAGTTCGTTCAGCTTCAGGGCCACCACGCTGACCAGCGCGGCGCCGTTTCCGGTACTCACCGTCAACTCCGAGTCATGGGCGTCCACCGCGTCCACCGAGGCCAGGGCTTCCAGGGCTGCCGCAACTTCGGCGGAGACCTCGCCGTCCAGCTTGACGATAATCAGGTCGGACCCCCGCGAGTGTTTCAGTTCGTCCGGCGTCCCCTGAATGGCCAGGCGGCCACGGTCAATAATGCCCACCCGGTGGGCCAGGGCGTCCGCCTCCTCCAGGTATTGGGTGGTCAGGAAGATGGTTACGCCCAGTTCGCCGTTAATCTTCCCAACCTCTTCCCAGATGCGGTTTCGGCTGATGGGGTCCAGGCCGGTGGTAGGTTCGTCCAGGAACAATACCTGCGGCTGGTGGATGAGGGCCGCCGCCAGGTCCAGCCTTCGCTTCATGCCGCCGGAGTAGGTGCCGATGAGGCGGCCCATGGCGTCGCCGATGTCTATCAGGTCGGTCAGGTCCGCCATACGGGCGGCGATCTCCCGGCCCCTGAGGCCGTAGAGACGGCCCTGCAGCGCCAGCAGTTCCCTGCCCGTCTGCTTGTCGTCCAGCGCGGCTTCCTGCAGGGCCGCGCCAATGCGGAGGCGCACCTGGTCGGGCTGGGCCACCGCATCATAGCCGGCCACCTGTATGGCGCCAGCGGTGGGCGCGAGCAGGGTGATGAGCATCCGGATAACGGTGGTCTTGCCTGCCCCGTTGGGGCCCAGGAAGCCGTAGATTTCGCCCCGGTGGACCGACAGGTCAACGCCGTCCACGGCCTTGACCTCCCCGAACTCGCACACCAGTCCCCGGGTTACGATTGCGTCGTTTGCGCTGGTCTCAGTCATCATACGGCACGTTTCGATTCTGGAGAGGTTTTGTACGATTTCTTCATACAAACTCTCTGGGCAGAGGCGAAAGAGATGTTATCATATACGGAACAAAGCAACCATAAGAATTTGAGAGCCCTGTCGCAGTTATCTTCACCGGTCGGGTAATGTGACGGTTTAACTGGTCGACCCCCTGCTTTCCCAAGCTGAACTCGTTGACCTTTCTTCCCCGCTATGCTAGTATCCTTACCGCAAAAATAAGGCCTTCTTCCCAGACTTTTATAGGTTTTTATAGATTTAATGGCCAATCTCCAGCTTACCGACCGGACCCAGTGGCTCTCCCTGCGTGAAGCCTGTGACCTGCTGCAGGTCAGCCAGGTGACATTGCGCCAGTGGGCCGATGCCGGCCACCTTCGGGTCTATCGCACCCCCGGCGGCCATCGCCGGTTCGCCCGGGAGGACCTGGTGGCCTTTACCCGGCAGCAGCCCGTCGCTGCCCCGTCGGAGACTCCCGACAAGCTGGAAGACGCCGCCCTGCGCCGCATTCGCCGCCGCCTCAATCACGAAGAGGTTGCCAGCCAGTCCTGGTACCAGAGCGTGCAGGAGGAGGGAAGGGACCGGATGCGCCTTTTCGGCCGCCGCCTGCTCTCCCTGCTGGTGCAGGGCCTGCCCCAGCGGCGGGCTTCCGGCCGCCGCCAGGAAGTGCTGGCCGAGGCCCTGATGCTGGGCCACGAGTACGGCGCGGAGATGTCGGAACGCAACGTCCCCCTGAAAGACACGGTGGAAGCCTTCATCTTCTTCCGCACCCTGGTGCTGGACTCCACCGGCAACCGTACCTGGGGGCCCATCCTGGAACTGGCGGACCGCGTCCTGGTGGGGGTGGTGGAGTCGTACCAGAAACGCATGGAACCGTCCTCGGCGGCCCCGGTCCCCACGGAAGAGACCGCTGCCCACAACTACGGAGGCTGACTGAAAACTTATGGACTTGATTGATCGAAAGCTGCTGAACCTCATCCAGAGCAAGTTCCCCATGGTGGAACGCCCCTACCTGGACCTGGCCGAAGAGTTGGAAGTTGGGGAGGAGGAGGTGCTCTCCCGCCTGGACGAGTTGAAGCGGCAGAACGTGGTGCGCCAGGTCAGCGCCATCTTTGACACTCGCCGCCTGGGTTACAAGACCACCCTGGTGGCCTTCGCCTACGAACCGGATGAGCTCAACGCCGGCGCCCTGTTTATCAACCGCCACCCCGGCGTCAGCCACAACTACGCCCGGGAGGGCTCCTACTACAACCTGTGGTTTACCCTGGCAGTCCCGCCCGACGGCGACCTGCAGGGCACGGTGGAGTGGATGGCCCGGGAGACGGGCGCCCTCAATTTCCGTGTGATGCCCACCCTCCGCTTCTTCAAGATCGGCGTCAACTTCGACATGGTCCAGCAGCGCAGCGCCGCCCATAACTACAGCCCTGACAACCTGGGCGAACGGACTCCCGCCCCGGACTGGAACCAGGCGCAGGCCGTGTCCGAATTCGACAAGTCCGTCATCCGGGAGCTGCAGGAGGACCTGCCGCTGGTACCCAGGCCCTTCGACGCCATGGCCGAAAGGCTGGGCATGGACACATCCCGCCTGTTTGCCCTGGCCGATGAATACCAGGAGCGCAAGATTATGCGCCGCTTCAGCGCGGTGCTGCACCACCGCCGGTCGGGCTTCCGGGCCAACGCCATGGTGGTGTGGCAGGTGCCGCCGGAACGGGCCGAAGAGGTGGGCATGACCATGGCCCAGCACTCGGCCGTAACCCACTGCTACGAACGCCCCACCTTCCCCGACTGGCCCTACTCCCACTTCTCCATGATTCACGCCACCACCCAGGAGGAGTGCGAGCAGATTGCTGGCGAAATAAGCGAGGCCACGCAGATAACCGACAACCTGCTCCTCTACAGCACCCGCGAGTACAAGAAAACCCGCGTCCGCTATTTCGTAGAGGACTACGAGGAGTTCTGGGAAAGCGAACCCGAACCGGAACTGGAAGAGGCGGTCCAGGATTAGACGATTGCTTTAGTGAACATTCGTCCGCCACGGCGGATTCGTGGACAGTTCAAAAGAGGAGACCCATGCCCGACTACTACCCCGTATATCTGAACCTGGCGGGGAAGCGCTGCGTCATTATCGGCGGCGGCGCCATTGCCCAGGGTAAAATCGGCGGCCTGCTGCAGGCTGGCTGCCACATCACCGTTATCAGTCCCGAGGCCACGCCGGGAATCCGGCAGGCTGCCCAGCGGGGCGACGTTACCTGGCTGGAGCGCACCTACCAACCGGGCGACCTGGAAGGCGCCTTCATCGGCGTGGCCGCCACCAACGTCTGGCACGTTAACCGGGAAATCTACGAGGAGGCGGAACGATTGGGCGTCCTGCTCAACGTGGTGGACGACCCCGACCTGTGCAGTTTCATCGCTCCTTCCATAGTCAAGCGAGAGCCGGTAACGCTGGCAATCTCCACCGGCGGCGCCAGTCCAGCCCTGGCCCGCAAGCTGCGGGAAACCCTGGCCCACGCCGAGGCCCTGGAATGGGCCGACCTGGCCGACGTTCTGGCCCAGGCCCGCCGCATCGTCAAGGAGAAGCGCGTGGCCATCGACCCGGAGCGCTGGCAGTGCTGCATTACCCGCGACCTGCTCAACATGGTGCAGGATGGCCGCAGCGAGGAGGCCCTGGACGTCCTGCTGGGCCAACTGCTGGACCCGGAAATGACGGGGATGTGCGACAACCTGGCCAAGTGCCAGCCTCGAAGCTGCCAGGCCAGGCAGACCGCCCGCGAAAAGGCGGCCAGGCCAACGGAGGCGGTACGGTGAGCCTCCTGGTCCTGGGGGTGAATCACCGGACTGCCCCCGTCGATGTTCGCGAAAGACTCACCATAGATGAGGGAGGACTTCCGTCCGCCCTGGAATCCCTGGCAAGGCAGGTGGCTCCGGGCGTAATCCTGTCTACGTGCAACCGCCTGGAAATCTACACCCTGACGAACGATGAGGCAGGCGACCCGGAACCCATATCCAGGCTGCGGGAGTTTCTGTCCGCCTATTCCGGTCTGCCCGAAACCGGCCTGGTTCCCTACCTTTACCAGCACCAGGACGGCGACTGCGTCAGGCACCTCTTCCGGGTGGCCAGCGGGCTGGATTCCATGGTGGTGGGCGAGTGGGAAATCCTGGGACAGGTGCGGGCCGCCTTCAGCGCCGCCAGCAACCCGGGGGCCGAAGCCAGTTACGTTAAGGGGCCCCTGTCGCGCCTCTTCCACCAGGCCCTGAGGGTGGGCCGGCGCGTACACCACGATGCCAGCCTGGGCTCCAACCTGGGCGACTATCGCCGCCGGTCCGTCAGCCACGTGGGCGTCCGGCTGGTCCATCGGCTGGTGGGCGACCTGTCGCAGAAGCAGGTGTTGCTCATCGGCGCCGGCAATGCGGGCCAGCTTGCCGGACGGGCGCTGGCTGCCGCAGGCGCTGGCAACCTGGTAATTGCGAACCGCACCTACGAACGCGCCGAGTCCCTGTCGGCGGAACTGGGCGGGGTGGCCTCTCCCCTCGAGCTTCTTCCCCAGAGCCTCAGCGAGGCAGACGTGGTCATCAGCACCACCTCCTCGCCGGAATACCTGCTGCGCCGCGCCGATGTCCTGGAAGCCATGGCGCGAAGACCCAGCCGGCCCCTGCTGCTGGTCGATATTGCCGTGCCCCGGGACATTGACCCCGACGTGGGGCTGCTTGACGGTGTGAGCCTGTACGATATTGATGGACTGAGCAGGACTTCCGATGCGGCCAGCGTCGGCATGGAACCGGAAATCGCCAGGGCCGAAGAACTGGCGGCCGGGGAAGCGGCCGGATTCATGGACTGGTGGCAGTCCCTGGACACAATCTCCGCCGTTGCCACCATCCGGGAGTATGCCGAAACCGTCCGCCGGGCCGAAGTAGAAAAGACCCTGGCTCGCCTGCGCCACCGCCAGGCTGCGGGCCTTGACCCGGGTGAAGAGACCGACCTGGAAGACCTGGCCACACACCTGGATGCCATGACCGCCGCCCTGGTGAAGAAGCTGATGCACCACCCCACCATGTACCTCAAGGAGGGCAACGACCCCGCCCGCCAGGACGTTATCCGGGAGATGTTCAAGATGGACGGGACAGGTGGACGCCATGGCCGCAGCTAACGAAGACGGCGTCGAGTCCGGTTCTGCCCTTCACGAGTCCGTTGGCGGCTCCTCCGTTGTCCGCAGAGACAACACGGTTATAGTGGGCACCCGGGGCAGCGCCCTGGCCCGCCTGCAGACCGACCTGGTGCTGGAAAGGCTGCGCCCCCGCTTTCCCGACCTGGAGTTCCAGGTTGTTACCGTCACCACCCACGGCGATGCCAACCAGGCCGCGCCCCTGGCCGGCATGGGCCTGGGGGTATTCGTCAAGGAAATCGAGCAGCAGCTTATCGACGGCCGCCTGGACATGGCCGTCCACAGCCTGAAGGATATGCCCACTCTCCTGCCCGAGGGCCTGGCCCTGGCGGCCCTCTTGCCCCGGGAAGACCCCCGAGACGTGCTGGTCAACCTGTTCGGCTGTCCCCTGGAACAGTTGCCCGAAGGCAGTCGCATCGGCACCAGCAGTCCCAGGCGCCGCTCCCAGTTATTGAGCCGTCGCCCCGACCTGGACGTCGTACCCATCCGCGGCAACGTGGAAACCCGCCTGCGCAAGGCAGGGGGCGAAGAATGCGAGGGCGCTGTCCTGGCCGCCGCCGGCCTGCTCCGCCTGGGCCTGGGCGACCGGATCACCGAATACCTGTCCGCCCAGCGTTTTGTGCCCCCGCCGGGGCAGGGCATCCTGGCGGTGGAAACCCGGGCCGACGACGACCGCATGGCGGGAATCCTGCGGGCCATTGACCATGCCCCGACCCGCTACGCCGCCACCGCCGAGCGGGCCTTCCTGGAACGCCTGGGCGGCGGCTGCCAGGTGCCGGTGGGGGCATACGCCCAGTCCGAGGCCGAACTGATGAACCTGACCGTGTTCCTGGGTTCCCCCGACGGCCAGCAGACCTTCCAGGCCAAGGTGCGGGGCCTCACCCGCTCCCCCCACCAGCTTGCCGCCGACGCCCACCTGGCCATAGTGGAACGGGGCGGGGGAAAGTTGCTGGAGGCCGACGGTAGCTAAGCACGAAAATTGAAGTTGAATGACACCACCTGAAAGGAAGATAATAATAATCGCGGGCCCCAACGGGGCCGGGAAGACGACCATCGCAAATCAACTGCTTTCCGGGGACCAGGCAGGGTTTCCCTTTGTTAATGCGGACATCATTGCGCGGGGCCTCAATCCCGACGACCCGGAATCGGAGGCCTTTCGCGCCGGCAGGTTGATGCTTCAAAGAATAGAAGAACTGGTGAAAGCAGGAACTAGTTTCGCTCTTGAGACGACCCTCAGTGGGCTGGCTTACTCCCGGTCAATTCCTCGCTGGCAAGGTCTGGGTTATCGTGTAGAGCTTCACTTCCTTAGCCTGCTCTTTGCAGATATAGCTGTTGAGCGTGTTCGCAACCGGGTTTCTGAAGGCGGCCACCATATCCCCGAAGCTGTTATACGTCGCAGGTTTGAGGCCGGGTTGAGAAATTTCCACCAAGTCTATAAGGACATTGTGGACAAGTGGACCTTATTGGATAACACCGAGGGATTGGCAATTCTCCTGGAGGAGGGCGAAAAGCAATGACCAGCCTAAAGGGACAACGCGGGATAGCCCCAAGGTCTACTGAATCCGCTCGCGCATTGGCGGCCCTGCGGAGGGCATCCATAGTCGCCCGCCGCCGTGCCCTGGAAAACGCGGGCGGTGTTTATGTTTGGCGGGACGGCGAAATGGTGTGGGAAACAGATCCCAAGCAGCTATTCCCCGAAGGCGTTGAAGTCAAGATTTGTGAATGTGGACGGGTTATTGTAAACGACCTGGTTGACCCCTATACCAATGAATTCCTCAACAATCCCCGCCTGGAACGGTACAAGTAGATGAACAATTTGCCCGGCAAAGTTTTCCTGGTGGGCGCCGGTCCCGGCGACCCTGGCCTCATTACCGTCAAGGGCCTGCGCTCTCTGCAGCAGGCCGACGTGGTGGTGTACGATCGCCTCATGGATCCCGCCCTGCTCCATTCGGCTTCTCCCAAGGCTGAACTGGTATTTGTGGGCAAGGAACGGGGACGGCAGGCCCTCACCCAGGACGAAATCAACGACCTGCTGGTCAAGGAAGCCGGAAAGGGCAAGTCGGTGGTGCGCCTCAAGGGCGGCGACCCCTTCGTTTTCGGCCGGGGCGGCGAGGAAGCCCAGGTCCTGGCCCGGAATGCGGTGCCCTTCGAGGTGGTGCCCGGCATTACCTCCGCCATAGCCGCCGCCGCCTACGCCGGCATCCCCGTCACCCAGCGCCGCGTCGCCACCTGCTTCACGGTGGTCAGCGGTAGCGAAGACCCCACCAAGCCCGAATCATCCATCCCCTGGGACGTGCTGGCCCGCACCGGCGGCACGCTGGTGGTTCTCATGGGCTGGGCCGCCCTGCAGTCCATCCTGGAAACCCTGCAGAGGGAGGGCATGGACCCCGACACGCCGGTGGCCCTGGTCCAGTGGGGCACCTGGAAAAAGCAGCAAACGGTGGACGGTGTCCTTACCGATGTGGTAGACCGGGCGAAGGAGGCCGGGTTGACGCCTCCGGTGGTCGCCGTAATCGGTCCGGTAGCGGGGCTGCGGAAGGAAATCCGCTGGTTTGACCGCCAGCCTCTCTTTGGCAAGAGGGTCCTGATAACCCGTTCCCGCACCCAGGCGTCCCGATTGCGGGAACTACTGGAAGAGCAGGGGGCTGAACCCCTGGAACTGCCGTCCATAGAAATCGCGCCCCCGGAAGATTACGCCGAGTTGGACGCAACCCTGGCCCAGTACGGCCTGCTTCCCCTGGAAACTCCCTTCGGAACAATCAGCAAGTTCTGGACAATTTTCACCAGCGTTAATGCCGTTGAAGCCGTTTTCGGCCGCATAGACGCCTACAACCAGGATTCCCGGGTCTTTGCCGACTCCATGGTTGGGGCCATCGGCCCTGCCACGGCCGCCGCCCTCGTCCAGCGGGGAATCAGACCCGACTTTGTTCCGACAACATCCGTTTCTGAAACTGTGGTAAAGGAGCTTTCCAGCCGGGAGTGGTCCGGCGTTCCGGTGCTGCTGCCCGGGGCGGACATTGGCCGCAACGTGGTGGCCAAAGGCCTTGCCGACCTGGGCGCCAAGGTCGAGCGGGCAACCGCCTACCGCACCATTACCCCCGTGGATGCCGCCAGTAATGCCCGCAAGCTGCTGTCCCAGGGTGTGGACGTCATAACTTTCACCAGTTCCTCCACCGTCCGCAACCTGCTGGACATTCTCGACGGGGACAAGTCGGCGCTGGAGTCTGCCCTGATCGCCTGCATCGGCCCGGTAACCGCCGGCACCGCGCGGGAGCTTGGCTTACAGGTGGACCTGGAAGCCGGCGAGCACACGGTGGAAGGCCTGGTGGAAGCGCTGGTTAGTTACTACCAGTAAGACAGTTTTGTCTAGGAATCCCAACGTTTTCCCCTGCCTTTTCACTATTCGTGAAAATTCGTGCCTATTCGTGGATTAAAGAGGAGAAGAAGCATGACCAGTTTCCCCGATATGCGGCTGCGACGGGTGCGGGAGTTGGAACCGGTACGCAACCTGGTAAGGGAGACCCGCCTCAGCGCCTCCAACTTCATCTACCCTCTCTTCGTTACCCACGGGCAGGGTGTCAGGCAGCCCATTGAGCCCATGCCCGGCAACTACCAGCTTTCCCTGGACATGCTGGAAGAGGAGATCACCGACGTGGTGGACCTGGACATTCCCGCCGTGCTGCTCTTCGGCCTGCCGGAGGAAAAGGACCCGGTGGGCAGCGGCGCCTACGACCCGGAGGGAATCATCCAGGAAGCCATACGGGTCATCAAGCAGGCCGCGCCCAACCTGATGGTGGTGGGCGACGTGTGCCTGTGCGAATACACCGACCACGGCCACTGCGGCATCATTGACGGGCAGCGCATCGACAACGACCAGACCCTGGAACTGCTGGCCCGCACCGCCCTGGCCCAGGTGCAGGCCGGAGCCGACATGGTGGCCCCGTCGGCCATGATGGACGGCCAAGTGCGCGCCATCCGCGAGACCCTCGACGCCCATGGAGAGGAAACGGTGCCGGTCATGGGCTACGCCGCCAAGTACGCTTCCGCCTTCTACGGTCCCTTCCGCGTCGCCGCCGATTCCACGCCCCAGTTTGGCGACCGGCGCAGCTACCAGATGGACCCGGCCAACCGCCGCATGGCCATGCGGGAAATCGAAAGCGACATCGCCGAGGGCGCCGACATAGTCATGGTCAAGCCGGCCCTGGCCTACCTGGATGTCATCAAGACGGCGCGGGAGCGGTTCGACCACCCCATGGCCGCCTACAACGTCAGCGGCGAGTTCTCCATGGTTAAAGGCGCAGCCAAACAGGGCTGGATCGACGAAAAACCGGTAACCCTGGAACTGCTCACCGCCATCAAGCGGGCCGGCGCCGACATAATCATCAGCTACCACGCCAAGGAGGTAGCCCGCTGGCTGCGGGGGGAGGAGTAGGCATGGCTCTGATGACGGATAAAGTTGCCCAGCAATTAGCGGAAATGTACGTTTTCAGCGAGTTGCTGAAGCGGGGCGTGATTCCCTACGCCCCGGTTGCAGAGGGCACTTCCGATGCTTTGCTGAAAACCGACAGGGGAATCGTTCTTGAACTTTCGGTAAATTGTAGCCGAAAAGGCGATGGAACCTTTGCGGTGCCCGAATTCATGCCTGACAAGAAACGCTTTATTGTATGTGTCGAATTCGATGACAGTGACAATCCGGTCGGCTGGGTGTTTCCCTCGCTTGTATTTTATGCCTACTCCAGCGGTCCAAACAGGAATGGGCTGCGGACGCTGAACCTCGACGGCGGCAGGCGGAAATACTTTGGCAAACCTCTCAGGGACTATAACCGCGGCTTTCGAGACCGTTGGGAGCTTATCTCCCACTACCAATATTATCGGCGCTTCATGAACTCGCCGGAGGGGTATGAGGACTTGGAAGATATACTCCTGATGCTGCTGGTAGAGGAAGAACCCGAAAAGGACGAGGACACGGTTCCCTTTAGGGCATCCGCATTCGGAGTAACTGATGCCCTTTCGGGTTAGGTTTCGGGGGAGGCGTGTAGAACGGCAATTACAGGAACTGGATGCGGACTATGCTCGGCGCATTGCCGCGACCATTGATGACTTGGGCAGGAATCCCCGCCCAGTGGGTTCCGCAAGGTTGCGTGGCAGTCGGGGCCTTCACCGCATTCGGGTGGGCAACTACCGGGTAATTTACTCCATTGACTACACGGATAGAGTAATAACTGTTGAAGAAATACTGCCCCGCAATGAAAGAACTTACCGGAGACTTTCATAGCCTCAATTGAAAAATGTCCGTTGGCGAAGACGAGGAATCAATGAACCAAACCAAATCCCAACAATCATACGCCCTAGCTCATCGCAACGCCTCAGGCGGCGTCATTGGTCCCTTACCTTGCCCTAGTAGAATGGTCGGCAACGGGGTGAAGCCATGAGTTTCCGCTCCACCCCTGATAGTCTGACGCTGCAGGAAGATATTGCTCCGGCCCGTTGGGTCGAAGAGCAGTTGCAAGCCTGGGGCAGAGACGGTGTTTCCCTTCGGTCAATGATGCCCGCCAATTTTCCCGCCTACGCCCGCATCTTTCACCCCGCCAGCGTCCGATACGAAGGTGGAGAGTATTCAAGAGTCCGTTGGGCAACCATTGCAGAATGGACCGGAGCAGTGGTTCATCCCTTGATGCAGATTGGCAAAGTAACCAGGACGCCTTTTCCTTATAAGGTTGAATGGGGGGAAGCCCCGGATTTCGGAAGCCTTCCGTTTGAGGAATGCTTGGCCCTGGTTGAACTGCTTAAAGACTTCACGGCCACGGCCGGCAAATGTTATTTGGGCTATTGGGATGGCTTTGGCGGATTTACGGCGGACAAATACCAGGATGCTCCCCGCATAAAGGCCCAAAACCGCGAATACGTTCTATTTCACAGCGCCATCGAAGACATCCCGACATTTGTATATGATCATCCACGCCAGTCGCCCAACTTGTGGTGGCCTGAAGACCGGGCCTGGTGTGTAGCCACTGATATTGATCTCTACGATACATTTGTCGGGGGCAGCGAGAGCTGCATTGAGCGGATACTCTGCTCTTCGGAATTGGAAGCGCTGCAGGTAACAATTGACGTTCGTGTTGACTGCGGAGCGGATATAATCAATCCCTGAGCCGATTACAGAGACCTTCCAGCAACGAGGCCCAAATGAACCAAACTAAATCCCAGCAACTCTTTGAACAGGCCCAGCGCTATATCCCCGGCGGCGTCAACAGCCCCGTGCGGTCCTTCCGGGCCGTGGCCGGAACCCCGCCCTTCATTGCCCGCGGGCAGGGTTCCCACGTCTGGGACGTGGACGGCAATGAGTACATCGACTACCTGGGTTCCTGGGGGCCGCTGGTACTGGGCCACGCCCACCCCGCCGTGGTGGAAGCCCTGCGCCGGGCCGCCGAGGGAGGCACCAGCTTTGGCGCCCCAGTGGAAATGGAGGTGGAACTGGCTCGTACCATCTGCGAGGCCCTGCCCTCGGTGGACAGCGTGCGCCTGGTCAGTTCAGGCACCGAGGCCTGCATGAGCGCCATCCGCCTGGCCCGGGCCTACACCGGCCGCAGCAAGGTCATCAAGTTCTCCGGCTGCTACCACGGCCACGCCGACGGGCTGCTGGTCCGGGCCGGTTCCGGGGCCATGACCCACGGCATCCCCACCAGCGCCGGCGTTCCCGACGCCTACGCCGCCGAAACCCTGGTGGCCGACTACAACGATATTGCCTCGGTGGAGGCTTTCTTCGAGGCATGGCCCGACGCCATTGCCGCCGTCATTGTCGAACCCGTGGCCGGCAACATGGGCGTTGTGCCGCCGGCCGAGGGCTTCCTGCAGGCGCTGCGACAGGTGACCGCCGACAACGGTGCCATGCTCATCTTCGACGAAGTGATAACCGGCTTCCGCATTGCCTACGGGGGCGCCCAGACCCTGTTCGGCGTCACTCCCGACATTACCTGCCTGGGCAAGATTATCGGCGGCGGCCTGCCCGTGGGGGCCTACGGGGGGCGCCAGGAAATCATGGAGATGGTGGCGCCCCTGGGCCCCATGTACCAGGCCGGCACCCTGTCCGGAAACCCCTTGGCCGTAACCGCCGGCCTGACCACCCTGACCGAACTTCAGCAGGACGGCACCTACCAGCGGCTGGAGTCGCTGGCCTCTCGGCTGGCCGACGGCATTACCCAGGCCTTTTCCCGGGCGGAGGTTCCCGCCACCCTGAACCGCGTCGGCTCCATGATGACCGGCTTCATGAACCCCGGGCCGGTGGACGTGCTGGCCCAGGTGGAGCAGTCCAACACCGAACTGTATGGCCGCTACTTCCACGCCATGCTGGAGCGGGGCGTGTACCTGGCCCCTTCCCAGTTCGAGGCCGGTTTCGTTTCCCTGGCCCACACCGAGGAGGACATTGACCGCACGGTGGCCATAGTTGAGGATGCCGTGGGCAGCCTGGGTTAGGGTAGGATTGCCCGGCTTGCGGTGCCGGGATTGGAAGAAGGGAAAATCACGTAGGGGCGGGTTTCAAACCCGCCCCTACCATATTCCCCAAATTATCTCGAGAACTCTTAGGTCCCGTACCTTGCGGCGGCGTTGGGGTCGCTGTACTCGACGCCCTTGGTGGCCCAGAAGGCGGCGGCAATGGCGTCCACGGCGGCTACCAGTTCCTCGCAGGCGGCCATGTCAACGGTCTGGCGGCAGCGGCCGGCCAGCTTGAGGGCGGCGTTGAAGGAACCGTGCAGGTCAAAACCTTCGGGCATGTTGGGCCAGGCATAGTCGGCCCAGAGAATCCGCAGTTCGCGCTTGCACGTCTCGGCATGTTCTTCCTTGGTCGCGATGTAGCGGGACATGGTGTTGGCGTAGGCCGCGTGGTCGTCGCCTTCCTCCAGGGCCTGCATGCGCAGCACCATCTTCTGGACGGTCTGGGCGGCAATCTTGGCGGAAACGGGGTCGTAGATGCCGCAGGGGATGTCACAGTGGGCTTCGGCCTGTTGAATCTTCAACCATTGGAGCGGGTTAAACATTCTTGCTCTTCCTCAATTCATAAGTTTTGCCCGTAGCGCCGGGCAGTCCCAAGATTACAAGAAATCCCCCCCTGGCGCAACCCCTGGCTGTCACCGGGCCGGTACAGCCGGGGCCGTCCCCCGGTGTATGCGGGGAACTGGCCCTGCCGCCACTGTACCGGCGCCCGCTTCCCCGCTATAATCCCGTCAGAAAACCGATGGCGGTCTCCTGCCCTGGAAGGCAACCGAATCCCCACGTCCACACAGGAAGGTTTGATATGGCAGACGGCACGTATGTTGAATGGGTCCACGGGTCAACCATGCAGGTGGAGTACCTGAGCCGCATCACGTCGGTGCGGCATACCGGGCCCTTCGTCCGCATCGAAGGGGCCGGCGGACAGAACACCTGGGTACACTTCCCCATTCCCACCATGGCTATCGCCGACGGCAAGGCCACCAGGGCCGAGGCGGCGCTGGTCAGCTTCCGCACCCGCTCCCACGCCACGGTGCACGAGGTGATCGTGTACGACGGGGAGAAGCGCATCGCCGAGCACATGGCGGTGGACCTGCAGGGCGATAACCTGGATGCCCGCTTCGAAATTCCCGACTCCCCCGAGGTACAGAAGGGCCTGAACGTTACCGTGGGCGTAACCTTCGCCGACGGCGCGCCGGACACCCGCTCCATGCAAATAGAGATAGTCGGCGTCGGCGTGGAATTTTCGCTCTAGTAGGCAGGTTAGCCACGAACCGGAGCGTATGAACGCTGATGAAGTCCGGGTAACTCCGGTGAGACACCTACCACAACCGGAGGACGCCGTACTGGTCGAAGATGGATTCGTTGGATATGAGAACCAGGTTGAGCGTCTGCGCTTGTACTATGAGCATCCGGTCGAAGGGGTCGCGAAGGGGACCGGGCAGGCTTCCGGAGCGGGCGGCGTCGCTTACGGTTATGGGCAGTTCTGCAAAGCCCTGGCGAGTTATAATTCCCACAAAATCGAAAGCCAGAGCTTCCGCTTCCGGCAGTTTGCCCAGGCGGCATTTGGTGGCAACCTCCCATGCCGACGCCGCGCTTACCAATTTCTCGTTCGCCGGGTCGAGAATTGCGCCGTGCACTGCATCAGACAGACGGCTGCTATCGGTAAGCCACCAGATCAGGGCGTGGGTGTCCAGCAAGATTCTCAATGGGAATCACTCTGCCCTTCCCACAGGTTCAACTCTTCCTCCGGCAAAGGGTCGAAGAAACTATCCGGCAGGAAGGCCTTTCCCCGCAACACGTCGGGCCGGGGTTGGCCCCTTTGCCGGACCGGCGTAAGCCGGGCCACGGGCCTGCCGTTGCGTGCTATGATGACCTCCTCGCCGGACTCGACCTGCTTGAGCAGGCGGGACAGGTTGGTCTTGGCCTCATGTACGTTCACTGTTGCCATGTTTCCCTTCCGAAAAATTACGTTAGCTAACTATATGACTAATGCAAACGGCTGTCAAAGCGTGAACCCGCCCAATTCAGAGGTGTCTATATTCGTGGATAAATCCTAAAGCAGCCCCGGCAGGCTGAAGAGCCAGCCCAGGACGCCAGCGCCGATGATGACCAGGGGCGCGGGGATGCGGAAGAACATCACTGAGCCAAAGGCCAGCAGGGCAATGACGGCCCCGGCCGCGCTGGGGTCGGCCCGCTGCCAGAGCAGGAAGACCACGCCCACCACCAGGCCGATGGCGGCGGCGTTGACGCCCACCAGCGCTATCCGCACCCAGGGATACCGCCGCAGCCGCTCCCAGAAGGGCAGCACCGCGTAGATTATCAGCACCCCCGGCAGGAAGAGGCCCACGAAGGCCAGGAACAGCCCCGGCACGCCCCCGGCCACCGCGCCCAAGTAGGCGCTGAAGCTGAACAGCGGCCCCGGCAGGGCCAGCATCAGGGCCAGGCCGTCCAGGAACTGCTGCTCCGTCACCCACCCCGGCTCCACCACCTCCGCGCTCAGCATGGGCAGCACCACCTGGCCGCCCCCGAAAATCAGCGAACCGGTGCGGTAGAAGGATTCCAGCAGTTGCAGCCAGGTCTGGTCCAGGAAAAGGCGGGCCAGTATCAGGCCCCCCAGCAGGCCGAAGAAGAGCAGCAGCAGGACGGCGCCCGCGGCCCGGGAAATGCCCAGGTTGTCCAGCGGGACGCCGGCGGTCTGCTCGGTATCATGGCGCTGGGCGCGCAGGGCGATCATGGTAACCACGCCGCCCAGGGCCAGGGTGGCGGGAAAGGCCCAGGGCTGGCGCACCAGGATGGTTACCACCGCGCCCGCCAGCATCAGGGCCATGGTCAGCCGCGTCCTGATGACCGCAGTGCCCAACCGCCAGGCGGCCACCGCCACCAGGGCCACGGTGGCCGGCTGCACCCCGTCCAGCCAGTCGGGCCGGCCGCCGTCGGCCAGGAAGGTGGCCACGCCCAGGCCGGCCAGGGCCATGATGGTGGCCGCCGGGTACAGGAACAGGATGAAGGCCAGCAGGCCGCCCGGGGGGCCGGCCCGGGCAGTCCCCACGGCCACCACCATCTGGGTGGAAGTGGGCCCGGGCAGGCCCTGGCCCAGCCCCAGCAGCTCCACGAAGCGCTGCTCGTCCAGCCAGCCCCGCCGGGCCACGAACCGCTCCTGGAGCAGGGCGATGTGGGCCTGGGGGCCGCCGAAGGCAATCCACCCCAGGGGCAGGAAAGCCCACGCCACCTCCGCCAGCCGCCGGGCCAGGGAAGGCGTGGGCTGGGCGACGTCGCGTGAAGGACTGCTTTCCATTGGATCCCCCTTCCCGGAAATTCTTGCGGCCCGCGCCGCCGCGGCCCGGCAAATTGTACCCTTTGCCTGCCGGCGACGCTATGGATGGGGCGACTTGGCAGGGACCCAGATCAGGTGGTGATTTCCGGCGACTGCGTAGGGGCTGACCTTGTGGCAGCCTCGTCCCACCTACATAACCACGCAGATGAGGCCGGTACCCCGCCGACTTCCGCCCCTTGACAATGACGCCGTCAGTGTAGAACAATTGTTCTACACTGAACATCATTGGGGGACCGCTTGAACAACTATATTCTAAAGGCGTGCCGCAGGTGCGGCGGGGACCTGGCGATGGACCGGGGAGACTGGATCTGCCTGCAGTGCGGCAGATATTCCTACGTGGGCCTGTACGGCCAGCCGGAATCACCTGTCGAATCCCCGCTGCCATTGCCGGTAAACCCGCGGCCCGTATCCTCCAGGATCTACTCACAGCATACAGGCGCGGCAGACGGCGCTAAGGCGATCGCCCACAGTCCGGCCCACGACCCGGCCCTGGCGAGGGCGCTGCGGTGACCCTGCTGGCCCTGGCCGCCGGCGTACGGGAAACGGGCTGGGCCGTCTTTCTGCCGGGAGGAGGCATGGACACGGGGGTAATCCGGCTGTCCCGGAGCCGCGGCCAGGCCGCTCCGGAACGGATAGGGCGCCTGGTGGAAAGCCTGGACGGGCTGGCGGGATGCTGGCAGCCCGGGGCGGTGGCCTACGGACAGCCTTCGGGCATCCGGTGGCCGGAGCCGTCGCTGGAACTGCTGGACGGTCTGCTGTCGCAGTGGACCACCGGGCGTCAACTGCCCCTGTACACCTATGCGGCCCAGGAGGTGCGCGCCGCCATCGCCCGCCACGCCCGGGTGCCCCAGGACCAGTTGGCCTACGCCATCATGCTGCGGCTGCGGCTCATCGGCGCCAGGAAGTCCACCGCCGAATGGGAGGCGCTGGCCATAGGTTACTACCACCTGAGCCGGGTGGCGGAAGGTAAGGGCATGAAGGGCAACCCAAATTACGTCCTGTAGCGGTTCATGGGCCGCCTCTTTCCGGCGGCATGAGCGCGGTGCGGCTGCCGGGATCCGGGCAGGTCATGTTCGCGGCGCTGGTCACAGCCTATAGCTTCCCCTGCTGTGTATAATGGAGAACGCCGCAACAGAAACGGGGAGGTCAAATCCAATGCCTATCATCCAGCGCCCCTACGTTCCACCGGAAGACCAGCCGCCACAGGAGGACAGCTACATCAACCCCGGCGATACCCAGGCAGCCGAGGCCTCCGGGGAACCCATAACCTTTTACTGCGATTCCTTCCACATCTACAGCAGCCTCTATTCGGCCGTTATGTTCTTCGGAGAGCAGATGGAGGAGCGGGAGCCCATCCTGCGTGCCAGGATCAAGGTTAGCCCCCAGATGCTCAAGGCCTTTGCCCTGCTGGCCAACAAGCACGTAAAGGACTACGAGGAGGCCGTCGGCCCCATCACCCTGCCGGAACAGGTGTACAACGCCTGGGACATCGAGGTGGAGCAGAAGTAGGAGCAAGAGTTCCTTGAATGACTACTGAATACACGCCCAAAATACCGGCAGAAGACAGGCTGCCGGGTGAAAAGCTGGTACTGCCCGGAACCACCATCGGAGGGGAAGTGGGTACTTTCTACGTGGACTTTACGCTCTGGAGCAGCGACGGTACCCGCTCTCATGCCTTGAATGGGCTGGTGGATACCGGCGCCTTCTATCCTCAGGTACCTGCGTTTATTCTGGAGGACCTGGGTGTGGAGCAGGAATTTACCGAAGTGTTCAGGTTGGCCGACGGCTCCAGGCGTGAGCTTCCTGTTGGACCGGTTACCATGGAACTCGATGGTCGGCGCCGTAGCGTCTATACCATCTTTGGGCCGACGGGCAGCAGCACCTTGCTGGGCGCGCTGGCCCTGGAAATCTTTGCCCTGGCCGTTGACTCAAAGAACCGAAGATTCATCGAGGCTGATTTGACTCTGTAACGGTTGCCCTGTGCAAGTTTACTTTATTGGTAGCGCAAGCGAGGTACATCCATGACCGGCCCCGAATCCCAACCCAACCCACAATCGGAAGACGACCGCAGGCTGGCCCAGCATGATTCCATCCCCGTGCGGATAGAGTCGGAAATGGACCAGGCCACCCCCGCCGACTGGGACTGGCGGATTATCGGGGCCAGCCAGCCCAACGCCGCCGTCTTCCACATTAACCACAGCGACGTTACCCAGGTAAAGGTGGCTGCCCTGGGCCCGGAAGATTCGCCTCCCGAGGCCCCCTTTGTCGTAACCAGGCCGATACCCATCCTCATTATCGACACGCTGGACCAGTTCTGGGCGGGGGAGTCGCGCACCCGGCTGCCGCTGCAGGGTCTGCGGGTGCCGGTGGCGGGGGACACGGAGCGGGAGGCCAGGCAAAAGCTGGCGGCCGACCTGGCGGCCCAGTTGCGCTTGCTGTTACTGCTGTCGTCGTCCCGGCAGGGCAACATAGCGCCCGAATTGCGGGATAACCTGATTTACCTGAGTTCGGTGCTGGAGACCCGCAGCCAGTAGCCTTCCGGGCCTGCGCTCCCACCCTGATCTACTGCCTTTCCCCGGCGGGGCGGCCCCGCAGCGCCTCCACCAGTCCCGCAACCCAACTCCGGGACGGCGCCGTTTCCTCTTCCGGCGGCAGGTCGCCCATCACCACCACAGTGCCGGACAGCCAGTCGTAAACCGACCGCCTTTCCTGCCGGTCCAGGATTATCAGGATGAGGGATATGCCGTCCAGGACGATGTACATGGAGCCGGTGAGCATCTGCGCTGAGCCGCGCACCAGTTTCTGCCAGGTGCGCATCCGCCGCCCCGTCCTGCGGTCAACAACGTTGGCGCCCACCAGCAGGTGGCCCGTGGAGCGGCCCCAGGTGAAATAGGCAATCAGGTAAAACCCCCGGGCCAGCATCATCTGGACGTTGATGGGAAATTCCCGGCCCGTAATCGGGTCCACGGTCTGGGAAAAGGTCAGGTAGTAGATGAAGATGTTCATGTCCGGGCGGGTCAGCCCGTAGGACACGGCCAGCAGGACGGCATAGATTGCCACGGACGGCATGAAGCCGTACATCCAGGTATAGTGGCGTTCAACTATGGTCAGGGGCCGCAGTCCCCGTGAATTGCCGCCCACCGTTACGCCTGCAGAGCCCGCCGAATCGTTGCTGCCACTTCTTCCAGGGGCACCATGCTTGCCTCCGACTCGGTACGGCCCTTCATCTCCACTGCGTTGTTGCGCAGGTTGCGGGGGCTGACCACCAGGCGCAGGGGCAGGCCCATCAGGTCGGCGTCGTTCAGCTTCACTCCGGCAGCCTGGTCGGGCCGGTCG
Organism: Dehalococcoidia bacterium; assembly: GCA_034422655.1. Classification (GTDB taxonomy): domain Bacteria; phylum Chloroflexota; class Dehalococcoidia; order Lucifugimonadales; family UBA3495; genus Bin22. The sequence continues at coordinate 56,800 of DAOUJN010000035.1, forward strand.
TCGAAAAGGGTCTCGATGCCGTTGTCCCACAACTGACGGTAAAGGTCGTTGGCGGCGGCGGCCACCGTCTCGTCAGTCAGGTTAAGGCCCACCAGGTGGATCTGATAGGGGGCGATGGGCGGGGGGAAGACAATGCCCCGGTCGTCGTGGTTCTGCTCAATGGCCGCGGCCAGCAACCGCCCCACGCCGATGCCGTAACAGCCCATGGTGATGGGATGCTGCTGGCCCTCCTGGTCCAGGTACATGGCGCCCAGGGCCTCGCTGTAGGATGTGCCCAGCTTGAAGATGTGGCCCACCTCCACGCCCCGGGTGGCCTCCAGGGGCGTCGGGCACAGTGGGCACAGGTGGCCCGGCTGGGTAAGGGCGATGTCGGTGAGAAGGTCCACGTCAAAGTCCCGGGGGTAGTTGGCGTTGCGGAAGTGGGTATCGGGCTTGTTGGCCCCCACCACGAAGTTGCTGCCCTGGGTGATGGAGTTGTCTGCCACCCGCCGCATATTGGTGATGCCGATGGGGGAGGCGGACCCGGCCACCAGGCCGGCTTCGCGCACCTCTTCATCGGTGGCGAAGCGCAGGTCGTTGCAGTGGAGGTTATTCTTCAGCTTTACCTCGTTGACCTCCAGGTCGCCCCGTACCGTAACGAAAACCACCTCGCCGTCGGCGGCATAGAAGACGGCCTTGAGGGTCTGGCTGGTTGGCACGTCCAGGAAATCTGCCACACCGGCGATGGTTTTCTGGCCGGGGGTGTCCACTTCCTCCAGGGGCAGTTCCGCCACCACCGCCTGTTCGGGGTACAGGCCCTGGGCCTTCTCGGCGTTGGCCGTGTAGCCGCAGGCGCGGCAGGTGATGACCGTGTCCTCGCCGGTGGGGGTGGCAAGCAGGAATTCGTGGGAGTCCTTGCCGCCGATGGCGCCGCTGTCCGCCTCCGCCATCAGCACGGGCAGGCTGCACCGGCGGTAGATGTTGCGGTACGCCCGGGCCATGGCCTGGTAGCTGTCGTCCAGGCTGTCGTCGTCGGCATTGAAACTGTAGGCGTCCTTCATGTCGAACTCGCGCACCCGCACCAGGCCGGCCCGGGGACGGGGTTCGTCGCGGAACTTGGTCTGAATCTGGTAGAGAATCACGGGCAGGTCGCGGTAGCTCTGGACGTTGGCGCGGACGATGCTGGTGACCACTTCTTCGTGGGTGGGGGCCAACACCATGGGGCGGCCCCGGCGGTCCTCCATGGAGAAAAGCACCTCGCCCATGGCGTCGGCGCGGCCCGTCTGCTCCCACAGTTCCCGGGGTTGCAGGGCGGGCATCATCAGCTCCTGGCCGCCGGCTGCGTCCATCTCCTCCCTGATGATGTTCTCAATCTTGCGCAGGGAGCGCCAGGCCAGCGGCAGGTAGGCGTACACGCCGGCCGCCACCTGGTAGATAAGGCCGGCCCGCAGCATCAGCCTGTGGCTGGCCGTCTCCGCCTCCGGCGGGTCCTCCCGCAAAGTCTTGGTCACCAGCTGGGTTAAACGCATGCAAAGGATTCCTCTTAGTTTCTGCTTTCGTTCATTCGGCGTAACAATCGGCCGATTTGGACGTGATGGGGTGAGTAGAGGGAGGCAGATTGCAAAATGAACTAGTCACCTGCTACGCAGCAGTCTTGTTGCGGACAAGTTCATCCACTTGGGCTTCAGTCAAGCATAGCTGTTGATGCAATATCCGATGTGCAATACGACGGTCCTCTTCATTGCCGTCAAGAAGCTCGATTGCCCGCTCTCGAAGGACAGCAGCGAATTCGGGATCGCGTAAGGCGCGTTCTCTGGCATAGTCATTGTGGTCCGTGAGCATCTCGGCAACCTCAATGGTTATTCTTGATAGGTCTCCCTTAGTAGCCTGGCCCTTCTGATGTCCCGTCGTTGCTGAGTGGCTTTGTCTCCGCCAGTCAACATCACCAGTGTATCATTCCCTTGTCGGCAGAAATACAGCCGTATTCCCGGGCCTCTTCCCATTAGTCTTCTTTCAAATATCACCGGTGTGCCTGAAAGTGGCTTGTAGTCTCCCCAGTTTCCTTCCGCCATTCGGTCAAGGATGCTCAATACCCGGTTAACGGCAGCAGCGTCCAGTGTGTCCAGCCATTGTGTAAAGTCGAGCGTTAGGAGTACCTGGTACATTGAGTGTTATGGCGCCACCGGCGTACTCTCCACCTCTTCCATCAGCGCGGTCAGCATTTCTTCTTCGGGCACCACCCTTACCTTCTGGCCCTTCCGGAAGATTACCGCCCGGCCGGCGCCGGCGGCAATGCCCACGTCGGCGTCCTTGGCCTCGCCGGGGCCGTTGACCTCGCAGCCCATGACCGCCACCTTGACGTTCCGGTCCGACTTCTTCAGCAGGGCATCCACGTCGTTGGCCAGCTTGCGCACGTCCACGTCGGCCCGACCGCAACTGGGACAGGCCACCAGGGTCGCTCCCTTGCTGCGCAGGTTCAGGGACTTCAGAATCTCATAGCCGACGACCACCTCTTCAACGGAGTCGTCGCTGAGCGAGACGCGGATGGTGTCGCCGATGCCCTCGTACAGCAGGTAGCCCAGGCCCACGGCGGTCCGGATGGAACCGGACTGGGCGGTCCCCGCCTCGGTAATTCCCAAGTGGAAGGGATAGGGGACCATGCCGGCAAGCTGCCGGTAGGCCTCCACGGTGGTGGGCACGTCGAAGGCCTTCAGGGAAATCTTGATCTGGTCGAAGTCCTGCTCTTCCAGCAGGCTGATTTCCCACAGGGCGGTGGCCACCATGTGGTCCACGATACTGTATTCCCCCTCCCGGGCCTCCCCGGCCTTGGGGAGCCTGTTCACCAGGTCCATGTGGCGGGAGAAGCCCCGGGTGCGGCCAATGCCGCCCACCGGCGGCAGGCTGCCGAAGTTCACCCCGATGCGGATGGGAATATCCCGTTCCTTGGCCACTTTCACCACTTCCCTGACCTGGTCCTCGTTGCGCAGGTTACCGGGGTTCAGGCGCAGGCAGTCCACGCCACCCCTGGCGCACTCGATGGCCAACTGGTAGTGGAAATGGATGTCGGCGATGAGGGGGATGTTTATCTGCTTCTTGATTTCGGCCATGGCCTGGGCCGCTTCCATGTCGGGCACCGCCGACCGGATGATGTCGCAGCCCGCCTCTTCCAGTTCGTGAATCTGGCGCACGGTGGCCTTGACGTCCCGGGTATCGGTCTTGGTCATCGACTGCACGGTAATATCGGCGTCGCCGCCGACCTTCACGCCGCCGACGTAGACCGGCTTGGTAACGCGTCGTTTATTCATGGGTCTCACTCCCGCTGTTGCCCGGGTGAATAGTGGTTGGACTGACGGTTGGTGGTACTTGCTAACCATGTTACACGAAACGCAAAACCCGCGCCAGAACGGGGCTAAATGCATGGTTACCATATTTAGACTGTGAAAACAGTATCATTTGACGAAAGCAGAAAACCACTAATTGCAGTGGTCAGTCCAGGTTCGTTTTCAGATGGTATTTCGTGCGTGTACTTTCGCACAGTACAGCACTGAGCAGCGATAAAGGGAAGTGCTAGACTATTCGCCCTATCTGAAAAACCCTGACCGGCGGTCTGATTCTACGGATTTTCAGCGGCCGGACCTCGTTGACACCCACGGTGTTCCCGACTATATTTCCTTTGCAACGGACGACCCTAAAAGCCCCACAGGGCACAGCCACATCACCACGCCACCGTGTAGGTCATCTGATGAGTGCAGCCTATTGCCCCTGTGTTGGACTTACACAGGATTTGGGCGTTCGTGGCAGGTAGCCGTAGTCTTAAAGCTGTATGGGGGTTCCCAATTGCCTGTCCCTACGCCCTCTTCGCTTCCCCTGCGCTTCGCTCCGACATTTCATCTGCGGTATCTAGTCTTGGATTCATCACCTGCACACCCTCTGCCTTCTCTGGCCGACGACTACCTTGTGACCTATCTAGAAGGGAGTCGTCCGTATGGCGCGAAGAAACAGGGGCGGAAGCCGTAATCCACGACGGCCCCGACCCCCCCGCCCCCACCATCACCAGTATCAAGGCTCGGAGTATGCGAATGTTCCTCCGAGTAATCGCACTACTCGGCCAGTTCGGACACGTAGCAGGCGCAAACCCCGCTGGCTCCAGATAGTCGCAGCGGTCCTGTTACTCCTGTTGGCTTGGGCAATCTGGGCTGATTACTCGGAACACGGGAATATCACACCGACTCGAGTGTGGGATAAGCTGCTGACCCCCTTGTCCTGGATGCCCGATACCCCTGGTCCACCCTCACCTACTCAAGCAGGCCGGCCTGACGGTACTCCTCAAATGCCCGTGATTCCTGTGCCGCCGGCTCAGTTGACACCCACAACAGCTCCCACCGCTACTATGCACCCCACCAAGACGCCCACGCCGTCGCCCGAAGAGAGAGATTTGATGATTGGGAGATTGACCCACGAATTGGTCAACCAGGCGAGGGCCAGCAGTGGGGTGCCAGCACTGGAATACGACGAAAAGCTGGCCCAAGTCGCCCGCAACCACAGCAAAGACATGGTTGCTTCAAATTACTACTCCCACGACAACCTTCAAGGAGAGGGTCCCAGCGAAAGGGCCAGTCGGCAGGGATACAACTGCCGTGTGGACTTGGGCTACGCCTTTGGAATTGGCATTGCCGAGAACATTTTCACCAGCTATGGCATCAACTACTCAAAGATGGCGCCGGCAGAGGTCGCTCAAATAGCTATGGATTCGTGGATGGGCAGCGGCGGGCACAGAAGGAATATCCTCAACCGCTCATATAGGAAAGAAGGTATCGGCGTGGCTTTTGCGAGAAGGACGGTCTATTTCACCCAGAATTTCTGCTGATGAACAAGAAACGGAGAAGACTATGAAGAAGCGACTAATGGCGACCCTGATCCCAATTTTGTTCGTACTTGTGGCCTGCCAGGGGATACAGGAGCAGACTTCCGAGGGCATAGCGTCTAATGCCGACATTGTCCTGGAGGAAGGAGTTTACCCACACGGCACTGCTATTCCGGAAAAGGGCAGCGACGGCCTGTATGACCTCGGCTTCGGGCAACTGCTGGTATACACGCCGCTCTTTCCCCTAGAGGTTGAAAGAGTGGGCGTATTCGCTGCTCGTCCGGGTCGCGCCGTCATGGTGCAACCAGCGCAGCCTGATGGCTGGAGCCACTTCAAAAACTACACAGTTACCTATGGGACCTTGAAATGTGAAGTGCTGGAACCGGCAGACCCTACTGGGGTTAATCCCGACGACGCAAAGGGGGAATCCTGCGTCCTTGAGAAGTAAACTGTGATTGGTCGGTCTGTGTATGGAGGGGGAATAAAAGGCCCCCATATGTTCTCTTGAGCGGTACAATAGAGTCAGGGAGCATAGATTCTTGCTCGGTCGCTAAAGCCCCTAGCCTAAGAATTCAGATATATTTGAAATAAACACATAAATTAAATAGAATAAAATATGAGCTAGCATTTAGGAAAATCATCCCTGTCGGGGAAAGGAGGTGCAAAAGATGGCAGACAGAAGAGCTGGAAGAGTTCCCCATGTACCCAGCAAAGGCGGGGCTCAACCCAGGGCCCGGAACAATAATGGCCAGTGGCGCAAGAAGCGCTCCGATGCCGGGAAGGCTCGCAGCAAGTAGGTCTGGAGAAGAGTCGTGGGTACTATTGATGGAGGGCATCCGTAATTGCGGATGCCCTCTCCTCTTTCCTTGCCAAGAGAGTTTGTCTCGTTCGGTCCGAGTGGCTTTGAAGAGTAACGCATTTAAGCCTTGCAACCAACTTCATACCAGCAGACGGCCACCAAGAATCCGACCTCTCTTTGAGTGGTTGTTCAACTTGGCGTCCGGGGCTCTGGCGAAGACCGGAACCGTGGGCCTGGATGGACAGTCCTTTCCTATGGATTGTGAGTAGCTATGAGCGATGGCCGCGCTGGCTTTGCTCAATTGGACTTCCCCCACCAACGGTGTTAAGGTTGGTCAATCAGCCCAGGAGGCAAATAATGACTGAAGCAATGGAAGGCAACACGGTAAGCGTCCACTACACCGGCACGCTGGACGACGGCACGGTGTTCGATTCCTCCACAGGCGGCGACCCCCTGCAGTTCACCATCGGCCAAGGACAGATGATCCCCGGCTTTGAGCGGGGCATCGTCGGCATGGAGTTGGGTGAGACCCGTACCGTAGTTATTGCCGCCGACCAGGCCTACGGGGTGCACCGCCCCGACGGTGTGTTTGAAGTGGACCGGTCGGAAATCCCCACTACCATACCCCTGGAAGTGGGCATGCAGCTCCAGGCCACCGGCCCCGGCGGCCGTCCGGTAACCATGACCGTGGCGGCCCTGTCCGACGACAAGATAACCATGGACGCAAACCACCCCCTGGCCGGCAAGGACCTGACCTTCGAAATTGAACTGGTGTCCATAACTTAGCCCATCTTCATCCACGAATAGACACGAATGCCCACAAATAAAGTACCGGCATAGAACTTCTCATTCGAGATATTCGTGCCTATTCGTGGATAGTCTTGGTTGTCAACCAGCAGGAGCAGAGATATGCCCGAACGCAGCGGCAGGCTTGAAGGAAAGGTAGCAATAGTAACCGGCGCCGGTTCCAGCGGTCCCGGCGTGGGCAACGGCAAGGCCGCCGCAGTGCTCTTTGCCCGCGAAGGCGCCAAAGTCCTGCTGGTTGACAACGTTCAGGCCCGCGCCGAAGAGACCCTGTCCATCATCCGCGATGAGGGCGGCGAGGCCGACGTTTTCGAGGCCAACGTCATCAATGCCGACGACTGCCGCCGCATGGTGGACGCCGCCGTTGACCGCTGGGGTCGCCTGGACGTGCTGGACAACAACGTGGGTATCTCCCGCCGCGGTTCGGTGCTGGAGGTCAGCGAAGAAGACTGGGACTTCGTCATGGCCGTCAACGTCAAGAGCATTGTCCTGTGCAGCAAGTACGCCATCCCGAAGATGATCGAAAGCGGCGGCGGTTCCATCATCAACATCTCGTCCATCGCCGGGCTGCGGGCCCACAGCAGCACTCCCTACACCACGTCCAAGGCGGCGGTGCAGGGCCTGACCATGTCCATGGCCGCCGACCACGGCCCCGACGGCATCCGCGTCAACTGCATCGCCCCGGGCCTGGTCTACTCCCCCATGGTGGCCCCCCGCATGGACGACGACCTGCGGGAAATCCGCCGCAGCGCCGCCCCCCTGCGCACCGAGGGCGATTCCTGGGACATCGGCTACGCGGCCCTCTATCTGGCCAGCGACGAGTCCCGCTGGGTCAACGGCGTGGTGCTGCCCGTGGACGCCGGCCTGGTCCAGGTTACGCCCGTCACCTACCAGACCCTGGCCCAGCAGCAATACGCCCAGCAGGGGTAGCGATTCTGGTATCATTTCAAGAAACCACCAGGCCTGACCGCAAAGAGGTGGCTGCAAGATGACCACACCCCGGGCAAAACCCCGCCAGGAAACCCCGGCAGTACCGGATCCGGTCACCCCGGAACCCTACGGCCCCGTCGTGCTCCGGTTGCCCCCGGAATTGAAGTTGACTGAGGACCAGATGCTGGAATTGTGCAGTCTTAACGACGAACTCCGCATCGAAATCAACGCCCGGGGAGAGCTGGAACTTATGGCGCCAACCAGTGGCAATACCTCCAACCGCAACAACAAAATCTCGTCTCGTCTGGAAATTTGGGCCGAGGATGACAGCGCCGGACTGGCTTTTGACTCAAATGGCGGCTTCGTTTTGCCAAATGGAGCCTTGCGCTCCCCCGACGCTTCGTGGGCGCTGAAGAGCCGTCTGGCCGAGTTGCCCCAGGGGGCAATGGACCGGTTCGTCCCCCTTTGCCCCGATTTTGTAATCGAACTGCGTTCCCACTCCGACCGCCTTCGCGACATTCAGGACAAAATGGAAGAATACCTGAATAACGGCTCTCGCCTGGGTTGGCTGATAGACCCTATAGACTCCAATCATCGCGTGTACATCTACCGCCCCGGCGTAGCGGTGGAAGTCCTGGAAGCCCCCGAAACTCTGTCCGGCGACCCGGAACTGCCAGGGTTTGTGCTGGACATGCAGCGGATATGGGAACCGACCATCTGACTTGATACCCTGTGCGCCAACCCCAACGGTAGCCAACCCCCACCGCAGGTGCTAACATTAGTGCGCCTTGCCGCCATCCGCGCGGCGGGCGCCAATTTCTCTCAAACATTCAAGGAGCAACAGATGAGGATAGCCCGGTACGAAGCCCACGGAAGAGTTCACTCCGGCGTAATCGACGGCGACAGCGTGGCCGCCATCGACGGCGACATTTTCGGCGACTTCACCGTCACCGACCACGTTCACAAGCTCTCGGACGTCAAGCTGCTGGCCCCCGTAGTCCCCGGCAAAATTTTGGCCATGGGCCTGAATTACACCAGCCACATCGGCGACCGGCCGGCTCCCCCCTACCCCATGGTCTTCCACAAGACCCCCACCAGCGTCATCGGCCCTGAGGACACCATCATCCGCCCCAAGGAAGTGGAACGCCTGGACGCCGAGGGCGAACTGGTCCTGATCATCAAGGACACCTGCAAGAACGTTTCCAAGGAAGACGCCCTGAACCACGTCCTGGGCTACACCTGCGGCAACGACGTCAGCGCCCGCGACTGGCAGCGCCGGGACCGCAACGACAACAACTCCGACTGGTGGCGCGCCAAGTCCGCCGATACCTTCTCCCCCATGGGCCCCTGGATTGAGACGGACCTGGACCCCCACGCCCAGCACCTGCGCACCCGCGTCAACGGCAGCGAGGAGCAGAACGAGACCACGGCGCACCTGATCTTCGACGTGCCCACCATGATCGAGTTCATCTCCCGCTACGTTACCCTGGAGGCCGGCGACTGCATCTACACCGGCACCCCGGGCACCACCAGCAACATGGACGACGGCGCCGTCTGCGAAATCGACATAGACGGCATCGGCGTCCTGCGAAACCCGGTAAAGCTGGAAAGCTAGTCTCGCTGTCCACGAAGGACACAAAGATCCACGAAGAAAAGAAAGGCCGGGCCAAGTGGCCCGGCTTCTTGGCGTTTGATGAAATATACGGCAGGCAAACCGGCTAACGGTGACAATCAACCCCTTCGCGCTTCTTCCCGCCCTTCGTGGATTAAGGACTACTCCGTAATCGGCCGCGAAATTATCCACAGGCTCACCACGGTGTAGATAACCATCAGCGCCAGCATGGGCAACTGGCTTTTCAGGGCCAGCGACCCGCCTCCGTATATGGTGTTGGCCCGCAGGTGCGCCAGGTACACCGCGATGATGTGCCCCACCACTATGGATATGACCGCAAAGAACCAGATGAACCGGGCGTTGGTGATGGCGATGTTCACCACGTACCCCGCTGTCCCGAACAGGTCCGCTCCCGCCCCGAAAGGGTCCGATGCCAGGGGGATGACCAACTGCCCCTGGATCAGCAGGAAGCCCAGGTAGTGGGCGAAGTGGTAGGCCAGGGCAATGGGCACCAGGGAAAAGACGAAGGCCGTCATCAACTCCCCGGCCGTCGGACTGGAACCCCCGCTGCGCTCCACGACCCACCGCATCATCGACGAGAACGCCCAGTAAATCCCCGCGAAGGTCAGGGGGAACAGGGCCAGCCCCAGGGTGTTGGCGATTACCAGGCCGTTGAAGTAGGGCGAAGTCAGCTGGGGCGTCTGGGTCAGCGCCCAGCCCAGCACGGCGGCCCATTCGGGCGTGTCGCTGAAGCCGTCGAAGGTAACGGTGGCCAGCACCAGCAGCACCAGGGCCGTCAGCCCCGCCGGCAGCGGATACCGGGTATGCAGGCCGATGGCCGGAGGCCGCAGGTTAAACTCCCGCTCTTCCGCGTACTCAAAGGACTCGTAGCAGTCCACGCAACTCCGGTCGGCGCTGTCCGACTTGTCCCCGCACAGCGGCCCGGCGCATTCCCCGCAATCCACAGTGACCCTGGCCCGCACTTCGGTAATGGAGAAACGGGTCAGGAACCCGTAAATGACGGTGAAGACTTCCCCATGCCTGAGCCACTCGTGCTTGCCGAACAGGTACATGCCCCCCAGGGTTACCAAGCTGTAGGCGATAATCAGCCAGGCCAGCACCGCCGGGGAAGCCGCTTCGGGCAAGGCGTTCTCCACCCACACGAAGGCGAAGAACAGGGCCACCGAGGGCCATACCCCCACCCGTTCCGCGTAGTCCATGCCCAGGGTCAATTCCCAGTCCGGATTGAAGCGGTGGAACACCGACTCCGCCAGCCCGTACAGGATTTTCCAGGGGTTCACGACCGCCCACAGATTGCCCAGCAGCGACACCACGAACCCCATGCCCACCCACCAGATTATCCAGACAAAGGTGGGGGTAAGGTTGTTGACCGGCCGCTCGGAACCGAACAGCCCGGTGGCGATTACCAGGAAGAAGAGGAACAGGGACGCCGCCCGCAGGAGCCAGGTTACGGGGCCCGTCAGGATAAGCTCCACTACGGGCGACCTGAACAGGTTCAGCCTGGGGTACTCCGAACCGTCGTGCTGCCCGCGGACAAACAGGCCCACCACCACGAAGGAAAGAACCACCGCCGCCGCTCCGGCGAAGACAAAATAGGTAAGGGGCAGCGGCAAATCGTACCGTTCGCCAAACCCGTGGGCATGGGCTGGCGGCGCGATGACTGCCAGCAGCAAAAGGGTTGGCGCCAGAATCGCCAGGAGTAACAGGGTCTTATTCTTAACCATGCGGCCGCCGGGAAAGGTTTGAGTGCCGCAAATAGTGTAGCACTTGGAAGGAACTGTCCGCCGATTTCGCCAAACTTATTGACATGCTATGAATAATTAGTTAGCCTTTATGAAAAATACTGCGACCATACCCTGGCAGACAAAGGGGAGTCGTCCTGCATGTCCTCTTCAGACACTACGCCCCTTTACGACAACATTGGCGTTAACTACGACGCCACCCGCCGGGCAGACCCGTATCTCACCGAGCGGCTGGCCCGCCACGTCAACCTGCAAAGTGGACGGCGGTACCTGGATATTGCCTGTGGCACCGGCAACTACACCCTTCAACTGGCGGCGCGTGACGGCTACTGGTACGGAGTGGACCTGTCGACGGGAATGCTCCGGTCGGCGCGGGGCAAGGGCCGGGAAATTCACCTGGCAAGGGGCGATGCGGCGGCCCTGCCCTTTCGGGACGGCAGCTTTGACGGCGCCGTCTGCACCATGGCCCTCCACCACCTGCCCGACCTGGCGCCTGTTTTCTGCGAGGCCTTTCGTGTGTTGCGGGAAGGCAGGCTGGTCATCTTTACCAGCACCAGCGACCAGATGGCGGGCTACTGGCTCAATGAATACTTTCCCACGGCCATGGCCCGTTCAACGAAGCAAATGCCCTCTCTTAGTTCAGTGACGAGGGCGCTGGACGCGGCAGGCTTTACCGTTGACCACGTTGAACCTTATGACGTGCAGCCGGACCTGCAAGATCTCTTCCTTTATGCCGGGAAGCACAAGCCGGAGCTTTACCTGTCGGATGAGATACGGCGGGGCATCTCCACCTTTTCCACCCTGGCCGACGCCGGGGAAATGGCGGAGGGATGCGCTCGGCTGCAACGGGATATTGAATCGGGAGTCTTCAAACAGGTAGCGGAAAAGTACCGCAACCACGGCGGGGACTACGTCTTCATCGTGGCTTCCAGGCCAAGCTGACGCGCCACCCCGCTGGCAGAAGCAACAGCATCCCCGCCGCCGGTTCTGCTACCCCTCGTTCCGGTACGCCTCATCCAGCAGATCCACCACGTGGGCGACGCGCTGGCCGGAAGCGGGGCAGCCCCTCGACGCCAGGCCCTGCTCTATCTGCATCATGCAGCCCGGGTTGGCGGTAACCACCTGCTCGGCGGCGGTGGCCTCGATATTGCCCACCTTGGTTTCCAGGATGCGCCCCGACACGTCGGGCTGCACCATGGAGTAGAATCCGGCGCCTCCGCAGCACATGGACGCCGCCTCCATTTCCACCAGTTCAAGGCCGGGGATGGCCCCCAGGACTTCCCTGGGCTGCCGGGTGATACGCTGGGCGTGGGCCAGGTGGCAGGGGTCCTGGTAGGTGACACGGCGGTTGACTGTCCCCCGGGGCGGGTCCAGCGGCAGGCCGGCCAGGAACTCGGTAATATCCACCGTTAACTCGGCGAAGCGGCGGGCCGGCTCAGCGTATTCGGGGTCGTGCTTCAGCAGTTCCCCGTACTCCTTCATGTTGGAGCCGCAGCCGGCCGAGGCAGTCACTATCCTGTAACCCGGTGTGTCCGCGCCGGAGGCCAGGAAAACGTCAATGTTCTTCCGCGCCAGCCGCCGGGCCGTTTCCAGGTCACCCGCGTGCAGGTTCAGCGCGCCGCAGCAGACCTGTCCCCTGGGAACCGCCACATCGCAGCCATTGCGGATCAGCACCCGCACGGCGGCGCGCATGGTATCCCCCTGCATCAGCGGCATAACGCAGCCCGACAGCAGGGCCACCTTGGGAGCGGTCGCCGCCGCGTCTCCGTTATTCCGCCTGGGGCGGGCCGAATAGACCTGGCTGGAGGGGCCGAAGAAGGGTTCCCTCAAGTCCGGAAGCTGTGCCTCCATCTGCCGCAGGGATTCCGGCAGCAGCCTGAGCAGTCGCGAGGCCCGGACCAGGCTGCGCAAGCCGGAGCGCTGGTAAATTCGCAATAAATGGGCGCCGAACCGGAGGCGCCCGGGATGGGGCAGGGCTGCCCGCAGGAAGAAGCGGTCAACCCGTTTCAGCGCCGCCCCCTGCTTGTCCTGGGACAGGGTCTGGGCCCGGGTGTATTCCATGATGCGACCGTAGGGCACGCCGGAAGGACATACCGCCTCGCAGGCGCGGCATTGCAGGCACATTTCCCAGTGGGAGACGATGCGGTCGCTGATGCCCACCCGTCCCTCGTGGACGGCCCGCATCAGGGCAATGCGCCCCCGTGGCGACTCGGTCTCCACCTTCAGGGTGGTGTAAGTAGGACAGGAACTGAGGCACAGCCCGCAGTGAACGCACCGGTAAAGGTCCGCCTCGGCAGGCACGTCCACCCCCCGGAAGCCCGGCTCATTGTTGAGGGGTTCCGGCATGGCCTCGTGGTGGGCGTGGGCCCCCGAACTATGGGCAAATGTTTCAGGCTGTGCCAATGGGTCTCCCCTTTAAGAAACTATCTCAATAGTCCCTTCCCCCTTGATGGGGGAAGGTCAGGATGGGGGTGACGTCCTAGTCGTCAACAATGAAAAAGGGGACCAACCAACCCTTACCGACATTACAACAGAGGCAGTCCCATGGCAACGAGGAAGCTGCCAGTGATGATCAGCGGAAAGACGATCGAAGCTATAACCAGTAGCTTGCGGTTCCTGGAGTCTTGTTCACCAGGCGGCAACAATCGCACGCGCAACCAATATGCCACGCAAATGGTGGAGCCGGACACAATCGCCTTAACCACGGCACTCAGGTAGAGCGCAAAAATTGCCCACTCCCCGTAGTTCGTCCCTTCCGGGGGTTCAAGTCTGTCAAAGAACGGGCGAATCCAAATATCCGGCACAAACGACGCGATTATGGTGCTAACCGCAACCACGGAGGCTACCAGAATCAGCCTGAACCGAAAAGTCCGACCCGGCAAGGTCCCCAAGAGACCAGTTACAACCGCTGCGGCCAACGCTGCCAGATACAATAAACTTCCTTTATCCCGATTGTTTCAGACCCGACAGCATGGATTGTGAATTTTGGCAGGTTACCCTTGGTCCACCAGAAGGCTGCCCGCCCTGAACCCCTTACTGGGAATTACAAGAAACCATCCATCAAATTCCAATGCCTCCTACAACCCCCCAACAAACCGCCCCGGGTTCAATACCCCCGCCGGGTCAAAGTTGTTCTTGATGCGCCGCATTATTTCCAGTTCCGCCGGTCCGGTCGCTCCCTCCCAGACATCGATACCGGCCTTGACGTCGGGCGGACAAATCTCCACCACCGTTGAACCGCCCAAACTCGCGGCGGCGCGGCGTACTCTATCAATGTCCGCCATTATAGCCGAGGCATCCTCCCCGTTGTTACGGGGCGGCGCCCACCGCAGCAATTGCACGGTGCCAAAGCCGGGGTCGGCAATCTTCCCCCAGTCGCCCGCACCGTCCCCTTTCTCGTCGTCGCCGCTGCCCAGGGCTGGAAGCAGCCCCGCCACGCTGTCCGGAGGCAATGTCACCTTCAACGCCCGTTCCGGCGGGTCATCATCGCTCCAGGGCAGGTCGGTCAGCCGGGCCAGCAGGCTCCGCGCAACGGTTTCGTCCATTGTCTCAACGTGGGTCGCGCCCGATTCCCCGAGCAACCGCGCCGACTCATCTCGCCGCCTCGCCATGGCCCGCGGCCTACCCGCCGCGAATCCCAGCACCACGGCCCCTGCGTCCACCGGCAAATCAAGCCCCAGTCTGCCCGCCACGCCCGGCGTAACCACCTGCAGGCCCAGGGGCGCATACACCTGGGAAATCAGGGACCGGCTGGCCGCCACTGCCGTTGCCACTGAAGGAAATGAGGCCGTCACCCCCGCCCAGCTATCTGGCACCGGCGCCAGCTTGAAGGAAGCCTCGACAATGACGCCCAGGGTTCCCAGCGACCCGGTGTATAGCTTGTTCAGGTCGTAGCCGGTAACGTTCTTGACCACCCGGCCGCCGGCCCTGGTTTCCACTCCGTCCGTGCCCACCACGTTAATGCCGATAATCCAGTCCCGCGGCAGGCCGTAGAAGTGTCGCATGGGCCCGCTGTACCCCGTGGCCAGTATCCCGCCTACAGTGGCCCGGTGAGGCAGGGGAGCCTCCAGGGGCACGTACTTGTCCCCCTGGGCCAGTTCCCGCCGCAAAGATTCTAGGGTTATGCCCGCCTCGGTGGTAACGGTCAGGTCGGCGGGCTGGTAGTCCATCACCCGGCTGAGGCGGGAAAGGTCCAGGGCCACGTCCACCCGGGACGGTACGTTGCCCAGTCGGGTGAATACCCCGCCGCCGAAGGTGAATACCCTCACTCCATTGGCCGAAGCCCACCGCAGCAATTCGGCCACGCCCTGCCGGTCGTCGGGCCGCGCCACGGCCTGGGGAACCACCCCGTCTACCGCATAACCCTCCGCCGCCAGGACGGCGTCGGGGCCAAGCAGGGTGGCTAGCTGGTCAGC
This sequence comes from Dehalococcoidia bacterium, assembly GCA_034422655.1. Taxonomy (GTDB): domain Bacteria; phylum Chloroflexota; class Dehalococcoidia; order Lucifugimonadales; family UBA3495; genus Bin22. The sequence goes on from DAOUJN010000035.1 coordinate 71,966, forward strand.
GAGGTTGGAGGTCAAGGGCTCATCACACGGCAGCAACGAATTCCCCTACACATACCACCCCGGGTCAACCTGCGTTGGGGTGCGCTGCAGGGCCGGCTCGTACTCCTCCCCGTCCGGGAAAATCTTGCCCGGGTTCAGGCGGTTGGCGGGGGCAAAGGCGTCCCGGGCCAGCTTCATCCGCGCCAGGTCCTCCTCCGAGTACACCAGCGGCATGAACTGCTTCTTCTCCAGCCCTATGCCGTGCTCACCGCTCAGGCTGCCGCCCATCTCCACGCAGTACTCCATCAACTCTGCGGCCCCGGCCATGGCCCGCTCCTTGACCCCCGGCTCTCGCTCGTCGAACAGCATGCAGGGGTGCAGGTTGCCGTCCCCGGCGTGGAACACGTTGGCGATGATGATGCCGTACTTCTCGGACACCTCCGACACCTTCCGCAGCACCTGGGTCAGCCGGGTACGGGGCACTACGCCGTCCACCAGGTAGTAGTTGGGGGCGATGGTCCCGAAGGCCCCGAAGGCCGTCTTCCGCCCCAGCCACAGCCGTTCCCGCTCGCTGTCCTCCTCCGCCACCCGCACGTCGCTGGCGCCCGTCTCCCACAAGGCCGACTCCACCTCCCGGCTCACCTCGTCCACCTCCTCCCACAGGCCCTCCAGCTCAATCAGCAGCACCGCCCCCGCATCGTCGGGGTAGCCGGCGTCGGTGACGTTCTGGACGGCGCGGATGCTCAGGGCGTCGATCATCTCCAGCGCCGCGGGCACTATGCCGTGGCCGATGACCGCCGATACCGCGCTGCAGGCGGACTCGATGTCGGGGAAGACGCCCATGAAGGTCTTGACCGACTCGGGCTGGGGCAGCAGGCGCACGGTGATTTTGGTGGCGATGCCAAAGGTGCCCTCCGACCCCACGAACACGCCCCGCAGGTCGTAGCCGGGGACCTCCCGGGCCGTGCTGCCCAGGTACACCTGGGTCCCGTCCTCCAGCACCACCTCCATGCCCAGCACGTGGTTGGTGGTGGCGCCGTAGGCCAGGCAGTGGGGGCCGCCGGCGTTCTCGGCGATGTTGCCCCCCAGGCTGCACGCCTTCTGGCTGGACGGATCGGGAGCGTAGCGCATCCCGAACTTGCGGACATGGGTGTCCAGGTCCAGGTTGATAACCCCCGGTTCGATGGTGGCGGTCCGGTTCTCGGCGTCCACCTCCAGGATGCAGTTCATGCGGGTGAAGGCAATCTGGATGCCCCCCGGCGCGGCCAGCGCCCCGCCGCTCAGGCCGGTGCCGGAACCCCGGCCGGACACGGGCACCCCCGCCTGGTAGGCCAGCGCCAGAATGCGGCTGACCTGCTCTGCGTTCTCCGGCAGGGCCACCGCCCGGGGCATGGACCGGTCCACCGACCCGTCATACTCGTACACCAGCAGGTCTTCCGGGTGGCAGATGACGTACTCCTCCCCCACAATATCCATCAACCCCTGGATGAATGGCGATTGCTGCACCATAAAGCCTCCCCTGCCGGTACGGCCCCGGCCCGAATCCACAATCAAACTAGCCCAAGGGGTGATGATAGGGTAAAGCAGGTGTCGGTGGCAAGGCCGCGACCGCCCGGCGTATAATGGAGGTTGCCCTAAAGAAAGAGGAGAGAAAGTCATGGCCACCGTGCCCATAACCATAGAAGTGGACGAGGAAGTAGCCAGGCTATACGCCGAAGCTTCAACCCAGGACCAGAAGAGAATCCAATTGTATTTGAGCCTGCAACTGCAGGACTTCATCACGAAGCCTCCCAGGCCATTACGAGAAATAATGGACGAAATGGCCGCAGAGGCAGCCGCTAATGGGCTGACGCCCGAAATCCTGGAGTCAATCTTAAGGGATGAGGAATAGCATCCGCGTGGTGCTGGATACCAACGTGTTGGTCAGTGCCGCACTCTTTCCCGCTTCCCCACCCGGGCAAGTCCTGCACTATGTTGGCGAAAGAGGCTCACTTCTTATTTCCAACCATACCGGTTTGGAACTGCGACAAGTTATTTTGCGACCGCGCTTCCAGCGCTACTCGGATCTGGCTAAGAGGCGGGAATTTATCGCTTCTGTACTGCGAGTCGCTGAGCCCGTCAACGCCACCCACTCCATAGCCGCCTGCCGCGACCCTAAAGACGACAAATTCCTCGAACTGGCCCTCAGCGGCCACGCCACCCACATCATAACCGGCGACCAAGATCTCCTTGACCTTCACCCCTTCCACGGCATACCCATCCTAAACCCCGCCGCCTTCCTCGCCGCCGTTGCAAGCTGACCAGCGGGCATTCGCCCCCCATGCCCTCCACAGAAGCTCCAAACTCCTAATTCTTAACTCTTAACTCCTGACACCTCCCCCTTGCCACCCTGCATAACCACCCACTACCATAATCACAGAATACAAAAGAAGCCCGCCATCATCGCGCCACAACCAACCAGCGTCAGCTACCAGATGCCCGAAAATAACCGGAAATGCGGGGGATAAAGTTTTTTTGGAATGTCCCTTCCCTCATCCTGTAAATCCTGTCCATCCATGTTCAACCCCCCGGAGGCCCCATGCCCAAGACTGTCTACCTGGCCAACCAGTACGGTTTTTCCGCCCAGCAGCGGGAGCTTTTGCTGCCGCCCATTGTGGCCGCCCTGGAGTCCCTGGGCCTCGAGGTGTGGGAGCCCTTTGCCCGCAATAACCAGGTGGACTTTGCCCAACCCGGCTGGGCCTACCGGGTGGGGCAGGCCGATTTCCGCGACGTGGTGGACGCCGACGCCATCTTTGCCGTGGTCAACGGCGTGCCGCCCGACGAGGGGGTGATGGTGGAACTGGGCATGGCCATCGCCCTGGGCAAGCCCACCTTCCTGTTCCGCGACGACTTCCGACGCGCCACCGACAGCGAGGAATACCCCCTCAACCTGATGCTCTTCACCGGCATCCCCGAGCAGGACTGGCAGGACTACTACTACACCTCGGTGGCCGAGATAACGGCCCCGGGCAAGGCCCTGGCCCGCTGGGCCAAAGTCCCTGCCCCCTTGACGGGGGAAGGTTAGGATGGGGGTGATCAATTAGCGTGCCTTCGTCCTCCGCAACGGATTAGTGGATAATCCCCCATAGCGCGCCCCAATCTGCTAAAGTAGGTGGGCCGGCAAGCGCCGGAAGTCCGGTACCTGGATTGGCCCTTGGATAATCCCACATCACCGCAGCGGCCCCCCTGGGCCTTCCCCAGGCTGTTCTACGGCTGGTGGATCGTGCTGGTCAGCATGGTCACCGACGGGATCAAGCAGGGCAGCTTCAACCGGGGCTTCACCGTCTACATCATCCCCATCCAGAACAGCCTGGGCCTCAGCGCCGCCGCCATCGGCTGGGCCGACACCCTGGGACGGCTCATGGGCGGCATCCAGGGCCCCATCATGGGCTACATGACCGACCGCTTCGGGCCCGGCGCCATGCTGGCCTTCGGCGGCATCACCTCCGGCCTGGGCTTCATCCTCCTCTCCTACACCCATAACTACCTCTTCTTCCTGCTCATCTTCGTGGGCCTGATGTCGGTCGGCTTCCGCTCCGGCTACAACAACGCCTCCATTGCCGCCATCAACAACTGGTTTCGCCGCCGCCGGGGGCTGGCCATGTCCCTGGTGTCCATGGGCCACGGCTTCGGCGGTGCCATCGCCCCCGTGGCCGGCTGGATGGTGCTTACCTACGGTTGGGAAGTGGCGGTCCGCATCTCGGGCGTGGGGATCATCCTGGTGGTGCTGCCCCTGTCCTTCCTGGTCAAGCGGTCGCCCGAGTCCATGGGCCTGCTGCCAGACGGCGACCTTCCTGCAGACGCGCCGGAGAACGGGACAGGTGGGAACGGCAGGCAAGCCAATGGTGGCGCTCCGGGCCGGACGCGGGGTCGCGCGCGGTGGGCCGCCCCGGAGAACGACTTCACCGCCCGGGAGGCCATGCGCACCCCTTCCTACTGGATGCTGGTGCTGGCGGCCGGCCTGCGCAACACGGCCCACTCCGGCCTGTCCTTCCTGCTGGCCCCGGTCATGGTGTGGTTCCTGCAGCAGGGCGGCCGCGAGCAGATAGAAAGCCTCCAGATTGCCGCCTTCTTCGTGGGCGTGGTGGCCTTCGCGACGGTCTTCTTCAACCCGATGATCGGCTGGCTGGGCGACCGCTTCCCCCGCCAGCGCCTCAGCGCCCTCTGCATGGCCTCCGGCGCCATTGCCCTGTGCTTGCTGTTCAACACCGGCGGCAGTCTGTGGCTGCTGGCCGCCTTCTCCATCCTGCAGGCCCTGTCGGAGAGCGCCAACTCCCTGAACTGGGCCCTGATGGGGGAGTTCTTCGGTCGGCGCAGCTTCGCCACCCTGCGGGGCTGGCAGCACCTGCCCGACCAGCTGGTGTCCATGTGGACCGCCGTGTGGATGGGGATGATCTTCGACGCGACGGGCAGTTACTATCTGGCCCTGTTCCCGCTGATAACCATCTTGGCCCTGGCAGCGCTGACCTTCCTGCTCCTGCCGCGTCCCCGCCTACCGGAACGCCTGCGGGTCCGCCAGGCGGTGGAATCAGCGTCCCCCGCCGATTAATGGCCGGACATTTGCCGGGCAGCCGGCCGCAATCTAGAATAACTACCAACACCAAAGGGAAGCAGGATTGTCCTTGAGCACCGGAACAGACAGCATCTCAGCACGATTGGCCCATCTGTTGGACCAGGACCTGTCCTTCACAGGCGGGGACCGGCCCCATCCCCTGCACGCCCTGCACGCCTTCGCCGCCAAGTTCCCGGCCCAACTGCCCCGCTACTTCATCGAGAACCTGTCCGCCCCGGGAGAAACGGTGCTGGACCCCATGGCCGGTTCCGGCTCGACCCTGCTGGAAGGGTGGCTGGCGGGCCGTGAAGTGGTGGGTGTGGACCTGGACCCCCTGGCCGCCAGGCAATGCCGCGCCAAGACCACGTGGGTCAATCCAGAGACGGTAGAGGAAACGGGGCAGGGAGCGCTGGCCGATGCGCGCCGCAGGGTCGAGGTCGACCACCCGCTGGAGACCTTTCGCCGAGAACTGGACGACGCCACCAACGAGTTCCTGGACTACTGGTTCTTCCCCGAGACCCAGGAAGAGCTGGCCGCCCTGACCCTGTCAGTGCGGGAAGAGTCCTCCCCCGTCCTGCGTAACCTGCTGGAAGTCCTGCTCTCCGCCACCATCGTAACCAAATCCGGCGGCGTTTCCCGGGCTCGGGACCTGGCCCACTCGCGGCCCCACCGGGTGGCCGACAAGCAGCCCCGCAGTCCCTTCCGCATGTTCGAGAACCAGGTCCGCCAGGCGGCCCGGGCTTTCGCCGAAACCCCCGTAATGGATGGAACCACGGGCAACTTCATCGCCGCCGACTCCCGCAGCCTGCCCCTGTCTGACAACTCCGCTGACCTGATAGTAACGTCGCCCCCCTACGCCAATGCCCTGGACTACATGCGTGCCCACAAGTTCTCCCTGGTCTGGCTGGGCCAGCAAGTCGGGGACCTGGGCAACCTGCGGGGCAGGTACATCGGCGCCGAACGGCAGGACACGGGAGCGACCGTTCCCCTGCCGGACAATGCCCGGAGCGCCATCGCCACCCTCTCCGAGGTGGACCGCCCCAAAGCCCGCGTCCTGGCAAAATACCTGCGGGAGATGCGCCAGACCATAGCAGAGATGCACCGGGTCACCCGCCCCGGTCGGACGGTTATCATAGTGGTGGGCCCCTCAACCATGCGGGGGCAGCGAATTGCCACGCAGGAATACCTGGCTGGGATAGCGGAGCAGGTGGGGTTTGCGGTGGCAGGCGTGCCGGAGAGAGCATTGGACCGGGACCGCAGGATGATGCCGGCCCGGTGGTCAAACGGACACGCCAGCCGAAACGGAGGAATAGAATTGAGGTTGCACGAAGAGTTTATACTGGGGTTGGTCAAGCGTTAAACGCCAACCAACCCGCAACGCTCGGTCAACTTGGAATGGCAAACTATACGAACCTAGAAGACCTAACCAGGAGTAACAACCATGGTCCTTGAATCGGGCAGAATTACCCAGGAAGGCATTGACCGGCTGCGGACGCGACTGGGCAGCTACAACCGGCCCCGGCAGTACGGCGTGGGCCTGTTCAACGAAGAGGCTTCCCGCAGCGCCATCCGCCACTTTTGCCAGGGCATCGGCGACAGCAATCCCCTGTACTGGGACGTGAGCTACGGGCAGCAGTCGAAATACGGGACGATAATCGCCCCGCCCTGCTTCCTTTACAGTGTTTACTGGTGCTCGGGGCGCACCGGCGGCCTGCCCGGCGTCCACGGCTTCCACGCCGGCAACGACTGGGAATGGTTCCGGCCCATTTACATGGACGACAAGATATCCGTCCAGGAGCAGTTCACCGGCCTGGAGGAGAAGGAAAGCGAGTTCGCCGGCCGCATCCTCATCCAGTCCAGCGTCACCCACTACTTCAACCAGCGGGGCGAGGTGCTGGGCAAGACCCGGGGCTGGCAGATTCGAGCCGAGCGCACCGCCGCCCGGGAACGCCAGAAGTACACCTTCGAGCCCTACCAATACTCCCGCGACGAAATCCTGGCCATCCAGGAAGCGGTGCTGGGTGAGGAAATTCGGGGCAGCAACCCCCGTTGGTGGGAGGACGTGCAGGTGGGCGACGCCCTGAAGCCGGTGGTCAAGGGCCCCATGAGCCACGGCGACATCACCGCCTTCGTGGCCGGCTGCATCGGCGGCATATCCCACGGCATACAGCTCAGGGAGATGCAGCGGCATCCCTCCTGGGGGTTCACCGACCCCAACACCGGCGCCCAGGAGGCCATCATCCGCGTCCACGACATCCAGGAAGCGGCGGAAAGCGCCGGCCTGCCAGGGGCCTACGACTACGGCTGCCAGCGCTGCTGCTGGATGGGCCACCTGCTGACCAACTGGATGGGCGACGACGGCTTCCTGAAGAAGATGTACGTGGAACTGCGCCGCTTCAACGTGGTGGGCGACACCACCTGGTGCATGGGCACCGTCACCGGCAAGCGGGAGGAAAACGGCGAAAAGCTGGTGGACCTGGAAATCTGGGGCGAAAACCAGAAACAGCAGGTAACCACCAAGGGCACTGCCACTATCCGCCTGCCGTCAAAAGAGGCGGGTTGGTAGGAGTCCTTCGTTGCGGAAACCACATGATGCAAAGGTGGGGTTCAAGTCCAATGGGTCGGAGCCTGTGAAGGGGCTGTTAGGAGCAATACCTCAGTGACCATAGGAACGGTTGTTGGGTTTAGGGCCTGGGACTCTGCCTATTGAGTCGATCAATCTTTCCGTCTGGGCCGGGTTGCGCAATTCTATCACCCGCAAATGAGGATAATCCCCGTTGTCCAGAATCCGCCGGTAATTTCGCCGTAGACGGTGATGGCTGGATACCACCCACAGGATAATGGATTCCCGGCTGAAGAAGGACTTCCTGAAACTTTCCCGGTTGCCGGAGAACAGTTCCTCCTGGGTCGCTGCCCGCTTTACGGACCGACACAGCGCGCGCCACAGCACTATGCGGAAGGGATAGTTAAGCCATATAATGGTCGTCCCTCGTGCCCAGACAATATCCCTTACGCGGCTGTAGTTTCCGTCAATCACCCACCTCTCCCCCGACACAACTTCGCTTACCATTTGCCGAAATTCTTCTTCAGGACGAGGTTGCCACGCGGGTTTCCAGTGGATGGAGTCTAACTCTATGCAGGGCGCTCTCAAGATTCGGGATAGCTCCCGGGCTAAAGTTGTTTTGCCCGAGCAACTTGTCCCGACAATTACCAACCTCGCCTTCGCCCAGCCAGCAGGCTCCATCGGCCACCCCCAAGCAGGAACATTGCACCATAAGACATCTTTAACTAGGGATTTGGGAACGGGGCTATCTTCCCGTTCCAAGGGGAAGCAACTTGGTTGGCACTTTATGAAGATGCAGAAAGCCTGGCTACCGCAGCCCGCCATACGTTGGGGTCGCCGATGCGCACAGCCTGGTCAACGCCAACGTTTTCCAGGAGAAGCCCCAGCATCATAATCCGGCCATGCTCGGTCCCGAATATTCTCCCCTCAATCAGCTCAATCTTTTCCGGACTCAATTGGTAGCGGACCATCGCCTCGGGACCCTGCCAGGCCCGTCCCTCCGGTCGCAGATCCCACTGGACTTCTTCCATATCCCTACCCTCTCTCCTTACCGCCTACAACCCAAACCTTTCCGCCGCCCGGGCAAACCCTTCAATGGCCCCTTCCAGCACCCAGTCGTCCACGCAGTAGGAGATGCGGAAGTGGCCCGGGGTGCCGAACCCTCTGCCCGGCACCACCAGCACGTTCCACTCCTGCAGGGCGTCTACAAATGCCGCGTCGTCAACCAAGGGTGACTTGGGGAACAGGTAGAAAGCGCCCTGGGGCTTGACCATGGAATAGCCCAGTTCCGTCAGGTGGGAATAGAGAAAGTCCCGCTTGCGCTGGTATTCCCCCACGTCCACGCTGACCCCCTGCAGCCCTCTAACCAGGTGCTGCATCAGGGCCGGGGCGTTGACGAACCCCAGGGTGCGGGTGCAGAAGACCATGCCGTCCACCAGTTCTCCCTTGTTCGGGTAGTCCGGGTGCACGGCGATGTAGCCGATGCGCTCCCCGGGCAGGCCCAGGTCCTTGGCGTGGGAGTTGACCACAATGGTGCGGTCGTACCGGCTGAACACCTGCGGGTAGGTCAGGCCGTCGTAAATCAGGTGGCGGTAGGGCTCGTCGCTGACGACGTAGATTTCGGTGCCGAACTCCCGTTGCTTGCGCTCCAGAAGGGCCGCCAGTTCCACTATCCGCTCCGCTGAATAGACCACCCCGGAGGGGTTGTTGGGGGAGTTGATGATGAGGCCCCGGGTGCGGGGCGTGATGGCCGCCTCGACAGCCGCCAGGTCCAGGTCGAATTCATCGGTGGTGGGGACGATCACCGGCACACCGTTATGGTTGTCGATGTAATAGACGTACTCGCCAAAGAAGGGCGACAGGATGATAACCTCGTCACCCGGGTTGAGGGTGGCCCGCAGCGCCACGTTGATGGCCCCTGCCGCGCCACAGCTCATGACAATATCCGCCGCCGAGAAGGGCAGCCCCGTTTCCGTCGCCAGGGTTTGCGCCACCGCGGCCCGGGTTTCGGGGTAACCGGCGTTGGGCATGTAGCGGTGCATACCTGCGGCGGGGTTCTGGGCCAGGCGCCGCAGCTCCTCGTTGAACTGCTCCGGCGGTTCCACCACGGGATTGCCCAGGGAAAGGTCGAACACCTTGTCATCGCCGTACTGGGCCTTCAGGGCAATGCCCACTTCGAACATGCGGCGTATCCAGCCCCCCTCTTCCATGGAGCGGCGTACGTTATGGGAAATAGTCATGCCATATCGTCCATCATCAAGTTTGGGCAAGGATACTCCCCGCAGGCGGCGCCGGTAAAGGGGCGATGGGGCCCGCCCCGGGCTTGGGCGCCCCTATTTGGCCGGCAGTGAGCCGGCGAAGGCCACCGCCATTTCCAGCCAGTCACTTAGCGCCGCTTCCCCTGCCAGGCCCTCGCTACCAACGTACACGAACCCGCGCATGGGACGGCCGGTAAAGTCGAAGACCCTGGCATGGGGCCTGGCCAGGGCATCCTCGTAGGTATCCGGGCCGGTCCTGATTACCAGGTTGTCTCTCTCGACGCCGCAGCACATATTGCCGTTAAGCATGAAGGCCAGGCCGCCAAACATCTTTCGTTCCTGGATGTTTTCCAGGGGGCCCAGCAGGCGTCTTACCCGCTGGGCCAATTCCTCGTCATAGGCCATGTTCAACCTCTGGGTGGCGGATAATGTTGTTTCGGGTAGTCTTTCAGGTCCCGAAACGCCGGCGGGACCATTTGCCCCGTTGGTTTGGAGATTCTACCATCACCGGCGACCTGGCTTAACGCCAAAATGACCTATATCGGTATACGATGTAATTGTCTGCTGCTATCCGGTTAACATATAATGATGTATATCAATAGAAATGGCGAGACAGCCCATCGTGGCCGTCTTGTTGGGAGAGGGAATTATGGCAGATAACGGATTGGACAAGTTTGTTACCGGAATGGTGTTCGGCGCCGCGGTAGGCGCCGCTATTGGGCTGCTGCTCGCCCCCAAGCCCGGAAGCGAGACGCGGCAGTTAGTGCGCGAGCGCGCCGGCGAGTACTTTGACGTGGCCCGGGAGCGGGCCGGAGAGTACGCGGGTCCCGTACGGGAGCGCGCCGGCGAGGTTATCGGCACCGCCAGGGAAAGGGTAACCAGCGTACGCCGTCGCGGCAACCGGAATGAGGTGGAAGAACAGGACTCGGCGCCGGTGCTGGAAGACGAGTAAGTGTTGCGATGCCGGTTTGCCAGTGGGCAAGCCGGCGTCTCTTATCCACCGGCTAAGTTTGGGAGGGATTGAATCCCTCCCCTTTCTGATGTCCGGACCACCTTCACGGCCGGCGGGAAGAGTACCTGACTCACGGACACCGCACCGACTACAGCCCCAGCCGCCGCACCAGTTCCTCGGCGGTGACGATGGCCCCGCTCAGGCCCCTGGCGTCCTGGCCGGCGAGGAATACGGCCGCCTTGACCATATCCTCGGGAGTGGCCCAGGTGGAGTAGTCGGCGTCGGGCCGCTGGGCCTGGAACCCCTCGGTCAGCACCGGACGCAGGGGGCGCAGCACGTTGACCGCGATGTTATGCTGCCCCAGTTCCGCCGACAGGCCCCAGCTGAACCGCTCTACCGCCGCCTTGGACACGCCGTAAGCCTGCCCCATCATCGCAATGCCCTCGGCGGAGTCGGCGGAAAGGGTGGACGAGAAAATGTTGTCGGCGGCGTGGGAAGAAATGTTGATGATGCTGCCCCCGCCCTGCTCCACCATCACCGGCGCCACGGCGCGGCAGCCGATGTAGGTGGCCCGCAGGTTGATGTCCATCACCAGGTCCCACTCCCGCAGGGTGGACTCCAGGAACGGGCGGTAGGTGCCGACGCCTGCGTTGTTAATGAGCACGTCCACGGCCCCGAAAACGTCCAGTGTCCGGTCCACCATGGCGCGGATGCTGTCCTCTTCCCGCACGTTGCAGGGCACCGGCAGGGCCTTGCCGCCCAGGGCCTCGATTTCGGCGGCGGTGGCGTAGATGGTACCAGGGGCCAGGTCGCGCTCCGTTTCCGACCGTGCGGCCACCACCACGGAGGCGCCTTCCCGGGCCAGCCCCAGGGCCACGGCCTTGCCAATGCCCCGGCTGGAGCCGGTTACGATGGCTACCCTGCCGTCCAGCGTCACGGGTGACTGTCCTCTGCTACGAATGGCGTCAATTTCCCAGCAGCCCCCGGGGGCGCAGCCGGTAATGGCGGTCCAACTCTGAAGCGTAGACGGCGCCCAGGTCGCCGCCGTGGGCCTCCATCCATTCGCTGAACAGGGTGGTGGCTCGGGGCGGTTCCGTGGAAACCAGCAGGTTGGCGGTTAGGCCCACCAGTTCGTCGCGGGTCAGCACCACGTCCCGCACGAAGTAGCCCACGACACGGGACAGTGACAGCGCCAGTGCCGGCGGCACGTGGGCGAGCTTCGCTCTGCTGCCCACGTGTTTTTCCATCAATAGCACAAGCTCGTCGAAGGTATAGGTTTCGGGTCCCACGGCGTCGATGGTTGAACTTTCCGAATCTTCCCCCGCCGAGACTGCCAGGTCTGCCAGGTCTCCCACGTACACCGGTTGGGACCGGTAGCGGCCGTCGCCGGCCACGGGGAAGAAGGGAAAGCGGCGCAGGGCCCAGGCGATGTTGTTGAGGAGGATGTCGCCTTCGCCGAAAACCAGCGCCGGTCGGATAATGGCGTGTGAAAGGTCGGAATCCCGAATAGCCTCTTCCACCAGGGCCTTGCCACGAAAGTAGGGCAAGGTTGACTCGGCCGACGGGTTAGTGATGCTGACGTGGACCATGCGGCGAACGCCAGCCTCGGTCGCCGCCCGTACCAGCGCTCTGGAGTTCTCCACGGCCCGCTCAAAGGTAATTGGGCCGTTGGCGAAGCGTACCCAGTAGGTGTTGTACAGGGTGTCTACGCCCCGCAGCCCTTCGACCAGCGCCTGGGGCCGGTCGAAGTCAAATGGGACCGCCTCCACCTGCCCGCCAAAGGGGTCGCCGGCGGTACCCTGCAATTGTGGGCGGCCCGTAAGGGTGCGCACCGACCGGCCCGCGTCCAGCAAGCGCCGGGCAATGTGCCGGCCCGTAAAGCCGAAGGCCCCGGTGACGACGTCCAATTTCGGCGAGGACATCCTCTTCAATCCACCTCAGTGTCTATTCCGCAAACGGAAACTATCTGTCCTTCCCGGCCACTGCCTCGCCGGACAGGATGGGCAGCAGCAATTCGGCGGCATGCTCCAGCACAATTCCGGTTACTTCACCGGAGTCGTTGGACTCGGCAATCAGATTTTGCGCTACCGTTTCGCCATTCCCGGCCGGCACGCCGTTCCAAAGCACCAGGGTGTCGGTCTGCTGGTGATACCGGATTAGCAATTTCTTTTCCGGTTCCAGTTTGATCATGGCTCCGAAATATAACTCCCTTCCGTCCCGGTCAATTTCCCGATGGTACGGTTCAACTAAAGCCCTTTCAATCCACTCAGGATTAACGTCGGAGTGACGTTCCCTTGCGTCCGTGAGGTAATGGTCGGTAGGGTCGGAAATTACCTGCCTCGCATAACGCCGGCGCTGCGCTTCCTCTTCGCGGTGACTGCCTGAAGCGTATTCCAAACCTGTCACTGGTTACTCTGGTTGCAGCAGAAGCGGCTATTGCATGAATTTTAGCATGGAACATTGGCCTACGTTTGCTCATCCGTGAATAGCCGCTACTGTCCATGTTCTACGGATTGGTTGCCTAGAGAGCATCGACACTGTCAAATACGTGCTCTACAAAGTCGTCCCAATAGTGCCCCTTCTCGGACTCACACGCCTCTACCTGAATGATTACTCCGCCCCAGTTGGATAAGATATACAGTGCCGCTCCGTGAGTAGTCCCGCATTTGCCTCCGGACTGCCGTGTATAGAGTACCTCGTGGTGATAACTGCCCCTGGATTCCTCACTCACTCTATGCTGAACTACGTGAGATTCCACATCGATTCGGGAAAAATCTTTGGCGTCGAAATCTTCTTTCCATTCCCATCCCGACTTGACGAAAATGGAGGTGACGATTATGCGCTGGTAATCACTTCCCACGTACAAGGTCTCCCGGGCAATGATCCGTTGACCTTCGTAAGGCTCCGGGTCTTCTTCCCTAGTCCAATCCGATGGTATATCTATCTCGCTCAGTCCCTCCGGCCGGTAAGTTCGCCAAGAGTATCGGGGAGGTGTTGGCGTAGGGGTGGGCGCAGGAGTCGCCGTAGGCCGGGGAGTAGCGGTAGGCCGTGGCGTCGGGGCAGGAGTGGGCGTAGACGTAGACGTAGGCTGAGTAGTAGGGGTTGGTGTAGCAGTGGGTGTTGCGGTTGGCGTAGCAGTAGGCGTCGGTGTAGCAGTAGCAGTAGCAGTAGGCGTTGCTGTTGCTGTTGCTGTTGCTGTTGGAGTAGGCTTCACTGTGGATGTGGTCGTTTCCGTCGGCACTGGCGTGTCGGTTGGAACCGGCTCCGGTGTGACAGTCGGTCGAAGCGTGGGAACTGGCGTTAGTGTAGCCGTGGGCTGGGCCGCCACCGTCGGAGCTGGAGTGTCAGTGGGCAGAGAAACCACCGGTTCCGGCGTTGGAATGGCCGGGGTTGCCGTGGGCAAGGGGTCAGAGCAGGCGGCGAAAGCCGTGAGCAGTATAATCAGCGCAACAATGACCAGGCACTTCATTCGAATTCTCCCAAAAGAAAAGAGGAAATAGGTTGCAGAAACCTGCATAGGCGGTAAAAGTAAGGAGAAGTCGGCGGCTATTCCAAAAGGGGAGCGGCGCCGGTCAACAGGGCGACCGCCGGAGTTGTTCCGGCCGGGTTAGAGGGGAAATCCGTGGATGCCTTGCTGCCGGAGGGCAGGAATGTAACAGTGGCAATAGCCTGGGACATTCTGCGGGCAGCCCACTGCCGCGAACAGGCGGACAAGGCTGCCACCGGCGCGGAAAGAGGACGCCGGGAGGTCACTTTAATCAGTTGTCGCCCCACGCCATAGCAGACGACCTGCATGAAAAAGGCGGTTACCCATACCTGTACGTTCAACAGAAGCCAATCGGCGGCGGTGCTGGATACGAACGCCACGCCCGCCTCTACTGGGGAGACGCCTATCAAGGAGGCAAAGCCAACGACCAAGAGTAAGAAAGCCCCGGGCGTGGCCCAAGGCAAGATAATGCTGCACTTGGCCCAAGCCCTCAGGATAATTCGAGGTAGTTGTCGCTGGTCCCGGCTCACGAAGTACAACATCCCATAACCAATCTAACCGATTCCGCCGTAAAGGGCAACCGATGGCCGTCATCGGCCAGGGCAATCACACTTTCAATGGAACGTCTAGTTGACCTAGTTCAATTCAAGCCCATATTCTCACCGCAGAGACCCAGAGACCGCGGAGTTGCATAGAGATTCTATGCGCTCCTTTGCGCCCTCTGCGCCTCTACGGTTAAAGGAATCCTCGAAATGCGATTGCCTTGTGTCAGCTGCAAACGCCACGTTGCCCCACCCGCAACAGTTGGTATAGTATGGGGCCAGGCCTGCCCACCTACCCCTGAAGGCAAATCGGTTGCAACGGGCAAGAAATGAGGAACGAAAACCATGGCCCAGAGCATTAGGTTAACGGTGAACGGGACGGATAGGGAGGTGGAAGCGCCCGCCCGCCGCCTGCTGGTGGATTTGCTGCGCTACGACCTGGGTTTGACCGGCACCAAGGAAGGCTGCAGCGTAGGCGTCTGCGGCGCCTGCACCGTCCTGGTGAACGGGGAGATGGTGGCTTCCTGCATCACCCTGGCTGCCGCGGTGGAAGGTTCCGAGATTACTACCATCGAGGGCCTGGCCCAGGATGGTCGGCTGCATCCGGTGCAGCAGGCCTTCATCGACTACGGCGGCTTCCAGTGCGGCATCTGCACTCCCGGCCAGGTGATGGCCGCCAAGGCCCTGCTGGACGAGAATCCCAGCCCCACCGAGGAGGAGGTGCGGGACTGGATGATGGGCAACCTGTGCCGTTGCACCGGCTACTACAAAATCCTGGAGTCGGTGGTTGCCGCCATGAGCCCCGCAGGTTCGCAGGAAGGGGGCGCCAACAACTGATGATTGACTTTGAATTTCACCAGGCCACCGACCTGGACCACGCCTTCAGCCTGCTGGCCGATTACGGCGATGACGCCCGCCTGATGTCCGGCGGCACCGCCCTCGTGCTTCAGATGAAGCAGCGTTTCTCCCAGCCCGGCCACGTCATCGGCCTGACGCGCATCCTCGGCCTGGATGGCATTGATGAAACCGATAACGGCAGCATCCGCATCGGGGGCCTGTGCACCCAGCGGCAGGTGGAGAACCACCCCCTGGTGGCCGAGCGCATTCCCCTGGTGGCCGGGGCCTACCGCCACGTCGCCACGCCCCGCATCCGCAACATGGCCACGGTGGGCGGAGGCCTGGCCCACGGCGATCCCAACCAGGACCCGCCGCCATCGCTGATAGCCCTGGGGGCATCGGTGGTGCTGTCGTCGGCCAGCTGCGGAGAGCGCATCGTGCCCGCCGAGGAGCTGTTCGTGGACTACTTTGAGACCGACGTGCGCCCCGGCGAGATTATCACGGGCCTGGTTGTTCCGCCGGCGCCTGCCGGGGCCGGTACCGCTTACGTGAAGTTCCTGCCCCGCACCGCCGACGACTACGCCACGGTGTCGGTGGCCGCGGTGGTAACCCCCGATGAATCGGGCAACTGCGGCGATGTCCGTATCGTCCTGGGGTCGGTGGGCCTGACACCCATCCGCGCCACCGCCGCCGAAAATGCCCTGCGGGGGCAGCCACTGACCGACGAGGCCATCCGCGAGGCGGCGGCCCTGGTACCGGACGCAGTCGACCCGCTGGACGACCACCGGGGTTCGGCGGAGTACAAGCGAGAAATGGCCGAGGTCTTCACCCGCCGGGCCGTCCGCCAGGCCATGACCAACGCCGGGATGGTGTAGCGCCGTGAAGTTGGAGAACCGCTGCCTGGTGCCCGTTGACCGGGACACGGCCTGGAATCTGGTGATGAACCTGCCCCGGGTAGCGCCCTGCGTCCCCGGCCTGTCGGGGCTGGAGGCTGATGGCGAGGACCGTTACACGGGAACGCTGCAGGCCCAGGCCGGCCCCATGCGGGTTAACCTGGCCGGTACGGTAAGGCTGGTGTCGCGGGACGACGAGCGGGCCGAGGCCCACTTCCTCCTGGAGGCCGCCGACCGCCGCATCGGCGGTTCGGTGAAGACCACCATGACCCTCCAGCTAACCCCCACCACCGACGGCCAGACCGAGCTGACCATAGCCACCGATACCGCCTTCATGGGCGCCCTGGGCACCCTGGGTCAGCCCATAATCCGCCGCAAAGCCGCCGCCACGGTGGAAGAGTTTGCCAGGAACCTGGCGAGGTTGGTAGAGGAAGCGCCCCGGGTTCAATCCACCGGGCAAGAGTAAACGCCCGGCAGAGTTACCGCTGGGCGTTACTTTCATAGCTGGAAGGAATCCCCCTAAACCCGTATCACCCCCACTAAATCCCCGTCCTCTTCTTCAATTGCAATTTCCGTGCCGAAGGGCTTGGAAACCTGTTGCAGCCAGGTCAGGGTTTCGCGCGCTATGGGTTCTTCGGCCAGGATGGGGCGGCCCCGCTGGGGGATGGGACGGCCAAAGCCCATGTCGATGGGGTAGAGAATGACCTCCCGCAGGTCGCCGCCGGCGTAGTTGCAGACGGCCACCACGCTCTGCCAGAAGACCGGGTCGGCGGCAAAGGCGCGGGTTCCGCCGCCGGAACGGGTATCCAGGTAGTCGCCGGGGGTGCTGTTGAAGTCCAGGCCGAAGCGGCGGTAGGCCTCGTGGGGCAGCCACAGGACGCTTTCGTTCTGGAAGATGAAGTTGCCCAGGCTGTAGAAGATGGGCCGGTTTTTGTAGATTTCGATGCCCCGCAGGAAGTGGGGGCCGTGGCCCACGAAGGCGGCGCACCCCTGGTCAATGGTCCAGTGGGCAAAGTCCGTCAGGAAGTGGGGCGGCGACAGGCGGGAATGGCCGTGGAAGTCGCCGTCGGGGCCGCTCTCGTGGCAATGGACGCCGTAGACCTGCCAGTCAGACTGCTTCTGCGTCCCCCGAATCCAGTTGCCGATGCCCAGCCGGTCTTCCTCGTTCAGGGCAGTGCGGATGGCATATTCTTCGTCAAGAATGAACTTGTTGTCCAGGAAGTCGATCTCGGTGCTGTGGTCCGGCGCATCCTCGTTGCCCCGGAAGCCGAAATAGCGGTGGAAGGCGTGCTCCTCCTCGTAGCCCAGTTCCAGGTTGGCCTTGCGCAGTGCATCGAACACGTCCTGCTGCACGTGGTGAGTGATGTCGTGGCGCAGGGCGTTGACCCCGGGGCGGCCGCGGAAGTCGGGGCGGCCGGCGCCTGCCCGGGACTGCTCGCTATAGGTACTGGTGGCCCCCATCACCGCGACCCGCCCCCGGGCCGAGTCCACGTAGGCCGGGGCACGGGCCTCGTCCAGGTCACGGCCGCCCCCGGCGTAGGGCAGGTCAATCTCTCGGCAATGCTCCAGGGTAGTCAGGAAACCGCCCTCGGAGTAGTCGAAGGAGTGGTTGTTGGCGGCGGTTACGGCGTTGATGCCCATCCACTTTAGCTCGTCCAGGTTGTGGGGGTCGGATCGGGTGTAGGTGGCGCTGCTCCACTGCCAGCTGCTTTCAAAGTCGTGGAACAACATCTCCAGGTTGACCAGGGACACGTCGGCGCCCCGCAGGATTTCCACCAGCTTGAGAAAGCGGGGTTCCTGGAAGGCCCGCATCCGCCGGGTAATCATGGCGTCGCCGCCCAGAGCAATGGAAATATCGCGGCGCTCGGCATCGTAAATCGTGGTCATGCTGCCTCCTGGTTGTGTTTACACAAGGTAAGCGGTTAGTGGAGGCATTTTATCAGATTCTGCGCTGATTAAGGCATTCCACTGATTTGTCCACGAAGGACACGAAGCTGCGCGAAGGTGGAGTGGTCTGGATAGGTTGGAGTTAGCTGGAGCCGCCAGGGTTTGTAGTAGAATGGGCCGAAACCAAGCCCCTGGAGGAGCGTTTATGACCACCAACGCCGACAACTCCCTGGAGCAGGACCTGCTGTTTGCCGTCATCAAAGAAAAGTACGGCCATTTGTTGACCGATGAACAACTGGGAGGTGTCAGGAACGCCATAGTCGGCCAGCGGGGGGTGTTCCGGCCCCTGCGCGAATACAAGCTGCCCAACGACGTCGAACCCTTCTCCAACTTCAGGCCTTTCCGGGGGGATTAGCATGGCCGATATCTTCGACTTCAAGCCAATCCGGGAACTGGCCGGCCTAATTGCCAGCAAATCAGTATCTCCCGTTGAGCTTACCCAAGCCTTCCTGGAGCGGCTGGAACGTTTCGGCCCCCACTACAATGCCCTGGTTACACTGACAGCCGACCGGGCTTTAGCTACTGCCCATCAGGCCCAATCGGACATCGCGGCCGGCCACAATCGGGGTCTGCTGCAAGGCATTCCCTGGGGCGCCAAGGACCTGCTGGCGACCAGCGGCGGCATTCCCACAACCTGGGGCGCCGCGCCGTTCCGAGAGCAGCAGTTTGACTATGACGCCACCGTGGTCGCCAGGTTGGAGGAGGCCGGCGCGCCCCTGGCCGGCAAGCTGGCCATGATTGAACTGGCCGGGGGCATGGGCTACATTCACCCCGACGCCTCGCTGACCGGTCCGCCAAAGAATCCCTGGGACACGGGGCGGTGGACCGGCGGTTCCTCCAGTGGTTCGGGAGCGGCGGTGGCGGCGGGACTGGCGCCCTTTGCCATCGGCTCCGAGACCTGGGGTTCAATCCTTATTCCGGCCAACAACTGCGGCTTGGCCGGGCTGCGCCCCACCTACGGGCGGGTGAGCCGGCACGGGGCCATGGCCTTGTGCTGGACCCTGGACAAGCTGGGGCCCCTGTGCCTGACCGCCGACGACTGCGGCATTGTCCTGGAGGCCATTTCCGGCCCAGACCCGCATGACGGTTCCACTCATCCCGAACCCTTCGCCTACAACCAGGACTTCAACCCCGGTCGCCGCTATCGCATTGGAGTACCGATTGGTGTCCTGGACGAGGCGGCCGATACGGTAAAGGAGAACTTTGAGGCCGCTATTGAGGTTCTCCGTGATGTGGCGGACGTGGAGGAGATGGCATTCCCCGAATTGCCCTATGTAGAGGTGACGTCCGTCATCCTGATGGTGGAGTCGGCCAGCGCCTTTGAAGATTTCCTGGCCGAGGGAGGACCGCTGGAGTTGTCCGGAACGGGCTGGCACGGCCGCAGTCCCTACGCTCGCCCCGCCGTCCTGGCTACCGACTACATCAAGGCCCTGCGCCTGCGGGGCGTAATGGCGCGGCAGGTGGACGAGGTGATGGCCGGGTACGACGCCATTGCCGCGCCCACGGCCATGAACACCGCCACGCCCATCGATCAGGAGTTCCGCAGCCGCTCCATGACCTCCGCCGGGGCCGGGGACCTGATGGGCAGCATCGGCAACGGCTGCGGTCTGCCCTCAGTGTCCGTCCCCAGCGGGTTTGACGGCGACGGCCTGCCCACCGGCATCCAGTTCATGTCCCGCGCCTACGACGAAAACGTCTGCCTGGCCATCGCCCGCGAATACCAGGCGCGGACCGAGTGGCACACGCGGCACCCCGCAGAACCTGATTTGTGATTATCCACGAAGTAACGCGAAGCGCCGCGAAGTTTGTTTTCATCCACCAATAGGCACGAATGTTCACTAATGAATGTACCTTAGTCGGCTCCCATTCGTGATTCTTCGTGCCTATTCGTGGATAAACCCGCCGCTGTGCTAGAATTACCCCAATTCGGCTTACCCCGTAGAATGACTGGGGGGAGGGACTATGAGCGTTGCCATTGGATATGTGCCGGGCGCCTACGGACAGGGGGGCGACGACCCTGATTTCCTGCGCCGCCTGGTGGAACTGGGCGACAGGTACGGCTACGACTCTATCTGGCTGAGCGATCGCATCGTCAGCGACCGGTTCAGCCTGGAGCCCATGGTGGCCCTCTCCATGGTGGCCGCCTGGTCCGACCGGATGAAGTTCGGCACCAGCGTCCTGGCGCTGCCCCTGCGCAACCCGGTGGTACTGGCCAAGCAGATAGCCACGCTGGACTTCCTGTCCCAGGGCCGCTGCTTCCCCGCCGTGGGCCTGGGCGGCGAGGAAATCGAGGAGTACGAGGCCTGCGGTGTCCCCAAGGAGGATCGCAGCCGCCGCACCGACGAGGCCATCGTCCTGATGCGCAGGCTGTGGGAAGAGGACAACGTCACCCACGAAGGCCAGTTCTTCACCTGCCACAACGTCAGCATCACCCCCAAGACCTGCTTCAAGCCCTCGCCGCCGGTGTGGATTGGCGGCCGCAGTCCCGCCGCCGCCCGCCGGGTGGGCCGGGTCGGCGACGGCTGGCTGGTCTCCGGCGCTACCACTGATGAAATCAGCCACGGCCGGGACATCGTGTTTGAGACGGCAGCCAAGTACGAGCGGGAGATCGAGGAAGACCACATCGGCATGCTGCTGGGCTACTACATCTGCCCCGACCGCGACAAGGCAGTCGCCCAGACCCACCAGTTCGTCACCCGCCACCGCCCCGACGTGAACTTCACCGAGTACAGCGCCCTGGGCGACGTGGACGAGGTCAGCGAGGTCATCCAGCGGTACGTCGATGCCGGCGCCTCCAAGTTCGTGGTGCGGCCCCTGTGCGCC
The DNA here is from genome assembly GCA_034422655.1 of Dehalococcoidia bacterium. Classification (GTDB taxonomy): domain Bacteria; phylum Chloroflexota; class Dehalococcoidia; order Lucifugimonadales; family UBA3495; genus Bin22. The sequence goes on from DAOUJN010000035.1 coordinate 92,838, forward strand.
GGCGATGAGTCGGTGGAACAACTGGACATCATGGGGGAGGAGATTCTGCCGCGGTTCCACAAGTAATTCAAACATGGATGCACAGGATATACAGGATAAAAATGTGAGGTCTCGTAGAAGCCTTGCTCATTTCAGCCGTCAATAGGTCCTGTATATCCATGTCTGGCTAATGCAGCAAACGCCAACATTCAGCCGCAGGCCCGGCAGCCGGGTCCCTCCCGCCTTTCGTTATTCCGCCTTTCGCGCCTATTGGGCGGGCATGCTCTGCGCCGTTACCGGCTTCCAGATGTTTCGGGTGGCCCAGAGCTGGCTGGTGTACGAGCTCACCGGCTCCCCCCTTTACCTGGGCTATGCCCTGGCCGCCAATGCCATCCCCGGCATCGTCTTCAACCTGGTGGGCGGCGTATTCGCCGACCGGCTTAACAAGCGCATCCTGGTATTCAGCACCCAGGGCAGCACCGGCCTGTTCATCCTGGTCATGGGCTTGCTGACCTTGCTGGGCGTGGTGGAAGTGTGGCACATCCTGGTGATTGCATTCCTGGCCGGGGCGGCGGAGGCCTTCGACACCCCGGCCCGCCAGGCCCTCTATCCTCACCTTATCGAACGGTCGGCCATGACCAGCGCGGTGGCCCTCAATTCCGCCATCTGGCAGGGCACCCGTATCGTCGCGCCGGCCATAGCCGGCTTCCTCATTGACCTGGTCAACACCGGCACGGCCCTGGTCGTTTCCGCGGCGGGGTTCTTCGTCATGGCCGGCGTAATGGTCTTCCTGCGCATTCCTGCCATACCCCAGGGTGCGCCCCGCAATCCGGCCCGCGCCCTGTGGGAGGGCATGACCTTCATCGGCAGGAACAGCATTTTCGCCTTTCTGATTGCGATGACTTTCTTCAACAGCTTTTTCGGCATGGCCTACGTGCTGCTGATGCCCGTCTTCGCGGTGGACGTGCTGGCGGTGGGGGGCAGAGGGTTGGGCATCCTGCTGGGAGTGGGCGGTGTGGGGTCTCTGCTGACCACCATCTGGCTGGGAGCCCGGGGCGGCCTGGACCAGCGGGGCCTGGCCATAATAGGGGGAGCCACCGTCTTCGGCCTGGGCATAGTTGCTTTCGGCCTCACCTCTCAATACCTGGGCAATTACACCCTGGCCCTGGCGTTGATGGCAGTGCTGGGCTGCAGCAACTCCGTGTACATGATCTCCATCCAGAGTTCCCTGCAGGTGCTGGTGCCGGACAACGTGCGGGGACGGGTGATGGGGTTCTACGGGATGACCTACAGCATCATGCCCCTGGGCGGTTTGCAGGCCGGGGCCCTGGCCAGCGTTTCATGGATTGGCGCGCCTTTTGCCGTGGCCATCGGCGGCGCCGCGGTAGCCCTGTTTGCCCTGGCTACGGGGGTGTTCAACGGGAAGGTTCGGCGGCTTGGCGGGCAGGCGCGGGAAGATGATTGAGGATTATGAACTTGGATGCACAGGATATACAGGATGAACTCTGGGCCAAATCCTGTACATCCTGTCTATCCATGTTTAACCCGGTTACCCCCCAATCGGCTCCAGCCCCGCCTCTTCCCGCGCGTCGTTGATGTGTTCCAGCACCCGAACTTCCAGTGGGGCCAGTTCGTAGCCCACATCGGCCAGCATGCGGCTGTTGTCCACCAGGTAAACGTGGGGTACTGCCTGCTGGCCGGTGGTTATCTGCGCGTCGGGGATGAAGCGGCGCACCACGTCGGCCATGTCGCCGATGGTGGCCAGGTGGCCGCCGGTCAGGTACACGTGGTGGTTCAGGTCGCCGGACAGGGCCACCTGCACGAAGATTTCGGCGGCGTCCTCGGCGTGGATCATGGGTGACGCCTCGTCCGGGTTGAAGGGCATGGCCACGGGTTGCCCTAATGCCGGCAGGGACACCATCAGGCCGCCAATCATGCCCGTCATGCCCGTGGTGCGGCCGTGGCCGAAAACGGTGCCGATGCGGATGCCCCGCAGGTCCAGCCCGTACCGGTCCCGGTACTTCCAGGCCGAGAAGTCGTTGGCCGCCTTGGTCATGCCGTACACGTTGATGGGCGCGGTCAGGTCGTCCTCCACCAGGGGCCGCTCCCCGAAGGTCTCCTGGACCCCGTACACCGCAATGGAGCTGGCGTATACCACCCGCTGCACTTCCGTCCAGCGGGCCGCCTCGAAGACGTTATTGGTGCCCACGATGTTGACCTGCATTCCGAAGTGGGGCCGGTCTTCCGTATCCGGCGGCAGCAGGGCCGCCATGTGGATGATGCGGTCCACCCCGTGCAGGTTCACCGCCTCCAGCAGGTGGGGAAGCTGGGTAATATCGCCCCGGTAGAAGGGCACGTCGGCCAGGTGCCGGTGCAGCGGCAGATTGCTGCGGGGCGGGGCCAGGTCGAAGGACATAACGTCCTCGCCCCGTTCCTGCAGCTTGCGAATAATGCGGGAGCCGATGAGGCCGTTGCCCCCGGTAACCATGACTGTCATTGTTGTTCCTCCGGTTCGGTTATCCACGAATTCGCCGCGGCGGACGAATTATCACAAATGTTAAAGGGGCTGCTTTCTGGGGACTCCCGGCCGTCTCGGGTACTCTTCCGGTGTTTCCTTAACCTTCCCTATGACTACTAACACCCGGTTGTCTTCAAGCCCGGTTGCCTTGACGGGGTAGATGGACTTGACGCGACCGCCCAATACCTGCAGGGCCCTCCGCGCCGAATCCAACTCGGCCTTCAACCCCTCGCCGCCGTGCTTCCAGGCCACCACCAGGCCTCCCGTTCGGGTGAAGGGCAGGGTGTACTCCAGCAGGGTGGGCAGGCGGGCCAGGCCCCGGCCCAGGGCCAGGTCGTAGCTGCCCCGCAGTTCCGGCCAGTGGGCTAGTTCCTCGGCACGGCCCGTATAGACTTCAACGCCGTCCAGTCCCAGGGTTTCGACGACGTGGCGCAGGAAGACCGCCTTCTTGCCGGTGGATTCCGCCAGGGCCAGGCTGATGCCCGGGAAGACCAGCTTCAAAGGCAAGCCGGGGAAGCCTGCCCCCGCGCCCACGTCCACTACCCGTGCGTTTGGGGGCAGCGGCTCTCCCAGGGCCGGCACTACGGTCAGGGAGTCGAGGAAGTGCTTGACCTGCACCTCCTCGTAGTCGATAACCGAGGTAAGGTTCATGCGGCTGTTCCAGTCGGCCAGCTCGCGGTAATAGGTCTGGAACTGCGCCAGTTGGGCGGCGTCCAGAGACAGGGCCAGTTCGGAAGCGCCCCGGGCCAGCAGTTCCATGGAGGTTAGTTGTTGGCTATTCACAAATCGTGGCGGGTTTCGAATGCTGATATGGGTCAGGCGAAGATTTCAGCCACGGGCATACTCCAACCGGGGACAACATCGCGGCCATCCAGTACGTCTTGCTCGGTCAGGGTAACCGGAGCCTGGTCTGGGAGACGTACACTGGCCGTGCGCCGGCGGGGGTCAACTACAACCACCATGAGCGTACCGGCGGCCAGCCAGTCGGTCACCTTCTCTTCGACTTCTGAATAACGGTCATGAGGTGAAATTACCTCTATGGCCAGGTCGGGAGGGCCGGGGAAAAACCCATCCATAATACCTACGGCCTCCTCGCGTTCCCGGCGTACGAAGGCCACATCCGGTACGCGCACCAGGTCAGGATCAGACGCCAGCAGGAATCCGGTCTCCGCTGTTGGGACTGTGCCCAGGTTGTTGGCCGTCACATGAACAAAAAGCACTCCATTAATTTTTCCCGCAGATCTTCCGTGTCTGTAACCGGCAGGCGCCATCTTCCGCAACTCACCTCGCACCAATTCATAACGATACCCGTCGTCGGGCATTTCCAGAAGTTCCTCGGCGGTTACCATTCGGGGCTTGGAAACCATAACCGTTACTCCACGCGTGTTTGCTCAATTATCCACCAATTGGGGCTAATTTGCACCTGGGGTACGGGATGCTGATGCGCTAACCTCAATTGACACTACCTTGGGGCCGACTTAGAATTAGCCGAGCAGCCCAAAAGACAGTTTTGAGAGGTAGCAGCACATGGCAATCAAGGCTTATCTGCTGGTAGAGACCGCGATAGGTACCACCCGCGACGTGGTAACGTCACTAAGGTCGGTGGAGGGCATCGACTCGGCGGACGTGGTAACCGGACCTTTCGACGTTATCGCGGTCATCAACGTGGAGGACTTTACCCAGGTGGGCCTCCTGGTAACCGAAAAGGTGCACACCATCAACGGTATCGTTCGCGCTACCTCTTATCCCGTGGTTGACCTGTAACCGCGTAAGGCCGCCGGACTTGCGGCGGCATGGTCTCAGACCGGACCTGGCCCCGCCGGCCAGCATCCTCCGATAGTCGGGGAGGTTACCGTGGACTTTAGATTTACGCCCGAAGACGATGTCTTTCGCCAGGAGTTGCGCGACTTTGTGCAGCGGGAACTGCCCGCCGACTGGGAGGGGGGCGGCCGCTGGCCCGAGGAGTGGAACTGGGAACTGACCCGCGACATGCGCCGGAAGATGGCCCAGAACGGGTGGCTGACCATGCACTGGCCCAGCGAGTACGGCGGCCAGGACGCTTCCCCCATCCGCTCGGCCATCTACAACGAGGAACTGGCCTACATGCGCGCCCCCGGCCGCGACATATTCGGCGTCCGGATGCTGGGGCCCACCCTGATGATTCACGGGACGGAGGAGCAGAAGCAGGCCCACCTGCAGCCTGTTGCCCGGGGCGAAGTGCAGTGGTGCCAGGGCTACAGCGAACCCGAGTCCGGCTCCGACCTGGCATCCCTCAGCACCCGCGCCGTGCGGGACGACGACGAATACGTGATTAACGGCAGCAAAATCTGGACTACCATGGCCCACCACGCCGACTGGATTATGCTGCTGGCCCGCACCGACCCCGACGCCCCCAAGCACCGGGGCATCTCCTTTATCCTGGTGGACATGAAGACTCCGGGCATCCAGGTGCGGCCCGTCATCAACATGGCCGGCGGGCACGAGTTCAACCAGATAATCTTCGACAACGTGCGGGTACCGGTAGCCAACGTGGTTGGCGACGAGAACCGGGGCTGGTACGTGGCGGTGACCCTGCTGGACTTCGAGCGTTCAGGCATCGACTACTCGGCCATGGGGCGCCGCCTGCTGGACGAGGTCAAGCGCTACGCGACAGAGACGAAACAGAACGGCCAGCCCATGCTGCAGACGCCCTGGGTGCGCAACCTGCTGGCCGACCGGTACATAGAGTGCGAGGTGGCCCGGCTGATGGCCTACAACGTTGCCTGGATGCAGGGGCAGGGCCTGGTGCCCAACAAGGAAGCCTCCATGAGCAAGGTGTTCGGCAGCGAAACACTGCAACGGGTAACCCTTGCCGGCATGGAAATCCTGGGCCTCTACGGGGCGCTGGACCGCAACGAGAAGTGGGCGCCGCTGCGGGGGCGCATCCAGGAGCACTGGATGACCAGCTTCTCTCACAAGATCGCGGCCGGCACGTCCGAAGTGCAGCGGAACATCATCGCCAGCCGGGGCCTGGGTCTGCCGCGGGGGTAGCATCCGGATTAACCAGCCGACCTGTCGGGGCGGGCGATTGACCCGCCCCTTTCTTATTTACGGTGATATGAGGGCTAAGCCGCGTAAGCCCCAATAGCCAGCCCTTCCGGTTCTGCCAGCGCCTCCCTGCACCTCTGCAGGGTGCGGAAGATGGTCCGCACCGTGACCGAGAACCTTTCCGCCGCTTCCTCAATGGAAAGGCTCTCCTGCTGGATGGTGTACATCACCCGGAAGTCCCGGGCCAGCCGGCGGTTGCGCTGGTACCATGCCGGGTCGTCGAACTTGCACCGGGGCAGCGGGCATTCGAGGCAGGCGGCGGACACCTCGCAGCCCGTATCCTCGTAATGGCAAAACTCGGGAGTGGTGTCAGCGGATTCGTTCCTATCTGTCAAAACTGCCGTCATTGTCATTTCTCTCACCTACTTGCACAAACGTTTGTTCTAATTGCACGGTGAGTATAGAACGGCTGTTCTGATAGTGTCAATGGGTTTTTTGAGCGAGTTTTTGGTCAATTTTCAAGAATTTGGTCAGTTGTGCAGGGCTATCGCATTTTGCGGATTCCTTTAACCACAGAGACAAGGGGGTCGCAGAGTCGCACGGAGATTCTCTGTGGTCCTCTGCGTACTCTGCGTCTCCGTGGTGAGATACGGGCCGGCACGGAAGCAGGCGTGACCGGGTTGTTCCAATTGAAAGGCTACAGCCCCGGGTCCCATCTTGCGCGTCTTTCATTATTCCCTGCCCATACACTATACTGACGCCAAATCTACGAGCCACCCAAGGAGACGGTTATGCGACTGGGTTACTTTACGATGCCCCTCCATCCCCCGGGCTCCGATCTTTCCGCCACCCTGGAGTCGGACCTGGTGCAGATGGAAACCCTGGACCGGCTGGGCTACTGCGAGGCCTGGATCGGCGAGCACTTCACCACGGTCTGGGAGAACATCCCGGCGCCGGACCAGTTTATCGCCGCCGCCCTGCCCCGCACGAAGAACATGGTCTTCGGCACGGGCGTTACCTGCATGCCCAACCACGACCCCTTCATGATCGCCCACCGGGTGGCCCAGCTGGACAATCTGGCCCGGGGCCGCTTCTACTGGGGCGTTGGGTCCGGCGGTTTCCCCGGCGATTTCGAGGTCTTCGGCATGGACGCCTCGGAGGGCGCCCACCGGGGCATGTCCCGCCAGATGATTGAACTCATCCTGGACATGTGGGAGAACCCCCAGCCCGGCGACTACCAACACCCCTACTGGAAGTTCGCCATCCCCCAGCCCGTGCCGGAAATAGGGTTGCAGTTCCACGTTACTCCCTACCAGAAGCCCCACCCGCCCATCGGCGTGGCCGGCGTGTCGGCCAGGTCCGACACCCTGCTGCTGGCCGGCGAGAAGGGCTGGCTGCCCCTGAGCATCAACCTGGTGCCGCCGGTAACCCTGAAGAGCCACTGGGAGGCGGTGGAAGCCGGCGCGGCGGTAACGGGCCGAACCCCCGACCGCTCGGAATGGCGCATCGCCCGCGAAATTTACATCGCCGAGACCACCGAGCAGGCTAGGGACGAAGTCCTGAACGGCACCATCGGCCGCGACTTCCGCCAGTACTTCATTCCCCTGATGAGCTACATGGAAGCGCTGAGCCTGTTCAAGGCCGATTCCGACACTCCCGACGAAGCCATAACCCCGGAGTACCTGGTGGACAACGTCTGGATCGTCGGCAGCCCCGACGACGTGACGGAAAAAATCCGCCAAATGCACAAGGACGTGGGCGGCTTCGGCGTCCTCCTGGCCATGGGTCACGAGTGGGACCCGGAAGATGGCTGGGTCAACTCGGTAACCACCCTGGCCAAAGACGTAATGCCGAGACTGGCGGACCTGAATTAACGTTTATCCACGAATAGGCACGAGTATCCACTAATTTCTGTCTGCTCAAAATTCCATTAGTGATCATTCGTGCCCATTCGTGGATTGAGAAACCGTGGAGGTGCTGACATGGCGCTGGGACTGAGAACCTACCGGCCCCTGATTTCGGGGCGCACCCACATGGCCGCCGCCGGCCACTACCTGGCTTCTGCCGCGGCATACCGCATCCTGGAGCAGGGCGGGAACGCCACCGACGCCGGCGTGGCGGCGGGCATAGTGCTTAACGTAACCCTGCCCCAGTACACCAGCTTCGGCGGCGTGGCGCCCATCATGGTGCACGACGCCGGCCGGGGCGAGACGGTAACCATCGCCGGCCTGGGCCGCTGGCCCCAGGCCGCCAGCGTGGACTACTTCGAGGAAAACCACGGCGGGCAACTGCCCGGCGGCGTGCTGCGGACGGTCACTCCCTCGGCCGCCGACGCCTGGCTATCCGCCATCCAGTTCTACGGCACCATGTCCTTCCGGCAGGTGGTCACCCCGGCCCTGGAACTGGCGGAAAAGGGCTTCCCCATCCCCCAATCCCTGCACCGCGCCCTGGCCCGAGAGGAGGAGAAGTTCGCCAACGGCAGCCGCGACCCGCGCATCTGGGGCACGACGCTGGACGTTTTCTTCCCCGGCGGCAGGGCCCTGGGGACGGGCGAAGTGGCGGTCCAGAAGGAACTGGCCAACACTTTCAGGCGGCTGATTTCGGCGGAGCGGGGCGCTTCCGGTAAGGGGCGGGTTATGGCCATCCAGGCGGCCCGCGACCTCTTCTACCGGGGCGACATGGCCCACAAGATGGTGGAGTTCAACCGCGCCCAGGGCGGGCTGATGTCTTTGGAGGACATGGAGTCCTTTGAGGCCAAGCTGGAACCGCCCGCTTCCATCGACTACAAGGGGATTGAAGTCTTCACCTGCGGTCCCTGGTGCCAGGGTCCCACCACCATCCAGGCCCTGGGCATCCTGTCGGGCTTCGACCTGCAGGGGATGGGCCACAACAGCCCCGATTATCTCCACACCCTGATCGAGTCGCTGAAGCTGGCCTTCGCCGATCGCCATTCCTACTACGGCGACCCGGACTTCGTAAACGTGCCCATGAAGGGCCTGCTGGACCCGGACTACGCCGCCCAGCGTCGCCAGCAAATCGACCCGGCCCGGGCCTGCCCGGACATGCCCCGGGCCGGGGACCCCTGGGCCTACCAGGGTTATAGCGGCAATGGTGCAATACCGGCGCACCCGGAGCCGGTGGCCGGGGCGGCGGAACCCGACACCAGCTACGTCTGCGTGGTGGACCGGTGGGGCAACGGCTTTTCGGCCACGCCCAGCGACGGATTCTCGGGCGCGGCGGCGGTCCCGGGCCTGGGCTTTGCCATGTCCACCCGCGGCTACCAGACTTGGCTGGACCGGGACCATCCGGCCTGCCTGATGCCGGGCAAGCGGCCCCGCCTTACGCCCAATCCCGCCATGGCCTTCCGCGACGGCAAGCTGTGGATGCCCTTCGGCACCCCGGGGGGCGACGTCCAGTGCCAGTCCATGACCCAGCTTTTCCTTAACGTGGCGGAGTTCGGAATGGACGTGCAGCAGGCCATCGAACAGCCCCGGGTAGCCAGCTGGAGCTTCCCCGATTCCGGCTTCCCCCACAGCTACACCCCGGCAGCGATGTCGGCGGAGGGAAGGATTGACCCGGAGACTATCAAGGAGTTGGAACGGCGGGGCCACAAGGTGGACGTGTGGGACGACTGGACCCCGCGCATGGGCGCCCTGAACGCCATTACCATAGACCGCGAGCGGGAAACCCTGCAGGTGGGCGCCGACCTGCGGCGGGATAACTACGCCGTGGGGCGGTAGTTTTTCAATAATCCACGAATAGGCACGAATATTCACGAATGGAGATTTTTATATTAGTGATCATTCGTGCCTATTCGTGGAAAAATTTGTTACATGGCAGTGCGGCCGCCGTCTATTACCAGTTCGCTGCCGGTTACGAAGGATGACTCGTCCGAGGCCAGGTAGAGGGCGCCGAAGGCCACGTCCTCGGGGCGGCCGATGCGGCCCAGAGGTGTGCGGCCCAGGCGGTACCGGTACTGTTCCGGGTCCTCAAGCATGTGCGCGGTCATGGGTGTCTCGATGATGCCGGGGTGAATGGAATTGGCCCTGATTTTCTCGCGGGCATACTGGATGGCCGTGGCCTTGGTGAAGATGCGTACCGCCCCCTTGGATGACCCGTAAGCCGCCGACATTTCGCTGCCCACCAGGCCGGCCACCGATGAGATGTTGATGATGGAGCCGCCGCCGGCCTTGCGCATCTCCGGTATGGCGGCCTTGGTGCCCAGGAACACGCCCTTGCCGTTGATGTCCATTACCTGGTCCCACAGTTCCTCGGAGGTCTCTTCCACCGTTTCGGTACGGTAGATTCCGGCGTTGTTGACCAGGATGTCCAGCTTGCCGAAGCGCTCCACGGTGGCGGCGACCACGTCCTGCCAGTTGGCCTCGCTCGTCACGTCCAGCCGCAGGAACAGGCATTCGCCGCCCTGCTCGTTGATTTCCGCCTCCACCTGACGGCCTTCGTCCTCCAGCACGTCGGCGATGACCACCCGGGCGCCCTCGGTGGAGAACAGGCGGGCCTCCACCGCGCCCTGTCCCCTGGCGCCACCGCTGATTAAAGCTACCTTTCCTTCCAGTCGCATACTGCTGCCTCCTCGCTCCATGGTGGTTCAGTTCGGTTTACATTGTTGCCAGGATTGTAACCGGGGCGGGGTTATAGTCAAGGCCGAGCAGAGCCAGGGTAATCTCATATCGAGGACTTCATTCACCACAGAGGCGCAGAGTACGCAGAGTTGCACGGAGACTTCTCTGTGTTCCTCTGTGCGCTCTGCGCCTCTGTGGTAAAGAGAATCCTTACAACGCGATTCCTCTCACCAGCAAATTTGACCCCGGCTTGGCCCCGACAATAGAATGTTGCGGCCCGGTCCCTCTCAAATTAGAGACTACGGAATAATCGAACTCAACCTATGACTGTCCTCGACTGGATATTGCTGGTCATCCGCTGGGCCCATGCCCTGGGCGCCGTTGCCTGGGTGGGCGGCGGCGTTTTCTACCTGATGGTACTGCGACCGGCTTTTCAGCGGGCCAGGCCGGCGCCGGAGGTGAACCGTTCTATCGGGGAGGAGTTCCGGGGGCTGGTCAATACGGCCATCGTGGTGCTGGTGGTAACCGGCGCCATCCTGACCGCCAGCCGCCTGACCCTGGACACGGTTACCCTGCCCTACGTAGCGGTTCTGGTCGTCAAGGTAGCCCTGGCCCTGTACATGATGGCCGTGGTGCGGTTCCGACGGCCCCGGGAGGCAGGACAGGATGACCGGGCCGACGTTGGCCGTTGGGTACGGGTGAAGGAGACGCTAACCGGTCCCACGGCCCTGCTGGTTATCGGGGTTATAATATTTGGGCTGGCCGACGTATTGGCGGCCCTGTTTGAAGACAGCCTGGTCCGCTAGGGCAGCCGTATTCGCCCCAAGGGCCAGCATCCTGAATGGGAGGAAATATTGAAGAAGGACCTGATGGAAATACTGGCCTGCCCCGTCTGCAAGGGGGTGCTGGAGCTGAGGGTGGACACGGAGGACGATGAGGAAGAAGTAATCGAAGGTTCGCTGGTATGCCGCAAGTGCCCGGAAACGTACCCCATCACCGATGCCATCCCCAACCTGCTGCCGCCAAACATGCGAGTGTAGGTTTGTTTTATCCACGAATGGACACGAACGTTCACCAATGGATTTCCCGCTATTGGTGGTTATTCGTGCCTATTCGTGGATTACAGAAGCCGGAGCCCTAACTCCCCGTCAGTATCGTCACCACTTCCGTGGCCAGGCCCTCGGCCCGCTCCCTTAGCTGCTCCCGGTCCAGGTTTTCTATGGGGTGCTCGGTGAAGATGGTGGGGTAGTCTTCGGCGCCCCACATCTTGGCCATACCCTTGGCGGTGGGTATGAAGCGGTCGGTGCAGATGGTGGCGGAAGGCAGGCCCGCCTTTTCCACGTGAATCCCGTCGTGCACACTGCACGCGCTGCAGGACCCTCAATCGCCGATGGCGATGACCACCGCATCGCAGTCGGTTGCCAGGGCCGCGATGGCCGCCGGGTCGGCGGGACGAGATGCGCTGGGCTTGCGGTGCCACTTAACGTCGCCGATTTCATAGCGGGTGCGCAGGACCTCCGCCAGTTCCTGCAGCAGCACGTCGGCGTTGCGCTTGCTGTCGTCGATGATGCCCACGTTGGCCCCGGCCATGGTGGGCAGACGGGGCGCGCCGTCAAAGGGCGGCGTTACCGGCTCCGTGGTGGGATTGACCAGAGTGTATTCGCTCATGTTCCCTCCTCCCGTTTTTTATCCACGAATGTTCACTAATGAATTATAGCCGGGCAGGCGGCTACCGGCGCACTTCCCTGGTAACCGACGTGGACCCCACCTTGGGTCCCCAACTGGGAATAACCGACGACATGTTGGACTCCTCGCCGCCAGCAAACACCAGCAGTATATCCTCGGGGCCGGCGGTCAGGGGCACCATGCGTTCTTCGTCCCCCGGTTCCACGTCGCCGGGGAACACCTGGGCCCGCTTGAAATCCGCCACCGAGCGGCGGATGTGGTTGTACAGGTACTCCTTGACCTCGGCCTTGGTCCAGTCCCGCCACAGGCCGCTGTTGCCGGCGATGGTAACCACAGTTTCTCCCTGCCGGATGCCGGCCGCCGGGTCGCCCACTGAGCCGGAGGTGGACAGGGACGTGCCGAGGGACGATGCCACGTCGGCGATGGCGTACAGGATGGCTTCGGGTCGGCCCACCGCTCGCACTTGCCGGGGCGCCTCGGACGCAAAAACGGTGACGGCGCTCTGGTCGCCGGAGAAGCCCCGCTCCACGTGCAGGGGCGTCCAGTGCGTCTCCGTTTCCGCCTCGGCGATGCAGTAGCTGAACTTGCCCGGGTGCCCGATAACGCTGCGGTCGTAAAGGCCCGGGATGGCAGCGCAGGCGTTCATCAGGACAAGCCGGATGGCCCGCCCGATGGTGGAGTTGGCCCGGTTGCCTGGCCCAAACAGGTTGTTGCGCGAGTTGATGCCCAGTTCCTGGACGACGGGGCCGTTGACGATGACCAGCACGGCTGCCCCGCCCATGCTGGAGGAGGGTCCCACCAGGTTGAAGGGCGGCGCCAGCATGGCCTCGGTGGCGGCCAGCACCACCGGCATATACTCGGGCCTGCAGCCGGCCATCACCGCGTTGGCGGCCACCTTCTCGGCGGTAATCTCCCGCCGCCGCTCCGGCAGTTCGCCAACAATCTCCGCCCCATCCCGCCCGCCGGCGGCCAGGAACTCGGCCACCTTGTCAGTGGTGGGCGGCAGAATGGGCAGGCCGTCGGTCCAGCCCAACTCATAAAGGACCTCAACGGCTTCAAAGATGTTGTCCCAGTTTGCGGTGGTGGCGCTGGTCAAGGCTTGGTCTCCTTTATTCCTGGTCCTGAGAGTCGCGGTCAGGAAGTTGATGCCAATAGACCTGGCCGGCATCTACTTCTTCCTGCACTTCGCGCGTGTTGCGAACGCTGGCGATTACAGGGATAGATGGGCAGCCGGTTTGCTCAGTGAGGACTTGAGCGTTGCGCATGGCCCTTCGCGTATCCCTGGGGGCGGCTGTGTATGAAATCTCGACGGCCAAGCATTTCGTTTCACCGTTGTCTTCAGCCATGATTACCAGGTCCGCATCCATAAAGCTCTTCAGGTCGGAGGTCAGGGCTTCGCCATTTGCCGCGCCCAACGCCATTTCCGTCAATTCCCCGAAGGGTACGTTGCGCACGAACTTCATACCCATGCCCAGGGGAATAGCCTCCGAACGAGCCACAACCCGTCTTTCGGAATAGTCTCTCTTCCAATTGGATATATCCCCTTCCATCCGGTCGAACCTCACCAGAGCATTCTGGTTAAACCCCCGCTGTTCATCGTTGAACTGAGTCTGTTCCTCCCGGAACTGCCGCATCTCGCCGTTGAACTGTTCTTGCCTCTCGTTAAACTGTTCCTGCCTGGCTACGAACCTGTTGACCGTTTCGGTCAACGCTTGCAGCGCGGCAGGAAGGTTAAGCAGTTCATCGCCCAATATCTGGGCGCGCACCGCTTCCCGCCATTCGGGGTTTTCTCGAAGGGCACGCAAGAATTCTTCAGGTGTGTTGATCAAAGTCATGGCTCAGAACTCTCTCGGCAATATTATAACGGCTTTTGCTGGCCGAGAGACCAAACGGTAATGCCTTGTCAGTGCTATTGAAGAAAACCGGAGGTCAACCGCTGTCCGTCAGACAGGGTTGGCCTCCATAAAACCGAGTTGCAACTAGTCTGGGTACCTACCTGACCCGTTCGTATTTGGAGAAGCTGCGCAGTTCCCGGGGCGGGTCCATGTGGGAGCCGCGGATGGTGTAGGACACTTCGGCCACGTATACCGCGCCGGTGGAGTCAACCGCTACGCCGTGGGGGGCGATGAACTGGCCCGCGCCTTCGCCCTCTTCCTTGGTGCCGAACATGCCGACCCGGTTGCCCTCGAGGTCATAGATGGTTACCCGGTGGCCCAGGCCCGGGGCGTCGTCCACGCCGCCCATGCCGTTAAGCTCGCCGATGTAGATGTGGTTGTCCCACAGCACCATGGCGTCGGGTCGGTGGATGTTGCTCCACATGGTGATGAAGCCGCCTTCCGGATCGAAAATCTGGACCCGGTGGCATTCCCGGTCCACCACCAGGATGCGGTCGTCGGCGTCCACGGCGATGTTGTGGGGGCGGATGAACTGGCCGGCGTCTATCCCCGGCTCGCCCCAGCTGAACTTGTACTGGCCGTCGCCGGTGTAGCAGTGGATGCGGGAATTGCCGTAGCCGTCGGAGATGTAGATGTCGCCATTGGAAGGCCGAATGGCCGCCGAAGTGGGCCGGTTGAAGGGCTGACCGCTCCAGCGGGGGGCCGGATGGTTGCGCTCGCCGATCTCCATTACTTTTTCGCCGTCGGGGGTGAACTTCTGGATGGTGTGGATGCCGTCGTCGGCGGCAAGGATGGAATCGTCATGGGCGATGTAGAGACCGTGGGTGCGGTTGCTGAACAGCCCCTGACCAAAGGAACGCAGGAAGATGCCATCCTTGTCGAAGACCATGATGGGGTCCTCGCCCCGGGTGAGTATGAACACCCGGTCTTCCGAGTCGCAGACCACGCCGGGACACTCCAGCAGGCGCTTCCCCTGGGGCAGTTTTGCCCAGCCTTCAGCAAAGGTGTACTGAAAATCGCCATACCCGAAAACTTCTGCCATAGCTCTTTTCCTCCTGGTGTTTAACACCGCGGACCGCTGCCGGAACGGGCGCCTCGAAAACCCTAAACTACGGCCCCGCAGTTTGCCGTCATACTACCTTTATGCCGGGACAACGTCAATTGGGAGTCAGGGCTATCGCATGTGAAGGTTGGGGAGTAGCCTTCGTTCCCGTCATGGCGGAACGTCGAAGTCTGCGCATACCAGTCCCAGATGTTGAGACTAAAGCCCCATAAGTTGGGCCCTTTAGGTGCGGTCGCATTGAACCGGCAGCCCCTACGACTGGCGGCGTCTGCGCAGGCGTTCCTCTTCCTCCGGCGGCCGGACGTTGCGGAACATGAAATATAGGGAAAGGTCGTAGCCAATCTTCAACACCGCCGAGCCCACCAGCGGGGCCCAGGCAGCGGTAATGTTCCAGATGGCCGTCGTAACCGATGGGCCAACTGCCCCCGCGGCGCTGCGGCTCACCATGTTAATGCTGGCCATGGCAACCCGTTCCTCCCGGTTGATCACCGCCATGTTGTACGAGTCCCGGGTGGGAACATCCATCTGGCTCAGGAAGGCGCGGCATTGCCAGAACACTATCGCCAGCGTGGCCGTGGGCGCGAAGGCGGCGGCCAGCAGGAAAAAGCTGGACGGGATATGGGTGAACACCATGGTGTTCAGCAGCCCGATCCGGTTGGCTATCTTGGCTGATATCCACAGGGAAGATGCCGTCAGCAGGTGGGACAGCGAGAAGACCAGGGCCAGCGACTCCACCGTCAACCCGAACTTGGTGTAGAACCAGTAGGCCACCAGGCTCTGCATAACCATGGACGTGGTAAACGTATCCACACTGTACAGGGAAATCAGCGTGAAAATCCGGCGGCGCGACGGCAGGTTCAACGGGTTTTGCCACTGCTGCCGGATGCTGGCCCCTTCCACGCTCGACGAGACGAATACGTACAGCCCCGCCCCTGCCAGTTGGCACAGGGCAAAACCCAGGAACATTGTCTGGTAGGACGACAGGACGGACAGGCCCAGACCTTCCTGCAGCAGGACCGGAAAGCCGGCGGCCAGCGCGCCCAGGAAGGTGCCGGTGCGGGCAACGATGCTATAGACGGCGAAAATATCGGTGCGCCTTTCCGGGGGCCCGGTATCCGGGAGAATGGCGACTTCCAGGGGTTGCGCCGGACTCTCCCCACCGCCGCCGCCGGTAGACAGGCTTCCCAGGAAGGCGATTACCAGTAGGGGAACGAAGGTTTCGGTGAAGTACATCGCCAGTCCGGCAGCCGCAGCCAGGAGCGAAAAGACGACCAGGAGCCGCCGCCGGCCCACCCTTTCACTGGCTATGCCCACCACCAGCGCAAAAAAGGAAACCCCGGCAACCCCCACGGTAAGAATCGCCCCAATCTGCACCAGGTTGAAGCCCAGTTCAGCGAGATAGATGGCGATGATGACGGAAATGAAGCTCTGGGAGAAGGTGCGGATTCCCCGGGCCAACGTTATCAGCCTGGCGTCGCGGTTCACCCAGGACAGGGAAGCAAGGAATCGAGCTATCATGATGGGTTGGGGTTATCCGTTATTCCGGCGAAAGCCGGAATCCAGAACCACGATTGAGTTTCCGGCACAGCCTAAATGCCCGGCCTGGCCTTGTGCCATTCCGTCGCCTGTTCGTAGGCGTAGGCGATGTTCAGCAGCCGTTCCTCCGAGAGGTGGGGGCCGATTAGCTGCATGCCCACGGGCAGGCCTTCTGAGAAGCCGCAGGGTACCGACATGGCTGGAATCCCGGCGATGTTGATGGGCAGAGTGCAGACGTCAATCAGGTACATCTGCACCGGGTCGGCCGTCTTTTCGCCGATGGGGAAGGCCACCACCGGCGACGTGGGGGTTACCAGGGCATCCACGGACTCGAAGACTCGCGCAAAGTCCTGGCGGATGAGGGTGCGCGCCTGCTGGGCCTTCAGGTAGTAGGCGTCGTAGTAGCCGGCGGACAAGGCGTAGGCGCCCAGCATTATCCGCCGCTTAACCTCGGGCCCGAACCCCCGCTGGCGGGTGGCCTCCATGGCCTGCCACATATCCGACGTGTCCTGGTAGGAGTACCCGAACTTCACGCCGTCGTAGCGGGCCAGGTTGGCCGAGCATTCGGACGGGGCGATGATGTAGTAGCATGCCAGGGCATACTCAGTGGTGGGTAATGACACCGGCTCCACCGAGGCCCCCAGGCTTTCCAGTTCCGTGATGGCGCCTTCCACTGCCTCCCGCACCCCCGCCTCCATGCCTTCCACGAAATACTCGCGGGGAATGCCCAGCCGCATACCCTTTATGTCTCCGGTCAGCCCGGCGGTAAAGTCGGTGGGCGGCAAGTTCAGGGACGTGGAGTCCCGGGGGTCATAACCGGCGATGGCGTTCAGGGTGATGGCGCAGTCCGTAACGTCCTTGCCCACCGGCCCGATCTGGTCCAGGGAAGATGCGAAGGCGATGAGACCGTAGCGGCTGACCCGTCCGTAGGTGGGCTTGAGACCCGCCACGCCGCACAATGACGCCGGCTGGCGGATGCTGCCGCCAGTGTCGGATCCCAGGGCTACGATGGCCTCGTCGGCAGCCACCGCTGCCGCCGCGCCGCCGCTGCTGCCGCCAGGCACCCGGCCCAGGTCCCAGGGATTGTGGGTGGGATAGAAGGCCGAGTTTTCGCAGGACGACCCCATGGCGAATTCGTCCATGTTGCCCTTGCCCAGCAGCACCGCGCCCTGGGCCGACAGCTTTGCCCACACCGTGGCGTCGTACACCGGAACGAAATTCTCCAGCATCCTGGACGAGCAGGTGGTCCTGATGCCATTGGTGCAGATCAAGTCCTTTACCTGCACCGGAATGCCGGTCATGGGCTCGCCACGACCCTCGGTCAGGGCCCGGTCTGCCGCTTCCGCCTGTTTCAGGGCGTGGTCTTCCGTGACCGTTACATAGGCCTTGACCTGCTCTTCCACCTGGGCGATGCGGTCAAAGCAGGCGCGGGCGAGTTCCACGGCGCTGAAAGACCCGGCGTCCAGTCCGGCCCGGGCCTCGTGCAAAGTCAGTTCCCAGAGTTCAGCCAAGGGATTCTATTCCTCCAGCACCGCCTTAACCCGGAACAGGTCGCCCTCTCGGCGGGGCGCGTTCAGCAGCGTGTCCTCGGGGCTGAGCGACTCTGCAGGCTCGTCTTCCCGCATTACCGAGTTCAGTTCCACGGCGTGTCCGGTGGGTTCCACCGTACTGGTGTCCAACTGCGTCAGCAACTCGAACTGGTCCAGGATGTTGGAAAGCTGTTCCTGGAAGGTGGCTATCTCATCCTCGGACAGCCCGATGCGGGCCAGGGCGGCAATGTGTTCAACGTCGGCGCGGTTCAGCGGCATATTTATTCCTGTTCATCCACGAATCCGCCACGGCGGACGAATTTTCACTAATGGAAGTCAGCCAAATGCATTTGTGCCTATTCGTGGGTATTCGTGGATAAGGGTTAATTCATCTCCGAGCCACCAGAGACGCTGATAGAGAGGCCGGTCATGTAGTCCGACTCGGCGGAGGACAGGAAGGCGGCCATGTTGGCGATGTCGTTGCCCTGGGCGATGCGGCCCATGGGCACCCGGGTTGACCGTTCCTGTACCATCAGGGCCCGGTGTTCCTCGGCCGATTCTCCCTCGGCGGCCAGGGCGGCGGCGATGAAGTCCACCCTTTCCGTGTCCACCAGGCCGGGGCAGATGGCGTTGACGTTGACCTTGTGGGCCGCCATTTCCTGGGCCAGGGCCTGGGTGAATCCTACCAGCGCAAACTTGGAGGCGCAGTAAACGGCATAGCGGGCGATGCCGCGCTTGCCGGCCCCGGATGAAATGATGATAATCTTGCCGCCCCCGTTGCCGTTGTTGCTTCGCTCCACCATGTGCCGGGACACGGCGCGGGAGCACAGGTAGGTGCCGCGGACGTTGACCCGCATCACCTCGTCGAAGGCATCCTCCTCCAGGTCAACCACCAGTACTCGGTCCCGGCCGGGACGGGAGCCGGCGTTGTTGACCAGGATGTCAATCTTGCCAAACCGGTCCAGCACCTGCTTGACCATGTCGTCCACCTGGGCGCTGTCGGAAACGTCGGAGAATATGCCCAGGGCCTGGCGGCCCTCGGCCTCGATTTCCTTCACCACGCTGGGCAGGCCCTCCCACCCCTCAGCCCGGTCTTCGGCGCGGATGGCCGTCACCGATTCGGGAATGTCGGTAACCACCACGTCGGCGCCCTCCCGCGCCAGGCGGGTGGCTATGGCCCGGCCGATGCCGTTACGGCCGCCGGCGCCGGTTACGACGGCTACTTTTCCGCTAAGGTCGTACATTTTATTGCCTCATCTTCCATGTATCCACGAATAAGCACGAATACTCACGAATGTTATTTTGGGCGCTAAAGAGCCATTCGTGAATATTCGTGTCTATTCGTGGAAAACCGGTTACTCCTCGCTTCTGGGCAGGGAAATCAGGGCCGTGCCGCCCACGTAGCGCTCCCCGGCTTCCCCCATCATCAGCACGTCACACTCCACCAGGTTTTCCCCGTCCTCTTCCCGGGTGTCCGTAACGGTGGCGGAGATGAGCAGGGGCTTGTTGTGAGGGACGGGCTGGCGGAAAACCAGGTCCAGGTCCTTCAACGACTCCGGGCCGGCCCAGTCGGTAAGGGCCTGGCTCATTATGGCCATGCTCATCACACCTGGGACAATGGGGCCCGGCAGGCCGGACTTCTCGGCAATCTCCTGGCTGGTGAAGCGGTTGGGCAAGGGGTTGCCCCACAGTTCGCAGAAGGTGGCCACGTTTTCATCCGTAGCCACCAGTTCCACCGGGCCAATCTCGTCGCCCAGGTCTATGTCTTCAAAATAGAGGTTCGTCGGGTCAGCCATTGCTCCATTTACTCCCGGGATGCGTAGGATTCCTGGACGTCGGCCACCACGACGCCGTCCTGGTTGGTGAAGGTGGTTTCCCACACGGTGAAGACCATGGTTCCGGTGCGGCCCGTCTTGGGATAGACCTCTTTAAGGTGGGACGAGGCCGTCAGGCTGTCGCCGGCCACGATGGGGGCGCGAGACTGGACCCGCTGGCCGGCGTGGAAACGCACGACGCCAAATTTCAGTTCAATGTCCGGCAGTTCCACGTTGCGCACCAGCATGGTAACCAAAGTGGGCGGCGCCAGCACGCCGGCGTATCCTGCGGCGCGGGCGGTTGCCGTGTCGGTGAACATGGGGTTGGTCTCACCGATGCTGCGGTTGAATATCTGCACCAGGTCGTCGGTAATTTCAAAGGGACCGGCCTGGTGTTCCACGCCGTAAAGGTCCCGGTTGTATTCCAGTTCCATTGTCATGGAAGGAAGCTCCTCCGCTAACTCGTCGATTAGTCGTCCTTTTGAATGTCCTTCAGCCACACCGGGGTAAAGTCCCCTTCCAGAAGGGCATCCACCAGTTGATGCACGTCCCTCACCTCCCCGGGGAAGTAGGTCATGCAAGTCCCCAGGTGGCTGGCCAGGTGGGCGTCGCTGCCGCCGGTGCCCAGGTAGTTATACTCCCGGCAAAGGTTGTCGGCTCGTTCATTTTCTGCGGGGCGGCTGCCGCCGTTTATTCGCTCCACTATGGTAAGGTCGGGAAAGGTCTCGCCCTGGTCCATGTACTCCACCAGGCCAACGCCAACCCGGCCCGGGTGGGCGGGTACGGCGATGCCCCCGTGGTGGCGGGCGGCCTTGATCAGTTCCCGCGCGTCCATCTTCACGTCGCCCAGGTCAATATCCTTCGCCAGTCCTTCGGTAACGCCGTACACCAGCACGTGGCCGTAGCGGGTATCCAGTTCCGACGCTTTTATTATGATCACGTCGTACTCGGCCGCCAATTGGGAATAGTCCTTGTCGAAATCGAACTTGCGGTGTTCGCTGAGAACGAAACCGTCAATAGGGCTGCCCCGCTTGTTGCGGAGCACCTGCACCCATTTCACATACTGCTCAACGGTGGCCCGGGAGTCGTCGGAAGAAACAGAGTGGTTATGCAGGTCCAGGTACATGGGACGTAATATCAACTCCAGAAATTTTCACGCCCTTCGCGGCAAAAAACAGCGGGGCCAACGGCGCCTGAAATAGTTCAGCTAGACAAGAAACGGCACCCGGCGCCGGAAACAATAATAACCTTTGGGCAGTATTTCAGCAACCGATTGCCAGCTCGACAGCCGGCCCTGCCCGCCGCTTTCCCTCCCTGTCCCTCAATGCTAGAATCGGACTAAATGGGCCTGCGGGAGGCGATGCTATGCAGCGTACCAGGGTCAAGGACATACTCAACCGCGAAGCCGCCGGCGGCGAGGTGCTGGTCCAGGGCTGGGTCAAGACCCGACGCTCCTCCGGCGCCGTTTCCTTCATCCAGATCAGCGACGGCTCAACCCTCACCGACCTGCAGATTGTGGTGGAACCCTCTTCTCCCGACTTCGCCCTGGTGGAATCCCTGGGCACAGGCTGCAGCGTAAGCGCCGTGGGCGAACTGGTGGAATCCGAGGGCAGGAACCAGAAGTACGAAGTCAAGGCGAGCAGCCTGGAAATCCTGGGCCAGGCCGACCCGGAAGAATACCCCCTGCAGAAGAAGCGGCACACCTTGGAATTTTTGCGGGAAATCGCCCACCTGCGTCCCCGCACCAACACCTTCGGCGCCATGGCCCGGGTGCGCAACACCATGGCCTACGCCATCCACAGCTTCTTCCAGCAGCGGGGCTTCCAGTACATCCAGACGCCCATGATTACCGCCAGCGACGCCGAGGGCGCAGGCTCCATGTTCCGCGTTACCACCCTCGACCTGCAGGACCCGCCCCGCCGGGACGGCCTGGTGGACAGCGCCGAGGACTTCTTCGGCCAGCCCACCTACCTCACGGTCAGCGGGCAGCTGGAGGCCGAGATTTTCGCCCTGGCCCTGTCCGATGTCTACACCTTCGGCCCCACCTTCCGGGCCGAAAATTCCAACACTTCCCGCCACCTGGCCGAGTTCTGGATGGTGGAACCGGAGGTGGCCTTCTGCGACCTGGACGGCCTGGCGGAACTGGCCGAGGACTTCCTGAAGCACATCTTCAGCCAGGCCCTGGAGCAATGCCCCGAGGACATGGCGTTCTTCAACCGGTGGTACGACAACTCCGCCATCGAGACCCTGGAGGGCATCATCAACTCCAGCTTCGAGCGCATGACCTACACCGAGGCCGTAAGGCTGCTGGAAAGCTCCGGCGAGACCTTCGAGTTCCCCGTCTCCTGGGGCCTGGACCTGCAATCGGAGCACGAGCGGTACCTCACCGAGAAGCGGGTGGGCCGTCCGGTGGTGGTTACCGATTACCCCAGGGAAATCAAGGCCTTTTACATGCGCCTGAACGACGACGGGGAGACGGTGCGGGCCATGGACGTGCTGGTGCCCCGCATCGGCGAAATCATCGGCGGCAGCCAGCGCGAGGAACGGGAGGACGTGCTGCTGGAACGGATGAAGCAGTCGGGGCTGGACGCGGAAAACTACTGGTGGTACCTGGACCTGCGCCGCTACGGCACCGTCCCCCACGCCGGCTTCGGCCTCGGCTTCGAGCGCACCGTCCAGTTCGCCACGGGAATGCAGAACATCCGCGACATAATCCCCTTCCCGAGAACGCCGAAGAATGTGGAGTTTTAGGGGGCCACCGATTATGTCCCCTGAATGAAACAGTCGTAAGAATCCGACTACAGACGTTTGAGGGTAACTGTTCAGAGTCAGTGGGAGAAAGGTGACCCCAGGTCCATCGTTCCGGCGAAAGCCGGAACCCAGGAAGGTAACCGTGCCTGCGACATATTGGATGGCAAGGCTTCTGGATACCGGCTTTCGCCGGTATGACGGTTTAAGAAGAGAATCTGCCTGAATGAAGACAGGACAAACAGGAAAACCTGAATCCTGTCCATCCTGCCCATCCATGTTTAACCCGGGGTTTTACGGCTTTTCTATTGGCGCCCCTACAATGCTGCCCCACTCGGTCCAGGAACCGTCGTAGTTGCGGACGTTTTGGTAGCCCAGGAGTTGGGTTAGCACGAACCAGGTGTGGGAGGACCGTTCGCCGATGCGGCAGTAGGCGATGGTGTCCCGGCTGCCGTCAACGCCCTGCCCGCCGTAGAGCGCGGCCAGTTCGTCGGCGGACTTGAAGGTGCCGTCCTCGTTGGCGGCCTGGCCCCAGGGGATGTTGGCGGCGCCGGGGATGTGTCCGCCCCGTTGGGAGCCTTCCTGGGGCAGGTTGGGCGGCGCCAGCAGTTCCCCGCTGAACTCCGCCGGAGATCGCACGTCCACCAGGGCGGTGTTGCCGGCGCCCACGGCGGCCAGCACCTGGTCCCGGTAGGCGCGGATGCTCTCGTCCGGGTCCTTGGCCGAGTAATTGGTGGCGGCGTAGCTGGGGACATCGGTGGTCATGGGGCGGCCCTCCGCCTCCCACTTGGCCCTGCCGCCGTTCATCAGCTTCACGTCGGCGTGGCCGTAGTACCGGATCTGCCAGAAGGCCCAGGCGGCGAACCAGTTGTTGTTGTCGCCATACAAAACGATGGTGGTGTCGTTGCCAGCGCCGGAACCACCCAGCAGTTGTTCCATTTCTTCCTTGCTCAGCAGGTCGCGGCGGACCGACTGCTGCAACTGGCTCTGCCAATTCCAGCCCACGGCTCCCGCAATGTGGCCCTGCTCGTAGGCGGCGGTATCCACGTCCACCTCGATCAGCCGCACGTTGGCATCGCTGCCGTGTTCCGCCACCCACTCGGTGCTCACCAGGGACTCGGGATGAGCGTACTCTGCCATCTTATTCTCTCCTTCAACAGGTATCGGATGGTGTGAATTATAGCGTCTGATTTCGTAAAGGCAATCTGCAATGCTGGCAGATACGCAATTATTGCATGGGCCCATTCCACCACGAAAGCAGGGTTTCACTTCTTTGACACATTTCCAAAAGATATTTAATATGTGGCAATAATCTTTGAATGTATGACAAAAGGTCTTCGCCCCCACAAGCGAGAGGAGGCTTGTTCCATGGCCACCATCCCCGAACTCAAGGAGCAGTACGAGAGCCTGGACTCGCGGGTAGCCATACGCCAGGATTCGGCCATCGACACCGAGTGCCTGATGGCCTTCCGGTACGAGTACCCGGGCCAGGAAACGGAGGTGGTCATCGACACCGACGAGTTCACCGCCGTGTGCCCCTGGACGGGCCTGCCCGACTACGGGACCCTGACGATAACCTACGTCCCCGGGGACAATTGCATCGAGCTCAAGTCCCTGAAATACTACCTGCTCTCCTTCCGCGACGTGGGCATAGTCCAGGAGCACGCCGCCAACCGCATTCTCCAGGACCTGGTTGCCTGCTGCCTTCCCCGCCGGATGAGGGTAAGCCTGGACTACAAGGTAAGGGGCGGAATCCACACCGAGGTTTCGGTGGAGTACCAGGGGCCGGGGGAGTAACTGCCGGCCCGTTAATTGTTCGACAGACCCAGCGTATCTATCTGCTTACTGGAGGCAATTATGCGATTCACCGGAACTTTCGTAATCGTGGTGGCGTTGTTCATCACCGTGCTGATAACGTCCAACATCATCGCGGTAAAGCCCATCACAATTCTGCCGATCCAGTGGTTCGGCGACCCGGCAGTGATTCTGCCCGCCTCCATCATCATCTTCCCCATCAGTTATATCGTTGGTGACGTGCTGACCGAAGTGTACGGGTTTCGCGTCGCCCGGGGTGTTATCTGGCTGGGGTTTGCGATGAACCTGCTGGTGGTCATCGGCCTGTGGGTCACCGGAATTCTGCCCGGCGCCTTCTTCTGGGGCGAGTCGGACCAGGGTTCCTATGACCGCGTCCTGGGGCTGGTTCCGGGAATAGTCGTAGCCTCCTTCATCGCCTACCTGGTGGGCGAGTTTTCCAACTCCACCGTGCTGGCGCTGCTGAAATACAAGATGCAGGGGAGGCTCCTCTTCGTGCGCACCATCGGCTCCACAATTGTGGGCCAGGGCCTCGATTCGTTCATCTTCATATTCATAGCCTTTGGCGTGTTCAGCGACTGGTCAGGCACCGCCCTGTTCGGGGCCGCCCTGGCCCAGTGGATCGTCAAGATACTGTACGAATCGGTGGCCACGCCGCTGACCTACCTGGTGGTCAACTTCATGAAGCGGGTGGAGGAGATGGACGTTACCGACGCTCCCAGGTCCCTGAACCCCCTGGGTATCTTCGCGTAGGACTTCGGGGAGCCAGGCGCCAATCAAATACAGCCGGTTTCACGGCCCCCGTCGCCATCACCCAGGCGACGGGGGTTCCCGCTTTCCCGGAAACGGGTAGTCCCGGGTGACTTCCTCGATGCCGTCGTCGCGGTGGGTGCCTTGCCTAGCCACCCAGCAGCGCGGTCAACTCCCGCACGCTGTCCAGAGAGTCCATCCTTCCCACGGTGGCGATTACTTCCTCGGTGGCCTCATCGCCCAGGCTGTCGCCAGCCAGGGCGCGGAACTTGTTGAGCAGGTCCTCCCGGGGCCGGGGGTTGTGGCTGTCCCCGTAGTGGGCGGCAGCACTGCCCTCCAGGGTGCGGCCATCGTTGAGGGTGATGGCCACCCGCGCCGCCGGATAGTCATACCGGCGCATGTTCATGTCCGGGTCTGGAAGAATCGCAACCCGGTCGGCCAGGGCGCGGACTGCGGGGTCTCCAACCCTGCCGTCGTAGAAGGCCGTTGCCCCGGTTTCACCGCCAACCAGGGCGGCGGCCAGGGCGTAGGGTATGGAGAACTTGGCCGACAGCATGTTCGCAGGCGCCGGGTTCGCCATGATTTGCACGATGGGCGGCGCGGTAACGTCAATGCGCTTGACGGCATCGGCCTTGAAGCCGTCCCGGTACTGCAAGGCCAGGGCCGCGTCCAGCACGGGGTGGTTGTAGAGGCAGCAGGCGTGGTACTTGGTGTAGTTCTGCTCGATGCGCAGGGGCCCGATGGGGCCGGCATCTCCCCAGCCGGCAACCACCGCCTCGGGGTCAAACCCTTCGCCCAGGATGGAGGTGTAGAGGTCGGCCGGACCGTCGCTGACGGCGGTGAAGCCGCACTGCCCCAGGTAGGCGGCCATGATGCCCTGGAATTCGGAGCGGCCGGGGTACAGGTTGCGGATGGTGGCCCCCTCCAGGCAAGGAGTCCAGGTGTTGGCGGGACTCATGGACATGGCCAGGTTCATGGCCTGGCGGGTGGCTGCGGCGTCGTAGCCCAGCAGCTTTGCCGTGGCCGCCGCCGCGCCGATGGTGCCCCAGGTGCCGTGGGAATGCACCTCGGCCCTGGCCTGCACGCCGGTCCCGATGCGGGATGTAACCTCGTAGCCCACTATCACCGCCTCCAGGGCGGCCTTGCCGGAGGCGTCAACTTCCTCGGCCACGGCAATGGCCCCGGGCGTTACGTGGATGGAGGGATGCCCGCCGCCCAGCCTGCTGCCCTCGTCCAACTCCAGGGCAACCCCGGCGGTGGCGTTAACCAGGGCCGCGAAGACGGGCTGCACGCCGCCTGTCCGGTGGCCGAAAATGGTGGCATGGCCCGCGCCGCTCATAGTCCGGGCCAACTTGGCCAGGTTCGCATTCTCCGCCAACCGGCTCCCCGCCAGGATGGCGCCAACGGTGTCCAGCGCCACATCCCGCGCGGCTGCTATGGTGGATTCTGACAGGTGTTCGAGCCGGGTTTCCGCTACGAAGTGGGAGAGTTTGTCGAGGTAGTCGGGATGGTGGTTGTTCATGGCAAACCTCCTGTGGGCGGACGAACAGTTTGGTGGCAGGATGGGGCTATCTTAACAGATGGTAACCGAATACTTGTGGTGAAACACGAAGGGCGCGATAGGAGAGGCAGCGTCTAGGCTGCTGGACCGGTCGCCGACTCTTTAAACTCAGCCTATCCTTGAAAAGGACAGGCCGCAGCTTTACCATACGGTACAGCAAATTTCGGCGCAGGCCAGGTGCGACTATGACGAGTGCAACGGTCAAAGCTCCCCCAGCAACCCGGGAAAGGCGCAAGTTCACGGTGGACGAGTATTTCCGCATGGTGGAGGCGGGTGTTCTGCAACCCAAAGAGCGGGTGGAGTTGATTGAAGGGGAGATACTGATTATGCCACCGATGGGACCGCCTCATTTTGGGGGAATCAATAGGTACACCCGGGTTTTTCGGAGGCTTCCAATTGAAGAGTTCGATTTCCTGGTGCAAGCGCCCATCCTCTTGGAGGATAACTCGGCGCCGGAACCGGATTTTGCCCTGCTGAAATACCGGGACGACGAATATTCCCAGACTCTCCCTGGCC
The DNA here is from genome assembly GCA_034422655.1 of Dehalococcoidia bacterium. Classification (GTDB taxonomy): domain Bacteria; phylum Chloroflexota; class Dehalococcoidia; order Lucifugimonadales; family UBA3495; genus Bin22. The sequence goes on from DAOUJN010000035.1 coordinate 119,852, forward strand.
CCGCCGATACCCTGTTGGTGATTGAGGTATCCGACTCTTCGTTGAACTACGACTTGAACATTAAGGCGCACATTTACGGCAGAGCCGGAATTCCGGAGACGTGGGTGCTGAATTTGCCGGGCGATTGTCTGGAAAGATTTACCGAGCCCGGTCCGGAAGGATATACCCAACACATCACCCTGCGGCGGGGAGACAAAGTTACTCCGGTGGCCCTGCCCAACGTGGAGTTAGCGGTGGCGGATTTACTGCTGCCGGTGGCGCCTACGGTGGAGGAAGAGTAGGGCTTATCCACGAATGCTCACGAATTATCACTAATGGGTGGAGCAGGTTCTTCGTTGCCGTTAAGCAGGCCGTTGGCTTCGCGGTAGGCCTCTGTAAGGGCGGCTAAATGCTCTTCCTTAATGTTATCCAGCCTTATGTTGAATGAGCTTTTTCGTCCCAAAATCTGCTGCCCTAACATGTCCTGCAGCCTTTGTGCAGCCTGAGGCGAGTATTGTTCAAGATATCCGGTCTGAAACCGAAGAGCGGACCGGTGCATTACAACTCTGACAAGGTTCGGGTTATTGCCAGTGGGGAGACCTACCAGAAGGTTGCACCTTTCGTTGTGAACATACGTGTTGAGTTCTGCAACCTTTTCCATTTCCAAGCCAGTGGCCCAGTCATACAGCCTTAGAAATAATGGTCGAGCGTTTCCTTCCACCGAATCGATTCGGTCTCTGAAGAGAGCACCACCCTCCACGAAACTTCCAAAGTTTCCCATTGAGGATTGCCGTGCTCTGTCCTGTTCTTCCTCGCGTTCTCTAACTCTAACCAAATAATCTTGAGCTTCGGGTAATGGAATGATCTGGCTGGTCTCTACCAGGACTTCCGAGCCACTACGATGGGGTTGCATCCGAATACAAGTGACATCCAGGCCAGCCTCATTGAGCCACAAGGCACAAGTTGTTAATTCCTGTGAGAACCCTTCGGAGGCCAGAATGATTCGTGGCCTTTCAGAAGCGAATCTAGCATCATCATTATTCTCCAAGTGCTCCCTGATTCGTTCCTCAGCGTCTTCCTCGATACCAAGCCTGTTCAAATAGGCTTGGTGGGCATCGATGGCTTGCTGCAATGTTATGGTGGAAACCATCGCTGCGTACCGAATGGCCTGCAGGTCCATGTGAGAACCGCTATCGCCGCGCTTCAGTTCGACTACTACCAGACGTCCAGAAGCGTCAAGGCACAATAGGTCTATGCTCCTGCCGGAGCCTTCCCAGTTAGAGAATTCTTCAGTGATAACGAATAGGCCATCTTCCAACACTTCCGGCTTATCCCTCAGGATACGTTGCAAGTCCGCGCGTTCCAGAACCCCCTCCTGACCAAATGAAGTGGCTGGAATCTCCTCCAAACTTTCCTTATTCCCCACCATCTTGTAAATCGCCATGCTGTCACCCCCATCCTGGCCTTCTCCCGTCAAGGAGGAAGGGACTTTATCGGTAAACCATCCTCGGCCCCACTGTCTTCATGTAGCCTTCGTAGTTGCGGCGGGTTTCGGGGATGGAGTCGCCGCCGAACTTTTCCATGAAGGCGTCGGCCAGGACCAGGGCGACCATGGCCTCACCTATTACGCCGGCCGGGGGGGCCTGGCAGACGTCGGAGCGTTCGAAGTGGGCCTGCACCGGTTCGCCCGTGTCCAGGTCCACCGAGGGCAGGGGGTTGTGCAGGGTGGCAATGGGCTTGATGCCGAAGCGGGCCACCAGGGGCATGCCGTCGGTCATGCCGCCCTCGGTGCCGCCGGCCCGGTTGGTCTTGCGCTGCCAGGGGTTGTCAGGGTCGGTTACCGGTTCGATGACGTCGTGGACTTCGGAGCCGCGCTTGTTGACCACCTCCCAGCCGGGGCCGATGGACACGTCCTTGACGGCGTTGATGGACATGAGGGCCTGGGCGATGCGGCCGTCAATCTTCCGGTCCCACTGGATGTGGGAACCCAGGCCGATGGGGACGTTTTCGGCGATGACCTCCACCGTGCCGCCCACCGTGTCGCCGGCGTCCCGGGCGGCGTCAACCTCGGCAATCATCTTCTGGGTGGCCTCGGGATCGGCGCAGCGCACCGGCGACTCTTCCACGGCGTCCCAGTCAATGGCATCGTGGGTGTCGGGAGTGTCGGCCCACACGCCGCCGATGGATATGACGTGGCTGTGGAGCCTGATGCCGAACTCCTCCAGCAGGCGCATGGCTATGGCCCCGGCGCCTACCCGCGCGGCGGTCTCCCGGGCGCTGGCCCGCTCCAGGACGTTGCGCACGTCGGAGAAGCCGTACTTCATGGTCCCGGGCAGGTCGGCGTGGCCGGGGCGGATGCGGGTAACGCGGCGGTTGCGGCCCTCCTGGGACGGGTTTTCAACGTACTCCACGGCCATGGCCTCGGTCCAGTTGGCCCAGTCCTTGTTCTCGATGGTCATGCCGATGGGGCTGCCCAGGGTGAGGCCGTGGCGGACGCCCGTCATGATGTGGGCCCAGTCCTGCTCGATTAACTGGCGGCCGCCCCGCCCGTAGCCGCGCTGCCGCCGGGCCAGTTGCGTTCCGATGTACTCCTCGCTGATGGGCAGGGCCGCCGGAACGCCCTCCATGATCATCACCAGGCCCTGGCCGTGGGACTCGCCTGCCGTAAACCACCGGATCATAGTTCGTTACCTCTCTTACAACTAATCCACGAATCCGCCGCGGCGGACGAATAAACACTAATGCGTTCTTTGCAATTAAGGAAGCATTAGTGAATATTCGTGGGCATTCGTGGATAAAACCAGGAACGATTGAAGCGCGATGCTTGCCGCTCAGATGCGGGACTGCATGGCCCGGGTGGCCGCTTGCAGCATTACCGGCACCGGCGCGGGCCGTTCCAGCCACATTTCAAAGGAGGCCGCGCCCTGGTACACCAGCATCTGGATGCCGCCCAGGGTCTTGGCGCCGACCTGGGCCGCTTCCCGCAACAGCCGGGTTTCGAGGGGATTATACACCAGGTCATTTACCAGGGCCGTTGACGGGATGGCGTCGCCGGGCAGCGGAGTCTCGTCTTCGCCGGGGCCATGGGTCATGCCGATGGTAGTGCAGTTGACGATCAAGTCCGCTTGGGAGGCCGCCTCAGTCAAATCCCCACCGGACAGGGGTATGGCCTGGGCGCTTATGCTCCGATTCCGAGCCAGTTCAGCCAGGTTTTCGGCCCGTTCCGGGGTGCGGTTGGCGATGGTCAGGTCCCCGACGCCCTCGCGGGCCAGGGCCAGGACCACGCCCCGCGCCGCGCCGCCGGCCCCGAGGATGAGGGTGCGTCGGCCCTGGGGTTCAAACTCAGCGCCTTCCCGCAGGGCCCGCAGGAAGCCGTAGCCGTCGGTGTTGTGGCCGGTAAGCCGCCCCTCCCGGTTGACGATGGTGTTGACGGCCCCGGCCTCGGTGGCCCAGTCGTCAATCTCGTCCAGGAAGGGCATTACCGCCAGCTTGTGGGGGACGGTCACGTTGATGCCCATGATGCCGGGCTGGCGAAGGCCGTTGACGAACTCGCCCACGTCGTCGGGCGCCACCTGGTAGGCCACGTAGCGCGCGTCAACCCCGCAGGCATCCAGCGCCGCCTGCTGGAACACGGGCGACATGGAATGGCCGATGGGGTAGCCAATGATGCCTAGCGCTGTGTCCATTTCCTTATCTATCCACGAATCCGCCGCGGCGGACGAATAAGCACGAATTTTTTATGTATCTCTCAAACCGGCTTTGCCTCTCTTGGGAGCAAAAGTTCTTTACAGACATGCCAAGCCCATTAGTGAACATTCGTGTGTATTCGTGGATTAAGAATTACCCCCAAGCTGGGCGAGGATTTCGCCCAGGCGCTGCTGCTGTTCCTGGAGGTTGCGGAGGCGGTCTTCCTCGGTTTCCACCACGTCGGGGCGGGCCTTGGCGCGGAAGTTGGGGTTGTTGACCAGCTTTTCCTTGCGCTCCAGTTCCCGTTGTGTGTTGTCCAGTTCCTCCCGAAGCCGCTGCTGTTCGGCGGACAGGTCCACCACGCCCTCCAGGGGCAGGCGCACCACCAGCGGATTGACCACCAGGGTGACGCCCCGGGTCTGCTCCGAACCCTCCGGAGCCCCGGCGGTGATGCTGAGAGGTTCCACGCGAGACAGGGTGCGGATGACCTCGGCTTCTTCCTCCATGGCGCCCCGCAGGCCGTTGGCCTCCACCTGGGCTTCAAGGCGCTGGTTGGCCGGGATGCGAAGCTGGGCCCGGGTGTTGCGGACGGCGCGGATGGTCTGCATCACCAGGGAGATTTCGTCCTCGGCCTGCCGGTCGTGGCGAGGCGATTCGGCCACGGGGTAGTCGGCAACCATTATGGACGGGGCCAACTCACCCTCGTCGGGCAGGCGGGAGGTCAGGTTCCCCCAGATTTCCTCGGTAATGAAGGGCATGAAGGGATGCAGCAGGCGCAGGGTACGTTCCAGCACGTGGGCCAGGACCGGACGGGGTGACGGGCCTTCGCCGGAGCGCATGCGGACCTTGGCCATTTCGATGTACCAGTCGCAGAACTCGTTCCAGATGAAGTCGTAGAGGGTCTGCTGGGCCTCGCCCAGTTCAAAGGCGGCAAGGGAGTTGTTCACGTCGGCGGTTACCCTATCCAGCAGGCTGACAATCCACCGGTCCTCCCGGTGTTCCAGGGTGGCCAGGTCCCGCCAGCCGGCCAGGTCGTCCTGTCCCTCCAGGGAAGTTATGACGAACCGGGCGGCGTTCCAGACTTTGTTGGCGAAGTTGCGGGCGGCCTCCAGCTTGCCCTCGGTAATGCGCAGGTCGTTGCCCGGGGCGGTGCCGGTGGACAGGGCGAACCGCAGGGCGTCGGTGCCGTAGCGGTCAATGAGGTCCAGGGGGTCCATGGTGTTGCCCCGGGTCTTGCTCATCTTGTCGCCGTTGGCGTCGCGAATCAGGCCGTGGAGGTACACGGTGCGGAAGGGAATGTCCCCCGTATTCTCGATGCTCATCATAATCATGCGGGCCACCCAGAAGAAGAGGATATCGTAGCCCGTTTCCATGACGGCGGTGGGGTAGAAGTAGTTGAAGTCGTCGGTGTCGTCGGGCCAGCCCAGGGTGGAATGAGGCCACAGGCCGGAACTGAACCAGGTATCAAGTACGTCCTCGTCCTGGCGCAACCGGTCGGAGCCGCAGGCGGTGCAGACCAAGGGGTCCTCGGTTGAGACCACCAGTTCACCGCAGACGCCGCAGTACCAGACAGGGATGCGGTGTCCCCACCAAAGCTGGCGGCTGATGCACCAGTCGCGGATATTCTCCAGCCAGTTGAGATAGACCCGCCCGAACCGGTCGGGGACGATGGATATGTCGCCGTTGGCCACGGCGGCGTGGGCGCGGCCGGCGATGCTGTCGGGTTCCTGGTGGCTGCCCACCTTAAGGAACCATTGCAGGCTGATGAGGGGCTCTACCACCGCGTCGCAGCGTTGGCAGTGGCCGACCGAGTGGCGGTAGTCCTCTACTTTCTCCAGCAGGCCCAGGCCTTCCAGTTCCTCGGCCACGGCCTGGCGGGTGTCGAACCGCTCCCGGCCCTCGTACTTGCCGGCCTGGTCGGTCATGTTGCCGTCGAAGCCGATGACATTGATGATTTCCAGGCCGTGGCGTTCGCCAATCTCGAAGTCGGTAACGTCGTGACCGGGAGTTACCTTCAGGGCGCCGGTGCCGAACTCCATCTCGATGGCTTCGTCGCCCACGATGGGTATGGGCCGGTCCATGATGGGCAGGATGGCGTCCTTGCCGACGAAGGCGCAGTAGCGCGGGTCTTCGGGGTGTACCGCCACGCCGGTATCGCCCAGCATGGACTCCGGGCGGGTGGTGGCGACGGTTATATCGCCGCTTTCGTCGGCCAGGGGATAGCGGATGTAGTAGAGCTTGCCGTCCTGCTCCTGGTATTCCACTTCCAGGTCGGACAGGGCCGTGGCGCAGCGGGGGCACCAGTTGATGATGCGCTCGTGGCGATAGATGAGGCCCTTGTTGTAGAGGTTGACGAAGGTGGTGCGGACGGCTTTGGCCGGGCCCGGGTCCAGGGTAAATCGCAGGCGGGTCCAGTCGCAGGACGTTCCCAGCCGCTTGTGCTGCTCGTCAATGGTGTTGCCGTAGCGGGCCACCCACTCCCAGATGCGTTCCTGGAAATGTTCCCGGCCCAGTACGTGGCGGTTGGTGCCCTCCTCGGCCAGCAGGCGTTCCACCACCCACTGGGTGGCGATGCCGGCATGGTCCTTGCCCGGGAGCCACAGAGTGTCGTCGCCCAACATACGGTGCCAGCGGGTAAGGGCGTCCTCGATGGTGGCGGTCAGGGCATGGCCCAGGTGCAGCTCACCGGTAACGTTGGGCGGCGGCATTATGATGACGAAGGGCTGGCGGCCCGGGCGTATTTGCGGGGTGAAATGGCCGGCATCCTGCCAGTCCTGGTAAATGCGCTGCTCCACGGCGGCAGGTTCATAGGCCCGGGGGATTTCTGCGGCGGCGCTGGAGGTCATAGGAACTCTCCCTGGTTATGGCTGGTAGCAAGCGGGGTTAATTGAATCCGTTACCAATTGTCCCTGTTTCGTAATCCGGCAACGAAAATATACCATTGGGGGAGTGGGGGCGTCTATTGGGAGGAAGACCGGCAATGTTAAACTATGGTCAGAATTTGAGACTCCGCTACGCAACAGGACTCCTTCAAGACATCACAGCGGGAGCAGGGAAAATGTACCGCACCTTCACTATCAAGAACTTCCGGTGCTTCGATGAGTTGACCGTGGAAGGCATGGGCCGGATAAACCTGATTGCGGGAAAGAACAACGTGGGGAAGACGGCGTTGCTGGAGGCGTTGTGGGTGCATAATTCTGGGATTGCAGAACCGGAACGTATTTTGCTTCTGGATGCAGCTAGGGGTGCATGGGCAGTAAACACTGATACCACCATCGATAATCTATTCTTCCATTTCGACCAAGAATTGACTATAGAGCTGATCACTACCAGTATTCCATACTACGGACAACGCCGGCTAGATATAACGGTACATGAAAACCCGAACCCGGAAATAGCTCTGGACGGTTCCAGTGGCGACCAACTCTCCTCAATAACATCGGCTTCTCAAAGGCAGATTGTTATTGATTGTTTAGATGAATATGGAAGGTCCTATTCTTCTCGGGCCTGGTGGGGAGGTGTGGTTTCTCTGCCAACTGTGAGAGCGGTGAAAGACAACATGCCAACTTTCCAGCAGAGAGCGGCGGTATTTCTGCACTCCCGACGTCGAACAGACACAACTCCTGAAGCTAATCTACTCAGTCAGCTAATGATAGATGGCCAGGAGCTCGGAGTGACAGAAATTCTGCGAGAGATTGAGCCGCGTCTGGATAGGTTGACTGTCTTATCGTTAAGGGAAAGACCAGAGATATTTGCGTCCATCGGGTTAAAGAAGTTAGTTCCATTGCATCTCATGGGCGAAGGCACCTCCCGTATCCTTTCTCTGGCTCTGGCAATCGCAACCGCCCCCGGCGGTATAGTCCTGGTAGACGAAATTGAAAACGGCATACACTACTCTGTAATGGAGAAGGTTTGGAAGGCCATTGGCTCCTTTGCCCGTAGCTATGACGTGCAGTTGTTTGCCACTACCCACAGCCGGGAATGCGTCTATTACGCGCACAAAGCCTTCGAGTCAGATGAAGAGGAAGAGATGCGGTTCTTCAGGATCGACCGTGTAAATGGAAGGTCAAGAGCAGTCATGTATGATCGCGAAATTTTGGGGACTGCCCTTGAGGCGGGACTGGGAATACGTTAAATATGCCGGAAAACCTTCAGTTTGAAACGCCGAAGTTGCTACTGGTCGAAGGGCAGGACGAAGTTGGCTTCTTTGCCGGATTCTTGAACCATCTGGGCCTAGGAGATATTCAGATAGTGGACTACGGGGGTAAGAATGCTTTCCGGCCCAGGATGGAAGCTTACTTCCGCGAACCTTCCTTTTCAGCGGTCAGTGCGATGGCCGTCATTGGAGATGCGGACCTCGCAGCAAATTCCACATTTCAAAGCATAAGAGATGCCTTGGCCTATATTGGGCTCCCGGCTCCTCAGAGTTTCATGTCGCCTGCCGGAGATTCGCCCAGGGTTTCAATTTTTGTCATGCCAGACAACTCAAGCCCGGGAGCTCTGGAGGACTTGTGCCTTGCAGCCCTGTCAAACAGCAATGCAAAGGAGTGCGTCGGTAGCTTTCTGGAATGCGTGGAAGCATCAGGCTATCAACCACCACAGAGTCAATCGAAGGCCCAGTTACGCGCTTTGCTGGCATCCCTGGAGGATTCTGAAACCCGTCTAGGTTTAAGGTCACAACGTTCGACCGGTCCGCCTTGGGCCTGGAACCACCCCGCCTTTTCAGACCTTGCCCGGTTCCTCAGGAACCTCTAACTGCTTTCGTCATCCTCCGCGGGGACGAAGCGCATTGAGAGGGAGTTGACGCAGTGGCGGGCGCCGGTGGGCGTGAATCCTTCGCCGAAGAAGACGTGGCCCAGGTGGCCGCCGCACCTTGCGCACTCTATCTCCGTCCGGAAGCCGTCCGGGTCGGGCAGGTAGTTCACCGCTTCGGGGATTTCCGCATCGAAGGCCGGCCACCCGCAGTGGGCGTTGAACTTGTCCTCGGAGCGATACAGTTCGGCGTTGCAGCGGCGGCAGATATAGGTGCCGTCCTCGTAGAAGTCGTCGTACTCGCCGGAAAAGGGCCGCTCCGTGCCCTTGAACTCGATGATGTACCGTTCCTGCGGACTAAGCGGGTTGAAGGAATTACTGGCCATGTCTGCCTCCTCAACTTGGAAATAAAGGCTCGTATCAGGAATTGCCAATTCGGGGACAACCGCTCCGGCATCCAATCGTCCTCATCCTGTGCATCCATGTTTGAATTCAGCTTTCGGCGGGCTCAAGTATGGGTTCCGCCTGGCGGCCGCGGAAGTTTCGCAGGTCCGACCGGAAGACGCAAATCAGGACGGCAACCAGGAAAACAACCACCGCCCCGATGCCGACTGCAACGGGGGCGCCCAGGTAACGGGCGACGAACCCCGCCTGGGCCATTCCCAGGGGACCGAGGCTCCAGGTGGCCCCGTACAGGCCCATGACCCGCCCGCGGATGCTGTCGGGTACCAGTTCCTGCAGGGCGCTCAACCCTCCCACCAGGTACAGGGAGAAGTTGATGCCGCCCACGAACAGCACGCCCATGGATATCCAGTAGTAGCCCAGCCAGGCCGCCACGGCGAACAGCATCAGGCAGATGCCGTACAGCATGGCGCCAAAGAGGATGATCACGCCCCGGGGGCTGTGGGACGGTATGCTGCCGATGATCCAGTTGCCCACGATGGCGCCCAGGCCGGCCGCGCCCAGCAGCCAGCCCACCCGCTCGGCGCCCACCAGCAGCCACTTTTCCGCCAGGGAGGGCATCAGCAGGATGTAGGATATGCCGAACAGACTGTTGCAGAAAGTCATCAGCATTATGTACAGGAAAATGGGATGATGGCCAATGTACCGGAAAGCCTCCCCTATCTGCTGCGCTACGCCGCCCCGGGCCGGCGGGCGCTCGCGCAGGCGCAGCACGGAAATGACGGCGGCCAGCACGTAGAAGGATGCGGCGCTGATGAGCATGGAGGTCTCGATGCTCAGGCGGGCGATGACCATGCCGGCCAGGGCCGGCGCCAGCACCCGGACGCCGTTCCAGACCACCGATTCCATGGCCACGGCGTTGACGATGTGCTCCCGGTCCACCAGGCGGGGGAAGATGCTGGCCCGGCTGGGCTGGTCGAAGGCCTGACCGACGCCGGCGATGAAGGCGGCCAGCAGTATGTGCCAGGGCTCCACCCGTTCCAGCAGCACCAGGACCGCCAGCCCAACGACCACGGTGGCAGACATGCTCTGGGCCGTCGCCACCAGCACCTTGGGTTCCAGGCGGTCGGCGAGAACTCCGCCCACCAGGTTCAGGGCCAGGGCCGGCAGGGCGATCGCCAGCCCCAGGTAGCCCAGGTACCCTTCGTCGCCGGTCAACTGGAACATCAGCCAGCCCAGGGTGAACTGGAAGAGCATCTGGTGACCGGTTACCCCGGTCAGCAGGGCCAGCCAGTAGTAGCGAAACTGGCCATAACGCATGGAGGAAGGAATGAAGCGGCCGACACCGCCAGCCAGGGTAGTCTGAACGCTCATGGAGACAATTGTGCCATTGGCACCAAGGCTTGGCAATTGGCATGGGCGCCCTTCGGTCGTTTAAGGGTCGAATATACTCTAAATGCCGGCGATTTGCCCTTCTTCATGCTACAACCTAGAATTGCTGCCACGGGAGACTGGAGCGGCGGCCCCAGGGGAACTTCACCGGGCCGTCCGCCTATTTCCGGGTCAAACTGACCTTGCCAAGAAACGGACAGTGAAGATGACACCCAGATCAGCCGACATAGTGGTCATCGGTGGCGGCGTTATCGGCGCCAGTGTTGCCATGCATCTGGCCCAAATGGGCGCCGGGAACGTGCTGCTGGCGGAAAGAAGGGGCCTGGCCAGCGGCGCCTCGGGGCGGTCGGGCTCCATGGTTCGGGAACACTACCAGCACCCGGTCCTGGTGAAGATGGCCATGGAGGCCAGCCGGGCGTTCCACAACTTCAGTGAAATATTCGGCGGTGACGCCCGCTTCCAGGAAACGGGTAGAGTCCTGCTTTTCGACCAGCACGACGCCGAGGCGGTGCGGGCCAACGTGGCCATGAACCGGGAACTGGGCGTGGATATCCGCCTGCTAAGCCCCGGGGAGATAGAGGAATTGGTCCCGGGCATAAGCCTGGACGGTGTTGCCCTGGGAGCGTATGAGCCGACCTCGGGTTACGCCGATCCAGTAGCTACGACCTACTCCTTCGCCCAGCGGGCCAGGGACCTGGGGGCCACAATTCTAACCGGCTGCAACGTGACCGGATTCCGGGTTGTCGGAGGACGACTGACCGGAGTGGAAACGGATACCGGGCTGATAGAGGCGGACGCGGCTATTGCGGTTACCGGCCCCTGGACCAACGCGCTGGCCGCACCCCTGGGCGAGACTTTGCCCATAACTCCTTTGCGGGTGCAGATGGTACACTTGCGGCGGCCGCCGGCCCTGGAGCCGCTGACCGCCACCGTAATCGACCAGACCACCGGGGCGTACTTCCGGGGCAATGCCGGATTCCATACCCTGCAGGGTGGCGAGGCGCCGGAGGACATGTCCGAGGAGGTAAACCCGGACGCCTACGGGCTGAATGCAGACCATGACACCATCACCCGGTTCTGGGAGCGCGCCAGGTTCCGATTCCCCGACTTCGCCGCCACGACCCCCCTGGGCGGCTACGGGTCCCTTTATGATTTGACCCCCGACGGCAACCCCATACTGGACAAGTCGGCGCTGGTACAGGGTTTGTACTGGGCGGCGGGTTTCAGCGGCCACGGTTTCAAGCTGTCCCCGGTGGTTGGCCGGATGGTGGCCGAACTGGCGCTGCACGGCGAGAGCAAAGACCACCCGCTGGCGGGGTTCAGCTGGGAGCGCTTCACTAGGGGCGGGTCGCTGACGCCCCTGCATCCCTACGTGGGCAGGGCGCATCCTTAGGACAGCCGCTACAAAAAGGGTAACGCCATGACTGGCTGGCCGGCAGGGGCCTAGCGCAGCTTGCTGGCGAACTTCTGGCGGACCTTGGACACCTTGGGGTCGATGACTATCCGGCAGTACATGCTGCCCGGGTTTCGCTCGTAAAAGAGGTGGTGCTCCCTTTCCGCCGGGTAGAAGGTTTCCAGTGGCGCAATCTCCGTAACCACCGGGGCGTTCTCGGACCCGGAATCGTCCAGGGCCTTGATAAAGTCGGCCGCCTGGGTCTTCTGGTCCTCGGAGGAGTAGAGGATAACCGAGCGATACTGGGTGCCCACGTCCGCCCCCTGGCGGTTCAGCGTAGTGGGGTCGTGGCTGGCAAAGAATACCTCCAGCACCTCGGGAAAAGTAATCTGTTCGGGGTCGAACTCCACCCTCACCACCTCGGCGTGGCCGGTCCTGCCGCTGCACACTTCGTAGTAGGTGGGGTTGTCCTTCTGGCCGCCGGCATAGCCGGAGATGACAGATTCCACTCCCTCTATCATGTTGAAGACGGCTTCGATGCACCAGAAGCACCCGCCGCCCAGGACTGCAACCTCGTTATTGCTTTCAACCAACGTATTTCTCTCCTGCCAATTCGGCACAAATGTATGGAACCGAAGGATCACCCTTTCTGTTATTGTGCCATTGGCAAAAGGTGATGGCAAATCACGGGGCAGACACACGGCTCTGCCCCACCCCTCCGCATCCGCAGTGCCCATAGCCACCCAATTGCCCCTGTTGTAAAATTGCCCCGTACCCAGGCCACTTAACGCAAAGGAGTTTCCCGATGATCAAGGTTTCCTTCCTTTATCCCAACGAAGAAGGCAAGAATTTCAATATGGACTACTACACCGGCACGCACATGCCCCTGGTGCACCAGCGGCTGGACTCCATGGGCCTGCTGCGGAGCGAGATTGAGAGCGGCGTCAGTTCCGCCGACCCCAACGCGCCGGCGCCCTTCGTCGCCGTGGGCAACCTGTACTTCAACACCGCCGACGAGGTCCACGAAGGGTTCAAGACTCACGGCCGCGAACTGATGGGCGACACGGCCAACTACACCGACATCCGCCCGCAGATACAGATCAGCGAACTGGTCTAAGAGTTAATCCACGAATAGACACGAATGTTCACTAATGGGCTGACTTGGACGGTAGTTTGACTGCGCCATCGAGCCCAAGACTATCCGGAGTGAAGTCAACCTTTAACATTCGTGCCCATTAGTGTTCATTCGTGGATAAAGAGAAAACTATGAACGCCGATTTTGGTAACCTGGCCCAGCGGTTGGTCAAGGAGCACTGGGACTTTTATCCCACCGCCGGTTCCCGCATTGGCCGCCACGAGTATGACGGACAGCTTCCCGACCTGTCGCCCCACCGCATAACCCGCCGCATCGAGGAACTGCGGCGGGGACTGGCCCAGCTTTCCGGCCTGGCTGCCGACAATGGTTCGGAGCAGGAGGAGCGTTTGACCCACCGCTTGCTGGAACTGTTCCTGCGCCGCGAACTCTTCAACCTGGAGGATATGCGGCCCCTGGAGAACAATCCCATGCGGCAGGTGGGCTACCTGAACGTGGGAGCATACGTCAAGCGGGACTATGCCCCGCTGGTGGACCGACTGCGCGGCGCCACCCAGGTATTGGAGCAGGTCCCAGACTTTCTCAACGTGCTGGATGCCGCCCTGGCGCAGGAACTGAGCCGTCCCGTGCTGGAGATGAGCATCGAGAGCTACCGGGGCATGGCCCGCTTCTACCGGGTGGACCTGGACCAGTCGGCCAGCGGCGTGGGCGACGCCGGAACGCTGGCCCGGTTTGACCGGTCGCGGGAGCAGGCGGCCCAATCCCTGGACGGCTTCGCCGTCAAGCTGGAGGAAAGGTTGGCGCGCCTGCCCGAGGGAATGGAGGGAAACTTTGCCATCGGCTCGCAGCTATATTCGGACATGATGGCTTACGGCGAGGGTGTGACGGCGCCGCTGAATGACATCATCGCCCTGGGCCAGGCCAACCTGGAGCGCAACCTGGAAAGGCTGGCGGAGGCTGCGGAAGCCGTCGCGCCCGGCCGGTCAATCCGCGAGATTGTGGGCGAAATCGGCCGCAATCACCCCGCTGCGGACGCCCTGATACCGGAGACACGGGCCATGCTGGAAGACATCCGGCAGTCCCTGCTGGACCACGACATTATCTCCCTACCGTCAGAGGACCGGTGCCAGGTAATCGAGACGCCCACCTATATGCGGTACGCCTTCGCCGCCATGGACAGCCCCGGCTCGTTGGAGACCCGGGCCACCGAGTCCTACTACTACGTGACGCCGGTGGCGGAAGACTGGACCGACGCCCAGGCAGAGGAATGGCTGTCCAACTTCAACTACGACACCCTGCGCATCATCTCCATCCACGAGGTCTATCCCGGGCACTTCGTCCACCACCTGCACAACAGCTACGGGCGGGAACTGCCGCTGGTGAACCGGGTGGCGTCGTCCTACGCCTTCACCGAGGGATGGGCCCACTACACGGAGGAGATGATGCTGGAGACGGAGTACGCCCGGGGCCAGGAGAGGCTGCTGGTGACGCAACTGCTGGAGGCCCTGGTCCGCAACTGCCGCTACCTGTGCGCCCTGGGCATGCACACCCAGGGGATGACGGTGGACGAGGCCACCCGCTTCTTCATGGACAATGCCTACATGGAGGAACTGCCAGCCCGTCGCGAGGCGCTGCGCGGCACCTTCGACCCGGGCTACCTGAACTACACCCTGGGCAAGCTGATGATTCTCAAGCTGCGGGAGGACTACCGGCGGGAGCAGGGATCGGCCTACTCCCTGAAGGGGTTCCACGACAGGCTGCTCTCCTACGGAGCGCCGCCCCTGCCCCTGCTGCGGGAAGTAATGTTGGCGGATCCGGGCGACGGGGCGCTGTAGTGTGGTTAATCCACGAATAGGCACGAATTTTCACTAATGGTTTTCGGATGCTTGAATGAGCAAGGGATTCGGCATAGCCAACCGGCCATCCCCATCAGACAGTCATCGAATTAGTGGTCGTTCGTGTTTATTCGTGGATGAACACCGTTATCCCGTGCGGAAGTTGACACGGCGGAAGGCCTCGGCGTATTCGCAGCCGCCCTCTGTGCCCGCGTCCCGGGCCCGCTGGTACACGTAGTCCACCACCTCGCGCTCCGGGTGGTCGGCCACCTGGCTGCGGTGGGCCTGGACCGCCGCCAGCTTAACCTCCATGGTTTCGCCAATGTCTATGAAGGTGTTGGCCTGTTCCGTGCCCCAGAAGAGGATGGCGCCGGTCTTGTGGGGTTCCAGGCCCTCCTCGCTCCACAACTCGCCAAAGTGGAGGTGGTCGCGGGCGTAGGGAAAAACGGCGTCCAGGGCCACCTGGCCGGCTATACGGTGGTCCCGGTGCCATACCATGCTGCGCACATAGGGTTCGGTGACCATCACCACATCGGGCTGGACCCGCCGGATCTGCCTAACCAGGTGTTTGCGGAAATCGCCGGAATCTTCCAGTTCCCCGTCGGCGTAGCCCAGCTTGACAATCTCACCTATCCCCAGCACTTCGGCGGCAGCCATCTGTTCCCTGTCCCTGGTTGCGGCCAGTTCCTCGGTGGTAATGCCGGGTTTGTCGGTGCCCCTTCCGCCATCGGTGCACACCACGTAGACAACTTCGGCGCCCTGGCCAATCCACCGGGCCAGGGTGCCGCCGCACCAGATTTCCGCGTTATCGGGATGTGGGGTGACTACCAGGACGCGCTGCGGGGTTTCTTCCATCTATCAACTCCTTGCGAGGGCAACCCTTGTGCCGGGGCAGGGCTAACTGTCTTTGAGTTTGCGTTTTACTGGTCGGAGGGTGGTGTGCGGCCCTGCATGCCCGCCAGGAAGCCCTCCAGCCTGGCCTGCCCTTTTTCTACCTCAACCAAACGACTCTCAACTCCGGACAATCGATTCTCGACCCCGTTGATTCGCCGGTTGGTGTCATTGTTGAGCTTTAGCCCAAGACCTGCCAAGGCTACACCAACCGCCAGAATCGTTATGATCACTCCAATAAATCCTAGAAGAATTGTGTTATCCATAAGGTGTTTACCGTGTCCTTAGGAGGAAATTGAGGGGAAGGAGTCCCTACTGACCTAATCATACCTGTCAAAGGTGGCAGGGACAAGGTGACGGTGTCAGGAACAACGTTGAAATGGATGGCCCCCGGCGTCTATCCCAGCTGGGGTATTTCCCCGGGCATGTACCAGGAACACCGGAAGACACGGTTGTCTTCGTAGCCGTCGGTGCCTCGGGGAAAATAGGGGTTGATGTATTCCCACACCACCTCGCCCTGCGGCGTGACCTGGAACATCCTGCCGAACATACCCTCGGTTATGATGGTATTGCCGTTGGGCATCCGGCGGGCGCCGGAGATGCGGGAACTGTAGAAATTGAAGTAGGGATTGTCGCGGTATTCCCAGACTATCCGGTTGGTGCTGGGGTCGATCTCCACGACACGGGAGAAAATACGCACGTCGTTCTTGCGCCGCTCCCCGTTGTCGAACAGCAGGATGTTGCCGTTGGGCAGCAGGCTGGGGTCGTGCTGGCGGGAGATTACGTCCCAACCCACCTTCCAGGTAATTTCGCCGGACTGCTTGTCGATCATCAACACCGTGGAAATGTTGCGGAAACTGGCCAGCACCCGGTCGCCCAACGGCACGATGGTGTTGCCATGGCTCCACTCGTGGCGAGGTTCGCCGGGAGTGATGATGTCCTCTTCCAGGTCCAGGTGCTGCCAGGCGTGCCAGTCCCACACCTGGTTGCCCTGGGCGTCCACCTCAATCAGGTGGTCGGCCCACATGTGGGTGGTGGCTTCCTGTCCTCCCTCGTGGTCCGCCTCCATGCCGCTGCCCGGCTGGCCGCCCTTGACCTGGTCGGCGATTTCGGAAGGGATGGTCTCCAGGGTCAGGAACATGGCCCCGCCTGACTCGGTGCGGCGGGCGTCGTGGTGCTGGGCGGGGTTGACGTGTTCCCAGACGATGTTGCTGTCCCAGTCCAACTCCACCAGCCAGCCGCCGACGAAATTGGTGGCGGGCATGGCCCGGGGGTCGGTCTGCTCGGCCTTGGCCATGTAAAAAAGGTTGCCATCGGGGAGCAGGTAGCCCCAGGAACCCGGAGGTGTGGGCGGATGCCAGCGATGAAGCTCGTTGCCTTCCATGTCCAACAGGAAGGTTACACCCTTGCCATTCCCGTCCCCGTTGTAGGGGGAATAGACAAAATAGCCAGGGCAGGCCTTGTCCCGGTCCAGTCCGGTGAGCCCCGTGCGGGCAACGCGACGCCAGGTCTGTTGGTCAACACTCATTCCAGCCTCCTTTGCTCCCCAGAGGTAGGCTCCGTAGGGTCAGGGCCATTATGCGTGTGACGGCAAGTGAAGTAAACCCGGGCCCGACCCACGGGTCGCGGGCACAGTGAGCCAGGAAGAAAGGAGTTTTGTTGGGAGAATCAGTCGTGGTCCCGTTCGCTGAGCTCGGGGACATGAAGGCTGGATTCACCCAGGAGGGAGCCGGCCAGGAGGCCGCCGGATATGATTATCCTCATGGCGTCGTCCACGCTGATCTGGGTAAAGGTTACTTCGGCGTAGGGCACAACAATCAGGAACCCTGAGGAGGGTACGGGCGTGGTGGGCACGTACACCGCCACCATGTCTTCGCCGTCGGTCTCGCCCAGGTACGAAGTGACCAGGCCGATGGACTTGGATCCCCTGCGGGGAAACTCCACCAGCACCACTCCTCGGTAGGGGTGCTCCTCGGACCTGGACAAGGTCTGCATGGCGGTGCGCAGCGGGCTGTAGATGCTGCCTACACCTGGAACCCGCTCCAGCAGCCAGTGCACACCGTTTATCATCCTTTGGCCCAGACCGTGAGTGGTGAACCATCCGGCGACGTAGAGCAGCACCAGCATGAGGGCCACACCCGTGCCGGGCGGATGGGGAATAGGCAGGTAGGTGAGCAGTATGGTCTGGATAACCGGATCAACCAGGTCGAAGATGAACTTCAGAACCCAGATGGTTATGAAGAGGGGCAATATGACCAGCAGACCCGCCGCCAGCGTGGTCTCGACGTGGACTATGATATTGCCGGGGAATGACCTGGGCTGTCGTTTGGGACTAGGCATGGCTGTATAGCTTTCCTCCTGGACCGCTCGGGCGGCAGGAGCATAAGGCCCACTGCCCGGCGTCCCGGATGCCGTATCAACAGGACCGGAGCCGTCTTTGAGAGACACACGCCGATACAAGGGAGATTTGCCCGCTATCGAACAGACCTCACTGTATGCACTCGGAATCGGCGCGAAGTTTGGGGAAGCTACAGCGCCCGGAAATGTTCGCGAAATTGGTTCAGGTCGCGTTCAACGCGGCCCTCTCGCCGGTCAGGGTATCGTAAACTCCGGCGATCTGTTCGGCCACCTTGTCCCAGCTCATGTTCTCGGCTCTGCGGCGGGCGGCCAAACCCATGCTGTGCTGAAGGCTTTTGCTTGATATTAGCATTTCGACGGAATTGGCGAAAGCTTCGGGACACCGCCAGGCCTTGAGGTAGCCCGTGCTGCCATGCTGGACTACGGTGGACAGCCCGCCCACCCTCGATGCCACCACCGGCGTGCCGCAGGCCATGGACTCCAGGGCAGCCAGGCCGAAACTCTCGTAGAAGGACGGGACGACGCAAACGTCGGCGGCGCTGTAATACACGGGCAACTCGTCCTGGGCCACCCGTCCCACAAAGTCGATGCTGTCACCCACTGCCAGGGTCTCCGCCAGTTCCCGCAGACGATCAACCTCCCGGTCCTGCCCGTTGTCGTCGCCCACGACCAATACCTTCACCGGTTCACAGGTGTCCAGTTGGGCCGTGGTACGCACCAGCAACTCCACGCCCTTCAGAGATTCGATGCGGCCCACGTACAACAACACCTTGTCGCCGTTGAGGCCCAACCGCTTGCGGGATTCCTCCCGGTCCAGAGGACGGAAGGTACCCAGGTCCACCCCGCAGGGCGCCAGGCGGATGCGATTGGCGTCGCCGCCGTAGAGCCGGACCATGGCGTCCCGTTCGTGGGGGCTGAAGGCGATTATACGGTCGGCGGATGCAATCAACCCCTCCTCCACTTCCTGGCGCTGGAGGGGTTCCCGTTCGCCGGGGCGCGACTGCATCTTGATGCGGGAGAGCGTATGGAAGGTGATGACGTGGGGAATGTCCAGCCACCCGCTGAAGCCCTGGCCCAGCCAGCCCGACAGCCAGTAGTGGGAATGGACGGCCCGGTAGTCCAGGCCGTTGCGGCGGGTGAAGGCCTGCATTTCCGCCAGGAAGCCCGGGAGCAGGTCGAAGAACTCGTCCATGGGGGTGTCCGGTTCGCCGGCTGGCAGGTGTATGACCCTGGCGTTGCCGGAGATCCCTTCTACCATGTCCGCGGGGGTGGCTCCGGGGCGATACTCGCGGGTAAACACGTCCACGGGCAGGCCCACGTTGCCCAGGGCGCGGGCCAGTTGCCGGACGTAAACGTTCATGCCCCCGGCCTTGCCCTCGCCCGGCGCCGCCAGGGGGCTGGCGTGGAAGGATATAAAGGCTACTCTTGCTTCGTTCAACTCTGGTCCACCGTTCCAGGTTTGGTTACCACCATGTGGTATATGGTCCGGTTAAGGCCGCCCAGATGGTACTTGTAAGGCTCCGGGCCCCGCAGGAAATCGAAATAGCTCTTTCCCTGCTCGATGGCCTCCCGGAGACAGAGGGCATTGAGCAGCAGGCCAACGCTGTAGTAGGCGTAGTCGGGATTATACCCGCTGTTGTAAAGGAACCGGGTGCCGTTATAGTCAAAGCACAGGGAAGACGCCACGTCCTGGCCGTCCATCTCCAGGAAGAACAGGCGCAGCATGCCCAGTTCCGCAGTGCGGCGCGCAATGCGGCGGAAAAAGGCCTCCCGCTCACCGTTCATGTAGGCGGCCTTGTCCGGCGCGCTCAGGCGCATGAGCGCCAGGAAGTCGTCCAGGCGGTTGGACACCGCTTCCGGTTCTCCGACACTGTACCACCGCCATCCTTCGACGGCCTCTAGGCGGCGCAGCTTGCGCCGCAGTTCGTGGCGGTTCTTCTTGGACAGGCCCGACAGGTAGGCGTCCCAGTCGTCGGGCAACTCCAGGCCCGGGGTAACGTCTTCCTCGGTAATTTCCACCGAGTAACCTCGCCGGCGGGCCAGGTCCGGCAGATACTCAAGGGTAGGTGAATGTTCGATGAGGGAGGGAAGCTCAAGGGCTTTGAAATCTTCCCCGTCCAGCCAGCCCATCAAGGCGCCAAAGAAATCGTCCTCCGAGCCGGGACGAATCATGAAGTCGTTGTAGTCGAAGGTCTCGGTATTGCCCACGAAGGAAAGAGCGTCGCCCTGGCGGGCCAGGGAAGCGATGGCGGTTATGCCTTCGGGCCGCTGCAGGTAAAAACCGGCCATCTCCCGCCGCTCTCTGAAAGCCTCCCACCAGATTTCCTGCCACTGGGGCATCAGGTAGAAGGTGTTTACGGGACACTGCTCCAGCAAGTCCAGCCATTCGCTGCGGATCTGGTTGAAAGAGTTTAGCGGGGTGGCAACCTGGCCTTCGGTCATGTCAGGCGTCCCTCCGCAGCAGGGAGAGAAGGCTGTCTCCGTCCCAGCGGCTATTGGAGAAGTCACCCCTGGCAGCAACGGTTACCATGCTGATGCCGGGTTTCTGCACGCCCCGCATGGCCATGCACAGGTGTTGCGCTTCCAGTTCCACCACCACGCCCAGGGGCTCCAGGGCGGAAAAGATGGCGTCGGCTACCTGCCCCGTCAGCCGCTCCTGAACCTGGGGCCGGCGGCAGGCCACGTCCAGGGCGCGGGACAGCTTGCTGATGCCGGCGATTCTGCCGTTGGGGACGTAGGCCAGGCCGGCGGAACCGAAGAAGGGGAGCAGGTGGTGCTCGCACATGGAGTAGAAGGGGACGTTGCGCAGGACTACCGGGTCGGTGCTCTCCTCGTCAAAAACGGCGTCAATGGCTTCCCGGGGATCGACGCCCACACCGGAAAACAACTCCTGGTACATGCGGGCCACCCGCTGGGGCGTCTCCCGCAGGCCCTGCCTGTGGGGATCTTCGCCAATGGCGATCAGGAGGTCCGTTACGCTATGTTCAATGCTGGATTGAATGGTATTACCCGCCCTGTGGGAAATTCTGGGTAGGTTACCCCGCGGGGGCCAGGGCCGCAGCCTCCACCGCTTCCATGGTAGGTTCCACCTCTATGGTCTGGGCCGTTACGCTGCTGACCGCCAGGTCCGGGTCCTTCAGGCCGGACCCGGTTATGATACATACTACACGCTGGTCTGACAGATTCAACCCCTGGCGCACCTGCTTGATCAGGCCGGCCACCGAGGCCGCCGAAGCCGGCTCGCCGAACAGGCCTTCGCGGGAGGCCAGCAGCCGGTAGGCTTCCAGGATTTCGTCGTCGCTGACCATGTCTATCGTGCCGCCGGACTCGTCCCTGGCCTGGAGGGCGGGCTGCCAACTGGCCGGGTTGCCGATCCGGATGGCCGAGGCGATTGTCTGCGGGTTGTTGATAGGGTGGCCGTGCACGATGGGGGCGGCCCCGGCGGCCTGGAAACCCATCATGCGGGGCAGGGTGCGGGTGCGTTCCAGCTTGTTGTATTCGACGAAGCCCTTCCAGTAGGCGGTGATGTTGCCGGCGTTGCCCACGGGGATGAACAGGTAATCGGGGGCGTCGCCCAGGACGTCGGCTATCTCGAAAGCGGCCGTCTTCTGGCCTTCAATACGGTGGGGGTTAACGGAATTGACCAGGGTGATGGGGTGATTGCGGGTAAACTCCCGGACCAGG
This sequence comes from Dehalococcoidia bacterium, assembly GCA_034422655.1. GTDB lineage: Bacteria > Chloroflexota > Dehalococcoidia > Lucifugimonadales > UBA3495 > Bin22. The sequence continues at coordinate 141,318 of DAOUJN010000035.1, forward strand.
CTTAGGGCGGCGTCGAAGTTGCCGTCCACCATGATTATCCTGGCGCCGTAGGCCATAGCCTGGGCGAGTTTGCCCAGCGCCACCTCCCCCTTGGGAATCAGGACAAAGGCCCGAAGATCGAGATAGGCGCTGTAGGCAGCCGCCGAGGCGCTGGTATTGCCGGTAGAAGCGCACATGATTCCCACCGCGCCCTCCTCCACGGCCTTGGCGATGGCCACCACCATGCCCCGGTCCTTGAAGGAGCCGGTGGGGTTGCACCCCTCCAGCTTGAAGTACAGTTCCTTGCATCCCAGTTCCTTGCCCAGGTGGTTGGACTTGACCAGGGGGGTTTCCCCCTCACCCAGGGAAAAGATGGGCGTGTCCTCGTTCAGAGGCAGGAACTCTCCGTATTTCTTCAGTACGCCGATTCCCATGCTATTGCAAGCAGCCTTAGTGGTTTATCCACGAATGAGCACGAATATTCACTAATGTTTCTTTTGCCCTTATCAGCCATTGGTGAGAATTCGTGAGTATTCGTGGAAAGCAAGAACGCGGCCCTAGTCCTCAATCCGCAGCAGGCTGTTGATTTCCTGCACTACCTCCAGTTCTGCCGCCAGTTCCAGGGCCTTCTGCACCCACAATTCCCTTGCGGGGTGGGTCGTGATGACTATTTCCGCCGTTTGCGCCTCCGGGTTGGCGTCCTTCTGCAGCACCGATGCAATGCTGATGTTCTGCTCGCCCAGGATGCGGGCTATCTGGGCCAGTACGCCGGGCCGGTCGGCGATGTTGAGCCGCAGGAAGTACTGGCATTCCAGGTCGTCAATGGAACGGATGGCGCCCGAGTCTTCGGGTGTAATCGAAGGCAGGGGAGTCGAGCCGGCGCCCAGGTTGCGGGCAATTTCAATCAGGTCTCCCACCACGGCGCTGGTGGTGGGGCCGCGGCCGGCGCCCCGGCCGTGAATCAAGACCCGCCCGCAGAGGCTGCCCTCCACTTCCACCGCATTATACACCCCATCCACCTTGGCTAACATATTGTCCTGGGGAACCAGGGCCGGATACACCCGGGCCTGTATGCCGCCATCTTCCAGGGTGGCGATGGCAAGGGACTTAATTGCGTAACCCAGTTCGTGGGCGTACCGGAAGTCCTGGGGCTGCAGACGGGTGATGCCCTCCCGGTGGATGCCTTCCGGCGGCACACGGCGGTGAAAGGCCAGGCCGGCCAGGATGGACAGCTTGTAGACGGCGTCAAAACCCTCGATGTCGTTGGTGGGATCGGCCTCGGCGTAACCCCGCTCCTGGGCTTCGGCCAGGGCCAGGTCAAAATCGGTGTGGTCGTTGGCCATGCGGGTAAGGATGTAGTTGGTGGTGCCGTTGATGATGCTGCGAACGGAGCGGAACCGGTTGGCGGCCAGTTCCTTGACCAGGCAGCCGATGATGGGAATGCCGCCGCCCACGCTGGCTTCGTACAGCAGGTTGACGTTGTGCCGTCGGGCCAGGGAAAGAAGCTCCGGCCCCCGCTTGGCCATCACTTCCTTGTTGGCGGTGACCACGTGCTTGCCGGCCTCCAGGGCGTCCTGCAGGTACCGGGCGGCGGGGTTTTCGCCGCCGATGACCTCCACTACCAGGGAGATATCCGGGTCGGCCAGGATGTCCTCTGGGTTGGTGGTGACGAGGCCCTCGGGAACTTGAACGTCCCGCTTTCTCGAGGCGTCGCGGACCAGTACCTTTTTCAGGTTTACGGGGCGGCCCACCTGCCCCGCCACGGCCTCGGGCTGCTCAAGGAGGGCAGCGGCCACGCCGCCGCCGACCACGCCCAGGCCCAGCAGGCCGACGTTGACCGGGTTCTTCTCGGATAAATCGCTCATAGGCCGTTTATGGAAAGCCGGGGCCGCCGACGGGCGGGCCCTGGGGGATTCGCGGGGCGGAGAGTTGCACCTGGTCGGCGACCCAGGCATAGACCTCGCTGTTGAAGTTGATGGTCAGCCAGCCTTCGTCGGAGCCGCGGGAAACCTGGTCCTCAAACCACTGGTCCACCTTCTCCTGGGAAAGCCTGCCGCGCATGGTCAACTCGCGGCGCAGCCCGTCTCGCTCTTCCGGGGACATGTCATTAAAGGCAGCCTCGTCCATATCCGCCAGGTGCTGGAAGCCCCGGAGCGGCCGCACCTCCGGGCCGGAGATTATCTGGATGATGTACACCCCGTCCTGGCTGAAATATGGGTCACTGATTTCGCCTTCCGGGAGGGCTTCCTGGTCGCGCCCGGGGTTGCCAAACAGGATGTCGTCCAGCTCGGGGAAGGCTTCCTGGGGGACCCAGCCGACATAGCCTTCCGGGTCGGTAAAGCCGTCGGGAGTATTGACTTCCGACGCGACCACGCCAAAGTCCTCCCGAACCAGGCGGTTACGCACCTCGTCCGGGTCGGCGGGGCCGTCCTGCTGCATCCGTATCCAGGCCACCTCCACCTGTTCTATCTCATCGGGAATACCGGTGTCGATGAGCACGGCAAGCTGGCTGCGCAGCAGTTCCTCCTCCACCAGCCGGCGGTACTCCGCCTCGGAGAGCTTGGTTGACGTCAGGAAGGTGGTCAGGGCGTTTTCGTACTCCTGGTCCAGCTGCCCTTCGTCCACCAGTTCGGTGGGGTTGGGAACGGGCCGGAAACGGCGGCGCAATTCCGTGTCAATGTCTTCGTCGGTGACGCTGAAGCCCAGGCCCGGTGAGGCCTGGCGGACAATTTCCGCCTGGATCATGTCCTGGAGGTATTCGAAGGGGACGGTGCTCAGGTCAACCCGCCCGCCCTGGTAGCGGTTAATGCCCTGCAGCACCCGTATGCGGTCCACCAGATCGCCCATGGTAAAGCGGACATCGCGCACCTCGCCGGCCAGTTCCCGGGGTGGCCGGAAGAACTCCAGGTAGTAGCCCACGCCCACGATGCCCATGACCACCAGGATCAGGGCCACGCCGATGCCGATGGCTATCTTCTGGCGGCGACGGTCCCGGGTGCGGCGTTCCGATTGCCTCTGGGTATCTTCCGCGGTGGGTCTGCGGCGGCGGCGGCGCCGACGCCGGTCGCCGGTCGCCTGGGGCAGTGACTCTTCGGGGGAACGGGGAAACACCATCCTTGACCTCTGGGGTAATCGGGTGGATTCTGCCGGCTCGTCAGTTTATACGGATGGGCCGGGGGCAACGGACTCCATTATCCAACAAAAGCCGAGCTTTCCCTGCGGAAAGCTCAGCCCATTTACAAAATCTGACCGGACAAGGTTCCGGGGGTTAGCGGCGGATGCCGCTGCGCATGGTCTGCATGGGAACAAAGGGCAGCAGGGCCAGGTGCCGGGCCCGCTTGATGGCCGTGCTAAGGGCCCGCTGGTGCTTGGCGCACACACCGCTCTTGCGGCGGGGTTCAATCTTCCCCCGGTCGGAAACGTAGCGGCGCAGGCGATCGTAGTCCTTATAGTCGATGAGCTTGACGTGCTCCACGCAGAAGGAGCAGACCCGCCGACGCGGCGCATAGCGTCCCCGGGGACGGCCGCCGGGCCGGGGCCCTCCCTGCGGACGGGGCCCGCGCTGCTGGTAACCGCCGGGGCCTCCCGGGCGTGGTCCCTGGCCCGGTCCCGCCGGAGCGGGGGCTGGCCTGTCCTGGACAGGCTGTGCCGGGGCTGTGGGTGTTGCCGGTGCGGGTGTCGTCATTCTTCTACTGTTCCTCCGCTAATTTTCCGGAAAATTGCCAGGGCCGCCGCCAAGGCGCCCGGGCTAGAAGGGCAAATCGTCAATATCGTCGGGCTGGTTGCCGTAGCCGCCGCCCATGCTGCGACCACTTCCCATGCCACCGCCGGGATTGTTGTAGTCGTCCATGCCGCCCCGGCCCATGTCGCCGCCATAGGGGGCGCGGTCCTCGTCCATGCCCCCGTCGCGGGGACCGCCCAGCATCTGCATTTCCGACATACGTACGTCATTGGAAACGCGGGGCTGCCCGTCGTTACCAGTGAAGATTCTAGTGGTCAAAGTTCCTTCTATATAAACTTGTCTTCCCCTAGTAAGATACTGGTTGCAGATTTCTGCTTGCCGCCCCCATGCATTGATGTTGAACCACATAGTCTCTTCCCGCTGCTCACCATCCGCTGTGCGATATCGACGAGAGGAGGCCACGCTGAACGAGGTTACGCCCTGTCCGCTGGGGGTGTAACGCATTTCCGGGTCGCGGCCCAGGTTGCCTATGATAACTATCTTGTGCAAAGAAACCTGCCTTAGGTCTCGGACTCTTCTTCTGCCGGGGACTCGGTAGCCTCAGCGGGAGTTTCCGACTCGGCTGCCGGGCTTTCTTCCGCTTCGGCTGCCGGCGCCTCCGGTTCAGTCTCCGCTTCTGCGGTTGCATCTGCCTCAGGCGCGGCGGCTTCCGCGGGGGCTTCCGCAGTTTCCGTCTCGACAGTCGCTTCCGGTGCCGCTTCACTGGCTGCTTCGGCGCTGGCTGCAGTTTCGGCCGTAGCCTCCGGGGCCTCGGCAGCAGCGGCGGCCTCGGCTTCCGCCGGAGCTTCGCCGCCCTCGGCGGGTGCTGTTGCCGTAGCGGCGGCAGGAGCGGGCCTGGCCGCCACCGGGTCCGGCAGAATCTCCCGGTCGGGGATGGCGATTACCAGGGAGCGCAAGACCCTTTCGTCGAATTTCAGGAAGTTCTCCAGGGCCTGGTTAAAGGGGGTCTCCGTAGAGAACCGGATCAGGCGATAGTTGCCTTCCAGGAAGTGGTGAGCACCCTGGTGAATAGGGTAAGCCAGGCGGCGCGTTCCCCAGGGCTGCTCCTGGAAAATGTCGCCGTTCCGGTTGGTGATAAAGTCGCTAATCTGCCCCCACGCTTCGTTGGACTGGTCCTGGCTGAGCATGGGGCTAAGGATGGTAACAAGCTCGTAATGACGCAAAAAGCACTCCTGACTATGGGCCCATTTTAAACTGTTGGGCGATTATACCATTGGCGGGTTGGCCGCTCAACTAGGAATCCAGCCCTGGAACCGGGAAACCTGACGTTAATTCCTTCACCGCGCCCTTGACCTTCGACATAACCTGTTCGTCGCCCATGTTGTTGAGCACCCGGGTAATCAGGCGGGAGACCTCCCTGGTCTCGGCCTCGCCAAAACCCCGGCTGGTAATGGCCGGGGTGCCCAGGCGCATGCCGCTGGCCACCCGGGGCGGCCTGGGGTCGAAGGGAATCGCATTCTTGTTGGTGACGATGCCCACCGATTCCAGGGCCGTTTCGGCCTGCTGGCCGGTGATGTCCATGGGTGTCAGGTCCACCAGTATCAGGTGGTTGTCGGTGCCGCCGGACACCAGCCTTAGTCCCGCCTCGGAAACCTCGGCAGCCATGGTGGCGGCGTTGGCCACCACCTGCTGGGCGTAGCGGGCGAACTCGGGCCGCAGGGCCTCGCCGAAGCAGACGGCCTTGGCGGCGATGATGTGCATCAGCGGCCCCCCCTGCATGTAGGGGAAGACGGCAAAGTCGATCTTGCGGGCCAGGTCGGCGGTGGACAGGATGAACCCGCCCCGGGGGCCCCGCAGGCTTTTCTGCGTGGTGGACGTCACCACGTGGGCGTGGGGGAAGGGCGACGGGTGCGCCCCGCCGGCAATCAGTCCGGCGATGTGGGCCATGTCCACCATCAGGTAGGCGCCCACCTCGTCGGCAATGGCCCGGAAGCGGGGAAAGTCGAGAACCTTGGCGTAGGCGCTGCAACCGCCCACTATCAGCTTGGGCCGGTGCTCCTTCGCCAGGCGTTCAATCTCGTCGTAGTCGATAAGCTCGGTGTCCTTGTCCACCCCGTAGGGGACGAAGTTGTAGAGCTTGCCGGAGAAATTGACGTTGGCGCCGTGGGTCAGGTGGCCGCCGTGGGACAGTTCCATGCCCATGACCGTGTCGCCGGGCTCCAGCAGGGCGAAGTAGACGGCCATGTTGGCCTGGGCCCCGCTGTGGGGCTGGACGTTGGCGTGTTCGGCGCCGAACAGCTCTTTAGCGCGGTCGATGGCCAGGGACTCCACCACGTCCACGTGCTCGCAGCCGCCATAGTAGCGGCGGCCGGGGTAGCCCTCGGCGTACTTGTTGTTCATCACACTGGTCTGGGCTTCCAGGACGGCCTTGCTGGCGTAGTTCTCGGAGGCGATGAGGACGACGCAGTCGCGCTGGCGGGCGTCCTCCCGTTCAATGGCGCGAAAGACATCCGGGTCTTGCTGAGCGAGAAGGGACATAACAAAAGCCTGCCTTTTTCAGAGCAAATAAAAAGCCGGGCCACCGGGGCAACCGGGGGAGATGGCTACCAGAACCACTCCACCCCGCCGCTGCCGCGCCGCGGCCAAGCCACAAATTCAGTATAACGGCGGGGCAGTTGGGGTGTCAAAGTTGGGGGGTGGGGGAGCTACGCAGAAGGGCAAGGGTGGAGGTTAGGGGTTTAAGGGGTGGCAATCTCAACCTCAACAGATTCGGTCAGATTGTCGGAGGACAGATCAGGAATGTCCGGCTCGAGATAGAGTTCCAAAGCTTCCCTTAAATTGCTTTGGGCCTCTTCCTTGCTTTTTCCCTGGCTGGCGACATTGACCTTAATGGCCTGAGCAACCCACCAGTCGCCTTCCTGCCACACTCGTGCAGTAACCTTGTGGAGATTCATTCAAGCTCCTCCCTGGCACTTTAATCTATCAATCGTAACACACTGGCTTTCCTCCAAATCAAAGGCCCGGCGTCCAACCCGCCGGGCCTCTTCTGTCCCTTACCTTAAAAGGCCAACCCCCTAAGGCCCTTCAACCCCCAACTCCTCCTTCAGGTCGTCAATAACCTGGGTTCGGGAGCGGGTTTGCCAGCGGACCCGGGCGCCGATGGGGGTGTTCTCCACTTCCGGTTCCACCTTCAGGGCCACGAACACGGGGCCAGGCTGGCCCAGGATTTCCTCTATGCTGCTGGCGAAGTCCTCCAGGTTGTCGAAGGCGTAGGTGGCCGGGTAGCCGGAACCCTTGGCGATTACGTCGTAGGCGATGTTCTTGGCGTTGGGCACGGGCTGGCCGCCGGTGGTGGCGTAGCACTCATTGTCCAGCATGAAGTGGTAGAAGTTCCTGGGGGCCTTCTCGGCGATGGTGGGCAGGGCGCCCATGTTCATCAGCACGTCCCCCTCGGAGTCGAAGAGAATTACCCGCTCCTCGGGCAAGGACAGGGCCACGCCCAGGCCGAAGGACGCGTGGCCGCCCATGGCCGGGTCGCCCACCGGCAGGTCCCGGTTGGGCTGGTCGCTGATCTGGGTCCAGTGCCGCCCGCCGCGGCCGGGGATGACAATGGAGTCGCCACGATGGGGGGCAAAGGCCCGGAGCATGTCTGCGGTGTCAATCATGTTGCCTCGCTATTTTACATGGATGGACAGGATATGCAGGATTGCAGCTTTGTTCTCCAAGTAATGTACAGGGACATACAAAAAATCCTGTACATCCTGTATATCCATGTTTGAATCTTCCGTGTGCATCTACCGGTTAAAGCCGTGGTACTCGTCGCCCACCAGCACCGCCACGGGGCGGCGCGTGCGGGAAGCCTCCTCGAAGGCCACGGAGATTCGGGGGGCGTCCTCGCCGTTCTCCACCAGGTAGTATTGAATGCCGAAGGCGTTCAGGAACCGCTCGGTGTAGGTGGCGGCGGTATCGGTGTTCACGCCGTGGCGGGTCCAGCCCCGGTAACCCACCATCATCACCACCGGAATGTTCAGGCTCAGGCCCCAGCCCCGCAGGGAGTCGCCCGACTCCATCATCCCCGTGTTCTGGATGAGGATGACGGGCTTCTTGCCGCCCACGGTCAGGCCGGCGGCGGTGGAGAAGGCCTGCCCTTCGCGGCTGACGGGAATCAGGTCCAGGTCCGGGTCCGCTTCCATCAGCAGATACAGAAAGTTGGTCTCGCTGTCGGGCAGCCACACCACGTGGGTGACGCCGTTCTTCTTCATTTCGGCCATCACCACTTCGGGACTGAGTTCGCCTTCCGCGTGCTGCGTCATTCGTTTACCTGCCTTTGCCGGGCCCTGCCCGTCAGCTTTGGGTTGGCTTGATTATAGCCCCGGCAGGTGCAGTGTCAACTTTGCGCTTCCCCGCTGCCTTGCCTTATAATTGGTTGCTGATATTGGCGTGAACGCCCATATTTCGCGTTCCTCTCAGCGAGTTCCGGAGGTATCCTGCCTTGGCCCGTTTGACCATGCGGCATGTTCCCGACCCCATCCTGCGCCAGAAGACGCGGCGGATTACCCAGATTCCCGCAAACATGAAGCAGTACACCGACGATATGGTGGAAACCATGCACGCGGAACACGGCGTGGGCCTCGCCGCCAACCAGGTGGGCGGCCTGCAAAAGGTGGCGGTTATCCAGCTGCCCGAGTGGAACGAACCCCTGGTGCTGATCAACCCGGAAATCATCCGGCGGGAGGGGGAGCGGGAGGTAGAGGAAGGCTGCCTCAGCATTCCCGGCTACCGGGGCACCGTCAAACGCTCCCTGCGGGTGCGGGCCCGGGCCCTGGACCTGAACGGCAAGGTTATCCGTATCAAGGCCGACGGGCTGCTGGCCCAGGCCCTGGAACACGAGACCGACCACCTGAACGGCATCCTGTACATTGACCACCTGGTTTCCCGGGATGCTTTCTGGAAAATCACCTACGAAGCCGACCCGCCCGAACCGGTGGACAATGAGGCTTCCGGCTGCGACGCCGACAGCGCCGGAGCCGACCCGGAGAAGCCGGACTAGCGCTTCCGGCCAAAAAAGCCAGCACAATCCGGTGAAGCCAGCCTTCACCCGACAGGAATAACCGGCCATTCTTAATAAAATCGCCCAGTTCTTCTCCGCTCGTTTCCCGCAAGGGGACGAAGGCGCTTATCTGGTGGGCGGCTTCCTCCGCGACTCCCTCCTCAGCGGCGAAATTGCCGACTGCAGCGACTCGTCCGGCCCCCACGATATTGATATTGCCGTGCCCCCTGCCGTCGGGTCGGTGGAGGGTCTGGGGCATGAACTGGCCCGCCACCTGGGCGGCGCCTGCCAGCCTCATAACCTGGCCCGGGGCGTCTACCAGGTTATCGTGAAGTCCCCCTCACGTTCAGACCTGGCGCCGCTGGTGATAGACCTGGTCCGCTACACCTGGAGCATCGAGGAGGACATGGAACGGCGGGACTTCACCGTCAATGCCATGGCCCTGCCCCTGGACCTGCCCTGCCTGCTCGATTCCGACCCCGATGAGTGGCCCATTCCCGCCGGCCTGTGGGCCAGCGACCTGGTGGACCCTTTCGGCGGACGGGAGGACGTGGCCCGCAAGCGGATAAGGGTGGTGAACGATGAAGTTTTCGTGTACGACCCCGGCCGTCTCCTTCGCGCGGTGAGGCTGGCGGGTCGGCTCCGGTTCATGCTGGAACCGGAGACTGCCCGCCTGATCCGCCTGGACGCCCCCAGGCTGGACCGCGTGGCGCCCGAAAGGGTACGTGACGAGTTTATGGCCATCCTGGCCCTGGACGGCGCGCGGGCGCACCTGGAGGTCCTGGACCGCCTGGACCTGCTCTGCCGCATCATCCCCGAACTGGAACTTACCAAGGGCGTGGACCAGCCCAGCGCCCACTACTGGGACGTGTGGAACCACAACCTTCACACGGTGGAATACGCCGAGCTTGTTACCCGGGGACACCAGAACTCGGCCATCTACTCCCTGGCCCCCTGGAACGCCGAGGCGGAGGCCTATTTTGCCGAGGAGGTGGGGGACGGCTTTTCCCGCCGCACCGTGCTCAAGCTGGCCGGCCTGCTCCACGACATAGCCAAGCCCCAGACCAAGGCGCCCGACAAGACGGGCCGCATCCGCTTCCTGGGCCACTCGGAACTGGGCGCGGAAATGGTGACCGACCGGCTTGCGCAGCTGCGGTTCAGCAGCCGGATAGTTTCCATGGTTGCCGGTATGGTGGAACATCACCTGCGGCCTTCCCAGCTTCGCCACGGCAACGAGGAACCAACCCCCCGGGCGGTGCACCGCTACTACCGGGACGTGGGCGACGTGGCCGTTGACACCGTCTACCTGGCCATGGCCGACTACCTGGCGGCCAAGGGCCCGGAAGTCGTCGCAGACCGGTGGGCCAATCATGCTAGAATGTTAGGCAATTTGCTGCAGGCCGGGCGGGAAAAGGCCCCGGCCAAAGGCCCCCGGCGGCTGCTGACGGGCCACGATTTAATGCAGCGCCTCAATCTCCCGCCGGGCCCACAGATTGGCCGGCTCCTGGCGCAGATTGATGAGGCCCGGGCCGCCGGAGAAATAGGCACCAGGGAAGAAGCCCTGGACCTGGCGGCAACCCTGAAAAAGGAGTAATCAATGCGCAGGCGCAGCGTCCAACTTTCCATACTCATCATCATCATTGTGGCGCTTTCCGTGGCCGCCCTTGGTTTTCGGAACATCGACATAGACGCCCCCGGCTTTCCCGCCCTGGTCCGGGGCGGCGATGGCCCCCTGGGCCTGAAACTGGGCCTGGACCTGAGCGGCGGCGGCCACCTGGTCTACCAGGCCGACACGGGAACCCGTATCGAAGTGGGCTTTGTCGACCCCACCCGAGGCCTGGTGGTCGACCGGGCCCTGGAGAGCCTGGACGTAACCGATTATGACCTGCGCCAACTGGACGACCGCACCTACGTCGTTACCACCGACTTGCTGGACGACACCGTCAAGGAGGGCCTGGAGGAGGCCATAGTCTTCAACCGGGTCGAGTTCAGTTTCGACCCGGAACTGGAACTGCCGGAAGCGCCCACCGTGACCGACGTGGTTGAGGAACGGGGACTGGCGGACTACCAGGTTGAGGAGACGGGCGTGGACAACTTTTTCCGCGTCTCCACCACTTCCCTTTTGGACGAGGGACAGCAGGGAGAGCTTCAGGACGCCCTTGACGAAGAGATAGGCGAGGTGAGCGACTTTTCGGTGGAGACGGTGGGGACTGTATCCTTCACCCTGAGCGAAATTCAGCCGCCCACGCCGGACCAGATGGAAGGCGTGCTGGACCGGATTAATCGCCGCGTCAACCTGTTCGGCACCGAGGAGCCCATCATCCAGCTATTTGGCGACGACCGGGTTATCGTCCAGCTGCCCGGGGCCAGCGGCTCCATCTCCAATGTGGCGTTCAGCGAACCCACCGATGCCGCAGCCGTCGAAGGCATTCTGGCCGGACAGGGTTACGAGGACTTCACCGTCCAGGCCCAGTCGGATACCCAGTACGAAATCCGCACCAAGTCAATAAACGTCAATGAGCAGGGTTCCCTGCGGGGCGCCCTTTCCTCCGGCATCGGGGAGGTATCATCCTTCACGACCACCGGCGGAATTGAAACGGCCAAGGACCTCATCGGCCAGACGGCCCAGCTGGTGTTCAAGGAACGCACCTGCTCCGACCTTACTTGTTTCACTTTCACCGACGCCGAGATCGGCCTGACCGGCGACGACCTGGAGAGCGCCTTCGCCTCCACCGACCCCAACACCGGCGAATGGGAGGTCAACATCGCCTTCAACGACCGGGGCACGGGTATCTTCTCCGACCTTACCCAGCGCATCGTGAACATAGACACCAAGCGCATCGCCGTTTTCCTGGACGACGAACTGCTCATCGCCCCGGTTTCCCTGGCCTGGATTCGCGACGGCCGCAGTTCCATTACCGGCAACTTCTCAAGGGAGGAGGCGCGTACCCTGGCAATCCAGCTGGAGGCCGGCAGCCTGCCCGTTCCCCTGGAACTGATCCAGGAAAGCGACGTGGACGCCCTGCTGGGCAGCGAGTCCCTGAAGAAGAGCCTGCAGGCCGGCCTCATCGGCCTGGGGCTGGTCCTGATATTCATGGTTGTTTACTACCGCATGGCCGGCGTGGTGGCCGCCCTTGCCCTGATGTTCTATACCATCGTGGTGCTGGCGGTCTTCAAGCTGGTGCCCGTAACCCTGGGCCTGTCGGGCATTGGCGCATTCATCCTGTCCATCGGTCTGGCGGTGGACGCCAATATCCTGATTTTCGAGCGGATGAAGGAAGAGATACGCATCGGCCGCACCCTGGCCTCCTCCATGGAGGTGGGGTTCAGCCGGGCCTGGCCGGCCATCCGCGACGGCAACTTCTCCACCATCATCACCTGCCTAGTCCTGTTATGGCTGGGCAGCCGCACCGCCGACGACCTGGTAACGGGTTTTGCCTTCACCCTGTTCATCGGCGTGGTGGTCAGCATGTTCACCGCCATCGTGGTCAGCCGCAACCTGCTGCAGTTGATGGCGTGGATCGGCCTGGGGCGGCAGTTGGCCATGTTCAGTCCCGAGGGCCAGCCCCGCCAGGCTTCCGGCGCCCGGGCCGGCGCCGCCGGACAACCCCGCAACGTTTAGGGAGGAACTGACAAATGTACAACATCGTAGGCAAGCGGGGTTGGTACTTCATTTTCTCGGCCCTGCTCCTCATTCCGGGGATTATCTCTCTGGCATTGCCCCCCGACGGGTGGGTAACCGGCGGCTCCGGACTGCGTCCTGGAATCGACTTTTCCAGCGGCTCGGTTATGGATATCACCTTCGACCGGCCCGTGGACCAGAATCAGGTGCAACTGCGCATGGATGCCCTGGGCCATCCCGAAGCCCTGGTCCAGCGGACGGGTGGACGGACTCTGCTGGTCCGCACCAAGGTGCTCAGCGAGGATGCCAGCGCGGGCAGGTCCGAGCGGCAGATAATTGAGGACGACCTGACCCGGAACGTGGCGCCGGTGGTGGCGGTCAACTTTGACTCAACCTCGCCCATCGTGGCCCAGGAAACGGTGCGGAACGCCATCATCGCCCTGGCCGCGGCTTCCGTTTTTATCCTGTTGTATATCTGGTACGCCTTCCGGCGGGTGCCTCGGGCCTACCGTTACGGCATCAGCGCCATCCTCACCCTGGTCCACGACACGCTGCTGGTGCTGGGCGTCTTCTCCATCCTGGGGCGGGTGCTGAACATGGAGGTCAACTCCATGTTCATCGTAGGCATTCTCACCGTGGCCGGTTACAGCGTCAACGACACCATCGTCATCTTCGACCGCATCCGCGAGAATGTCATCCGCTACCCCGACCGGGCCCTGGATACGGTGGTCAACCTGAGCATCGTGGAGACGGTGGGCCGCTCCATCAACACCAGCTTCACCACCTTCACCGTGCTGCTGGCCATGCTGCTCATCGGCGGCTCCAGCATCCGGGAACTGCTGCTGGTCGTGGCCATTGGCGTAATCGTCGGTACCTACAGCTCCATATTCATTGCCAGCCAGTTCGTGGTCATCTGGGAGCGGGGAGAATTCGGCCGCATCATCGGCAGGGGCCGCCGCGCCACGTCCACCGCCGCCACGGGCCTGCTGTCTGTCTTGGGCCTGCTGGGGCGGTAGGGTCAAACGGTTCCGGAAGCGCGACCTGCCCCTCTCCCTGCGGGAGAGGGGCTTTTGCATTGGGTTCCGAGATATTCCGTGTTGCACGGCTATGGGTGTAGAATCTGTCATACTCTATCTTAACTGAGGCGCAATGCTGGAGACGGAACGAGTAGACTACCTGTTCGCAGATGCCCGTGAGCTGTACGAGGACGCCCTGGAAATGCTGGACCAGGAACGCCTTCGCAACGCGGCGGACAAAGCCTGGGTCGCCACCAAGCGGGCGACGGACGCCTTGATACTGGCCCGCACTGGAGAGGAACCCCGCACGTCGGGCCAGACCATGCGCATGCTCCGGCAACTCCGCAGACAAGACCCGGGCCTGGAGCCGTTGCGACTTCGGTACGGACAACGCCAGTCATTCCTGCATGGGGCCTGCGTTTACGATGGCATCCTGGAGCCGGCAGATGACATCATTGCCGATGTGCGGGAAACCCTGGATTTCATTCAAGAAGCCGAGGTGATGGCTCAAGTATAATGGCTGAGACCCACTTGCTTCCCGTAGTAAAGCTCAGCAAAGAGGCCACCCTTGCAATACGCCAACATCATCCTTGAAACCGCCGACCGGGTTGCCACCATTCGCCTTAACCGGCCCGACGCCCTGAACGCCCTGAACCTGGACCTGCTGGGGGAATTCTCCCACGCGGTAAAGGCGGTGGGGGAGGACGAATCCCTCAAGGCGCTGGTCATCCGAGGGGAGGGACGGGCCTTCTGCGCCGGGGCCGACCTGCTGTTCTTCGACACCGTCTTTGATGAAATTTCCCGGCTTCCCCCCTACGTGAAGCTGCTTAACCAGTGCTTCTACCAACTGGAGGAACTGCCAATTCCCACCATCGCCGTAGTCCACGGCTTTGCCCTGGCCGGGGGGCTGGAACTGGTCCTGGCCTGCGACATGACCCTGGCTGCCGAGGACGCCCGCCTGGGCGACCAGCACGCCAACTTCGGGCTGATGCCCGGCGGCGGCTCCACCCAGCGCCTGCCCCTGCGTGTCGGCATGCAGCGGGCCATGGAGTTGCTGACCACCGGGCGGTGGCTGTCCGGCGCCGAGGCCGTGGAATGGGGCCTGGCGCTGCGGGCCGTGCCCCCGGAATCCCTGGATGGGGAACTGGAGGCGCTGCTGGCCCAACTGCGGGACAAGAGCCGCACCGGACTGGCCTGGACCAAGTCCGTCGCCCGGCAGGGACAGGACCTGCCCCTGCGGGCCGGGATTGACCGGGAAGGAATGGCCTTCGTGCAGTATTTCGCCACCTCGCCCCATCCCCGGGAAGGGATTCAGGCCTTCAAGGAACGTCGGAAGCCGGAATTTTGAGCCAGAATCGAAGAAGCAAATGTTACCAATCTGTTAAATCAAGGTTGTCTGTGAAATTTCGCACTTGACATGTGAATTAATTTGGGTAGAATGGGTAGAACCTTAAAGGCCACACAAGGAGGAATCCATGGAAGGCAAAGTCCAGATTGAGATCACCTATTGCGTACCTTGACAGCACCACGCTACCGCCACGTGGATGGCGAACGAATTCTTCCGCACCTACGGTCCCGACGCTGCGATAACCATTTCCCCGCGCGGCCAGGGCATCATGGAAGTCTTTGTTGATGGCGAGAAGATCTTCGACAAGAAGGCCGAAGGCAACGTCTACCCCGACCTGGCTCGGGTTCGCAAGATGAAGGAAGTAATCACCGAGCGCATCACCAGCCTGGAGCCTGTTCCCGCCGATAACTAGTTTTTATTGTGCCGGTCAGCCTCGGCAACCGGCTTAACGGTCAGACAAAAGACACCCCGCTACTTGGTAGTGGGGTGTCTTCTTTGGGTCGGGGAATACTGCTGACAATCCTATTTATTGCTGGGCACATCGTCTGGAGTTAATGACCACTGCAAAGCCTGAGACGCTGGCTGCTGAACAGTCTTAGGACTGAGAACTCTTGGGATGGAGTCTAGTCTATGCTTTACACTGTCCCAGACCAATTGCTCGACTGATTCAACACTGAGTTCTGCGTCGATAACTACCCACTGCTTAGAATTGGCTTCGGCCTGAGCCTTAAAGCCTTGACGAACCTTCTCGTGAAATAGTAGGTCTAAATCCTCAAACCTTCTATCATCTATTTTTCGAGTATTGCTTGGCGATATATCTGCAGACCAATCCATCGCAAAGGGTAGTTGAATGCCCCCTAGCGAGCGGCTAAGACCAGTAACTGGAGCTACGTCTAACAGAATGACTATATCTGGCCTTATTCCTTGTGTGGCGAAGCCGTTCAGCGCTGTTACTACTCCCAAGTCAATACCTCGGCCGTGACCTTGGTATGAAACAGTTGAAGCCGAGAATCTATCTGCGATTACCGTTTTTCCCTCGGCCAATGCAGGCTGAATTGCCTCGATAACTAGTTGCGCGCGGGCAGCCTCAAAAAGAAGCAACTCGGCTTCGGGCGCTAAAGGGCGGTGGCTTTTTAGGTAAGTCCGCAAATACTCGCCAATTGCGGTTCCACCGGGCTCTCGAAACAATTCGCAGGGGATTGTGAGCTCGTTGAGCCTTTCGCGCAAGATTCCCGCCTGGGTAGTCTTCCCCGCCCCTTCGCCCCCCTCAAATGCTATGAACAAACCAGCCAACGACCACCTCTGGAAGCTCAAGGCTTTCGCGCATCAACGAACGAGCAAGAATATCCAGTAATATAACCCATTAGTGAACATTCGTGTCTATTCGTGGCTTAACTCTACGGCCGGTAAATCAGCACCGACCGTTCCGGCTCACGGCCCCGGCTGGTGGATGCCAGGCTGAACCGCTCGGCCAGCAGGTGCTGCAGACGGCGCACGTAGGCCCGCTGCGGGTTAAGCTGCACGCTGAACTCCCCGCCCAGGACCCGTTGCGCCGCCTCTTCGGCCTCTATCAGCGCCTGGTCCAGGGTTTCCCGGGACGCCCCGTCTTCACGGGAACGTCCGTTGCCCCGTAGCGGCACTCCCTGCTCCTTGGCCAGCATCCGCAGGAAATCGTTAATCTGGGGCAGGGTGTTCTTGCGCAGCACGTACACCGGCGTGCCCGTGGACTCTGCCGACCTGACCAGTTGGGCGCCCCGCCGGTAATGGGTCTTGGTGGTCAGCACCAGGGACGCCCGCCGCAGTTCGTTGACGATGCCCACGTTCAAGCCCACCTCGACCTGGGCCGATTCCAGCTTGTCCCGGCTGACGCCGAAGAGAAAGACCTGGGCCGCCAGGGTGCGGGCGCCGTCCTGTCCCCCGTTCTCTCCCGTAGAGGACGGGGCGCTTTCCCCTCCGTCGCCGTACCCGTCCTGGTTAGCTCCGTCGCCCTGGAGGGCGGGCTGGAACTGGGCCTGGATTGTGGCTGGCGGCGACATGGGCCGGTCCTGGCCTCGCCCCTGCCGGCGCCCCGACCGGCGGCCGCCGTAGCCCTGGTCCTGGTACCCGCCGCCGAAGTCCTGCGCCCAGGGAGCCGGCGGGTTGGAATTGGGCCTGGGATCGCCCTGCTGTTCCATCACTTCGCCGTCGGAATCCAGACTGCGGATTACCGGGGTGATGGGGTAGCCCCTTAGCCACTGGTCCACCACCTGGGCCACGCCGTCGTGGACGGCCACCTGCTCCCAGCTTTGTATCTCCACCACCACGTCGAAGGTGGGCGGCGCCTTGCGCTCCAGCACCGTCTTCTGTGTGCCCCGGTAGCGGGCCTCCTGGTCGCCCAGGGTAACCGACTGGATGCCGCCCACCAGGTCGCAAAGGGTGGGATTCAGGATGAGGTTGTCCAGGGTATTGCCGTGGGCGGTGGCGATGAGCTGTACGCCCCGCTCGGCTATGGTCCGGGCGGCGGCGGCCTCCTCCTCGGTGCCCATCTCGTCGATGATGATGACCTGGGGCATGTGGTTTTCCACCGCCTCGATCATTACCCCGTGCTGACGGGTGGGGGTGGCCACCTGCATCCGGCGGGCGTGGCCGATGGCCGGGTGGGGAACGTCGCCGTCCCCGGCTATTTCGTTGGACGTATCGACGATTACCACCCGTTTACGCGCGGCGTCAGCCAGCACCCGGGCCACCTCGCGCAGCATGGTGGTCTTGCCCACGCCGGGCCGCCCCAGCAGCAGGATGTTCTTGTTGGCGAAGGCCAGGTCTTCGATGACCTTGATGGTGCCGAACACGGCGCGGCCGGCGCGGCAGGTTATGCCCACCACCTGGCCCTTGCGGTTGCGGATGGCGGAGATGCGGTGCAGGGTGCGCTCCATACCGGCCCGGTTATCGTCGCCGAAGTCGCCAATCTGCTCCACCAGGTAGTCCAGGTCGTCCCGGGTAACCTCCCGGTCGTCCAGGATGACGTCTCCCGACGGGAAACGGGCTTCGGGGAGCCGGCCCAGGTCCAGAACCACCTCCAGCAGGTCGGCCAGATCTTCCTCCCGCAGCAGGTTGCTCCTCACCCTGGGGGGCAAAACCTCCAGCAATCGCTCCATTTCTTCCCGTACCAGCTCTTGCGCTGCTACCAATTCACGCCTCCACCGGCGCCATTCCGTACTGCCGTGCCGGAACGGCCACCATTTTCACCATCATCGTATATTCGGCCACCTGGCGGAACCCCCGGTGGCACAGCCTGTCTGCGACGGGTTTCTGGTAATCGGGAACCAGCCACCGCTGGATGCCAGGTTGGGCCAGCGCGTAATCCATGGCCGGATACAGCGCCTCCTGGTGGTCGGGATGGGTCATGGTCTGTACCTCAACAGTTACCCACCGACGGGTGAGCCGCAGCCATCCCGCCAGCCGGTCCGGGCCGTCGGCCACCCATTCCCTGTAACCTGCGGGCTTGAAAAGGCTGCCCCCGGTTTCTCGATGCTCCTGCCATTGGTCGAAGGTCAGCCCCAGCGCCTCCCGCGCCTTTACCGGGGCGCTGGCGCAGTAGAGCTGGAAAAGGCCGTATTCATCGGGCGGACTGACCGGCCGCATACTCTGCGGGCCCTCCCTGGGCGGCAGGATGCCTCCGGTATTGCCTCCGTAGCCCTCCAGCAGCGTCTCCGTAACTCCGGCGGTGAATCCGCTGCGTTGCGCAATGGTCACAGCAGGGTTGTTAGCCGGCAGCCTCAGGTAAATGCGCTGGGCGGCGCGCTCGCCTATCGCCGCGTTTATCTGCTCCAGCAGTTCCAGGCCCGCATCCTCGGCGGAGAAATCTTCGTACCAGCCTATATCCCAGCGGTCCCTGAAGTCCCCGTAGTCCTGGTAGTCCAGGGAGGGCCAACTGCCGTACAGGTATAGCCGGTCGATTTCCCATGACTTGCGCCCCGGGTTGCTGCGAGCGGACACCATGCCCCACATTTTCTTGCCGTCCCAATAGCCGAAAGAGACCCGATCCCTGGATTTCATTACCGCGTTCTGCCAGATGATGCCGCTGGGGCGGGTTGCGGCGGGGCCGGCCACCTGTTCCCTGGGGCTGGCCAGGTTGGGTCCGCTAGGCAAACCGTTCCAGGAGCAGCGCAGGGCGTCGGCGATGCGGAAAGGCTGAACGGCTGAGTTTGCTTTCATCGGCGCTGTCGCGGTATCTAGCTATCCCGGCCGGCCGTGCCCGCCGGGTCTGCTGCCAGGTCCAGGAAATACTGGTGCAAACGGGTATCGTCGGTCAACTCCGGGTGGAAGGCCGTGGCCATCAGGTTGCCCTGGCGCACCGCCACCGCCTGGCCGTTGGGCAGGGCCGCCAGCGTTTTCACCTGCTCCCCCACGCGTATGACCACCGGGGCGCGGATGAAAATGGCGTGGAAGGGGTCAGGCTCCAGTCCCGCAATGTCCAGGTCCTGCTCGAAGCTGTCAATCTGGCGACCAAAGGCGTTGCGCCGGACGCCGATGTCCATTACCTGCAGGGGAACGGGGTCGGCTTCCGTAATCTCGTGGGCCAGCATAATCATGCCGGCGCAGGTACCCCACACAGCCTTTCCCTGGGCGGCCATAGCCTGCACCGGTTCGCGTAGGTGGTAGATGCTCATCAGGCGGCTCAGGGTGGTGCTTTCGCCGCCGGGGATGATGAGGCCGTCAATGCCCTCGAGTTGGTCCGGCAACCGGACCTCGCGGCATTCCACGTTGAGCCGCCGCAAAATGGCGATATGCTCGGCAAAGTCACCCTGTACGGCTAGTACCCCGATCTTCAATGCAATCCTGTCCGGCGCTTTTAGTTGTACGGCCTGGGTTATAAGCTGCGGGGAGCCAGGAGCTGTTCCTCCGGGATGGAGCGGGCGCTGATGCCCACCATCGGCTCGCCCAGGTCCTTGGAAACGTCGGCCAGAATCTTGGGGTCGTTGTAGTGGGTTACCGCCTGCACGATGGCGTAGCCCCGCTGGGCCGGGTCGCCCGACTTGAATATGCCGGAGCCCACGAACACGCCGTCGGCGCCCAGCTGCATCATCAGCGCGGCGTCGGCCGGAGTGGCGACACCCCCGGCGGCGAAGTTCACCACCGGCAGGCGACCCTGTTCGCGGGTTTCCTGCAGCAATTCCAGGCTGACGCCCAGGTTGCGGGCCTCCACCACCAGTTCGTCCTCCGGCATGTTCCGCAGCTTGCGGATGGCGTCCTGCACCGCCCGCATGTGGCGGACGGCCTCCACCACGTCGCCGGTGCCGGCCTCGCCCTTGGTGCGGATCATGGCCGCGCCCTCGGAGATGCGGCGCAGGGCCTCGCCCAGGTCGCGGCATCCGCAGACGAAGGGCACCTGGAAGTCGTGCTTCCAGACGTGGTGCACCTCGTCGGCCGGGGTCAGCACCTCGGACTCGTCGATATAGTCGATGCCGATAGCCTCCAGTACCTGGGCCTCCACAAAGTGACCGATGCGGCACTTGGCCATGACGGGGATGCTGACCGAGTCCATGATGTTCTGGATAATCGCCGGGTCGGTCATGCGGGCCACGCCGCCGTCGGCGCGGATATCGGCGGGCACCCGTTCCAGGGCCATAACGGCCACGGCCCCCGCCTCGGCGGCAATCTTCGCCTGCTCGGCGTTAACCACATCCATAATAACGCCGCCCTTCAGCATCTGGGCGTGCCCGGCTTTAACGGTATAGGTACCGGTAAGAACGTCAACCATATCCAAAATCCTCCCGCTGGAGATAGAGGGTTATTCAGCAAAGTAGATGGGATGTTTGGGGGTATTATACGGGTTGGGGTGGGGGTGGGGCAATTGGGGGGAGGTGGGAAGAGAGACCTGGTGGTTGACGAGTATCTGGAATCTGGACAGTGGGGAGGGTGAATAACCTGCTACACTAAATCTGGGGATATGTAGTGAGGGGGGTATTGTAGTGCGGATGAACGGTTGTTAAACTGCCAAAACCCTAATCCAGGAATTGAACCTCTCTCCGCTCTGTCAGAAAGTGAATGATTCACGGAGATGCTTAAATCGTACCCTTGACCGATAATGCTCGACCTTAGGCGGCTGACAACAGCACATAACCCTGGCATTTCGCCCGAGATTGGCACTGCCCTCGAACAGGCAGGGGCAGTATGCCTGGAGTCTCAGGGGCACTTACCAGGCGAGGGCCTCCGGGTGACGGGCTCAACACAGCAAGTCTATCGGGTGATGTGGACAAGGCCCACACCTCAGGCTTTCAGAGGGTGGAACGATCCGGTCGAAGCTGTGGAAGATGGCGCTGCCGGCATAGCGGTAATGCTTTCCAACGCATTGTTGGAACAGTTGGTTATTCTGCATTCAAGGAGAGGAACGGGCTTCGATTATTTTCTGGGCGACCGGAATATGGCAAATATGACTGAAGCCGAAGAAGCGGTAACGACGTCGTTGGCGCCTTTGCTGATAGACGAACAGCTAACTGTTCGTGGCAGGCTGGAAGTTTCAGGCATAATGTCAGGTACCGATACCCAGATAAGCGGCAGGGTAAACCAGAAGCTGCTGCAGACTGATGCATCTGACCATTTGGGGATTCCCGCCTATGTGATAGTCGTAGAATTTGGACGTCCCATAGCGGAGGTGCGAAAGAAATGACGCTTTCCGGGAACTTGCACGAGAAGGCAATGGACTTGGCTCTCTTCGCGGACCGTGAGAGAAGCAATGGCAACTCCGCCAAGGCAAAGGAAATGTTCGCCAGGGCCCTGGGGTTTGAGCTGGATGCCATTTCATCGCTGGAGGCATCGGAAGGGTTAGCTTGGGACATACTTCATCGCAGCGCCGGCTGGCTGGCCTTGGATTGCGACTGGCCCAGGCTGGCGGAAAAGCTGGCTTGCACCGTACTGGCCGGTGAACCCGACCCCGGCGTAGCCGAGCAGCTGCGGGAAGTGCTATTCGAGGCCCACAAACGCATGGAGACTGAAAGCAAGGTAGCGTAAGACGCAGATCGGTTCGTATGCCGTCCTTGAATAGTTCACCTTTCCGCAACCGGATGATGCTTTGGAACGACTACGGGTCGGGTCTTGTCCGCCACTTATCAACCCCATCCCGTATATCCTGTCCATCCATATCCCAACCCCCTACCCCACAATCTCCCTGACCGTCCTGTCCACCAACTCCACCGGCACATTCCGGCGTACACTGGCCTGGCCTATGCCGTCCAGCATTATCCAGCGGTTGGCGCCGCCGGAGACCTTTTTGTCCAGGGACATGGCGCGGCGGATGCCCTCCACGTCCACCCCCTGGGCGGTGGTGGGGAGGTTGAAGCGCTGGAGAAGCTCGTACTGGCGGTCCACCACGTCCTGGCCGTGGAAGCCCAGCTCGCAGGCCATCCTGGCGGCGCCCATCATGCCGATGGACACTCCCTCGCCGTGCATGAAGCGGCCGTACTCGGTGGACGCCTCCAGGGCGTGGCCGATAGTGTGGCCGTAGTTCAGCAGGATGCGGATGTCCAGGGTCTCCCGCTCGTCCTGGCTCACCACCTCGGCCTTGATGGCCATGCTGCGCCGGATAACCTCGGTGGAAATTTCCGGCTCCACCTCCATCAGCGCCTCGGCGTGCTCCTCGAACACGTCCACCAGGTTGGCGTCCATGATGAACCCGTGCTTGATGGCCTCGGCCCACCCCTCCGACAGTTCCCGCTTGCCCAGGGTGGACAGAGCCTCCACGTCGGCCAGGACGGCTTTGGGCTGGTAGAAGGCCCCCACCAGGTTCTTGCCCTGGGGCAGGTTCACCGCCACCTTGCCGCCGATGGACGCGTCCACCATGGCGGCCATGCTGGTGGGTACCTGCACGAAGGGGACGCCACGCAGGAAGGTGGCCGCCACGTAGCCGGCCAGGTCGCCCACCACGCCGCCGCCCACGGCCAGGATGGCATGGCCCCGCTCGGCCCGCAGGCCCACCAGCCACTCGTAGATGGCCTGGGCCAGGCTGTTGGTCTTGCTGGGCTCGCCGGGCGGGATGATGAAGCAGTGGGCGCCGATGCCCTTCTTCTGCAGGGCCCGCTGGGCGCGGCGGCCGTAGCGGTTCATCAGGTTTTCGTCGGTGATGATGTAGACGGGACTGCCGATGCCCAGGTCCTCCAGCCAGTCGCCCAGCCGGTCAATGATGCCCCAGCCGGCGACGACGGGATAGCTGCCGCCGGAATGGTAAACGGTGGCGGCCAGGTCGGGGTTGTTGCTTGCGATGTTGGTCATAATTTTTCTCCGGTTTCTTTTATCCACGAATGGGCACGAATGTTCACTAATGGAGAGTTATTTGCGAGTTGGGGCTTCTGCCCGAAGAAGATTCATAACCTTCTCCGCCACCTCTTCCGGCGTCAATTCGTCCGTATCAATGTAGTGGTGCGCTTGCCCGTAGGCTTCGGCCCGCTGCGACAGCAGTTCCCGTATCCGCCCCAACTGGTCCGGCCCGGCCAGCAGGGGCCGCACTGCCTGCCCTGACTCGTTGCTTGCCTTCAGGCGCTGGTAGATGGTCTCCGGTCTGGCCTGAAGGCAGAACACCGTGCCGCCGTCCAGCATGGCCTGCCGGTTTTCCGGGTCCACGAAGGCCCCGCCGCCCGCGGAGACAATTTGTCCGGCGCCCCGGCAGAGTTCGCCGATAACCTCCCGCTCCAGAGCGCGGAAGGCCCCCTCCCCATCATCAGCAAAAATCTGCTCAATGGACTTCCCCGCCCGCTCGGCAATCACCGAGTCGGCATCCACCAGCGGCATACCGGAGCGCTCCGACAGGATGCGCCCCACGTGGCTCTTCCCCGAAGCCATAAACCCCACGAGAATTATGTTGTCCATTTCTCACTTATCCACGAATAAACACGAATGGACACGAATGAAGCCTTGTTTATCCCCATTAGTGAATATTCGTGCCCATTCGTGGATTGAAAACTAATCCGGCAACTGGGTCAGGTGCATGCGGCTGCCCATGCTGGTTTCGGTGTCGAAGTAGAGGACCTGCTGCCCTACGGAGTTGGTGTTGGGCGTGTCGGCCACGAAACGGAAGCCCCGACCGCAGCAGTCGTCTATGCCGGCGTGGATGTCGTCCATCACATAGCCCACGTGGTCCATTTCGTGGTTGCCGCCCAGTTGTTCCGGTTCGTGGGGCTCGATCAGTTCCACCTGCACCTGCCCGAAGTTGACGAAGGCGTTGCGGCTGCCCGTGCGCGACGGCCCGCCGCCGATGTGCTCCCCGTCAAACTTCTCCACGTACCAGGCGATGGCGTCTTCCAGGTTGGGCACCCGGTATCCGGCGTGGACAATCCTGGCCACCGGCACGCCGCCGCCCACGCCCGTCATTACTGCGTTCTCCGGGGCGGGAAGCTGGGTCAGGTGCATCAGCACGTTGTTGGTGGTCTCGGGATGGAAATAGAGCAACTGCTGGCCCAACTGGTTGGTGCGGGGCGCGTCGGCGGTGAACCGGAAGCCCCGGGCCTTGCACTCCTCGATGGCCTGGAGAATGTCGGGGACCACGTAGGCCACGTGGTGCATCACCAGCCCGTCCTTGGGCAGGCCGGAAGTATCGCCCGGCTGGATCAGCTCAACCTCCACCTGGCCGAAGCGCAAGAAGGCGTTGATGCCGCCCCCGGGCACCTGGACGCTGACGGCCACGTCGCCGCCCCCGGCGCTCTCCGCCCCGAACCCCTGGTTGTACCAGGCAATGGCGGCCTCCAGGTCGGCGCAGTAGTAACCAATGTGCTGAATTTTGTCGAACATGGCGCTGTCCTCGTTGTTGCAGGTTCCGGGTTTGGGTCATTATGCCATATTCATGCGGGGGAAGGTACGGATTAGCTGCGGCGCAGGGCAAGCGCATTTTGATTGCGGTCCGGCTCGCTTGCTTCAATGCCAGCCCGAATTTCACCGCAGAGACACAGAGAACGCGGAGTCACGCAGAGAATCTCGGTGGGCCTCTGAACGCTCTGCGTCTCTGTGGTTAAAGTATTGCCAGAGCGTAATTGCCCTGAACCTTGAATAAACATCCGACTTATTCAAGGTTATGTGCTATCCTTGAATAAGGGAGACGTAATGGCAAGGTTCGAGGAGCGCACGTGGGAGGGGAGCTTTGCGGGTTTGACCCGTCGGGACCGCATGCCCTGCCGGTATTCGGTCTACCTGCCCGACTTCCTTTCGGAACGTTTCTTCTCCTTTGATGGAGACGTGGCCGCGGACCTGGCGGATGCCGAGGCTGAACTGGTAAGGCTGAATACCCGGGTGGAAGCATTGTCCGACACCGAGGCACTGGCCCGGCTGCTGCTGCGGGCGGAATCCGTGGCATCATCGCGCATCGAGGGCCTGGTAGTGGGCGGTCGCCGACTGCTGCGGGCCGACGTCGCCCGCCAACTCGGGGCAGAGGTGCGGGACGTTACTGCCAGGGAGGTGCTGGCCAACATAGACGCCATGGTCTGGGGTGTGGAGACAGTGGAGCCTGGCGCCCCGATAACCCTGGACATTCTTCTCGAAGTCCACCGTCGCCTCCTGGCCGGAACCTCTCTGGAAGAGCACGGTGGCCGCATTCGTACCGTGCAAAACTGGATCGGTGGCAGCAGCTACAATCCCTGTTCCGCAGCATTCGTGCCACCGCCGCCCGAGATGGTGAAGGGTCTGCTGGAAGACCTGGTGACCTTCTGCAATGACGATGGACTGCCCGCCCTGGCCCAGGCCGCAATTGCCCACGCCCAGTTCGAGACCATTCATCCTTTCGTGGACGGCAATGGCCGCGCCGGACGGGTACTCATCCACCTGGTCCTGCGCCGGCGGGGCTATGCGGCCAACTTCCTGGTGCCAGTTTCGCTGGTGCTGGCTACCTGGGCGGAAGACTACGTGGCCGGACTGACGACCACTCGCTACGAGGGAACCTCCGCCTCCGAAGCGGCCCACATAGGCATCAACCGCTGGGTGGCGCTATTTGCCACGGCCTGCCGCCGTGCGATGGGGGATGCCGGCCGTTTCGAGGACCAGGTCCGTCACCTGCAAGCGAACTGGCGCCAGCGAGTAGGCAACCCGCGTCGGGATTCGGCAGCGCGCCGGTTGATAGATGCCTTGCCATCGGCTCCGGTGCTGACGGTGGCGACTGCCGCCCAACTAACCGGGCGTTCCTTCCAAGCCACCAACCAGGCCGTGCAGCAACTGTTAAACTGCGGAGTGTTGGCTCAGGTCAACGTAGACCGGCGCAACCGTGCTTTCGAGGCCCCCGAACTTATCGAACTCTTCTCGGCGTTGGAACGCCAGCTTTCCAGCCCGGCCGGAGATACCCTTACATCCGCTCCGTTTCGCCCCGTGCCGGGAAGGCGGTCTTGAAAAGGTCTTGCTGGCGGCGCATGGATTAGTACCCGGATTCGGCGATCCACCGCATGCGGTCGCTATTCCGACACTGGTAGATTGCCGGCCTGTTCTCCCCTGCCTTGACCCCCTGCCACCTTCATTGTTAGAATGCCCACAAGGCATTCCCCGCAGGAAACTTGCCCGAGTTTCCTTTTCCGATAACCGAATCCGTAACTTCTGCAAGGATTGGTGGCGATATGGTTACTGCTGTCAGCGACAACATGTTCACCGAGGACGTAATCAACGACCCTTACACCTATTACGGCACCCTCCGGGAGGAAGACCCCATCCACTGGAATGAACTCTACGACCTGTGGGTAATTACCCGCCATGACGACCTGGTCTGGCTCACTCGCCACAACGAACTGTTCTCGTCGGCCGTCTTCAAGAACGACCCGCGTCCGCCCTATCCCACCATTTACGACTCCGACCTGGGCCTGTACGAGTTCGTGCGCGAGTACCAGGGCCGCCAGTTCATCCAGCACGACCGGCCGGTCCACCTGGACATGCGCAAGGTCGTCCACGGCTACTTCACGCCCCGCTCCATGGAGGAATGGCGTCCCATGGTCAAGGAGGTCATCAGCGACCTGCTGGACGAGGCGGAAGAGCGGGGCAGCATGGACGTGATGCGCGACTTCGCCACGCCCCTGCCGCTGCTGATAATTGCGGAAATGATGGGGGTGCCCAAGCAGGACCGCCCCTACATCCGCGAGGTGGCCGAGAAGCTGCTCTACGTGGGCCGTGGCGAACCCTGGCGCATGCAGAACTTCTCCGAGGGCATCCGCGAGATGATCGAGTACGTTACTCCCCTGGTGGAGAAGCGCATCGTCGATCCCGAGGACGACTTCATTTCCGTCCTGGCCCAGGGCGAGCGGGAGGGCGTGTTCAGCCGCGACCAGGTCATCTCCAACTCGTCCCTGCTGCTGCTGGCCGGCCACGAGACTACTATCAACCTGCTGTGCAACGGCATCCTGTCCTTCATCCGCAACCCGGACCAGTACGACCTGCTCCGCAGCGACATTGAAGGCATGTATGTCAAGGCCAACGAGGAGTGCCTGCGCCACGACTCATCGGTCAAGTCTATTACCCGCATCGCCTCCGAGGACGTGGAACTGCGGGACAAGGTCATCAAGAAGGAGGACCGCATCCGCTGGTTCATTTCTTCTGCCAACCGGGACCCCCGCAAGTTCGAAAACCCGGACGACTTCGACATCACCCGCTGGCCCAATCCCCACGTGGCCTTCGGGGCCGGCATCCACCACTGCCTGGGCGCCACCCTGGTGCGGGTGGAGGGCCAGGAGGCCTTCAAGGCCTTCGCCGAGCGCTTCGAGTCCCTGCACCTGGACACCACCGAAGACCAGTTGGAGTACCAGCCCAGCATCACCTTCCGGTCGTTGAAGTCGCTGCCCATCACTTGGAACTAGAAAAGCTATATCAAGAATCCCTTCCCTCGACAAAGGGGACAGTTAGATTAGCCATGCCAAAAGTCCCTTCCCCCTCGACGGGGGAAGGTTAGGATGGGGGTGGAGCATCCATGGCCCAGGAACGCAAGCTGAAAATCACCGTTGACCACGACGTATGCGTCGGCAACGCCATGTGCGAGACCTTCGCCACCAACACCTTCGCCCTGAACGAAGACCGCCAGTCCGAGGCGGTCAACCCACAGGGCGACCCGCTGGCCCAGGTCCTGGAGGCCGCCGACAACTGCCCGGTAAGCGCCATCACCGTAGAGGACGCCGAAACGGGAGAAAGGCTGTTCCCGTAGGCGGGCGCCGCATACAACCGGCTGGAAATTGAGGACACGGGGCGGGCATTGCGGCCCGCCCTTTTCCTTTTGACTGATGCGTCCTATATGCCTGCCCCCGCCCCCATCTATGGTACTATTGGGCGCATAGAGACCCTAACAGTTGGACGACAACCATATCCGCCCGACCAATAGCATCAGGAGGAACTGTTATGCCATTCGGAGACAACGACTGGCTGGCCCTTACCCAAGAAGAAACCCTGGAGCCCGGCCTGCCCATCTGCGACCCCCACCACCATTTCTGGGACGGCCGAACCGAGCGTATGCCCTACCAGCGGTACCTGATCCACGAACTGGCCGACGACATTACCAGCGGCCACAACGTGCGCTCCACCGTCTTCATCGAGGCCCGTTCCATGTACCGCCCAGACGGCCCCGAGCAGCTCCGCCCCGTGGGCGAGGTGGAGTTCGTCCAGGGCATCGCGGCGGCCAGCGCCAGCGGCATCTACGGCGAAGGCCGGGCCGCTGCGGCCATTATCGGCGCCGCCAACCTGGACCTGGGCGCCGACGTCGAGTCGGTCATCGAGGAACTCCAGGGGGCCAGCCCCAACCGGTTCCGGGGCATCCGTTCCGCCAACGGGTACGATCCCCACCCCGAAATCGAGAACCGGGCCGCCCAGGGGCGCATGGCCAACCCCAACTTCCGCGCCGGCGCCCAGGTGCTGGAGCGCAAGGGCCTCGTCATGGACATCACCGCCTACTTCCACCAGGCCGACGAACTGGCCGATTTCGCCAATTCCGTGCCCGACCTGCCCCTCATCTTCAATCACATCGGCGGTTTGTTGCGCATTGGCCCCTACGCCAACCGGGACGACGAGGTGCTGGCCCAGTGGCGGCAAAGCATCGACACCGTGGCCGCCTGCCCCAACATCTACATGAAGCTGGGCGGCGTCGGCCAGCCCCGCTACGGTTTCGACTGGCACGAGTGGAACCGCCCCATCGGTTCGGTGGCCCTGGCCGAGGCCCTGGGCCCGCTGATGAACTACTGCATAGAAAAGTTCGGCCCGGAACGCTGCATGTTCGAGAGCAACTTCCCGGTGGACAAGGTCTCCTACTCCTACAACGTGCTGTTCAACGCCTTCAAGCGCCTGTCCTCCGGCTATTCCTCCAGCGAACGGGCAGCCCTGTTCCACGACACGGCGGTAAAGGTGTACGGGATAGACTACCGGTAACGGAAAATACTAAGGCAGGTGCAGTTCCCGCGGTGGCTGTGACCGCACTGACACTTGGCCCTTACGGATGCCCGGCAAAGTATGCTTTAATGTCGGGCACAATGTTGGAACCAAGAGAAGAACGAGAACGCGAGTCCGTATGGAGCGTGGCGCGCCGGTGGGTGCCCTGGTGCCTGGCCCTTATTTTCCTGCTGACCATAGCCTGGACGGCATTTGTGGGTTGGACACTGGCGGCACATGGCAATTATGCCGGCACTTCGCTTTTAGTGATTGACACGGCAGGCAAGAGCGGCCCGGCGACGCCCTTAATCCTGCTGTTGGCCGTCACCATGGTTTCTCTAGCCGACTCATTGGAGGGAATCATCGTGGTTACCAAGCGATACCTGGACAGTAAACTGGTGGAGCCGATAAGAAGGCAACTTCGGGAAGAGGGAAGAGAGGAAGGCAGGGACGAGGGACGAGAGGAGGGACGAGAAGAGGGGAGAGAAGAAGGGGCTAAAGAGAATCAGAAGCAATGGGTAGCTTGGAACAGGCGCCGGCTCGATGCGGAAGCCCATGGTGTGCCCTTTGATGAACCTGCTCCTGAACCTTGGCGTCCCAATAATGGTGAAGAGAAAAACGGTACTTAAAGATTGTCTGGCCAAGTTATCAGTGTAGTTACGATAGCTTAACGTCATGACGGGGGTCAATTTGGTCACCAAGAGGTTTCTCGAGAGAAAATTCCTGAATCCCTGGCTGGAAAAACGCGAGGCCGAGGCTAAGGCTGATATCGAGAGGGGACGCCGGGTTAATAGGTATTGGACTGACTGGAACCAGCGGCGGTTGGAGGCGAAAGCTCGAGGTGAACCCTTTGACGAATCGCCCCCGGACTTCGAATCCATTTTCAAGAACGTAGAATACTATTAGCGTCGTTGACCTCCCCGAATCTTTCCGCACGTCTGCAAGGAAGAAACCCCATGAACGAAACCCAAGCCCTGGCCCAGTTCATCGCCGACACGGAATACGAAACCCTGCCTTCCCCGGTGGTGGAGGCAGCCAAAATTGCCATCCTGGACGGGGTGGCTAACATGGTGGCCGGCTCGGTGCAGGAACTGGCCGACATCATTGGCCGCTACGTGCGGGACAGCGGCGGCGCGCCCCAATCCTCTGTGGTGGGCTGGGGCTACCGGACCAACCCGCCCGCAGCCGCCTTTGCCAACGGCGTCTTCGGCCACTGCCTGGACTACGAAATCCAGGGGTTTCCGCCCACCCACGGCACGTCATCCTGCCTGCCTGCCGCCCTGGCCCTGGCCGAGCATCATCACGCCTCGGGCCGACAGGTCATCACCGCCTACGTCCTGGGCTGGGAAATCCAGGGGCGCCTGCGGGCGGCGTCGGCCCCGGCCACCGCTCCCGGCCACCATCCGCCGGGCCTGGTGGGTCCCCTGGGCGGTGCTGCTGCGTCGGCCAAGGCTCTGGGCCTGGACGCTGAGTTGACCCTGATGGCCCTGGGCATTGCCGCATCCCGCACCGGCGGCCTTACCGCCAACACCGGCACCATGGTCAAGTCCACCCACCCGGGCAACGCCGCCCGCATGGGCGCCGAGTCCGCTATCCTGGCCAGCATGGGCTACACCGCCAGCGACAACGTCCTGGAGTCCCCCGTTGGCTACGCCGCCGCCCTGTTCGGGGGCAACTTCGACTGGGCCGCTGCCACCGGCGGTCTGGGCGCGTCCTGGCGGCTTACCGACCCCGGTTTTGACATCAAGCGTTTCCCCGCCCAGGTGTATATGCAGAACGTTATCGAAGCGGCCCTTAACCTCCGGGAGGAGAATGGCCTGGAAGCCGAGGCCATTGAGCAGGTGACCATCCGCCGGCGCGGCCGGGGCCATTCCGGTCCGGTCCCCCGCAGCGGCCTGGACGGCAAGTTCAGCGTGGAGTACTGCGCTGCCGCCGCCCTGCTGGACGGCCAGGTGGGCATCGACACTTTCACCGACGAACGCCGCTTTGCCCCGGACATGGAAGATATGCTGGGCCGCATCCGCGTGGAACCCGAGGGCCCGGATTCCGGCGCTACCCAGGCTACTGCTCTGCTGAAGAACGGCAGCACGGTCAGCGCCGAATGCGCCGCCTTCCGCGGTTCTGCCGCCAATCCCATGTCCCGCGAAGAACGGCTGGTCAAGGTCAGCGACTGCTTCCGCCGCGCCCTGTCCGATGCCGATACCGAGCGCGCGCTGGAGATGCTGGAAAGCCTGGAAGACCTTGACGACGTGGGACAGTTGATGGCCCTGCTGGGCCAGGCGGCGCCAAGAGGTTAGGGAACTGCCGACAGGCCTGCTTGCCCCGTCTCCGGCGTCACCGCGCCTGGCCTTGCGGCTCGGAGATATCCTGCCCGTGGAGCGGTTGTGGTAAGCTATATCCGGCAGCCCGCCTGGCGGATACAACGGCGGCGCGGCGTCAATTCTCCGGCGGAATCGGCTATATATGTCTCAGTACACCGACGTTTCCTTCGGCGGCCTCTACGGCGAGGCCATAATGGACCACTACCGCAACCCCAGGCATCGTGAACCCCTGGACATGGCCGACATCTCCGCCCACGAATTTAATCCCTTCTGCGGTGACGAGGTCACCCTCCGGGCCCAGCTTGACAGCGTCGGGCGAGTAACCAGGGTCTCTTCCCAGTCCCAGGGCTGTTCCATTATCCAGGCGTCGGCCTCCATGATGGCCGACAGCATGCGGGGCAAGTCGGTGGAGGAACTGGAGGACCTGGCCCGCCTGTTCCGGGAATTTATGCAGGGAAAAGACCTGGAGCCATCAAGGGTTGCCCAGCTTAAAGACCTGGTGGCGCTGCAGGTGGTCCGCCAGTACCCGGTGCGCATCAAGTGCGCCCTGCTGCCCTGGACGGCCCTGGAAGAGGGGCTGGATGAATTGAAGCGGGCCCGAAACGGCGGCTGAAGACGCCTGCCGCTCCGTCCGTTACCACTCCGACTGCGCCGGGCGGGACATCAACTCGGCCAGGGCCTCCCCGGGAGGCAGGTCTTCGAAGAGGATGCGGTAGGTAACCTGGGCGATGGGCATCTCCACGTTCAGCCTCTTCGCCATGGCCAGGGCGGCGCCGGTGGTATTCACCCCTTCGACCACGTTGTCCATCCGCTCCTTTATTTCCTGCCAGGTACGGCCCCGCGCCAGTTGCTCCCCGGTAAACCGGTTGCGGCTCAGCGGACTGTAGCATGTGGCCACCAAGTCTCCCAGGCCCGCCAGTCCCGCGAAAGTCAGGTACTGCGCCCCGGCCGCCGTCCCCAGCCGCGCCATTTCCGCCAGGCCCCGGGTGATCAGGGTGCTCTTGCTGTTCTGGCCCATATCCATGCCGTCGGCGATGCCCGCCCCCAGCGCGATGATATTCTTCAGTGTGCCCCCCAGTTCCACGCCAACGACGTCATCGCTGGTGTACACGCGGAAGGTTGGCGACATAAGCATGTTCTGGACCAGGGCGGCCCGCTCCGGGCTCCTGCTGGCAACCACCGTGGCCGACGGCTTCTCGTCCGCAATTTCCTTGGCCAGATTGGGTCCGGAGATGACGCAGATGCCTTCGAGAAAGTCGGACGGAAGCTCCTCCTCCAGGACCTGGCTCATTCGCTTGCCTTCCGGCGCCTCCAGCCCCTTGGAGGCGCTGACCACCGTGGCCCCCGGGGCAAGGTGCGTCCCGACCCGGCGGATATTGCTGCGGAAGTGTTCCGAAGGCACCGCCAGCACCACCATGTTTGCCCCGCCGATGGTTTTCTCGGCGTCGCTGTCCACCGTCAGGGAATCGGGAAACCGGATGCCCGGCAAAAACCGCCGATTCTCCCGGTGCAGGTTCAGCCGGTCTGCCTCTTCCGGCGTTCGCGCCAGGATGGTTACCGGCACGCCCCGCCGGGCTAAAATAATTCCCAGGGTGGTGCCCCAGGTGGTGGCTCCGACAATGGCGGCGGATGTGGTCACAGGGCTGCTCGTTCCCAAATTCACTCCGGGGCTGCCGTGGTAAAGGAGGACCGCAGGTTGCGCGCGCAAGAACGTATGGCAACGGGTTAATGATAGCACAGAGTTGATTCTACCGCCGGGGGAAGACGCTCCCGGCATACGGGGAAGCCAGGCATAGGATGACCGACCGGCTTTAGTCTAGCGGCGGCGCAGCAACAGGTAGGCGAATATCGCCATGAGCAACAGTAGGACAATAACCAGGATTATGATCAGCGTGAGACGGTCCCGGAAGATGTCGGCAACGGCGGCCAGCGGGTTTCGGGAACGAGGCTGAACCGCTGGGACCTGGGGCTCACTGGGTTCCGCCAGGCTGAGTGGCGGGGTTGTCGGCGTTGGCTCCGGCGTTGGCTCCGGCGTTGGCGTAGGCGAGGCCGTCTGCCAGACTAAAGGCAATGGCGTCCGCAAGGGTGCACGCGTGGGGGTAGCCGTGGGTGTGGGCGTCGCAGTGGCTGTTGCAATGGGTGTGGCTGTTGGCGTAGCCGTGGCTGTTGCCGTGGGCGTGGGTGTTGCCGCAGGTGTCGGCGTGGGTGTTGCCGTGGGAGCCGGCCTGGGTGTTGCCGTAAGCGTCGGCGTGGGCGTTGCCGTGGATGCCGGCCTGGGCGTGACCGTGGGAGTGGGAGCCGGCCTGGCCGTCGCCGTGGGGGCAGGAGTCGGAGTCGCCGTGGGGGTGGGAGTTGGCGTTGGCGTGGCCGTCGGCGCGGGAGTGGAGGTTGACCTGGGGCGAGGGAACGTCTGCTGCCCACCACCGGAGTCGCATTCATGGTCGTCGTTGATTACCCGGTTCGAGATGAACCTGTTCGCCTCATCGTTGGTTCTCTGGGTACGTATGGCGCCGTCAATTACGTGCTCGTCAATGCAGACCGTGCCGTAGTCGGTCCGTCGTACGGTGTAGGTGAAATCCATGATTTTGGTGGGCGAGGTGGTGGCGACGAAGGTCATCGTCCGGGGTGAGAGCGCGCCGTTCCGGGCCCTGATGTTCAGTTGCATTGCGGGCGTGCCGGTGAACCTGGTATCCGTGTTGAATGTCACCCTTGCGGTAATCGCGCTCCCCGGGAGGTAAGGGCCGGAGGAGGTGAATTCCACTTCTTGGGGGGTCGCTTTGTCCCCTTCAATTCTGATATTCACGGTCTTGGCTAAGGAACTCAATGAGGCAGGGGTGTTGCCAGCCTGGTCCGTGATAGTTGCCCCATTCTCTTCAATGTTTTTGCTATCGTCGAAACCGATTCCCAGAAGATCATTATCAGTAGTAGTCACCGTATACGAGAACACCATGCCTGTGCCGTCGCTGGTAGTACGAACATATTTGAATATCCCTGGCGCTGAGTTGGCACTGTCAAATCGCAACTGCAGCACCAGGGTCGGATAAACGTCGGTGTCATCGCCGTCCGGGTCGGTATCCACGACTATCTGCTCGTCGAAATAGACGGTTACCTCGATGGGCTCGCCCGCCGCGTAGTAGTACGTGTTCTCGTACTCTGAGGTTACCTCATTTCCCGTTGTGCTGGGCCCCTTGGCGTCCACTATCTGTTCCGTCGCGGCCGCCACTTCGCCGTGTGTGAGAGTGGCGGCCTTGCCCACGCCGTCCTTGATGGTGACGCCGCTGGGCAGGGAAAGCACGTTGGCGGGAATGCTGACGCCGTCGGTGTCGGTGTCACCCGCCACCACGGTGTAGTTGAACAGCAAGGTTGCGCTGCCGCTGCCACTGGCGTAGGTCGCCGTCTTGGGCGTGGGTGTATCCCCCGCGGCCCCGAAGTTCAGGGTCAGCGTGGGATTGCCGCCGGCAACGATCACCGGCTCGGTGAAGGTGAGGGTAACCTCGACCAGGTTCCTGCCGGCGGCCGTCGAGTAGGGGCCGGCGGTGGTGAAGGCCACGGATTCTACGCTGGGATCCTCGCCGTCCACCGTCAGTACCGGCGAGAGGCCGTAGAGGGGGTGACTAACGGTCTTGTCGGCGTAATAGGTCGGGTCCGTCGCGCCGGTATATCCCAGGGCCTGGAGCGTGGCGTGTGTCAGGGAGCCGATTGCAGCAGTGGTGTCGCTGCCGCCCAGGGGCTTGTCGCTGGCGGTGCCGTCGGTCCGGGAGCCGGTCCAGACTGTGGCAGCATTGTGGGTCGCGCCCGACTCGTTCCTGCCCTCCCTGGAGTTCCAGGCGCCGCCATAGAAATCCGCGTAGCTGTCCGCCACCTTCTCGCCGCTCAGCCAGTAGATGGGCGCCGACCTGCCGGTGGTGGCGGTAGTGGCGGTGTTGTCCCTGGCGTCCACGGTGTCCGTGGAAGCCACGGCGCGGAACTTGGCGGAGAAGGCGCGGATGCCCTCCACCGCCGCGTCGGCGTCAGCGTCGTCCGCCGCCCGTGTCTGCACATGGGAGTTGTAGTCGGCGATGTCGGCAGAGTCGGCTTCCCGGCCGTCTGAACTGACGAAGAGCAGGCGGAACCTGCCGCCGTGGCCGAAAATGGGGCGGTCGCTTGAGTCCTTGGGTATGATGTCAGAGGCATGAGAGATGGGGGTCAGTACAACGTGCCCCGACACATTGTCGACTGCCGTGAAGGTCAAGTCACCGGTAACGGAGTTGCTGTCGTCGTCCGTCAGCGACGCCCCGTTCAGGCGCACCGGTCCCGTGATGCTGATGCCGTTGTCGTCGAAGTCCCGGCCGGTTATCTCGTACTCGAAGACATGGGTATCGACCCCGCTGCCGCTGGCGTAGTCGGCCCACCGTTCCGCGGTCCCGATGAGCAGCTTCACCTGGGCCTTCTCCCCGCCCGTGCCTTCGGTGTGGGTGACATTCTTGTCGTAGGTGACCGCCACGCGCACGATGCTGCTCTCGATGTAGGGGCCCGAACTGCTGAAGGCCACGCTGCTCACCGTGGGCCCCGTGGACTGGGCCAGGACGATGAGCGTGGCCGCAAGGAATGCCGCCGGCAGCAGGGCCAAAGCCACCGCTGTCAAACTCACCGGGCTGGATAGGCGCGTGTTGCGGAATATGGGATAGAAGCGGGTAGCCAGGGTGGTCTCCGTATTTCAACAATAGCGGGGGATATCACGTCGTCCATCGTGAAGTTAGCAACGAGTTGGGATTATATACATAAGTCTATGTCAAGTATATGGCAAAGAGACTATTATTTGTGTCATTAGTGTGCAATTTCTTGCCGAGCCTGCCGGGCGGCGCTTGATAATTTGCACGACCGCTCTATCTGGCGGTGGACCCCCGCGGCATCACTGTTCCCTCTCCATGTGCTACACTTTCCCCACTTGGCCGACCCTCCAAGAAGCAACCCCCCATAGCGGAAATTGCAGCCTGACGTGCTATTGTTGAAGCCCCCAAGGCCGAGGGCTTGGACCATGCCTTAGGACTGGTGGGCGCCAGCACCAAGAGCGAAGGAAGACGGCCCCGACACACAGGGAAGCGAGGCATACCATGACCGAATACGAGACCATGACCTACCACCGCGAGGGCCGCACCGGCTACGTGACCCTGAACCGGCCCCAGGCCCTCAACGCCGTCAATGACCAGTTTGAGCTGGACATTGCCGAGGCGCTGCTGGAGTTCGACATGGACGAAGAGGCGTGGGTGGCCATCATCCACGGCGAGGGACGGGCCTTCTGCGCCGGCGCCGACATCAAGCAGCGCTTCGTGGAGATGACGCCCCGCCAGAGCGCCCTGCGCAGCCGGGGCACCAGCGCCGAGGGCTACCTGGCCCGCACCATCAACTGGAAGCCGGTCATCGCCGCCGTCCACGGCTACTGCCTGGGCGCCGGCCTGTCCCTGGCCGGCGAGTGCGACCTGCTAGTGGCCTCCGAGGAGGCCCAGTTCGGCATCACCGAGACCCGCCGCGGCCTGCCCGGGGCAAGGGTGTGGGCCAAGTGCAACGCCTTCATGCCCTCCAAAATCCTGTCCGAAATGGTCATCACCGGCGAACCCATCGCGGCGGCGGAACTCCACCGCCTGGGCCTCATCAACCGCCTGGTCCCCACCGGCCAGCACCTGGAAGCGGCAAAGGAACTGGCCGCCAAGGTCCTGCAAGCCCCGCCCCTGGCCTCCCGCTCCGGCGTCCGCCTAACCCGCCGCCAATGGGTAATGGACCTCTACGATGCCGGCATGTACCTGCAGCCATTACAGCTGCACAAGACGGAGGACTTCCAAGAGTCGGCCCGGGCCTTTGTGGAGAAAAGGAAGCCGGAGTATGGGGCGAGGTAGGGGGTGGTTTATTCGACCAGAAGAATTACGAGAGAACCTGTCCTCAACAACTGGGGATAAGCCATTACCCTAAGGGCCAGTGCCGTTGCCGTTGCGGACCACGCTCGGGAAAATTAGGGCAGCGTAGGGAAAATCTAACCGAATTGACACCTCTGCCAGTGCCCGATATATTCGCAGTATTGTAGGGTCCTGGTCTCAACGAGTGTCACAAATACCAGACGAGTTGAACATCCCGAGGCGTCCATGCCCAATGGGTTTGCTGGTGCAATGGGTTGACAACAGAGATCCTGGGACAGATTTGGCGGAAAGTCAGAAGTAATGACCGTTCGAGCCACGGGAATAAATCCGGAAATGTTGCGCTGGGCCAGGGAGAGGGCCGGTTACTCGGTGGAACAGGTGGCCCGCCGCAGGAAAGTTTCTCCCGAAGCCGTGCAGGAATGGGAAGGCGGCGCAAGTCACCCCACGTGGCGCCAGCTTGAGTTGTTGGCCCACAACGATTATCACCGCTCTACAGGGTTTTTCTTTCTCAATTCTC
The DNA here is from genome assembly GCA_034422655.1 of Dehalococcoidia bacterium. Taxonomy (GTDB): domain Bacteria; phylum Chloroflexota; class Dehalococcoidia; order Lucifugimonadales; family UBA3495; genus Bin22. The sequence continues at coordinate 179,084 of DAOUJN010000035.1, forward strand.
CGCCCCCGGAGAGTACAGTTGAGGCTGAGTTTCGTCGTTTACCGAGCAATATGTTGGAAGAGTTGGCTCCAGATACTTTACATGCGGTCCGCCAAGCCAGGGTTCGTCAGGAAGACCTGAGAGTGTTGCTGGGTTATCAAGGTACTGGTGAGCGCTTCATACTCCGAGATCTAGCAGACAAAGCAGAGATTGAGGAGCCCACTCAGTTAGCCCTAGCTGTCCGTGAGCTTCTGGAGGTCAGCGTGGACCAGCAAATGGCGTGGCAGTCTGATGACGAAGCATTGAAGCAATGGCGAGAAAAAGTTGAGGAAAATGGCGTCTGGGTGTTCAAGAGATCGTTTACACAGAAAGACATCGCTGGTTTCTGCCTAAATGACGACGTATATCCAGTGATTTACCTGAACAACGGTCAAGCTAAGACCCGCCAAATCTTCACTTTATTCCACGAATTGGCCCACTTGCTTTTCGACTTTAATCATTTAGAGCGACTGGACAGTGAGCATTACCTTATCGACCTGACCGCGGAAGATCGGACCATTGAAATAGCGTGTAACCGTTTTGCCGGAGAGTTCTTAGTACCGTCTTCAGACTTTGAAAACACTCTGGCTGCTAACGGACCGTCATATCTCACTGACGAATATCTAACTAACTTGTCCGGGAATTACAAAGTCAGCCGGGAAGTGATACTGCGCAAGTTCCGAGACAGAGGCTGGCTGGATAGCAACGAGTATCTACAGCGGGTGCAGCGTTGGCGCTCAGAGCAAGCACCTGGGTCAGGGAAAGGCGGTAACTATTACGCGACTCAAGCAACCTATTTGGGCCAAAAGTACCTGCACACTGCTTTTCGCGCATTCGACGAGGGCCGTATCGACGAATTTCAGCTGGCCGGATGTTTAGGCGTAAAGGGTTCCAGCCTAGACGGACTGGAGCAATATGCCTAGTCGTTTAGAGGGTGGGGACGCATTATTCGTTCTGGATAGCAATACAATCAGCGAGATATTCAGGGCCTACTACAGGGATCGGTTCCCCAGTTTCTGGAGCAGGCTTGACGAGTTAGTTGCTGCCGGTGGAGCGACTTCCGTGCGGGCTGTCCAAAGGGAGCTGGAAGCCTCAGCCCGGGGAGAAGTTACATCTGCAGTCCCTCATTTGAGAGCACTGAACCAGAGTTTCTTCTCGGACCCGAGTGAACAGGAGCAGGTTCTGGTCAGGGAAATGTTCAATGCCCCGAGTCTATCATCCGCCAATAACCGCTGGGCTACGAGGGCAGCCGGAGACAGGGAGGATGCTGATCCTTACCTTATAGCCAAGGCACGGTTGCCCAGCGGATTATGGGCAAGGCAGGTGGTTGTAACCCAAGAGTCGCCAGGCAATCCTGCCAGCATACCCTCAGTCTGCCAGAGCCTTGGGGTTCCCTGTTTCAATTTGCAGCAGATGATGACTGACTTAGGTTGGCGGTTCTGACAATTTCTCCCCTTCTTCATTCTGGTTACCCCCAATGTGCTAAACTCTCCCCACCCAATCCAACCCCAAAAGGAGCAACTCCCATGGCAGAAATGGCAGCCGGACGCGCCATCGTTGAGGCCCTCAGGGCCGAGGGCGTGGACCATATCTTTGGACTGGTGGGTACCACCACCAACAGCATCGTCACCGAGCTTTACGGGCGGGACGACATTACCTTCATCGACACCCGCCACGAGGAGGGCGCCGCCTTCATGGCCTACGGCTACTCCAGGGCCTCGGGCAAGCCCAGCGCCTGCGTCACCACCTCCGGCCCGGGCACCATCAACCTGGCCACCGGCATCTCCCTGGCCTACAAGGGCCGCGCCCCGGTCATCGCCATCGCCGGCAACACGGCCCAGGAGTACACCTACCGCGACGGCGCCCAGGAGTTCGACCTGGTCAACACCTTCAAGTCCATTACCCAGCTTTCCCTGCAGATAAACCAGACCGACCGCATCCCCGAGATGTTCCACTACGCCTTCCGCACCGCCATGTACGGCAAGAAGGGCCCCGTGCTGCTGGACATCCCCCGCGACCTGATCGACGGCAAGACCCTGGACTGGGACGTACAGGCCCCGGGCGCCTACCGGCCCGTGGCCGACCGCACCGCCGGCGACGCCCAGGCCATTGCCCAGGCGGCGGCCCTGCTGGCGGGGGCCCAAAGGCCCCTGATCCTGGCCGGCGGCGGCATCGTGGACTCGGAGGCCACCAACTTTGCCGTGGCCCTGGCCGAGCGGCTGGACATGGCGGTGGTGCCCTCCTACGGCCACAACGACGCCTTCCCCAACAGCCACCGCCTGTACGTGGGCCCGCCGGGCGGCCGCGGCGCATCCGAGGCCCTGCAGGCCATGAACCGGGCCGACGTCATCCTGGCCCTGGGCACCCGCATCAACCAGGGCAGCACCGGCTGGGACTACAGCGTCATCAACCCCGATACCCGCATCATCCAGGTGGACATCGACCCCTTCGAGATTGGGCGCAACTACCCCCTGGCCGTGGGCATCGTTGGCGACGCGGGGGCCGTGGCGCAGCAGCTTTCCGACGCCCTGTCCCAGCAGTTCCCCGAGGGTCGGGCGAACCCGGAGTGGACGGCGGAAATTGCGGAGTTGAAGAACCGCCGCCGCGCTAGGCTGGAAGCCGAGGCCCAATTGGGCGGCGACCCGATGATGCCCCAGCGGGTCTTCAGCGAACTGAACAAGGTCCTGCCCCGGGACTGCATGGTGACGATAGACGCCGGCGTGGCCCCGGGCCTGTCCTATGACCGCATCAGTTACGAACTGCCCCGCACCATGTTCAACTACGCCGGCCAAGGCGGACTGGGCATGGGCCTGGGCGTCGGCCTCGGCACCAAGCTGGGCCGCCCCGACCGTCCCGCCATCAGCCTTCAGGGCGACGGTGGCTTCCTGTACACTTCCCAGGAACTTAACACCGCCGTGCGCAAGAACATCCCCCTGGTCAGCATCGTCCTGAACAACGGCTGCCACGGCGCCGAGAAAGCCCAGCAGCAGCGCTTCTACGACCAGAAGTACATCGGCGTGGACCTGGAGAACCCCCGCTTCGACAAGCTGGCAGAGGTCTACGGCGCCCGGGGCTTCTACGTGGAACGTCCCGAGGACGTGGCCGACACCGTCCGCGAGGCCCTGGCCGTCGACGGTCCCAGCGTGGTGGAAATCCCCGTGGCCGAATACTTCCCCCCTGGCGCTTCTCTGCCCAGGGGATAGGGCCGGGGGTTTATCTACGAAGAAGCACGAAGTGAGTCCATAATTCGTAGGGGCGGCCCTGGTGGCCGCCCTGGTCTGATTGAGGGCCCTGACCCCCGGGAGGTCCTAGTATTCCGCTCATTATGTATAGCGGTAGTGGCACGGAATTGTTGTAGAATAGGCGTTAACAACTGGGGGTGCCCGTATGAGAGATCACGAAGAATATTCCGGACACGGCCATTCCGCCCACCAGCACGGCGAGGAAGAGGCACAGGACCGCGCCGCCCATGAGCACGCCGAATCCGAAGCCCACGATCATGCGGTCCACGTTCACAGCTCGGTAGAAGTTCACGACCACGATGCCCACGCCGGGCACGACCATGACGACCATGCCGGGCACGACCACCACGGTCACGGGCATCATGATCATTCTCACGATTTCCGGAGCGCCAGCAAGAAGAGCCTGTGGCTGGCCCTGGTCCTTATTTCTACCTACATGATCGCCGAGGTCATCGGCGGCGTGATTTCCGGGAGCCTGGCTCTGCTGGCCGACGCCGGTCACATGCTCACCGACGCTGCCGCCATCGTCATGGCCCTGGTGGCCATCTGGATTGGCCAGCGGGAGGCTTCAGTCGAGCGGACCTTCGGCTACCACCGCACCGAAATTCTGGCGGCCCTGGCCAACACCTTTGCCTTGTGGCTAATCGCCGGGTGGATTCTGTTCGAGGCCTACCACCGCATTCGCTTCCCGGAGAACGATGTGGTGGGCCTGCCGGTGCTGCTGGTGGGTATCGGCGGCTTCATCGTCAACGTGGCGGCGGCGTGGATCCTGCACCGCTCCTCGGGCGAAAGCCTCAATGTGGAAGGGGCATTCCAGCACGTGCTGGCCGACCTGCTGGGTTCCGTGGGCGTTATCGTCTCCGCCGTCCTGATTATGGCCTTCAACTGGCAGCTGGCCGACCCCATACTCAGCGTGGTTATCGCCCTCCTGATCGTTTACAACACGCGCAGGCTGATCATCAGCATCATGAACGTGCTGCTGGAGGGGGCGCCCGAGCATATTGACGTATATGCCCTCTGCAACGACCTGGAGGAGTTTGAGGGGGTAACCCTGATCCACGACGTTCACGTCTGGACCATCACCCAGGGCAACGAGGCCTTCACCGCCCACATCCTGATGGACCCCGGCTACCCGGGCGATCTGGACGACGTCGTCACCAAGATGAAGGACGTGCTGCACAACAACTACCGCATCGGGCACGTGACGATACAACTGGAGCGTTCCACTCAGGGTTGCACCGAGGACCACCACGTGGGTCACCTCTACGCCCGCGCCCGCACTTGATGAGGCGGCGGTCTTCGCTGGCGTCCCAGGTTCGCTCTGAACGAAAAGAAAACCCCGCTGCATCTCTGGCAGCGGGGTTCATTTCGTAAAGCCGGATCGGCCTAGTGAACGTGTCCGGCGTGGTCGTGGACGTGGTGTTCGTGTCCGTCGCACTCGTGGGGGTCATGGACGTGGCCGGGCTCGTCGCCGTGGTGTTCGTGGGTATCGCACTCGTGAATGTCGTGGTCGTGAAGCTCGGCGTGGTGCTCGTGGCCATCGCATTCGTGGATGTCGTGGACGTGGCCGGGCTCGTCGCCGTGGTGTTCATGGGTGTCGCACTCGTGGATATCGTGATGCTGCATCAGTTACCCCCTGCAAAATATCCATTACTGGACTTAACGTATTTGTTGCCTTGCTGCCCCCGCAACGTGGAGAGCCTTGTACTACTATTGAAGCATTGCGGCAAATCAAAAGTCAAGCCCAAAAGTATCAATTGTGACAAATTCCATATTTATTATAGGGATTGTTATTGATACTAGGTACTGACGGGGCCCCTGGGCTGGCGGATGGCATTTACAATTTTAGGAAGTACTATAAATACGCCTGGATGTTTGAATCAGGCAAAAAGTTGCCCCTCCCTTTACCGACAAATTCAACCGCATAAGGTATAATCCGCTGAGCCAATCAAGCTGCAAGCGAGCAACAATGAGCAAACTTCTTGACCTTCTGCAACGAATCAGCGACGGGTCGCCTGCGCCCCTGGGCTTCGGCGCGGCCCGCACCGCCAAGCTCCCCGGTCTGGCCCTGGTGGGTCTCGTAACTTCCGACCACCAGGCCGCCCTTGCCACTGCCGTCAATTCAGGATTAGACGCGGTGCTGGTATCCGGCGTCGACAATGCCGGGGACGCCAATGGTCTGGCCGACTCGGCCAGCGATATGCCCTGGGGAATCGCTCTTTCGACCATGTCCAGCGAGGACGCCCGGGCCTGCGCCGAGGGCGGCGCCGACCTGCTGGCCTTCGGCCTGGAAAGCGCGGCATCGGCCATGGCAGGCGAGGACGAACTGGCCCGCATCCTGACCGTGGCTCCCGACTTGAGCGACCGTCAGCTGCGTGCCGTTGCCGCCCTGCCCATAGACTGCTTTACCGTGGATATGACTGCCGTATCCGGCCCCTGGACCCTGCAGGACCTGGTAACCGTGGGCAGCATTTCCCGCCGCACCGACAAGTACGTCCTGGTCCAGGTATCTGCCATTCCGGCCAAGGACGACCTGGTTGCCCTGAGGGACATGGGCGCCAGCGGCCTTATCCTGGACCTGGCTAGTGTCAGCGCCGAAGCCCTGGACGGACTGAAGACCGCTCTGCTGGATATGCCCCGTCCCCGTCGCCGCCGCGACCGGGCCAGGGCCACCGTCCCCGCCGCCGGCTTCTCCTCGGCCCCTGCCCCGTCCAGGGAGGACGACGATGACGATGATGACTACGACGACTATGACTAGAAACGCATAAGACAAGGCTGGACCGGATTGCCGGAGCCATCCCGGGTGGCGGAGTAGTTTGCCAGACCGGAAGCGGCAATGGCGGTAAATCCTGTCCCGCCTGTCCATCCATGTGAAATACCCGCCATGCTGATCAGCTCTTTCGACCTGCTCTTGTACGACCCCGCCAGCTTCCTGCGCCTGACCGTCCTGGTGATGTTCGCCCTGCTTACGGCTATCACCATCCACGAATTCAGCCACTCGCTGATTGCCACGGTGCTGGGAGACGGGACTTCCCGCGGCCTGGGCCGCCTGTCCCTGAACCCCGTCCGCCACCTGGACCCCAGCGGCACAGTGATGATGCTGGTGGTGGGTTTCGGCTGGGGCAAGCCCGTGCCGGTGAACCACCACCACCTGCGTGGGGCCTGGGGCATAACGCTGGTGGCCGCCGCCGGCCCCCTTTCCAACTTGGCCCTGGCCTTCCTGGTGGCCATACCCGTCAAGCTGGGCATACTGGGCTGGAGCGCCCCCGGCCTTTACCGGACCACCTACGTTCTGTCCGGGGGAATGCGCGAAGCCCTTACCGACATAGCCAGTGTGGTCATCTTCTTCAATGTGTTGCTGGCTGTCTTCAACCTGATTCCCCTGGCGCCTCTGGACGGCTCAAGGGTGCTGGGCGGCCTGCTACCCGAAAGTATGGCGGAGAGCTACGCCCGGTACGAGCGGTTCGGCCCGCTGATCCTGCTGGGCATCATCCTGGGCGACTACCTGCTGGGCTGGGGCATTCTCTGGACCATAATGGGCCCCATAATAGGCGCCCTCATATCCCTGGCCACCGGCTATTAGCCCACAGTCTCAAGAGTCCCTTCCCCTTGACGGGGGAAGGATAGGTTGGGGGTGAGTCCGCTCATCCTGAGCTTGTCGAAGGATCCCCTAACCTTCCTGAAACTTCGCGCCCCTTCATGGAAAGAAAGACATGGTCACCGAGCAGCCCGGCGCCTTCAACGTAGACTACCACTTGGCCCGCTTCCACCGGGTCTCCCGCCGCTACGGCCAGGCCATCCACCACCATTATCAAGGCCTGATGGACCGGCGAAGGACGTTGGGCCCCGACCATCCCGATACCCTGCGCAGCAGCACGGGCCTGGCCAACAGCTTCTACGCCGCCGGTCACTACGACGAGGCCCTGGCCCTGTTCCGCGACACCCTGGAGCGACGTTCCCGCTCCCTGGGTCCCGAACATCCCGACACCCTCCGCAGCCGGGGCAGCCTGGGCAACTGCTGCCACGCCATGGGCGACTACGAGACCGCCGCCCAACTGCACCGCGAGACCCTGGCCCTGCGGGAGCGGGTCCTGGGCGTTGACCACCCCAGCACCCAGGCCAGCCGCAACAACCTGGCCCGGGCGCAGCAGGCGCTGGTAGGGGAAAAGGATGGCGGTTAGGCAGGGCAATCGCGATTTAACGAATTGTTATCCGGAACCGCCAAGTCTGTCATTCTGAACGGAGTGAAGAATCTAAAATTCTTCCCACAAGCCAACCTTCGTACCCGCAACCGGGCTTTGGGAAGGATTTTAGATCCTTCGGCAAGCTCAGGATGACATACTTTTCCTGCTGACGGGCTTTGCATTTGACGCGGCGAACCGAATGGGCGACCGGCGCGCTCACGCAAACTGCGGCAGCACTTCCTGGCCGAACAGTTCCACCGCCCGCAGGGAGTCTTCGTTGGGCATTCCCGGCCACTGGCACCGCAGCACCAGTTCCTCGATGCCCAGGTCCCGGTACTTCTCTATCTCGGCGGCGCACTCGTCGGGACTGCCTATTATGAACCGGCCGTCCAGCACCTGTTCAAACCCCACGTCTATGCGGTCAGCCTCGGGCAGTTCCTGGCTGTGCCCCGACGCCGCCCGGTCCTGGTACAGCCACTCCACGTGGGGGCGGGCGATGCGTATGGCCTCCTCCCGGGTCTCGGCTATGAACATCTCGCGCCACGCCGAAACGTACCCCGTCTTGCCCCGTGCCTCCAGCGCCTCCCGGTACAGTTCCACCTGCCGCCCGATGGTGGGAAGCGTGGAACGTGAGCTTACTAGCCAGCCGTCGGCCAATCGGACGGCCCGGCGGACGCCCTGGTCCTGGTTGGCTGCGATGTAGATGCGGGGATGGGGCCGCTGCAGGGGCGCGCCCACCGGCGGTACGTCGGTCATCTGGAAGTGCTCTCCCTGGTGGGTAACCCGGTCTTCGCCCCAAAGCTCCTTCATCGTCTCCAGCACCTCGCGAAAGCGGGACAGGCGTTCCGACTTTGGAATGCCAAAGCCTTCGAACTGGAAGTCCCGCCAGCCCAGGGCAGGGGCCAGCACCAGTTTGCCGCCGCAGATAACGTCCAGGGTGGAAAGCTGCTCGGCAGCCTCCACCGGATGGTACAGGGGCAGCAGGCCCACGAAGCCCAGTTCCAGGTCCGGCGCCTCGGCCGCCACCCGGGCCAGCAGCAGGGTGGCGTGGAAATCGTTGTTCAGGTACGCCGCCCCGGTCCACAGCGAGTGGTAGCCGTACCTGGCGGCCAGGCGGGACTTCTCCAGTTTCCCTTCAGACGCCTCGGCCCGGGACTCGTGGGGCAGGTTGCCCCCGCCCAGGTTAATGCCGAACTTCATGGTAGTCGCTCCGTGGTGGGTGTTAGGACTAATAGGCAGCTGGGGGCTGTGATGCCGTCACTCACCCCGTCCACCCCTGCCAGTGCGGCGGCAGGCTGGGTTCCAGCCCCAGCCGTTCCGACAGCCACGCTTCGGCAAAGGCGCCGTCCCGGTAGTTGGAATGTTCCGATTCCCGCAACTGGACCGGACCGTTAATGGCCCGGGCCACGGCCTCCAGGTATTCGGCACTGATGCCGTTGGCCCCCGAGTCGGCCGTCAGCAGGGTATTGGCTTCGACGGTGGGGGCAAAGCCGGCCAGATCGTAGTGGGCCAGGGTGTTGGCCACCAGGTCCCGGCGGCCCGGATACATGCGCAGGTAGTCGTTCAGCTCCTCCAGCGGGTAGGCCTGGGTGGCGGCGGCCCGTTCCAGCGCCAGACGGTGAATGACCGGCGTGGACACCAGGTGCGTAACCCGGGGACACAGCGCGGCCGTAATCAAGGCCAGGTCGGTGCCAATGGCGGCGATGCGCCCGGTATCCACCTCGGGACGCTGCGCCAGGTACTCCAGCCCCCGGCAGCAGTCGGCCACGATGCCCCGGTAGATGTACGTCGCCGGGTCGTCAATGCCGTCGGTAAGCTGTCCCGGAAAGCTGGCGGCGTAGGGACTGTCGGCGCGGCGCTGCCCCCGAACGGACAGGGAGAAGGTAACGTAGCGGCGCCGCTGGCCGTTTGCCGTGCCTTGGGGCGCCAGGTCGGAAACGCTGCCGTAGCGGGGCAGGAAGTAACGGGCAGGGAAGGGCCCCTGCCCCCGGGGAATGCTCAAATAGCCGAATATGCGGTAAGGGCCGATGGACGTGAGCCTCACCCCGTACACGGCGGCAAAGTCGCTGGACCGCAGGGGGATTTCCTCCACCTCCGGGGCCATTGGAAGCTGGGCCAGTTCGGCCAGGACGCCTTGCCAGAAGACGTCGAAGTCGGCGGGTCGTTCGTAAGCTGGTGTGGTCATTGCTGACAGTCCCCTAAGGCTGAAGGTGCTGGGCCAGGAAGGCGTCGATAATCCCCGCGTGTACCGCATTGTTGGCGTCGTGGCCGTAACCTTCATAGTCGTACAGGCGCTTGTCCTCGCTGCCGATGGCGCGGAACAGGGCATAGCCCGTCTCCGGCGGGCAGGTGCTGTCCTGCCGTCCGATGTTGACGATGATGGGGCAGGTAACCCGGGGCGCCAGGTTGATGCCGTCGAAGTAGGCCAGGGTGTCGGTTACCTGCTGCCGGCTTTCGGGGTACAGCCGCAGGTAATCGTTAATCTCGTAGTAAGGATAGCCGTCCGTCAGGTCAATGGCGTCCATGAACCCGCACAGATAGGGAGCGCCCGACGTGGCGACGGTAACCTCCGGGCGGAGGGCGGGCACGACTATCGCCAGGCCGCCGCCCTGGCTGTGGCCGGTTACGCCCAGGCGCGCGCCGTCCACCTCGTCCCGCGACAGCAGGAAGTCCACGCCGCGGCAGGCGTCCATGTAGAAGCCCCGGTAGGAGTAGGTGTTCCGGTCAGTGATGCCGTAGGTGAGCAGGCCGGGGTAGCCGGGGTTGAACTGGCCGTTGCTACGCAGCTTGCCCCGGGGCGCCACGCTGAAGGCGGCATACCCCCTGGCGGCCCAGTTCTTGGGAATCTGCGGTTCCATGGTATAGCCGGGGACGATGAGCAGCCCCGGCAACCGGCCGGCGTGGTTGGCGGGCCGGGCGTACCACCCCGCAATGCGGACCTGGTCCAGGCTGGTGTAGTGCACCGAGTACACATCCACCTGGGGCGTGGATCGCAGCGGGTCAAACGCCGCCTGGGCGTCCAGCGGAATAGCGGCGGTTCGGGCCAGGATGTCTTCCCAAAAGGCGTCAAAGTCTTCAGGGCGTTTGACGGATGAAACGAAGTCTGCGGCGGTGGCTGGGCTGGTCATAGAGCCCCCCAAAACAGGAATTGGTCAGGTGGGGCCAAGTCTATGGCAGGTGGGAAGACGCGTCAACCGGCTTATCAAGGTCGTTGGCTGTAGCCCACTCATCTCGGCGGCGAATACGGAGGTGCCAGCTCTCGTTGGCAGAAATCACTTCGGCTTCATCGTGCCCGAGTTCAATTCTAACCATTGCACCAGGATCCAGGCGGAGGCGGAGGAAGTGTTTCAAAGGCATTTCCAGCACCTTGGCTACCACCGCCAGAATGGTAAACAGGTGGCTTACTACGACCACTGTTTCGTCAGAATGCCTGTCGGAGAGGCGCTGAACAGCTTCCCACGCCCTGTCCTGCAACTCCAGCACGGTTTCGCCACCGGGAGGCCTGGCAACAGCCGCGTCTCTTTCCCAGTCCAAGTAGTATGATCCGAACTTCTGTTGTACTTCGGCCCTTGTAAGTCCCTCCAGACGCCCTACGTTGATCTCGCAAAGATCGTTAATCTCGCATAAAGGCGCTTCAATGAATTGGGCAACAATTTCGGCCGTCTCCCTGGCTCGCCGCGCTGGGCTGGTGTACAGGTGGACAACAGGCTCCGCCCTCAAGGCAGCGCCAATGTCGGTGGCCTGGGCTTTGCCCGTGGCATTCAGGGGCGGGCCCTCGACGCTGCCCATCAGTATTCCCCGGCGGTTGGCATCGGTTTCGCCATGCCTAACGAGTATCAGTTCCACCTGTTTGCCCCGTGTTAGGTTAGAATTCGTCGCTCTTTGCAGGGCCCTGGTTGCTGCTTGGTCGTGCCCATTCGTGGATAACCCACCCATCAGCCCGCCGCGCCCAGTATTGCCACCTGGACCGCTCCCAGCAGGTACACGACCGCTATCAGCGCCAGCCCAGTCACGATTACGGGCTGCGAGAAACGATGGCGCCCCCAGATGAGCAGTCCGGCAAACAGAATCAGACCCACCGCTATGCCGCCGGCTACGAAATGCGCCGGTTCCGCAGTATTCAGGATGACACCGCTGCGGAGGAAAAAGTCGGAATAGGCCAGGATAGTTATGTTGAATACGCAGCTGCCGTAAATGCCGGCCACCGCCAGGTCTGCCGCTCCCAGCCTCGCCGCGCCGATGGTTGCCGAGACTTCCGGCATACTGGTAACGATGGACACCGCCAGGATGCCCACAATTCCCGAAGAAATGCCGGAGGCTTCCGCTATCCAGGCCGCGCTCTGAGCCAGGAAAATGCCCGATACCACCACTCCCAGGGAAACTATGCCGAACAGGACCCAGGCGCGCTTCAGCGATATTCCCAGATCGTCCTCATCTTCTTCCTGCGATACCGCAGGATGCTGGTAAACAATGCGCATGCCGATCACATATACCACCAGCAAGAAGATGGAGGAAAACCCAATTTGCCATAGATGGGCCTCAGTGAGAGGCCCGGGCGCCACCCGGTGCCAGGCAGCCAGCGCTACCGCCAGGCCGGTTAGTATGGCGGCCAGCACGATGAGGTAACCCTGCTCCGGCGCCAGTTGCCGCAGAAAGCGCCTGCCGCCAAAAAGCAGCGCCACCACGGCCAGGATCAGGATGTTCACGATGTTCGACCCCAGGACGTCGCCCAACGCCAGTTCCGGCTCCCCAATGCGGACGGCGGTGAAGTTATGGGACAGTTCAGGCAGGGAGGTAGCCAGGGCCACCAGGATGCTGCCAACAAAAAGCCGTCCCCACCCGGTCAGGGTGGCCAGGGCATCGCCGTACTTGGCCAGTTGGACTCCCAGGAATACAACCGCCACCGCGCTGGCCAGAAATACGGGCACCGAGATTATGAAGCCGACCTCGTGGGGAACGAATGGCATGGTTCTCCTTGAGTTACGAATTAGAAATTACGAGTTACGAATTGGGCCAGGAACCTTTCAGATTTCTCGGGGTAATGGTGCCAATGACTGGAACTGCAAGCCCGCCCAACCCGTAATATCCATTCTTAATTCCTAATTCTTAATTCGTAATTGCTCTGGCAATCAGGTCTCCCATCTCGGTGGTGCTCACCCGGTGGGCGCCCGCAACGGCGATGTCCGGAGTGCGGTGGCCGGCCTCCAGCGCCTGGTCCACCGCCCGTTCCACGCTGGCGGCCTCTTCGGTCAGGCCCAGCGAGTAGCGCAACATCATGGCAACGCTGAGGGTGGAAGCCACCGGGTTGGCGATGCCCTGCCCCGCAATGTCCGGCGCGGTGCCGTGGATGGGTTCGTAGAAGCCGGGGATCTTGCGGCCCTCAATTGGCACGTCGGCCAGGCTGGCCGAGGGCAGCAGGCCCATGGAGGCGGACAGCACCGCCGCCTCGTCGGTCAGAATGTCGCCAAAGGTGTTTTCCGCCACGATGACGTCGAAGCGGGAGGGACGCTGCACCAACTGCATGGCGCAGGCGTCCACCAGCACGTGCTCCAGTTCCACGTCGGGGTATTCCTCGCCCAGGCGGGTGGCTATCTGCCGCCACAAGCGGGAACACTCCAGGACGTTGGCCTTGTCGATGGAGGCCAGCTTCTTGCGGCGGCCCCGGGCCAGTTCAAAGCCCACCCGCAGCACCCGTTCTATTTCGGCCTCGCTGTAGCGCATGGTGTCCACGCCGGTCCAGCCCTGCGGAGTCTCCTGGCGACCCTTGGGCTCGGCATAGTAGAGGCCCCCGGTCAGTTCCCGCACCACCACCATGTCCACGCCCTCCAGCACTTCGGGCTTGAGGACGCTGGACTCCACCAGGTTGGGGTACACCTTGACGGGGCGGATGTTAGCGAAGACGCCCAGGTGGGCGCGAAGCTGGAGCAGGCCGTCTTCGGGCCGTACCGATGCCGACGGGTCGTCCCACTTGGGGCCGCCCACCGCGCCGAAGAGGACGGCCTCGGCGGAACCGGCCAGGTCCTGCACCTCCGGGGTCAGGGGCGTTCCGTGCCGGTCAATGGAAATGCCGCCCACGTCGCCGTATTCCAGGTTAAAGGTGTGTCCGAAGGCGCTGCCCACGGCCTCCAGGGCCTTGACCCCTTCCGCGGTAACTTCCGGCCCAATGCCGTCGCCGCTGAGCACTGCAATATTAAAGTCCACCCGAATCCTCCCGCGATTGGTTGAAGTAAGCTGACAAAACACGGGCCTGGCGCACGCACCAATGGCGCCAGGCCCGGGGAATAGTATAGCCTGAAAGGGGCCGGGGTATCAAAGGGGTGGTGGAAGCGCTATCACGGTTGCGGCAAACCGGGTAGCTCAATTATTAATTCTGATATAATCTGGTGCAGCCTGTGTATTGCAGCCATTAGTCTGACCGTGTGTAGGCCGAGCTTATTATGACTGAACCTGTTGACGTATCTACCAATTCGCCAGATTCTTCGACCGAGTACCTGGTTCCTGCCGGTTATACCTGGGATGACTCTTGGGAATTGACCAGGGACCTTGTAGTTCAAGTGGAAACTTCGGAAGAGGAGACGGTGGCGATGACATGCTTGAGCCTGAAAGAGTACGGACTTGGCAGCAACGTCGAAGCAGCGGTTTATGACCTCTTGACATCCCTGAGCGGCTACCGCGAAGCGTTGGAAGCCCGGAAGGAAAGGCTGTCCGGCTCGGCATTAAACGAACTGGAATTGCTTCAGGGCTTGACTCGTCGCAAAGATACCATTCAGAGATGGACATAGGAGACCTGCAAAGGGCGTTACGAAGGAAACTTAATGCGCAGGAAGAAAGGTCTTCGCATCATGTTTACTTCTTCATAGACATTCCGGGAAACGGCGAGATTAGAGCCGCCAAGTTCTCGCATTCTGCACGTGGAAGGTTGCCCGATTTTGTGGTTGCCGACACCGCCAGACGCCTCAGGTTGACTCGGCGTCAACTCGACGAATTGGTCGATTGCACTCTGAGTGGAGACGGTTTCTGGGAACTGTGGAACACGGCGCAGTAGTCCGGCCTCACCTGGCATATTTGGCCCGAACCTTAACCCCGCTTCCTGCCGAGGCGGGGCTGTTTTTTGCTAAAGAATTCTGGTCCGGGCACCGACCAGAGAACGTCAAACAACGCGTCAAATAGTGTGCCAAATAAGTGGTCAAACAAGGAGCGTCAAGCAATTCCCTGCAGCATTAGGTTTTAAGTTTCTGCTCTATTCTTACCCAACCCGCCGGCCGGTCTGACGATTCTATTGGTTGAAAGAAATACCCCTCTCCCGGTAGGAGAGGGGCAAATACTTTGCTCGGCATTCCGGGTACGCGGCGGCAAAGCCGATGCTTACACTTCCTCCCCCACCACCGGGTTGCTCAGCGTCCCTATCCCCGGAATCTCTATTTCCACCACGTCGCCGGGGTGCAGTTGCTCCACCGAGCCCGGGGCGCCGGTGAGGATGATGTCGCCGGGGCGCAGGGTTACGAACTGGCTGATGCCGCTGACTGTGTAGTAGCAGTCGTATATCATGCCCGAGGTGCTGCCCCGGTCGTGTTCCTGCCCGTTCAGGCGGGTGATGATATCCAGGTTGTGGGGGTCCACGTCGGTCTCAATCCAGGGGCCGACGGGACCGAAGGTGTCGCACATCTTGCGCCGCCAGTTGGACAGGTCGGCGGCCCAGGAACCCTCGCCGCTGACGTCGTTGGCGATGGAGTAGCCCAGGATGAAGTTGGGCGCATCCTCCACCGACACGCGCCGGCAGGGCTTGCCAATGACGATGAGCAGTTCCCCCTCGTAATGCACGTAGTCCGACTCGGCCGGCAGGATGATGTTCTCGCCGGGGCCGATGATGCAGTTGGCCCCCTTCTGCCAGGGCCGGAAGGCGGAGGAGTCCCGCTGGATGCGCTCGGCGTCCAGGGCCTCTTCCTGGTGGGCTATGTGGGCGGCGTAGTTAAGACCCACGGCCCAGTAGGACGTAGGCACTGTGGGCGGCAGCAGTTTCACCTGGTTGAGCGGGTACGATGCGTCCGTGACGGTATGCTCGCCGAAGATGCTGCCCTGGATGACGCGCACCTCGTCGCCCTCTACCAGCCCATAGCTTTCCCAGGGCCCAACGCTGAATCTTGCCAGTTTCATTTCCTTTACCTCACTTGCAATGGATTCAAACATGGATGGACAGGATATACAGGATTGATTGCTTGCAGGGAAAGAAGACTTCGACCAGGGAAGACAACCCAATCCTGTTCATCCTGTCCATCCATGTTAATTCGGAATATGAACGACAGCCTCCACTTCCACCAGGAACTCGGGGCGCACCAGCGCAGCCACCACCACGGTGGAACTGGCCGGCGGGTTTTCGGGGAAGGTCTCGGAGCGCACGGCGCTGAAGCCGGGATAGTCGTCCAGGTTAACCAGGAAGGTGGTAATCTTCACCACGTCCTGCATGGTTGCCCCCGCCGCCTCGACGATGGCGCGGATGCGGGCCATAACCTGGCGGGTCTGGGCGGCGCAGTCGTTCCCGCCCACCAGTTGGCCGTCGGCGCCCTGGGCTATCTGGCCGGACACGAACAGTAACTCACCCACCCGCACGCCGGGAGAGAAGGCCGGGTTGGCGGCCAGGCCGTCGGGAACTATCGGTACACGCTCTGCCATAGGAATACCTCCGTTGGTTTTCAATTCAGATTCTTAGGAACGGGGTCGTCGTGGGTGTATGATAACATTCCACCCGGGCCGGGGCGGCCTTATCCGCCGGCCTTCACCAAGGCAATCGCGTCTTAACGGATTATTGTTCTAAACGGCCAAACCTGTCGTTCTGAACGGAGTGAAGAATCTAAACTCCATCCTGCAAACCGAGTCTCGGACCCGCAAGCGGGCTTTGGGGAAGGATTTTAGGCCCTTCGGCAAGCGCGGCGCGACACTGCATCGGGGATGGCCACGACTTGCGTCAATGCGCCCTGAGTCCGTTCCGGCGTCCCATAGAGGAGAATAATCCCCATGCCCCACCTTTCCCGCCCCGGCGTTGACCTCTGGTATGAAGATACGGGCGGCCCTGGCACGCCCGTTATCCTGCTGCACGCCGCCACGGGCACGACGGAATGCTGGGTGAACCAGTTGCCCACCTTTAACGCCGCCGGGTACCGGTGCATTTCCTACGACCGGCGCACGTGGGGCCGCTCCCGACCCACGGATTCGGGGCCGCAGCCCGGTTACGCTGGCGACGACCTCCACGCCCTGCTGGATGCGCTGGGCCTGGGTCGTGTGCACCTGGTAGGCACCGCCGCCGGGGCGATTCCCGCCCTGGACTACGCCCTCTCCCATCCCGAACGGGTGCGCAGCCTGGTGGCGGCCAATACCATCGGCGGCGTGCAGGATGCGGAGTACCTGGAATTGCAGCGCCGGGTTCGCCCCCAGCAAATCCAGGACCTGCCCGAGGACTTGCGGGAACTGGGGCCATCATACCGGGGCAGTGACCCCGGAGGCGCGGCCCGGTGGCTGGAAATCCAGGAAGCCAGCCGTCCCTACGGCCCCTTGCCGGCCCAGCCCCTGCGCGAACCCACTAGTTACCGGCGCCTGGCTGCCATGCAGGCGCCGGTCATGGTACTCTCCGGGGAGGCCGACCTGCTGTCCCCGCCGGCGCTGATGCGGCTGCTGTCCGACCACATCCCCACCAGCCGCTTTGTGTCCCTGCCCGACGCCGGGCACGCCGGCTTCTGGGAGCGCCCCCACGTTTGGAACGGCCTGGTACTGGAGTTCATCGACCAACATTGATTACCACATAATCCACGAATCCGCCGCGGCGGACGAATAACCACTAATAAATCATCCCCATTAGTGAACATTCGTGTATATTCTTGGATAAAGGAAAGAAGGAGCGCAGAAATGCCGAGAGTAACTGTAAACCTGGGTGAAGAATCGGGGCGGGCCGCCACCGGCGCAACGTGGCGGGTAGCCGTTGGCTATGTACCCGGCGAGGAGAACGGGGGACTGGTGTTTGAGACGGGCGAACCAAGCCCGGCCCGCCTGGCAGACTACGACGACTCCGGTTGGGAAGTAATTACCGACCTGCCCCAACGCCAGTCGAAGGGATTTACTTTCGCCTGGTACCGGACCAGGATCACCATTCCCGAAACGGTGGACGGCAACCCTACGGCCGGGATGCGGGTACAGTTCGAGACCTGCGTTGACGACTACGGGGAAATCTGGATTGACGGCGAGTGCAACCGCGACCGGGGTACCGTGCAGGGGTTCAACACCCCCCAGCGGACGCTGGTTACCCAGAGCGCCCAACCCGGCGACCAGCACACCATAGCCGTCCTGGCGATCAACGGCCCCCTGGGCGCCCCCTTCGGCACCGTATTCGTCCGCTACGCCAACCTGGGCTTTGAGTGGTAGGGGTGGAGTTAAGCGGGGCTGACCCCCTGCCAGTTGGCAGTATCGCCCGTCCCTAAACCGCCACCTCGCTGCCCATGTCCGAGGCTTCCTGAATGCGGTCGATGAACCTGTGCAGGCGCACCGCCTCGGCAAAGTCGGGCTGCCCCCCTTCACCCTGCCGGATGCTTTCGCCGAACTGGTAGTACATCTGGCCCACGTTGTAGGGCGCGCCCAGGGGCATGCTTTCCAGCACCCAGGTATAGCTGGCGGGAACGGGCAAGTCCTCCAATCGGTTGCCGCCCCGCACGCCCTGCACCCGGGTCCCCACGTGGTTGGGTGATTCGTCGGAAGAAGCGATCAGGGTGCCTTCGCTGCCGTAAATCTCCATGCGGTAGCCGCTGCCGGCCCAGGGGTTGCTGGCCACGTGCACCGATGCCACTCCGCCCGTTTCCAGCCTGCCGCTGACTAGGATGTTGTCCGGCGCCGTTACCTCCACGTACTGCTCGGTGTCGGTCTCGTACCACTGGTTTACCTGGGTGCTGACCACCGCCGACACGTGGCTGAAGTCGCCCACCACGAAACGCAGGGCGTCGATGGTATGGCCGTTGGTGATGGTCAGGGTGTTGGCGCCCAGGTCCCGGTCCCGCTGCCAGGTGCGGTCCGACGTGCGCCGTAGCCCGCCGTCCGATATACGCACTACGCTGCACGAAAGGACGTCGCCCACGTATCCGTCGGCCACCAGGTCCTTCAGGTACAGCATGGCCGGGTTGCCCCGGGCCTGGAGTCCCACCATGTTCCGCACTCCCCGGGACTGTGCCAGGCCGGCCATTTCCTCGGCCTCGGCGGTGGTGCGGCCCAGGGGCCACTCTGTATAGACGTGCTTGCCGGCGTTCAGGGTGTCCATGGTAGGTTCGAAGTGGTTGGGCACCCGCAGGCAAACCACCACCGCGTCGATTTCCGGGTGGTCCAGCATCCGGCGGTAGTCGTCAAAGGCGTACTTCGCCCCGAAAGCCTGCTGCGACTCCTCCGCGCTTTCCATGCGGGTGGTGCAGACGCCGGTCAGCTCAAACTCCGGGCTGGCCACCACCGCCGGCAAGTGAGCGCGGGGCGCCCACCCCCGGTGAATGTTGGCGCCGATAATGCCCAGCCGTATCTTGTCAGCCATTTCGCCTCGCTTCTTCCATCCACGAATGGACACGAATAATCACTAATAGACTATCTCAAAATTCCCTTCCCCCTTGACGGGGGAAGGCTAGGATGGGGGTGACAGGCTAGTTAAGTGTAGCCGTGGCAGGACACCGCGAAATTCAAGGTTGGTTTTGAGATAGTTCCCTACTCCTCCCCCAGTTCCTTCATCCTCGGCAAAACCTTGCGCCCAAATAGCTCCACCTGCTCCATCACGCCCTCGTGGGACATGCCGGGCTGCTGGAAGGCCAGGTCCACCACGCCCACGCCGCAGCGTTGGTGCAATTCTTCCAGCTGGCCGGCCACCGTTTCCGGCCCGCCCACGAAGTTGAGCTGGGCCCGGGGCGGACGCGCTGCCGAGGCCGGTGGGTCGCTGTCGGCCCGGGAGTCGTACCTGGCGCCGTTGCGGGCGGCCAGCACCGCCCGGGCCAGGGAGGAACTGATGGACAACCCTCGTTCCACGCCCCGGGCGCGAAGGCCGTTCAGGAAACCCTCGGCCTGGGCGTCGGTTTCCGCCAGGCAGATGCCGCCACGGTAGACTATGTGCTCTGAGGAGGGCCACCACCCGGCTTGCGCGCACCAGGTGCGGTACTTGTTGACGATGCTGACGGTATTGTCCACGGTCTCGTAGGCGATGCCCAGGCCCAGTTGGTTGTCGGCGGCGTACTTGATGGTATCGTCGCTGCGGGTTGCCACGATGGCCGGCGGCATGGGACGCTGCACGGGCTTGGGCCAGACCGATACCGTCCGGTAGTTATAGTGGCGGCCCTCCCAGGAGAAGGGTTGGGGTTCGGTCAGGGCACGCAGCACCAGGTCCATACCCTCCAGCAGCTTATCGCGCCCCTCGTTGGGGTTCAGGTCGTACACCTGGTCCTCGCTCAGGGTGCCGCGCATGAAGGCCACCACCAGCCGTCCCTCGGTCAGGTTGTCCAGCATCCCGATTTCCTCGGCGGCCCGCACTGGATTCAGGATGGGCAGAAGCTGGCCCAGCAGGGCAATCCTGACCCGCTGGCACTGCTGAGCCACCGCCGCGGCCATAACCGCCGGGTTGGGCGTGGTGCGGTTGCCCGAGTAGTGGTGCTCCGACAGGCTGACCCAGTCGAACCTCATCTCCTCGGCCAAGCGGCATTCGGCCATGCCGTCGCGGTAGGACTGCATGGCCACGTCGGGGTCGTAAAAAGCCGGAGGCACCGGCCAACCGGCGGGGAACTTCTCCCGCTCCAGGTAACCCATGCAACCGAAGTAGGAAGCCTTCATATTACTGAACCTTTGCGGCGGAACCCGGTTTGCCGGATGTGCCTGGGTGGCGATTGCGGCTTGGGGTAACCGTCTTGATTTTGGGTAGCCTTGCCGTAATTATTCACGAGCAGGGGAAACAGGCTGTCCCGCGATATCGTCATACCGGCGAAAGCCGGTATCCAGGAGTCCTTGCACCCCATACGTCGGATTGGGCTTGGCCTTTCTGGATTCCGGCTCAAGGCCGGAATGACGCCTTGGGCCGAAGGCGACTCCTCTAATCTGAACAGTTACGCCTGGCCGTCAGCCCTGGACGGCGTATTTGATATGGTCAATCTTGGGTGAGCTTCGACCATTTTCCATAGTGATGCCAATCAGGTCTATACGCCAGGGCAAGTCCTTTCGGCCATTTTTCTCCGCGCAACTCTGCAGATAATGCCGTGCAGTGGTAACCAGATGCCTGGCCTTGCGATGGGTTATTGATTCCTGGGGTGTACCAAAGCTGGAGCTTCGGCGAGTGCGTACTTCCACAAAGGCCAACTCGTCACCATCGCGGGCAATCAGATCAATTTCACCCCAGGGACAGCGGTAGTTGGACGCCAGAATGCCACAACCAACCGACCGCAGATAATCTGCCGCAAGTTCTTCGCCTCGTCTGCCCAGTCTCACCCGCGAAGTGGTCATATCAGTCATCTCCCATCGCCAGCAAAGCCTGCCGCAGCGGAGCAAAGGAGCGGCGGTGCAGGGGGCACGGTCCCAGGCTGGCCAACTGCTCCCGGTGCAGGGCGGTGCCGTAGCCCTTGTTGCGGGCAAAGCCGTAGCCTGGATAAAAAGATTCAGCCTGCTCCATGATTCGGTCCCTGGTCACCTTGGCAATAATCGACGCCGCGGCTATGGAATAACTGCGGGAGTCTCCCTTTACCAGGGTCTCATAGGGGTGGGGGCACTCCCTGATGGGCACGTAGTCCAGCAATAAGTGCTGCGGGGTGACCGCCAACCCGTCCACGGCCCGCAGCATGGCCCGGATAACCGCCCGCCCAATTCCGATACGGTCTATTTCGTCCGGCGATTCCTCAACAACCGCCACTGCCAGCGCGTGCTCCTGAATCAGCGTGTAAGCCGTCTCCCGTTGCCTGGCCGACAGGCGCTTGCTGTCATCCAGCTTTTTCAGCCAGGATTCCCGGCCGGACAAATCCGATGGCAGGACGACTGCTGCGGCCACCACCGGTCCGGCCAGCGGCCCGCGGCCCGCTTCATCCACTCCGGCTATCACCCGCAGGCCCTGCCGGTAAAGACGGCGCTCGTGGGACAGGTCAGGCACGGCGCGCCCTGTCTGGGTGGTTCGTGCCATCACAAATCATATCCGGGCATACCCAGTCGTTACCGCGCAGGCGGGAACCTCGACCCCGGGGGAATTGCGTCCCACAATCCTCACTATCAGTCAATAAAGCCACCGCCCAGCACGGTATCGCCCTGGTAGAAGACCGCCGCCTGGCCCGGGGTTATGGCCCGTTGCGGCTTGTCGAATCTGACCTTGGCCCCTGTGGGCCCCGGGTGCAACGTCGCCGGAGCCTCTTCAAACTTGTAGCGAATCTTCACCTTGACGGGTATGGGGACGTCCGGGGGAGTCCCCGCAACGTAATTCACCCTGGAAACGGTGAGACTGTCGCGGTACAGGGCCTGTTCCGGCCCCACCACCACGCGGCTGGTTTCCGGTTCAACCCGCAGCACGTACAGGGGTTCGGCGCCGGTAATGCCCAGGCCCCGTCGCTGTCCCACGGTGAAGAACTCGATGCCCTTGTGCTGGCCCAGCGTATTGCCGTCCTGGTCAACAATGTCGCCGCCGGTGGTGGCAATCCGCTCTTCCAGGAATGCCTTGTAGTCGCCGAAGGGGATGAAGCAGATGTCCTGGCTGTCGGGCTTTCCGGCGTTGGGGAAGTCGGCCTCCAGGGCCAGTTGCCGGATGGCTTCCTTGGAGTAGCCGCCTACGGGCATCAGTGTCCGGCCCAGTTCGTCCTGTCCCATCCCGAACAGGACGTAAGACTGGTCCTTGGCCGCGTCCAGTCCCTTCTTCAGGGTGAACCCATGGGGTTCGTTTTCTATGCGGGCGTAGTGGCCGGTAGCGACGTACTTTGCATCCAGGATGGAAGCGCGGGTCGCCAGGAAGTTGAACTTTATCTTGTCGTTGCAGGCGATGCAGGGATGGGGCGTGCGGCCCTGCTGGTACTCGGAGCAGAAGTAGTCGATGACGTGGTCCTGGAACTCCTGCTGCACGTTCAGCACGTAGTGGGGTATGCCCAGCCGGTGGCAGACGATGCGGGCGTCCTCCACGTCGTCCACCGTACAGCAGCCCCGGTAGTAATCGGGCAGGTCGGCCTGGTCCAGGCTGTAGAGCTTCATGGTAACGCCGACCACGTCGTAGCCCTGCCGCTGCAGCAGCAGCGCCGCCACCGACGAGTCCACGCCACCACTCATGGCGACGACCACCCTGTTGTCCTTCGTACTTGCCATAGTCGGGTTAGCGTAGCACAAGGGAATATTGGGGACAAGGACGAGGTGTCAGTGGATGGGAATGATTAGTCTTGCCGATTGTAGAAGAACTGGTTGAACCCTTAACCTTTGGAGGCATACCCTGTTGAAGCACCCAGCAGGCCAAATGGCCTATACCTCAACCAATCCAGTGGAGGCCTGAGGTTCTGGAACGGGTTCTCCATGTTCCTTAAGGGATTGCAAATAGTAGATTATCCCTTGCCGGATAAGGCCTTCCGTTTCCTCTCTAGTGTCCCCGGCAGCTATGCATCCCGGCAAATCGGGTACATAGGCAGCATAGCCGTTGTCGGATTTTTCTATAACATAGCTATATTGCATTACTAGCCTCCACGGGTAAGACCAGCTTGTCTCAGGATACTTTGCCACGTTCCTGGGGGCAAATCTTTGCTTGGGCGCCCGGCTATTACAACTCTTCCGGATTTATCGGGGTGAAGATAAATCCGATGGCTGCCATTGGTGCGGACATGAACCCACCCATCCCTCTCTACAAGCCTCATTGCATCTATAACCTTGGGCATGCCTTATCTGTGCCGCCCCTACCCCAGCCTCGGCATCACCTCCTCGCTGAACAGCTTCATGGAGCGGAGCACCTTTTCCCGTCCCATTCCCCCGAAGTCAAAGTTGCAGCCGAAGTAGTCAATGCCGTGTTCCCGCAGGGCATTTATCTGCGCCACGCACTGGTCGGGGGTGCCGATGATGGCCCGGTTGGCGGCCAGGTACTCGTAGCTGTCGGGCAGTTCGGTGCGTTCACGGCGCCAGTCGTCCATTCGGCGGTACACCTCGCTACCTGACGGGATGAAGCGGCGCCACTGCATGATGTCCGCCACCCAGTTGATGCGGTCTTCCGTGTCCCGCAGCACCTCCTCCTCCGTTTCGGCCACGTAGAAGTAGCGGAAGAAGGGAATTTCCGACATGGGGCGATTGTTGCCCGCCGCCGCCGCCTGCTCCACGAACCGGTGGCACAGGTCCAGGGCCAGCGCGGTGTCCTGCACCACGGCGATGCACAGGTTGTGGCCCGTGTTCACCAGGAAGTCCAGCGTGGCCTGGGTGCGGGTAGCCGCAATGTATATGGGCGGGTGGGGCTGCTGCAGGGGCGGGGGCACCAGGTTGATGTCCTCTAGCTTGTTGTAGGGGCTCTCGTAGCTGAAGCCCGGGGTGGTCCACAGGCCCTGGATGATTTTGACGGAGTCCTGGAAGCGTCCCGCGCTCTCCGCCGGGTCCAGGCCATAGCCGGTGTACTCGTAGCCGCCGGAGCCACGGCCAAAGCCCACGTCCAGGCGCCCGTTGCTGATCAGGTCCAGCATGGCCCCATCCTCGGCCAGCCGCATGGGGTTGTGCAGCGGCGACACCAGCACCGCCGTCCCCACGCGAATCCTGGTAGTGCGCGACGCTATGTGGGTGGCCAGGATCAGGGACGATGGCACCATGCTGTAGCGGGTGAAGTGGTGCTCCGCCAGCCAGGCGCTGACGAACCCCAGTTCTTCGGCATACTGCACCTGCTCGGTGATTTCCTCGATCAACTGCTGAGGCTCTGTGCCCTCGGGCCAGGGAACGTGGCTGAAAAACGCGAACTTCATGGGTCAACTAACCTTTTTCTGGATTCTATCCACGAATGCACACGAATAGGCACGAATAATCACAAATGTTTTATGTTCAATTATTCGTGCCTATTCGTGG